>NZ_NKFG01000007.1:0-887970 GCF_002223155.1 Burkholderia sp. AU31652 | reverse complement strand
TCGCCACTCGCCACCAGGTGCAAGCACCCGTGCTGCCGTTCGACTTGCATGTGTAAGGCATGCCGCCAGCGTTCAATCTGAGCCAGGATCAAACTCTTCAGTTTAAACCTGTTACTGTTTTCGGTTCGGTTAAGAACCGGTCGCTCACTCAAAGCTGACAGGTAAATGAATTACTTCATAAACCTGACTTACTTTAGTGTGAGACTCTTGATACTTTCGCTATCTGATCCGAGGATCAGCTCGCTTCCATCAAGCGCCCACACTTATCGGCTGTTAATTTTTAAAGAGCATTCTGCGAGGAACTTCGTGTTTCCCAGCAGCGCTGCGTTTTCAGCAGCAGAGAAGCGAGATTATGAACCGTGTTTCGCAGTTCGTCAACAACTTTTTACACTACATCGTTGCGACTGCGGGGTTCAACTTCCAGGCCAGTGGCGCGCTCCAGACTCCAGCACACCACCCGCCTTGCTTCCCTTCTCCCGCGCCGCGTTTCCGTTAGCGCGAAAGAGGCGTGATTCTAAGCACCCACCCCCGTCTATGCAAGCCCTTTGTGAAAATATTTTGAAAAGCCCCCGTGCGCTGACGCGCACGGGGGCTTCGGGCTCGACGGGCCACGCATCGCAACGCGAGCCCCCTCTATTGATGTGACGTATGCCTGTCGTCCCCCTCTATATATGAGGTCGCGGAACGGACAAGGAAGCGGGTGCCGTCGAGTATCATGCCGCGACCGAACCACGCATTCATATCCACGATGGACAGCACCTCTCAATCCGGCGACGCCGACCTTCGCGACGAATATGCAGCGCTGCGCGAGCGCGCCATCATCCTGGAAGAACAGGCCCCACCGCTTCTGCAGCGCATCTCGGATGTATTGCCGCGGATCAGCGGTGAATCCGAACTGGCGGACGAGCATCGCGAGCGACTCGTCGGCGCGCGCAACGCAGCGATGGTCTCGATCGAAAACTATCAGCAGGCGATTCCTTTCCTGCAGACGGCCGACTCGATCATCGAGCAACTGGACAAGACGCCCGAGCGCGACGAAGACATCGAGTGGCGTGAGTCGCTGCTGCAACGGCTCGACGAGCTGATCGACGTCGCAGTCGTGATGATCGACGATGCCGAAGGCTACTTCGAACAGGCGGACGCCTGCGATCTGTCCAGCATACCGAAAGCCATCCTCGAGGGTTGAGCGACGCCGCTCGGGATCGCGTAGCGCACCGGCATGATGTCGTGTGCGCCAGCCATCCCGATGTTTGCCGGCCTGCAGTCCCGGCCTGAAGCCTTCGCCGTCACGCGGGCCGCCGCCCTCCCGCAAAAGCTCACCTTTTCGCTACACCCCTCGCCCGGGCCGCGCGACACGACTACAGTGCGTCGAGAACGATCGTCTCGCTCACGATCGGCACGCGGATATATCCGCCCTCCGCATCGCCATACGCGTGCGCATTCCCGTCGATGACGCATTGCGCCGTCAACGCGCAAAGGGTCGCGTCTCGCGCATCGACGGACTTCAACGTCGATACGTCGACGCCCAGTCGTTCCAGCAATTGCCGGCGCTGGTTGCGTTTCTGCTTCGCCGATGCGACGGCCTTCCCCAGCAGCGCGCAGGTGATCGCATAAGGATAGGTTTCGAAGCTCGCGCGCCCGCCCGCATAGCGGGCGCCGGTCAGCAGCGGATAGGCATCCGCGAGCGCGCGGTAGACACGCTCTCCCATGAACATCCAGTCGAAGAAGCCTGACGTGCTTGCAACCGCCTGTTCCCGCGACGGCGTCGGAAAGCACGAGATCCGTTCGCGCGCGAGCGCCTGTTCGGCCGCGCGGCGCCCGCTCCCCGTCCACCACAGGCTCGGTGCGTCGACACCCACGGCCACGACGTCATGGGCGAGGCACAGCGCAGGCACCGCCTCGGGCGCGATCCGTTCCTCGCGGTAGACGACTGTCCGTCCGCGCAGGATCACGAGATCGCACTGCTTCTTTTCGCCACCCACATCGACACCCGCCACGGCCGGCGATTGCCACGTGGCGGATCCGAAGGATCGAGCGGATCGCATGCGGGCGCGTCAGTCCGCCGGCCGTGCGTCGTAGGCGGTGTCGAAGATCGCCTCGAGACCGGGATGCACACCGCGCATCGGGTCGACGACCGACTTCGCCCAGTCGAAATACGCCTGCTTGCGCTCGAGCGGCCAGTCCGCGGGGGGATGCCGCGCGATGTCGCGCAGGTTGCAGATCTTGTCGGCCAGCTTCACGAGCTTCGCGCGCCGGCTGATGGTCGCCGCATGCTCGACCTGCAGACGCTTGCGCTCCTCCTTCGGCAATGACTTGTCGTCGGTGACTTCCATCACGATGTCCGCCACGTCCTTGCCGAACAGTCGCAGCAGTTCCTGCTCGGTCGTCTCCGTATCCTCGACCGTGTCGTGCAGCACGGCCGCGACGATCACGCGTTCGTCCTCGACGCCTGCCTCGTTGGCCAGCACGTCGGCGAGCGCGATCGGATGATTGATGTACGGCGACGCTTCTTCGTCCTTGCGCCGCTGATTGCGATGCTTGTCCGCCGCGAACGCGATGGCGGCTACCAGCTTTTTCATATTCCCCCCTCGTGTGGCCTGGCCCGCGACCGGCAGAACCGGCCGCGTGCATTTCGGAACCGCACATACTACCTGTTCGTGATGACCCTGCCCGTGCGCCGGCACTCACGCATGCCCTGCGTCACGCGCCCACCGGTGCGCGCTGGAGCTCGACCACGTTGACCCGCGCGCCGAATACATCTCTCACGAGCGGCAGCAGGTGGTCGTGGTGCGTCAGAAACAGCACCTGGGTTCGCGTCGACAGATCACGCAGCGCATCGAGGCCGGCCTTCGCGCGCGCATCGTCGAAGTTGATGAACAAGTCGTCGGCCACGAAAGGCAGTGCGGTCCGGCTGCCGAGCTGCAACTCCAGCGCCGCGATCCGCAGTGCGAGGAACAACTGGTCGCGCGTCCCTTCGCTCAACCCGGCGACCTCGACCGATGCCCCCTGCGTCCGTCGTGCATACAGGGCGGGCGGCGTCCGTTCGGTATCGACGGTCAGCCGCGCGAACTCACCCAGCGTGAGCCCCGCGAAAATCTCACCCGCGCGCCTGAGCATCGGCCCCTGCTTCTGGTCGCGATAGCGATCCGTCGCCCACTTCAGCAACCGGCTCGCCGTGGCCGCCTCCAGATACTGTTCGGCTGCTTCGCCCATCGCCGCCAGCGCTTCCTGACGCTTCGATTCGGCAACGGCCGCGTTCGACTGGCCGTCGATCGCGCCGAACGCCTGATCGGCCACGACCTGCTGCTGGGCAAGCTCGTTCAGCCGCTTGCCGACGTCGCCGAGCGACTGCTTCACCGCTTCGAGATGAGCCGGTACGTCGGCGATGTCCTGTTCCGCGACTTCCGCTTCGACGGCGGACCGGGACAGGCCGTCACCATCGCGCACCAGTGCCTCGTGCGCGGCATCGACCGCCTGCCGAAGCTGGCGCTGGCGATCCGAGCGTTCGGCCAGCGGCAGCGCCGCGTCGATCGACGCTACGCCGGCGAGTTGCAGCAGCGGCTGGATACGCGCATCGGCACCGGCCACCGCGGCGGCCGCATCCGCGACCTTGCCGTCGGCCTGCCGCACGGCCTCGTCGGCGCGATCGATCGCACGCGCGACTTCCCTGGCAGCCGCGAGGCGCATCGTCAGCCGACGCGCGACGTCCGGCCAGTCGCCGCTCGTCAACCATTCCGGCGCGAGCGCTTCGGCGAGCCTTCGTGCGCCCGACTCGAGCGCGGACAGCTCCGCACGGATCGCAACGATCCGGTTACGCGGCGCATCGGCATCGGCCAGTTCGACCGTCACCGCGTTGGCGAGCCCGAGCGCACCTTCCGCCGCGGCCAGCGTCGCCGCGCTCGTGGACAGCTTTGCGTCAGCCAGCGCGTCGCGCCATTGCGCATGCCACGCATCGTAGGCCGTCTGCGCGTGGCCGGCACGCGACTGTGCCGTCGCGCATCCGCGTTCCGCCTCCCGTGCGCGATCCTCCAGGCTGTCCTGCTGCGCGAGCGCTTTCTCGGCCGACTGTACGAAGGTCTCGGCGATCGCGACGAGCGCCGCCAAACCATCCGACTCACCGCCGCGCGACACGGTACGCAGTGCCGTGCGCAGCGTGGTTTCGGCATCCGCCCGCGCGGCGCGAATCGTGTCGAATTCGCGGCGCAGCCGGTCGAGGGCGCCCTGCGCGGCGAACACCGTGTCGCGCTTCGCCAGCCAGTCGCCCATCGCCGCCAGCGGCATGCCGGGCACCGCGGCCGTCGTCGCGAGCGCGGCCCATGCGTCGCGATGCGCGGCGAGCTCACGCTCGCGCTCGTCCAATGCGGCCTGCTTGCGCGTCACGCCGGCACGTGAGGATTCGACCTGTTGGCGCAGCGACTGCAACATCGCCGCCGCCTGCGTCGCGCCGAGCTGTGCGTCGACGAGTTCGTCCGCCAGGCGGATCGCGTCGTCGACCGCAGGTGCGCCCATTGCGAGATCGACCGCGCCGCTGCGGATGTCGCCCCACGCGCCGTCGCGTCGCGCGCGCGCCGCCAGCACGTCGGCGGTCGTGACGACCTTGTGGTTCTCCGCGAAGTGCTTTTCCTGCAGTTCGAGCCGCTCGAGCTCTTCGAGTGCGCCGTCCCGCGCGTCGCGTGCAGCAGCGACCGCACTCGCGCGTTCGCTGTCTTCCTTCAGCAGCGTGCCGAGCCGCGCCGCCGACGGCACGTCGAGCGCACGCAGCGTATCGACCGGCATGCGCCACTGGCCGAGCGCATCGAGTGCGCCGGACAACGTGCGCTCGGCGGCGGCGATTTCCTGTTCGAGCGCCTGCTCGCGCTGGCCACTGTTGCGAAAGCCCTGCGCATCGGCCAGCGCCGCACGCAGCGCCTCCGGCACGTCGACGGTCGACAGGCGCGCCTGTTGTTCCTGCACCTGCGCAAGCTCGCGCGTGCGTTCGTCGAGCGATTCGCGCGCGCCGGCAAGCGCCTGGTGCAGCGCACCGTGTTCGCGCAACAGGTTTGCGACAGTCTTCAGCGACAACGCGGTCGGCAGCGACGCACGCAGCGACGCTTCGTCCGTCGGCCAGCCGAGCTGGGCGGCGGCTGCAAACGCGGCGGACAGGTGCCGCTCGACATCCGCGCCGAGCAGCAGCAGATCCTGCGCGTGATTCATGCACGCGCCGCGCAGCCGGTCGAGCGCTTCGATGTCGGCTTCAAGCGCCAGCGTGTCGGCGTCGGCGTCGATCGCATCGCGCGCCTGCCGTTTTGCAAGCAGGTCGGCACGCCGCTCCTCGAGCACCTTCTGTTCGGCGGCGAGATCGCCCTGCGCCTTCAGCAGGTCCGCATACGCGGTGGGCGGCAACTCGACGACCGGGCCCAGTTCCGCCAGCGCGGCGTCCTTGACCGTCAGCTCCTTCAGGTACGGTGCCAGCCGTCGCACGCGTTCGAGCTTCGAGCGCAGCGCTTCGAGCCGACGCTGTTCCGCGCGTGCCTGCTCGATCTGCTGTTCGACCGCTTCGCGCGCGTCCTTGCGTTCGACCCAGTCGCGTGTGCGCACCTGAACCGTCTTCAGTTCGGTCACGGCTTCGTTGAACGACGATTCGGCGAGTGCAAACGCGCTGCCGCTGCGGCGCGGCGCCCAGAGCTCGACCGCGCGCGCCTCGAGCTCCTCACGCACCGGCCCGAGACTGCCGACACCGGCAGCCGATTCGAACAGCACCTGGCCCAGCTTGTCGGACGCGTCGAGAATGCTCCGGCCGCCGTCGACCAGACGCCCGTGATCGAGCCCGAACATCTGTTCGAAGAATTCGCGCGTGGCGCCATCGAGAACGGCGGCGAGATAATCGTCGGGCAACTTGTCGTCGGCGGGTGTACGCAACGGACTGCGCCCGCGCGCGCGGTGGAACGCGAGTTCGCCCGTGCCGCTCTCCAGCACGCCGCCGATCCGCAGTTCAGGCGTGCTGTGCAGGAAATCGAGCGGTGTCTGCAGCTTCATCCCGAACAACAGCTCCGACACCGCCGTGCGGATCGTCGACTTGCCGGCCTCATTCGGCCCCACGATCACGTGGAAATCCTCGCCGGCCGACGGGAATCGCAGCGTCTCGTCGGTGAACTTGCCGTACTTGATCAGATCGAGCTGGTTGATCCTCATCGCTTATTCCCCCCTCGCCAGCCGCGCGAGCAACGCGGGCCCGACCTGCTCGACGAGTGCGGTCAGCTCACCCGCGCGCGCCATCGTCAACAACGGCACCTCTTCCTTCACGTCGCTGCGCACCTTGCCGACGAACGGCTTCAGGTCGCGCTCGAGCAGTTCGAGGAAATCCGGATCGCGCGCGGCGTCGGCCAAGATCTGCTTCAGGTCCTCCAGCGCTTCGAGCTGCTCGCTTTCGCCCGGCTGATGATCGGCAGCGGACGTCGCGAGCCGAACCTTCTCGAGCCACAGCCGCTCGTTGCCGATGATCCCGATCTGGTTCAGCACCTCCGCGCGCAACTGCGGCGCGCGGCCGAAAAAGAGACCATGCGCGGGCGTGCGCCCCGTGACCGTCACGCGCACCGCGCGCGGCACATGGCCGTCGACGGTCAGCAGCGCTTCCAGCGACTGGCCGATTTTTCTCGACAGGTCGGCGACGGTAAGGCAATCGGACGCGTCGACCGACACGGCTTCCCAGCGCAGCACGTCGAGATACAGGCGCTCGACCTGCGTGCGGCCCTGCTCGACCGTCACGAGCACCGCGCCGCGGCGGCCCGTCTCGCGGATATGGCGCCCCTGCAGGTTGCCGGGAAACACCACCGTGGACGGCCCCGACCATTGCTGGAATTCGTGCACGTGGCCGAGTGCCCAGTAGTCGTAGCCTTTCGCATGGAGTTCGGCCAGCGTGCAGGGCGCATAGTTCGCGTGCGCCGCATAGCCTTCGAGCGCCGTGTGCAGCACGCCGATGTTGTAGTAACCGGGCACCGGGTCCGGATAGCCGATCGCGAGATTGTCGACGACAGCCTTGTCCTTGAAGCTCTGCCCATGCAGCGCGACGTCGAATTCGGGCAGCTTGTGGGTTTCCGCCTTGCGGTGGCCGAACACGGTGACGTTGTCGGGCAGCGTCAGCTTCTTCGTCATCTCGCTTTCGGCGTCGTGGTTGCCGCCGAGCACGAACGCGCGGATGCCGGCCTTGCGCAGGCGCCCCATCTGCTGGCCGAAGAAGATGCCTGTGTTGTGGTCCTTCCAGTCGCCGTCGTACAGGTCGCCGGCGATCACGAGGAACGCGACGTCCTCTTCGATCGCACGATCCACGAGCTGCCGCAGCGCCTCGCGCGACGCGTTGCGTAACTGCGCGGCCGGCGCGTCGGGATAGGCGCTCAGGCCGTGCAACGGGCTGTCGAGGTGTATGTCTGCCGCGTGGATGAACTTCACGAAGATTCCTTTGTTTCATGACGATGGGGCCAGCGATCGACGTGCGGTGCCGCCAGCCGGGCCATCAATCGCAATCCTGGTAGCCGCCGAGTTCACCGCAATGGATGCAGCGAAACATATACGCGGTCGGTGAACCGTCCTTGTCGAGTGCGGCGAAAAAGCGCTCCCATTCGGCGCCCTCGGCGAGTCCGGTCGATGCCCGAATCGATGCAACGGCCTGCGGGTCGAGCGCGGTCAGTTCGCCTGCACCTGCCCGGCCAATGAACTGCGCGCCATCGCAGCAATGCGTCCACCACCGTTCCTGCTGCCAGCCCTGGAAGCCCGGCGTGCGGCAGGCGATTTCGTCGACGACCGCGTCAGGCACCTCATCCCATTCGCCGCCGCCGATGCCATAGGTGTCGGTAAAGACTGCATCGAGCCGCGCGTGTGCCGAACCGTCGGCGATGCACCACGGGCAGATGCGTTGCTCGTACTCGTCGACCGCATACACGGGGCCCGCGTACACGTAACCACGTGCATCGCCGCAACACACGCAGCGCGCGTCCGAGCGGATCACGCTGCCCGTTGCCAGCGGGTCGGGATGGTACCTGAAAGCGGGTAACGACATGAGGCTCTCCGTCGATCCGGATGGTGGGAGTGCACGCGATGCGAATTCGAACGGCCATTGTGCCGCAGCCCGGCCGCGTTACTGCGGAATCCCGGTCTCGACAAACGTGCCGTTCACGAAACGATAGACGCGATGCGTTGCACCGCCGTGGGAAAGAAATTCCCACCGGATGTCGATGCCGACCGGGTCGTCGCGCCACGCGATCGCCAGGTAGGGCGATTGCGCGCCACCGTCGGTGTCGAGCGAAACGGAGTCGAGGCAGCTTTGAACCGGCAGCGAGAAACGCTGCACGGCATGGGCGCCGTGCAGCTCCAGCACGTACAGCGCCCCTTCTTCGCCCGCGCCGCAATAGCCTGTCGGGTGGCTGCTCGACGAGCGGTTGACGACGACCAGCAGATAGTCTTCGCCGTCGATTCGCTTCGAACGGTCCGACGGGAATGCAACACTCGATGCATCGCGCAATGCGTGGCGAAGCGCGGCCGGCACGATCAATGCCGATTTCCGGTGGCGGGCGGCATCGACCTCGAACAACCCCGGGCGCGCCCATTCGATCGCGTGACCGTTGGCGAGCCGCACCGATTCGGGCGCCGGCGTTTCGGCGAAGGCAACGGCGGCATTCGAGGCCAGCAGCGCCAGCGCCGCGAGCTTCAACGCCATCGATTTCGTCGGGATGATCCGTGTCCGCATCAATCGCGCAGGAGGGTCGTGAAGTTCATCGCATGCGCCGGCATGCCGTTCGGGCAGCCCCGATCCAGGAACGCCCCGCGCGCGTCGTTCGTCACGACGCACGCGGCCGATCCACGAGGTGCCGTCACTCGCCGCGCGGCACCGGCGGCGGTGCATAGCCGTTGTCATTGCCGGGGAACGGATTCGCGTTGCGGCGCAGCGCTTCCTCGTCGTTCTCCTTCTGCGCGAACACCGCGACGCCGATCACGCCGACGTTCGCGGCATCGCCATACTTCGAATTCGCGACATAGCTGTCGGGCACCGCCGCGAAGCGGAACGCGGCCACTTCGTCGCGGCTCTTGCGGAAACCCTCGATCGTCAGCGTGCGGCCCGGATACAGCACGTAACCACCGTTCGTATAGCTGCCGGGCCGCCCCGACAGCACGTCGAGCCCGTCAACGCTCGACACGATCTCGAACGTACGGCGCCCCTGGTTGCGCAGCACGATCATGTAGCGCGAACCTTCGACGCCCGCCATGTGCCAGCGGCCGTCGTTGCGTGCCAGACGCAGCGGCGCGCCCTTTTCGTCCGTGAACGACAGCGCGATGTCGCCGTTGGCGAGCGCGACGCGGGTCGGCAACCGGCGAACCTGGGACGCGGGAGGATGTCCGGGCAACGCGTCGTTGTAGTAGACCGACGCAAGATCCGTCGGCTTCGCCGGATCCGCGCGTTCGAAATCGACCTGGCGGGTTTCGGATCGCACCGACTCGCCCCATGCAGTGCCGAGCCCGCGGCGTTCGCTGGCGTCCGGTGCGGCGGCGGATGCGCTGGTACTGCCGGACGGCGGGGGCGACCCTGCGCAGGCGGCCAGCCAGAGCGCGCAGGCGAGCGCGAGAAGACGGAACAGGATGGTCATGACGTGAGGCCTCGGAATGTTATCGGGCCGCGCCGGACTGGCCGGAACGGCGTTTTGGTGTCGTCTGTCGTCACGATGTCGATCGGACATGCTGGCCCGTATCGGACGGCGCCGCGATCGCGGCGGCCCGGCAACCGGGAGCCTCGCTATTTAAGCATGGCCGGCGGGCGATGGGCAGGGGGTGCACACGCCGCCCGTTGCCGGTCCGTGCCGGCAGGCGGGCAGGCCCGTCGCGTCGCCGGATGGGTGGCGAGCGCCGACGCATCCCGGTATCGAGGACGGGATGAACGGCACGCCGCGCGCGCCCATAAAGAAGCCCGGCCCGCATCGAAGCGGGCCGGGCTCTGTCGGGAAGCGTGACGCTTACAGCGCGCCGCCTTGCGCCGACGCCGAACCCTTCACGCCGACCGATGCGCCACCCTGCACCGAGTTCGTCGCGCCGTCGAGCGCCTCGCCGGCCTTCGCCTTCGCGCCGCCGGCAACGTCGCCTGCCGTCGACACCGCGCCTTGCACATGGCTCTTTGCCGTGCCGGCGACGTGCTTCACGTGCGATTTCGTCGAGTGGACGGCCGATGCGGCGGCATCCTTCGCGGTGCCCGCTGCCGAGCCGACCGCATGCGTCGCACCGCCAACCGCGTCGCCGGCCGCCGAGCCCACGCCGCCGACCGTCTTGCCGACGCCGTTCAGCGCGCCGCCAACGACGTTGCCCGCGCCCGAACCCGAGCCTGCCGCATTCGCGCCGGCGCCAGCCTGCACGCCCACGCCACCGCCGAGCAGCGGCGTCTGAACCTGCGCGCCGACACCTGCGGAACCCTGGGCACCGGTCTGGGCCGTCTGTGCAAACGCAGCCGAAGTCGCCATCGCCGTCAGTGCAGCACCCACCAGAATCGTACGAATCGTGTTCATGGTCATTCTCCCCAAAGACGTTGTTGCTGCGGGCCGCCTTCGTGCGGCTTGTCGCATGCCTTGCCGCGACGTGCGGCAGGTGGAGCTAATGTAGCGGCGCGGACGAGCAAAACGACTGATTTGCGGGGACTGTTACTTCCGTTGCAAATGCTGACGATTGCCTCACATAGTTTGACAATCGGGGGCTTGCGGCGGAATTGGGCGGTGGATCGAGTGAACCTGGAGGCGTGCCGCGTGGACCACGCCGCAGCCGATCGGGAAAACAGGCCGGCAAAACGCCTCGCAGGGAAACCGGCCGCTTCGATAAGCATTCCAAAGAACGTGTGTCGGCCAGCCATCGGTGCAGCCCGACAACCCGCTCCTCGCGATGAGTTCGATATCGTCGGATACGCATGCCGCCGCACCGCGTCCCCCGCTGCGCCGAACGCGAGCTTGAACGCCTTTTCCCTCAGCGCGCTCACGGCCTGCCGGTCGACCGCTGTGCCGGGATCGCCGTCGACTTCATCGAACGACGCCATCCACTGCGCATCGAACGGCTCGGCATCGCGACTGTCCAGCGCGCGATCGCAATCCAGGTCGCCGAGGAAATCGAAAAAGCCCGGCACCGACAGGATGGCGTCCATTTCAAGCAGATGCACGCTCGTCATTGCGACACCTTCACGATGCGCAGCCCCGACCGCCCGTTGCTGCATGCAGGCAGTTCGGGGCCGCGCGTCCTGACCGGTTACGGCCGGAACGTATCGCCGAGCACGACGCCTTCACGCCGCGGATCGGTGCCGCCCTGCAACGCGGGCGACTGGCCGACCGTTACGCGCATCACGGTATTGACGCCGCTCGCCTGCGCGGACGTCGACACCTTGTGCCCGAGCGCGAGCAGCCCCGTGATCAGCGGATCGTTCGCCCCGTTGTTCGCCGTGTTGACGTTCGGGTGCTCGCCGCCGATCGTGGTCGTCGGGCTGTTGCTCGCGCCGAAGTCGACGAGCCCCGCCGACTGCTGCGCGTCGAGCCCCCAGTCGAGCGCGCCGACGAGCGTCTTGACCACATATTGCGGAATCGTGCCCCCGCCCGGCGAACCGGTCGCCATCACGAAATCGCCGCGCGAACCGTCCGCGGCCTGCCCGAACACGATCGTCGGCGCCATCGAGCTGCGCGGCCGCTTGCCGGACTGCAGGCGGTTGGCCACCGGATTGCCCGCGCTATCGACCGGGTTCGCGGAAAAATCGGTCAGCTGGTTGTTCAGCAGGAAGCCGTTGGTCATGTGGAACGAGCCCATGCTCGACTCGACCGTCGTCGTTGCGCTCAGCACGTTGCCGTCGCCGTCGACGATCGTGAACTGGTTCGTGCCGTGCTCGATCAGCGTCGTGTCGACGCCGAGCGGCACCGCGCCCAGATTGCCGGGCTGTGCGGTGCCCATGCTCTTGGCCGGGTCGATCAACGCCGCGCGCGATTTCAGGTACGGCTTGTTCAGCAGCGTGTTCCACGTGCCGCCCGGCAGCGGCACGAAATCCGTATCGGCCACGTACTTGTCGCGGTCGGCATACGCAAGCCGCTCCGCCTCGGTGATGAGGTGCACGCCCGCGACGGTCGGCTTGCCGCCTTCGAGATCGATCGCCGTCGGCTTCAGCGACTTCAGGTCGTAATTCTCGAGAATGCCGAGCGCCGACGCGACCGCGATGCCGCCCGACGACGGCGGCGGCATCCCGCAGACCCAGTAGCTGCGATACGTCGTGCACACCGGATCGCGGCGCTTCGCCTGGTACGCGGCCAGGTCGGCGACGGTCGTCTTGCCCGGCGTGAGCGTCGACCCGTCCGCGCCCTTCGTCGTCGCGATCTTCGCAACGATGTCCTGCGCGATCTGCCCCGTGTACAGCGCGTTCGCACCCGACTGCGCCATCAGCGTCAGCGTGCGCGCATAGGCCGGATTCTTCAGCACGGTGCCGAGCGTCTTCGGCGACCCGTCCGCGTTCAGGAAATACGCGGCGGCCTCGGGGTCGCGCTTCAGGTTCGCGGCATTCGCCGCGATCGCGTCGGCGAGCCGGCCACCAATCGGGAAGCCGTTGGTCGCGAGCGTGATCGCATCGCCGAACAGGTTCTGCCACGGCAGGCGGCCGTGATCCTGCTGCAGCGCCTCGATCAGCCTCGGCACGCCGATCGTGCCGATCGAGCGGCCGCTCGCCCGTGCGTTCGGCAGCGGCGCGGAGTGGTCGGTCGCGTCATCGACGTAGCGCAGGTAGTTCTCCGTCGCGGCCGCCGGCGCGGTTTCCCGGCCGTCGTACGCCTGCAGCGTCTTGCCGCGCGCATCGTAGTAGAGCAGCACGCCGCCGGACCCGAGGCCCGTTGCCTCGGGCACGGTCAGGCCGAGCACGGCCTGCACGGCGACCGCCGCGTCGGCGGCCGTGCCGCCCTTCTTCAGCACCGCGCAGCCGGCCGCGCTCGCGTACGCGTTCGACGTGGCCACCAGATAGGTCTTCGCATAGACCGGCTTCATCCCGGTGCGATAGCCCGAAGACGCTTCCGGCAGCGACGGGTCGCCCGGCTGGTTCGAGCCCACCACGACCGTCGCGCCGCTGTTGTCGACCGCGAGGCAGCTCGCATCGGTGGAAGGTGTCGGCGTGCGGCCTGCGTCGTTCTCGACGTCGCCGCCGCATGCCGTCAACAGGGCGGCCGCGAGCAACGCGGACGCATACGGAAAAATCGCTGTTCTGTTCATTGTCTGCCGATGTTCTCGTAGGTCGTTGCGATGGACATCACGCTGCCTGCGCCCCCCTCGGTGCGCCGGCAACGCGTTCGATAGTCCCATGAACGAATTTTTTTCCGCAATAAGGGATTGGCGTAGCGCGGCCGGATGTTATGTACGCAACGTCGCCGATTTCGCACGCGGGTTCGCGTGCTGCACTGCATCGCAATGCGATGCGCCCACGCGGCCGATGGCGTTACTTTGCTGCCCGTCGGCGCTTGCCGGCTGCGCCGCCGGCGCGCGCGAATCCGCTCTCCATCGCTTCGATCGCCTCGGAGAAGAAATCGAGAAACATCGCCATCGCGACGGTCGCGCTCATGTCGGCCCGCTGATAGATGCAGCTGAACGAACGCGCCCCCGCATCGGCAAGCGGCGTCCACGCGAGCCGGCCGGCGGCCACGTCGTCCGCGACGTTCTCGGCGATCAGGAAGCCGACACCCGCGCCTTCGGCCGCGAGGCGCCGCACCATCGGCACCGAGCCCGTCTCGATCAGCGGCCGCACGTTGCGCGGCTGCCGCGCATCGATCTGGTCGAACATCGCGCGCAGCTCCGTGTCGGGCGTCATCAGGATCAGCGGATGCGCGAAACAGTCGCGCAGCCGCACCTTGCCGCCGGACGCCGCGAGCGGATGGCCGGGCGCCGTGACGACACCCAGCGGCTGAGCGAACGCGCGCACCTCGACGACGCCCGCCGCCGTGCGCCGGCGCAACGCATAGCCGATGTCGGCCTCGCCTGTCTCGACCCAGCGCACGATGCTCTCGCCGTTTCCCGAACGCACGCTGTATGTGACGCCCGGATAGCGTTGCATCGCAGCGAGGATCGCGTCGGGCACGAGCCTTTCCGCGGTCGACGCGGGTACTGCCAGGTTCACGTGCCCGCGACGCAGTGCACGCAGGTCCTCGACCTGCGTGAGCGCGTTGTCGAAGTCGCGCTGGCCGCGCCGCACGGCCGCGATCACGATCTCGCCGGCGAGCGTCAACTGCATGCCGCGCGGCAGCCGGTCGAACAGCGGCACGCCGACCTGATCCTCGAGATTGCGGATCTGCTGGTGCACCGCCGCAGCGGTCAGGTGCAGCGCGTCGGCCGCCTTGCGAATCGAGCCGCGCCTCGCGACCTCGTCGAAACAGCGGAATGTCTGCGATATCGAACGCATGCAAGGTCCGTTAGATTTTTCCGAACAGGCCGTCAAGAATAATCCAATTTTACTGACCGTCCGGATCGTCTAGATTCCGCTGCATCCCCGCATCCGATTCGAATGGAGACCGCAGTGACAACCGTCGACCAGATTACCCAGCGCCGCCGTGGCGTCGGCCTCATCGCCCACGATCCCGCCCTGTCCGCGGGTGGCTATACGCTCATCGCGCCGCAGACGGCCGACGGCAACGTCTATCTCGTCGGCATCGACGGCGAAGTCGTCCATCAGTGGAAGATGCCCGTGCGCCCCGGCCGCCATGCGGTGATCCTCCCGAATGGCAACCTCGGCTACAACGGCAACCATCCGCAATCCGAATCGCGCTATGCGCCGTGGTCGATGTGGCATGGCGGCGACTTCTACGAAGTCACGCCGCAAGGCGAAACCGTATGGCGCTACGAGGATCCCGCGCACCATCACGATGCGCAGTGGCTGCCGAACGGCAACCTGCTCTATGCCGCGTGCGAGCCGGTCGACGCCGCGTTCGCGCGGCGCGTGCCCGGCGGCACGCCGCACGGCGACGACGAAGTGATGTATGCGGACGTGATCCGCGAAGTGAACCGGGCCGGGCAGATCGTCTGGGAATGGCATGCGCGCGACCATCTGCGGCCCGAGGATTTCCCGATCGCGACCGGTTTCGGGCGCTATCACTGGCCGCTCGTCAACGGCCTCGCGGTCGATGCGAACGGCCGCGTGCTGATGAGCCTGCGCACGACGTCAGGCATCATCGGCGTGAATCGCGAAACCGGCCGCGTCGACCTGCGGATCGGGCCCGACGTCGTGTCGCACCAGCATGCGCCGGTGCCGCTTCCGAACGGCAACATCCTTGCGTTCGACAACGGCAATTTCCGCCACGGCGCGCACGTCGTGTTCTCGCGCGTCGTCGAGATCGATCCGGCAACGCAGCGCGTCGTGTGGTCGTATGCGGATGACGTCGTGAACCTGTTCTACACGCCGTTCATGGGCAACGCGCAACGCTTGCCGAACGGCAACACGCACGTCACCGAATCGTCGACGGGCCGGCTGTTCGAAGTGACGCCCGCCGGCGAGGTCGTCTGGGAATACGTGATTCCGTGGTTCGCCGAATACCCGGACGAAGCCGCGCGCAAGACCGGCCCCGGGCAGCTCAACAGCGTATTCCAGACGTTCCGCTACAGCGCCGCGCAACTGCCCTGGCTGCGGGCCTGACCGTACGTTCACCGTCGGTTTCCGGCGCTCGTCGCCGTTCGCTTCGAAGGGGCCTGCCGTGTCGCACGATCCGATCTCAACACCCATCGACGCACGGCTGCCCGCCTGGCAACTCGCGCTGTTCGGGCTGCAGCACGTGCTGTCGATGGCCGCGTCCCCGATCACGGCCGTGTTCCTGATCGCAAAAGTGCTCGCGCTGCCGGCGGACCTGACGGTCCAGCTGATCGGCGCGACGTTCTTCGCGTGCGGGATCGGCACGTTGGTCCAATCGCTCGGCGTCGGCGCGATCGGCGCACGCATGCCGTTCGTGATGGTGCCCGGCGGTGCACCGACGATGCTGTTCGCCGGCATCGCCGCGCAATCGGGCCTGCCGACGGCGGCCGGCTCGGCGTTGCTCGCCAGCGCGTTCTACTGGGTGCTGTTGCCCGTCTTCACGCGCTGTCTGCGGCTCTTTCCGCGCATCGTCGTCGGCGCGATGCTGCTGCTCGTGTCGGTCAACCTGATCCGGATCTACGCGGTGATCGTCGTCGGCCAGCCCGGTTCGGCCGACTTTGCCCAGCCGCGCGCGCTCGGTCTCGCGCTGGCGACGATCGTCGCCACCGTCGTCGTGGCCGGTACGTTTCGCGGCACGCTCGGACGTCTCGCGGTGCTGATCGGCCTGACGGCCGGTGCGACGCTCGGCTGGGCGCTCGATGCGATGCCGGCGCTCGCCGACGTGTGGCACGGCCCGCTGTTCACTCATCCGGTGTGGCTGCCGTTCGGGATGCCGCACTTCGACGTGCTGGCCGCGCTGCCGCTGCTGATCTTCACGGCGATCTCGATGGCCGAGGCCACCGCGCAGACGGTCGCCGTCGGTGAAACGTGCGGCAAGGCGATCTCGCTGTCGCGCGACGTGCCGAAGACGATACGCGGCGACGCGCTGGCGTCGCTGGCCGGCGCGCTGTTCGGCACGCCGTTGATCGTGACCAGCGCCGAAAATATCGGTGTCGTGCAGACGACCGGCGTGCGCTCGCGCTACGTGACGGCCGCCGCCGGCGCGATCCTGATCGTCATCGCGCTGTTCGCGCCGCTCGCGCGGCTCGCCTATGCGGTTCCGGCCGCCGTGGTCGGTGGCACCGCGCTGGTCGTGTTCGCAATGATCGGCGTGATGGGCATCCGGCTGCTCGCCAGCGTCGACCTGCACGCGCGCGCCAACCAGTACACGCTCGCGGCCGCGCTCGTCGTCGGCCTTGCGCCGATCCTGGTGCCGAACCTGTATCGCCATTTCGGCTCGCCGGTGCAGATCGTGCTCGGCAACGGCATGGCGGCCGGCACGCTCGCGGCCATTGCAACGCAACTGGCGTTCGCTGCGCTGGCGCGACTGAGCGGACAGGCGGGAACGGCAGCGGCAACTGCGCCTTCGCGCGACGCCTGACGGCGACGGCCGGCAGCGCGACACGCGCGCAAGCCCCGCTTGACGACTCCCGTCGTTCGACCGACAATCGCCGCTCCCTCCTGGCGCGGGCACTCGATCCAGCCGGCGCGTGCGTCTCCTCGACGCCGCCCCGGCTTCAGGTTTTCCAGTCCCGATCTCCGCGCCGCCGTGCCACGCACGCAAACCACCGGCCCCGCCGGACACGCTCACGCAGGTATCGCTCCGAACGCCGGCTGATCGCCGCGCGGTCGCGCTTTCGCCTGCCCATTCATTTCGGAGTCCATTATGATGGTTCGTCTTTCCAAGGCAGCCATGGTGCTTGCCATGGCCTTTTTCGCGTCGCTCGTCGCGTTCGGCAACATCACCGACTATGCGACGAATTTCGCGTTCGTGCATCACGTGTTCCTGATGGACACGACGTTCCCCGGCAACGGGATCATGTATCGCGCGATCGGCACGACGTGGGTTCATCACGCCGGCTATGTCGGCATCATCTCGATGGAAACGCTGACGGCCGTGCTGTGCTGGATCGGCGGTGTCCGCCTGCTGCGCGCGCGACGCGCCGGCGATACGGCATTCCGCGCGGCCAAGGCGTATGCGATCGCCGGCCTGACGCTCGGCTTCCTCACGTGGCAGGTCGCCTTCATGTCGGTCGGCGGCGAGTGGTTCGGCATGTGGATGTCGAAGCAATGGAACGGCGTGCCGGACGCGTTCCGCTTCTTCATCACGCTGCTGCTCGTGCTGGTCTACCTGACGATGAACAACGACGGCATCGACGACACGCATACCGCGCACTGACACGTCGCTTGCATCGGGCCGGGCGGCCAACAGGACATCGGGACGATTGCCGGCGTGACCGCGTCCGGCTATAAATCGTGCATGGACACGAATCGCTGGATTCACGACCCCGTCGGCGCCTTTCGCGCGTGGCAGGAAACCGCCGCGACCGGCGCCGATCGCCGGCCGTTCGCGCCGCGATCGGTCGTGCAGCACGTCGCGATGTTCGAGCGGTTCCTGCGATATCTGATCGCACAACGCGTGTCGCTGGCCACGTTCGGACCCGACCACGTCGCGGCCTTCCTGGCGGAACTCGATCGCACCTGCGCGCCCGGCACGTCGACCCGCGTGCGCTACGCGAAGCTGATCGACCGGCTGGGGCGGCATCTGGTCGACGCCGGCGTGCGCACGATCCATCCGGGCGGCCGGACGACGCACGATCTCGCATGGCCGGACGGCGAGCCCGAACCGTGCTATCTGCCGCCCGATGCCGACACGGCGCTGCAGCGCCACGTGCAGCCGCGGGCAAACGACACGCCCACCGACTGCCGGAATCGCGCGATCGTCGCGCTGCTGCTGGCGAGCGGCATCACGTCGGCCGAGATACGGGCGACGACCTGCGACGCGCCCGATCTCGACGCACAGCCGCCTGCGCTCGCCGTGCCGCGCGATCGGGCGCGGCCGGCGCGCCGAATCACGCTCGCCGAATTTGCGCTGGCGCCGCTCGCCGCATGGCGGGTGCGCTCGGCAGACATGCCGGCATCCGCGTTGCTGTTTCCCGCGCCGCGCGGCGGTGGCGCGATGAACGACATGTTCTTGCTGCTCGTGGTGCGCGACGCGCTGACCGCGATCGGTTTCCACGCGGCGGACATGAGCCCGCGCGTGCTGCGCAACACGTATGCGCGCCGCCAGTTGCTTGCAGGCCACGCGCATGCCGACGTCAGTGCGATGCTCGGTCTCGTCAGCACGCGAACAGTCACGCGCATCCGGCAGACGCTGCCGCCCGATGCGGCCGCGGACCGCGCCGCGCACGAGCGCTGATCCGGCCCGCGCTCGGCGCCCTATTCGCCCGACGGCGACTGGATCAGCCGCAGAATCCGTGTGTCGTACGGCGAATGCATGACTTCGGCGATACGGACCTCGGAAGCGGCCGGATGCAGCGGATTCAGCAGGAAGTTGTGCGCGTGCGGCACGACGACGCTCGGCACGCGCAGCAGCGCGCTCGGCTGCGTATGCAGCCACTCGGTGCCGGCGCTGCGGGTCCAGTCGACGTTGGTTCGCCAGTCCTCCGGCGCGTCGCCCTCCGCGATTTCGGCGATATCGACCGAATCGGCCACCTCGATGCGAAGCAACTGGTATCCGCTCGGCAATTGCGCGACCGTGGCGATTTCGAAATGAACGAGCGTCTCGAGCAGGGCGAGCGCCGGATGCTCGGCGAGATACACGACGGGCTGCCCGGCAAAATGCCAGCGCCCGCCGGCGCGCAACCCGCCGATCCCTTTCAGGTCGGCGAAATTGCTGATCCGCCACAGTGTCGTCAAGCGAAGTACCCCTCGTCGATCTGCGTGAGGGCTTCCTCGACGAGCCGCGCGCCATGCTCGGTGCTCGCCATGTCGAGCGACGTGCGGCCGCCGAAGCGCTGAAGCCCGTTGCGCAGCCACGCCATCGCCTTCTCCTGGTCGCCGAACGTGGCGGTCGCCTGTGCGACGATGCGCGCGAGACGGATCGCCTTGTCGGATTCCTCCTGCGACAGGCGTTCGTGCGCCTGGCGACGATGGCTCAGCGTGCGACGCGGAATGATGAAGGCCAGCTCGTCGGATTTCAGCCCGCGCTCGGACAGACGGTCGATCACCGAGACGTCGATGCGGGCGCTCGCCAGCTCGGCAAGATCGGCCCCCGATCGGACACGGATCGCCAGCAGCTGTTCGAGAATCGTGAATTCGGCCTGACGCGGATGCGCGACGCCCGAAGGATGGAAAGCAATGGTGCTCATGACCTCTCCCGGCAATTTGCCCAATCATTATAGGCGTTTTGCCGAAAACCTGCGGACGCGGATGAGGGGCGCGCCTGTGGTGCTCGCCGGGGTGCCTGCGAAGGCGCGGACGACGTGCCCCACCGACCTGGAGGCAAGCTTCTGTGGCCGCGAATCGAAGATTCGCCCGGGGGATGGGATGCAATTATTCAGTATATAAAGTCCAGACAAACGTCGTACGGTTGTCACGTAACAACTTTTTAACTGATTTCATTTTCTCCGATTTCGCAGGCTCATCCTTCCGGACAAGGTCGAGTGGTTCGATCAGGACAAGAAGATGTTCTTCAAGCGTGCCCCCGTCACCCGGAACGCCGCTTCTGGCGATTCACCGTCCGTCGCGATGGAATCGCATCGCCGTGCACTCGTGACGGATACGTTCCCATATCGCGCGTTTCTCGTCATCGTTCATGAACACCCAGTGCGAGACCTCGTCGGCCGTTCGGCCGCATCCCTTGCAGACATCGTCGAACAATGTCGAGCACACGCCGACACAGGGGCTGTCGGGTAAGTCGTGAAGTGTGGAAGCCATTGGAACGCTCGTATCGGTTGAAAATCCGGCAGCGTTACGATCACGCTCCCATACACGGGTACCTTTCCGCCCGCGACGCTGCCGATGCCACAACACGAATCCGCCCCGCTTGCCTCGACGACGCCGCCAGCCGAACCTGTGTCGTCGCGATGCCCGCGCCATGAGGATCATTGCGCGATCGCACCAGACGTCCGACAACGGTGCGGGGCCGCCCGGGCCGGCTGTCCGAATGATGGTCTTATCGCCGGACGATACCGCGTTCACGGGTGCCCAGGTTCGATCGCGCAGTTGCCATATACAGTCGCACTACCTAGTCATTCAGGAACCGCGATTCACTTTTCGCGCACGACCTCCGCTCAATATCCGGGATCGTGCGCCACACCGCGAGCAATCAGCCAACCCACGCGGACGACCGGATCACGCTGCAGAAATTGCCTGCGTGGAAATGCGGATCCTTGTCTGCGAGCACGTCGGCCTTCACGTTGCCGAACGTCGTGTCAGGCTTGTGCTTGATCCCGTCGTAGAACGCCTGAATGATGTCTTCCTTGAAGTGCGGCGTACGCGGATGCGCACGAACGACGGCCTCGCGCTCCACATCGCTGTATTCCGGATAGGTCAGGCCCAGCACATCCATCTCGACGCCCGCGGTAACGAGCGCAATCACCGGATGCATGTGCTGCGGGATGCCCGGCGTGGTATGCAACGCGATCGAGGTCCACACGACGTCGATATCCTGCTGCGAAATGCCCTTGCCCTTCAGGAAATCGCGTGCGGCATTGGCGCCGTCCACCTCGAAACGCTCGCAGGCGCTGCTGTGTTTGTGCATGAGCCCCATGTCGTGGAACATGCAGCCGCAGTAGAGCAACTCGGGATCGTATTTCAGCCCGCGCCGCTGGCCCGCAAGCGCCGCGAAATAGAACACTCGGCTGGAATGATGGAACAGCAACGGAGACGCGGTATCGCGAACGAGCTCGGTGATCTCGCGCGTCAATTGGCTATCGGGAATGGTGATGCCTGCAACGTTCTCAGTCATGATCGACCTCCATTGAAAACACCCTCGATTCTCCGGCGTCCGATAGTTGTCTCCAATAGACGTGTTACGTCAGATCCTGCCATTTTGCGCGACGGACGGACACGGCGCCCGCGCAGCGGGAAGAACACCGGAAACAGGCCCCGTCTGCGCGCATCGTGCGCCACTGGCGCCTCTATACTGCTACCCGTCACGTTCGACACACCACACCATCGATCATGCCGAAGGTCGTAGGAATTTTCGCCGTTCCGGGCGTTCAACTGCTCGATGTCTCCGCACCGCTCGACGTCTTCGCGCAAGCGAACGCCGAATGCGGGAAGCCGTTCTATACATTGCGGATCATTGCAAGCGAGTCCGGTCCGATCCGCAGTTCGTCAGGTGCGCAGTTACTGCCCGACTGGATCGTTCCCGACATTCCTGAGCGCATCGACACGCTGCTGGTCGCCGGCGCGCCGAGCGCCGGCCGGATCGCACTGCGCACCGACGTCCTCGCGTGGCTGCGAGCGGCGGCCGTGCAGAGCAAGCGCTACGGCTCGATCTGCACCGGCGCGTTCATCCTCGCGGCCACCGGCCTGCTGAAAGGTCGTCACCTGACCACGCACTGGGCTGCGGCCGATGCGCTTGCCGAAGCCTATCCATCGCTCGCCGTCGACGCGGACGCACTGTACGTGCGCGACGGCAAGCTGCGCACCGGCGCCGGCGTCACGGCCGGGCTCGATCTCGCGCTCGCGCTGGTCGAGGAAGATCTCGGCCGCGAGATTGCGCGGCGCGTCGCCGCACAACTGGTCATGTTCTTCAAGCGCCCGGGCGGGCAACTCCAGTTCAGCCGCAAGGGCGAGGCGCGCCCTGCCGGACGTTCGGTACTGCAGGAGGTCCAGCGCTGGATCGCCGCGAATCCGGAACTCGAGCATTCGGTGGCGGAAATGGCCAAGCATGCGGGCATGAGCCCGCGCCACTTCGCACGCCTGTTCCGCGCGGAAGTCGGCATGACGCCGGCTGCATGGGTCGAGGCGACCCGCATTTCGGCCGCCCGCCACTTGCTCGAGAACGGTCACGACACGCCGAAACAGGTCGCCGCGAAATGCGGCTTCGCGAATGTCGATACGCTCAGGCGGTCGTTCACCCGGCACGTCGGAATCACACCCGCCGAATACCGGAAACGGCAGGCGGTCCTGGTCGAGTGACGCGGCCGTGTGCCAGAAATACGGCAAGAACGATCTAGACAGCCTCACTCACATACTTCGGAATGCGATTTAACTGATCGCTTTTTGGCCCCGACCGATCGACGGCATCGCCGCACTCATGGCTCCGTCCGCAGTCCCTATCCAGCGCGGGACAGCCTCGCAATCATCAGATGAAATGCCCGCCGCCCCAGATCGTTTACCCAGTTGCAATAATTATTCGCTGGAACGCGTATTTCCGACCGGTAACGCGATCGCTACGATGCAATCAACCGCTGAACGCAACAAGCGAAGCGCGAAATCAATGAAACCGGAGGTCATCATGAAGTCGTTCATCTACGCTGTCGTCGCCGCAACCGCCCTGTCCGCCTCGTACGGCGCATTGGCACAATCGAATCCGTCGGGCCAGCTGACGCGTGCCCAGGTGCGCGCGGAACTCGTCCAGCTCGAACAGGCCGGCTACAAACCCGAAGTCTCCGATCAGTATTACCCGCGCGCGCTGCAGACCGCCCAGGCCCGCGTGACGAACGCCGATGAAACCGGCTACGGCGCGCAAGCCTCCGCCGGCGTACGCGCCGGCCGCGCGATCGCAGTCAAGCAGGATGGCCGCGACTCCGTATATTTCGGCCAGTAAGCCGGACACGCGACCGCGTATTCCGATACGCGCGCAGCAAACGAAACACCCCGCTCTGAACTGCACCCCAAAAGTTGGATTTTGATCCAACCTTTGGGGTGTTTGTTTTCCGGTCGTCCGCGCCCGGAACGGATTGCGCGCCCCGATCGATGCGGTCTCGCGAGTCGCGTGCCGCGCGGCTCCGTTCACGACGGCAGCCGGTGTTTGCGCATAGAATGGCCGCGTGGTCGGTGCCGGCCAAAACGAACGCGAGCGGAACCACGACGCCCGGCTTGCCCGATCGTCGCCGCGCCCGCAGGCCGGCCCCGATGCCGCACTCATCGCATTTTTCGAAAAGGAGCGGTTTCATGTCTCAAACATCCGGTTCCATGATCACGTTTCGACGCCCGGACGGCCAGGAACTGCAGGGCTATCTCGCCACGCCGGCCAAGACCGAAGGCGCGCCCGCGGTCGTCGTCATCCAGGAATGGTGGGGGCTGAACGACCAGATCCGTGGCGTCGCGGATCGCCTCGCGCGCTGCGGCTACTTCGCGCTCGTGCCCGACCTGTATCGCGGCAAGTCGACGGTCGAGGAAGAGGAAGCGCACCACCTGATGACCGGGCTCGATTTCGGCGACGCGGCTTCGCAGGACATTCCGGGCGCCGTGACGCATCTGAAGACGCTCGCCTCGCGTGTCGCGGTGACGGGTTACTGCATGGGCGGCGCACTCACGCTGCTGTCGCTGCAGTTCGCCGATGCGGACGCGGGCGTCACGTGGTACGGCCTCCCGCCGCTCGACTACCTCGATCCGGCGAAGCTCAAGGTGCCGCTGATGGGCCACTGGGGCACGCAGGATGCGTTCTTTGCGATCGACCAGGTCGATGCACTCGAGAAGAAGCTGACCGATGCGAATGTCAATGTCGAATTCCATCGCTATCTCGCGCATCACGCATTCGCGAACGAAACGGCTGTCGGCCCCGGCCGTATCGCCGGCACGCAGTTCGATCCGGTGTGGTCGCAAATGGCGTGGGATCGCACGCTGACGTTCTTCGGCCGCACGCTTTGGGAAAAGCAGGGTTAAACGTAACGCCGTTTCAGGCGCGAGCGGCTACGTAAACTGCGCAAAAAGAAACGCCACGGATTTTCATCCGTGGCGTTTTTGTTTTCGCGTCGGGCAGCCTCCGCGAACAGGGGCAATGGCTCGCCCCTGCCCTTGGTCTTGCTTACCCGTTCGTCGCCGTTGCCGACGCAGGCGCCGGAGCGGCCGCCTTGTCGTAGTCGACCGGTGCATCCGGCGCGCGCGGCGTCTCGCCGGCCCGCTCGATCCACCCGCCGCCCAGCGAACGGTACAGGTTGACCAGGTTGGTCCAGCGTGCCAGACGCGCATTGATCAGCGACTGCTGCGCGCTGTACAGGTCCGTCTGCGCGGTCAGCACCGACAGGTAGCTGTCGACACCGTTCTTGTAACGCAGGTCCGACAGATCGAAACGTCGCTGCTGCGCGTGCTCGTTGCGCTCCAGCGCCGCGATCTGCTGGTCGTACGTGCCGCGTGCGGCCAACCCGTCCGCCACGTCGCGGAACGCCGACTGGATCGCCTTCTCGTAGTTCGCGATCTCGATGCGCTTCTGCACGTGCGCAAGATCGAGGTTCGCGATGTTCGCGCCGCCTTCGAAGATCGGCAACGCGATGCTCGGCGCGAACGACCACGCCGCCGTGCCGGCCTTGAACAGGCCACCAAGCGTCGGGCTCGCCGTACCGAACGCACCCGTCAGCGAGATCTTCGGGAAGAACGCCGCGCGTGCCGCACCGATGTTCGCGTTCGCCGCGAGCAGCGACTGCTCGGCCTGCATCACGTCGGGGCGACGCGTCAGCAGGTCGGACGGCAGGCCGGCCGGCACGTCCGTCAGCAGGTTCTGCGCGTCGAGCGGCATGCCCGCCGGCAGATCGTCCGGCAGCGGCTCGCCGATCAGCAGCACCAGTGCGTTCAACGCCTGCGCACGTGCCCGTGCTTGCGCCTGCTGGTTCGACAGCGCCTGCTCGACCACCGTCTGCGCCTGACGCAGCTCGAGCTCGGAGCCCGTGCCGTTGTCGAACTGCAGCTTCGTCAGGTTGTACGAGTCCTGCGCCGTCTTCAGCGTGTTTTCCGTGACCTTCAGCAGATCGTCGGTCGACAGCAGCGTCAGGTATTGATCCGCCACCTGCGACACCAGCGAGATCTCCGACGCCTGCCGCGCATACGCGGTCGACAGGTACTGCGCGAGCGCCTGGTCCTTCAGGCTCTGCACGCGGCCGAACAGGTCGAGTTCCCACGACGCCGACAGGCCGACGTTGTAGGTCGTCGTGATGTTGCGGCCCGGCGCCACCGACAGCGCATTCGGCAGGCGCTGACGGTTACCGGTACCCGTCGCATCGAGCGTCGGGAACAGGCCCGCGCGCGTGATCTGGTACTGCGCGCGCGCCGCCTCGATGTTCAGCACCGACACGCGCAGGTCACGGTTGTTCTTCAGCGCGATCTCGATCAGCCGCTGCAGGCGCGGATCGACGAAGAACTCGCGCCAGCCGATGGCGGTTGCAGCTTGCCCGTTCGCGCTGCGCGCGCCGGCCGCACCCGGCTGCGTCGCGTAGACGCCACCGGCCGGGTACGCCTGCGCGACGGGTGCATCAGGCCGCTTGTAATGCGGCGCCATCGTGCAGCCCGTGGCGAACAACGCGGCAGCCAGGGCGGCCACGGTCGTAGTCAAAGCGTGTTTTTGCATCGTTACTGCCCCTTCGAATCGTGTGCGTCGTCGTGACCGCGCTGCAGGTCGCCCTGCACGAGACGCCATGCGTCGTCGACGTTTTCCGTCTCGCCGCTGAAGATCGCGCGAACCCGCACGAAGAACATCGGGATCATGAAGATCGCGAGGAACGTCGCCGTAATCATCCCGCCGATCACGCCCGTACCGATTGCGTGCTGGCTCGCCGAGCCCGCGCCGTTGCTGATCGCAAGCGGCAGCACGCCGAGCATGAACGCGAGCGACGTCATCAGGATCGGACGCAGCCGCAGGCGCGCCGCCTCGATCGCCGCGCGCACCGGCCCCATGTTTCCGCCGGCCTGCAACTCGCGCGCGAACTCGACGATCAGGATCGCGTTCTTCGCGGACAGGCCCACGGTCGTCAGCAGGCCGACCTGGAAGAACACGTCGTTCTCGAGACCGCGCAGCATCGTCGCGAGCAGCGCGCCGACCACGCCGAGCGGCACCACCATGATCACCGAGAACGGGATCGACCAGCTTTCATACAGCGCCGCGAGACACAGGAACACGACGAGGATCGAGATCGCGTACAGGATCGGCGCCTGCGAGCCGGACTGGATTTCCTGGAACGACAGGCCGGTCCACGAATAGCCGATCCCTTCCGGCAGCTTGCTCGCGAGCGCTTCCATCGCCGCCATCGCCTGCCCGGTCGACTTGCCTTGCGCGGCCTGCCCCTGGATCTCGATCGACGACACGCCGTTGTAGCGTTCGAGCTTCGGCGAACCGTAGCTCCAGTGGCCGGTCGCGAACGCACTGAACGGCACCATGCCGCCCGCGCTGTTGCGCACGTACCAGATGTTCATGTCTTCCGGCGTCATCCGGAACGGCGCGTCCGACTGCACGTACACCTTCTTGATCCGGCCATCCGTATCCAGGAAGTTGTTCACGTACTGCGACGCCCACGCGATCGAGAACGTCTGGTCGATCGCGGCAGCCGTCACGCCGAGCGCATTCGCCTTCTCGCGGTCGATGTCGACCTTGTACTGCGGCGTATCGTTCAGGCCGTTCGGGCGCACGAGTGCCAGCGCAGGATCCTTCGCGGCCATCCCGAGCAACTGCCCGCGCGCGGCCATCAGCGCTTCGTGGCCGAGACCGGCGTTGTCCGTCAGCTCGAAGTCGAAGCCGGCAGCGGTGCCGAGCTCGGGAATCGACGGCGGGTTGAACGGGATCACCATCGCGTCCTTGTACTGCGCGTAGTGCGCGAACGTCCGGCCGATCAGCGCCTGCACCTTCTGGTCCGAACGCTGGCGATGCTCGTACGGTTTCAGCTTCACGAACACGAGACCGGCGTTCTGGCCGCGACCCGCAAAGCTGAAGCCGTTGACCGTGAACACCGAGTCGACCACATCCTTCTCGGTGGTGGTCAGGTACGTGTTGATGTTGTCGAGCGTCTTGCCGGTCGTTTCCTGCGTGGAGCCCGACGGCGTCTGCACGATCATGAACATGTAGCCCTGGTCTTCATCCGGCAGGAACGACTTCGGCAGGCGCACGAACATCACGCCGACCGCGATGAACACGGCCAGGTAGATCACGAGCCAGCGGCCCGAGCGCCGGATCACGTGGTTCACGCCGCTCGTGTAGCGATCGCGACTGCGGTCGAACGTCCGGTTGAACCAGCCGAAGAAGCCCTTCTTCTCTTCGTGATGCCCTTGCGGGATCGGCTTGAGGATCGTCGCACACAGTGCCGGCGTCAGAATCAACGCGACGAGTACCGACAGCACCATCGCCGACACGATCGTCAGCGAGAACTGACGATAGATCGCGCCGACCGACCCGCCGGAGAATGCCACCGGCACGAACACCGCCGACAGCACGAGCGCCACGCCGACGAGTGCGCCGGTGATCTGGCCCATTGCCTTGCGGGTCGCCTCCTTCGGTGACAAGCCCTCCTCCGCCATCACGCGCTCGACGTTCTCGACCACCACGATCGCATCGTCCACCAGCAGGCCGATCGCAAGCACGAGGCCGAACATCGACAGCGTGTTGATCGAGAAGCCGGCGACGCCCATGATCGCGAACGTGCCGAGCAGCACGACCGGCACCGCGATCGTCGGGATGATCGTCGCCCGCAGGTTCTGCAGGAACAGGTACATCACGAGGAACACGAGCACGATACCTTCGAGCAGCGTCTTGACCACTTCCTCGATCGACAGGCGCACGAACGGCGTCGTGTCGTACGGATAGTGGACGACGAGACCGTGCGGGAAGTACTTCGACAGCTCCTGGACCTTGGCCCGCAGCGCGGTGGCAGTCGCCAGCGCGTTCGCGCCAGTCGCGAGCTGGATGCCGAGGCCGGCCGTCGGCTGCCCCATGTACTTCGTGTCGAACGTGTAGTTCTCGGAGCCGAGCGCCGCGCGGCCGACGTCCTTCAGGCGCACCTGCGAACCGTCCTGGTTGACCTTCAGCAGGATGTTGCCGAACTGCTCGGGCGTGCGCAGCAGCGTCGATTCGGTGATCGTCGCCTGCAGCATCGTGCCCGGCTTCGCCGGCGTGCCGCCGATCTGGCCGCCCGCGATCTGCACGTTCTGCTGCGTGATCGCAGCCGACACGTCGGTGGGCGTGAGGCTGTAGTTGGTCAGCTTGACCGGGTCGAGCCAGATGCGCATCGAGAACTGCGAACCGAGCAGCAGCGTCTGGCCGACGCCGTTCACGCGGCTGAGTGGATCGAGCACGTGCGACGCCACGTAGTTCGTCAGGTCCTCCTTCGACATGCTGCCGTCGTCGGAGTTGAACGCGAACCACATCAGCCAGTTGCTGCTCGACTTCGTGACCTGCATGCCGAGCTGCTGCACGACCTGCGGCAGGTTCGGCGTCGCGAGCGACAGCTTGTTCTGCACCTGCACCTGCGCGACGTCCGGATTCGTGCCCGGCGAGAAGGTCAGCGTAATCGTCGCGTTACCCGAGTCATCGCTCGTCGACGACATGTACAGGAAGTTGTCGAGACCGCTCATCTGCTGCTCGATCACCTGCGTCACCGTGTCTTCCACCGTCTTCGCGGAAGCGCCCGGATAGTTCGCCTGGATCTGGATCGTCGGCGGTGCGATCGTCGGATACTGCGCGATCGGCATCTTGAAGATCGATGCGACGCCGGCCAGCATCAGCACGATCGCGATCACCCACGCAAAGATCGGGCGATCGATAAAGAACTTGGCCATGAAACGGACTCCTTGTTATTGCGCGGACGACGCAGCGGTCGAACCCGCGGCAGCATGGGCGACGGTGCTCGCCGGCGCGGCGCCGGACACATTCGCGGCGCTTGCCGGTGTGCCGGACGCAGCGTCCGGCGCCGGTGCGAGCTGGGCCGCGACGGTCTTCACGGTCGCACCCGGGCGCACCTTGTCGACGCCCTGCACGATCACGTGATCGCCCGCTTGCAGACCGCCTTCGACGATCCAGTTCGGGCCGTACGTGCCGGCCGTCGTCAACGGACGTGTCTCGACCTTGTTGGCCGCGTTCACGACCAGTGCGATCGCCTGGCCCTTCTGGTCATGCGTGACGCCGATCTGCGGCACCAGGAACGCGTTCTCGTTCACGCCTTCCTCGATCCGCGCGCGCACGAACATGCCCGGCAGCAGCACGCGGCCCGGATTCGGGAAGATCGCGCGAATCGTCACCGAGCCGGTGGTCTGGTCGACCGTCACGTCCGAGAACTGCAGCTTGCCGGCTTCCGAATAGGTCTTGCCGTCTTCCAGGATCAGCGACACCTTCGCCGCGCCCGGGCCGCTCGTTTTCAGCTTGCCGCTCTGCACGTCCTGGCGCAGCTTCAGCCCGTCGAGGCTCGACTGCGTGAGGTCGACGTACACCGGATCGAGCTGCTGCACCGTCGACATCAGCGTCGCCTGGCTCGCCTGCACATACGCGCCCGGCGTCACCTGCGAGATGCCGACTCGGCCTGAAACCGGCGAGACGACATCGGTATAGCCGAGGTTGATCTGCGCGGTATCGACCGCCGCCTTGCCGGCCGCGACGTCCGCCGCGGCCTGTCCCTGCGTGGCCACCGCGTTGTCGTAGTCCTGCTTGCTGACCGCGTTCGCGGCCACCAGCACCTTGTAGCGTGCGACCAGCGCGTTCTGCGTGACGAGGTTCGCCTGTGCCCGCGCGAGCGTCGCTTTCGCGCTATTCAGCGCGGCGACGTACGGCGCCGGGTCGATCTTGTACAGACGCTGGCCGGCCTTGACGTCGGTGCCTTCGGTGAATTCACGACGCAGCACGATGCCGTCGACCCGCGCGCGCACCTGCGCGACCAGAAACGCGCTGGTGCGGCCCGGCAGTTCGGTTACCGCCGGCACGGCCTGCGGCTGGACGGTGACGATGCCGACCTCCGGCGTTTGCGGCGGCGGTGCCGATTCTTTTTTTCCGCACGCGGCCAGGAAAACGGCAGCTGTTGCAGCAGTGATTAAGCGGTATGGAACCCGTTCGACGCGCATGGAGCGACCTCTCGCAAATAGACGACCTTCAATGGGAATCACCAGATCTCCTCGTGACCTGCACGCGCGGCCGGAATGCTGTCGCTTCCTGTTTGCCGCGAATGAGGTCACGTATTTCGGGCGTGCGTTGCGCCCTGCGGAGCGTTCGTTCGTCGAACTGCTTCCGTGGAAAAAACCATGAGCCCGCTGCCCTGGCGGGCGGGCATAGCCGCGGCAATCAACCGGGCCGCTAGCTCGCCGGCTGGAACGCGGCGCCGGCGAATTCGATGAATGCCCGTGCAGCGGCCGGCAGATGCGCGGTGCGCGCATGCGCGAGCTTCAGCGTGACGGGCGCGAGCGGGCGTATCGGCGCGACGCGCACCAGCGTGCCGGCCACCAGATCGGCGTCGACGAGATACGCGGGCAGCACCGCGGCGCCCATGCCGGCCACAGCCAGCCGCCGTGCCATCTCGAGATGGCCGACACCCAAACTGCCGCCGGGCGCCGTGTCGGGTCGAAACGCGGCCGCATCGTCATCGCCGGTCGCCGGCAGATCGAGCCGCACGGCCGTGATGTCCGGCCAGTCGCCCGACGCAACCGCGCCGCCATGCGCGTCGACATAAGTCGGCGCCGCGACGCGCACGGATTCGTAGGCGGCCAGCGTGTGCAGCGCATGCGCACCTGTCACCGGCATGCCGTCGGTCAGAAACGCGACATCGATGTCTTCGGATGTCAGGTCGACATGGGCATCGGTCAGCGTGACGGTCGGCCGCACGTCCGGAAACCGGTTGACGAAACGATCGAGCAATGCGCTCAACTGGCTGAGCCCGAACGCGACCGGCGCGGCAATGCGCAACGCGCCTTCCGGCTTGCTGCCCATCGCGACGAAACGACCGTCGATCTCGTCGATCGCACCGAGAATCCGCTCGACGCGCGCGAGGTACAGCTCGCCGATTTCCGTCAGCGACTGGTGGCAGGTGCTGCGTTGAAGCAGGCGTGCGCCAAGGCGCGTCTCGAGCGCATCGACCAGCCGGCTCGCCATCGCCGTCGACACGCGCAGCCGGGTCGCCGCCCGGCGAAAGCCGCCTTCCCTTGCCACCGTCACGAATGCCCGAATCGATTGAAGTTGGTCCATTTGTCCGGATTCCCCTGCGCGGTCGACTGCCTTGACGCGCACCTCCGTCGCCGCATCGCGACCGACATGCAACGGCCCGGCCAATGCGGCTGCACCGACGCCAGCCACGCCGGGTCGGTCGGCACGCTCGCGCCAGACGCGAGCCGGAATGCAACGGACGCAAGCCGGCCTCGACTGGCCCGATGCATGACTATTCGAATAGCAGTCCTGAGTCTTTTCCAGTGGTTCGCTGCGGCAATGCCGGCGGCATCCACCGGCCATGCGACGGTCATACCCGCATCGCCGGAATGCACTGGATCACGTTTGTTTCAGCAGGTGCAATGGTATGAAAACGGCCGGAAAATGGCTTGCCCGATCCTGCGATTGTTTTGCCTTAATTTCCGAATTTGTGCGCTGCACACCGCGCAGTGACCAGCGATGCGGCCACCGGCCATGCAGATCCGGATGATCGGGCTAATTTCCTACAGGTTTAGGCAATCACGTGCACGCGACTCGCCGTACGATGTGACCGCCGTGCCGGCACCCCTGCCGGGACACCAACAGGGAATCGCAGCCGCGCACCTTGCACTGACCACTCCGCCATCCACTCACGCACCATGGAAATCGACGCCCGAACGCCGCCGCTACAGCGCATCACGCCCGATCACGACCCTCGGTTGCCGGCCCTGTCGCCCACGGCCCGGCTCGCCGCGCTGATCGCCGCTTATGCACCGCACGACGGCACGTTCGAGCTCCCGGTACGTGGCATGCGCATCGGGCGTGCGTCCGCGTCGCCACCGCCCTGGAACCATGGCGTGCACCACGCGTGCCTGAGCATCGTCGGGCAAGGCGCGAAATCGACGCGGGTCGGCGACGACACCTACGTGACCGACGAATCGCGGATGATGGTCGCGACAGCGGACCTGCCCGTCACCGGCCGCGTGATACGCGCGAACCCGGCCGAGCCGTTCCTTTACGTGCAACTCGATCTCGACCCGGACCGCATCGCGGCACTCACGCCGCGCGTGTTTCCGCACGGGCTGCCGAAAGCCGCCGACTACAGCGCGCTCGACACGCACGATACGCCGCCTGAAATCGTCGACGCCGTCGTGCGCCTGATGCAATTGATCGCGCACCCCGACGACATCGACCTGCTCGCGCCGCTGATCGTCGACGAAATCCTCATCCGGCTGCTGCGGGGCCCGTCGGGTGCGCGCGTCGCGCAGGTCGGCCAGGCCGATTCGACGACGCAGCGCATCTCGCGCGCCGTCGCCTGGATACGCGACCACTACCTCGACCCGATGACGGTCGAATCGCTTGCGCGGCAGGTGGACATGAGCCCGTCGACCTTCCATTACCACTTCCGTGCGGTCACGTCGATGAGCCCGTTGCAATGCCAGAAGGTGTTGCGGCTGCAGGAGGCACGCCGCCTGATGTGCCTGTCGGCGATGGATGCGCGGCAGGCGTGCCGCAGTGTCGGCTATGTGAGCGCGTCGCAGTTCAGCCGCGAATACGCGCGCCTGTTCGGCGATGCGCCGGGCCGCGATGTGCTGAAGCTGCGCGACGAAGCGGTGCCGTTGTCGCGCGTCGCGCCGTAGGCCGGCATCTCACGCACGCGGCGCACGCGAGCGCGTGCCGCGTTTCTTCCCGCCGGCATTCGCACGCTCGGCCTGCACGGCTTCATCGATGCAGCGGACGAAGTACTCGGCCGACGACGTGAGCACCGCGCTGTCGCGGAACAACAGATAGAGGTTGCGCGCGGGCGGCTGCCCGACGAGATCGAGCGTCTTCAGCGTATCGGACGCATCTTCGCTGCGCAGTGCGAGCTGCGTCCACGCCGTCACCACGTCGCTGTTGACGGCCAGTGCGTAGAACAGCGTCTGCGACGCGCAGCGCGTCACGCGGCGCGGCACCGGCAGGCCGGCCTGCGCGAACAGCTCCGCGAGAAACGCGCGGAATTCGGCGGATGGCCCCGTATGCAGCCATTCCGCATCCTGCAGATCGGCCAGCGAAGTCGCGCCGGCCAGCTTGCCCTTGCGGCTCACCGCGAACCACATCGGAAACGTGTCGAGGTGCTCGCAGCGCACGGACGTGAAGTCCTGCGCATCCGCCCCCGCACCGAGCGCGAAATCGAGCGCGCCGTTTTTCAACTGCTCGACCAGCTGCGACGGGCTGCCCTCGACGAATTCGAGCTGGACGTCGGGCATCGCGCGGCGAAAGCGGTTGTACGCAGCCGGCAGCACCGTGATGCCCGCCAGCGGTGTCATCCCGATCGCGAGCCGGCCCTGCCGGTTCTCGCGCAACTGCGCCATTTCCTCCTCGGTGCGCGCAACCTCGTTGACGACCAGTTCGGCCCGCTGCAACATCGCGCGCCCCGCATCGGTCAGCGTCACGCCCGACGAACTGCGTGCGACCAGCATCAGCCCGAGTTCGTCCTCGAGATCGCGCAGCGAGCGCGTGACGGCCGGTTGCGTGAGGTGCAGGGTGCGCGCGGCTTCATGGATGCTGCCCGAGCGGGCAACGGCCACGAGCGCGCGGAGCTGGTGGAGTTTCATGCGACGAATGGAACGGGGCAGACGAAAGGCATCAGGGAATAAACAAATGTTATCAGGATAAAAATTTGCGCGTATCGCGATGTTTTGCCCGGTTTTAACATGCGGCCAGCTCTCGCAGGATGCCTGACGATCCATGCGGCGCTCACGATACCGATACCCATGGAGACAACCCCGATGCAAGACGCCGCCACGCCGCTCATCGACGCGCCGCCAGCCCCGCGCCGCCGCTCGGCGCAGACCCGGACGATCATCGCCACCTCGGCCGGCAACGCGCTCGAGATGTTCGACTTCACCGTGTTCAGCTACTTCGCCGCGCTGATCGGCAAGACCTTCTTTCCGGTCGATTCGGGCGCCGGCCCGCTCCTGCTCGCGATGGCGACGTTCGGCGTCGGCTTCGTGATGCGCCCGCTCGGTGGCGTGCTGATCGGCAACTACGCCGATCGCGCGGGCCGGCGCGCGGCGCTGACGCTGACGATCCAGCTGATGATCGCGGGCACCGCGCTGATCGCGCTGACGCCGTCCTATGCACGCATCGGCGTCATCGCGCCGGTGCTGGTCGTGATCGGCCGGCTGCTGCAGGGCCTGTCGGCCGGCGGTGAAATCGGTGCGTCGACCACGTTCCTGATGGAATCGGGCCCGCTGTCCGGCCGCGGCTTCATGGTGAGCTGGCAAATGATCAGCCAGGGCGTCGCGGCGCTGCTCGGCGCGCTCAGCGGTGCGCTGCTGTCGGCCGTGCTGTCGGCGGACGCGCTCGAAAGCTGGGGCTGGCGCGTGCCGTTCCTGCTCGGCCTGCTGCTCGGCCCGGTCGGCTTCTACATCCGCCGGCATCTGGACGAAACGCATGTGTCGACGCGTGACGCCGACGGCAGTGCGGTGCGCGAAGTGTTCACGCGCTACCTCGGCCGCGTCGTGCTCGGCACGCTGATGATCATCGGCGGCACGTCGACGCTCTACATCTTCGTGTTCTACATGCCGGCCTATGCGGTACGCACGCTTCACCTGCCGATGGCGACGTCGCTGCTGGCGGGCTGCGCGTCGGGGCTGGCGATGATCGTCGCCGCGCTCGTGTCGGGCCTGTGGATCATCGATCGCCTGCCGCGCCGCAAGCCGCTGATCGCCGTCACGTGGCTGCTGTCGCTCGCGTGCGTGTATCCCGCCTTCCGGCTGCTGATCGCCGCGCCGTCGGCGGGGCTGATGGTCGCGATCGTCACTGTCGTGATGGCCTTCGCCACTGCGGGCAGTTCCGCATTCCTGCTGCTGATCATGGAGGCGTTCCCGCCGCGCGTGCGCGCCACCGCGCTCGCGACGATCTACAGCTTCGGCGTGACGATCTTCGGCGGCTTCGCGCAGTTCAACGTCACGTGGCTGCTGCATCGCACCGGCGACCCGATGTCGCCCGCGTGGTACGTGCTCGCGTGCGGCGCCGTCAGCATGATCGCGCTGTGGCGCTTCCGCGAGCGCCCGGCCGATTCGCATCACGACGGCCGCTGAGCGGCGCACCGCTTCATTCACGGCGACGCCGGACCCCGGCCGCGCCCCCTCAATCAGACAACAGAATCCGCGACGTCGACGCGTGCGCGGGCGGGCCCCTGCACGCCCGCGATTCGCGCGCCGACGATCGCGACATCACGAGACAAACGTGCGCAATTCAACCCTGATGGCCGCGTGCTGCGCGGCAACCTGCATGTGGGCCGCGCCGGCCCGCGCCAACGTACAGATCTACGGCGCGCTCGACAGCTTCCTGCAATACGCGCGCATCGGCAGCCAGACGAGCGTCGGCCTGATGAGCGGCGGTGCATCGACGTCGCGCTTCGGCTTCATCGGCAGCGAGGATCTCGGCGGCGGCCTGCGCGCGAGCTTCCGCCTCGAAAGCGGCTTCGACCTGATGTCCGGCCGCCCGCAAAGCGCGGCATCGTTCTACAACCGCGAAGCCAACGTGGCGATCGGCTCCGCGGACTGGGGGACGATCAAGCTCGGCAAGCAGTATCCGGCGATCGTGCCGGAAGCGGCCGATCCGTTCTATCTCGTCGGCCAGTTGTCGCCGTTCGCCAGCACCGCGCTGATCGGCAGCGATCTCGGGCGCGGTGCCGCTTCGCTGCCCGGGCGCATCGAGAACGCGATCAGCTACAAGACGCCGACCTACGGCGGGCTCGACGTCACCGTGCTCTACGCGTTCCGCAACGCGGCAGGCGCGAGCCCGATCGCCAGCAACGCGGGTGCCGTCGCGAATTTCGCGCGTGGCCCGGTGATGCTGAGCGGTGCGTACAACGCGATGTGGGCCGCCACGTCGTCAACGCCGGGCGGCGCTCCGGACGGTGCGCGCACCGACTCGGTGATGGCCAGCGCGTCGTATGCGTTCGGCCCGACGCTCGCGTCGTTCGCGTACACGCTGATGCGCCCCACCGCGCCCGGCACGCTCGTCGCGCAGGTCTATTCGCTCGGCGCGATCTGGCAGCGCGGCCCGCACGCGATCCGCGCCGACCTCGCGTATCGCACGATCGCCGGCCAGGCGAGCCATGCGCTCGGTGCGCTGCTCGGCTACGACTACCAGTTTTCGAAACTCACCGGTGTGTACATACGGCTCGGCGGCTTCAGGAACACCGGACAGTCAGCGCTGTCGTTCGGCTCCGCGCCCATATCCGCCCCCGGCATGAGCAGCACAGTCTTCGCCCTTGGCCTCCGGCAGAAATTCTGACCGCGCCAGTCTCTTCACAGGAGCAATTCATGACTTCACTCGCCCTCGATTTCATCGACAGCCGGCGTGCGCAATTCACCGAGCTGTCCGACCGGATCTGGAACCTCGCCGAGTTGCGCTACGAGGAATTCGCGTCGACCGACCTGCACATCCGGATGCTGGAAGAAGCCGGCTTTCGCGTGACGCGCGGCGTGGCCGACATTCCGACCGCGTTCATCGCCGAAGCCGGTCACGGCGGCCCCGTGATCGGCATCCTCGGCGAATACGATGCACTGTCCGGACTCAGCCAGGAAGCCGGCGCATTCACCTGCCAGCCGTCGGGCGAGATCTCGAACGGCAACGGCCACGGCTGCGGCCACCATCTGCTCGGCACCGCAGCGCATCTCGCCGCGGCAGCGGTGAAGTCGCATCTCGAACGCACGGGCCAGCCCGGCACCGTGCGCTTCTACGGCTGCCCGGCCGAGGAAGGCGGATCCGGCAAGACGTTCATGGCACGTGCCGGCGTGTTCGACGATCTCGACGCCGCACTGTCGTGGCACCCGCACGTGTACACGGGCATCTTTCCGGCCGGTTCGCTCGCGAACATCCAGGCGTACTTCCGCTTCACGGGCAAGGCATCACACGCCGCCGCGTCGCCGCACCTCGGCCGCAGTGCACTGGATGCCGTGGAGCTGATGAACGTCGGCGTCAACTACCTGCGCGAACACATGCTGCCCGAAGCGCGCGTGCACTACGCAGTGACAAACACGGGCGGCCTGTCGCCGAACGTGGTGCAGGCCAATGCGGAAGTGCTGTACCTCGTGCGCGCGGCCCGCAACGATCAGGCGGCCGAGCTGTTCGAGCGCGTGAAGAACGTCGCGCGCGGTGCGGCGATGATGACCGATTGCCGGCTCGAGATCGTGTTCGACAAAGCCTGCTCGAACCTGCTGGAAAACGCCGTGCTGAACCAGGTCATGTACCGGCATCTGCAGTCGATCGGCACCGCCGGCTTCGACGCGGACGACGCAGCGCTCGCCGATGCCTATCAGCGCCAGACGCTCACTGATCAGGATATCGAAACGTCTTCGCGTTCGCTGAACCAGGCTTGGCGCGATCCGAAGGCGTTGTTCGACGGAATCGATCCGTACGAGCCCGGCAAGGGGCGCCCGATCTGCGGCTCGACCGACGTCGGCGACGTGAGCTGGGTCACGCCGACCGCGCAATGCCATACGAGCTGCTACGCATTCGGTACGCCGCCGCACTCGTGGCAGTGGGTCGCGCAAGGCAAGACACCGCTCGCACACAAGGGGATGCTGCTGGCAGCGAAGACGATGGCCGCGACCGCGATCGACCTGTTCGGCGCGCCGGACACGCTTGCGCAGGCGAAGGCGGAACTGCTCGAGCGGCGTGGCGGCCGGCCGTACGTGTGCCCGATTCCGGACGATGTGGCGCTGCCGTTCCGCCGCTGAGCCCGACGTTCCGGGCCGGCTGTGCGGTCACGCAAGTGCAGGTGGCGCGGCCAGACTGACGTCGACGCGCTTCGGCAGGACGCCGGTCTGGTAGAACACATCGGCGATGCGCTGCTGATACGCGAGCGTGTCACGCGTGACGGGCTCGACACCGAAGCGCGCGCGGCGAAATGCGAGCGCCACCGCCGGCTCCGGAATCCCCCGCAGCTTCGAGAACTCGGCCGCACCCTGCGCGCGGTTCGCATCGAGCCATCGCTGGACCGTCGTCAATTCCGACACGGCCGCGTCCAGCACGTCGGCATTACGCTGCGCATAGGTGCGCGACGTAAAGTAATAGCTGCGATTCTCGACGAGCCCGGTGCCGTCCGCGACGATGCGCGCGCCGAACGCCTGCTGGACCACCGCGAGAAACGGATCCCAGATGATCCATGCATCGACCGAGCGGTTCTCGAACGCGGCCCGCGCGTCGGACGGCGACAACCAGACTGGCGAAATGTCGGTGTAATTGAGCTTCGCCGACTGCAGCAGCCGAACCAGCAGGAAGTGCGTGTTCGATCCCTTCACCAGCGCGATGCGCTTGCCGCGCAGGTCCGCGAAGGTCTTCACCGGCGAATCCTTCGCAACTATCAATGCCTCGGCCGCGGGGCCGGCCGGCGTTTGCGCGTAATAGACGAGCGGCGCGCCGGCCGCGAGCGCGAAGATCGGCGGTGCCTCACCGACATCGCCGAAGTCGATCGATCCCGCGTTCAGTGCCTCGAGCTGCGGCGGCCCCGACGGAAACTCGGTCCACGTGACGGTCACGCCGAGTGTCGCAAGCTTGCTCTGCAGCGTACCGCGTGCCTTCAACAGGCTGAGCGGCCCTTTCTGATAGCCGATGCGCAACGTACGCGCGCCGGCGGTGCTCGCCAGCGCGAAGCCCGGATGCGCGGCGGCGCCCGCCGCGATCGCCAGGCCGGCATGCAGGAGCCGGCGGCGGGTTGTCGAGTGTTGGTCTGCCATGTCGTATCGGGTTCGATGAAGAGGATGCAGCTTCGCGCACACATGCGATGAAGCCGGTCGAACCGATTCTAGGGGGTTGGCACCACGCACCGAACCAACGATGTTCGATATCGAAAGCAAGCGCTTTCATAAGGGCACGCCGGTCACCCGGGCGTCATTGCCCGGGTCGGTCGTGGGGATGCGGCCGATATCCGCGTCAAATACAGGACTGCGTATTATTGGCGCGATCGACGAGCAACGTCGTACTCACATGCGGAAGGTTCGACTTCAGGACTTGCAGGAAGCGGCCAGCGCAGCCTCGTCGGCAGCCAGCAACTCTGGCACGCATTCGCGCAGGAAATCGACGAACGTGCGGATCTTCGCGTCGAGATACTGACGCGACGCGTACAGCGTATAGACCGTCAGCTTCTGCAACCGGTAGTCGGGCAGCACGCGCACCAGCGCGCCGCTCGCGAGCCCGGGCAGGGCGGCCGACATCGGCAGCGAACCGATGCCGAGTCCGGCACGCAGCGCGGCGCCGAGCGCATCGGCGATGTTCACCTGGAAATCCGGCAATGGCAGTTCGAACGTTTCGCGTCCGTTGGGGCCATCGAGATGCCAACGGTCGCGCGGAAAGAGCGGCGTGACGATCTGCAGGCACGCATGCCCGTCGAGGTCGCTCACCGTGTGCGGCGTACCGCGCGCCTTCAGGTATGCGGGTGACGCGCACAGCACGCTGCCCACTTCGCCGAGCCGCTGCGACACGAGCCCGGAATCGGGCAACTCGGTCGTGCTCAACTGCAGCGATACGTCGTAGCCTTCGTCGATGATGTCTGGCACATGCTGCGACAGCGTCAGTTCGACCGCAACCGACGGATAGCGCTCACGGTAGCGCACGACTGCGGGCACCACGTAGGACTGGCCGAAACTCGTCGTCGCGTGAACGTGCAGCCGTCCCGACGGCTTTGCCTGTGCGTCGGCCGCCTCGGCTTCCGCTTCGTCGATATAACCGAGGATGCGCTGGCAGCGGTCGAGATAGCGCTGCCCGGCGTCGGTCAGCGCGATGCGGCGCGTGCTGCGGTTGAGCAGGCGCGTGCGCAGGTGCGTTTCGAGCTGCGCGACCGACCGCGATGCGTAAGCCGTCGTGATATCCAGGCGCTGGGCTGCGCTCGTGAAGCTGCCCTCTTCCGCCACCCGGACGAAAATGCGCATCATCTGTAACGTGTCCATCGACCTGTCCCCGGGATTGAGATCACGTCGCGCCACCGCGCGGCCATGGTGCCGGCAGCGCCGGCGCAGGCCGGTCTGGCGCGAATTGTGCGGAACAGTACAGCAGCAGTGCAGACGTGTCCAGTTTGCCGTATGCGGCGTGATCCGGACGCCGAATCGTGTCGCCGGGCCGCCGTGCGCACGGGGTATGGGCCGCGCGCATACGCGCCCCGTCGCACCGGCACACGACCGGCATCGGATCGGCAAAAACTACCCGGCGACCCCAATGCCGCCGCGCGATTCACGGCATGGATGACGTACTAAGCCCCGGCGGCCGCATCGAACGGATTACGCAACACGATCGTGTCGTCGCGCTCCGCGCCGGTCGTGATCATCGATACCGGTGCGCCGGCGACCGCTTCGACGCGCGCAATGAAATCCTGCGCGGCGCGCGGCAGCGCCGCACGTTCACGTACCCCCTTCACGGTGCCGCGCCAGCCGTCGAACCGCTCGTACACGGGTTTCGCTCGCGACTGCGCATCGAGGCTCGCCGGCAGATGATCGACCCGCACGCCATCGAGTTCGTAGCCGACGCACAGCTCGATCGACTCGAAACCGTCGAGCACGTCGAGCTTGGTGAGCGCCAGCGAATCGATGCCCGAGATCCTGACGGCCTGACGCAACTGCGCGGCGTCGAGCCATCCGCAGCGGCGCGGCCGGCCGGTATTCACGCCGAACTCCTGCCCGCGCGCACGCAGCGTTTCGCCGGTCGCGTCGGACAGCTCGGTGAGGAACGGGCCGCCGCCGACCCGCGTCGCATACGCCTTCGTGACGCCCAGCACGTGGCCGAGCTTCGACGCACCGAGCCCTGTACCGGCCGCCGCCGCCGAGGCAACGGTGCCGGACGACGTCACGAACGGATACGTGCCCCAGTCGATATCCAGCATCACGGCTTGAGACCCTTCGAACAGGATGCGCTCGCCGCGGTCGGTCGCGTCGTTGAGATCGGCCCAGACGGGGCGCACGAACGGCAGGATCCGCGGCGCAAGGTCGACCAGCGTCGCCAGCATCGCTTCACGGGAATATTCGTCGAGCCCCAGGCCGCGGAACCACGCGTTGTGATGGTCGACGAGCACATCCAGTTTGGCGGCGAGCTGGCCCGGTTCCGCGAGATCGCCGACCCGCAGCCCGCGACGCCCGACCTTGTCCTCGTAGGCCGGCCCGATCCCGCGCAGCGTGGTGCCGATCGGCTCGCGGCGCAGACGCTCCTGAGCCTGGTCGATCGCGCGGTGGATTGGCAGCACCAGCGTTGCGTTCTCGGCAATCGACAGGTTATCCGGCGTCACCGGCAGCCCGAGCTCGGCCATCCGCCCGATTTCCGCGAGCAGCGCTTCCGGATCGAGCGCCACGCCGTTGCCGATCACGCCGCGCTTGCCGCGCACGACACCGCTCGGCAGCAGCGCGAGCTTGTACGTCTTGCCGCCCACGACCAGCGTATGACCCGCGTTGTGGCCGCCGTTGTAGCGTGCAACGAGATCGGCCTGTGCCGCCAGCCAGTCCACGACGCGCCCCTTACCTTCGTCGCCCCATTGGGCGCCCACGACCACCACGTTCGGCATGCTCCGCACTCCATGTGAGAAATTCAGACAATCGTTCGGCCGAGCCGGACGTTTGTGTGCCATATTGGGGGAGCTTGAGTACCCGATCAAACGATTAAACCTGAACCATCGTGTGAGTAAAACTCACACGAACGATGCAATGGCCCGACGACTCCCTCCGCTGAATTCGCTGCGTGCGTTCGAAGCCGCCGCGCGCCTCGGCAGCTTCACGCTGGCCGCGGACGAACTGTGCGTGACCCACGGCGCGATCAGCCGGCACGTGCAACAGCTGGAAGCCTGGCTCGGGCGGCCGCTGTTCGAACGCCATAACCGGCGGGTCGAGTTGACCGACTCGGGCCGCGCGTATCTCGCCGAGGTCGGTGCGTCGTTCGACCGAATCGCGCTCGCCACCGCGCAGCATTTCGGCCATGCGCAGCAGCGCGTGTTGCGCGTAAGCGCACCCGCGACGTTTTCGTTGCGCTGGCTGGTGCCGAAGCTGTCGTCGTTCCAGGTCGCCCATCCGGCCATCGAGGTGCGGCTATCGACGTCGAACGAGCCGATCGACAAACTGCGCGACAAGGTCGATCTGATCGTTCGCGGCGGCCCGCAGGCCATCGACGGTTACGTTGCCGAGGAATTCCTGTCCGAAGTCCGGCTGCCGGTGTGTGCGCCGAAGCTGCTGGAGGGCCGACCGTTGCATACGCCTGCCGACCTGGCCGGCTTCACGCTGCTGCACGCTGCCACCTATCCCGGCATGTGGCCTGAATGGCTCGCGGCAGCCGGACAGCCGAATCTCGTGCCGCGCCACTCGCTGACGCTCGAGCACTTCTACCTGACGCTGCAAGGCGCGCTCGACGGCCTCGGCGTCGCGATGGGACCGATCGCGCTCGTCGCGGACGACATCGCAGAAGGTCGGCTGGTACAGCCGTTCAGCGAACCGGCACTGCCGCCGTGGCGCTACTTCACGTACGTGGCCTCGGCACGCGCGAACGACGACGCGGTGCGGGCATTCAAGGAATGGTTGAAGGTGGCGGGAAATACGGCCGCGCCAGGCGTGCGGAACTGACTGTGTCGGTGTGCGGAGCGCGTGCGCCGAGACATACAGGAATGCGAAACAAATAACGCAAGTGCCTGGATCGCGTTTGCCTTCGTCGGTGCCGGGAATGCTGTTTTCGATGTGCGCCGCGAAGCCGCGACGCACGTGGCAAGCCGCGGATCGAACCGTGGCTTGCCGCCGGACGGCGCTTACTGACTAGCGCCGGCGGCTTTCTTCTCCGCGTTCTGCAGGTTCTGCGGATAGTTCGGATCATTGGCCGCGGGCTTGTAACCGGCGTCTTCGAGTTTCTTCAGCTCGGCGTTGTTCTTCGCGCGCGCTGCCTTGTGCTCTGCCTTGCGTTGGGCCCGGGCCGCCTTGCGTGCCTGGCTCTTCGCTGCCTTCGCGTCCTGTGCCGCGGGTGCGCTGGCGTCGGTCTGCGCAAACGCAGGAACTGCCGAGCCGAACAGGAACGCGGCTGCGGTAGCAGCCAGCGTGAGTTTTCTGATCTGGATTTGCATCGCTGAACTCTCTTATCTGGTTTATCACGGATTGAAAGACCATCGAGATACCGCCCCTGCCCCGATCGGTTGTCATGCCGCGTTCGGGACCTGTGCATCATAACCGCGCCGCGAAAAATGTGGCGCCAACGTGAGAACGGAATTGGGGATACACGTATGGGAGAAAACGTGGACGCCGGTCGACTGTCACGGACAGGACGAACTGTGTCGCACGTATCGATGCGTGTGCCGATCGCGCTGCGGCGGCGACAGGAAGCGGTCGATGTCCCCGCGATTCAGCGACGAGGATGGGCGATGTACGCGCGGCACAGTGCGAGGTGAAATACCCAGGACTGTTTCATAGGTGGTGTCGCCGGCATGCTCACGTCTGATGTGACTGTTATCAAGCCAGTCGCGATCACAGCATCAGCAGTCGAACTGTGTGCCGCGTTGCCGGTCGACGCGGCTCAAGCGGCGGTTCCTCCCATAAACGACCACGATTCGGTTTTGCAGCGATCAAGGCATGCACGATTGCATCGCCACGGCGCGCAGCATTCGATCCGGCAACCCATCGCCGCACTGTGATGCCAAGCGTTACCTGAACCGGTACAACGCGTCACCGCGCGGGCCTGTGGTCCGTATGACGAATGGTGTGAACACATTGCGTGCGGTGAAGACATCGGAGGCATTCACTTCACGGCTGCGCCGACGGTGCCGCACTGATGTCGCGGCGCTCGTCTGGTGACCGTGGCACGTTGGGTTGCGATGTCGCGGCCACGCTTGTGGCCCGTCCGATTCTGCTCAGGAACGCATCGCACAACGTGCGCGAGTCACAGGCTTTTCATTCCGCAGCCTGGGTTGCCCGGCATCCAGACGGGTGTCGGTGCCTGCACAGCATGCCGATTCCTGTGGCCTTGCCTGGTTGGTGAGCTTTTACAGGATGCGAAGCTATCGGAAGGTGAGCATGTTCGGGATCATCGCTCGAATTCGATTGCGGTGAGCTTCGTGGTCGCGCGCATCTTCACGTTGGTTCGCGACGTGCCCTAGATCGACCCAGAAGCCGACGATGCGTGTCGACAGTGCGGGCCAACCAATTCGTCTGCGGGAAGCCATTCCAGGGCCTCTCCTTGCGACCGTGGCGCACAGCATCGAAATTCGGTTGGTGGCTCCAAAGGTAGAAAGTTGGACGACCACAGAGACAGCCAAGCGAACGGCATCGATTTCCTCTGTACACATTCCACAGGCTAAATTTGACGAGAGACGTGCGCGGGCGAACGGAAAAACTTGTCCATGGACAGCGAAGCATGAGTGCAAAAAAACCCTTCGGCTGCCGTCCGGGATGATTTGAAACTGCTGTGAACGAAGCCAGAGAGATTCATGTTTCCGGATCGTTGGTCTGCTTTGCGCGTCGCCAACGGGCGCCGTCGAGGTCACTGAGCTGCTTTTTTGATCCCATAAATGGGAACCTGTGCCTGGAAGCGGGGCTTTCTTCCCGTTTTTCTCCCATAGGTTTCTACTTTTCAGGCTCATGTGAGTGGGTACTCACCTCCTTCGGAAGCCTTGTCGGGCCTGGAGCCTGTGTAGAACAGGGCGCCAAGTCACTGTTTCCAGGTGTGAATCGATGGTTTGAGATGCCGGCAACACCATAGACGGCTCCCATTGGTAGCGGTTTATGGGGTTCGTCTTTCTGCAGAGGCGCACGTGTGTTTACATCTTTTGTAAACCACGTTTACTTCTTTAACTACTTTTAGACGGCTCTCAGCCTTACCTGACAAGGGTTTGAGGGGTGTTCGGTACCCATTTATGGGAGCACAGGTGTAAGGGATTGGGAGTAAAGGTCTGTGGATTTGGGGATTCGGGTACCCCGTTGTGGGGAATCGGGGTTGTGGATATGGGGCAAGCGTACCCGGTTATGGGAAATCGGCCCGGAAACGCATTGGGTAGCCGTCTATGGGGATACTGGTAGGTAGCCTTTTATGGGTCGCCTTTCGGGATCCGTGGACCGCCGCCTCGCACAGTGATTTTTCTCGGGTAGCCGGTTATGGGGCACCTCAAAGGTAGCCAGTTATGGGTCACATTTGGGACTGCTCGATTGCCTTTCTCCAGGATTTCCCGCGGCTGGCTCCCATGGACAGGATCGATGGGATCGACAGGTAACCTTTTATGGGGAAATCAATGGGTTGCCGTTTATGGGGCGATGGTTGCCTTCAGCGCTGAAATCAGCTCAGCCAACGCGGCCGGAGCCTGTCGAAAGGTACCCTGCTGTGGGAATTGGTGAAGGTAGCAAGTTATGGGAAGAAAGTCGGTCTGTGCTGCAGGGCACCACGAATTTCCCCAATGATCCCGATTCTCCTCATTTGCTTCCCATGGATGGTTACCTTGCCAAGGGCAAATCTCATGCCGGGTTTCCACGTCCGGGCATGAAAGGTAGCGGCTTGTGGGAAGCATTTTTGTCGAAAGGTAGCTGGATATGGGGTCCCGCATAGCTCTTCTGATTGTGAATTTTCCTTTTATATCTGCAGGTTAGCGGAGATAGTGCAAGTAAAGCCGGAACAAGGACGTTGCTCCGCGGCGCGAAAAGGTATAAAGTCCGCTCTCAACAAGGTCACCTTATCCGGACATTACGATGCCGCGCAAGCCCGCAAGCAAAGGCTCAGACAAACAGGTTTCACTGTTTCAGACACCCGAGCCTCCCGACTTGCTGCGCAAGGCGGTCCAGGCGATTCATATCGCGCCGAAGTCCGGAAAGATCGGCTTGCAACAGCGCAAGATGTTCAGCTCGCTGATCAAGAACGCGCTTCGACAGGAGGCGTTCGAGCCAGGCCGGACGAGCTTTTCGATTTCGCTTGCGTCGCTTTCGCACGAGAGCGGGTTGAACAGCAACAATACGAAGTACGTGAAGGACACGGTCAACTCGCTGATCAGTACCGTCGTCAACTGGGACTATCTGGCCGCGGATCGGTCGACCGTCTGGAAAGCGTCGGGCCTGCTCGCCGGCGCGGAGCTCGAGCAATCGGTGCTGAAGTACAGCTTCTCCGACCAGATTCGCAGCGAGTTGCTCAACCCCGAGATCTACGCACTGATCGATATGCGGATCGCCCGCGAGTTCCGGCGGTCGCACTCGCTCGCGTTGTGGGAAAACACGGTGCGCTACGAGGGGATCGGCATCACCGCGAAGATCCCGCTGCCGAAATTTCGTGACCTCATTCTCGGCCAGGACAAGGCGTCGCAGTCGTACAAGGAATACAAGCTGTTCAAGAGCAAGGTCCTGGTGCCGTGCATTCAGGAGGTGAACGAAGTTTCGGATCACACGCTCGAGTTGATCGAACACAAGTCCGGCCGGAGCGTGGAGGCGGTTCAGTTCAAGGTGACGCGCAAGCAGAGCACCGATACGGTGGAGGATGGCGACGTCAAGAACGAAGCGCTGGTCGAGGAGGTCGCCAAGTTCGGCATCCCGCGCTCGGAAGCGCGCCGGCTGATCACGCAATATGGCGTGCAGCGCATCAAGGCGGCGATTGCCTATACGCTCAATCGGACTACGAAGAAGAATGCGGCCCCGGTCGACAACGTGGCCGCGTATTTCCGCAAGGCGTTGACGCACGGCTACACGCTGTCCGACGGGCAGGGAACGGAAGCGGCAGCCCCGGCGAAGGAATCCGCGCAGAGCAAGCAGGAACAGATTCGCGACAAATATCTGGCGGCGAAAGTCGAGGAAGCCGGCGCGTACTTCCGCGAACTGGAGATCGACGACCAGACCAAGCTGATCGAGCGTTACAACGAGACGGTGGCAGGCTCGAAGGACCTGACGCTGTCCCCGAAGAAGAAGGCGAGCAAGCTCGCGCAGACCAGCTTCTTCCGGTGGCTCGCACTGGATACATGGGGCGAACCGACCTCGGACGACTTGCTGGAATTCCTGCTGAAAAGCAGTCTCGCCGGCAACTGAACGAAGGCCTCGCAGCCGGATGTGCGTCGCGCGCCGGACGTCGTCGTCCGGCTTCGCGGTGCTACGCGGATGCGAGGCCTTCTGCTTTTCGCGCGTTACTGTTGCGTGGCCGTTGCCAGTTCGGCAACGTACGCGTCGATGACGGTCTTGAGCTTGTCGGCGAGCGCTTCCTGATGCGATGCGTCGACGCCTTTGAGCTGCAGATCCAGACGTCCGTCCGGATAGGTTTTCAACTGGCCGATCGCTCGCGATTCGAGCGCGAAGTCATGGCGAACGCTGTAACGCGTACGTCCCGCTTTCTTGCTGCCGTCGCTTTGCGCACGCAGGAAATTCTCCAGATCACGAACCGACTTTTTCCGGTCGATCACGGCCGTCAACAGCCGGTCGGCAGTCGGCTCGCCCAGGCGTTCGAAGATCAGCTTCAGGAAGTACGCCGCCTGCAGGCCGACCACGTCGTTCGCGCTCGCCATCCGTTCCAGCAGTGTGTTCGGGAGTGCGTTGAGCGACAGCGTCTTGCTGATCGATGCCTTGTCCTTGCCGATCTTTTCCGCCAGCGTGTTCTGGTCGGAAAAGACTTTCTCGTCGAGGAGACGCTTCCACGCGACCGCATCGTCGAAGATCGTCTGGCGTTCGTGGTCGTGGTTCGCGCGATACGCGATCGTGTAGAGCTGCTCAGGCGTGTGATCCGTGCGGAACGTGGCGTTGATGGTTTCATCGCCGTTGATGCTCGTCGCGCGGAGCCGGCGTTGCCCGTCGATCACCACGAGCTTGCCGGGAAACTCCGGGAGCCGCGTAACCTTGATCGGCTCGATCTGCCCTTCCCGTTTCAGTGTCAGGGCGAGCTCGTGCAGGCTCGACTCCGAGTAGAACACGCGCGGGTTGAACGGGTTCGGAATGCAATCCTTGACCAATACCTTCTGGGGCGCGCCAAGATCCGGTGTGCTGGCCGGCGTGGCCGCGGCCGGAGCGCCGGCGGGTGCCGCTTCGCTGACGACGTTCGGTGCAGCTGCCGGTTCGGGCAGCCGCGTTTCGAGCGCCGCATTCTCCTGCGCGAGTCCGCGCAGCAGGCCGGCTGCGAGATGCAGGTTGCCGGTCGGCTTCTTGTCTTTCGATGTGTCCTTAGCCATGGGCGGCTCCGGTAGCGCGCGTCGACGCGATGTATTGGGCCATTTCCGTGACCAGCTTTTCGATTTCCGCACGGGCTTCTTTCAGGCCCTTCAGATAGCGATTGTGGTGATGGATCGTGGTGCCGAGCGCAAACGTCTGACGGTAGACCTCGCGCTGCGCGATCTGGCTGTCGAGCAGATGCTCCCCTATTTCTTCAGCCCGTAGAATTTTTAAAATTTCTTCACGCATTTTAGTTTTTCCATTAACACTATTCAGCATTAATGCGGAAGAAAGATTCGGGTTGCGAACGGACCGCATCGACTCGATCATGCGGATCATTGCGACCGTGCTGTAGAGATCGGCTGGCGACGGTGACAGCGGCACGAGGCAGAAGTCGGCGACCTCGAGCACGGAGGCGATTCGCGGGTCTTCGAGGTTGCCAGGACAGTCGACAACGATCACGTCGAAGTTCGCGTCCTGCTTCTTGATCTCGCCGCCGATGCCGCGACCGGCAGGAGCCAGAGAGAGAACCGTCATCGGCAGCGTGTTCTCGCCACTCGTCACCCACCGGACCGACGTGCCTTGAGGGTCGGCATCGATCAGGGCGACCTTGTTGCCGCCGGCTTCGAACGCAGCCGCGATATTGACGGAGATGGTTGTCTTTCCAGTCCCACCTTTTTGATTGCTGACGGCGATCTTGAAAGCCATTAAATTCCTCCTCGGAGTTTTGCGTAATATATGCAGTTATTGTCGAAATGTCCAGAAAAGCCTTCGACGCGATGTATGCCTTAAGGATCGGTGTGGTTGTCACGTGACAAGTGGGCCGAATGGCTAATGAATCATTCGCGATTGACGGTCGAGTAAAAATAAAATTGACGACCGAGATTGAAAAGTAAGTACGAAGCTCGAGCGAAACTTCGATCAATCCCAATGTCGACGGCAGCGTTGGCAAATGGAGACGAGAACCTCGAGGTCGCGGTGTTCGCGGTAAAAATCGCCACGGTTTCCGGTAGTCACTTCATAGGCGTCGCAAGGGAACTCGGTTGTCACGTGACAAGTAGTAGGCATTTGTTCCTTCTCGACGTAATCCGGCGCCAGGAAATCTCTCCTTCGACTGCACTTAAAGCTATGGCGAGATCATTCGACGTTCGAAATCTGGTGCAGTTTTTTGGCATGACCGCTTCTCGTGCGATGAGTTGTCACGTGACAATCGGTTCGGAGCGGGAGGTCGCGTCGGTGCCGAGTCGCCCCTCCGGACGAGTTTTGATCGAACTTCATAGAGCGTGAGCGGTTGGATCGCCAAAGGAGAGATTCGCATCGCGATGTCGTCGCAATTGCAGTTTCCTGGATGAGTTGACTGGGGCGTTGTCACGTGACAACTGAAGCGTTGTATCGGGGAGCTTGCGTGACGAAGCGTCGCGCTGCGCCGTATGTCGGGCGGGGCACCTATGTCGAAGAGCCTTAGTCATCAATAGGTCTGCAGACGCGGAGGCTACATCGCTCACTATTTGCAGTCACGTGCGAGAGGAAAGACGCCGGTCAGCTTGCTGGGTCGCGCCCACGAGTGAGTGTCATGGACGCCAATGATATGGCCCCATTTAATTGGAGTGGTCGGGTCAACATTGCGAGAGTGTCGTACGGAAGGGGAGGGTGCGGGCTTTGCCGCGCGTACCCTCGAGTTCCGGGGCCTTTGCGCGCCAGCTATGCAAATGTGGCTTCGGTTTGCGACGAACTTCAGTGTTGATGGCCACATCACAACTCAAACGGGCCGGATCGTGAAACATTTCCAAGAAATTCGATGTTCGCGGAAATCCTTATCTGGCAGTGGGTTGCGCTATATTCTTCATGTTGTTTCACGCAAAATCGCCGAGATCAACCCTGTAAATAGGGGCGTATGGCCATTTCGCAATCTTCGAGCCAGGGGCGGTTTGAGCAAGACTCGATATGTAATCGATGATACGTAATTTGTGGTATTTAAAACGAAATCAGTCGATCTGATGCCGAGATAAATCGAACGAGGCGAATCAGATGCATCTCGACAAGACGTCGAGCGCCTTCTTGGGTGTCTGCGCCGATCTATCAGCGAGAGTTGTCACGTGACAACGCACACGCTCACCGCGCACATCGGTGGTTCGCAGCATGGCGCGACACTCCCCACACTGCAGAGTTTATGGCCGAGCCTCCGGAGGGCACTGAGACGACTTGGTTGCGGAGACGGCAAAGTCCCTCATCAATTCAAGAGGTCGGCAGGAGACGACTGCCTCTAGCCGATGAATACTTGCGATTTCGGATACAGGTCCGCCGCCGCGAGGCGCCCACGCACCGCTCGATACCTAATTTGAATTCGCGGCTGGCTGCCGAGCAATCAATTTGGGGAAAACAACAAGCGCGCATCTCGCTGCGCGCGTCGGGCTCAAGCGGGTCGCCCCCTTCACGCGTGAAGGGGGCGACCCAAGCATTCTGCGGATACCACCAAACGCGGCATCTCACATCTCCGGTGCCGTTCCGATGATCAATACGTCGCCGCTACCGAAAGAACGACATCTGCTCGGCTTCGCAGGCTATCGATATCTCTCCGCGGAGAATTGCCGAACAACCGGCTGTATTCGCGATTGAACTGAGTCGGGCTCGCATATCCGACCCTGAACGAGGCCGACGCGGCGTCGAGCCGCTCGGACAACATCAGTCGACGCGCCTCATTGAGCCGTATCCATTTCTGGTACTGCAGCGGACTCATGCCGGTGAGCTGGCGGAAGTGGTGGTGGAAGGTCGAACTGCTCATTTGTACCTGCGCCGCCAGATCGTCGACCCGAAGCGACTCGTCGTAATGGGTCCGCAACCATTGGATCGCCCGCGACACGCGGTTGCCCTGACTGCCGGCGGACGCAATCTGACGCAGACGGGCACCCTGGTCGCTCGTCAGTAGCCGGTAATAGATTTCCCGCTCGACGTACGGTGCGAGAACTGCGATGGCGTTCGGATCATCCAGCAACGCTAGCAAGCGATTCACCGCGTCGTAGAGCGGTTCGTTCATATCGCCGACGACGAGGCCGCGGCCTGCAGGGGCTTCGTCGTGATCCGCTGCGACCTGCGCCATCAGTTCAGCCATGACGCGAAAATCAAGCCTGAGCCCGATTCCGAGAAACGGCCTTTCGCGGCTGGCTTCGATGACCTGCGTCGAACCGGGCAAGTCGAGGGACGTGATCAGAAAGCGGTTGGCGTCGCAGAGATACACATCGCCGCTCTGAATGAGCCGCTTCGTGCCCTGGACGACGAGGCCGAAGCTCGGCTCGACCATGCAATCCATCGGCTGCGTTGTCACCTCCCTTCGATGGAGGCTCAGGTTCGGAATGGCCGTGGTGAGGTGATCGACGTCTTTCGTCCATCTCGCGACACGCTCTGCGAGCGTCTGCCGCAGGTCGTTCTCCCGGCTGCGGCTCGTCGATCGGGAGGCAACGGGGTTGAATGCGGCGAGGGTGGCGTCGTCGACGGGGTGGCCGGGTGCGTATCGGACGGGTGCCGGATGCATGACTTCTCTACTCAGGTAATCGGGTCTACAGACAGCCCGTCGACGTGCGGGTACGCCGGCAACGCGCCTGCCGGAGTCGCGGCAGCGCCGCGCTCCGGGAAAAATGTACAACGATCGGCGGGTTTACTTCGTGGCCTGCGACGCGCAAAGCGTCCAGCGGCGCGATTTCGTGGCAACGGAGGTCACGCGCTCGTCGACCGTGCGCCACCACCGCTCGCCGCGATGCGGTTCGTCGAGTGCGAGGCGCTCGCCCATCCTGGGCGTCGACAGATCGACGCCTCGCACGATCGCCAGTGCCGTGACGCGCTCGAACGGTTCCTGCCAGCGATGCATCGCGAGATCGAACGTGCCGTTGTGAATCGGGACCAGCCAGCGTCCGCGCAAATCGATATGCGCCTGCACGGTCTCTTCCGGCTGCATGTGCACATACGGCCATTGCGCGTCGTATGCGCCTGTTTCGATCAGCGTGACATCGAACGGCCCGAGGCGCTCGCCGATCGTCCGGAACCCGTCGAAGTAGCCGGTGTCGCCGCTGAAGAACACGCGCAAGTCGTCGTCGACGATGACCCAGGACGCCCACAACGTGCTGTTGCCGTCGAACAGGCTGCGCCCGGAAAAGTGCTGGGCAGGTGTCGCGGTCAGCGTCAGGCCGGCCACGTCGACGCTTTGCCACCAGTCGAGCTGGCGGACTTTCTTCGCGTCGATGCCCCATTCGATCAGGCGGTCGCCGACCCCCAGCGCCGTCACGAACACGCCGGTGGTGGCCGCGAGCGCGAGCACCGTGTCGCGGTCGAGATGATCGTAGTGATCGTGCGACAGGATCACGCCGCGCAGCGGCGGAAGATCTTCAAGCGCGATCGGCGGCGCATGGAAGCGCTTCGGGCCGACGCGCCGAAACGGCGACGCACGCTCGGCGAACACGGGATCGGTCAGCCAGAATTCGCCGCGCAGCTTGAGCAGCAGCGTCGAATGGCCAAGCCGGTACAGGCTGCGATCGGGGGCCGCGTCGAGCTCCGCACGCGTCAACGAATCGACGGGTAGCTGCCCTGCGGGCACGGTATTGCGCGGCTTGTTGAACAGCACGTTCCAGGCGATCCCGAGCGTTTTGCCCAATCCTTCGACCGGACGGGGCGCGACATTGCTGAAGCGCTCGCCATTGTGCTGCGGCGAGCCGCCAGACAGCGCGCGGCCGCGCCGGGCGGCCGCAAAACCCAGAATGCGATGAATCAAAACGAGAGGCGATGCCATGTCGGTTCGTCCGGAGGATAAAGTACACTAAACAGTGTAGTTTATTTTTGGGGTAAGTAAACTACCCGGTGTAAAATTTCTGAATGGATACCAGCACTCCCCCTCAGCGCTTGACCGATCGAAAGCGCGCGGCCATCGTCGACGCGGCCATCGAGGAATTTCTCGCGTCGGGTTACGACGCGACCAGCATGGATCGCATCGCCGCGCGTGCGGACGTGTCGAAACGCACGGTCTATAACCACTTCCCGGGCAAGGAAACATTGTTCGCCGCCATCCTGCAAAAATTGTGGGATGCAACGCGGACAGGCAGTTCGCCAACCTATCGTGCCGATGTGCCGCTGCGCGAGCAATTGCTCGCATTGCTGGATCGCAAAATGCGCCTGCTTAGCGACGAGGCATTTCTGTCGCTCGCACGCGTCGCGATCGGTGCGGCCATCCATTCGCCGGAACGTGCGCGTGACATGGTCGAGCGCCTCGGCGAACGCGAGGAAGACATGACGGTCTGGGTGCGGACGGCCGCGGCGGCCGGACGCCTGTCGGTCACCGATCCGGTGTTTGCCGCGCATCAGTTGCACGGTGTCGTGAAGGCATTCGCGTTCTGGCCGCAGATAACGATGGGCCAGCCGCCGCTCGCGGAGCCGGAGCAACAGAAAGTCGCTGAATCCGCGGCCGACATGTTTCTCGCGTACTACGCGCAGCCGGAACATACCGACGCGTCGCGCGGCGTAACGGACTGATCGTGTATACGGTCGAACTTGTGCGAATCGAACCTGACGCAACGTGCATGATCGGAACGTGCTTCGCAACGACGCGCCGGCAAACCGGCAGATCCGCGAAAGCGAATGCGGGACTGCTTCATCGGATCTCCGGCCATTCAGCGGAAATCGGCGATGCCGTCAGCGCACCTGAACCGAACGTGAGTCACGACGAATGAAGACGCTGTTGATCGTCTATCACACGATGACCGGAGGCACGCAACAGATGGCCGAAGCGGCCGCCGGCGCTGCGCGCGAGCAAACCGGCGTCGACGTGAGGCTGCAGCGCGCCGACGCGACGAGCGCGGACGACGTACTGGCCGCCGACGCCTATCTGTTCGCCACGCCGGAGAATCTCGCGGCAATGTCCGGGCTGATGAAGGATTTCTTCGACCGCTGCTACTACGCGGCGCTCGATCGCGTGAACGGCCGCCCGTATGCGGTGATGATCTGCGCGGGAAGCGACGGGCAGAACGCGCTGCGCCAGATCGACCGGATCGCGACCGGATGGCGGTTGAAGAACGTGGCGCCGGGCCTGATCGTCTGTACGCACGCGCAGACGCCGGAGCGCATCCTCGCGGCGAAGACGATCGACGGCGACGATCTCGCGCGCTGCGCCGAATTGGGCGGTGGGCTTGCAGCGGGACTCTCGCTGGGCGTTTTTTGATCGCGAGCGCTGCGACTGCGATGGCCGGTCGACGCACGGTTGTGCATGCGACGCGAGTCTCCTCGGGCAGCACCGATCGTGCGGGGCACGGTACTGGCCGAATGCCCGGCCCTTAGCCGCCCTTTGCCGCCTCGGAAGGCCGGTGATATTCGGGCCAAAGACGTTTCACGAGATCGCGCGATGCGCCATAGGCATGGCAACTGTCGATCTTGAGCGGTTTTCCGTCGCTGTCGCGCGCCTCGAGCGACGACTTCCGCATGCCGACCATCGTCTGATAGGCCGTGGTGGCGATCGGGCCGAGCAACTCCTTCAGGTGCCTGCACGTATCGCAGGACGGCAGGCGCTTGCGAATCTCGCTGTTCCAGCCCGCGCCGATGCTCAGTCCGACGAGCGCCTGCAGCGAGTCGCCGCCGCCCGGGCACTGCGCATACGGATGCGACCGGAGGAACGTGGACACGGCGCGGACGACCATGTCGGCGTCGAAGACCAGCGTCACGCCGAGGTCGTGGATCGGCGACAGCGCAGCGACCGTCCGCGTGCCGCCCGGCGGCGTGAAATCAAAGGTTTTACGGTCCGCGAGGCAGGCCGTCACTTCGAACCGGCCGTCGCTGCGCCGATAGCCGCGCATGTCGATTTGCCGATGGTGAATCTCCTCGCGCGTGATGCCGTCGTGCGGGATGTCGTGTGGGGGAACCATGTCTCTGCTCCGTTTCGTACAACCGGTTCGTTCTTTTGGCAGGCAAGCGGGATGTCGGCGGCTCGCCGGTGGGGCTCGGCGAAACCGGCTGGGGTACGCTGCCGACGATATCGATCCGGCCATACTACGCACTTTTCAGCCTCTTCGTGCGCCACGGGATGGATGCGGACGCAACGAGTCGTGTGCGGGCACCGATGCTGTCGAATAGGTACGGCACTTGCGCCGCTCCATCGCGGTGATCGTTGATTTGCACGCAGCCGACGCCGCTGCCCGGGATGCAGAATCGCAGCCCGGGCCCGCGACGCACCGGTGCGGCGGGATCGCGTTCGACGTCCCGAGGCGGAATACCACGTGTCGGGCGTCGACCGGTGCCGCCGGGGCAATCGCAGCACGGAAAATGGCCCCGATTTCCGCTAACGAGAGTGAACGGCGTGACTTCCGGAAACGTATCCATATAATGCGCAACACGACCGCATGGACGCATTTCCGGTACCCCGAATCGGGCTAACGCAGACCAGTGAGTCAACCGGCCGCCGCGCGTACCGGTATACTTCCACTCCTGCCTTGTCCGGCATCGTGGCCGGGTGCCTGAAAACAGAGTGGCGTGCGCGATGCGGCCCCGTAGTGTTCCGCATCGGCGGCAGACGGGTCGCACGCATGGCGGCGAAGCTTGTGCGCCGCGCGGCATGACCGCACGAACCACACCTTATATTCCTGGTGGATTGAATTTATGGGTTTTGAACAACTTGCCGAATTGCGGGCGCAGCTCGCAGCGAAGGCCAAGCAGGAGCGCAACGCGAAGCGGCCGGCAGCGCCGGCGGACACCGGCGCGAAGCCGAAGTCCGGCGACCAGCCGCAGCGTGGCGCCAAGCCGGCTGCGGCCGGCGGCAAAGCGGCGCACCGCGCGAAGCCGGCTTCGGCGAAGCCGGCGGCGCCGGTCGATCCGGTCATCGTTGCGATCGGCAAACTGCAGCGTAAGTTTCCGCGTGCGTTCCCGAAGAATCCGGCCCCCAAAGTGCCGCTCAAGGTCGGTATCTGGGACGACCTTGCACGTGAAGCACAGGCCGTCGGGCTCAACGAAGCCGAACTGCGTGAAGCGATGTCGACGTGGTGCCGTGGCAACCGTTACTGGTCGTGCCTCGTCGAAGACGCCGTGCGGGTCGATCTGCAGGGTAACGAAGCAGGGCGCGTCACGCATGACGATGCCGCTCGGGCACGCCGCCTGAAGGCTCGTCGCCCCGGCAACAAGGGCGCGGGGCAAGCGGCCAAGGGCGCGCCGCAGCAGCCGAAGGCAGAGCAGCAGGCCGAGGCCGCCGCCGAGCCGCAAGCGGCAAACGTGGAAGCGCAAGCCGACGCAGCGCCGCAGGTCGAGCCGCAAACGGCCGGAAACGCGTAATCCGCACCGCGCCGCTGCATACCGCACGGCGCCGTCCCGCAGGCACATCGCCTGCGGTGAATGACCCGACAGACTGGCCTGCCTCGACCGAGGCAGGTCAGGACTGCTCCCACCGGAGCTCGACGTGCCGGGCTCTCACCTATCCCACCTCGAACAGACCACGCGACCGGACGAAGAAAGTTCGCCGATCGATGCCGCACGCGCGTTGTTTCGACTTTGTCGTTTGCGCATGAACGGTACGCCTACACCGAACACGGCAACGCTTCGTTCGATTAATTCGTTTTCCTAAAATAGAGGCATGTCGAAGCCATCGACTGGCGCGTGGACGATCGCACTCGGTCATCGTGACATGACGACGCGCGATAATCGCGTCGAGGTCGCCAGGTCGCGCGCAAGCTGGCCGGCTGCAATGCAGCTTACATTGCGAAAGGGTCGAAAAGCCCACCGCGACGCAACCCGCTGCGACGACCAGCGCCTTTCAACGTCAATTCGAACCGGATCATGCACTCGAGACATTCCGCGATTCTCGTCGCGCTCACCGCTGCCGCGCTGTTCGGCGCCGCGACACCGCTCGCCAAGGCGCTGATCGGCGCGATGTCGCCGTTCATGGTCGCTGGCCTGTTCTATCTCGGCAGCGGTGTCGGGCTCGGTATCGGGATCCTGCTTCGTCGCCTGCACAACCGGCATGCAACGACCGCAGGCGCCGCGCCGCTGCAGCGTGCAGACCTGCCTTGGCTGGCCGGCGCGATTGCGGCGGGCGGAGTGGCCGGACCGGCTTTGCTGATGCTCGGGCTGTCGAGCACGCCAGCCGCGACGAGTGCGTTGCTGCTCAATCTCGAGGGCGTGCTGACGGCTGTCATCGCGTGGGTCGTGTTTCGCGAGAACGTGGATTCGCAGGTGTTCCTCGGAATGGTCGCGATCGTCGCCGGCGGCACGCTGCTGTCGTGGACGCCGGGCCAGGCAGGCGTGCCGGTCGGCGCGTTGCTGATCGTCGGCGCATGCCTGTGCTGGGCGGTCGACAACAACCTGACCCGCAAGGTGGCCGCAAACGATGCGATGGTCATCGCGTGCGCGAAGGGGCTGATCGCCGGCCCCGTGAACATCGGTATCGCGCTGGCGACCGGCACGACGCTGCCGGCTGTGCCGGTCACGGCTGCCGCGATGCTGACGGGGCTCGGCGGCTACGGGATCAGCCTCGTGCTGTTCGTCGTCGCACTGCGTCATCTCGGCAGCGCGCGCACGGGCGCATATTTCTCGATCGCGCCGCTGTTCGGCGTCGTGCTGTCGCTGCTGATCTGGCCCGCGCTGCCGCCCGCGACGTTCTGGATCGCGGCCGTGCTGATGGCGCTCGGGATCTGGCTGCACGTTCGCGAACGGCATGAACACACGCACACGCACGAGCCACTCGAGCACACGCATCGGCATCGGCACGACGAACATCACCAGCACGCGCACGATTTTGCGTACGACGGCAACGAGCCGCACACGCATCCGCATGTGCATCTGCCGATCACGCACAGCCATGCGCATTTTCCGGACATTCATCACCGGCACCGGCATTGACCGCGTCATGAACAGCAGGCGATACGGTGTGCAAGGTAACCGTTTATGGGGCGGTTTCTCCGGATGGCGATGCGACGACTCGAATGGGCGGCCACGCAGCCGTGGTGGTTATCGCGCGTGAGGAAAGCAGAAGCCGAAATCCTCGCAGCCCGGGCACCCGGGGGCGGGGCCGGGCGGCACATCGAGCGAGGCGGCCACTTCCTGTGCGAGGAATTTCTTCCAGCGCAGGTGAGCGACGTTGCGCGCGGCAAGCGCGGGGAAATAGCGATCGAGCATCGCGGATACCGCGTCGCGCCCGTCGAGCCCGAGATCGCGCCACAGATGATCGGGGCGCAGGCAGGCGTGCGCGATGATCGACGCGAGACAGCCGGCGTCGTCGCGGTCGGTGGCGGGATTCGCGTCGTTCATCAGCCGCGTGTGCAGCGTGGTGACGAACGCCGCGTGAGTGGATGGCAGCACTGCCGTCGCGGCCGTTGGCGCGAGCGCTGCGACCTCGGCCGCAGGCAGGTGCGGAAACTGCCGCGTCAGCAGGCCGGCCAGTTGGCGACGAGACAGGCCGAGCAGCCCGAGTTCATTGCGGCGCGCGCGTGCCGCAACGAGTGCGCCGAACAGGCGTGCATCGGGTGTGTCGGCACTGGCCGCCGCGGACAGCAACGACTGCAGCGCCCGTTGCCGAACGTGATCGAACGCGGTCGTCATCGCATGCATCCGACCGGCAGCCGCACGGCGCGATTCGTGTGAATGCGCCGTGCCAAACGGCTCGCCATCGCGATCCTCACGCGTTCACTCGACGCCGACGATCACGCTCGATGCCTTGAAGATCGCGGACGCAGCCGTGCCGCTCGCGAGGCCGAGGCGATCGACGCTGTCGTTGGTGATGATCGCGACGATTTCGGCGCCGCCCGAGGCCTTGATCACGACTTCCGAATTGACCGCGCCTTTCGCAACCGACGATACGGTGCCCGCGACGCAGTTGCGGGCCGACACCTTGCTGCTGTCGACGTCGACCATCACGATCACCGACGACGCCTTCACGAGTGCGAATGCCTTCGAGCCGGCCGCGAGGCCCAGCGACGCCGCGCTGCCGTGGGTGATCACGGCGACGATGTCGAGACCGTCCTGCGTGCGGAGCGTGATTTCGTCGTTGACGGCACCGGTCTTGACGGCGCTGACCTGGCCGGCGAAATGGTTGCGGGCGCTGGTTCGCATGATGGATCTCCGGGTGGATGCCGCTGGGGGTTCAGCGGCGAAAGATGAATGGAAATGCATTTGCCAGTTTACCGTCAACGTGGGTGTTCGTCGTCCTTCCGGCGCTATGGCGCGAATCAGGAAAGCCCGCCGCCACCGAGCGCTTCGCCAGGTGCGCGTGATGTACTGAAGATGACAGCGCTGCCGTGATTACTCGCTGGTCGCGGGTGTCGCGGCGGTGCGTGTCGCGGCGGGACGGGCGTCCGCTGCGGCCGTCGTACCGTCGGATTCCCACCCCCCGCCGAGCGCGAGGAAGAGCCGCACCTGGTCGGTCGCGACCTGGCCTTCGGCTGCCGCCACCTGCGCCTGCGCGCTCGTCAGCGTGCGCGTCGCGTCGAGATCGGAGATGAACGACTCGCGGCCGGCCAGATAGAGGCGATGCGTTTCGTCGGCGGAATTGCGTGCCGATTCATACGCCGTGCGCAGCGCTTCCGTGCGCTGCACGTCGGCGGCATAGGTCGCGAGGCTCGACTGCGTTTCGCGCAGCGCGTTCAGCACGACGCCGTCGAAGTGCGCGAGCGCGCCACCCGTCGCCGCTTCGGCCTCGCGTACGCGCGCACGCTGGCCGTTGACGGGGAACGACCAGCTGATCAGCGGGCCGAACGACCAGCGATTCGTCGTGGACGAGAACAGGTCGGCGGCGACACCGACCGAGCCGGCCGACGCACCGATGCTGATCGACGGGTACAGCGCGGCGGTCGCCACGCCGATCCGCGCGGTCGCGGCCGCGAGTTGCCGCTCGGCTGCGCGCACGTCGGGGCGGCGGCGCAGCAGCGCGGCGCCGTCGCCGATCGGGATCGGCTGGCGCAGCTTCGGCAGGCGCTCGCATTCGGCAACGGCCTTCGGCAGGTCGGCCGGCGAGCGCGCGAGCAGCGCGGCAAGCTGGTATTGCGCGACCTTGCGGCGGCCTTCGAAGCGCGGGATATCGGCGGCGAGGGTGCGCACCTGCGTCACGCCGCGCGTCACGTCGGTCTGGTTGCCGCGCCCGGCATCGCGCAGCCGCTGCGATAGCGCGACGCGCTGCTTCTGCAGCGCGAGCGACTGCTTCGCGACGGCCAGCTCGTCGCCGGCCGAGCACGACTCGACGTACGCCCGCACGACGTCGGCGACGACCGTGATGCGTGCCAGGTCGCCGGCGGCCCTGACGGCTTCGCTGTCCGCGCGCGCGGCTTCGACGCCGCGCCGCAGCTTGCCGAACAGGTCGATCTCGTACGACACGTTGATGCCGACCGTGCCTTCGTTGACGACCGGCAGCTTGTTCTCGAGCAGGTATTGCTCGGCCGATTCCTGGGCGCGCTGCACGGCGGCCTCCGCGCCGCCCGAGAAGCCACCCTGCTGGCTTGCGACTTCCAGCGCCGCGCGCGAGCGCGCGAGGTTGGCCGCGGCGACGCGCAGGTCGGTGTTCGACTTCAGTGCATCGCGCACGAGCCCGTTGAGCACGGGATCGTCGTAGAGCTGCCACCAGTTGCCGGGCACGGCGTCGCGCGACACGAGCGTGCCGTTCGCATCGTCGAGCGCATGGTTCGCGAGCGGCGCATTCACGTACGCCTGCTGCGGCAGCGTGTAATCGGGGCCGACCGACTTGCACGCGCCGAGTGCGAGCGCAAGCGGCGCGAGCGTCGCGGCGAGACGCAGACCGTGCCGCTTCATTGCGATGCTCCTGCCGCGCTGGCGGCCGCGCCGGAAGCCGTCGATACCGGTGCGGCGACCGCCGACGCGCCGGCCGCCGGCTTCGCCTGGTCGTTGCGGCGCGTGTCGGCTTCGCGCATCGAGACGGTCGCGGTACGGCCCGCGATCATCCGGAAATCGTCGGGCACCTCGTCGAGCACGACGCGCACCGGTACACGCTGCGCGAGCCGCACCCAGCTGAATGCGGGGTTCACGTTCGGCAGCAGGTTCGCGCCCTGCGTGCGGTCGCGATCCTCGATCGCCGCGACGATGCTCTGCACGTGGCCGCGCAGCGCACGCGGCTCGCCCATCACGATGATGTCGACCGGCTGGCCGATGTGGATGCCGCGCAGCTTGGTTTCCTCGAAGTAGCCGTCGACGCGGAACGAATTGCGGTCGACGACCGACAGCACCGCGCGGCCGGCCGGCACGTATTCGCCGACGCGCGGCGCGCGGTCGTTCAGGTAGCCGTCTACGGGACTGACGATCGTCGTGCGCTGCAGGTTCAGCTTCGCGGTGTCGAGCGACACCTGCGCATCGGCGACGGCGGCTTCGCCCTGTTCGACGCGCGTGCGGCTTTCCTCGACCTGCTCGCTCGCGACCAGGTTGCCGAGCTGCAGGTTGCGGGCGTACTCGCGCTTCGCCTGCGCGAGCGTCGCGCGGCGCTGCGCGAGCGTGGCTTCGGCGAGCCGCTCCGCGAGCGTGTAGCGCGCCTGGTCGATCACGAACAGCACCTGGCCGCGCTTGACCTCCTGGTTGTCGGCGACCTGCACCGACGTGATGAGGCCCGCCACGTCCGGCGCGACCTGGATCACGTCGGCGCGCACGTGACCGTCGCGGGTCCACGGCGAGAACATGTAGTAGTTGACGATGCGCCACAGCACGACGGCAGCCACGACGACGACGATCAGGGTGAGCAGGATTTGCCCTGCCGAGAGCCAGGTTTTTTTCACGTTAGGTAGCCACGAGATGGTGGGAAACGATCACGACGGCGGCAAACACGAATACGTAGATGCCGAGGTCGAAGATCGAACGGTGCCAGACGAGGCGGTAGAAGCCGACGCGCTCGAGCACGGCGCGCACGACGATGTTGATCAGGTAGGCGATCAGCATCAGCACGAGCGGGGCCGGCACGAATACGCCGAAGATGTCGATTTCGCCGATCATGGTCGCGGTCGGAAGGACGGATGGGAAAGCGGGATCATGCGCGTGCTCCGTCCGGCGCCTGCGGCGGCTGCCCGGCCGCGGCCGGATACAGCGACAGGCGCAGGCCGACGAGCGCGTGCAGCGTGTCGCGCAGCCGGCGATGCGTGGCAGGCGTGGCCGGTGCGGCGGGCGCAGCGCCGTCTTCTGCCGGTGCGGCACCCGGCAGGTTGCGGCCCGCGACGCGTTGCAGTGCGTCGTCGATCGTCGCGAGCAGCGCGGGCGGCGCCGGCTGGCGCGCGTTCGCGGCGGCGCAGCGTTCGTAGTGGTCGGTGACGCCGGCCAGCACGCGGTCGATCGCGTCGGGCACGTCGCCGGACAGCCGGCGGCGCGAGCGGCGCAGGTCGAGCGCATTGAGCGCGATGCGCAGGTCGCGGAAGCTTTCGATCGACGGGTGGCGATGATCGTCGGACGCACCGAGGCGCGGCAGCAGCTGCGTGACGCGGTCGAGCATTCGCGACGCGTGGTTGCGCTGGTCGTCGAGCGGTTGTGTCGACGCGGAGCGTGCGACGTCTTCCCAGCCCGAGCGCAGCAGGCGCCGCACCGCGAGTTCCGCGCCGAACGGCCGCGTCGCACGCGTCCATACATAGGCGAACAGCAGCCCGGCGACGCCCGCGAGGTTGCTGTTCAGGAACACGAAGAAATCCGCGTCGTACGCACCCTGGATGCTGATGAAGGTGGCCGTGTTCACGGCGACGAGCATCGTCACCATGTTGAACTGCGGGCGCGGCAGCAGCGTGCCGATCAGGATGAACGGGCCCGCGAACATCACGACGAGCATTGCGAAATCGTGCACGTGCGGCAGCACGACGAACAGGTACAGGCCCGCGAACACGACGCTCGCGGTCGTCGCGAGGAAGAACTTGAACACCAGCGGCGCCGGCTCGTCGAGCGCAGCGAAGAAGCTGCACGACACGGCCACGAGCGTGACGGCGGCGGCGCCGTCGTGCCAGCCAGACGCGATCCACAGCCAGCTCGCGAACACGATCGCGGCGACCACGGTCAGCGTCGAAAACAGCATCATCCCGCGATCGAAGAAGCGCTCGGTGCCGCCGAGCCGCCAGTGCCGGTAGCGCGGCTGCCAGACGCCCGCTTCGTTGCCGATCAGCGCGCGCAGCGAGCGGCAGTCCTGCCAGATGTCGATGACCTGGCGCAGCCGCCATAGCGCGTTCGACAGCAGCGCACCGTCCCAGCTCGCGAGCGCGTCGTCGGCCGGCTGCAGCGCGGCGATGCGTTCGCGCAGGCGTTGCGCGACCGGGTCGTCGGTCATGTCGCCGTCGGTGCCGGCCCGGACGGCCGGCAGCGGCGCGTCGAACCACGTCGCGGCATCGGCGAGCAACTCGTCGAGCCCGGCCGGCCGGATGTGCAGGTCGCGCATCAGGGCGATCAACGGATCGGCGAGCGACGACATCAGCGGCAGGAACAGCTGCATCCGGCCCGCGAGCGCCTGTGCCCGCGCGAGGATGCGCGGGTGCGCATGGTCGTAGCTCAGCTGGCTCAGCAGGAATTCGAGGCCCGTGATGGTCGCCGCGAGGCGTTGCCGGCACGCGGACAGCGCCTTGCCGGCGATGTGCCCGGACAGCGTCTCGCGGCCATAGAACGCGGCATCCTTGAACCACGCGTCGGTGCGCTCGATCAGCGTCGGCGCGAGCCGGTTCGGGAAGATCGCGCTGCCGACCACGCTCGCGCACACGATGCCGAGCACGATCTCCTCGGTACGTGCGATCGCGACGTCGAACACGGTGGACGGATCGGTCACGGTCGGCAGCGCGACCAGCGGCATCGTGTAGCCGGCGAGCATGAACACATAGCTGCGCGCGGTGCGATCGGAGATCGCGAGGTAGAGCAGCGTGCCGCACCAGGTGGCGACGATGATCGCGAACAGCAGCGGCGTCTCGACGAACGGCGGCACGAAGAAGATCGCGGCGGCCGCGCCGAGCGCGGTGCCGAGCGCGCGATACAGCGCCTTCGAGCGCGTCGCGCCGACGAACGGGTTCGACACGATGTAGACGCTCGCCATCGCCCAGTACGGGCGCGGCAACTGGAAATACAGGCCGAGATACAGCGCCAGCATCGACGCGGCAAACGTCTTGCCCGAGAACAGCCAGTCGCGAAGGCTCGGGTAGGTCATGACGTGGCGTCACCGGTGTGGGAGGCGCGTGCGGCGGGCGTGTGCGACTCGGACGCATTGAACGCGTCGAGCACGCGCAGCGTCGCTTCGAGATCGGCGCGCGTGACGCCCTTGAGCACCTGCGCGCGCAGCACGCGGAGGTCTTCCTCCATCTTCGCGGTGACCGCGCGGCCGGCGGCCGTCAGCGAGATCGTTTTCGCGCGGCGGTCGTGCGGATCCTCGTCGCGACGCGCGAGGCCGGCCGCGCACAGCTGGTCGAGCAGGCGCACGAGCGATGGCCCCTCGATGCCGACGTATTCGGCGAGCGTGCCCTGGCGCACGCCTTCGCCGAGGCGTCCGGCGATCAGCAGCGGCGTCGCGCACGCCTCGGACACGTTGTACGCGGTCAGCACGCCGTCACTGGTGCGGCGCCACTTGCGCGCGGACAGCACGAGAAGGCTGCTGACGGCGAGGCGGAGGTCGTGCAGATTGGTCATGGGCGAGATGATAGGGGCAAATTAATTCGATAGCAAACTATCGTTTTTGTCACCCGGATGACACGTCGCACGCGGTTCGGCCAGCCCGTTTGAAGCAATTTAGGCGGCGTGCCGGGGATGGTCAAGCTGTAAGGTTTTGCCGGCACGGGTGGTGCGTTTGGCGGCTGCGATCGAATGGTCAGACGAAAGTCGTCCGGCCGGGCCGCTCGGCAGGTCAGGCAGGTTCGAAGCCGGGGTTCGGGAAATCCGGTTTCGCGAAACGGCGCGCGGCGTGCATATTGAGGCCGTTGCAAGCCACCCGGAGATTCCGCACGTGTCCCTTTCATCCTCGCAGCCCCCTGGCAAGGCGTCGCTCGACGCATGGCTGGGCAAGACCGAAACGCTCGGCGACGACATCGCCGCGTTCCCGCTGAACGCGCTAGCCGCCACGCTTGACCGCCCGCCGCCCGGCGACGTCGTGCCGCCGATGTGGCACTGGCTCTATTTCCTGCCCGTCGCGCCGCTGGCCGAAGTCGGCCCCGATGGCCATCCGAAGCGCGGCGGCTTCCTGCCGCCCGTGCCGTTGCCGCGCCGCATGTGGGCCGGCGGCCGCCTGACCTTTCATGCGCCGCTGCGCGCGGGGCGGCGCGCGACGCGCGAATCGACGATCGAGAACATCGAGGACAAGACGGGCCGCAGCGGCCGGCTCGTCTTCGTGACGGTGCAGCACCGGATCGAGTGCGACGGCGTGCTGTGCGTCGAGGAAGAGCACGACATCGTCTATCGCGATGCGCCGCAGCCGGGCGCGCCGGCGCCGAAACCGGTCGCGGCGCCGGCAGGCGAGACGTGGTCGCGCACGGTCATGGCCGACGCCGTGATGCTGTTCCGCTATTCGGCGCTGACCTTCAACGGTCACCGCATCCACTACGACCGCAGCTACGTGACGCAGGAGGAGGGCTATCCGGGGCTCGTCGTGCATGGCCCGCTGATCGCGACGCTGCTCGTCGATCTCGTGCATCGCGAGCGGCCCGACGCGACGCTCGCGAGCTTCGCGTTTCGCGCGGTGCGCCCGACGTTCGACGGGGAGCCGTTCACGCTGTGCGGCAAGCCGTCGGATGACGGCCGGACGATCGAGCTGTGGGCGAAGGATCGCGACGGTTGGCTGACGATGCAGGCCACCGCGACGCTTGCGTGACGGCCTCCGTTCCGGTCATCCGCGCGCGGCAGGATCCGTACGCGGGTGACCGTTGTCGCACGCGGCAAGCCGGCCGGATGCGCACCCGGCCAGCCCCGACGTTCGTCGGCAAACCCCTGTAAGCTGCTGGCAGGTCGCGTGCCGTTCGCCGGACCAGGCGATGCGCGGCCGTCCCATCCCCTTTCCACGCAGCGCATCAGGAGCACGCATCTTGGCCACCTACATCGTGTTTACACGTGAAAGCATGCAGGACCAGCAGGAATTCGACCTCTACCAGAGCAAGGTTGGCGCAACGCTCGCCGGGCATCCGGTGAAGGTGCTCGCAGCTACGGGCCGCAGGAAACGCTCGAGGGCGAAGGACCGGAAGGCGTCGTGATCGTCGAGTTCCCGTCGAAGGAAGCGGCGCACGCGTGGTATCACGGCCCGGAATATCAGGCCGTCGCCCAGCACCGCTTCAAGGGCGCGCGCTATCGCGCCGTGCTGGTCGAAGGCGTCTGAGCGACGTGCATACGGTGTGTCCGGCGGCGCGCCGCGACGCCGGCCGCCCGGCCCGACGATGAAACCATCGACGTCCGCCACCGCGCCCGTTCGCCCGCCGATGGGCCGCGCCACGACCGTGTTGCTCGCGATCAGCGTGCTGCTCTATCTGGTCGCCATGTTCACCGCGCCGTTCCGCACCGGCGCGCCCGCTCCGCATCCATGGGCCGACGGCTGGCAGGTACTGTTGACGGGCTGGATGGGCGTGCTCGTCGGTATCTATGCATGGCTCGCAAATCCGCTCGTGTTCGCCGCCTGGCTGCTGACCGCGAAGCGCTACCGCGCGCAGGCGGTCATGCTGGCCGGTCTGGCGTTGCTGTTCGGGATGAGCTTCCTGTCGCAGCACCAGATTGCCGTCGACGAAGCCGGGAACGTCGAGCCCGTGCATCTCGACGCGATCGGCTATTGGTGCTGGCTTGCGAGTTTCGCCGTGGCGGCGGTTGGTGCGGCGTTGTTGCCCGGGCGGACGAAGATGCACTGATTGATTGCGGATGGCCACACAGGTGACGCCACCTGGTGCCGCAACGATCCGCAGCATCGGCACGTGACGCGATATGGCGTCTTGCATGCCGATGCATTGAAGGCGCGCCGCCGATGGCGCGCCTTCGCGACCCTCACCCGATGTGCGCCTGCAACGCACGCAGCCAATACGACACCGCCACCGCGCCGCCGTCCGGCGTGCCGATCGCGCGTTCGCCGAGATAGCTGGCGCGCCCGGCGCGCGGCGTCATGCGTGCGGTTTCCTGCGCGCCGTGCTCGGCGGCTTCGACTGCCGCGGCCCACGCGCTGGCGGGATCGCGATCGTTGTCGAGCGCACGCTCGAATGCCGCGACGGCCGGGACCAGCGCATCGAGCATCGTCCGGTCGCCGGCATGCGCGCCGCCCAGTTCGCTGATCGAATCCACCGCGCCGCGGAACGCCGCGGCCCAGTCACGCGCCGACGGCTCGGCGATCTCGGCCAGCCGGCGCGACGCGCGCAGCAGTGCGGTTGCATAGAACGGCCCCGAACTGCCGGCGATCGCGCGGCGCAACGCGGCGCCGAGCGCCGAGAGTGCGCCGGCCGGCGTGCCGTACGCGCCTTCCGGCAGTGCGAGGATCGCTTCCGCCGCGCGCAGCATGCTCGCGCCGAGATCGCCGTCGCCGGCCGCCGCATCGAGGTCGGTCAGCGTCTGCTCGTGATCGATCAGCGTCTGCGCGACCGCGTGCAGCGCCGGTTGCAGGCGCGCGGCCCACGCGCGGCCGGCCGCATCGAGCGGCGGCAACGGCGCTTCCTGCACGGCGGCCGAGGCCACGCGGATCTGCGTATTCACCGCGCCGCCGCCCGGCCATGCGCGCGCCTGCGTCGGCGCGTCGAGCAGCACCGCGCGTTCGTCGTTCAGCCGCAGCACCGAGATCGAGCAGCCGGGCATGTTCAGCGCCGACAGGAACGTGCCGGCCCACGCGCGTGCGACGACGAGGCCGCGCCGGTGCAGGTTGTCGTGCGCGGCGCGCAGCACGATCGCGAGCTCCATGTCCGGCGTCGCGCCGAGGCCGTTGACGAACAGCGCGACGCGTTCGCCGCGGTCGAGCACGAGATCGGCGACGATGCTCGACAGCAGCGTGTCGACCAGCGCATCGGCCGGCAACGGTGCGCGACGTTCGACGCCTTTCTCGCCATGGATGCCGAGGCCGAGCTCGATCTCGTGATCGCCGAGGCTGAAGCCCGACTTGTCGGCGCCCGGGATCGTGCAGCCGTCGAGCGCGACGCCCATCGTGCCGAGTTCGGCCGCCGCGTCGCGCGCGATCGCCGCGACGCGGGCGAGCGGCAGCCCGCGCGCGGCGGCCGCGCCGGCGAGCTTGTGGATCAGCACGGTGCCGGCGATCCCGCGTCGCTGGCCACGCTCGACGCGGCCGCGCAGCGACACGTCGTCGGCGACGATGACCGTCTCGACGGGAATGCCTTCGGCGCGCGCGAGTTCGGCGGCCAGCCCGAAGTTGAGCCGGTCTCCGGTGTAGTTCTTCACGATCAGCAGTGCGCCGTTCGGGCCGGCGCTGGCGCGGATCGCGGCGAGCACGGCGTCGGTGGACGGCGACGTGAACACTTCGCCGCAGACGGCCGCGCTCAGCATCCCTTCGCCGACATAGCCGCCGTGTGCGGGCTCGTGGCCGCTGCCGCCGCCGGAGAGGACGGCGACGGGGCGCTGCGCGGGCTCGGGCAGCGGCTGGCGGACGAGCACGTGCTCGTCGCCGAGGATCGCGACATGCGGCGACTGCCGCGCGATGCCTTCCAGCATTTCTCGCACGACATCGGACGGGCGGTTGACAAGCTTTTTCATGGCGACGGGTTCCGGACAAGTGAACGAGGCTCGGCCGGGCCCGCACGGGCGCCGGACGGCCTTTCGTGTTGCGCAGGATCGTGCGGGCGCTGTCGCCGGGGGCAGGCGGTCATGGAATGGATGACCTTCCACAGGGGCGAAGCGACGCGCACGCTTCGCGCCACGATACATCAGGTTCGGACGTTGCTGCACGGCGTGCGGCGCACGCCCATGCATGTTGTGAGATGCGCGGCCTTTGGCCGCGTATTCCGAGCGAGACAAGAGATGCAAGTTCGGCCGCAGCCGTCAACGCCGAACTTCTATTGGCAGGGGGGTCGTCGGATTCGAGATGGCGTGCTCCGCCGTAAGCGCGCTACGGACAACAGATCATGCCCAGGCTCGACTTTGTTTTGTTCTACGGCGGTGCCCAGCCGCTTCGCGCATCCCTCAATCCATCCATCACAGATGTGACAAGTGCGTGTCATGAGTGAATATGTTTTTTTTCGCTTGATTGCCTCCCTATCGTGCTGGATAGAATGCTACGCGTTCCTGATGAATACGGAACGGTTCGTACATTTTTTTTCGCTTCGACCATAGCTAAAAAACTGGGGATCCCAACATGCGAGACAACGGAGCACTGACGATGCCATCCGAGGAAATCGTCCCACTCGGCGACATCGAAAATATTGCACGACGCCATTTCGTGATGGGGCTCGGTGCAACGCTTCTGGCGGGATGCGGCGGCGACGGAAGCAACGCGGTGACAGGCGGTGAGCGTACTTCGGCAAACGGCATCAGCCAGGCGTCCGGCGTTGTTCCAGCTTCGGACGGTATCGGCGCAGGGGCGACGTCGGCAGGCACTGCCCAGACCCGCGCCTTCACGCATCCCGGGTTGCTGCATACCGAGGCGGATTTCGAACGCATGCGCGCTAAAGTCGGGGCCCACGCTTCCCCGTGGATCGACAGCTGGAACGTGCTCGTCGCCAACGGTCACACGCGCCTGACGAACCAACCGAACCCGCAGGTCGGCATCTATCGCGGCAATGATCCCACGCATGGTCAGAACTACGGCGCGCTCTACAACGACATCGCCGCCGCCTATGGCGACGCGCTGCGCTGGAAGGTATCGGACGACAAACGCTATGCCGACAAAGCCGTGGAGTATCTGGACCAGTGGGCGTCGACGCTGACGACGCTTGGCGGCAGCGACGTGGCGCTCGCCGCCGGCATCTACGGCTACGAATTCGCCAACGCAACCGAAATCATGCGCGGCTACAGCGGCTGGAGTCCGGCCGGGCTTGCCGCGTTTCAGGCCATGATGCGCAAGGTCTTCTACCCGGTCAGCCATGCTTTCCTGACCCGTATCGACACCGCGATGGACACGCACTACTGGGCCAACTGGGGCCTGGCCAACATCGCGTGCATCCTGGCCATCGGCGTGCTGTGCGACGATGCCGAGCTCGTCAACGAGGCCGTCACCCATTTCAAGACCGGCGGCAGCAACGGCTGCATCCGGCAAGCCGTGTACTACCTGCATCCCGGCAACCTCGGGCAATGGCAGGAAGCCGGCCGGGACCAGGGCCACAGCACGCTCGGCATTGCATTGACGGGCGCCATTTGCGAGATGGCGTGGAATCAGGGCATCGACCTGTACGGCCATGACAACAATCGCTTTCTGGCGGGCGCGGAATACGTGGCCAAGGCCAACCTGAAGCAGGCGGACGGCGCGTTCTACACGGTGCCTTTCGTCACGTACCAGAACAGCGCCGGCGTCACCCAGACGCAGTTCTCCACCGGCGGGCGAGGCGACGCCCTGGGGCGGCCCTGCTGGGCATTGGTGGCCAACCATTACATCAACCGCAAAGGTCTGGCGGCGCCTTACACCAAGCGCGCTGCCGAACTGGTGGCACCGGAAGGCGGCGGCGGCAACTACGGCCCCAACAGTGGCGGCTTCGATCAGCTTGGCTACGGCACGCTCACTTGCACGCTCGACCCCGGCACCCCCGCCGCAACGCCGACCGGCCTGACCGGCTACGCGAGCGCGGGCAAGGCGGTGCTGTCGTGGTGGGGCAGCAGCAACGCCGTCAGCTACAACGTGAAGCGCGCCACCATTGCCGGCGGGCCGTACAAAACCATCCAGAGCGGGATCACCGATCTGCTGACCTATACCGATCTGCCAGCCGCTGCCGGCACGTATTTTTATGTCGTGACAGCGCAAACGATTGCGGGCGAATCGGCGTTCTCCAACGAAGTGAAAGTGATCACGGCGCAGCAGCTGCTCGCGCACCTCACGTTTGATGAAGGCAGCGGCATCACGGCCGCCGATAGCTCGGGCAACAGGCGCAATGGCACGCTCAACGGCGCAACGTGGGCGGCGGGGCACAGCGGTAACGCGGTCTCGCTCAACGGCTCGGGCGCGTATGTCGCGTTGCCCGACGATCTGCTGGTCGACGTGTCGGACTTCACCCTCGCCAGCTGGGTGTTCTGGAACGGCGCGCAAACGTGGGCACGCCTGTTCGACTTCGGCACGGGCTTCCACCGCTACATGATGTTCACGCCGCGCGGGCAGTTGCGCAACGGCTGGGCCGGCATGCGCTTCGCCATGACGGCCAACGGCCCCGGTGACGGCCCGCCGGAACAGATCATCGACGCCCCCAACGAGCTGCCGAGCAAGCGATGGGTGCATGTGGCCATCACGCTATCGGGTTCGACCGGCACGATCTACGTGGACGGCACGCCCGTCGGCACCAACACGGCGATGTTCCAGGCGCCGTTCCGCTTGGGCAGTACCACGCAGAACTGGCTGGGCAAATCGCAATACGGTGCCGACGCCACGTTCCACGGCCTGATCGACGATTTCCGCCTCTATCGCGGTGCGCTCGGCGCTGCGCAGATTGCGTCGCTCATGACGAGTTGATCACGCAGGGCCCGATGGCGGGCCCTGCGATGGACCTATTTCTATAAGGACTTCTGATGACCGTGTTTTCTCAACGATGGATCGCCGTTGCGGCGATGGCGTGTGCGTTATGGGGCTGTGGTGACGGATCCGATAGCGCGACAGGTGTGATCCATGCGGGCGCCAATTCAGCTGCCAATCGCAGTCAGATCGGCGGAAATGGCAGCGGCAGCAACCAGCCGGCGGCCAGCTGGACCAGCGTCAAGTGGGGCGGCGGCGGCTACGTCACCGGCCTGATCTACCATCCCGCCAACGCGAGCCTGCTGTACGCACGTACCGACGTTGGCGGCGCGTACCGCTGGAACGCGACCAACTCGACGTGGACGCCCATCACCGACGGCGTCGGTTTCGGCTCGGGCGAGGGCGATTTCCACGGCGTCGAAAGCCTCGCGCTCGACCCGAACAACGATCAGCTCGTCTACATGGTGACCGGCATTACCGTGACGCAGGGTCACAACGGCCGCATCTACATCTCGAGCAACCGCGGCGATACCTGGACGCACTACGACCTGCCGTTCCCGGTGGGCGGCAACGACAACGGCCGCGCCACGGGCGAGCGCCTGCAAGTCGACCCGAACAATCCGTCGACGCTGTTCTACGGATCGCGCACGGCCGGCCTGTGGAAGAGTGCCGATTCGGGCCGGACCTGGACGCAGGTCACGGGTCTGTCCTCCACCACGATCAGCGGCGGCAGTTCCCCGATCGGCGTCGAACAGGTGATCTTCGATACGTCGGGCGAGGGTAGCGGCCAGCCGACCTGGATCATGTGGGCCACCGTCGCCCCGGATTACGCCAACGCGGCGGGCCTGACGTCGACCCTGTACAAGTCCACCAACGGCGGCTTCTCGTGGACGCCGGTGCCCGTCCCGCCGACGGTGTCCGGCTACTACATCCCGCACGTCGTGCGCACGTCCGACGGCAACTTCTACGTGGTGTTCAACGCGGGCGTCGGCCAGGGCATCGGCGGGCCGAGCTCTCTCTACAAGTTCGGCGGAAGCAACGACAGCAACTGGACGCTGCTCAACCGCTCCAGCAGCAACGGCTTTGGCGGCCTGTCCGTCTCCGGTCTGGGCGCGTCCGCCCGCATCGCACTGGGCATGACCGGCTGGAGCGACACCAGCAAGACCATCCAGCTATCCGACGACGGCGGCAGCACGTGGCGCGAAATCGAGGCCGGCATGCCGCATACCGGCACTGCCTCGGGTGGCTGCGCCGGCTGGGTCGAGAGCGTCGCCATCGACCCGGCCAATCGCGATCACGTCATGCACGTCCACGGCGGCGGCATCTGCGAAACCATGAACGCCTCGTCGCCCACGCCAACCTGGCGCGCCAAGGTCGACAACCTCGAGGAAACCGTGACGCTGGCGCTCGTCACGGCGCCGCCCGGCGCGTCGTACAACTTCATCAACAGCGCCGGCGACATCGGCACGTGGGTCAATACGGACCTCTCGACGAGGCCGACGAAAGGCCCGTTGAACACGTGGAGCAGCGGCAATTCGGCCGACATGTCGTGGTCCGATCCGACGTACATCGCCGCCGCAGGCGTCGACAACGCCAACGGCCATGCGACCAAGGGCTTCTGGTCCGGCGACAGCGGCAATAGCTGGGCGACGTTCGCGACGCTGCCCAACGGCGCCGCGGCAAGCCAGAGCAACGTGGGCAACCTGGTCGTCCCGTCCCGCAACCACGTGACCTGGGCACCGCCGGACTCGGTGCCGTCGTACACGACGAACAATGGCGCCAGCTGGACGGCGACCAACCTGCCGGCGTTCAGTGCCACATGGAACGGCTTCCCGCGTGCCTACCGCCTGGCCGCGGACCGCAAGAACCCGAACAAGGTCTATGCCTACGACTCCGGCGGCGCACCGTGGAGCTGGCAGCGCGGCAAGATCTACGTCTCGAACGACGGCGGCCACACGTTCACGCTGAGCCAGGGCTCGGTGAACGCGAACCTGGCGTGGAATGCGTGGCGGGATACGTCGATGGTGGTCAATCCGAACGCCGAGGGTGACCTCTGGCTGGCCGACGGCACGGCCGTGTACCACTCGGTGGACTCGGGGGCGACCTGGACGAAGCTCGGCGTCTTTGCGTCGACCAATGACACACCGGGCGCCACCGTGATCGCGTTGGGCAGGGCACCGACCGGTTCGTCGTACTCGGCCGCGGTCTATGTGGAAGGCACATTGAACGGCGTCTGGGGCATTTACCATTCCGACGACGGGGGTGCAACGTGGGCGCGCTTCAACGATGACGCGCACCAATTCGGCGACTCCGGCGTGATGGCCGGCGACTGGAACACGTATGGCAGGATTTACGTCAACGGCGCCGCTCGCGGTCTGATCTATAGCAATTGAGGTTGATCGACCGTAAGGGGCCATTCTCGACGTCTATGTCACGGTGCGCTGACCAACGAGCATGGGTGTCCACCGATTGGGGAGGTGGGCACCTATGGCCGACAAAGACGCTGAGTTGATCGTTTACCGCTACGGTGCGATCGCCTGCTCAAACGCTGGTTTCGTACAACGCGCGATAGGGGCTGCCGGCGCGGCTCATAGCCCCCCGCGGCTGGGCATCATCGTGATACCCGGCCGAGCGGAGAGGTTCCCTCCGCCTGCTAGTACGCGGGCAGAGTCACTCGATGTGATTCAGGCCATCGACGGATCGGTGACGCCCGGGCACCGGTTTCGACATGTCCGGCAAACTGCCGCAGAAAGCGGGCATCGGTATCGCACGTGATGCTGATGTCGTACCACCGCTGGCTTGCCGCAAGAGCCCACGGAACCTGTACCGTCCGACCGGCCTGCACGGTCATGGATTGCGCCGCGAGACCGTAACGGTTGTCCGTGATCGAGAATGTCACGGTGGTTTTTCCGCTGTTGGTCAGGGTGATCTCCAGATCGCCCTGGGTGACCTCATAGCACACGGTGGCTTCTTGCGTACCCGCATTCGAGCCGGATGAGCTGAAGCGTCGTACGAAGCCGTTCGGGGCAACCACCGTAATGTCGTATGCGGCGGCACCCGATCCCGCGGCGGAAAAGCTCCAGTTGTCGGACAGCCTGGTCTGGGCATCGACCGTATAGCGCCTGACGGACGTCGGTGAAATGGCGGAATAGACGGAAAAACCGGCCGCAACGCTTCCGCTGTTCACGAACGTTAGCGTCAGGTTTCCGGATCCGGCATTTTCGGCAGCATTGACAAACAGTTCGTACGGCAGAGCGCGCGCGTTTCGGCTCCCGCGCTCCTGCTGCGTGATCACCTGGGTTACCGGCGCGGCGGGCATCGGTAACGTGCTTTGCGCGGCAGCCGCCTCACTCAATCCCGCGACCGACGGTACGGTAACCGCACTCGTGTCGGGGCTGGTGAAGTCGAAAGCCGACGTCAGGTCGCCGCATATTGCGCGGCGCCATGCGCTGATGTTCGGCTCGACCACGCCGAAGCGCTTTTCGATAAATTTGATGATCGACGTATGGTCGAATACCTCCGAGCACGTCCATGCACCCTTGGACCACGGCGAGACCACGAACATCGGCACCCGGGCGCCGAGTCCGACCGGGCCGGCGGGATTTGTCGCGCTGCCTGAGTAGAATTCATGCGCGGTTGAGACGTTCGACAGCCCGTCACGGCCAGACGCCGGGGGCGACGGGGGGACGACATGATCGAAGAATCCGTCGTTTTCGTCGTACGTGATGAACAGGGCCGTTTTGCTCCACGTATCCGGATTGGACGTCAGTGCGTCCAGGACGGCAGCGATGTAGGTCGCACCGTCCGCCGGCGAGCGAGCCGGATGCTCCGAGCACATGTACGGAGGCAAAAGCCAGGATACCTGCGGCAACGTCCCGGATTTCACGTCACGGGTGAGGTCCGCCAAGGTTCGCTTGGTCGTGCCGTTTGCCACGAGTGCCGGGTCCGCATTGTCCGACGTATATGCGAGGAAGAAATTCAGCACGTTGTACGGATTCGGATAATCGACGTTCGTGGACCCCACGGGATTCGGCTTGAGGGTCGTCTTGAAGGATTCGCTGCCGTCCGATCCTTGATAGACATGCCAACTGATACCGGCCTTTTGAAGTCGTTCCGGGTACGTCGTCCAGGTGAAGACGTTCGCTGGCGTGTTATCGATCAGAGGCCCGCCGCCGGTGCTTGCCACGTCGATCATGCCCGTCATCAGATGAAGGCGATTCGTGTTGGTCGGCCCCATGCAGGACGAAAAATAGGCATCGCATACCGTGAATGCATCCGCAAGGGCGTAATGGAACGGGATATCACTCCGCGAAAAGTGGCCCATCGTGAGCGCGCCTTTCGCCGCGACCCAGTTGTCCCAGCGACCGTTGTTCCAGGCGTTGTGACCGTCGGGCCATCCGTGCGGAAGCGAGCTGATCGTTTGCGCTTTCGTCGAGTTGCTGTCGAGATGGAAGGGGGTGACATACCCACCATTTCCATTCGATTGATTCCAGATGGCGCTTTGATTGTCGACGGGAAGCGTCGACCGGTCGTTAAATCCGCGAAATCCGGCTTGCTGACCGAGATAGTGATCGAAGGAGCGATTTTCCTGCATGAGGATGACGACGTGTTCGACATCGGCGATCGTCCCCGTCTTCGAGGCGGCCGGAATGGCGAGCGCGCGTCGTATGCTCGCAGGCAACAGCGACATTGCCGTTGCCGCACCCAACACGGTTGCAGATTGCTTGATGAAATCTCTACGGTTAACGGTCATGATTTGCGTCGAATGATTGATCAGTTGCCGCAGTGGTAAATCTTCTTGACGGCAGGTGTGGAGTTGATCGTGCTGTCGTCGCCACCGCATCCCGGCAGAATTGCGCTCGCCAAAAGCAATAAAAGACAGGTGACTGCTCGCGTTTTTTTCATCTTTGATCCTTGGCCAACTTCGAAGCGTCATGATCCTTGTCGGCCGCGAAGCTGAAATTGAGCTGCCGCTGCTCACACCTGCGTGAAAGCGACGGGAGATGATGCTGTTGAGTTCGAGAAAGGCCGTGTGCCGCTCGCCGGTTCCCGGTGTTGGTCAGTGGACGACTCGACGCGAGAGGCAGGGCCATGCCAGCGTGTCGAGCTGAACGCCCCGCACGCCGGAACACCGAGCGTGTCATCGATCGGAATCCATACCGGAACCTGGACCGGGGCGATGGCGCAGTGCGCAAGCGTGCGCATTCGAACATTGAAAGATGACGATATGGAGTCGGAAATATTCCGTGCCATTTCAATGAATTTCGGATTGCTTTCGATGACATTCCGATTGCATGCGTTTCCGGAGGTGTGCCGATGCGTCGGAATCCGCCCCGTCCGTGCGGTATCGAGCGGGGTTTCCTGCATACATGGTCTCGATGAACGGGACGCGATCGAGAGGGAACCGACTCCCGGTGTTGACGTGGGCGACGGTGGAGATCTCCGGGTTGATCTTCTCGCTTGCAAAGCATGGTGTCGCCCTGATCGTCGGGTCGTCGGATCGAGGCGACGTACCTGGGCCAAATGTGCCGATCGTGTGCGGGTGATCGGCGAAGGCGAGTAGTGCGGTGAATCCGTCAGCCACTCTGCGGTGGGTGTCCGAAGGTTCCACTAACCGTGACCACAGATACCGCTAGCGCGTGAGGTCTCGGTCGCGGCGCCATCTTTCGCTCGCGGTGACACGTTTTCCTGGTCCACGATTACCGGCAGCACTTGGTACTAGCGCTTCAGAGTATGAGATAGCCTCGAGCCAGGGTCCGCCGCAATGACGTTTCCCCGCGAGTGCTGGGTACACTCAGCGACGCGTCGCCGACATGCACACCCATTGCAAGCATATCGAGTAGCGCTCGCAATCTGCGTTGGCGGGACAGTATTTCCGAGAATGCAGCGTTCTCACGGAAGATGCGCGCTTGCAGTGCGCGAACAGTCGTTTCAGTTTGTTCTGCAATGGTCGCCAGCGTCCATCGGTCATGGGGATAGAGGAATATCTTCCGAGCGAGCGCCAGCGAGATCGAGGCCGTCTTGGTGTGGGTTGCGAGAGACAGGTCCTCCCAGTCCTTCGCCGTCATCGTCACGCCGCAATCGTGCTCGCAAAGAATGTGAACCGCCGCCTCAGCTGCACCGCTGGCATCCGGTTCCAATTGGTAATCGAAGCGGCGACTCACCGGAATCTGAATGCAACGTTGTCGTTGGCTCGGCACCAGATCGATACCTTCGACGTTCTGCAAACCTCGCGCGCATTTGATGAATATGTCGAATGGAAAGCTAAGCCCGTAAAGATGTAGCGAGCGGGTGACCGAAAAGTCGAACTTCATCGTAGGGCAGCCCTGAAACATCGACCAAAACGTGGAAGGAATTCCCGCGCGAATATCGCGCGGGTAAAGGTCATCGTTCCGACCGTTCAAACGCCGGCGACCGCACCTTTGAAACTCCCCTCAACGTACATCTGTCCTTTGCAGGTCCATTTGCCGTCAATGCGCTCCCAGACGTAGAGCACCTTGTACGGATGAACTTCCTTCTGGCCGTCCGTTGACACGAGTGTGACCTCCGCGAAGTCCCATCCGGCATCACCCACCCGGTGGGCCGAGACGGACTTGGCCTCAAAGGTGTATGCACCGACGAAGTCGGCGTAAAGCGCTTCGATCGCCTTCGCGCCGATGGCCGTCTCCTCTTCCGCACCGACGGACCATGCATCCGGCGTGAAGAATTCGTAGGCGACGGTGCCTGCGTTGTTGGTCGCGAAACCGTTGGTCAACACCGCGTAATTGGCGGCAATCGCTTGTTGAAACGCTTGGTCCAGTTGCTCTTCAGATTGCGCTTGCGACATGAATGTCTCCTTGGTTGAAAGTAACATCGGAAAAGAGCGAGAAAGTCGTCCAGCAGTGGGATGGACGCGAGCACTCGAAGTCGTCGCTCGCGACCTTCGCCGTTCCACGTAAGGGTGCCGTGCGTGCGGGTGAGGTAGCGCGAGGCACTCACACAGACTTGAAGCCGCACACGGGTGAAATACGCCGCCGGCAATCAACCGCGGCGCGGGTTTACACGATCCTGATATCGCACCGGAATATTCCCTGCCGGGTACATGGGCAGGCGCCGGGAAACACGAGGCGCCTGCGCAGCGGCGCTTACTCCGGACCGTTTCCGGGAGAAGTCGGAGCGCCGTCGTCGAACTTCGACAGGTACTCAACCATCAAGTCGTGGTAAAGCGTAAAGCCCTTGTAGTCCCGGATTTCGGGGTTCAGGTCTCGCAAGACGCGGTGCATGCGACGGCCCCACTTCGGGATGGTGCACAGTTCTTCGAGGCTTGCGAAATACGTCCGCACGGGAAACACGATCGCGTTGCTCCGTGGCAGACGGTGCAGCGGCTGCAACTCGACGCGCATATTGACCTTCTTGCCCACGTCGTCGAGCGTGAGCTTCGCTCGGTCGGGGGCCCACTCCGGCAGCGTCTCTGCGGACGTCTCGAGGCGCGGGTTGACGGTGAAAGTCCAGTTGAGACGCCGCACCGGATGGCCGATACGCATGCGCTTGAGGAACTTGAGACCCCGCTCGAGAATGCCGCTGTCGTGCAGCGACGAGATCGTCGGGCCGTGCCACTCCTTCCAGCTCATGCCGAGGTTGAAGCGCAACGAGTAGTCGGCGCGCTCGGTCGCCATGGCCGCGGACCAATAGAGGGTATCGTCGCGGTCATCCACGACGATCCATTCGCCTTGAGCCTGGCGAGTGATGTATTCCATCGGCTCATACGGCAGGGTTTTCGGGTCGCCGAACGTGAAGGTGTCCTTGATGTTCAGCAGCTTGTTCTCCCACGTCCACTGCGAGCCGTCAATGCTCAAAGTGAAGTACTCCGGGTAGTCGGCCGCGTACGACTCCATGATCAACTCGAGCAGGTCCCACTGCGCTTGCATCATGTTGGGCAGCGCCTTGAAATGCTGCCCGGGACGTTCCTCCAATGCAATCGCGCGTTCCTTCATCTCCGCGACGTAATGCTCGTCGATGTCGAAGTTGGCGGCGTACACGGTACCGGGAACCTTGACGTGAGGCTCCAGATTCATCGTGTACTCGTACTTGTCCTCGAAGAACGGGAACGGCCAACGCTGGATACTTTCTTTGCTATTCCGGAACGTGTAATCGTCGCGGAAGGTTTCGGTCGTGTTGAAGACGATAGACATGATTCGCTCCGGTTACAGGTCGAGGACAAGCTTCTTGCATTTGGCGCGGGACACGCAGGGCATCATCTTTCGATTGGATGCCTTGACGTCGTCGCTGAGCCAGATGTCTCGATGTTCAATTTCGCCATCGAGTTCGAGCACATCGGTTTCACAGTGCCCACAGGCACCACCACGGCAGAGGTAAGGCATGTCGAGGCCGGCGCCCTCGATTGCCTCGAGCAGGCTGAGTTCAGGCGGGACCATGATTCGCTTGTTGGCCTTCTTCAGAAACGCCTCGAACGCGTCTCCAGTCGATGCTTCAACGAACTCTTCCCAATGAATGTGGCTGTCCGCCCACCCGAGCGCGCGTGCGGAAGCGACAACCGCTTCAATCATCGGAGCCGGGCCGCAAATATAGACGTCGGAGCCCAACGGCTGACTGCCGAGAATCGCGTCAAAGTCGATTTGGGCGTCAGCGCTGTCGTAGTACAGCTCCGTGGATCCGATCTCATCACCCGCGATAAATTGCTTCATCCCGTTGTGGTCCATGTTGCGGATCGCGTAGTGCAGTTCATACGGGACCGAGCCGACCTGCAGGTCGTGAATCTGGGAGATGATGGGCGTGATGCCGACGCCGCCTGCAATGAAGATGTGCTTCAGCGACCGACGGTTAAGCGGGAAGTTATTGACCGGGTGCGTGATGTGAAGCGTCATGCCGACGCGAACATCGTTGTGCATGGCGAGCGATCCACCGCGACCATTGTCTTGGCGACGAACGCCGATTCTGTACGACGTCGTGTCGAACGGCGTGCTCATCAGCGAATACGGGTTGCGATAGATTTTTCCTTCGTCGGGAATCAGCACAACCACGTGACTTCCGCCGGAGAAGCCGGGAAGCGGCTTGCCGGAAGGGTCCTGAAGGGTGAATACCTTGATGAGCGGGGTGATGTCTTCGATTGCGGTGACAACAACCGGCAACGTACCTGCATGCGCGTTCATGTGTCGAGCTCCTCTGCCGCCGGCATGTTGCCGGTCTGTTCGGCGTCTGCCTTCACGCCCATGAATGCGGCCAGGCGGCCCGAGTAATGATCGCGAACCACGAGGTCAAGGCCGCAGCCGGGGCACTGGAAAACACGATGCGTGACGTTCTCCGTGTAGGTATCGCAGTGAACACACCAGACACGGCGAACGTATGTGCCGCCGTGCTCGCGCAGCACCTCGTCGCGGTTCAGGTTGAACTTGTTTGCGACTTGCATCGCCGTACCGATGAAGCTCTCCGAACCGGCCAGATAAAGACGCAGTCCCGTCTTGGCCGTCGACAAATACGTTTCCAGGTAACCGACGAGTTCGGCGTTCGACTTGAAGAGCCTGAGGTTCTCCGTTTCGATGGCCTGAAGTTCCGCCGAGAAGTCCTTCCCCGAAAACGACTCGGTGGAATAGAAGACGACGGTGCGCTCTGACTTGTCGGACAACTCGCCGAGCAAACGCAAGAGCGCTTGGCCCCCGCTTCCCTGACCCGCTATGACGTGGAGCGCACCGTTGGACATCGGTGCGAGGACGTCATACACCGGACGGCTTTTTATGCCGGTGATTAACATGGTTGAAGCCTCCTTGGACGTTCGTTCGATCCGTCGCCGCGTCGGCAGCCACATCAAGGCAGCCGCAGCAAACGAATTCGCCCTACTACAAAGCGAGACTCGTGCCAGCAGCCTGAATGCCTTGTCACACATGGGCTGTCAGGGAAATCCCTAGCAAAAAATAGCTATCTCAATATTTTTGATCGATGCAAATTCGCAGCAACGAGCAACAAATGCGCATCAGTCCTGACGTCGGGACGGCGCTGTGACGGAGGTCCTCGTGCTGTCAAACATCCCGGTATTGGCGCTCACCATTGCGAGGTCGGGAGCGGTGCTCGACGCAAGCACGCTCCTGACGGAATGGTGCGGAAATGTCGAATCGCTCATCGGTATGCCGAGCGCCTCCCTCTTTACAGGGAATTCAGTAGGTCTCCTTGATAACTATCTGGCGCTCCCGACGCTTGACACGGTGACCGCAAACGAAGAACTCGAGATGGTGCTGGACGGTGTACCGACGGCCGTCAGTTCCCGGCTCGTCGGGACGCTTCATGACGGAGAGCCGGCGTTGCAGGTTTTCGCGGTCGAGAGTGTTGGAGGAAGGCAGCTTCTGGCGCAAGTGCAGAGTGGTGCCGAACTGCTGCGTGGTTACATCGAAACCACGAGCCAGCCTATGTGGTGCATAGAGTTCACTGAACCCGTCAATCTTCAGGAGAGCGAGCCGGAGATCATCCGCCAGGTGTTTTCCAACGAGTGTCACTGGTCGAACTGCAACGAAGCAATGTCGCGCTTCTACTCGCTGCCCGAAGGCGTGGACATTAACGACCAACCCGTCCGAACCTACTTCCCTCGCAGCCCCCAGAACGAGGCATTTGTCCGCAATCTCATCCGGAATGACTTCAACGTCGATCGCAGCCTCACGATCGACCTGAAATATGACGGGTCGACGATGTATGTCGAGAACAACGTTCGAGGCAAGATTCAGGGCGGCTATCTCACCCGGATGTGGGGGACGCTGCAAGACCTGACCGATTTCAGAAACGAACGTGACAAGCTCGTACAGTCGGCGGAGACCGTCCAGCGCATTCTCAGCGCGATCCCCGATGCGATTCTGGTCGCAAGCAGAAGCGGGACCATCACCGCGGTCAACCCCGCTTGCGAACGGCTCTTCAACTGTCCCGCGTCGAGCATCCTGCACGGCCGGATCGGCGATTTCATCTCGCTCGCTGATGCCGACGTTGCACGCAAGTGGAGCAACGGCGAAACGCATCGCTGGCTTGATGTCGTGAAATTCTCGAACGGCGCCGTGATGGACTGCGATGTGCGAGTCGGCCCGGTGGGGGACGACCTATTCTCGGATTTCGTGTTTTCCATTCGTCCTGTCGCACCTGTCGTGCGCAGTTCCGGACAGGCGCGACGCGCCGTCACCGCTTTGAAGAGGTCCTCGAATGAAGTTCGCTGACATGTCCGAGCGGGACGAGACCGGCTGGTCGCATGACGAACTGCTGGCGTTTCTCGGCGACCCCCGATGGAGCACGATCTGCGACCTTTTGCCGGACGGGATGCTCATGATCGACCGTGGCGGCGTGACCCGGTATGTGAATGCGGCGGGTGAAAGCATGAACGAGTTGCCTAGAGCCTCCATCGTGGGCCGGCCGCTACTCGAGTTCGTCAACGAGTCATTCATCCAATGCCCCGGCGTCCTCGAAGCGTTCAACAAGGGGGAGCGCTACCACGAGAACCTCGTCGATGGCACGGGCCGACGTCTCGTGATTACGGGTCGAGCGTTGCGCGACAGCAAGGGCGCCATGACCTGCTACATCATTCTGCAGCGTAATCTCGACGCGTTCACCAAGGGCGCCCCGTCGAATGCCGGCCAGGGCGGCAAGGAGGCGAACCAGTCGCAATCCGAGCCGAGCCCGTTGATGGGAGTGACGGAAGACACGGCGAGATTGCTGACCGTTGGCCAGCGCGCGATCTCGATGGGGAGTCGCGTGCTGTTGCTGGGTGAGTCCGGTGTCGGCAAGACGGAATTTGCGAAGTTGCTGCACCGCCGTTCCGGCCGGGAAAGCTCGCCTTTCGTTCACGTGAACTGTGCGGGTATTCCCGAATCCTTGTTCGAGTCGGAAATGTTCGGCTATGAAAGGGGCTCCTTCACAGGTGCGCTTACTCGGGGCAAGCCGGGTCTGATCGAATCCGCCGACGGGGGAACGTTGTTTCTCGACGAGATTGGCGAGACGCCGTTGCAGTCGCAGGCGAAATTGCTGATGGTTCTTGAATCCGGCCTGGTGCAGCGGGTCGGCGCGATGCAACCGAGAAGGGTCAAGGTCAATGTGGTAGCGGCGACCAACCAGAATCTGCGTGAACTGGTGGAACAGGGCCGCTTCCGTCGGGACCTTTACTACCGGTTGTCGGTGGTCGTGCTTTCGTTGCCTCCACTTCGTCTGCAGCGCGACCTGATCGATCCTCTGGTGGAGCGTTTCCTTTCATCAGTCAACCAGCGGCGCGAGACGCCGCTGCAACTCACAAAAGCGTGTCGAGACAAGCTCCGGCAGTACGCGTTCCCCGGCAACATTCGAGAGCTTCAGAACCTCATCGAATACCTGTCGGTGGCGTGCGAGAGCACGGCAAGCGAAGAGGATCTCCCGCTCGAGGCGTCCGCAAGCGGGCCGTTCGATGGTGGGGACCCGCTCAGCATTGGCCAGAATGCATTGACTGTCGATATCGTCGATGAGAGCGAGATATCGGAGCTCAGTCTGAAAGCGCTGGTACGTCGCTACGAGAGCAAAGTCATCGAGGATGCCATCAGGCGCTGTGGTAGCAAACGCAAAGCCGCGGAGTTGCTCCAGACGGACATCGCCACCATCTCGAGAAAGAGCAGACCCTCTGCCGCTGCAGAAGCATGATGCGGAAACGCATCGTTCGATACGACAGTGCATCAACCGATATTTCAGGAAGCTAACTAAAGCCAGCAAACCTAATAGATACAAGGCTTCTCTCGCGCAGGCATGCAATTGGCACGGAAGGTGCATTAGTGTAGTCCGACTGGCGGTTCGTTCGGAGCACCAGCTAAAACATGTTTGAGGAGCATCAAGAAATGAGCGAAGAAGTCAAAGTGGTTGATTGGCATGCCAAGGCAAAAAGCCTCGATGTCCAGACGAAACTGTTCATCGACGGCCAGTTTGTCGATGCAGTCGATGGCGGTCGGTTTACCACGGTCAACCCGGCAACGGGCCTTGACCAGCACACGATGGTGCGCGGCAAAGAGAAGGACATCGATCTTGCCGTGGCCGCCGCTCGCCGTACCTTCAAGGAAGGGGTTTGGTCGAGGATGGCTCCGCGCGACCGAATGGACGTGCTGTTCCGCCTGGCTCAACTCATCAACGAACATACTGAAGAATTCGCGTTGCTGGACTGCCTCGACATGGGCAAGCCCATCAGCGATCTTTTGAACGGCGACGTACCGTTCTCGGCTCACACGTTCCAGTACTTTGCCGAAGCAATCGACAAGATCGAAGGGGTTGTCACCAACACCGCGTCGAGCGCTTTCCACTTCATTTCCCGTGAGCCCATCGGCGTCGTCGGTGCGGTGACGCCGTGGAATTATCCGCTGATGATGGCAGCATGGAAGGTCGCGCCGGCGCTGGCCGCGGGTAACTCGGTCGTCCTCAAGCCGGCAGAGCAGTCGCCGACGAGCGCGCTCCTGCTCGCACGTCTGTTCGTAGAAGCGGGCGGCCCGGCAGGCGTGTTCAACGTGGTGAACGGGTTCGGCGAAGACGCGGGTAAAGCGCTCGCGTTGCACAAGGATGTCGACAAGATTTCCTTCACGGGGTCGACGGAAGTCGGCAAGCTGATGATGATCTACGCCGGCCAGTCCAACATGAAGCGGGTGACGACGGAGTGTGGCGGCAAGAGCCCGCAAATCGTGTTTGACGACGTAGCCGACATCGATACTGCAGTGCGATACGCCGTGAGTGGCATCTATGGTAACCAGGGCGAGGTTTGCAGCGCCGGCTCGCGCATCCTGGTGCAGCGCGGCATCTACGAGCAGTTCGTGAAGAAGTTCGTCGAACTGGCGCCGACGATGTTCAAGCCGGGCGACCCGCTCGATCCCGACACGACCATGGGTCCGTTGGTGACGAAAGAACAGCACAAGCGCGTGTCGTCATACATCGACATCGGGCAGAGCGAAGGGGGTGTTCTCGCGCTGACCGGGCAAATTCCGGCGGAGCTTCGCGCCGGCAACTTCGTGGCGCCGACGCTCTTCACCGATGTGAATCGCAACATGCGCATTGCGAACGAGGAAATCTTCGGACCCGTTGCAGCCATCATGCCGTTCGACAGCGAGGAGGAAGCCGTCGACATCGCAAACTCGTCCATTTATGGGCTGGCTGCCGGTATCTGGACATCGAATGTCACCCGCGCGCACCGCGTGGCGCGCAACGTCGAATCAGGGATCGTCTGGGTGAATTGTTATGACCACGGCGACATGACGCAGCCTTGGGGTGGCTTCAAGCAGTCGGGGCAGGGGCGCGACAAGTGCTTCGAAACCATTCTTGCTCACACGCAGAGCAAGTCCGTTTGGCTCAATTTGGAGTGAAACCGCGTTGTTGGAGGAAGTCGGCGCATGACCGCGCCGACCCGGTTGGCAAACGGGCGCAACACCGTGCATAGCGGTGTTTGCGCCCGCCCCAAACGCCGTTTCGCCTGAATTTTCCATCTGAAGGTAGGAGACAACATGTCCTTCTCTGACCCCCGCTCTGCCGACGACGACTCGGCGCAACTCGCAGCGTTGGGCTACACATCGAGCTTCGACCGCTCGATGGGCCTGTGGCAAAACTTTGCGCTCGGCTTTACCTATCTTTCTCCCGTCGTGGGCGCGTACACGCTGTTCACGTTCGGCATGACGACGGGCGGGCCTCCGTTCATCTGGTCTTATCTGATTGCGGCAATCGGCCAGATGTTTGTTTGCCTGATTTTTGGCGAGGTCGTGTCGCAATTCCCGATTGCCGGCGGGCTTTATCCGTGGACGCGGCGCCTGGTGGGCGCGCGCTGGGCATGGATGAGCGGTTGGGTTTATATGTGGGCTTTGATCACGACCGTGGCCGCTGTCCCTGTTGGCGGCGCGCCGTTCTTTGCCTATCTGCTCGGGTTCGACGTCACACCGAAGACGACGACTATCATCGCCATCGTACTTTTGCTCGGCTCGACGCTCATCAACCTGCTCGGCACGAAGACGCTGGCACGCATTGCGATGTTCGGTTTCATCTGCGAGGTGCTGGGCGCGTTGCTCGTCAGTGGTTACCTGCTCCTGTTCGGCCGCCTGCAGCCGTTTCACGTCATCTTCGAGACGTTCAGCTTCAGTGCGGGCGGTTCGTATCTGCCCGCCTTCCTTGCCGCGGCGCTGGTTGGCATGTTCTGTTGCTATGGCTTCGAAGCATGCGGCGACCTTGCAGAAGAAACACCGAACCCGGGCAAGGCGATTCCGCGCGCGATGCGGATGACGATTTACATCGGTATCCCCGTCACGATCTACGCGTGCCTTGGCCTCATCCTTGCGGTACCCGACCTGCAGGCTGCAATCTCGGGCAAGGACGCGGACCCGATCAACACCATCCTGACGCATGCTTTCGGCGCGATTGGCGCACGGGTGGTCTACGGGATTGTGCTGATCTCTCACGTGTCGTGCATTCTCAGCCTCCAGGCCGCGGTCAGTCGGCTGGTTTATGCCTACGCTCGTGACAAGATGATCATTTGCAGCGGCTTCCTCTCCCGCATCTCTCCACGGACCCACGTCCCGGCCGCGGCGCTGGTGGTGGCCGGCCTCGTGTCCGCGTTCATCGACTGCATCGGGTTCTTCGTCCAGGATGCGTTGAACATCATCGTCAGCTTTGCGGCGGTGGGCATTTACGTCGCGTTCCAGATGGTGGTGCTCGGTGCGATGTTCGCCCGCGTGCGCGGCTGGCGCCCGGCCGGTCAGTTCTCGATGGGCAACCTGGGGTGGCTGGTCAACATCCTTGCGCTCGCCTATGGGATCGGCGCTGTCGTCAATATTCTCTGGCCTCGCACGCCCACCGCTCCGTGGTACATGAACTACTCGATGCTGCTGACCCTGGTGGTGGTCGTCGTCTCCGGGCTGCTCTATCTCTTCATCGGCAAGCCGCACCGCAAGAGTGATGCTCCGGCCGGTGACGCGCATTTGCTCACCAGGCAACGACAGTTTGCGCCTGACGAGCACAGTACGTTTCATGAAGTGACGGCCTCGCGCAACCTCTGAAGAATGGTTTTTGGACTCTCCGAGCCCTGAAACCATCCAATGCAAACGCTCCACTGGCGAGCATCTAGCGGGCTAACGTAGTAATCCTGAATAAATGGAGAGTGAAATGCGATACAAACATTTGATCAGGGGGCTCCGCCACTTTCTGGCAGAAGCGTTCGTGCTTTGCTTTGCATTTCGCACGGGGGTGTGACCTTTGGTCCGGGCGGCCCCTGGTTGAAAAGGGGCCGCTCCAGGCCGGCGTTCTGCGTTCCACGTTCAAAGACTATGTGAAGGGCCAACATGAAAATCGGTGTGATGTTGTTCGGCTGCAGTGTCCTGCTCGCATCTGCGGTCGCGTCAGCTGAGCCAGTGATCTTGTCGAGTGGCTGGACGGCGGATTTTTCGCCCAGCATCGCGGAAGGCGCGAATCGCTCGACCGCGGTGTTTCAACTGCGTGGCAGCTACCGGGTAAGTCTGCCGTCAAAGGGCGATGTCTTCTTCGACACCACGTGCGTCGGAATCGAGACTGATACGACGGTGGGCAAGGACGTGACCGCGAAAGGCACCGGCCGCTGCGAGATGAAGGACAAGGACGGTGACAAGCTCCTGAGCGCCATCGATACCGTATACGACGGCATCACGTTCAAGCTTCAGGGCGGCACCGGAAAGTGGAAGGCTGCAACGGGCCAACTCGTCTCGAAAGAAGTATTTACCAGCCAGGCGGATACCCGCTGGACCGGGTTCGGTAGTGGAAAGGGCGAAATTACCGTCTCTAAATAACGACCGAGCTGTCGTCCCGGCTTGATCTTTGAATTGTGATGACCACCCGGTCATCCCGTATCAACAGGAGTGAAAGATGTCGAATAACGAGCAAACGAACAAGGCTTTGATGGCGCGACGCGCTCGCGCCGTTCCCCAGGGCATTGGGAATGCTCATCCCGTATTCGCGGAACGCGCGGAGAACGGGGAAATCTGGGACGTCGAAGGCAAGCGGTATATCGATTTCTGTGCCGGTATCGCCGTTCTCAATACGGGACACCGGCACCCGAAGGTGTCGGCAGCGGTTGCGAAGCAGGCCGAAAGATTCTCCCACACGTGTTTTCAAGTCGTGGCCTACGAATCGTACGTCGAGCTTGCGGAACGGCTTTCGGAACTTGCCCCTGGCCAATTCCCGAAGAAGGCCTTCTTCATGACGACCGGTGCCGAAGCGGTCGAAAACGCCGTCAAAGTCGCCCGTTACTACACGAAGCGCTCGGCTGTCATCTCGTTTGACGGTGCTTTCCATGGCCGTACGTTCATGGCGATGGCGCTGACAGGCAAGGTTGCGCCCTATAAGGCCGGTTTCGGCCCGATGTCGGCAGAGGTCTATCAGGCGCCGTTTCCGTCGGAGCTGCATGGCGTCTCGGTCGACGATGCCATTTACGGCCTCGAACGGTTGTTCAAATACACGGTGGACCCACAGCGCGTTGCTGCAATCATCGTGGAGCCGGTCCAGGGTGAAGGTGGCTACACGCCCGCGCCGACCGAATTCCTCAAGCGACTGCGGAACATCTGTGACACGTACGGCATCGTCTTCATCGCGGACGAAATCCAGACCGGTGTTGGCCGGACCGGACGGATGTTCGCGATGGCGCACTCCGGCGTCGTGCCGGACCTGACCACGATGGCCAAGGGACTGGGCGGCGGCATGACGATCTCGGCCGTCGTTGGCCGCGCCGACGTGCTGGATTCGATTCCTCCCGGCGGGTTGGGCAGCACGTACGCAGGTCACCCGATGGCCTGTGTCGCGTCCCTCGCGGTTCTCGACGTCATGGAGGAGGAATCCCTCTGCGCGCGAAGCGAGGCGATCGGCGAGCGTCTGCGTTCCCGCTTCAACGGCCTGCGTGCCCATGTCCCTGAAATCGCCGACGTACGCGGTCTCGGCGCCATGACAGGGATTGAATTCATGAAAAACGGGCAGCCGGCTCCCGACATCGTGACGAGTCTGAAGGCCGAAGCACAAAAGGAAGGGCTTCTCCTGTTGACGTGCGGATCGTACGGCAACGTCTTGCGCATCATGCTCCCCCTGACGGCTTCGAACGCGCTCATCGATGAGGGCATGGACATCATCGAGGGCATCCTCCTCAAGTTGACGGCCGGCGCCGGCGTCGTACAGCCGGCCTGAACGTGTCGGCATACGGGTAAGCGGCGCTCGCTTGTCCGTGCCGGAAATGGGCGCGGCTTCGGTGCGCGCTTTTCTTCAATGCTTCTCTAGCCAGGCTGATCGATGAGTTCCGCATTGTCCGACGTAAAGGTGCTCGATTTGTCGCGAGTACTCGCTGGTCCTTGGGCCACGCAGATTCTTGCCGACCTCGGTGCCGACGTGATCAAGGTCGAGCGTCCGGCGCTCGGCGACGAGACGCGTGCATGGGGCCCTCCGTACCTGAGAGACCGCGACGGGAATACGACCTCGGAGTCGGCATACTTTCTCGCCGCCAATCGCAACAAGCGTTCGCTCGCCATTGATATCGCGACCGCCGCAGGCCAGAAAATCATCCGGGACCTCGTCGCGAAATCCGATGTTCTTGTCGAGAACTTCAAGACGGGCGGCCTGGTGCAGTACGAGCTGGACTATGACAGCCTGAGAGAACTGAATCCTCGCCTGATCTACTGCTCGGTGACGGGGTACGGGCAATCGGGTCCGTACGCCAATCGCCCGGGGTACGACTTCGCGATCCAGGCGATGGGCGGATTGATGAGCATTACCGGCGTGCCAGACGGTCAGCCGGGTGCCGGGCCGCAGAAGGTGGGTGTGGCACTGACCGACGTCATGACAGGCATCTACGCGAGTTCGGCCATCCTCGCGGCCCTTCATCATCGGACGGTGACGGGTGTAGGTCAGCGGATCGACCTGTCTCTTCTGGACGTGCAACTCGCCACGTTGGCCAATCAGGCGTCGAACTTTCTCACGACCGGGATTTCGCCCGTCCGATTGGGCAATGCCCATCCGAACATCGTTCCGTATCAAGACTTCGAGACGTCGGACGGGCGAATCGTCATCGCGGTCGGGAACGATGAACAGTTCAAGGCGCTGTGCAGGACGATCGGTTGCGAAGGGCTGCCGAACGAGGAGCGCTTCGCGACCAATCGCAGACGCGTCGAGTTCAGAACGGTGCTTATCCCGCTCCTTCGCGAGCAAATCAAGCTTTGGCGCAATGCAGAGTTGTTGGCTGCCCTCGAGGCGGCTGGCGTTCCTTGCAGCCCGGTCAACGACATCGGCCTGGCGTTCCAGGACCCGCATGTATCGGTGCGGGGGGGCGGTCATTGAACAGTCGCACCCATTGGCCGGGATTGTGCGTACGGTGGCAAGTCCGATTCGGATGAGCGAAACGCCGGTCGACTACAGGAATCCGCCACCACTCCTGGGGCAGCACACCAGGGAGATACTCGAAGGTGTGCTGGGCCTGTCGAACGACGTCATTGAGCAACTTCAGAAACAACGCGTGATCAAGGTACTCAAATGAAAACGAGCTACATCGGTGGGCAATGGCGTCCCGGTTCGGACGGCTACCGAAACATCAACCCGTCCGATACATCTGACGTGGTCGACGAATTCTCACAGGCGGACGAGAGCTTGGCTCTCGAGGCAATCGACGCCGCGTACCAGGCGTTCACTACCGGGCAAGTACTCGGCGTGCAAGCTCGCGCTGATGCACTGGATCGCGTGGGCACTGAGCTCCTCGCCCGGAAAGAAGAGCTGGGCGAGCTGCTTTCACGGGAGGAAGGAAAAACCCGTGCGGAAGGTATCGGTGAAGTGGCGCGCGCCGGCCAGATCTTCAAGTTTTTCGCGGGCGAAGTCCTTCGCGTACGAGGTGAACACCTCGAATCAGTCAGACCGGGCTTGAGCGTCGACATCACCCGTGAGCCGGTCGGCGTCGTCGGCATCATCGCGCCGTGGAACTTCCCGATTGCCATCCCGGCGTGGAAGATTGCGCCGGCGCTCGCTTATGGCAACTGTGTGGTGTTCAAGCCGGCAGAACTGGTGCCATCGTCCGCGTGGGCATTGAGCGAAATCATCAGTCGCGCCGGGTTTCCGGCGGGCGTTTTCAACCTCGTTATCGGCCGTGGCAGCGTCGTAGGGAAGGCGCTCCTCGAGAGTCCGAAGGTTCATGCGATCAGTTTCACCGGCTCCACCGGGACTGGGGCGCGGGTCATGGCAACGGCCGGCGCACGCTTTGCAAAGTTGCAACTCGAGATGGGCGGAAAGAACCCGTTGCTCGTGACGGATGACGCGGACATGGAGACGGCACTCACCTGTGCTATCCAGGGATCCTTTTACTCTACCGGCCAGCGATGCACGGCATCGAGCCGAATCATCGTCACGCACGGCATCTATTCCAGATTCCGCGACGCACTCGTCGAGCGGCTTTCGCACTTGCGCGTGGGTCACGCGCTCTCCGCAGACACGCACATTGGGCCGGTGGTCGATTCCGAGCAGTTGCAGACCGACCTGGAATACATCCGGATCGGGCGGGAAGAAGGTGCGACGCTTGCGTTCGGCGGAGACCGTATCAAGCGCGACACGGACGGATTTTTCCTCTCGCCGGCACTGTTCGCGGACGCGAGCAGCGGAATGCGTATCGCCCGCGAAGAAATATTCGGCCCGGTAGCATGTCTCATCCCGGCACGAGATTTCGACGACGCGCTCCAGATAGCCAATGATACGGAATTCGGATTATCGGCAGGCATTTGTACGACGTCGCTCCAATACGCCACGCGCTTCAAGCGCGAAGCGCAGGCCGGCATGGTGATGGTCAATGTTCCCACCGCCGGGGTCGATTACCACGTCCCTTTCGGCGGGCGCAAGGGCTCGAGCTACGGCTCGCGGGAGCAAGGCAGCTACGCAGCGGAGTTCTTCACTACCGTGAAGACCGCTTATAACGGTTAGGGCCGACTGGGTTCGTCCAGTCCATCCGTGAATGGCTTTGGCGGCACCGAAGATTCGGTGCCGTTTTTTTGTCTCCATCAGTGTCTGATTCATTTTTGTGGTGCTTGTAGTGCAGCAAATTGCAGGAATGAATCACGCGGGTGGCTTGTCAATTCAAAAACTGGCTGTCAAGCCTTGAGCGGTCATTCGCTGTCGTGCTTGGCACGAAATGTGTATCAAGGAATCCACGAATCCTGGTCGTTAGTTCGCTTCCCCGAAAGTGGTTCGACCGCCTACCAGCCTGTGGCAAGACGCAGATGCGCGTTTTGGACACTTCTCATTCGAGGTGACACGTGTCGACTGAAGTATTGATTTTCAGCCTTGATGGCGCATTGGCAGACACAGATTCACTGCACCTGCTGGCATTCAACACCGCTTTTTCTCGTGTCGGGCTCAGCTTGCGTTGGACGCCCGAGGTGTATCAGCGTTTGCTGTCCGTGAGCAGTCGCCCACAGCTTCCCGCCTGCTATCAAGAGCAGGTCGAAGCGGACTGGTCGGACGATTTGCTCGGGAGCATCGAGGCGGAACGGGTAGAAGCATTCAACCGACTCCTCAAGGAGCGAGGTCTGGCATTCCGTCCGGGTGTCGCGCGGGTGCTTCAACAAGCGGAACAGGGCGGCTATCGCGTCGCAGTCGTCAGCTGCCAAACGCCGAGCTCTGTATCGATGGCACTGGAATCACTGTTGGGCAGCAACTGGACGTCGACCATCTGCGCCGTTGCCTCGGGAGACGGCACGCGATTCAGCGAGGTCACCAGCGGTATGTATCAGCGTCTGCTTCACACGCTCGAGTTGCCGGCGAATACTGCCGTCGCGCTTGCCGCGACAACCATCGGTGTTCAAGCCGCCTCGGCTGTCGGTATCTGGACGGTTGCGCTACCGAGTTTCTGGACGGAGAGCCAGGACTTCTCGGCTGCTCAAATGTTGCTTCCGCACCTGGGCGATGAGGCGCGGCCGTTGCTTAACGTGGTCGGCATCAAGGAACTCAACGCGGGCGTCCTGACGGTTCGTGCCATCACACGTATTCGGCAGCGAATCGCGCCGTCCGGTCACAGGCAGCTGACGGTGCCGCTACGCTCGTCAGTCCGTCGCGCGTAAGGCAAACGGATGAACAAATCAGTTTTTCTGAATTGAATCGCACCCGAATCGAATTGAGAGCCGCCCAAGTCAAAACTAGAATGGTTCATACCCGCACCACATCTGCGAAGGAGAAGCGAAAAATGGATGTCGCACAAGTAACTGAAATTAGGAATCCGTATGGACTGGCAAAGGGCGAGCGCTTCCATGTCGGACAGAATCCGCATCATGCACGCATTCGCCACATTGAAGTCGACCAGGAAGTACTCGATCGATTCTTTGAGCAAACACGTGAAATCAACAGCCAGAATCTCGAGTATGTGCCGTATATGCGGTTCGTCCTCGCAGGCAAGCTGGAAGCAATGCTCGGGAAGACCTTCACCGACACCGTGCGGAGCATTCTGCGCGACCGCGCTTCCGGCGGGCTGACCATCGGTGTGCAAGGCGCGGCGAGCAACGCGGACGACTACGTGAAGTTCGGCACTGCCATGGCTCACCTTGTCGGGCCAGCCAACCATGACTCGATGTCGGGTACGTACTACGCGCGTTTCCTGGTGAAAGATACGGATAACAGCGATTCCTACCTGCGTCAGGCGTATCGTCTGTTCACGCTGCACACCGACGGAACTTTCGTCGATGAGCCGACTGACTGGCTGCTCATGATGAAGTTTAGTGAACAGAACGCTATCGGTGGCGAGTCACGGCTGCTCCATTTGGACGATTGGGAACAGTTGGACCAGTTCGTCAATCACCCGCTGGCCTCTTACAAGTTCACGTACAAGTCTCCGCCCAGCAAAAATGTGGGGCAGCAAGTCGAACGGCGTACGTTCTTCAATGTCGACGGCAAGCCGGGCATCTGCTTCATCGACCAGTTCGCCAATCCGGAGTCGATCGACCACGCGTACTACCTGCAAAGCCTGTCCGAGTCGATGGAAGCGTCAAAGGGAACGGCTGCTATCCCGCTGCCCGTCGGCGACCTCGTGATGTTGAACAACCTGTTCTGGCTTCATGGCCGGGCGCCGTTCGAAAAGAACCCGGGATTGCACCGCGAGCTGATGCGCATTCGCGGGGAATTCACGCAACTGTGAGGCGTTAGACGTTATGAAGCGGCCATATGACTTTGCCATTGTCGGCGGGGGTATCGTTGGACTTTCGACCGGGATGGCGCTCACGAAGCGGTTCCCCGGCAAGAAGATTATCGTCATCGAAAAAGAGAACTCCCTCGCTGAACACCAGACTGGTCACAACAGCGGTGTAATCCACTCAGGTATCTACTACAAACCAGGGAGCTTCAAGGCGAAGTTCGCGCGTGCCGGTAGCGAGTCGATGGTCCGCTTCTGCGAGGAGCATGCGATTGAACACGAAATCTGCGGGAAAGTGATTGTTGCGACCAAGCCAGAGGAACTTCCGCTGCTTGAGAATCTGTACAAACGCGGGCTCGAGAACGGCCTTGCCATTGAAAAGATCGGGCCGGACCGGTTGAAGGAGATCGAGCCTCACGTCGCGGGCTTGCAAGCGATTCGAGTTCCTGCCGCTGGCATCGTGAACTACAAACAGGTTTGCCAGATGTACGGCCGAATCATCACCCTGGGTGGAGGCGAAATCAGCCTGGGCGAACGGGTCCTGGCGATTCGCAAGAACGCATCGCACGTCGAGATTGAAACACGTCAAGGGGTTGTCCAGACGAAGTTCGTCATCAACTGTGCCGGCCTTCACTCGGATCGCGTCGCGAGGATGGACAACGTCGCCGACGACTTGAAGATCGTGCCGTTTCGGGGCGAGTATTACGAGATTCGACCCGAACGCCGACATCTCGTGAAGCACCTCATCTACCCGGTGCCGAACCCGAATTTTCCGTTTCTCGGGGTTCACTACACTCGGATGATCGGTGGTCACGTTGAAGCGGGGCCCAATGCGGTGCTGGCCTTCAAGCGCGAGGGTTACCGCAAGAGGGACTTCAGCCTTCGAGACCTTGGCGAAGTCTTGATGTACCCGGGCTTCTGGAAGCTGTCGTCGAAGTACTGGAGGGAAGGACTCGAGGAAATGCAGCGCTCAGTGAGCAAGGCGGCTTTCGTCAAGAGCCTGCAGCAGCTCATTCCCGAGATTCACGAAAGAGACCTCGTGGCTGCGCCTGCCGGCGTCCGCGCACAAGCGCTGAAGTCCGACGGCAGCCTCGTGGACGACTTTCATCTCATTCCAGGCGATCGATCCATTCACGTTTGCAACGCTCCGTCTCCCGCGGCAACGGCGTCGATCGAGATTGGAGAACATATCGCCCGCGCTATCGACCTTGCCGGTTGAGGCGACGGAAGCGTGCATCAGATGATATTTCGGACGGAGGGTGTGCTCTGGCGCCCCTTCGTTGCTATTCGACTCGCGTCCCACCCATTCGAATGGCGATGTCCCGCAGGCTCGCGACTAACGGCGATTGGTCATTCCTGCGCAAGACGAGATACAACTCTGAATCGTCCTGGACATCTAACAATTGGCGAAACACTAACCCGGGAAGCCTGATGTTTCCGATACTCTCCGGCACGATTGCCACGCCGTGGGCGGACGCGACATGCACGAGAGCCGTGAGGAAGTCCTTCGTCTGGAGCTCAATCCTCGGTGTAAAACCGGCGTCTCGACCGATTGCCAACAGATGACCGGCAAAGCCAATGTCTCGCTCGAATTGAGGTGCCGTGAAGGTCTCGTCGGCGAGCTCTGCCGCGTGTATCGCTTCCTGTCCTGCCAGGCGATGAGTTTGTGGTAAGGCGACAACTAGCCTTTCTCTCAACAAAAGAATCTGGTCGACTTCTTCGCGGTTGCCTGCGGCCGTTCGCACAATGCACGCATCGAGATCCCGTTGATGGAGTCGTTGAATTTGAGCCGGGCTATCCAGCGAATGTAGCCCGGTTCGCACCTGCGGATAGCTTTCGGCATGGCTAGTCAGTAACCGTTGTACGACGCCGGCGCATGCCGCGGAAATCACGTATCCGATTTCCAGCGTACCAAGTTGTCCACGCCCGGCCATCATCGCAACGCGCTTCGCGTTCTCGGCTGCAGCGAGCGTCTGTCTGGCCTCTTGCAGGAACAACAAACCCGCTGCATTCAGGGTGACCGAGCGCGTCGTCCTTATCAGCAGCTTTACGCCGAGCTCCTTTTCAAGCGCAAGTATCTGCATGCTCAGCGCAGACGGAGCGATGTCGAGCGTTTCCGCAGCATTCGCGAAGTGCAGTTGTTCGGCAACGGTCACGAAGTATCGAAGCTGTCGGAGGTCCATGCGAGCGTTCTTCTTTTGCACCTGGTTAATCGTGGCGGAATGGTTCACATGATACCTAGCCGCCGGATATTCGCAAATGAAGGCAGGCGAGTCGCTGTCGCGTGTGTCGACACAAGGCTGGGCTCTGATGGCAGAGCCGCATCACTGCATCACGGGTGCCGCAGTTCTGCATCACTTCGGCAGTAAGGGAAATCGCCTACGCTGATTCGCTAACGTGCTGATTCGACGGAAAAAAGCAATGTCGACGCGTGATTGGCATTGTTCCTGCTCTTAGAGGTCACACAGACGGCGGCGGTTGGCAGCCGGGGTTCGCGGACAACCCGTTCCTTCGAGATGCAACGTGTTTCTTATAGGACAACGAATTGTGTGATCGCGCGCTGCCACGACCAGGGCCGTCACGAAACAGGTCCGAACGGAAGTCTGTCTTCAATTACCTCACTCTCATAATAGGTTCTTCATGCAAAAGTCTCTGTCAGTCGCCGCCGCCACGTTCATCTTTTCGACTGTCGCCAGCGCACAAGGTAGCGTTACCCTGTATGGGGTCCTCGACGAAGGCCTGAACTTCACCAACAACGCTGGCGGAGCAAAGGCATATCAGATGTCGACCGCCGACCTGGGCGTCAGCCGGTTCGGGCTGAAAGGCAGCGAAGAACTTGGCGGCGGGCTGCATGGCATCTTTCAACTCGACAACGGCTTCGATATCAACAACGGTCGGCTGTCGTACGGAGGGCGGCTCTTCGGCTACAACGCATACGTGGGTCTGCAATCAGACGCTTTGGGATCGCTGACGCTGGGTCGCCAGTTCGACTCCATTACGGATGTGCTGGGTCCGCTGACGGCCAATGGCAATTGGGCCGGGACGCTTTTCTCACACCCTTTGGACAACGACAATACGGATGCGACATTTCATATCGATAACGCCATCAAGTACACGTCTGGTACTTACGGTGGTTTCTCCGCCACCGCGATGTACGGGTTCAGCAACCAGGCCGGTGGTTTTGCACTGAATCGAGCAGTGACGGCAGGCATCAAATACACGTATGACACGCTTACCGTCGGGGCAATTTATGCAGACCTTTCGTCTCCGGGTGCATCTCAGACCGGCGCCCTTACCACCGACGACGCAGGATTTGTCGCGGGGAACCAAAAGATCTACGGCATTGGCGCAAACTACGGCATGGGTCCTGCGACGCTAGGGCTCGTGTACACGCATACGAGTGTGTCTCGGCCGGCAAGCTCGATATGGGTTGGCGACCTGGGAACGAGCACCGGAAGCACCAGGTTCGACAACTTCGAAGGGAACGTAAAGTACGATATATCGCCTGCCTTTTCCGTCGGCGGCATGTATACCTATACGCGCGCCAAGGTGAACAGCGGCGGGGGGGCGTCGTCCATTCACTGGAACGAAGGTGGCGTCATGGCCTCCTACTCGCTGTCCAAGCGAACCGTGCTCTATGCGCAAGCGGTATATCAAAAGGTGTCGGGCGCGACTGGCACCGTGCTCGACAACGCATTCATTGTCGGTTCAGCGGGCGTTTCGTCGAACTCGCATCAAGTCATGTCCCGCGTCGCCATGATGCATACCTTCTGAGTCGCCGCGACGCGCGACGTCATCCAACACGGGGCGGTTCGAATAATTCGAACTGCCGCACATGGATTTCGCCAGACGAGCGCACGACCGGATCTGGCGCGATCTGCAAGCGTGGCGATATCAACAACCCAAGAGTGGTGTGCACCATTCGAACGTTGATTCAACGTGCGCAATCATCTCTCGCCTTGCGCCGTCGGCGTCCCGCGCGGCAATGGCCGACACCAATCGCCGATGTTCAAAGGAAAGCGTTCCTTTCACCGGTGTAATGAGGGGCAGCGGCATGATCAGACGGTTCATCTGCGCCTGTATTTCTACCTCCTCACGCAACAGGTCCGGAGACTTGGCGGCTTCCGCTATCAAGGTATGGAGGTGTGCATCGGCCATACGTCTTGCCGGTACGTCGGTAGGCTCCGCGTCAAACCGTCGGGCCGCCTCTTCAATCCTCCGGATGTCTCTCTCGCTGCCCCGTTCGGCTGCAAGGAAGCAGGCCTCTCCGGATATTGCGCGGCGCCAGTCGGTGAGACTTCGGAGTTCACTCTGTGTGAATGTGTTTGCTCCCGCCACTTCTCGCAAGCGCTGGCCGACATTTTCTGCAATGTAACTACCGCCGAACCGCCCACGTGTTGTCACGACCAGCCCTAGTTCGCGCAGGGACGCGAGTGCGGTGCGAAGCGTCATGGGTGCCACCCCGAACGTACGGGCGAGTTCTTCCTCCCGAGGCAACTTGTCGCCAGGCCGAAACTCACCGGTCGTGATGCTTTCGGTTACCTTGCGCACGATTGTTTCGGGTGCACTCTGCCCCGCGATAGGGGTAAGTGTGGATGCGAAAGTTTTTTTGTCCATAATCTCTAGGTGTTATAGTTTTACTGTCAATACTCAATTCTACTCCTTATGTCAGAAGTTGCTAAAAAAGTGCCCGCTCGCGTCTTGGTATCCTGCGTCATGGACTCTGAGCTCGCTGCGCCGGAATTGAACCTGGCGCTCCGGACCTTGGCGAACCACACCGTTTCGAAACTGGCCAGAGCAGGCCTCGACGCAGGCATGGTGGACGCAGCTCATTCGTCCAGAGATCCCGCTGATCTTATCAGCGAGTATGACGGACTTGTCGTGCTCGGCGGCAGCGACGTTCACCCCGGAAATTATGGTGACGACACCTTGCATCCGTGCTCATATGGGATCAACCCGCGAGCTGACGATTTTGAAATCAAGCTCGTTCGCGCCGCGATGAAACGTTCGATGCCATTCCTGGGCATTTGCCGGGGAATGCAAATTTTGAACGTTGCGCTCGGCGGCTCGCTTCTGCAGGACGTTGGCACCCAGTCCATTCACAATGTATCTGCAAACAACACGCAATTCATCACGCACAGCGTACGGATTCTGCCTGATAGCAAGCTGGGGCTGATCTACCGCACTGGCCAGATCACCGTCCATTCCGCACATCACCAGGCCGTTCATGAGCTCGGAGAAAGCCTTATCGTTTCCGCCGTCGCGCCGGATGGCATCACTGAAGCGATCGAGATAGCGGGCGATCAGTGGGGGGTAGGCGTTCAATGGCATCCGGAATACCCTGGTGCTGATCAGGCGCAATTGGAGCTGCTGTTTTCCGCTCTGGAACGTGAGTGTTCGAAATATTCGAAAATTCGCTCGTGAATTTCTGGTTGATTTACTAAGGATTGCATATGAAGCGCAAATTTTCGACTGCGGCCGCCACGTGGATGCTTGTAACGACTGCAACTGTCGTCACACCCGCGATCGCAGGTAGCCAGGCTCAGGCTTCGTCCTCGTTCGGAACCTGCGAGATTACAAGTACGCAGCAAAATATTAAGCTGCAAACGGTCGAGAAAGATACGCTGACGGTGGCAACCATCTTGCCTAACCCCGGTTGGTGGAACGGGATGTCGCCGGACACCATCAACGGAGGATTCGAGTACTGCCTTGCTGCCAACATCGCGTCGCGCGCCGGACTTCACCATATCAGGATCAAGAACATCAGCCCCGCGCAGTTCTTTTCCGGGATGGCGACTGGCTACGACGTAGCGATTGCGTCGACAACAATTACCGAACCGAGAAAGAAAGTATTCAACTTTTCTCGGCCGTACTTCACTTCCAATCTCGGTGTTGCAACGAAGGTCTCTGGCGACGTTACCGAAGGCAACATCAGGAACAAGCGTATCGGCGTGCTTCAAGGCAATGTCGGCTCGGATTGGGTCGCAAACGTCCTCAAGCCGCAGACGAAGGTTAGTGTTTACCAAGCCCAGGAAGACATGTTCACCGCTCTGATGGCAGGACAGATCGATGCGGTCGTGACCGATACCACGCTCGCTCTCACGCAAGCCAAGGCATCAAATGGGGTAGTACATGTACCCGGGCAATTTAAAGTAGATCAGGGTTATGGCGTGATTACCCCGCGTGGTTCGGTCAACACGCAACCCGTCGATACGGCGGTCGGTTCACTCGCATCTGACGGTACGCTCAAAAAGCTCTCGGCTACATACCTTCAACCGAAGTTCGGTGTTGACCCATCCCAGATATCCTTCTGGAGCGTACGTTGATGAACATTGTGAGTGAAACATCGAACGCGTTTGTCGACAGAGACACGTTGAGTCCGGCGCCCAAGAGTCTGCCGCTTTCAATCGCGGCTATCACGGCGTCGTTGGCACTGTTACTGCTGATCGCAACCATCGGCGGTGCCCTCATGGTGACCTCGACACACAATGGGGCCGGCAACGCTATTGGACTTGCAATCAGCTCGGTCGGTGTAGTTGCTGCCGCTGTGTCGCTCTGGTATAGCGTCGCTGCCTTGCGCTTGTCTCTCAAGGCTCAACGCGAGGCGCGCCGTAGCGATATTCTGGCAGCCCGTGCAAGTGCCGACGGCGCGAAGCAGGATGCACTTATTTCGTTCGGCCTGAACCTGACATATTTGATCATTCTTATGTTCGGTTTGTTCTTGACGATCAATGATGGCAGCATTCAGAAAACGTTTCTACGCATTGATGTCATAAAGGAATGCTTCGTCGATGTGTTGAGGGCGTTCGGTGTCAACATATGGATGGCCCTCGTTTCGCAAGCGCTGGTGCTCGTATTCGGACTTGTCCTCGCTGTCATGCGGATGATTCCAGGTCGGGCCGGAGCACCGGTGAGGGCATTGGCGATTGCATATATCGACATTATGCGGGCGGTTCCGGCCATCATTGTCCTCTACCTGGTTGGCTTTGGTCTTCCATTGGCGAAAATCCCGCTTCTAAGCGACTTATCGCCGGAGTGGTATGCGATCTTTGCCTTGACGATGACATTTAGCGCATATGCTGCGGAGACATACAGGGCTGGCATTGAGTCAATCCATCCTTCGCAGTGGTCTTCAACGCGCTCACTCGGGTTCTCATACGGCCAAACGCTGAGGTACGTGATCCTTCCTCAAGCGGTGCGTCGTGTCATTCCGCCGCTGCTTGGTGGGTTCATCGCACTGCAGAAGGACACCTCTCTGGTCAACATCATTGGAACCGTCGATGCATTCAATCAAGCGAAATTTTATGCGTCGAGCAACTTCAATCTGTCGTCGGTCACTGTGGTGGCTGCATTGTTTGTAATGGTCACGATACCTCAAACTCGCTTCGTCGACTGGATGCTTGCGCGAAGCTCAACTCGTCGCCAGAAGGGTAAATAATGTCATTCATCGAACTTGTCGACCTAAAAAAGCGATACGGCGAACACGAAGTGCTTCGTGGAATCGACCTTAATATCGAGAAGCATCAGGTTGTTACGCTAATCGGCGCATCAGGTTGCGGGAAGTCGACCCTTCTTCGTTGCATCAATGCATTGGAGACCATCGACACTGGCAAGGTTCTAATCGGCGGCGACGTCGTATCTGGCCCGGGCGTCGACGTCAATCGATTGCGCAAGCGGGTCGGTATGGTATTTCAGTCCTACAATCTCTTCCCCCATATGACCGTGCTGGACAATGTGGCTTTGGGGCCGGTTAAATTGCTGGGAGAGAATATCGGTGAGGCACGGGAGCGTGCTCGCGAACTGTTAGACCGGGTGAATTTGTCGCATCGCGCCGAATATTATCCGGATCAGCTCTCGGGTGGTCAGCAACAACGGGTCGCGATTATCCGTACTATTGCGATGCGACCCGAGGCCATGCTTCTGGATGAAATCACTTCTGCGCTCGACCCCGAACTTGTGTCCGAAGTGCTTAACATCGTCCGCGACCTGGCAGCGGATGGTATGACCATGATTCTCGCGACACACGAGATGCAGTTCGCTCGGGAAGTGTCTGATCTGGTTGTTTTCCTTGAACAAGGTCGCGTGCTTGAGAAAGGGCCGCCTTCGCAGTTGTTCGGTGATCCCGTAGAGGCGAGAACCAGAGAATTTCTCAAGAAAATCGTCGACGCGGGCAGGCTGTAACAAATACATAGCGCCTGCACGCCAACAGCGGCGTCTCTTTCACCAAATTGAATCGGAACTTTTTCAGTTCCTTGGTCTATTTTTTGCGTCATTGAGGCGGGAAAGTACGACGATATCAGAATAATTCGTTTATATAAGTTCGCTATCCTAATAAATAAACATAAATTCGATAAACAGGTTGGAGATTTGTGATGAAAATCCGGATGAGAAACATTGCTTTTGCCATTGCATCCCTTATGGCAAGTTCGTTGGCCAGCGCGCAGTCGTCCGTCACGCTTTACGGCGTCGTGGACGCCAGCCTTGTATGGAGAAATCACACCACTCCGAAGGGAGGGGATGTGGTCGAAATGAGTAATGGCGCGATCAATCACAGTCGGTTTGGGTTGCTCGGGAACGAAGACCTCGGCGGTGGGATGAGTGCGATATTTCGACTGGAAAGCGGCTTCAATCCGCAGGATGGTTCTATGGCATCCAAAAATGTCATTTTCGACCGATATGCGTATGTCGGTCTCAAAGGTCACTTCGGATCGTTAATCGCGGGAAACATCAACACGATCTTCTACAACACCATGAGCAACTACGATCCGCTCACAGTGGGCAACTTCTACAACACGGCTTGGTGGTTTGGCACTGATAGCGGGAAAAGACCGAGCGCCATGTACTACGAGAAGGAGCTTGGACCCGTACGGATAGGGCTTTCTTACGGCGTTGGCGGAGTGCCGGGAAGCGTCGCCCAAAATTCCCAGTTCGGTGGTGCAATCATGTATGCCGGAGGGAGTGTGACAGCCGGTGCCGTGTATCAACAAACCAAGGCCGCCAACTATGGTGGACTCCAGCGCATCTTTGGCTTGGGTCTAACGTATGCGATCGGGCCGGCAACACTGTATGCCGGCTATCAAAATAATCGTGATGGTACTGGTATTGCCGATACACAGCTGAATATTATCGGCGCACCATCTGGCACAGCGGACGTCAAACGTCGTGATCAGGGATTTTTTGCTGGTGTGTCGTATCAGTTGAGCCCAGCCGTATTACTTCGTCAGGCGTACTATTACGACAATATTCATGACGCGCAAAAAATCGCAGGCAATGACGGCGTGCGATGGGCCCTCGTTTCGGAAGCGGAGTACGCTTTCTCTAAGACGACCAGTGTGTACGGTCAAGTTGACTACAATCATACGAGCGGAGCGGCTAACGTTCAGCTTCCAGGGGCAAGAAACCAAACAGAAGTCGCTATTGGTTTGCGCCATTGGTTCTAACATGAACTAGGTTGCAGTCGCTGTAGGCGCGGCGATAGCTTCGCGATGCACGGCTTTCGATCAGCGAGCACGTACATCATGAAGGAGTTGACGGTATGTGATCTCGCTGAAGACTCACACGCACTATATCTGGCACCTTTGATCGTCAACTCCTCTGCCGAGTTTACCGCTGGGCACCGCCGCGCCGGACGATAGTCTGTCGGATTCGCCAATTGTGGCAGAGATGTGTTGCCAGTAATCATGTCACTCATAGCCGTGCGAGCGCGTCAGTGCTTCAGAGCAGTGAGGGATGCTTCGCGAGACTATCGAGCATGGCGCAACAGTCCTCGTCACGTCGACGCAAATCGACGGCGCGCGCAATTCGTTAAAGCACCTTGCCGACCTCGTGGACTTGTCTGTCAAGATGCTTCGGCGGCCGACCAGATGTCAATCGCGCCGGAGATCAATGAATTCACTGTCGTACACCGTTCGACCAGCCTTTCGCATGTGATAGATGTGCCGCGGGAAGCTCGCCACCAATGGCTTTGAGCATGCCGCGGAGACGAATACGCACCACGCATCGCATTTTGGTGGTACGTCAAAATTTATGTCGAATCGCCACGCGCGCCAGAAGTTGCCGATCGGTGCTTGATTGAGTTGCAGGAAAACCATTGTAGATATCCGCCAATGCGCCCCCCGATGTCTTCTGGAAAACCGTCAAGATTTGAATGTCCGTTCGCTTTGAAATGAAGTAATCCGCGATCAAGTTGAACTGGTTGTATCTTGGATGATCACTGTTGCCGCTGTCTGACGTGACTGAGGTGAAAGTGTAACCCGCGGCAAACGCGAGAAATGGTGTCCAGTAATATTGTGACCAGATTTCATAATTATTGAATAAAACCGGTCGATTCGTTCCATTTGCATCAGCAAACCGGACATTATCATAAGACAAGCCGACTTTTGCTTTTCCGAACTGATAAGTGCCGCCAATGCCAGCAACCTGCATGTTCGCCGGCTGGCCGACATATCCGAATGCACCGTTGGCCGTGGGGCGCTGTTGATTCGCAACCCAGTTGCCGTCAGGAAATTGAGATGCCGGCGTCTTCGAAGATGTGTATGCGGCGGCCACGTAGATTGGACCGTTTGAGAATCTTACGCCGGCAGAGACTGTGCTTTTTGCGGAAACGGAGCCAGGCACGCCTCCAAGCGCGACCAGTCCTTCGACCTGCAGACCGTTCATATTCGGACTGACATATTTTACGGTGCTGCTGATGCGGTAAGTGCTGTCTGAATTGTCAATATCGTTGGCATGGGAGAAGTACGCGCCCCAGTTTCCATTCATGGTCGTTGGCGCATAGAAGTCGGGGATGGCGTCGTATTGGCGGCCGAGCGTGAAGGTGCCAAATCGATCATTTGCGACACCAATGAATGCACTTCTCCCGAACTCAAGGCCACCGTTTCCGAGCTTTCCGTTGTTCGGATTGAATCCGTTCTCAAGCTTGAAAACAGTTTTCCAGCCGCCGCCGAGATCTTCGGTGCCAAGTAATCCCCATTTATTTCCTTGGGCGATAGAAGAAACAAGACTGGTCACGCTTCCCTTGCCGCCACTGTTGTTCACGTAGGTAACACCGTCTTCCAACAAACCGTACAGCGTTACAGAGCTTTGAGGAAAAGCAAGCGAGGGTGCACAAAGTAGTGCCGTGGTGATAATTGTCCGTTTCATTTGGTATCCTTACTTTATTGTATGCAGGTTTATTCCGGTAGATCGAATCATCTGATGCGCTTTAAGGTGATGGGCGCTACGGTCTGATTCGATACGGATGAGATGATTGATTTACTTTCGATCTATTTCTTGCGTAAGGGATCGTCGATAGGTCTCCGGCAAAAATGAGATAACTATCAGGCTGATTACCGTGATCGAGGCCGCATATACGGCAGGTGAGAGAAGATTGCCGGTCTTCTGGACAAGCCACGTCCCCAAGTACGGGGCCGTGCCACCGAAGACCGCGTAAGCAACATTGACGCCGATTGCGGAACAACTGAAACGGACTCGTGTAGGGAAAAGTTCGAGCATGGTCACCGGGAGCGGGCCCCACCAGATTCCGCTCGTCGCAGCAATTAACGTCTGGCCCAGAATCGCACCGGCGAGCGTTCCCTGCATGGCGAGCATATAACCTGGAATGATCGCGAGTGACGACATGAGAAGCCCCGTCAACAGAATCGGTTTTCGTCCCAGTCGGTCGGACAGATGGGCTCCGACGTTCATGCTTATGAACGCGACAAACAGTGACACACTGTTGGAGATCAGCGCGTCGCTTTTGGCGAGTCCAACGGAGTTGGTGAGATAGGAGACGAAATATCCTGCCAGGGAATAGAACCCGAGGCTGGAGGCGACAGAAAGCGTAAATACAAATCCGAGCCCGGACCTATGCTCTTTGATCGTGACCCAAAATGGCTGAACTGTAGTGGGGGCACTTTGTTTCGCGGCTTCAAACGCAGGGGACTCGCTCAGATGCGACCGAATGTAGAGTCCCACCAAAGCAAGCGGTGCCCCCAGCAGAAAGGGAATTCGCCATCCCCACGCAGCATATCTATCGGCACCAAGGCCACTGGCTATGGCGAGGACGGTGAGTGCCGCAAATATCGGGGCGATATTGGCGAATGAGTACGTAAACGCAACAAAGAGGCCGCGTCGCGCCGGTGGTGCGTGCTCGGCAACGAAAGAGTTGGATCCCGTGGATTCGCCTGCAGCTGAAAGGCCTTGAACGAGTCTGCAAACAACCAGAAGCGCGGGCGCGGCGATACCGATCTCTGAATAGGTCGGCAGAAGCCCTATGCAGACGGTAGATGCCCCCATCATCAGGACGACGAAGGCGAGCACGCCCCGTCTGCCTGAATGGTCACCGAGACGGCCAAGAACGAAGCCGCCGACGATTCTCACCAAGAAACCAACGGCATACACAGCAAAGGTCGAAAGCAATGCTGCGACCGGATCAGAGTTGGGGAAAAAAAGTTTTGCGATGATTCCTGCCGAATAGGCGTACACCACGAAGTCGTACCATTCCACGAATTGGCCAATCGCGGCAGATGCCATAACTTTACGAAACTCCGCAGTGCGTGCGACCGGCGTAACGGCCGTTGCTGTGTTGTTCATACTAAGGCGACGCTCCTTGGCTATGTCGAGTCTGCTTATTGGGTGTGAGTCCGGAGGAGCGAATAACGTCGCTGCTCGAGACACGGAAGCTTGTCTCGGACCAGCTTCAGTCGCTTCTTGGAAAGAGTGCTCGTCGCGAGCGCTTCGCCTTCGTGAGCACCACTGGTTACCGCCCCCATGGGATCGATAATCATGGAAAGGCCCGTTGAGAGCGGGGCCGGCTGACAGCTTCCCGCTACGAAGCATGTATTCTCGATTGCCCGGGCTCTCAGGAGCGTTTCCCATTGGAGTTCTTTCAGCGGCCCAGCTACCCAACCTGAAGAAACAACCAGAACTTCGGCGCCTTTTTCCACTAGCAGACGGGCCATTTCCGGGAAGCGAAGGTCATAGCAGTTCAGAATGCCGACAGTAAATCCATCGAGGTCGAAGGTAACGAGTTCACTGAAGTCCGATTTGAGCGCGGTTACGTCATGCTTTTCGGATTCCTTAAAGTCGAATGCGTCGTAAAGATGTAATTTGTTGTAGTGGAGCGGCGGTTCCGCGCCTGGACGTGCAAGGATCAGCGTGTTGCTCGAGCGTCCCGTCTGCGTTGGGAGGTAGGCACCCGCCAAGAGCGAAATTCCATGCCGATCAGCAATGCTTTTTAGAGCCGATTCGAATTTGTGCCCCCACTGGCGGGCAATTTGGGCAATTTTCTCGCCTGATTCGGTATAGGCATACATCACTGCCTCCGGTAACACGATTAGCCTGGATCCATGGCTTGCAGCAGTGCGCGCGAGACGCTCAATGCTGGCGAGGTTCTGCTCGATATCGTGTGTGCCGGCCAATTGTCCGACGGAAATCACGGTCTGGATGTCATCGATTGAGTCTTGATACATATTTGTCTGATGGTAAAGGGTTCATCGATCGCGACTGCCGCAGCGGATCTGGCAGTGGTCGTCACAGGCATCGGGCGGAATGCCTTGAACAAATCTTTTACCGCCAGTAATATTCCGTCCAATATCAATTCGGCTTCTATTGATGCCAAATTTGTATATATGGACCGCCTCGTTGACCATCAGCGCCTGCGCGCGTTTCTTGCCGTCGCGCATCATTTGAGCTTTCGCAAGGCAGCTGCTCAGCTCCATATCGCACAACCTGCGGTCAGTCGATACGTTAAGGCGCTGGAGGATGATCTCGGCTTCGCGTTGCTGGTTCGTACGACAAGGCGTGTGGAGCTAACGGAAGCTGGGGCGTTGTTTGCTGTCAACGCACAGGAGGCGGTCAACTTGCTCCAGCATGCGGTGAGGGCCGCGCAGATGACGGCGAAGGGAGAGGCTGGAACGTTATCTGTAGCCTATTCTGCGCTCACTGCATATGGAGTTGTGCCGAAGATCGTTCTGCAGTTCAAGAATGAATTGCCAGGCGCTGAAGTGAGTCTCTTCCTCATGTCCTCTGTCGATCAGATCAGTGCGATCTCGGAGGGCGCCATCGATGCGGGCTTCGCACTCACTGCAGCGTGCGGCGGCGGACTTCCGCACATTCCGGTGTCTCGTGAGCGGCTCGTGGTGTTGGCGTCGAAATACGAACCCATCGCCAAACGGACAACGATAGCGTTAAAGGACTTGCGTGGTATGCCCTTCATCTTCGGCACCATGAACCGATGGCGAACGTTCCGCTCGGTCGTAGAAAGCGCGTGTCTGCGTGCGGGTGTCTTACCTGATGTTGTTGAAGAGGCCGACGATATGCCAGTCCTTCTCAGGCTCGTTTCGCTCGGTCGAGGCATAACCTTGTTCTCCGAATCGGTTCTTGCCTCGCTACCACCGGACATAGTGGGCATTCCATTGTCTGACAAGCATGCGCGACTCGATTTCAGTTTGGTGTGGAGCGACAAGCACCGCATTCCGCTCGTTCGCAGCTTCATCGAGTGCGCGCGCGCTACCAGTCGCGCTTGATGAGCGACGGTTGACGAGTGCTCCCATGACAACGATGCTGCAGAGCCAGGCCGCTGGGATTAGCGGCCCAATACCGCGCGACCAGCGGTTCCACCTGACACAAAGTCAGGCCCAAGGAAGCACGGGTCTTTCGACTACCGGGTTTCGGAGCGCTGCGCGATCGCGCCGGAGCCGGGCAGCGGTGCGCCCCCATACGTGGCTACTTCACCGCCGCAATTTCCTTCGCGCGAATCAGCCGCGCCCGCAGCACGTTGCGGCTGATGCCGAGCAGCCGTGCGGCCTGGATCTGGTTGCGGTGGCTGAATTCGAACGCGACGCGCATCACGGTGTCCTCGATGCGCTCGAACAGGTTGCCGTGATCCTCGTCGAACAGGTCGCGCAGCGCGCGTTCGAGTGCGGCCTGCGCGCCGGCGGCCGGGGCGCGTTCCGGCGCCGACGTACTCGAGGTGGCCGTCGGCACACCCGGCGACGCGATATGCAGATCGGCCTCCTGCAGCGAATCGTGGCGACTCACGAGCAACGCGTGATGGATCACGTTCTCGAGTTCGCGGATGTTGCCCGGCCAGCTGTGTGCCTCGAGCCGGCGCTCGGCGCGCGGGTCGATGCTGCGCGGCCCGTAGCCGAGGCGGCTGCGGTAGTCGTCGAAGAAGTGACGCGCGAGCGGCAGGATGTCGCCCGGGCGTTCGCGCAGTGTCGGCACCGCGAGCTGCACGACGTTGAGCCGGTAAAACAGATCGCCGCGAAACTGCCCGTTCGCGACGGCCTGCTGCAGATCCACATTGGTCGCGGCGACCACGCGCACGTCGATCGGCACGCCGGTGCGCGAACCGAGCCGCACGACCTCGCGCTCCTGCAGCACGCGCAGCAGCTTGACCTGCATCGACAGCGGCAGGTCGCCTATCTCGTCGAGAAACAGCGTGCCGCCGTTCGCGGCCTCGAACCAGCCGGGCTTCGCGCTGAACGCGCCGGTAAACGCGCCTTTCTCGTGACCGAACAGTTCGCTCTCGACGAGCGTCTCGGAGAATGCGCCGCAGTTCACCGCGATGAACGGCCCGCTGCAGCGGCGGCTGATGCCATGCACGTGGCGCGCGATCAGTTCCTTGCCGGTGCCGGTCTCGCCGACGATCAGCACGTTCGCATCGCTCGGCGCGACCAGGCGAATCCGGTCGAGCAGCGCGACCGAGCGCGGATCGACGAACACCTGCGCGCGGGCACGAATGGATGTCGCGAGCGCGGGGCGGTCGGGCAGCGTGAGGACGGGCGCGGCGTCGGGCCACGCATCGGTAGGGGTGTGGTTCACGAGTAGAAGCCCGGCGTCGGATAGGTTCGCTTGAGCGCCCATTCGCCGATCTCGCGAATCTTGTACGCGAGCGGGTCGTGGAGCGTGTGGGTGCGCAGGTTGCGCCAGTGCCGGTCGAGCCGCAGCGCGCCGTGCGTCGCGCGGGCGCCGGCGACGTCGAACATCCGCGTACAGAGATCGAGCCCGGTGCGCGCGGCCGACACCTTCGCGGCGGCCGTGGCGAGCGCGACCTGGCCGCGCTCCGCCTGGGTGAGCGCCGCATCGCGCGACCATGCGGCGTCGAGCCGGTCCGCCGCGCGGTCGGCGAGTACGCGCGCGGCTTCGAGCCCGACCCAGAATTCGCCGTACTGGCCGAGGATGTACGGATCGTCGCCGGTGCTCGCGACCTGCGCGCCGGGCCACGGCCGCGCCTCGTGCAGCGTGTAGTGCCGCGCGTCGTTGAACGCGGCTTCGGCGATGCCGAGATACACGTTCGTCAGCACGAGCTGCGCGACGAGCGGGCGCAGGCACGCGAACGGCGTCGACAGCGGGCCGGGGTCCGTCAGCAGTTCGTGATCCTCGACGCGCACCTTCTCGAACGTGACCGTGCCGCTGTCGGTCTGGCGCTGGCCGATGTTGTTCCAGTCGTCGGCGATCGAGATGCCGCTGCGCTGCGTCGGCACGGCCGCGATCAGGAATGCGCGCGTCTGCGCATCGTGCGCGGACGCGATCAGCATCTGTGAATCGAGCGCTCCCGAGCAAAAGCTCTTCTGGCCGCTGAATTCATGCCACGCGCCGCGCGAGCGGCTGACCGTGCGCGCGTCGAGCGGATTCAGCGCATTGCCCCAGAACCACTGCTGGCGCGCGGTGCGCTCGAACCACGATTCCCACTGCGCGGGTGCGCCGAACAGCCGCACGGTCGCGAGCATCAAGTGGTGGAAGCCGAACACGTGCGCGAGCGAACTGTCGGCGGCCGCGAGCACGCGGACGACGTCGAGCGTCGTGCGCCAGCTCGCGCCAAGGCCGCCATAGGCGGACGGGATGCTCAGCGCGAGCAGGCCGCTGTCGCGCAACTGATCGCGCTCGGCCTTTGGCGTGCCGCCCTGGAGGTCGCGCTCGGCCGCGGTGCGTGCAAAGCCGGCTGCCAGGCGCTCGGCGATTTGCAGCGCGTCAGGGGGCGTCGGTTCGTCGCGGGGCGGCGCGACGACGCGCAGGCCTTCCGCGCGGGGCGATACGAAAATGGGTGTCATGGCGATGAATGTGTCGGGTTGCCGCACGAAAGCGGTCAGGCCGCGGCGGGCGTTGCTGGCCGGGTGCTGCGTGATCAGCAGAGTGTTCAACGTTTCGCGCAACGCGGGAAACATCGATTTCTGATAACCAATGCGGGATTGCTGCGCTGGACGCAGTCGCGCACGGCAAGGTCGCGCGGCACGGCGATCGGCGGCACGCATAGCGACGATGCAGCAGCCATGCCGGCGCTGCTGCAAGGGCGCGAGGCGTCGCGTCGGCGTGTGAGCGCGGAAAGCGGGCGCCCATGCCTGCTGATGGATGCCGTGCGCCTGCCGGAATCCGTGTCGAAGCGGAAAAACCTGCCTGCCGCACACCGCGCTGCTGATCACGCAGCAGTACATCAGCAACGTTGTTTCTCCGAGTTCATCGCGCTGCGGAATATGGTTGTGACGCCATGGCTGGCACGCTTATCGACGTGCGCGAACAACGGCGGCGCCGCGACTGGCGGTCGATCGCGATGCATTTCGTCATGCAGACGATCGTCTTCCCGCTCGATCATCGAAATGGCACGCTCCTTGCTGACCCATGACGTGACGGGTGCGTCGGCACCCGACTCGACAATGGGAATGCAACCGATGAGCAATGCAATCAACGTGGTCGCGATATCGGGCGGCCTGCAACGGCCGTCGCGCACGCTGGCGCTGACCGACGCGATCGTCGCGGCGCTCGGCGCCGCGCTGCCGATCGAAACACGGCTGATCGAACTCGGCGAGATCGGTGGCCGGCTGGCCGGCGCGCTGACGCGCGCGCAGGTGCCGGCCGACCTCGACGCGCAGATCCGCGCGATCGAGACGGCCGATGCGCTCGTCGTCGCGAGCCCCGTGTATCGCGCGTCGTACACGGGCCTCTTCAAGCACCTGTTCGACCTCGTGCATCACGAAGCGCTGATCGACGTGCCCGTGCTGCTCGCGGCCACCGGCGGCAGCGAGCGTCATGCGCTCGTGATCGACCATCAGCTCCGTCCGCTGTTCAGCTTCTTCCAGGCCCGCACGCTGCCGATCGGCGTGTATGCGTCCGAAAGCGATTTCGACCAGTACCAGATCACGAACCCGGCGCTGCGCGCGCGTATCGCGCTCGCCGTCGATCGCGCGGTGCCGCAATTGCGCCCGCATGCGCTTTCCGTTGCGGCCGCGTAGGCCGCCTGCGTTTTCCCTTCCGACCAGGACACACTCATGAGCCATCCCGACCCTTCCGCCGACGGCGTCAAGTTCGCCTACTGGGTGCCGAACGTCAGCGGCGGCCTCGTCGTCAGCACGATCGAGCAGCGCACCGACTGGAGCCTCGAATACAACCAGCAGCTCGCGCGCACGGCCGAGGCGGCCGGCTTCGACTACGCGCTGAGCCAGATCCGCTTCACGGCCGGCTACGGCGCCGAATACCAGCACGAGTCGGTGTCGTTCAGCCAGGCGCTGCTGCATGCGACGACGAAGCTCAAGGTGCTCGCCGCGATCCTGCCGGGGCCGTGGCATCCGGCCGTGGTCGCGAAGCAGCTCGCGACGATCGACCACATCTCGAACGGGCGCATCGCGATCAACGTCGTGAGCGGCTGGTTCAAGGGCGAATTCACCGCGATCGGCGAGCCGTGGCTCGAGCACGACGAACGCTATCGGCGCTCGAAGGAATTCATCCAGGCGCTGAAGGGCATCTGGACGCAGGACAACTTCACGTTCAAGGGCGACTTCTACCGCTTCAACGACTACACGCTGAGCCCGAAGCCGGTGCAGAAGCCGCACCCGGAGATTTTCCAGGGCGGCAGCTCGCGGGCGGCGCGCGACAACGCGGCGAGCGTGTCGGACTGGTACTTCACGAACGGCAATACGCCGGAGAACCTGAAGACGCAGATCGACGATATCCGCGCGAAGGCGGCCGCGAACAATCATCGCGTGCGGATCGGCGTCAACGCGTTCGTGATCGCGCGCGATACCGAGGAAGAGGCGAAGGCCGTGCTCGACGACATCATCCGGCACGCGCACGTCGAGGCCGTGCACGCGTTCGGCGATGCGGTGAAGCAGGCCGGCAAGGCATCGCCCGAAGGCGAGGGCAACTGGGCGAAGTCGACGTTCGAGGATCTCGTGCAGTACAACGACGGCTTCCGCACGAACCTGATCGGCACGCCGCGGCAGATCGCCGAACGCATCGTCGCGCTGAAGGCGATCGGCGTCGATCTGGTGCTCGCGGGGTTCCTGCATTTCATCGAGGAAGTCGAGTACTTCGGCCAACGCGTGCTGCCGCTCGTGCGCGAACTCGAGGCGCAGCAGCAGGCGGTTGCCGCGTAATGCGGAGGCCGGTGCGCGGCGCGCGTTCACGCATGCCGCGCGCGGGCCGATCGAACGGGTGACATCGACCGCTCTTGCGGGTCATCCAGGTTCAACGTTTCGGATATCGAAACAGGAGGCTGGCGGACGCTTCGCGGCACCGCCGGCCGGTTCATGCGCTTTACCGGAATCTACATGTCTACGGAATTCATCGAAGAAAACGTGCAACCGCAAGCGGGCACCCCACACGCTCCCGTTCCCGTCATCGGCTCGGATGCCGAGGCACTCGACGTCGCGCACCGGGTCGCGGCACGACTGGCCGAGCACGCCGCGTTGCGCGACCGTGAGCGCAAGCTGCCGTTCGACGAGATCGAGCTGTTCTCGTCGAGCGGCCTGTGGGGCATCACCGTGCCGCGCGAATACGGTGGCGCGGAGGTGTCGAACGTGACGCTCGCGGAAGTGATCGCGATCGTTTCGCAGGCCGACCCGTCGCTCGGCCAGATCCCGCAGAACCACTATTGCCTGATCGAGGACATCCGCCTCGAAGGCAGCGATGCACAGAAGCGCTTCTTCTTCGATCTCGTGCTGAAGGGCACGCGCTATGGGAACGCGTTCTCGGAAGCGGGCGGCAAGAACGTGCTCGATATCCAGACGCGTGTGCGCCGCGACGGCGACGCGTTCGTGCTGAACGGCCGCAAGTTCTATTCGACCGGCACGCTGTTCGCGCACTGGATTCCGGTGCTCGCGCTCGACGAGTCGGAGCAGGCCGTGCTCGCGTTCGTGAAGCAGGGTGCGCCCGGGCTGACCGTCGTGGACGACTGGAGCGGCTTCGGGCAGCGCACGACCGCGAGCGGCACGGTGATCGTCGAGAACGTGCGCGTGAGCCCGTTCGAGATCTTCCACACGCAGCGTTCGTACGACCGCCCGACCTTCGCGGGCCCGTTTGCGCAGATCACGACCGCCGCGATCGACCTCGGCATTGCGCGCGCCGCGCTGCAGGACACGATCGCGTTCGTGCAGCAGCATGCGCGCCCGTGGATCGACAGCGGCGTCGAACGCGCGAGCGAGGATCCGCTGACGGTCGCGCAGATCGGCGACATCGCGTACCGCGTGCACGCGGCCGAAGCGCTGCTCGCTCGCTCGGGGCGCTTCGTCGACGCGGCGAAACGCGAGCCGAGCGAGGAAACGGTCGCGCAGGCCGCGATCGCGGTCGGCGAGGCGAAGATCGCGACGACCGAGGTGTCGCTGCTCGCGGCGAGCAAGCTGTTCGAACTCGGCGGCAGCAAGTCGACGCTCGCGAAATACAACTTCGACCGCCACTGGCGCAACGCGCGCGTGCATACGCTGCACGATCCGGTGCGCTGGAAGTATCACGCGATCGGCAACTACTACCTCAACGGCGTGAAGCCCGCGCGCCATTCCTGGAATTAGCCGGGTCGTGCCGGCGTATTTCCCGCGACGAAACATGGGCGAGGAAACCCGGTGGCCGCATTGGCAGCCAGCACCGCCGCGTAGGCGGCCTTGCTTCATTCCTGACGAGGTAAATCGATGAGTCATCCAGCAAGCACCGCACAGGCATTGCCTGCGCACAATACCGTGCCGCCGGCAGGCGGCCTGCGGCGCAACTATCTGAGCCTGCCCGAGCTGATCGCGCAGTCGATCGGCCTCGTCGGCGTGTCGGGCGGGATCGGCGTGCTGATCCCCGCCGTCTTCGCGACGGCCGGCAACGGCACGTGGCTGGCCTACCTGTTCGCGATCGTTGCGCTGCTGTTCGCGTCGTGGAGCATCTCGGTGTTCGCGCGCGATTCGGCGTCGCCGGGGGCGCTATACGCGTACGTGTCGGCCGGCATCGGGCCGGTCTGGGGCGCGATCTGCGGCTGGTCGCTGCTGATCGCCTATGCGGTGGCTGCCGCGGGCATCCTGCAGGGGACGATCAACACGTTTCTGGTGCTGGGCCGCGAGACGGGACTGCTCGGCAGTGCGACGCCGCTCGGCGCGGTGCTCGGGCTCACGGTCGTCACCGCGTTCGCCGCGTGGTACATCGCGTTTCGCGACATCCGGCTGTCCACGCGCTTCACGCTGTTCGTCGAACTCGCGACGCTGCTGCTGATCGCCGTCGTCGTGGTCGGGACGATCGCGTTCGGCGGGCATCCGGTCGATCGCGCGCAACTGACGCTGGAAGGCGTGAAGCCGACGCAGTTGCAGCTCGGGATGGTGCTCGCGTTCTTCAGCTTCACGGGGTTCGAGAGCGCGACCGTGCTCGGCGCAGAAGCGCGCGACCCGTTCCGCGCGATTCCGCGCGCGGTGCTGATCAGCGTCGTCGGGCCGGCGATCCTGTTCGTGATCGGCGCATACGGGATGGTGAGTGCGTTCCACGGGCAGACGCCGCCGCTCGATCAGGTCGACGGCCCGCTCGCGGTGCTCGCGCATCGGCTCGGGGCCGGCTGGGTCGGTGTGCTGATCGACTTGGGCGTGGCGTTGAGCTTCTTCGCGGCATTCTTCTCGTCGATCAATGCGGCGGCGCGGATCGTCTATACGTTCGGGCGGCAGGGCGTGCTGCATGCATCGACGGGCCACGCGCACGAGCGGAATGCGACGCCGCACGTCGCGGTGGCGCTGATCGCGGTGCTGGCGCTGGTGACCGCGCTGGTGTTCACCGCACGCGGCACCGCGCTGCTCGATTCGTATGGCTATCTCAGTTCGATCGCGACGTACGGCTGGCTGCTTGCGTACGTGCTGGTGGCGATCGGCGCGCCGCTTTATCTGCGCCGGCAGCGCCGGCTGCGTGCGCGGCATGTGGTGATCAGCGTCGTGGCGGTCGTGCTGCTCGCGATTCCGCTGGCCGGCAGCGTGTATCCGGTGCCGGCGGGCGTCTATGCGTGGCTGCCTTATGTGTTCGTCGCATTGCTGGCGATCGGGCTCGGGTGGTTCCTGGTGCTGCGCGTCCGGTTTCCGGAACGGTTGCGCGAGCTGGAGGCGGAGCTGCTGACGAAGTGACCGGGTTGCGCCGACGAAGGGTTTCCTGCATGACGGCCGGTGGGCAATGTTGCCCACCGGCCGCTTCCGTTTCAGTTCAGCGGTTCGCTCGCGGCCGTCACGCCATGCCCGCCATCCTCGAAGCATCGACCACCATCTGCACGCCGAGCCCGCCGAGAATGAGCCCCATCGCCCAGCGCTGCGCGAGCAGCAGGGTCGGGCGCCCGTGCAGGAACGTCGCGATGCGGCTCGAACAGATCGCCACCAGCCCGTTCGCGCAAGCGAACGCGGTGATCAGCAACGAACCGAGGAACAGCGATTGCCCGAGCACGCTGCCGTTCCGGTAGTCGATGAACTGCGGCAGTAGCGAAATGAACAGCATCGCGAGCTTCGGGTTCAGCACGCTGGTCGTCGCGCCCATCGCCAGCAAACGAAGCGGGCGCTCGCTCGGCAATGCACGCACCTCGAACGGCGAGCGGCCGCCGGGCCTGACGGCCTGCCACGCGAGATACAACAGGTACGCCGCACCGACCACGGCCAGAACACTGCCCGCGTAGGGCACGCTCATGAACAGCGTCGTGATCCCGAACGCCGCACCGAACATGTAGAACAGGTAGCCGATCATCACGCCGCCGAGCGAGATGAGCCCCGCGGTGCGTCCCTGCGCGATCGAGCGCGACATCACGTAGACCATGTTCGGCCCGGGCGTGACCGCGAGCATGCCGCCGATGACGAGAAATCCGTAGAGCGATCCGGACGTATGCATGTCTGATGATTCCTGCAACGAGTAAGGGCTGACGGGATGCATTGTCCGATCGTGGAGGAGAACAGTAAAACGGGATAAACTGAATCGATTAATCAGTTTTTCTGAAGATGATGAAAAAGCTCGACCTCGATGTGCTCGCGATGGTGGTGGCCGTGGCGGAATCCGGATCGTTCGCGCAGGGCGCGCAGGCCGTGCACCGGTCGCCGTCGGCGGTGAGCATGCAGATCAAGGCGCTGGAAGACGCGCTCGGCAAGCCGCTCTTCATCCGCGACACGCGCAACGTGACGCCGACCGACGACGGCACGATGCTCGCCGAATACGGCCGCCGGATGCTGGCGATGCGCGACGAGGCCTGGGCGTCGGTCGTGCGCCCGGAGGTCCGCGGCCGCGTGACGATCGGCGTGCCCGACGATTACATTTCGTCGCTGCTGCCGCAGGTTCTCGGCAAGTTCGCCGCGATGCATCCGCGCGTGGAAATACGCGTGATCGGCCAGCCGAGCAGCGCGCTCGTGCCGATGCTGAAGGACAACACGGTCGACCTCGCGTGCCTCACGCGGATCAAGGGGGTGACCGGCGAGCTGATCCGGCTCGAGCCGCTCGTCTGGGTCGGGTCGCCGAAGCGCAATGTGTGGGAAGAGCGGCCGCTGCCGGTGGCTTTTTTCACGCACGGCGGCAGCATGGCGCGCGATCACGCGGTCAAGGCGCTGAACCGGCGGAAGATCCCGTACCGGATGTCGTACGAGAGCCCGAGCCACCTCGGCCTGCTCAGCATGGTGGAGGCCGGGCTCGCGGTCGCGCCGCTGGCGCGCTGCTGCATTCCCGATCATCTCGTGCAGCTGTCGGAAAGCCACGGGCTGCCGCCGCTCGGTGAAATGGAGGTCGTGCTCGCGCGCAGCGCACAGTCCGCGCGCCCGCCGTGCGACTACCTGGCCGAGCAGATTCTCGGCGAATGGCGCACCTGAGCGGCCCGACGCCGGCCGCATTTCAGCACGACTTCAGCAGCCATTCGCGGAACGCGACGAGTGACGGCAGCGTCTCGTTCCCCGGCGGGTAGACGAGGTAGTAGCTGCGCTGGCTGGTGATCGCGTCGCCGATCGACACGAGCTCGTGGCGGCTCAGCTCGTCTTCCACCAGCACTTTCGGCACGAGCCCGATCCCCATCCCGGCCCGCACCGCCTGGATCAGGTGCGACGTGAGCTCGAAGCTCGGGCCGACGCGCATCTGCCGATGGTCGAGCCGATAGTGCGAAAACCATTCCGCCCACGCCTGCTGGTTGCTCGTCACGCCGAGCAGCGTCTGCTTCGCGGCCCACGCCGGCGTGCGTGCGTCGGCCTTGCGGCGGCTCGCGCTGCCCGTGTCCGGCGGCGCGATCGCGATCAGGAACTCGTTGTACAGCCGGTGCGCGTGCAGGCCCGGCCAGTCGCCTGCGCCGACGGTGATGGCCGCGTCGAGGTCGTCGTTGAGGAAATCGATGGCGCCGATCCGCGAATGGAGGTGCACGGTCACGCCCGGATGCGCGGCGTAGAAATCGTGCAGGTGCGGCAGCAGCCATTTCGAGCCGAATGTGGGCAGCGTCGCGAGCCGCAGCGTACCGGCGCCCGCCTGGTGGGACATCGCCTGCAGCGTCGCGCCGCGGATGCGCCCCAGCGCACCGCTCAGCTCGGTGAAGTAGCGGCGCCCGACTTCGGTCAGCTTGACCGAGCGGCCCTCGCGCCGGAACAGCGGCACGCCGAGTTGATCCTCGAGCGTCTGGACCTGCCGGCTGATCGCGCTCTGGCTCAGCGACAGCTCCTCGGCCGCGCGCGTGTAGCTTTCATGCCGCGCGGCGGCCTCGAATACCAGCAGCAGCGACATCGACGGGGTGAGGCGACGGTAATTCATGAGTTTTATGCAATATTCGCCGGAGCAGAATTCGTTTGTTTCTCGCGAAGTATCCAAAGATACTGGAATTCCCGGTCGCGTGGAAACTTGCTAAAAAATCATGTTTCAGCCGCGCGAGCCGGCCGGTTCCACCCACACTGCCGCCTTTACCCATGTCGATCGCCTCGTTGCCCCGTCCCGCCAGCCCGCCCGCGCATGCGTACCGTGATTTTCTCGCCGCGCTGCAGGCCGCCGGATTTGCCGGGGAAATCCGCGCGGACCATGCGAACCGGACGGTGCAGGCCACCGACAACTCGATCTACCAGCGCCTGCCGCAAGCGGTGATCTGCCCCGCGCATGCGGACGACGTCCGGCTGCTGGCACGGCTGCTCGCCGAGCCCGCGCATCGCGACGTCGCGGTGGCCGCGCGCGGCGGCGGCACGGGCACTAACGGGCAGTCGCTGACCGACGGCGTGGTCGTCGACCTGTCGCGCAACATGAACCGGATCCTCGAAATCGACGTCGAGCAGCGCTGGGTGCGCGTGCAGGCGGGCGTCGTCAAGGATCAGCTCAACGCGGCGCTGAAGCCGCACGGGCTGTTCTTCGCGCCGGAACTGTCGACGTCGAACCGCGCGACCGTCGGCGGAATGATCAACACCGACGCGAGCGGGCAGGGCAGCTGCACGTACGGCAAGACGCGCGACCACGTGCTCGAGCTCGATTTCGTGCTGATGGGCGGAGAGCAGCTGCACAGCGAAGCACTCGCGGACGACGAGCTCGAGCGCCGCTGCGCGCGCGAGGACCGCATCGGCAAGGTCTACCGCACCGCGCGGCGCATCAGCGACGACAAGGCGGCGCTGATCGAAGCGAAGTTTCCGAAGCTCAACCGCTGCCTGACCGGCTACGACCTCGCGCACCTGCGCGAACCGGACGGCCGCTTCAACCTGAACAGCGTGCTGTGCGGCGCGGAAGGCTCGCTCGGCTTCGTCGTCGAGGCGAAGCTCAACGTGCTGCCGATCCCGAAGTACTCGGTGCTGGTCAACGTGCGCTATGCGGGCTTCATGGACGCGTTGCGCGATGCCCGTGCGCTGCTCGCGCACCAGCCGCTGTCGATCGAGACGGTCGACTCGAAGGTGCTGATGCTGGCGATGAAGGACTTCGTGTGGAGCAGCGTGGCCGAGTATTTCCCGCAGGACGACGCCCGGCCGACGCTCGGCATCAACCTGATCGAATTCAGCGGCGACGATGCGGAGGACGTCGATGCACGCGTGCGCGCGTTCGTCGACCATCTGCGCACCGATGCGAGCGTGGAGCGCCTGGGGCACACGCTCGCGGCCGGCGACGACGCGGTGAAGCGCGTGTATGCGATGCGCAAGCGCGCGGTGGGCCTGCTCGGCAACGTGCAGGGCGAGGCGCGCCCGCAGCCGTTCGTCGAGGACACTGCGGTGCCGCCCGAGAACCTCGCCGCGTACATCGCCGAATTCCGCGCGCTGCTCGACGGCCACGGGCTGCAATACGGGATGTTCGGGCACGTCGATGCCGGTGTGCTGCACGTGCGGCCGGCGCTCGACATGAAGGACCCGAAGCAGGCGGCGCTGGTGCGGCCCGTATCGGATGCGGTGGCCGAGCTCACGCAGCGCCACGGCGGCCTGTTGTGGGGCGAGCACGGCAAGGGCGTGCGCTCCGAATATGCGCCGGCATTCTTCGGCGAGCTGTATCCGTCGCTGCAGCAACTGAAGGCCGCGTTCGATCCGCACAACCAGTTCAACCCGGGCAAGATCGCGACGCCGCCGGAAAACACGATGCGGCTGCTGAAGATCGACGAAGTGCCGACGCGCGGCGACCACGACCGGCAGATCGACGAGCGCGTGTGGCAGAGCTACGGCACCGCGATGCACTGCAACGGCAATGGCGCGTGCTACAACTTCGATCCGGACGACGCGATGTGCCCGTCGTGGAAGGCGACGCGCGAACGCGTGCAATCGCCGAAGGGGCGTGCGTCGCTGATGCGCGAATGGTTGCGCCTGCAAGGGCAGGCCGGCGTCGACGTCGTCGCGGCGGCGCGTGCGCGGCAGCCGTTCCTGGGCGGTCTTGCCACGCGCTGGCGCAACAGCCGTGCGGCGCGCAACGGCGAAGCCGATTTCTCGCACGAGGTGTACGACGCGATGGCCGGATGCCTCGCGTGCAAGTCGTGCGCGGGGCAGTGCCCGGTGAAGGTGAACGTGCCGGAGTTTCGCTCGCGTTTCCTCGAGCTGTATCACCAGCGCTACCTGCGGCCGCTGCGCGACTACCTGATCGGCTCGCTCGAATTCACGATGCCGTGGATGGCGCGGGTGCCCGCGCTGTACAACGGGCTGATGCGCTCGGGATGGGTGCGCGCGGTGCTGGAGCGGCACGTCGGCATGGTCGACAGTCCGCTGCTGAGCCGCTTCGATCTCGCGGCGGTGATCCGTCAATGGCAGGTGAAGCCGGCCGATCCGCAGGCGCTCGCCGCGTTGAGCGACGCGCAGCGCGCACGCAGCGTCGTCATCGTGCAGGACACCTTCACGCGCTACTTCGATACCGAGCAACTGGCGACGCTGATCGAACTGGCGGCGCGCATGGGTTTTCAAGTGTGGCTCGCGCCGCTCGCGCCGAACGGCAAGGCGCTGCATGTGCAGGGCTTCCTGCGCGCGTTCGAGCAGGCGGCGATCCGCAATGCGACGCAGCTGGCCGCGCTGGCGCGCTCGGGTGTCGCGCTGGTCGGCCTCGATCCGGCGATGACGCTCACGTATCGGCAGGAGTACCTGAAGGTGACGGGGCTCACCGATGTGCCGAAAGTTGCGCTGCCGCAGGAGTGGTTGCTGCAGGCGTTGCCGGAGGCTGGTACTGGCGACGGTGTCGGCGGCGTGCCCACGTCGTACCGGTTGCTGCCGCACTGCACCGAGAAGACCAATGCGCCCGACAGCGGCAAGCAATGGGCCCAGGTATTCGCGCGGCACGGGCTGCGGTTGAAGGTCGAGTCGACCGGGTGCTGCGGGATGTCGGGTACCTACGGGCACGAGGCGCGCAATCTCGCGACGTCGAAGACGATCTATGCGCAGTCGTGGGCGTCACACGTGGACGGGCCGGAGGACGAAGGCGAGGCGCTGGCGACCGGCTATTCGTGCCGCAGCCAGGTGAAGCGGATGTCGTCGAAGCAGGTGCGCCATCCGTTGCAGGCGCTGCTCGATCACATGCGGGCGGTGGGGTGATGGGTCGGGCGTCGCGTGTCGCGTTGCCCGTGAGATGACATTCGATTCAGCGTCGAGCGGCAAGCCCCGTGCCGTCGTCGACGCATGCCTGTGCTCAGGCGTCGGCTTTCGCCGTTTTTCTGGAACGTGGTTTTTCCACCGCAGGAAACGCACCGCCGCCGCGCGGCCGTTTCGGTTCGATCCGCATCTGCCGGATCACGCGCCGGAAATCGATCTCGTGCGCCGCCATCGTGCCGATCAGTTTCGCGATGACCGCGAGGTGGGAAGGAACCGTGCCCTTGCTCGAATAGTTCGTGATCGAGCTTTCGTTCATCCGGATCAGGCGGGCGAACTCGCGCGCCGTCAGCTGTGCCTTCTTCAACTCCTGTTGAAATTCCGCATACGCCATTGCGCACATGATGCTTCGTCTCCGTGAATCAGAATTCGGCCCGCGCGGCGCCGGCGCCGACGGGTGGCGTTCCCGTCGCACCGGCGCAGCGGCGGGTTACATCTTCACCTGGTCGAGGAAGGTCTTCTTGCCGCTCTTGTAGCCGTAGATCGAGATGATCCCGTGCGTCAGGTCGCCCTTCGAATCGAACGTCGTCGTGCCGATCACGCCTTCGTACTTCGTCGCCGGCATCGCCGCGAGGATCTTCGCCGGATCGGTCGAGTTCGCGCGCTTCATCGCGTCGACCGCGATGTAGACCGCGTCATACGCGAACGGCGCATCGAACTTGATGCCCTGGTTGAAGCGCTTCTGGTATTTCGCGAGGAAGTCCGCGCCGCCCGGCATCTTCTCGAGCGCGGCGCCGGCCTGCGAGCACAGCACGTTGTCGGCCGCCGGGCCGGCCAGCTCGGCCAGCGAGTCGGTGCACACGCCGTCGCCGGACAGGATCTTCGCGCGCAGGCCGAGCTGCTTCGCCTGCTTCGCAAGCGGGCCGCCGGTGGCGTCCATGCCGCCGTACATGATCGCGTCCGGGTTCTCGCCCTTGACCTTGGTCAGAATCGCGCGGAAGTCGACCGCCTTGTCGTTGGTCGCGTCGTGCGACAGTACCTTTAGGCCGAGCGCCTTCGCCTTCTTCTCGAACTCGTTCGCGAGGCCCTGGCCGTACGCGGTCGAATCGTCGATCACCGCCACGGTCTTCACGCCCTTCGACTGCGCGTAGCTCGCGAGTGCAGGGCCCTGCTGCGCGTCGGTCGCGACGACGCGGTAGGTCGTCTTGAAGCCTTGCTGCGTGTAGGTCGGGTTCGTGGCCGACGGCGAGATCTGCACGATGCCCGCGTCGCTGTAGATCTTCGACGCCGGGATCGACGTGCCCGAGTTCAGGTGGCCGATGACGGCGACGACCTTGTCGTCGACGAGCTTCTGCGCGACCTGGGTGGCCTGGCGCGGGTCGGCCGCGTCATCCTGCGCATCGAGTTGCAGCGTGATCTTCTTGCCGCCGATCGTGAGCCCCTTCGCATTGATTTCCTCGACCGCGAGGCGCGCACCGTTCTCGTTGTCCTTGCCGAGGTGCGAGATGCCGCCCGTCGTCGGTTCGACGCTGCCGATCTTGACGACCTGGTCGGCCATCGCGGTCGACGCGGCCGCGAATGCGGCGGCAGCCAGTGCGACGGTGATCAGGGGTTTGCAGCGCATGCCGACAGTGCTTCGTTCCATCTGCCATCTCCGATTTGAATGTCTTTCTATTGACGTCTCGACCGGCCGACGGCGAGGTCGGGGCGATCGGACGAGTCTCCATACCCATCATGGGCTTCACTTGCATCGCGTCCGGCCCCTCGACATGCCGCCCGGACGAGCGGGCGAATCGGGGCCTGATTCGGTGCAATTCGTATGAATATATATGAAGCCGATTTTGCGCGCTGCAGCGAATCGCGTAGCGGGGCGGGCGCAGTACGGCCGGCGCGTGAAATTCGGAGGCGCCGGATGCCGGAAATCGTGCGCCGCGGCAGGCCACAGGCTGCGATTCGCTGTCGACGGCCTTACGGCCGCATCCATTATTCGGCCGGTGGCCCGGGCGAAGCCATGCACACTGACGTGCGGTCAATCCGGAACTGTTCGGTCGATTTGTCTGCACAGTTTGGACGATTTCGATTGCGCATCCGGTTGCGGGGCCCTGCTTCATCGGGAGCGATGTCCTTGTATTAACGCAACTAACGGTCAAGTCCGGCAGCGTCGGCGAACGGGTGCGAGTCGACAGCCCACACGACGCATTTCGCTTTGCAGATGCCGGGGTTCATCACGACCGGCTCGCTGGCGGATCGCCGGCCCGAAGCGTCTGCGATCCTACGAACGTCCGCGCAACGCGACGAAGATCACGCCGGCAATCGCCAGCAGGCCGCCGCACACCGTCTCGATACCGGGCCGCTCGCCCGTCAGCGCCATCGACAGGACCGTCGCGACCGCCGGCGTCAGGTAGAGGAAGTTGGCGGCGCGCGCCGCGCCGAAGTAGCCGAGTGCGAATGTCCAGGTCGCGTAACCGAGCGCGGCGGGGAAGATGCCGAGCGTCAGCACCGCCAGCGTCGTGTCGCGCGACCCGCTGCCCAGCGCCACGAGTGCGCCCGGCAGCCACGGCGTGAGCAGCAGTGCGCCGGCCAGCAGCGTGTACGCGGTGCAGGCCAGCGCGCCGTACACCGGAATCAGCCGCCGTTGCAGCACGAAATAGCTGGCCGAACACAGGGCCGCGCCGAGAATCAGCGTGCTGCCCGCGCCGAGGACGAGGCCGCCCGGTTGCCCGCGCGCGATCACCGCGATGCCGGCGAGGCTGACCAGCGACCCGAGCCAGCCCCGGCGATTGAAGCGCTCGCCCAGAAACACGGCGGCCAGCAGCGCCGTGAAGATCGGCAGCGTGTTCACGATGAAGCTCGCCGCGCCGGCCGAGACGGTCTGCTCGCCGGTATTGAGCAGCGCGTTGTAGAGCGCGATGCCGAGAAAGCCGCACAGCAGGAAGCGCAGTGCGTCGCCGCGTGTCGGCACGCGCGGCCGCTTCGCGATCAGCCACGCGATGATCAGCACGGCCGCGGTGGCGAAGCGCGCCGCCGCGAGCTGCAGCGGTGTCAGGCCATGCAGGCCGATCCGGATGAACGGGAAAGCGGACGCCCACGAAACGATCGTGAAGGCGACCGCGCCGGCCGCGATCAGCGGCTGTCGCGCATGGCGCGACGACGGGGTGGAGAGCGTGTTCATGCGGCAATGATGCGGCGTGGCAAGATGCTAAGCTAGCGCACAGATCAGCACGCAGATATGACCATGACTCACAGCTCGAGCCGGCGGCCGGCCGATGCTTCAACCCGCGCGAAGCGCGCACCAGCGGGGTCGCCCGCCGCCGTGCCGGCGCCGGGTTCGCGGCCGCCGCTCGCGAGCCTCGAGACGGTGTGCACGGTCGCGCGCGAGGGTTCGTTCCTGGCTGCGGCCGACGTCTCCGGCGTGACGCACGGCGCGATCAGCCGGCGGGTGGCCGCTGTCGAAAACTGGCTCGGCCTGAGGTTGTTCGAACGTCATGCGCGCGGCGTGCGTCTCACGCCGGACGGCCAGCGCTTCGTCGGCCGGATCGAGCAGGCGTTCGCGATCATCGACAGTGCGGCCGATCAGTGGCGCTCGCCGCGTACGCCGCGGCTGGTCAGGATGAGCGTGGTGCCGGCCTTCGCGCAGCTCTGGCTGTTCGAGCGCCAGCATGTGCTCGAGAGCGAGGCGCCCGCATTGCGGATCGAACTCGGCATCGATCTGCGCAACGTGGATATCGCCGGCGGCGAAGCGGACCTGTCGGTCCGGTACGGGCGCGGCAACTGGCGTCAGCTCGAAACCCGCGCGTTCATGCCGGAGCGGCTCTATCCGGTCGCGCATCCGCGGCTCGCCGCGCAACTGGCGAAGGAGCGCCGCCGGCGCGGCGATGCCGCGTTGCTCGACATGCCGTTGCTGCACGATTCCGACGTGACCGGCTGGCGCACGTGGTTCGATGCATTGGGCGTGCCGTTCAAGCCGCGCGCGCAGGATCGCCGTTTCGAGGATTACAACCTCGTGCTGGCCGCCGCCGAGGCCGGGCTCGGCGTGGCGCTGGCGCGGGTACCGCTCGCCGACGCCTATCTCAAGCGCAGCGAACTCGTGCGCGTGAGCCCGCACGAAGTCGATTCGGTGCTCAGGTATTACTTCGTGCATGCGAAGGGGGAGAATCGGCCTGAGGTGCTGGCGTTGATGGAGCGGATGCGGGCGGCGGTGGGGGCAGGCGGCTAGCCCTGGCTAGGGTATCGTGTCGGCCCGCCACGGTAGCTGTGGCAGCGAAAAAGCGTTGTGCGATACGCGGCACTAGGCTCGGGCCGCCGGATCGACGACAATGCGACCGCGAAAAACGATGAGGTGGAGAGATGAACGAGATTCGAAAAGGGATGCATCCGTGCGGATGCAAGCGAGGTCAACAATGAACAAGCCGGACAAGTCGTCGAAAGCGCGTGCCGCGCTCGACCAGCTGTTTTCGGGCATGGCGCCCACGGATGCGACGCGCGCGTCGCGTCCTGGCAATCCGTTCGAAGCGAGCGCGGACGATGCATCCGCCGGCACGGGCGGCCGCGGCGGTATCGAGGTCACGCTGTCGACCCGGATCCAGTTGCGCGGCTATCCGAATGCGAACGCGTTCATGAAGCGCATGGCCGAAGCATGGGGGCTGGAGTGGGGGATGTACGACAGCGTCAAGGCCATCGCGACGCTGCCCGTCGGTTGGCGAGCGCGCCGGCTGCCGGAAGTCACGCAAATCGTCGACGGACACGACGTGCTGCGCGCGGAGAGCAGCCTGCAGGGCGGCGAAATGTCGTATCTGAAAGTGCATCCGCGGTACTACATCGACGCACGCAAGGGATTGGGCTGGGGCAAGTCGTCGAAGGCGTCCGACGATCCGGATCTCGACGGTCCCGACTGGAACTGCTTCGTGATCGATCGCGAAAAGTCCATCGAAGTGCACGAACTGACGACCTCGTCGCTGAAAGCCGACATGGACAACGCGCGGGCGACGTTGTTGAAATGGCTGGACGAGAACTATCCGAAACATCGCGATCCTTTCGCTTACTGGTCGGATTGCGAAGGAGCGTCGTAATTTTGCGTGGCTGCCCGGTTCGGGTTCCGGTTCACCGGCACGCGCTGTGCGGCCGGCGCCGGAGCGGGTGGGGTGCAAGTCGCTTCGATGCATCGGCCGGTTGCGACGGGAGCGTCAATTGAAACGAGCCAGTGTCGTCCCGGTTCTCTGGGCAGCGTTCGGTGCGGCGGTCGGTTCGACCGTCATCGAGCTGCTGCTCTGGCCGATCGTCGGCGACGACGCGCTCGGGAACCTGCTGCGCGACACACGCCTCACGGCAGCCATCGTGATGGGGCGCGGCGTGCTCGGCGCGTCCGCCGGCTTCGATCCGCTCGTCATGGCGGTGGCGACCCTCGTGCATATGGTGCTGTCGCTGGTCTATGCGGCCGTGCTGGCGAAGGCGATTCGCAACCTGTCGCTCGCGGCCTCGCTCTTCGTGGGCGGTGGGTTCGGCCTCATTCTGTACGGCGTCAACCTGTACGCGTTCACCGCGATCTTCCCGTGGTTCATTCCGGTTCGTGGCGCGATCACACTCGTGGCCCATCTGGTATTCGGGATCACGGCAGCGGCGGCCTACCGCTGCGCCAGGCGCTAGGCCGGGCGCCAATCGACGGTTCCCGCGTCGATCATTCGCACCAGACCCCTGGAATAAGCCCGCGCGCTGCATCGTTTAGCCGGCAGGAGACCCTGCACGATGCGGCGGCGCGTGAGCACCGCACGGTGAATCGTGCGCGAGCAATCCGATCTGCCGGGCGCCGTCAGCCGCGCCCGCGATCGAGTGGTCGGGGGCAATCAGGCAGGAGCCGATCATGTGCAACTGGTTTCGATACGGGATAGGTATCGTCTGTCTCGGCTGTTCCGCGGCGGTCTTTGCGCAAACGTACAACGATCTGGCGGACGAGACGACGAACTGCCGGGCGGTCGTCGCGCGAGCGAACATCGACGGCACCGAGCAGCAAATCGTCGGGCGTGCGTGCCTGCAGGACGATGGCACATGGCAGTTCGTGCAGAGCGCCGATGGTAGTGTTTTATGGTATCCGGCAGCGGACTATCCGTATGCGGACCTGGGGTACTGGGGGCCGCCGCTTTTCATCGGCGCAGGTGTGGGCTTCGTGTTCATCGATCGCTTCCACCGCTTCCATCATTTCCACCACTTCGATCACGTCGTCCACTTCAACGGGGTGGACCATCACCGCGTCGGCATGCCGATCGGTGCCGGTTTTCACCACGGTGCGTTTCCGGCCGGCACCGTCGGCCACGGATTCGGCGGCATGCATCAGTTCGGCGGGGTGAGCGGATTCGGTGGAATGCGGCGACATTAGGCGGTGTTTGCGGCCGGACTCGCTGCCGCCGTACACCTGCTAATCGAGCCGCCCGCGCAGGTCGTCGAACGGAATCATCACGTGCGTGCGATACGCGGGCCGCGCTTTCAGCCGCTCGTACCACGCTTGCACGTGCGGGATGTCCGGTCGTGCGATGTCGAGTTCGAAGTAGCGATACAGGTGCGTGCCGGCCGCGATGTCGGCGAGCGTGAGCGTGTCGCCCGCGAGAAACGGCTGCGCGGCCAGCGCCGCGTCGAGCGCCTGGAAGTGCTGCGCGCACTGCGCGATGCTTTGCTCGACGCGCACCGTGTCGCGCTGCTCGGGCGGCGTCCGGAAGTAGCCCCGGAACACGCCGTTCAGGAACGTCGGCTGCAACGTGGTTTGCGACCAGTCCATCCAGCGGTCGGCGCGCGACTGTTCGGCGGGGTCGTCGTGCCAGAAGCCGGGGCGTCCGTAACGCGCGGCGAGGTAGCGCAGGATGCTGTGCGATTCCCAGACGAACGTGCCGCCATCGTCGATCACGGGTATGCGTCCGTGCGGGTTCATTGCGAGAAACGCGGGCGTGTCGAGTACGCCGAACTGCCCGCCGGCCGGCACGTGCCGATGCGCAAGCGCGAGCTCGTCGACGAGCCACATCACCTTCTGGACGTTGAATGCATTGCGGCGTCCCCATACGGTCAGCATGCCGGCCTCCTTGTGTCGTGCGGAACGGGATCGCGACAGTGTAAACGCCACAGGCTCGCACCGAGGTGCGCGCCTGCCGGCCGTCGTCGTTGCCGCCGTGCGGCGACGCGATCAGAACTTGTGGCGAATCCCGACGATCGCGAGTTCCTGCGTATCGGTGCCGGAGTTCACGCCGTACGAGCCGACCGACGCGGCGGCCTTCACGACCGCGCCGTTCGCGTTGAGCGTGTTGCCGCTCGCCTTCTGGTAGCCGAACAGTGCATACAGGTCGGTGCGTTTCGACAGCGCGTAGTCCGCGCCAAGGTTGACCTGGTTGTAGTGCGCGGAACTCGGCCCCGTCAGCGACGTGTAGTTGTAGCCAACGCCCGCGCGCAGCGCCGGCGAGAACTGCCAGTTGAAGAACGCCGAGCCGTTGTTGAACTTCGCGTTCTGGGTGAACGCCGACAGCGTGTCCGCGCCGTACTGCGTGTTCGAATACGCGAGGCCGAAGGTGGCGGGACCGGCCACGTACTGGCCGGCCACGCGCACGATCTGAATCGACTTCGCGCTCGAGAAGCCCTGGTTGATCACGGTGTTGAACAGCGTGTCCGAGCTGCTCGACCACGTGCGCACGCCGTTCGCCGCGGTGGAGCCGCCGTTCGCGTAGAAGAAGCCGGCGCCGAGCGACAGCGGGCCGTTCGCATAGCTTGCGCCGAAGCTGTACGTGCGGCCGCTGCCGGTGGCGCCCGCCACGCCGCCGAAGCCGTACAGGCCTTCGAACTGGAAGCCCGAGATCAGCGGGCTCGTGTATTTCACCGAGTTGCTGACGCGCAGGCTGTTGTCGTAGTTGTCGAGGTCGCCCGGCGTCGCGAACACGCCGCCGAAGTAGTTGTCCTGCGTAAGACCCTGTACGAGATCGACGACCGGATCGTACTGGCGGCCGAGCGTGACGGTGCCGTACGTGCTGCTCGCGAGGCCGACGATGGCCTTGCGGCCGAATTCGCGCCCGCCCTGGCCGAGCGCGCCGGTGCCGATGTTGAAGCCATTCTCGAGCTGGAACAGCGCCGCCAGGCCACCGCCGAGATCCTCGGTGCCGCGCAGCCCCCAGCGGCTGCCCGACAGGTTGCCGCTGCTGAACTTGACGAGGCTCGACGCGTTGCTGCCGTTCGCGTTCTGCGCGTTGTGCACGTACGCGATGCCCGCATCGACGATGCCGTACAGCGTGACGCTGCTTTGTGCGTGCGCGCCGGCGGCGTAGAGCGCGGCCGGCAGCGCGAGCAGTGCGAATGAACGGATCTGTTTCATTGTTGGATTCCCCCGTTGGTCGATTGGTCTGACGAGTCGGTGAACGATACGGACGGCGCATCGTCGAGGGAACCAATAAATTGTCGGATCGTTATGAGGCGGCGCGGAGATGGATGCGCGCGCAACGAATGGGCGGCACGGGCGGGCCACCCGCGCATCGCGACGGGCGTGCCGCACGATCCCGTGCGCAGATCAGTGGCGAGCGTCGCCCGATGCGAACAGCCGCGGCTGTGCGGCATTCAACGTGTCATCCGCTTCGGGCTGCCACGGAAAGATGCCGTTGCGGTCGGGCCACAGCAACTGGACGCACGGGAAGTCGTCGTTGCCGTAGAACCATCGATTCCAGCCGAGATGGGCTTCGTAGTGCGCTTTCTCGACCGGCATGAGGAGCGCGTTCGCATGGGAGTAGAGGGATGCGGTGACTTCGCCGACCGGAGGGGGCATACCGGCCGCGACCATCCGGTAGACGTCCCACAGCACGTCGTGGACGATGCGCGCCGGCAACGAGAACACGATGATTTCCGGAAAACCGTGGTTGACCCACAGCCCGGTCGTGAACGAGAACCCGGGATCGTCCCCTTCCGCGAACACTTCCGTGCGGAACCATCCGTGCTGGCGAATCTGGTTCACGAATCGCTGCTCGTCTTCCTCGAGCACCGAATCGGGCGCGTCGAGCGCAGTGGCGATATCCGGTCGCGTGGTCATAACGGTTCCTTGTATCTGCGTCGTGCGGCAGGATACCGGGCGACGAGGTTCGGCTGACGGCAAAGCGATCGCGGCCGAATCCGCCGCTGATCGCGATGCCGCCACGACTCACTGCTCCGCGCTTTCCACATCCGCCGTCTCACCGAGGAACCCACCGCTCTGGTGCGCCCACAGCGCCGCGTAAATACCACCCGCCTGCAGCAACTGCTGGTGCGTGCCTTCCTCGACGATGCGCCCTTCGTCGAGCACGATCAGCCGGTCCATCGCCGCGATGGTCGACAGCCGGTGCGCGATCGCGATCACCGTCTTGCCGCTCATCAGGTCGTCGAGGCTGCGCTGGATCGCGACTTCGACTTCGGAATCGAGCGCGCTGGTCGCCTCGTCGAGCACGAGGATCGGCGCGTCCTTGAGCATCACGCGCGCGATCGCGACGCGCTGCCGCTGGCCACCCGACAGCTTCACGCCGCGCTCGCCGACCTCGACGTCGTAGCCGCTGCGCCCGTGGCGATCGCGCAGCCGGCCGATGAACTCGGACGCTTCCGCGCGCACGGCTGCGTCGTGCATCTCGCGCTCGGTCGCGTCGGGGCGCCCGTACAGCAGGTTCTCGCGCATTGTCCGGTGCAGCAGCGACGTATCCTGCGTGACCATCCCGATCGCGCCGCGCAGGCTGTCCTGCGTCACGTGCGCGATGTCCTGCCCGTCGATCCGGATCGTGCCGCCGCCCACGTCGTAGAAGCGCAGCAGCAGGTTCACGAGCGTCGACTTGCCGGCGCCCGAGCGGCCGATCAGGCCGATCCGCTCGCCGGGCCGGATCGTCAGGTTCAGCCCGTCGAACACGGCGCGATCGTTGTCCTCGTGCGCGAACTGCACGTTGTCGAACACGATCCCGCCGCGCTGCACCACGAGCGGCTTCGCGTCGGGCGCGTCGACCACGCTGTGCACCTTCGTCAGCGTGTTGATGCCGTCCTGGATCGTGCCGACGTTCTCGAACAGCTCGGTCATTTCCCACATGATCCAGTGCGAGTAGCTCGACAGGCGCAGCGCCATCGCGATCACCGCCGCGACGACGCCCGCGCTCACCTGGCCGTGCATCCACAGCACCAGCGCGAGGCCGGTCGAGCCGACCAGCAGCAGCGTCGACAGCAGGTGATTGACGACCTCGAACGCGCTGACGAGCCGCATCTGCGCGTCGCCGGTCGCCTTGAACGCTTCCATCGCGCGGCGCGCGTGGTCGGCTTCGCGCCGCGTGTGCGAGAACAGCTTCACGGTCGTGATGTTCGAATACGCGTCGGTGATGCGGCCCGTCATCAGCGCGCGCGCATCGGCCTGGCGGCTGCCGACGGCACCGAGGCGCGGCACGAAATACGCGCACGCCAGGCCGTAGCCGAGCGCCCACAGCGCGAGCGGGATCATCAGCCGCCAGTCGAAGCTGGCTGCGAGCGCGAGGATGCCGATCAGGTACGCGGCGACGCCGATCACGACGTCGACCGACATGAACAGCGCATCGCGCACCGCGAGCGCGGTCTGCATGATCTTGGTCGTCACGCGGCCCGCGAACTCGTTCGCGTAGAACGACAGGCTCTGGTCGAGCATCAGCCGGTGAAACAGCCAGCGCAGCCGCATCGGGAAGTTGATCGCGAGCACCTGGTGCTTGACCATCGTATGCAGCGCGATCAGCAGCGCACTGCCGGCGAGGATCGCCGCGAACCCGGCGAGCGTGCCGAAGTGCCGGCCGCCGAAATCGGCCGGCGTCGACGACGCGAGCCAGTCGACCACGCGGCCCATCATCGCGAACAGCGCGGCTTCGTACGCGGCCAGTGCGGCCGACGTCAGCGCGATCAGCAGGATCCAGCTGCGCGCGCCTTTCGTGCACGCCCAGACGAACGAGAAGAAACCCCGCGGCGGCGTGACGGGATCTTCGAGCGGGAAAGTCGGCAGGCGCCGTTCAAACCACGAAAACATCGACTTGTTCTCCTTGTGCGGCCCGACGCAGCGGGCGGGCCGATGATGCCGGGGCCGGATGCGATGCGGTCATCGTGTGCCGGCACGTCCGTCCAGCCGATGGACGCCGCACCGCGATTCGCGTGGCCCGGCGTGAAGTGTCGCATCGATTCGATCGTGCTGCAGGCCGGTTGTAAGCCGCCCGGCCACGCGAACGGCGTCGTCCCTGCGCAGCGGGCTCGCAGGCATGGTCATCGCGCCCTTAAAAAAGTCCTTGACTGTCTATCTATGAGTAGATAAAGTTCGATCCATGGAAACGAAACCGACCGTCCGCGAACAGATTCTCGATCATGCAATCACGCTGATGATGCAGCGCGGTTACAACGGCTTCAGCTATCGGGACCTGTCCGACCTGGTGGGCGTGAAGACGTCGAGCATCCACTACTACTTCCCGTCGAAGGACGATCTGGTGCTGGAAGCGGTGGCGGCCTACAGCGACGAAGTCCTCGCGGCCGTGCGGGCGATCGATCCGGCGCTGCCGGCCGACGTGAAGCTGAGCCTGTACACGAAGATGTTCGGCCGCACGCTGGGTGACGGCAACCTGATCTGCCTGTGCGGGATGCTCGCGTCCGACATCGAAACGCTGCCGGAGAACGTGCGGCAGGCGGTGCAGGCGTTCTTCACGGCCAACGAGCGCTGGCTCGCGGAATTGCTGGCGCAAGGCGCGAAGGAAGGCACGCTGCAGTTCAGCGGCGAGCCTGACACGGCGGCGCGCACGCTGTACGCGGCGTTCCAGGGCAGCGTGCTGGCCAGCCGGCTGTTTCATACGCGGGCGCGTCTCGAGGACGTCGAGGCGGTCTGGAAAACGCGGTCCTGACGGACGGCGCAAGCAGTGAGGCGGTTCGCCGCCTTTTTATTGAGTCTTGTAATCTATCATGTAGTAGATAGATGGTTGGCGCAGAGGAATCGATCCTCTGCATTTTTTGGGGATGTTTGTCTATCTATGAGTAGATAAACAAATGCGAAGCCGGCGAAGAAGCCGCCGGCACGTGGTCCCCGGTTCGAAGGTTGTTTCATTCATTTGCTGAAAAAGGAGTCTGTCATGTCGATCGAAAAAGTGCTGTACCGCGCCCATGCAAAAGCCACCGGCGGCCGTGACGGCCGTGCGACGGTGCCCGAAAGCGGCCTCGACCTGAAGCTGACCACGCCGCGCGAGCTTGGCGGCGCGGGCGGTGCGGGCGCGAACCCCGAGCAGCTGTTCGCCGCTGGCTACAGCGCGTGCTTCATCGGCGCGATGAAGTTCGTCGCCGCGCGCGACAAGATCGCGATCCCCGCGGACGCCGCGATCGAAGGCAGCGTCGGCATCGGCGCGATCCCGAACGGCTTCGGCATCGAAGTCGAACTGAAGATTTCGCTGCCGGGCCTCGATCGCGATGTCGCGCAAACGCTGATCGATCGCGCACACGTCGTCTGCCCGTACTCGAACGCGACGCGCGGCAACATCGACGTCACGCTCACGCTCGTCTGATCAATCGCACTGCCAACCATCCTCGCCATTCAAAGATTCGACCAAGGAGTTGCACCATGAAGATCGTCAAGCCGCTGCTGATCGCTGCCGCCGTGGCAGCCGCACTGTCCACCGCACCTGCCGCGTTCGCCGCCGGCGCCGAAGCCGTCGGTCCTGATGCGACGACGAGCGCATTCCTCGCTGCGCTGAACGGCCAGAAGGGCCCGGGCCTCGAAACGTTGAGCCCCGCGAAGGCGCGCCAGGTGCTGGTCGATGCGCAGAACGGCACGAAGGTCGACCTGTCGGGCATCGACGTGTCGAACCGCACGATCGAACAGGACGGCCTGTCGGTGCCGGTCACGATCGTGCGCCCGCAAGGCGCGACGGGCACGCTGCCGGTATTCGTGTTCATTCACGGCGGCGGCTGGGTGCTCGGCGATTTCCCGACGCATGAACGCCTCGTGCGCGATCTCGTCGTGCAATCGGGCGCCGTCGCGGTGTTCGTGAACTACACGCCGTCGCCGGAAGCGCATTACCCGGTCGCGATCAACCAGGCGTATGCGGCGACGAAGTGGGTGGCCGCGCACGGCGCGGAGATCGGCGTCGACGGCAGCCGCCTCGCGGTGGTCGGCAACAGCGTCGGCGGGAACATGGCGGCCGTGGTGGCGCTGATGGCGAAGGACAAGGGCGGCCCCGCGATCCGCTTCCAGGGGCTGATGTGGCCGGTGACGGACCACAACTTCAACACGGGTTCGTACAACGCGTATCAGCAAGGGCACTTCCTGACGCGGCCGATGATGAAGTGGTTCTGGGACGCCTATACGAAGAACGAAGCGCAACGCAACGAGATCTACGCGTCGCCGCTGCGCGCGAGCACCGCGCAGTTGAAGGGCCTGCCGCCCGCGCTGATCCAGGTCGCGCAGTTCGACGTGCTGCGTGACGAAGGTGAAGCGTACGGCCGCAAGCTCGACGCGGCGGGTGTCGATGCGACGACCACGCGCTACGACGGCACCATCCATGACTTCGGCCTGCTGAACGCACTGGCCACGGATGCGCCGACGAAGGCCGCGACGAAGGCGATGGCGAACGAGATCGCGACGCGGTTGAAGTAAGCGAGGGCCCGCACGTGCGCCGCGCTTCACACGGTGCGCGTGAGAAGACTCGGCGGCGGGCAGATGCCCGCCGTTTTTGCATGCCGCCAGTGCGCCGCCGACTATCCCGCGTCGGCCCGGCGCTGCTGCCCGGGGGCCTGCGCATGCAGCAGGCGCGCCATCGCCGCGCGCAGCTTGTCGCTCGGCACCGGCTTGTGCAGCAGCACGAACCCGCCGTGCTTCAGCCGGCCGGGCCGTCGCGCGGTCGTGTCGCCCGTGATCAGCATCGCGGGAATCGCCGTGTTGTACTCGTCGCGAATGCGCGCGATCGCAGCGATGCCGTTCTGGTCGCCGTGCAGGTGCAGGTCGCAGATCAGCAGGGTCGGCCGGACCTCGCACGATGCCAGGCACGCGATCGCGTCATCGACCGACGCGGCCGTGACGACCTGGTAGCCCCAGCGCTCGAGCAGAATCGACATGCCGGCGCGGATCGCGCTTTCGTCGTCGATCACGACCACGAGGTGCGCGGCGGCCGTCGTCTCGTCGACGGCGATCTCGTCGGCGGCGGCGCCCGGCTGCACGGCCGTGTCCAGCCGCACCAGCTGCAGTTCGAAGCATGAGCCCCGCCCGGGTTCGGAGCGCAGCGTCAGTGGACAGTCGAGCAGCCCCGCGAGGCGCCGCACGATCGCCAGCCCGAGGCCGACGCCCCGTTCGGGCTCGTCGCCGCGACGGCGCAACTGGTAGTAGTCGTCGAATACGCGCGCCTGCTGGTCGGCCGGAATGCCGCGCCCGGTGTCGATGAATTGCAGGCGAACGTGCTGGCGCGTGCGCCTGCAGCCGACGACGATGCGTCCGGTGTCGGTATAGCGCACCGCATTCGACAGCAGGTTGCGCGCGATGCGCTCGATCAGCACGGGATCGGAATCGACCACGGCCGTGCTGCGCACGTACGACAGCGACAGCCCTTTCCCGTGCGCGTCGGCGGCGACTTCGCGGCACACGCGCTCCAGCACCGCGCCGATCGCGAACGGCCGGCGATGGACGGGCACGACGCCCGCATCGAGCCGCGAGATGTCGAGGATCGCGGTGAACAGCGCGTCCATCGCGTTGACGGACTGGTCGATGCGATCGACGAGCAGCGTGCCGTCGGCCGGCATCGGCACGTGCCGCAACGCGCCGACGAACAGGCTCAACGCGTGGACGGGCTGGCGCAGGTCGTGGCTCGCGGCCGCGAGAAAGCTCGACTTGACGTGCACGGCCTCCGTCGCGAGATCCTTTTGCCGGCGGAAGTTCTCGGCCAGCTGCGCGGCGCGCTGGCGTTCGCGTTCGGCGATCCGTTGCGCGCGGATTAGTTGCAACTGCATCTCGATCTGGTCGCGGAATTCCTCGACGAGCCGGATGTAGCGCTCCGAATACGCATTCTCCTTGCAGTCGAGCAGGCAGATCGTGCCGAACGGCGTGTTGTCGGGCCAGCGGATCGGCAGGCCGAGATACGAGACCATGTTGACGCGCAGGTCCGGATTGTTGCGCCACTGCGCGGATTGCCGCGCATCCGGCACGACCAGCGTAGCGCCGCTCGCGATGACCGCTTCGCAGTAAAGCCCCGAGCCGTGCAGTTCGGCCGATTCGCCCGGATAGAACGGATTGCCGGTGTTGCGGCTCGCCACCAGCACCTGGATGTCGCGGCCGACGTTGCGCATGATCAGCCCGGCCGGCACGCCGACGATTTCCGCCATCAGGTCGACGAGGCGCTGCCAGCGCGCGATCACGTCGGCGGCGAGGTCGAACGGGACTTCATGGTCGGCCGGCGCGTCGGGCGGCTCGTCGACATGCGTCATGCGCACGCTCCTCGAACGGGCGGGGACAATGAGGAAAATTTAGGCGTTCCGCGCCGGCATGGCAATGTCGCGACGCGAGCCGGCGTCGGGTCAGATGAGCCCTGCCTTCCTGCCGGCTGCCGCTGCCTGGGTGCGGTTGATGACGTTCAGCGCCTTGAAGATCGCGGTGATGTGCGCCTTGATGGTCTTTTCGGACAGGCCCAGCTTGTCGGCGATGACCTTGTTCGGCACGCCTTCCGCGAGATAGCGCAGCACTTCGATCTGTCGTTGCGTCAGCATCGAACCGCGTGCTGCAGCGGCACCGTTCTGATGCTGCAGCGCGGGGTCGTCGAGCACGAGCGGCGGTACGTAGCGTTCGCCGTTGAGGGCGATCCGGATCGCGGACAGCAGCGTGCGCGGGCTGGCGGACTTCGGCACGTAACCCATCGCGCCCTGCGCGAACGCGCTGCGCACGGCGCCGGGATCCTCGGACGACGACAGCACGATGACCGGCAGCCCCGGGCGCATCGTCGCGAAGACAGCGAGGGCGTCGAGGCCGTCCATGCCCTGCAGCTTCAGGTCGAGCACGATGGCGTCGAGGTCGGTGTGATCGTCGAGCAGCCGCACCGCATCATCGGCGCTGCTCGCCTGGACGACGACCGTGTCGTCGTCACCCTGGCGCAGCAGCATCTCCACGCCATCCCGCAGGATCGCGTGATCGTCGACGATCAGAATTTTCATGAGGATGCTTGAATAAGTGAATCCGGAGTCGGGCCGACACGAACGAACCGGATTGTACAAGACGAAAGTCTTAATACTAAAGTCGCTTTTGTCCTGCATCTGTCTTGCGTCTAACGTCGCATTTACATTCAGCGGAATATCGCCGAGACTCAATCACGACAGTTCGCAATGCAGGTGAATGCAGGCACGCCATTCGATGCGTCGCCGGCATCGCGCCGATGTGAGCGACGACGCAAGCGGCCGCCACAGGATTGAATGACGGCGCGCTGCACGCACGCAATGTGCGTCGTTCGGCGGCGGTGAATTTCTGTTATTCGCGTCGAACACAAAAAAATAACGGTTCGTCATAACGGGATTATCGGCACGCATTTTGACGATGAATCATTGATCCTGATCGCGCATGAATCGAGGTGAACGATGAAGGTTGCCAACGACAGCGATGCAATGTGGGAACTGAACATGTCGTATCTCTGGCTTGCGCAGCGACTGCTGCAGTCGGATCGCGCAACCGGCATGTTCCGCCTGGGTGTGACCGCCGATGTCGCCGCCGCGCTGGCCGCGCTGTCGATGAAGCACATGAACGAGCTCGCGTCCGCGGGGCAGTTGATCTGCGCATTGCGGCCGGGCCGGTACGGTGTGCTGTCGGCGCTGACCCGCGCGACGCCGCCGGTCGATCTCGTGCGCGTGCATACCGCGATGGTGCTGGCCGGCCTTGCGCTACCCAACGAGGAAACATCGTGAACGGCCGGGCAGGGCGACATGGCCTCGCGGACGACGCGCAACTGACGATGCACGCGGCGGCGCTGATCCGGCTCGGCGCGCGGCTGCAGATGCTGGAAATCGAGTGCGGATTGCCGCGCGACCGGCTCGTGCGGCTGTATCGCGAAGTGCGCGGCGTGGCCGCGCCGAAGGGGTTGCTGCCGTCGTCGATCGACTGGTACATGACGTGGTTCGCGAACCTTCATGCATCGCTGTTCCACAGCATCTATCGCTTCCTGCGCAACCAGGCGGGCTGCACGCGACTCGAGGCGCTCGTCAAGGCCTATACGCTGTATGCCGAACAGGGCGATGCCGCATGCCGCGCGTTGCCGCTGGACCTGACACGCGCCTGGGTGCTGGTGCGCTTCGTCGACGCCGGCGTGCTCGACATCGCCCGATGCCGGGATTGCGGCGCGGCGTTCATCACCTACCGCCACGCGCTGCGCCGGCATCCCGTGTGCGTCGCCTGCCGGCTGCCGGCGCGTGCCGGCAAGCGCGCGGTCGGGACGTCGCCGCTCGCGGAGCCCGGCACGCGTCATGCGCGACGGCACGACGCACAGGTCGCCGTCGCGTCCTGTCGCGGCAGCGGAAGCGTCGCGGACGAATCATCGGGAGAATGGTGTGCGATCTAGCGGGGCGAGGGCGGCCGCGGCAGGGCCCACGCGGTCCGCGGCGCATGACGCCGGTCGGCACCTCGCGTCGGCCGGGGCGGCGCGTTCGTCCGATGGGGAAGGCTGCGCGCATCCGGTGCGCATCGAGCCGGCATCGTGAACCTCCGCGGCCTCTCCATCCGGCAGCGAATGCGTGCCGGCTTCGTGCTCGTCGTGATGCTGACGGCAGTCGCGTGCGGCACGAATCTGTGGGAAAGCTATCGGCAGTATCGGCACGGGATGCTCGACCTGCGCGATTTCGCGCTGGTCGAGTGCGTGATGATCGCGTCGAACCGGATCTCGGCCGAACGCTGGCCCGCCAACCGGTTGCTGGCGCTGCGGCGGCGCGATTCGGCCAAGGAAGCGCAGGCCGTGCGCGATGCGCGCGCGCGCACGGACCAGGCGCTCGATGCGCTGCGAGACGACCTCACGCGGGCGGAGGCGCTCGGGGCATCCGAGCGCGGGGCCGCGCTGCACGCGCTCGCGTCGCTACGCGCCGGGCTGGCCGGCGCGCGCGGCGAAGTCGATGCGCTCGCCGCGCGGCCCGCGGCGGCGCGTGCGACGTGGCAGGTGCAGGCCGCGCAGGACCGCATGTTCGCGGCCGCCGACGATCTGGCGGCGCTGACCGGCGTCGTGATGGCCGGGACGGCGATGCGTCATCCGGACACGGCCGGCGCGCTGGTCCTCGCGCGCCTGCTGGGCGACCTGCGCGAATACACCGGCCGGCTGGGCGCGCTGTTCGTCGCGCCGCTGGTGAGGAATGAGGCGCTCGACAACGACCGGCTGGCGCGCATCCTCCAGATGCGCGGGCGCATCGTGCAGCTCCGCGCACTGATCGCCGGCGCGATCGCACCGACGCTCGACGACGCGATGCTGTCGAATGACCTGGCCCGGTTGAACGACACGATGGACGGCAGCTTCCTGCCGCTCGTGGCGACGACGCTTCGCGCAGGGCGCACGGGCACCTATGCGATGAACGCGGAGGATTTCGCGTCGCGGATCATGCGCGACCTCGACGCATCGGCGCGGTTGCGCGATCACGTGCTCGACCTCACGCGGGCGCGCGCGGTGACGCTGCGCGATGCGGCGCGCGTCCGGATGACGCTGTCCGGCGCCGAGGCGGCGTGTTGCATCGCGATCCTGTTCCTGCTCGTGCGCGGCACGCAGCGGACGCTGTCGAAACCGCTCGATGCGCTGAGCCGGCGCATCGTCGCGTTGAGCGAGGGCGACGTATCGCCGATCGTCCGGATTCCGGGCACGAGCCCCGAGATCGCGCACGTGAACGATGCACTGGACGCGCTGCGCGGCGCCTACGTCCATCGCACGCTGCTCGAGCGGCACCGCAACGACATGCTGACGCTGTTCTCGCACGACATGCGTGCGCCGCTCACGTCGGTCATCGTGCTGGTGAACGCGCCTGCCGCGTGCCCGCCCGACTGCGCGCTGCGCGAGCGTCTTCACGAGATCGGCGGGCTGGCGCGTCATACGCTGGCGATGGCGGACGGTTTCGCGCAGGTGTCGCGGGCGGAGGCGGGCGAGTACGCGTCGGAGCTCGTCAACGTGGCCGACCTGATGAATCACGCGCGCGACGAAATCTGGCCGCGTGCGCGTGACAAGCACATCGCGATCGAGGACGTCCCGTCGTGCGACGACGCGCTCGTGCATGGCGATCCGGCGCTGCTGTCGCGTGCGCTGGTCAATCTGCTGGGGAACGCGGTCGACTACAGCGCGGCGCATACTCGCATCGCGTGCAGCGTCGAACTGGCGGACGACGGTGCTTCGGTACGCTGCGTGATTCGCGATGACGGCTACGGGATCGCGGCCGAGGATCAGGCGCGCCTGTTCGAGCGTTACCGGCGCTTTCGTCTGCCGGGACAGCCCGACACGAAGGGTGTCGGGCTCGGCATGGCGTTCGCGAAGGCGGTCGTCGACCGGCACCGCGGCGAGATCGACGTGCGCAGCGCCCCGTGGCGGGGCACGACCGTGACGGTCACGCTGCCCGTGGCCGGCGTAGCCGGCAACGCGCACGACCCGGGCAGGGCGATGTCGGCCGAACCGGTGCCGGGATGATGCGTGGCGGCGGGAGGCCGCACGCCGTGCACCCGGTGGTGTCTTCCCGCAGCCGCACGCGGCGATGTTCGATGGCGCGTGAAGTTGGTACGATCGCGCGTATCGTTCACGCCGGCGCCGCAAGCCGCCGGCCATCGGTCGCGCGGCCGCCCGGCAGCGCGGCCCCGTTCGGGAGAAGCGGTTCATGCTGCAGGCGTTCGCGGTCTTGCTGACCTTCCAGTGTCTCGGGGAAGGCGTGTCCTACCTGTTCGGCTTGCCGGTGCCGGGCCCGGTGATCGGCATGCTGCTGCTGTTCGGCTTCGTGATGCTGCGCCCGCAGGTGGCCGACGCGATCGAGCCGACCGCGCTCGAGCTGCTGCGCCACCTGTCGCTGCTGTTCGTGCCGGCTGGCGTCGGCATCATGGTGTCGGCCGACCGCGTGCGCGGCGATGCGGTCGCGGTCGTCGTCGCGCTGGCGGTGAGCACCACGCTCGCGATCGCCGTGACCGCGCTCGTCACGCGCGCGCTGCTGCGGCGCCAGCGGCGCGCGGGCGGCGCGGCGGAGGGCACGCGATGACGGCCTTTCCGACACTCGGCGCGATCTGGGTCTATCTCGCCGCGACCCCGCTGCTGGGCCTGACCATCACGCTGATCGCCTATCTGTTCGCGCAGGCCGTCTATGCGCGGGCGCGCTTCAACCCGCTCGCGAACCCGGTGCTGATCGCGGTCGCGCTGATCGTCGTGCTGCTGACGATCACCCGCACGCCGTATCCGACGTATTTCGAAGGCGCGCAGTTCGTCCACTTCCTGCTCGGCCCCGCGACCGTCGCGCTCGCGCTGCCGCTGTACCGCCAGTGGTCGAAGCTGCGCCGCGCCGCGGTGCCGCTGCTGGTCGGCCTGCTCGCGGGTTCGCTGACCGCGATCGTGTCGGCGGTGGGCATCGCGGCGCTGTTCGGCGCGTCGCACCAGACGATCGCGTCGCTTGCACCGAAATCGGCGACGACGCCGATCGCGATGGCCGTCGCGGCCGAAATCGGCGGGATTCCGTCGCTCACTGCCGTGCTCGTGATCTCGACCGGGATTTTCGGCGCGGTGTGCGCACGCGGGATCCTCAATGCGCTGCGGGTCGACGAACCGGCCGTGCGCGGCTTCGCGCTCGGCGTCGCGTCGCACGGGATCGGCACCGCGCGCGCGTTCCAGGTCAGCGAGGAAGCCGGCGCGTTCGCCGGGCTCGGGATGGGACTGAACGGCGTGCTGACGGCCTTCGTCGTGCCGATCCTGCTGCCGGTGCTGTCGCGCTGGATCTGAGCGCCGGCTAGGGCGGGCGAGGCCGGGTTATCGGTTTCCCTGATGGCGCCGGCGCGGCGCCGAAACGGCGGCACTCGCGGTGTGCATGTATCGTGGCCGTTATCAGGAGAATTCAGGAACGCACACGGACAACGGAATACTGATCGGCTAACGTTGCAACGGCGCCGATGTCGCAAGCGGTCGCGTGCGCGCCGGTGTTCGACCCACTATCAACAATCGACAAGGAGATCCGGCCATGAAGCAGTCTCGCGTGGTATCGGTGGCAGTAGCAGTAACGGCGTCGTTCGGTCTGCTGTTGACCGCCGCGCCGGCGGCATACGCGCAGGATCCGGCGTCCGCGCCGACGCAGAAGCAGCTCGACAAGGCGCAGAAGAAGGCGGCCCGCAAGGCCGCCCGGGCGCGGCATGCGTCGGACCTGAAGGCGATCGGCACGGGCAGCGGCTACCGGTTGACCAACGACCAGAGCAACTATCCGCAGAACGCCGCGCAGAAGGCGCCCGCGACGAAGGCGGCGCCGGCCGCCCCGGCATCGGGCCAGTAACGGCCGGAACCTCGGCACAGCGCGAACGGCGCCGGATCGACCGGCGCCGTTCGCGCATGTGCGGGGCGGCCCGAACCGCCGGGCCGTCGCGTTAGGACGCGAGCTTGCTCGCGATTTCCGCGACGTGCTTGCCCTGGTAGCGCGCGATATCGAGCTCGTTCGCGCTCGGCTGGCGGCTGCCGTCCGCGCCCGCGAGCGTGGTCGCGCCGTACGGCGTGCCGCCGGTAATTTCGTTCATGTTGACGAGGCCGCTGCAGGCGTACGGCACACCGACGATCACCATCCCGTGGTGCAGCAGCGTGGTGTGGAACGACGTGATCGTCGTTTCCTGGCCGCCGTGCTGCGTGCCGGTCGACGCGAACACGCTGCCGATCTTGCCGACGAGCGCGCCCTTCATCCACAGGCCGCCGGTCTGGTCGAGGAACGTGCGCATCTGGCCGGCCATGTTGCCGAAGCGGGTCGGCGTGCCGAAGATGATCGCATCGTAGTCGGCGAGTTCGTCCACCGTGGCGACCGGTGCGGCCTGGTCGACCTTCACGCCGATCGCGCGGGCCTGGTCGACGGGAATCGTTTCCGGCACGCGCTTGAGCGTGACCTCGACGCCGGCCACCGATTTCGCGCCTTCCGCGATGTGCTGCGCCATCGTTTCGACGTGCCCGTAGGACGAGTAGTAAAGAACGAGTACCTTGGCCATGTTGCGAATCTCCGATTAAAAGGGCCCCGCGTTCAGCGGGGCCCGGTTTCCCGAACGGGCGTCATGCCCATTCGGCCGTTACTTCGACCGGACGCAGGTCGAACACCAGCACTTCGGCATCCTTCCCGTCGGCGACCGTCAGCGCCTGTTCGTCGCGGATGCGCACGCCGTCGCCTTCGCCGAGCGTCACGCCGTTGACCGTCACGCTGCCGCGTGCCACGTGCACGTAGGCAAAGCGGTTCGGCGCCAGTTCCAGCGTCGCGCGTTCATCGCCGTCGAACAAGCCCGCGTAGATCCGCGTGTCCTGCCGGATCTTCAGCGAACCGGCGTCGCCGTTCGGCGAGACGACGAGGGCGAGCTTGCCGCGCTTGTCGTCGGCCGTGACGTTCGTCTGCTGATAACGCGGCTCGGCACCCTTTTCGGCCGGCCCGACCCAGATCTGCAGGAAGTGGACCGGCAGTTCCGGCGAGTGGTTGAACTCGCTGTGGCGCACGCCGGTGCCGGCGCTCATCAGCTGCACGTCGCCCGGCACGATCACCGAACCGGTGCCCATCGAGTCCTTGTGTTCCAGCGCGCCGTCGAGCACGTACGACAGGATTTCCATGTCGCGGTGCGGGTGCGTGCCGAAGCCGCGGCCCGGGGCGACGCGGTCGTCGTTGATCACCAGCAGGTCGGAGAAGCCGACTTGCTTCGGATCGTAGTAGTTCGCGAACGAAAACGTATGACGGGAGCTGAGCCAGCCATGCTCCGCACGGCCACGTTGGTTTGCTGCACGGATTTCGATCATGATTTTTGTTCCTCAAGACGCCGGACCTCGGAAGTGGGCCCGGCCGTTCGTTGAGATGAATCTTAGGTCAATCGATTTGACAAATAAATGGCTGTAGAGATAATGACTGTCGCTATGGAGTGGACAATATGGAACTGAACGATCTCAGGATCTTCGTCGCGACGGTCGATGCGGGCAGCTTCACGGCGGCGGCCGACCAGCTGATGCTGTCCAAGCAGTTCGTCAGCCGGCGCACGATGGCGCTGGAGGCGTCGCTCGGCGTGCGGCTGCTGCACCGGAACACGCGCAACCTCGCGGTGACCGAATCGGGTCAGGAGTTCTATGCGCGGGCGCAGCGGATCCTCGCGGAGATCGCCGACGCCGAGCAGGCGATGTCGGTGCGCAGCACCGAGCTGCACGGGTCGCTGAAAATCAGCGCGCCGCTGTCGTTCGGGATCACGCACGTGTCGCCGCTGATCGCCGAATTCCTGTCCGCGCACCCGGCCGTGCGGCTGAACCTCGACCTGACCGACCGGCGCGTCGACCTGATCGGCGAGGGCTTCGATCTCGTGCTGCGGATCGGCTCGCTCGAGGATTCGACGCTGATCGCGCGCCCGCTCGGCGCGTGGCGAATGATTGCGTGCGCGAGCCCCGCCTATCTGAAGCGGCAGGGCACGCCGCAGACGCCGGCCGATCTCGCCGGCCATACGTGCGTGCTGTACGGGCGCGAGCGGCGCATCGGCTGGGAATTCCGCGTCGACGGCGCGGCGCGCACGTTCGACGTACAGGGGCCGCTGGTCGCGAACAACGGCGAGGTGGTGCGCGACGCGGCGATCGCAGGGCTCGGCATCGCGCTGCTGCCGGATTTCATCGTCGGCGGGGCGCTCGACAGCGGCGCGCTGGTGCCGGTGCTCGACGCGTACGCGCCGTCGCCGATCACGCTCAATGCGGTGTTTCCGCAGCATCGGGAAGGGTTCGTCACGCTGCGCACGTTCATTGGGTTTCTCGCGGAACGGCTCGGCGACGCGGCGCCGGCCGCGAAGGGCGGGCCGGGCCGGGCGCGGTAGCGGGCCGGTTTGCGGGGAATGGGGGTGCTATTCTCCGCATGATTTGCGGAGAATATTGAGTCATGCGGTGAATCGGTGGGATAATCTCCGCATCATGAGCGGAGATTACACCGACATCTGGGAGTCGGCCGACTGGCCCGCGTGGCGCTTCGACCTCCCTGCACTGGCGACGCCACTCGCCGACGTCAGCCGGGCGCAAGGCATGCTGGCCGGGCGGCTGGCGGATGTCGGCCTGGCGCTGCGCGACGAGGCCAGCCTCGCCGCGTTGACGGAGGACGTCGTCAAGACCAGCGCGATCGAGGGCGAAAGCCTGAACGTGGCGTCGGTCCGGTCGTCGATCGCGCGCCGGCTCGGCGTCGATATCGGCGCGCTGGCGCCGGTCGATCGTCACGTCGAGGGCGTGGTCGACATGGTGCTGGACGCGACCGCCCACGCGGCGGCACCGGTCACGGACGCCCGTCTGTTCGGGTGGCATGCGGCGCTGTTTCCGACCGGCTATTCGGGGATGTCGCGGATCACGGTCGGCGGCTGGCGCACCGACGCCACCGGGCCAATGCAGGTCGTGTCCGGCCCGATCGGGCGGCAGCGCGTGCATTTCGAGGCGTCGCCCGCCGCGCGCCTCGCCGGCGAGATCGCCCGCTTTCTCGCGTGGCTCAATGCGGAGCCGGTCGAGCCGTTGCTGATCCGGGCCGGCCTCGCTCACCTGTGGTTCGTCACGCTCCATCCGTTCGATGACGGCAACGGCCGGATTGCACGCGCGCTCGGGGATCTGGTCCTCGCGCGCGCCGACCGCAGTCCGCAGCGCTTCTACAGCCTGTCGGCGCAAATCCAGCGCGAGCGCAACGCGTATTACGACGTGCTGGAGCGGACGCAGCGCGGCTCGCTCGACGTCACGGAATGGCTCGCGTGGTTCCTGACCGCGCTCGGCAGGGCCATCGACCACGCGCACACGACGCTCGACGCGGTGCTGGTCAAGGCGCGCTTCTGGCAGCGCTGCGCGGGCTTCGCGATGAACGAACGCCAGGTGAAGGTGATGAATCGCCTGCTCGACGGCTTCGAGGGGAAGCTGACCACCACCAAGTGGGCGGCGCTGGCGAAATGCTCGCAAGACACCGCGCTGCGCGACATTACCGAGCTCGTCGAGCACGGCGTGCTGCGCCGCTCGTCGTCCGGCGGCCGGAGCACGAGTTACGAGCTGATGCCGTTTAGCGGCTGACGCCGGACCGGGTCATGACCGGTGGGCGCTGGCCGCGACCGAGCGGAGTCGGGTTGCCGCTTCGATCGTTGCCGCGTTGACCGGGCAATGGGCCACTGGCCCAAGCGATTGCCCGCGTCTGGCACTATCCCGCGCCTTTTTGTCTTCGAATACTGGATTCGAGCCCGGATGTCGTACAGGCGATATCCGCCGCCCCCGCGTACGACCCTTCCGTACGAACCCGCTTTCAAGGAGACACGCATGCTCAGGTACCTGATCGGCATCGGTATTCCGTATCTCGGCGTGATCGGCGTGCTGCCGTGGGCGGCCGCGCAGGACCGCTACGTGCTGGGCGTGCCGTTCATCTTCATGTGGATCTTCGCGTGGTTCGTGCTGACGTCCGGCTGCCTGTTCGCGTGCTGGATGCTGTTCGACCGCCGCGCGAGCGGCGCCGCCTAGCGCACGCATCCGCTTCTCGCGGACCGCCGGCCGCCCGCGCTTTCCGGCGAACCCTACGCATTCCTTTCCTTCGCAGAGGTGCGCATGTCCACGGTCGTCTTCGCCGCGCTGATCGCGCTGTCGCTCTATCTCGCCATTCGATCCGGCCGCGGCCGCGGCAAGCAGAGCGTGCATGACTTCTTCGTCGCGTCGCGCCAGTTCGGCACGGCGCTCGTGTTCTTCCTGACCGCCGGCGAGATCTACAGCATCGGCACGATGGTCGGCTTCCCCGGCGGCATCTACGCGAAAGGGCCGACCTACGGCGTGTGGTTCCTCGGCTACATCCTGCTCGCCTACCCGATCGGCTATTTCGTCGGCCCGAAGATCTGGGAGGCCGGCAAGCGCCACAATGCGATCACGCTGCCCGACCTGTTCAAGGGCCATTACCGCAGCCGCGGGCTCGAGCTGGTCGTTGCGTGCGCATCGATCCTGTTCCTGATCCCGTGGGGGCAGCTGCAGTTCACCGGGCTCGTCGCGGCGCTCAAGGGGCTCGGCTGGCACGTCGAGCCGCTGTACCTGATCCTCGTGTGTGCGGCGCTCGCGTTCACCTATATCGCGATCTCCGGCGTGCGCGCGTCGGCGTACATCGCGATCCTGAAGGACATCCTGATGCTGCTCGCGATCGTCGTGACGGGCGTGGCCGTCGCGTGGCAGGTGGGCGGCGTGCATCCGGTGTTCGACGCCGCGAGCCGGCAGGTCAGCAACACGATGAGCGGATCGCAGCTGCGCTTCTCGATGAGCACGATGCTGTTCCAGTCGCTCGGCTTCTACCTGATGCCGTTCGCCGCGCAGAATTTCTTCACCGCGCGCGGGCCGGACGCGATCCGGCGCACGCAGGTCGTGATGCCGCTGTACATGCTGATGTATCCGTTCCTCGTGATCGCGTCGTACTACGCGATCACCGCGAACCTGACGCTCGCGTCGCCGAACGACGCATTCTTCGCCGCCGTCACGCACCTGCTGCCCGGCTGGCTGATCGGCCTCGTCGCGGCTGGCGCCGCGCTGTCGGGGCTGCTCGTGCTGGCCGGCATCTGCCTCGCGATCGGGCCGATCGTCACGCGCAACCTGATGCCGAACCTGCCCGAATCGCGCCAGAAACGTGCGGCGAAATACGTGATCGTCGGCTACCTGCTGCTGTCGATCGCGACCACGATGCTCACGCCGAACCTGATGCTCACGCTGATCAACACCACGTACTACGGCGTCACGCAGTTCCTGCCGGGCGTGCTGATCCTGCTCGCGGGGCGCCGGGTGCGGCCTGTCGCGGTCGGGGCCGGGATGATCTGCGGCCAGGTGCTCGCGATGATCTTCTACGTGCTCCATGTCGACTTCGGCGGCATCAACCTCGGCCTCGTGTGCCTCGTCGTCAACGTGCTCGTCGTCGCGGCCGTGCATGTGATGCTGCATGGCCGTCCCGTGAAGCAATACGCCGTATCCTGACGCGTCGGCGTTCCGCCGCAAGGAGAACCGCATCCCATGCCAGCATCCGCAACCCCGGCCGCGCCCGTGACGGTGTTCACGGCGCGCCGCATCCTGACGATGAACCCGGCGCAGCCGTCGGCCACGCACGTCGCCGTGCGCGACGGCCGCATCCTCGCGGTCGGCGATGCCGCCGACGCGGCCACGTGGCACGCGCGGTTCGGTGCATGCACGACCGACGACACGCTGCGCGACAAGGTGCTGATGCCGGGGCTCGTCGAAGGGCATTGCCACCTGATGGAAGGCGCGATGTGGGACGCCGTGTACGTCGGCTACTACGATCGGCGCGGCCCCGACGGCACGCTGTGGCCGGGGCTGCGCTTGCTCGACGCGGTGCTCGAACGGCTCGCGGAAGCCGAGCGCGCGATGACCGACGACGGGCCGCTGCTCGCGTGGGGCTTCGATCCGATCTTCTTCGGCACCGCGCGGCTGACCGCGCACGAACTCGACCGCGTATCGGCGCAGCGGCCGATCGCGATCCTGCATGCGAGCGTGCACCTGATGAACGTGAACGGCGCGATGCTCGCGCGCGCGGGCATCGACGAGGACACCGACATCGACGGCGTGACGCGCGATGCCGACGGCCGCCCGACCGGCGAGCTGCAGGAGTTCGCGGCGATGCTGCCGGTGTATCAGACGATCGGCGGCAAGCTCGCGATTTCCGCGAGCGAGAAGCCGCACGCCGTCTGGAATTTCGGGCGCGTCGCGCAGCTCGCGGGCGTGACGACGGCCACCGATCTCGTCAATGACCTGTCGGCCGACGGCAACCGCACGCTGCGCGACGTCACCGCCGATCCGGATTATCCGGTGCGGATCGTGCCGGCGTTCGCGCCGCAGCGCAATCCGGCGCGCTCGGCCGACAGTGTGCTCGCGGAGATCGAGCGCAATACCGACAAGCTGCATTTCGGGCCGGTGAAGTTCATCGTCGACGGCTCGATCCAGGGCTTCACCGCGCGCGTGCGCTGGCCCGGCTACGCGGGCGGGCAGCCGAACGGGCTGTGGCTGATTCCGCCCGCCCAGCTCGTCGACGTGTTCGAGCCGTTTCATCGCGCGGGGCTGCAACTGCACGTGCATACCAACGGCGACGAAGCGACCGACGTCGTGCTCGACGCGATGGCGACGCTGCTCGCGCGCCATCCGCGCCCCGATCATCGCCATACGCTGCAGCATTGCCAGATGGCGGACGCCGCGCAATTGAAGCGCGTTCGCGCGCTCGGGATGTGCGTGAATTTCTTCGCGAATCATCTGTACTACTGGGGGGACGCGCATTACGGCCAGACCATCGGCCCCGATCGCGCGAACCGGATGGATGCGGCCGGCTCCGCGCAGCGGCTCGGCATTCCGTTCGCCTTGCATTCGGATGCGCCGATCACGCCGCTCAATCCGCTGTTCACCGCATGGTGCGCGGTGCAGCGCGAGACGGCATCCGGGCGCGTGCTCGGCGAAGGCGAGCGGCTTGCGGTTGACGACGCGCTGCATGCGATCACGCTCGGCGCGGCCTATACGTTGCGGATGGATCATCTCGTCGGCAGCATCGAGATCGGCAAGTTCGCGGATTTCGCGGTGCTCGACGATGATCCGTCGGTCTGCGCACCCGCACGTTTGAAGGAGCTCGCCGTGTGGGGCACCGTGCTCGGCGGGCGCGTGTTCCGGTCGCCGCGATGAGTGCGCAAGGTGACGCCGTCGTGCACGCCGGGGCTGCGCCCGCGCCGATCGACCTCGCGGTGATCGGCGGCTATCTCGGCGCGGGCAAGACGACGGTCGTCAACGCGATCCTGCAGGCGCCGCATGGCCGGCGCATCGCGGTGCTCGTCAACGATTTCGGCGCGGTGAACATCGATGCGCGGCTCGTGCGGGGGCGCGGCGACGACGTGATCGAACTCGACAACGGCTGCATCTGCTGCACGATCGGCGGCGCGCTCGTCGATGCGCTGACACGCGTCGCGACGCGCGACGTGCGGCCCGACCTGCTGCTCGTCGAAGCGAGCGGCGTGGCCGATCCCGCGAAGATCGCGCAGATCGGGCTGCTGAACGGTGCGTTCCGGCTGACGTCGGTGCTCGTCGTCGCCGACGCGCTCGCGTGGCGCGACACGCTCGCCGATCCTCTCGTCGGCGCGATGGCGCAGCGCCAGCTCGACGGCGCGGGCGCGATCGTCGTGACCAAGCTCGACCGCGTTGCGCCGGAACGGCGCGACGCGGTACTCGGCGACGTGCGCGCGTGGGCGCCGACCGACATCGTCGTCGCCGCGCGCCATGGCGAGATTCCGCTCGCGCTGCTGTTCGACGCGGCCGTGCCCGATCGTGGCGCGATGCCGGCGGGTTTCGCGCGCTCGCACCGGGCGATCGGACATGACGCGATGCCGGCGTTCGCGAGCGTTACCGTCGCCGCGCCGGACGTGCTCGACAAGGCGCGGCTGCGTGCATGGCTGAAGGCGTTGCCGCGCACGATCCTGCGCGCGAAGGGCATCGTGCGCGTGGCCGATGCGCAGGGCGCGGTCGCCACGCGCGTGTGCCAGGTCGCCGCGCGGCGCCTCCGGTTTTCGTCGATGGAAGACGAAGGGCTGGCCGTGCGCGAAGGAGACGGCGTGATGGTGTTCATCGGCTTCATCGATGCCGCCGTGGAAGCCACCTTGCGTGACGGCATCGTGCAATGCAGCGTGGCTGCGTCGACGGTTGCGCTGACATCTAACGTCGATTGATCGGCGCCGCGCATTCGGGTTAGGCTTCGGCGAGCAACGGCATGCGCCGCATGCCGGGCCGGGCGTTTTTACCTCGAATGCCGCGTGCAGGTAGCTTCTACAGGTGCGCGATCCAGCGACGATCAAGCCGATGACCCTCCAGAACCCAAAGAATGCGCGCGGGCAAACCGCGATTTCCGCCCGTGCCGTGCGGCACACGCACCGGCGATCCGTCGCGGCCGCCGCGTTGCTGACACTGCTGCCGCTCGCCGCGCATGCCGCAGGCTTCGACTGCGCGAAAGCCGCTTCGCCCACCGAGAAGGCAATCTGCGCGGACGCCGCGCTGTCGAAGCTCGACGGCGACCTGGCGACGGCGTGGAAGCAGGCGCTCGGAAAAGGCGGCGATACGGCCGCGCTGAAAGCCGCGCAGTTGAAGTGGCTCAAGCAGCGCGACCGGTGCGGCGACGACGCGCAGTGCCTCGGCGATCGCTACCGCGAACGGCTCGCGAGCCTGAACGGCAAGCCGCTGGCCGCCGACCGCTGGCAGCAGACGTGGTACATGACGAGCGACAACCCGTCGTTCGGCGGCGTGCTGACGTTCACCGGCACGGCGCCGCACCTGCATTTCGAGCTGAGCGGCAACAACGGCGCGAATACGGGCGGGCTTGATGGCGACATCGTGCTGCACGGCGACAGCGGTACCTACCGCAAGGACAAATGCCGGCTCGATTTCGAACGGAAGGGCGGGCGCATCGGCGTCACGCAACACGGCGCGGATTTTGACTGCGGTGCGGGCTCGGGCGTCTCCTACGACGGCCAGTATGTGACGGCGTCGCAGTTCCAGGCCAAACCGGCGGCCGACCTGCTGAGCCTCAAGGTCGTCGACGACGCGACGCAGAACGCAACCGCGCACAAGCTGCTCGGCGCCGATTATCAGACGCTCGTCGACAACGTCAACTACAGCGCCGACGAAAAGGATCTCGACGGGTTGAACGCGCACGTGAATGCGTACTGGGTGCGCGGCATCGCGACGACGAATGCGGCGATCGTGATGCGCCGCGGGAATGACCTGTGGATCGGCCTGCTCGTGTTCGACGCGAAGAACAACGTCCGGATGCGTTATTACACGAACGTGCCGGCGTGGAAGAAAAACGTGCCGAAGACCATCCAGGCGTGGCACGACAATCTCGACAAGACGCTGCCGGTCGATGTAATGCAGTGACAGGCGGGCCGGGCAGTCGAAGCCGCCCGGCGCATCGTCATTTTTTACGTCCTGCTCGAACCTGCGCCGGCGCCGCAGCCGATTCCCGCGTGCGCAACTCCGGCAGCACCGCATGACCCGGCCCCGTTGCACCGTTCTCGAGTGCGTCGAGCAACGCCTGCGCGGCCTGGCGCCCGATCGCGTGGGTGTCGACCCACATCGTCGTCAGCGGCGGCTGGATCTCGCGCGCGAGCGCGATGTCGTCGAAGCCGGTGATCGACAATTGCGCGGGCACGTCGATGCCGAGCGCCTGCGCCTCGAGCAATGCGCCCAGCGCGAGCGCGTCGTTGCCGCAGATCACGGCTGTCGGCCGCGTGGCCGCGTCGCTGTCGGCGATCGCGCGCAGGCTCGCCCGCCCGAATGCGATCGTGGCCGCGCCTTCGTGCTGATGGACGGGGCGCACCGCGAGCCCGCGCGCGGCCAGCGTGTCGTGAATGCCGCGCAGGCGCGCCTGCACGCGGTCGTTATCGGCGGACGGCTGCATGATGATCGCGAAATCGCGGTGGCCGAGGTCGAGCAGGTGAGTGGTGAGCCGCGCGAACGCCGCGCGGTTGTCGAAGCCGATGCAGCAGTGCGGGCTGTCGTCGCGATACGCATAGGTGACGACGTACGGCACGCGGTGCATCGCAAGCAGTTCGAACAATTCAGGCGGATACGCTTCGCCGACGAGCGACACGGCTTCCACGCCGCGCGACAGCATCGCGCGCACCTGGTCCAGCGCCTGCGCGGGATCGTAGTTCGAGCAGCCGAGGAACAGCGTGATGCCGTGCTCGGCCATGACCGTCTGCATGCCCGCGACCTGCGAGGCGAACACCTGGTCGTCGAGCGTCGGAATGATCGCGCCCGTGATGTGGGTGCGCGTGGACGCGAGCGCACGGCCCGCCGCATTCGGGATCCAGTTCAGTGCGCGCGCCGCGTCGCGCACGCGCTGCTGCACGTCGGCCGACACCTTGCCGGGATCGTTGTACACGCGCGAAACGGTCGCGGTCGACACGCCGGCCAGCTTCGCGACATCGCCGAGCACGGAGCGGCCGCTGCCGCGGCGCGCGCGGGGCGCGCCGGCGCGGGACGGGGGCGAGCTCATCGGCTGTCTCCAGGCGTAGCGGCGATGGCAGCGCTACAAGTTGTCAAATGCGTCAATGTTTACCCTCGATTCGTGGTGGCGCCGCTTGCATTCCCGGTCGACCCTGTGAGAATGTAAGCGCTATCTTGACGTGCTTCCGTATTATGTCAGACCCATATTCTATCCATATCGTGAAATTTTCATCGACGACGGCCATTCCGGCCTTTTTGTCCGTCGCAAATGTAAGCGGTTACATTCGGAAATGAGAGACACCACTCCCCCGCGCATCGCCGTCGTCGGCAGCGTGAACATCGACCTCGTCACACGAGCGCCGCGCCTTCCGGTGCCGGGCGAGACGCTGCTCGGCACCGATTTCCAGACCGTCCATGGCGGCAAGGGCGCGAACCAGGCGGTCGCGGCTGCGCGCCTGGGCGCGTCGGTCGCGATGATCGGCTGCGTTGGCGACGACGCGTTCGGCGCGCGCCTGCACGACGCGCTGTCGGCAGAGGGCATCGACGTGACGCATCTGGCGCGGATCGGCGGTACGGCCACTGGGGTGGCCACGATCACGGTCGACGAGGGCGGCGCGAACAGCATCGTCGTCGTGCCCGGCGCGAATGCGCGCCTCGATGCCGACCGGATCGACGCGGCGCGCGACGCGATCGCCGGGGCGGCGATGCTCGTGAGCCAGCTCGAAGTGCCGGTCGCCACCGTGGCGCGCGCCATCGCCTGTGCCTGCGCGCACCACACGCCGGTGCTGCTCAATCCCGCGCCCGCGCAGCCGCTGTTCGACGCGCTGCTCGCACGGGTCGACTACCTCGTCGTCAACGAAACCGAGGCCGAATCGCTGACCGGCATCGCCGTCGGCGACGATGCGTCCGCCGTGCGCGCCGCCGATGCGCTGTGCGCGAAGGGCGTGGGCAACGTGCTGGTCACGCTCGGCGCGCGCGGCGTGTGCTGGCGCGGCGGTGCGGGTAATGGCCGCCTGCGGGCGATGTCGGTGGTCGCCGTCGATACGACCGCGGCCGGCGACACGTTCGTCGGCGGGTTCGCGGCCGCTCGCGCGGGCGGTGCGTCGATGGACGACGCGATCGGCTTCGGCCAGCGCGCCGCCGCGATCAGCGTGACGCGCCACGGCGCGCAGACCTCGATTCCGACGCGCGACGAAGTGGCATGCCTGGAACCTTGAATTCCGCATCAGACGGACAGGCCGGAACCGGCCGATATCACTGACATGGAGACAACCGCAATGAACGAAACCCCGACCGTTCCGCCCGCCCCGCCGCGTATCCGGCGCGGGCAACGCATCGCGCTCGCGCTGTTGATGGTGAGCGGCATCGTCAACTACCTCGATCGCGGTACGCTGGCCGTTGCAAGCTCGGCGATCCGCGCCGATCTCGGCCTGTCGCTCGCACAGATGGGGCTGCTGCTGTCGGCCTTCTCGTGGAGCTACGCGCTGTGCCAGTTCCCGGTCGGCGGGCTGGTCGACCGCATCGGGCCGCGCCGGCTGCTCGGAATCGGCCTGATCGTGTGGTCGATCGCGCAAGCGGCGGGCGGCATCGTGTCGACCTTTGGCTGGTTCATCGTCGCGCGCATCGTGCTCGGCATCGGCGAGGCGCCGCAGTTCCCGTCGGCCGCGCGGGTGGTGAGCAACTGGTTTCCGCTGCGCGCACGCGGCACGCCGACCGGCATTTTCAACGCCGCGTCGCCGCTCGGCACCGCGCTCGCGCCGTTGCTGCTGTCGATCCTCGTCGCGTCATTGGACTGGCGCTGGGCGTTCATCGCGACGGGCGCAGCCGGTCTCGTCGTCGCCGTCGTCTGGTTCGCGCTGTATCGCGATCCGGTGCGCGCGCAACTGACTGCCACCGAGCGCAATTACCTCGACGCCGACGCGCAAAGCACGGTCGCGGCGCCGAAACTGACGTTCGCCGAATGGCGCGGCCTGTTCTCGCACGGCACGACCTGGGGGATGCTGATCGGCTATTTCGGTTCCGTGTACCTGAACTGGGTGTACCTCACCTGGCTGCCGGGCTACCTGACGATGGAGCGGCACATGAGCCTGATCCGCACCGGCTTTGCCGCGTCGGTGCCGTTCCTGTGCGGATTCGTCGGCTCGCTGCTGGCCGGCTGGCTGTCGGACCTGGTCACGCGCCGCAGCCGTTCGCCGGTCGTGAGCCGGCGCAATGCGGTGGTGGTCGCGATGCTCGGGATGGTCGCGTTCACGATTCCCGCCGCGCTTGCGCAGAGCAACACGGTGGCGCTCGCGTGCATTTCGGTCGTGATCTTTCTCGCCAACGCGGCGTCGGCCTGCTCGTGGGCGCTCGCGACGGCAGCCGCGCCGCCGAGCCGCATTGCGTCGCTCGGCGCGATCCAGAATTTCGGCGGTTTCATCGGCGGCGCGCTCGCGCCGATCCTGACGGGCATCATTGCGCAGAAGTGGTCGTTCGTGCCGGCGCTGCTGACGGCCGCGGCGATCGCGTTCGCGGGCGCGATGGCGTACCTGCTGCTGGTGCGCAAGCCGATTCCCGAGCAGGCCGCGAACGCCGCGCCCGGGCCGTTGCCGGCCTGAGCACGCGGCATGCGCCACGCATTCACTGAAGCAAGGAGAAACAGATGCAACACCCGCAGCAATCGAACGTGACCATCGAGGGCATCGTCCCGGTGATGCTGACGCCGTTCGACGACGCCGGCGCGATCGACTACGCCGGGCTCGAGCGGCTCATCGAATGGTATTTGGCGCATGGCGCCGATGCGTTGTTCGCGGTCGCGCAGTCGAGCGAGATGCAGTTCCTGAGCCTGGCCGAACGCGCGGAACTCGCGCGCTTCGTGGTCGAGCGGGTGGCCGGGCGCGTGCCGGTCGTCGCGTCCGGGCACATCAGCGACGATCTCGACGCGCAGGCCGAGGAGCTGCGCGCGGCGGCCGAATCGGGCGCGCAGGGCGTCGTGCTCGTGACCAACCGACTCGATCCGCAGCGCAAGGGCAGCGCCGCGCTGCTCGACCATCTGCAGCGGCTGCTCGCGCGCTTGCCGTCGGATCTGCCGCTCGGGCTGTACGAGTGCCCGGCGCCTTACCGGCGGCTGCTGTCGGATGACGAACTGCGTGCGTGCATCGACACGGGCCGGTTCGTGATGCTCAAGGATGTGAGCTGCGACCTGGAGACGGTGAAGCGGCGCGTCGCGCTCGCCGAGGGCTCGCCGCTGAAGATCCTCAACGCGAACGCCGCGATTGCATGGGACGCGATGAAGGCGGGGTCCGCCGGCTTCAACGGCGTGTTCACCAACTTCCATCCGGACCTGTACCGGTGGTTGCGCACGCAAGGGGCGTCGAATCCGGCGCTGGCCGACGAACTGTCGACGTTCCTCGTCGTGTCGGCGGTGTCGGAAGCGCTGGGGTATCCGGCGCTCGCGAAGCTCTATCACCAGCGAATCGGCACCTTCGCGTCGATCCGTTGCCGCGTGATCGACTACGACGTGCGTGAGCGGTTCTGGGCGCTCGATGCGGTGCTCGACAAGATCGTGGCCGGCACCGAGCATTTCCGGCGAAGGATCGCCGCGTAATCGGGCGCGCGCTGCGGGACACCGTGCGCGGCGGCGCGAGCCGGTCGATCCATTGACCGGCGGCCGCCGCCACGATCGTCGGTCGACCCGGACGCGCGTCACTTGTTCGCCAGCGTGCCGCTGCTGTTGGCCCCGCCGAACAGCCGCGTCAGGTACTGCGTGTTCGAGTTCATCTTGGCCATCAGCGCGTTGAGTGCCGTGAACTGCGCCTGGTACTGCTTGGTCAGTTGCGCGGCGTAGTCGGCCAGATTCGTCTGTTGCTGCGTGACGCGCTTCAGGTCGGCGCCCAGCGCGTTCGTGCGCAGGTCGATCATCCCGCCCCGCTTCGTGAAGGTCGCGATCTGGTCGGTCAGTTGCTTGCCTACCCCGTTCGTCGCGTTGAACAGGTGCGCGACCCCCGACGGGTTGTTGGTCAGCGCACTGTCGAGCTTCGCGCTGTCGGCCCTCAGCGTGCCGTCCTTCTCGAGCGAGACGCCGATCGCTGCCAGGTTCGTGTGCCCGTCGCCGTTCTTGTTGGGAACGCCGCGCGCGATGGTCGACGCGAGGGCGTTGCGGATCGTGTGCAGCGTCGAATCGCCGATCAGCGCGCCCTGCGCGCTCGCCCCCGGCGTGTAGCTCGACAGCGCGCCCATCGTCTTGACGACGGCGTTGTACTGGTTCACGAAATTCGTGATCGTGGCCGCCTGCGACTTCGTGTCGGGGCTGATCGTCAGCGTCTGCGTATCGGTTGCGCTGACCGCAGCCGCCGACAAGTTCAGCGTGACGCCGTTCAGCACGCCCGTCACCGTGTTGCTCGCGCTGGTCGACGCGATGCCGCTGACCGTGAACTTCGCGTCCTGCGCGACGGCGCTTTGCCGCCACGCGGCCGCGCTGTTCGCCGAGTCGATCTTCGACGGGCCGCCCTTCGTGTCGGCCGTCGACGTGACGCCGAGGTTCGACAGCCCGTTGTCGTTGGCCACGTTGCCGACCGCGACGCTGATCGTGCTCGCCGAGCCCGTCTTCGACGACGCGAGCACGAGGTGCGCGCCGTCGGTGCCGTTGATGACCGTCGCGCTGACCCCCGGGTTGTTCGATGCGGAGTTGATTGCGGCCGCGATGCCTGACAGCGTGTTGTTCGTGCCGTTGACGTCGACTTTGAACGACTGGTTGCCGAGCGACAGCGTCAGGGTGCCGGTGCCGAGCGCCTTCTTCCCGTCGAAGCCCGACGAAGCCAGCGCCTGCGCGGTCGCGATCTGCGTGACGCCGACCGTGTAGGTGCCGGCAACCGCGCCTGCACTCGGCGTCGCGGTCAGGCCCTTGCCGCTCGCGACCGCGGTGAACGTCGACTGCAGCGCGCCATTCGCCAGCGTGGTGAGGCCCGTCTCGAGCGCGCCAAGCGCGGACGACAGCGCGCCGAATGCGGAAATCTGCGTGGTGCCGGTCTGCTGCGACGCCGCGAGCGCCGCGGCCCGGCCGGCCGTCTTCGCGTTCACCAGCGTCGTGACGAGCAAGCCGACATCCATCGACCCATTGCCGGTCGAGCCGTTGATGATCGATTGCGCCGCCTGTTGCAACAGGCTGTTCGCGTTCGCGCTGTTGTTCACGGACATGTTCGTTGCCATGGGTGGTCTCCGGTTGAAAAGCGATCCCGTGACGAGCGGCTGTCGACGGCCTGCGGGCCGTGTCCGGAACGACGCGTTCCGGGAGTCACGGGAATGTCGGGGAAATGTAAGGGCGTGCGCTATCGTATATTTAAATCCGTATTAATTAGTAATTTTTTGTAATGATTGTTGGGAAAAGTGTGGATGGAAATGTCGTGGTGGAGTGGTGGGTTAAAGGTTTGCGATTTTTTGCCGTAAACGCATCATTTTTGATTGTGTTTTTTAACGGATTTTTTTGCTGGAATCGAGAACTTGCCGGAAGCATGAATGTTTGATCGTTTTTTCGCTTGCTCGGCTAAACACCGGATCGATCGACAGTGCGCGGAAGTTGCTCTTACCGGCAGCTATCGGGCTGAAACCGTTGCCACGGGACGGCATCCGCCGCGGACGACATCTACCCGCTTGCCCGTGAAACGTTTTCGTTTGCCAAAACGCATTTCCAGGCCGGACGTCTTTGCCCCGAACGGAGGGCCTTCGCCGATTGGAAAGAAAGTCGAATTTGTAAATTAATTCACTGATGGCAGGTTTGTACACATAACGTATCGTCGAATCGCGATTGCGATATTTCGATGTGGCCTGTGAGCGCGAATTGGCGCTTCAATATCGACTGGATACGGAGGCCGGATATGAGTGGGCGGTTTTCATGTCCTTGAAACATAACGGCAGATTCATCTGACCGGATTCATGGCTGCTGCGTGCGGCCTTGTTTCGCTCGATTGTCCACTGGATTGTGACGGCGAATCTTGTTTTGAAGGATTGATGATTCTCAGGGAGACAGTAGACTGCATCCGTGCTTCGCCAGAACCGATCCGGAGCGCGCCGGGAGCGGCGCGACCAGGCGGATTCTTCGGCGGCGGGCCAGCCGGCTTGCTGTCCGAGTGTGCGAGGAGTGGTTCGTTGCCGACCTGGCGTGCCGATTGGGCGCGTATCGGCACCGGACGCATCAAACCGTCAATTCAAGGGTGATTGTCATGCGTTACGTTTCACTGGAGTCGAAGAAGGACGAGCTGCTGCTGGCGGCTCGCGTGCTGTTGATGATCCTGTTCGTGCTGTTCGGCTGGCAGAAGCTGAGCGGCTTCTCGGGCACGGTCGCGTACATGGCGTCGACGGGGAACCCTGCGCCCGAGCTGGCGGCCGCGATCGCGGTGGCGGTCGAGCTGGCCGGTGGCCTGCTGATCGCGATCGGCTTCTATACGCGTCCGCTCGCACTGGTGTTCGCCGCCTACACGCTCGCGACCGCGCTGATCGGCCATCGCTACTGGGCGCTGCAGGGGATGGAGCAATACATGGCGATGATCAACTTCTACAAGAACGTGAGCATCATCGGCGGGCTGCTGTTGCTCGCACTGACCGGGCCGGGGCGGTATTCGCTCGACCGGAAGTAACGCGGGACGCGGTTTTCCGCAGAGGTGACGGCCCGGTGCGTGCAAGCGCACCGGGCTTTGCTTTTGGGCGAGGTTCGTGAGGTGGCGCCGCCGCGGATTGCCCGCGCGCGCGGGCGGCCGCGCGGCGTGTCGACGTCGTCGGCAGGACGGTCGTCATCCCGATGGCTGGGGGCGCCGTGCCGAGCGCCGGCCGCCGGCCGCGGCGCACGTGACTCACGTGACGCGCGCCCGTCGCGGGGTTGCCGATCTGCCATCACGATGTACTGGCTGTCATACTCGGCTATGCTCCCCGCGACCCTGGCCCGAGTGTCGAACGCGACCTCGAGCACTTCCCAGTCACCCGAATGACCGCCCATGCCAAATCCGACCTCGTCGACTGACCTCCCGACCGTCCTCCTCATCGGTGCCGCCGGCCTCCTCGGCCGCGCGGTTGCCGCATCTTTGGCCCGCGAATCGTCGCTGAACCTCGTCGCAACGATCCGGAACCCGCAAGGCGCCGGCGCCAAACGCCTGGCGCTGCCCCCGGAAAACCTCGCCGAACTCGACGTCCTCGACGAGCCGGCCCTCGAACACCTCTTCGCCACTTGCCAACCGGCCGCCGTGATCATCTGCGCGGCCGAACGCCGCCCGGATGTCTGCGAACGCGACCCTGCCGGCGCGCGGGCGATCAACGTCACGGCCCCGGCCCGCATCGGCGCGCTCGCTGCGCGCCACGGCGCATGGACGCTCGGCATCTCCACCGACTACGTTTTTGACGGCAAGGCGGCGCCGTACCGCGAGGACGCCGCACCGAACCCGCTGAACATCTACGGCCGCACGAAGCTCGAAGGCGAGGCGGCCCTGCTCGCCGCGTCGCCGCTGTCGTGTGTGCTGCGCCTGCCGCTGCTCTTCGGCCCGATCGTCGACTGGAGCGAATCGGCCGTCACGAGCCTCGTGCCGGCGATCGTCGCGTCTGCGCAGCCTGGCGCCGAAGCCGTCGGCATGGACGCATGGGCGATCCGGTACCCGACGTATACGCCGGATGTCGCGGACGTCATCCGCGACCTGACGCTGCGCCATCTCGCGGGTGCGTCGATCACGGGCCTTCGTCACTGGTCGGGCGAGGAGCCGATGACGAAGTACGACATCGCGCAGCGGATCGCGGCCGCGCTCGGCATCGACGCCGCGCTCATGCGAATCGACCAGCCGACCGACGCGACGCCGCGCCCCTATGACTGCCATCTGGACGCATCGAGCGTGCGCGCCGCGGGGATCGATCACGCGACGCCGTTCGATACCGCGCTGCGCGCCGTGCTGCGCGATGCGCCGCAGGGGCTGTAGGATCGGGCGCCCCGCGCGGCCCGTGCACATGCGCCCATTGCGCCGGCCGCGCCATGAATGCCGTTCGCGACATTGCCGAAGACGTGCACGCATGGCGTCGCGGTGACATCGTGTCTCTTGAATCCGCTGGCGTGCGACGAAACCGGGACCCCCAAGGCAACCAGCGGCCCCCATCTTCTTGTCGTCATTGAAGATCATTCAATGGCGAAGCCAATTATCAAGACCGACCGACGTGCGACAGAATGCGTACCAGGCTTTCCAGCATGGACACGAAGCATGCATTTCGACCACGCCACCATCGTTACCGATGACATTGACGGTACACGCCGCTTTTTCGATGAGGTCGTCGGTCTCGATACCGGGCCTCGACCGCCGTTCCGGGTGGATGGCTACTGGTTGTACCTCGATAGCCGCCCGATGATTCATGTCACGCGTGCAACGCTACCGGCGCACGCAGGCCGTAGCACGCCGCGCATCGATCACATTGCGCTTCGCGTCGACACACACCGCGAATGGGTGACGTTGATCGATCGACTATCCGGCAGTCGGATCGACTACTCGCTGAGTGAAGTGCCGTTGTCCAATGAGCTTCAGTTGTTCGTGTCCATTGCCCCGGGGGTTTCCGTCGAATTTGTGACGACGCTCGGAGCGGATGAGCAGCCTGGGATTCCGAACGGATGACCGGATCTGCCGAATCGTCTCGCGAAACCCATGACGCTTGCCGGCTTCGCCGGCGACAGCGGCGATTCGGCGTGGCGGCCGGCCATCCTTGGCCGCAAGCGGTATTCAGAACATTTGGTGCGTGCGACGGGCGCGGCTTCACGCTCGCGAGCACGCTTTTGATCGGAGGAAGCGAACGATGAAATTCGATGGACAAGACGTGCTGGTGGTCGGCGGAAGCTCCGGGATCGGCGAAGCGGCCGCGCGGGCCTTTGCGGTGGCCGGGGCGAGCGTGACGATCGCGTCGCGCGACGCGGCCAAACTGGCGGCGAGCGCAGCGAGGATCGGTCACGGCGTGCGAACCGGTGTGATGGACACGACCGACGACACGAGCGTACGTGCATTTTTCGAATCGGCGGGCGAATTCGACCACGTTGTCGTGTCGGCCGCTCAGACACCCACGGGGCCGGTGCGTGGTCTCGCGCTCGCCGATGCCTACGCGGCGATGGACAGCAAGTTCTGGGGCGCCTATCGCGTCGCGCGGGCCGTACGCATTCGGCAGGGCGGATCGCTGACGTTCGTGTCGGGCTTCCTGAGCGTGCGGCCGAGCAAGACCTCGGTCCTGCAAGGCGCGATCAACGCGGCGCTCGAATCGCTGGCGCGGGGTCTGGCGCTCGAGCTGTCGCCCGTGCGGGTGAATACGGTATCCCCGGGCCTGATCGCGACGCCGCTCTGGTCGAAGCTCGATGCGCAGGCGCGGGACAGGATGTACGAAGGCGCCGCGGCGCGCTTGCCGGCCGTGTCGGTCAACCCGAGGACGTTGCGAACGCCGTGTTCTACCTCGCGTCGACTCCGTACGCGACCGGCTCGACGGTGCTGGTCGACGGTGGCGGTGCGATCGCGTAGCGGCCGGGTTGGTTGAAGGTCGAACCGCGATGCGTCGCCGTTGTTCGAGCGCCCGTGCCCGAATTCCGCGTGCCGTGTGCGGCGCCGGATGATCCCGGGTGCACGGGCGAGCATGAGCGTCTGCGCCGCCTCCGTTTCGGGGCGCACGCGTATTCAGGATGCCGTTAGCGCTTTCTGGTGCCCGCAGGCCGCGATGGCTCCGATGTGCGTACCGAATCGTTGTCCGGCATGTCGAGGCCGGACGAGCGGATCGTTCACGACAACGCTTCTTCAAAACGCTCCTTGGCAGGCTTGAAGGTCTTGCCGCGACGCCAGCGCGCCGCGGCGATGCGCGACAGGCCATCGTCCGCGATCGTCGTCGCCACTTCCCGCAGGCTGGCGGTCTTCCGGACCTTGCGACTGGCGGATCGACGCACCCGCGCCAGCCGTTCGATGCACAACGTTCTCTGCTGGACGTCCGCATGCGACAAATGGGAGAGCGACACGCCGACGTCCAGTTCATTTCCACCAGCCCCTAGTCGATCGCCGCAGCCGGAAGGGCTTGAACGGACACGTACAACTGCGGGTGTCGTGAGAGCAGGGCCGATATCGTCGGCATGACGAGCGATCGTGCGTACGTGTCGATCGCACCGATTGCCGATTTTCCGGCACCTGCCGACCATGCGAATGACCGGCGCGGCCGCGGCGGCGGGGATCGCGACGATCAATTGCTTCGGAAACCTGACGGGTTTTGCGGGGCCGATCGTGTTCGGATGGTTGAAGGATCGCCATCACGATGCAATGGCGCTCACCGTCGTTTATCGAAGGGTATCGACGCATTGAAGCGCGGTAGGCCGAGCGGGCTTGCCATATCCGGATGGAACGCCGATTTTTTGGCCTGGATTGAAAGTCTATTCATTTCAAAGCCCATTTTCAAAGCGGGACCGTTTTCCGAAAATAGGTTGTACACGCACCAATCTGCGTGACATTCCATACCCGTTCATCATGCATCGCGTTGCGGTGCGAGCGACGCGCTTGCGCGTCATGAGGAGATTGTCCATGGCAATTCAAATCGATCACGTGGATCGCGATCCGGCCGAGCAGACACCCGATCAACCGACGCGCCGTTCCTTCCTGACCCAGGCCGGAATCGGCGCGGGCGCGTTCGCCGTCGGTGCGATGCTTCAATCCCCCCAGGCCGGTGCGCAAACGGGCAGCCCCCGATCGATCCCGGTAGCCGCGCCCGTGCAGGGTGAATTCTGGCCGAACGGTGCACGGCTGGTCATTTCGATCTCGATGCAGTTCGAGGCGGGCGGACAGCCGCCGAAGGGCGCCGACAATCCGTTTCCGAAAGTCGATTTCCCGGCGAGCGTGCCCGCCGATCTTGCCGCGCAAGCATGGTTTGCGTACGGGTATCGCGAGGGCATTCCCCGAATGCTGGATCTGTGGGATCGGCATGACGTGAAGGTGACGAGTCACATGATCGGCGAGGCGGCGAAGCGGCATCCGCAGGTGGCGCGCGAAATCGTGGCGCGCGGCCACGAAGCGTCGGGCCATGGGCCGACGTGGAACTCGCAGTATGCGATGTCGCGACCGCAGGAACGCGAGTTTCTGATCCAGGCGCGATCGATGGTGGAGGAGGTGACGGGCCAACGTCCGATCGGCTACAACGCGAACTGGCTGCGACGCGGGCCGAACACGCTGTCGCTGCTGCAGGAGCTGGGCTACGTGTATCACATCGATGATACGAGCCGCGACGAGCCGTTCATCGAAAAGGTCAACGGCAAGGATTTCGTCGTGATTCCGTATACGCTGCGCAATAACGACATCCTGCTGGTGGAGGGCCGGAATTACTCGCCGGACAAGTTCCTCGGACAGATCAAGTTCGATTTTGATCAGTTGTACGAGGAAGCGGGTACGCGTCGGCGCATGATGTCGATCAGCGCGCATGACCGTATCAGCGGCACGCCGCAGATGACGCGTGCATGGGACGCGTTCCTGCGTCATGCAAAGAGCCATCCCGGCGTTGCGTTCATGCGCAAGGACGACATTGCGCGGTTCGTGCTGCAAAGCCCGATTACGGTGCGCGAAAGCGAGACGATCTAGCGGATTGCCCGAGCGCTTTTGCACCGGTGCGATCGTGCGAAGGCGCTCGACGACGCTTCGCTTGTCGTCCGTCGCATCGGCGAAGCGGCGCTGATCCTGTGCGCGCATCCGGATTCCCTGGCGGCCAATCCGACGATTCGTTCGGTTGGCGATTTGCGAAAGCAGCGCCTCATTGCGTTTCGCATACCAATCACGGGCCGTGATCGGCCAATCGAGTTCGTCGAACACGGGCGAACGGTCACGCTGACCATCGAGGCCCGCTTCCGCATCAACCACGGTGAAGCGCTCGTCGAAGCCGCCGCGCTTGGCGCGGGCCTCGCACAAGTTCCCCGCGTTTCTCGCCAAACTCCACCTGCGCAGCGGCACGCTCGTTGAAGTGTTGCCGACCCGTCGCCCCGCGCCGCTGCCCGTCAATCTCGTGATGCCTGGCTCGCGTACGAGGCCTGCTCGCGTGCGCGCGCTGATCGGCGCGTTGACCGGCGACGAATGATGGAGTGCTGATCAAGCACGCGCCGCCCCTTGCGTTGATTTTCTTGTCTGGCTTGAAAATGATTCAAGACGGAGGCCAATTATCAATCCGCACGGTGGCAAGCAGAATCGCTGCACATCCCCTGCGGCTCTGCCGCTTTCCCGGAGACAGCCATGCCACTTCCCATTCTCGCGCTGGCCCTGAGCGCTTTTGCGATCGGCACCACGGAATTCGTCATCATGGGCATCCTGCCCGATGTCGCGCAGTCGCTTTCCGTTTCCATCCCGTCGGCGGGGCTGCTCGTGAGCGGCTATGCGCTGGGCGTCGCCGTGGGCGCGCCGCTGCTCGCCGTCCTCACGAGCCGGATGCCGCGCAAGTGGGCGCTTCTGCTGCTGATGGGAATCTTCATCGTCGGCAATGTTCTGTGCGCGGTCGCGCCGGGCTACACGAGCCTCATGATCGCCCGCGTCGTCACGTCGTTCGCGCATGGCTCGTTCTTCGGCATCGGGTCGGTCGTTGCCGCGTCGCTCGTGTCGCAGGACAAGCGTGCGAGTGCCGTCGCATTGATGTTTACCGGTCTTGCGCTCGCCAACGTGCTCGGCGTGCCGCTCGGCACCTTCATCGGCCAGATGCTCGGCTGGCGTGCCGCATTCTGGTCCGTCGCCGGCGCAGGCGTGCTCGCCGCGCTGGCCCTCGTGACGCTCGTGCCGAACACGCGCGAAGCGCAACCCGCGAGCCTTGCGCACGAAGTAGGCGTGCTCAAGCACCCGCAGGTTTGGCTCGCACTGTTGATGACCGTGCTCGGCTTTGGCGGCATGTTCGTGGTGTTCACCTACATCACCCCCGTGCTCGAACAGGCGAGCGGATTCGCGCCGAGCGGCGTGACGAAGATTCTCGTGCTGTTCGGCATCGGTCTGGCCATCGGCAATGCGCTCGGCGGCAAGCTTGCTGATCGCGGCGTGATGCGGGCGCTGACGGGCGTGTTCGTCGTGCTGGTCGCGATCATGGTGGTGTTCAGTCGCACCATGCATCACCCCGTGGCATCGGTCCTGACGATTTTCGTCTGGGGCGTCGCGGCATTTGCGACGGTCCCGGGCCTGCAGATGCGCGTGCTGAGCAAGGCCGCGAGCGCACCGAACCTCGCATCGACGCTCAACATCGGCGCATTCAACGTGGGGAATGCGATGGGGGCATGGCTCGGCGGCATGGCGCTTTCGCACGGGCAGGCACTCGACACGCTGCCGCTCGTGGCCGCCGCGTTGACGCTGATGGCGATTGCGGTGACCGCTTTCGCGTCCCGGCTTGATCGACGCGAGACCGCACAAGCGAATCGCACCGCCCGCTTTCCAGCCTGAATGACCCAAGTCGCACTACTGCCGGATTCAATCCGTTCATCGAGCATCGCGTACACACTCAAGGAGCCCGTCATGAAAACCCGCACCGTCCTTTCCGCCGTTTCCCGCATCGCGCTGGCCGCCGCCGCCGCTGCTGCCGCGTTGCCTGCCGTCGCCGCGACCGGCGACGATCTCGTGCAGCCGAAAACGCTGATCGTCGACAAGACCCTCTCGAAGCAGCAGGCCGAGCAACAGATTCGCGCGGCACGTCTTTACGACACCTTCTGGAGCACGGGCGACGAGGCCCAGGCCCGCGAGGCGCTGGCGGCCGATTTCACGGACCGCACCTTGCCCGCCGGTCGGCCGCAGGGCATCGCCGGGCCGCTGGCTGCATCGAAAGGCTTCCATCGCGCCGTGCCGGACGTCCACGCCGAAGTCGAACAGATGATCGTCGCCGGCGACCGCGTCGTCACCCATCTGCACTTCACCGGTCACTTCACCGGCACCTTCAACGGCGTGCAGGGGAAGGGGCAGGTAGTCGACTTCATCGCCACGGACATCTATCGCATTCGCGACGGCAAGATCACCGACAACTGGCATCTCGAAGACAACCTGACGTTCCTGCAACAGCTCGGCGTGGTCGCCAAGTAAGCGGGCCGGGGGCCGATCGTGCCAATCGGCCTTTTCTTCGTCCGTCCGCATCGCGTTACCATGCCCGGGCCTTCGCGGCGCATCGCGCGGCACGACCCAACACTCTTTTCGCGTGACGCGACCATGGACAATCTCGGTGACATTCGTCTTTTCGTCGAAGCAGCAGGCCAGGGCAGTCTTTCGGCGGCCGGCAGAAAGCTCGGACTGTCCCCCGCGGCGGCGAGCGCCCGGCTCGTCAAGCTCGAGGGAGAACTCCACACGCAGCTGTTCGAGCGTTCGACCCGCAAGCTGCGCCTCACGGATGAAGGTCGTCTGTATCTCGTCCATTGCCAGCATGCACTGCAAACGCTGGAAGATGCGCGCGCGGCGTTGCAGGCCGGACGTGCATCGGTGAGCGGGGCGTTGCGCGTATCGGCCACCTCCGATTTCGGGCGCACCGTGCTGCGTCGATGGCTCGACGAATTCAACGAACGCCATCCGAACGTCACACTGACGCTCGTGCTCTCGGATTCACTGTCACACCTGCTGCAGGACGATATCGATCTCGCGATCCGGTTCGGCGTGCCGGCGGACAGCGCGATGGTCGCCAAGCGCATGGCCGACAATCGCCGCGCGCTTTGCGCGTCGCCCGACTACATCGCCGAGTACGGCATGCCGAACCATCCCGACGATTTGCGTGAGCATCGATGCATCGTCCTTTCTTCCGCGGCCGGCGCGGCGAACAACTGGCGTTTCGCGCGCGACGGGGAGACCGCGTCGTTCACCGCGCCGCTCGACCGTTCCCGTCAGACCAATGATGGTGCGCTTGCCCGCGAATGGGCGATCGAGGGGCGCGGGGTGGCCATGAAATCGATCTGGGACATCGGCGCCGATCTTCAGGCCGGGCGGCTCAAGCTGCTCCTGCAGGAGTGGCGCTGCCCGGACGTGCCGGTGAACGCGCTGTTTCAACGAACGCTTTATATGGCGCCACGCGTGCGCACCTTGCTCGACTTCCTCGAGCAGCGGTTCTCCGAGGCTTCCGACACGCTGGCGCCGTTTCTGCGGTAGTTTCCCGCGATCGAGGGCTTTCGGCGTTCGTCGGGGTGGCGCGTGAATACATTCGATTCGGCCCGGCCGCCTCTCGATTCTGCCCACGTTCGCGACATCGCGTTTTTGATTGCGGATGTCTGCATGCCGGGGATGTCCGGCATCGAGTTGCATGGTGAACTACGGGCCGGCGGGCGCTCGAGGTGGTCGGGATGAAAAATACCCGACAACGTTTGGCTTATAGCGGCAAGCACGGCTGCTCCATGGGGACCGGAACGGGAGGGGGCGGGCCGGGCGTCATGACGCGCAACGCCGACACCCCAGCCCGCGATGGCGCCGGATTCAGAATGTCAATCCAGCCCCGTGCTCGACGTATTGATGATCGTCGAGCGTTTAAGGTCGATTAACGAATGGCAAAGCGGGTTGCCGGCGAACCATTCGCGCAATTGTTTCCATAGATAAACAGATTTCTGTTTTCTGAATAGGCCTGGTAAATTATTGAATAAACTTCCTTCGCGCTGAACGAATAGACGCCGTCGTTAATGGTCACCAGCAGGTTGCCGGTGGTGTCGGTTTCGATCTTGTCGATCTTGCCGGCTTTGCAAAGCGCCTGCGCGGACGCGCACGTGGAGGCGAGCATCAGTGCTGAAAACAGCACGGTTGCAATCTTCTTCATGACTTTCCTTTGGTTTGAATGAATTAACGCGATCTGACGACGTCGGTCACGTCCGGGAAGACGTGACTGTCTTTCCGGATTGCTGATTCACAAATGTCTGGAAATCAACGGTGGCCTGATAAGGGGGAAACTCTGCGACCAAGCATGAATGAAGTAATTCATGCTGCGCCTCCGTATCTCGTTGATCTTTGAATCACGGTGTTGCGGCGCACAACACAGACTATTTATTTGATTTTGAGGGCGCCAATCGTATTAATTTATCGTTAATCAAATTCGATAATTTTTTGTTTGAATATGATTTTCTTGAATTCTGCCGGTTGTTGTTTTTGTTTTTTGATTATTTCGATATTTAAATTATCTGCGACGAATATTGATCCGATGGTTGATGGTGTGGCGGGAGAAGCAGGCGAAGCGCATGGGCGTTCATGAGGGTTCGAGCGTTCGGGCGCGTGGTTTGTCCGATGCGCGAACGGCGCAGCGCACATCCGTCGATGCTGCAGTCGACGCCGGCCGAGTTGATTCTTGCCGACCCGGAAAGACGCTACACTGCGCCAGTTCCCGAACACACCGGGAGCGCCAGGACACCGGGCCCACGGATTGCAAACACGTGACGATGTAATCGCCCGCCCCCCCTGACGCATTCGAACAAATCACGAGAGAAAGAGAGGGCTCATGCTGACACGTCTTCGTATCGGACTCGATCGCGCGCGCGACCTGCGCGAAGCGGGACGACCGTCTCCCATCCAGCCGCGGCCGCTGCCGAGCGAGCTGGTCGACCTGAGCGCGCAACGCGCGACGTGGCGCGTCGTCGTTCCCGGCCAGGCCGACTGCTACATGGCGGCAACGCCCGCCGAAACGGAGCGCTTCGTCGTGCATCTCGACGCTCAAAAGTTCTACGGCCTGTGGCTCGGCACGAGCCCGGCGTTTCCGCAACTGAATTCGCAGGATTGCGTGCCGCGCCGCGTCATGCCGCTCGACAGCAAATACGCGTCGGCCGCCGCCGCGTTCCGGGCCGGCCGCCTCGAACCGGTGGCGCTGCCGCCGGTCGGCCACTGGCTCGAGGGAAGCGGGTACGAAGTCGCGATGAGCAACGGCATGACGCGCACCTTCTGGCTGCTCGCCAACCGCGTGCGGTCGTTTCCGGTCAGCGTCGACAACGCGACCTGGGCCACGATGCTGAACAACATGGCCGGCGTCGGCGTCCCGCCGATCGCGTACCGCGAGCTGTTTTCCCGGCACGCGTAGGTTGCGCGTCGCGATCCGGCGCGTCGCCGTGGCGCCGGATCGCCACCCGGTTTGACACGCCGCGTTCGCGGCCATTAAAGTCGCATCGCGGGCCGGTGGGTCAAGCACACGCCCGGAACAGGCAGCCGATGTTCCAGGACTACGGGGCTACCCCGTGGATGAGATTGACACCCCGATGCGTCGCAAGGAGCACGGTTGCGCGTTGCGCAACGCGACTCCTCGCAGCACCAGTCACGTTGGCTCATCGTCCCGCCTATCGATTCCCATGTCCGGCTCCCTGTTCGACACCACCCGCACGATTGCGGAAGCGATGCTGGCCGGCGAACCTGAACGCCCCGGCGTCCTGTCCCGGATGGCGGCCGTGCTCGGCAGCGCGCCACCGTGGATTCACGAAGTCGCGGATGCCGCGCTCGCACGCTTCGGTGCGCGCTGGGCCGACATCGACATCGATACGCTTGCGGCTGACCTCGCCGATGCGCCGGCTTTCGTGCGCGCGTGGTACGGCAGCGATCGGCCCGTCGCGATTCGCGTCGTACGGCGCCCGCTGGTCCAGCGGCCCTTGCCGGCGCCGCTCGCCGGCTGCGACGTGCCGCAATGGGCGACGCCCGGCGATCTGGCCGGCTGGCTCGGCATGAGTGCGCCGGCGCTCGACTGGCTGTCCGACCACTGGCGCGTCGACGCGCGCAGCAGCGCCACGCCGTTGCATCACTACACGTACGTGGCGCACGACAAGCGCAGCGGCGGCAGCCGCCTCGTCGAAATCCCGAAAGGCCGGCTGCGCGAAGCGCAGCGCCGCATCCTGCACGGGCTGCTCGATCGCATCGCGCCGCACGGTGCGGTACACGGCTTTCGCAAGGGGCACGGGATCGTGTCGTTCGCGGCGCCCCATGCGGATCGCGACGTCGTCGTCCGTTTCGATCTCGCGGATTTCTTCGTATCGATACGCGCCGCCCGCGTGCACGCGCTGTTCGTCACGCTCGGGTACCCGGTCGAAGTCGCGCGCATGCTCACCGGGCTGTGCACCAACCGCGTGCCGTCCGCACGGCTGCTCGCGCCGGACCTGCGCGACCGGTTCGACTGGATCGGCCGCCAGCGTTATCGAGAGCGGCATCTGCCGCAGGGCGCGCCGACGTCGCCGGCGCTGGCGAACCTGAGCGCGTTCCGGTTCGACATGCGGCTCGCCGCGCTCGCGCGTTCGCTCGGTGCAACCTACACGCGCTATGCCGACGATCTCGCCTTCTCCGGCGGCGGCACGCTGGCGCGCGACGTCGAACGGCTGCAGATCCGGGTCGCCGCGATCGCGCTCGAGGAAGGCTTTGCGCTGCAACTGCGCAAAACCCGCGTGATGCGGCGCGGCATGCGGCAACAACTGGCCGGCGTGGTCGTCAATCGTCATCCGAACCTGGCGCGCGATGCGTTCGATCTCCTGAAAGCCATCCTGACCAACTGCATCCGCAGCGGCCCGGCGTCGCAGAATCGCGATGCGCACCCGGACTTCCGCGCGCATCTCGCCGGGCGTGTCGCGCATGCGGCCGCGCTGAACGCGGCGCGCGGCGCGAAGCTGCGCGCGCTGTTCGACCGGATCCAGTGGGACGCCCGCGACGTCGGCCAGTAATCCGACGTATCCGCGTCGACGCCGGCCGACGACATCTGCAACACGACGCCGAGCACTGCTATCATTCGCGCCATGCCGCGCCAGTGCCATGGTGCGACGCTTACTTGCCGCAGCCGTTCGCCGTGCCTTCGTACATGGCGGGCTGTGCGTTGCCGGCCCGGTCCTGTCTGCCATTGATTGACGCACGACGTCGTTTAGTGCGTATCGCGCAAGCCATGCCGGCTCCGGCAAACGATTCAGACATTTGACAGCCCCCATCGGCGGAACTTCGTGGTAGGTTCCGCCATCGGAGCTTTTTGCGAAAACATGCCCAAAGAGGATGAATACATGACCCAGGCCCTGCAGGAACTCGAAGCACAACTTCGGGACCTGAACATCAAGCTGTCGGATGCGAAGCAGAAGGAGAAGCAGGCCGCGCTCGCGGCATTCAAGGAACAGGTCGAGCTTTTGGGAATTTCGCAGCAGGAAGTGCTGAGCGCGCTCGGTTACATCGTCCAGCGAAAACGCAAGGCGCCTGCCAAGTACTACGATCCGACGACCGGCCGCTCGTGGTCGGGCCGCGGCCCGCGGCCGAAATGGCTCGAAGGCAAGGATCTCGATGCGCTCGCCGTCGACCGCGAGGCCAAGACCTGGTGGCCCGGAGACGATCAAGGCTGAAGCCGGCCCGGCCGCCAGGCCAGCCGGCGCCGTCCGGTTCGCGCCAGCGGGCCGGACGGCAACACTCCGCCAGCATGCTGCTTTTCATTCGGTGTCCGGCCTGACCGCGGCATCGCCGGCTTCGCCGCCGACACCGGATCGCCGTTTTTCCCCTCCCGTTCATTGTCTGCAGATTTCCGCCACGCCGTCCCGCAAGCGGGCGCCGACGCACGCGCGAACCATCGTCACCGCGGGGCTGCTGGCCCGTCGCTCACGGGCACAGGCTTTAAAATGTCGCCGGACAATCATGGCAGGACACCATGGCAGCAAACATAGAATCTTCGACGCTCGGCGGCCCGCCGGCCCCGCGCGTGGAGCAGGTCGGCGCGTACGCGTGGAAAGCGCTGGCCGGATCGGCGATCGGCTATGCGATGGACGGCTTCGACCTGCTGATCCTCGGCTTCATGCTGCCGGCGATCACGGCGGCGCTGCATCTGACGCCCGGGCAGGGCGGCGCGCTGGTCACGTGGACGCTGATCGGCGCCGTCGCGGGCGGCATCCTGTTCGGTGCATTGAGCGACCGGTACGGGCGGGTGCGCGTGCTGACCTGGACGATCCTGCTGTTCGCGGTCTTCACCGGGCTGTGTGCGTTCGCACAGGGCTTCGAGGATCTGCTCGTGTATCGCACCATCGCGGGCATCGGGCTCGGCGGCGAGTTCGGGATCGGCATGGCGCTCGCGGCGGAAGCGTGGCCGGCCAGCAAGCGCGCCCGCGTGTCGTGCTACGTCGCGCTCGGCTGGCAGGCCGGCGTGCTGCTGGCCGCCTTGCTGACGCCGTTCCTGCTGCAGCACATCGGCTGGCGCGGGATGTTCGTGGTCGGCGTGCTGCCCGCGCTGCTCGCCTGGGCGATGCGCAACCGGCTGCACGAGCCTGAAGCGTTCGTGCAGCGCGCAGCGCAGCCGAAGGCCAACGCATTCCGCCTGCTCGTCGCGGACGGCCGCACCGCGCGCACGAGCGTCGGCATCGTGATCCTGTGTTCGGTCCAGAACTTCGGCTACTACGGGATCATGATCTGGCTGCCGACCTTCCTGTCGAAACAGATGGGCTTCTCGCTGACGAAGTCGGGGCTGTGGACGGCGGCGACGGTCGTCGGGATGATGATCGGCGTCTGGGTGTTCGGGCAGCTGGCGGACCGCATCGGGCGCAAGCCGACGTTCCTGCTGTACCAGCTCGGCGCGGTCGTGACGGTCCTCGCGTATGCGCGGCTGTCGGACCCGACCGCGATGCTGTGGGCCGGTGCGCTGATGGGCATGTTCGTCAACGGGATGGTCGGCGGCTACGGGACGCTGATGTCGGAAGGCTATCCGACGGCCGCACGCGCCACCGCGCAGAACGTGCTGTGGAATATCGGCCGCGCGGTCGGCGGCTTCGGCCCGGTCGCGGTCGGCGCGCTGGCCGCGCACTACTCGTTCCAGACGGCCATCGCGCTGCTCGCCGGCCTCTACGTGCTCGACATGGTCGCGACGCTGTGCCTGATTCCCGAGCTCAAGGGCGTCGAGCTCGAATGAGCGCGGCCATCGCGCACCATCCAACGACCTCACTCGTAACCACGATGCAACAGAAGAACAAGACGATCGGCGTGATGGGCTCGGGCAAGGAGCCGTGGCTCGCGTTTTCGGAGCCGCTCGGCACCTGGCTCGCGCAGGCCGGTTTCAACCTGCTGACGGGCGGCGGGCAGGGCGTGATGCTGGCGGTCGCACGTGCGTTCGCCGGCGTGCCGGGGCGGGCCGGCCGGTCGATCGGCATCCTGCCGACGCAAGCCGATCCGCTCGCGGGCTTCGTGCCGCTCGACGGCTATCCGCATCCGTTCGTCGACATCCCGATCCTCACGCCGCTGCCGCGCCGCGAGCCGGACGCCGCCCCGGATACGATCAACCGCAACTATGTGAACGTGCTGAGCAGCGACCTCATCGTCGCGCTGCCGGGCGGGCCCGGCACGGCCGAGGAGATCGCGCTCGCGCGGCGCTGGCGCAAGCCGCTCATCTGCTTCGGGCCGGACGGTGCGTTTCGCGAGCTTGCGGCGGGGGCCACGTGCACGTCGTCGTTCGACGACGTGATCCGCTTCGTGGAACACGCGTTTTCGGCGGAGCCGGCGCTTCGATAATTCGCGCGGCCGGTTCGGCTACGGTCGTTGCGATGCTCGCATGGCAGGGTCGGCGCCTCGGTACGCGAGGTCACCGGTTCCGATGCGACCACGTGCCGCCGGCGCGAGCAAGCCGCCGGCGGCACGATTCGTTACCGCGGCGCGCGGTTCAGCGCCCCGTCTTCAACTGCGCCCACAGCCGGTTCTGCAGCCGGCGAATTTCCGGCGGCATCGGCTTGAGCAGCGTCATCTTGCTCAGCACCTCGTCGGGCGGATACACCGACGTATCGCGCGCGATCGCGGGCTTCACGTACTGGCGCGCGGCCTTGTTCGCGGTCGGATAGAACACCGCGTTGGTGATGCCGGCGTTGACCTTCGGATCCTGCACGTAGTTGATCCACTTCAATGCGGCGTCGCGATTCGGCGCGTCCTTCGGGATCACCATCATGTCGAACCACAGCAGCCCGCCTTCCTTCGGGTTCGCGAAGCCGATCTCGTACGGGCGCTTCGCTTCGGCGGCACGACGGTGCGCGATGCCGACGTCGCCCGAATAGCCGAACGCCACGCACAGGTCGTTGTTCGCGAGATCGTTGATGTAGCCCGACGAGTTGAACTGCGTGATGTACGGGCGCACCTTCTTCAGCACCTCGTACGCGGCGCGGTAGTCGGCCGGGTTCGTGCTGTTCGGATCCTTGCCCATGTACTGCAGCGTGGCCGCGAACACGTCGACGGCCTGGTCGAGGAACGACACGCCGCAGCTTTTCAGCTTCGCCATGTTGGCCGGGTCGAACACCAGCGCCCAGCTGTCGACCGGTGCCTTGTCGCCGAGCACCTTTTTCACGGCCTGCACGTTGTAGCCGATGCCGTCGGTGCCGTACGCCCACGGCACGCCGTACCGGTTGCCCGGATCGGCATCGGCGACCATCTTCATCAGCAGCGGATCGAGGTTCGCGAGGTTCGGCAGCTTCGACTTGTCGAGCGGCTGGTAGACGCTTGCCTGGATCTGCTTGGCCATGTAGTTCGACGTCGGCACGACGATGTCGTAGCCGGAATTCCCCGACATCAGTTTTGCCTGCAGCGTGTCGTCGCTGTCGTAGTTGTCGTAGCGGACGTGCAGGCCCGTCTGCTTCTGGAAGGCCGGGATCGTGTCCGGCGCGATGTAGTCGGACCAGTTGTAGATGTTCAGTTCGCCGGCCGCGTGGGCGGTCGTGCCGGCAGCCGCGGCGGCCGACAGGATGGCGGCGGTTGCAACGGCGCGGCGAAGCGTGCGGATTCGCATGACGGAGTCTTCCATTTCGGTGCGCTTGGCGAGCCGCAAGGCGCGGGTCGTGGCGCGATGGTTCATCGGATGAAGCAGACGTGCGTGACCGCCGCGCGTGGCGAGCGAGCGTGGTGCACGGCGATCAGGAGTCCGTTCGATCAGGAGCCGGCTTGCACGGAAACGCAGTGCGAGCCGATCCCGTCACCGGTCGGGTGACACGGCGAGTGGGTCGAACGGAGTCAGGAAAAGAGGCGGGGCGCTAAGGCAGCAGCGATGCCACGTCGTCGGTATGGATCGCGACGTACGCACGCGCGGCGACGGCGTTGTGGCGGCGAACGGAGCGGCGGGACAGGATGGTGTAGATCGACAGAGGCAGGCAAGGGCTTTGCCCGCCGTCACTGTCGTCGGAGGACGCGATCGCGGCGCGCAGGTTTCGCGCATCGCCTCGTCTCCACCGCACCAGCGGGCCACGGAATCTCACGATTACTCTCGACCGGGTTGTTGAAAGTATTGAACACCTGACGATGCGCCGGCGGCTGCCGTTTCAGGTTTCGGTCATCGCATGTGCCGCGCGGCGGCATCGGTTGCGTGACGCGAATTGAAAGCTTGGCGGACCCCTGAATCGCCGAAACATGACGCTTCCATGAATCATCAGGTAAATCGCTGTAAGGATGTCTCCGGATTTTCCCTAGGGATTCGAAGGCCGATGAATGCGCTCGGGTGTGGTGGCGATGGTGGGTGAACGGCGCGCGTGAGGCCGCTTTGCTGGTCGAGACCGGCTCGAAGTGATGAGAATATTCGACGGTTTGCAGCCGCGATCGTCACCGGGCGAGCGTCGGAAAGACCGCCGCAAGCGCCCGGTGACAAGGTGGGTCGAGTCGGACGCGCTCAATCGTCGAACGTAATGAACTGCGCCGAAGACCAGACCTTCGCATCATCGCGTTGCCGCCCGAAGAAATACACGGGGCGGTGGCCGAACGAGGCGTTGGCCGGGTCGATCTCGATGCTTCCCGAGAGGTCGGTCGGCAACGTCTGCTCAGTCAGCCGTTCGATGGCGAGAAACAGCTCGGTGCCACCGAGCTGGTGCGTCGCGGAGCCGGCTGCCAGCAGATCCGCGCCACGAATCTCATGACGGAACGTCGGCGCATGCGCAAACGGATTGCCGGCCAGCGGATCGCCGACCTTGACGAAACCGTCAATGGTGCCTTCGACGACGATCGTGGCATGGGCCAGGCTGCCCACTTCAATCTCGACGCTGTCGGCATCGCCGTACGTATCGCTTGCGAAGCCAATGTCGGTCGTCCCGGAACGCCAGGCCGCCTCCTCGAGGTGTTCGAAGCCGTTTGACCTGAAATTGTGGATCGTGCCGTTCAGCACACGGATCGTGCCGCGCCAGGAGGCCCAGCGATAGCGATCGCGAATGCGTGCACCTCCCCAGCGAACCCGGATGTGGCGCTGCGCGTATCCCAGCTCCGCGTGAAGATCGCGCTCCCAGATCACGCCGGTATGGTCGTAGGCCGCCACGTATTCCCAGCCTGCATTGCCGAGCAGGCGGTAATCGAGCGTGGCTGGCCCGCGATGCCGGAACGCGTCGCCTTGCCGGTATTCGCCGCATTGAACGAGCAGTGCGGTGTGCTCTCCCGTCGTCGCCCAGGTATGACGGGCGCGAAGCGCCTCGCCGACGCTGCGGCGGTCGAGGGATTCGGCCAGCACGCCGGTCAGGCCGCCACGCACGCCGAACACCTGCACGCCGGGCGCGCCACCGCCGGGCCGGCCGCGATGCTCGTCGCCGCTGGCCGCCACGCCGAGCCGATAGCCGCGCGCGATCACGTCCTGGTAAAGCCAGCCGAAGTGCCCCCACGACGACGCGATCTCGACGAGCCGTTCGAGCTCGGGATGGTGCCAGTCGGGGATATAGCGGCGGCCACCGACGTGCGGCATCACCAGATGATGCGCGGCATCGTCCGCATACGCATCCCACAGTTCCTCGACGGGCCAGCGGCCGAGCTCGACCGCATTGCCCTTCATGTCCTCGTTCCAGACCAGCGTGCGGTTGTGCTCGCCGCGCGCGTTGTACGGGAAATCCGGCCGCGCGTCGCCGAGAAATACGACATTGTGGTCGCCGCCCGCGGTCGAGCTGCCGCACCATTCCTGCACCGGATAGACGACGAAGCGGCCCGGGTCGTTGAACTGCTCGACCGCATCCACCCCGAGTTGCCAGTTCTCGTCGGTGATCTGGAAATCGTTCGCCGTATAGCCGAGCACGTCGATGCCGCCGATGTCGCGTGCGTAGCGCGCGTTGTACGCCGGGCTGTTGGTGCCGACCGTATCGTGGGCGTGGACGTGCAGGTCGGCGTACCACGCACGGGGCGCAGGCAGCGACGCGTCGCTCGTGAGCCACGCTTCGGCCGCGCGCACGTCCGGGCGGGCGGGGATGTCGGCCACGATGCGCAGCGTGCCGGCATCGACCGGCAGGTCGTCGACCGCGCAGGTCGCGAGCCCGGCATCGGGCAGCGCGTGCTCGCGTCGGTAGACGGCTTCGCCGCGTGCGTCGTATGCGACGACGCGCGCGGTGCCGCCTGCGTCTCGGCACGCATTGCCCCAGCGGTCCTGCAGCGATAGCCGGAAGGGCGCGCGCGTGCCGGGCCGCACGAAGCGCGGGCCGTTCAGGAGTACGTCGGAAGGTGCGCCGGCACGGATGTCGATCGAGATGTCTCCGGGCACGGCGACGAAGCGCGACGTACCGAGCGGATCGACGTAGAGCCGGAACCGGAAGTTGTCCTCGGCGAAGGTCTGCACGCGCGTGCCGGGGCCGCGACGGCGATCGCCGAGTCGGATCACGATCCGGTCGCCGGCGTTCACGTAACCGTCGACGACGTCGACGATCACGGCCTTCTGGAACGGCCGCTCGTGTCCCTTCTGGTCGAAGCGCACGTTCAGCGCCTGCACGGTGGCCGGGCTCTGGCCCGGCACGGGTGGTGCGGCATGGTATTCGGCACTGATGTAGTTGGCGGCGCCCGGATCGCTGGTCTGGAACAGCGCCCAATCCGAATAGAACTTGAAGGTGGCCTTCAGCCAGCCACCGTCGGCGATGCCCGACGAGCCGACTTCGTAATCGAGCACGATCTCGCTCCATGCGCCGGCTTCGAGCTGTGCAACGTTGCAGCGCACGCGTCCGGCGAACGGCAGGCGTTTGTGGCGCTCATACAGGCCTTCGGGCGCGACGTGCGGGCCCAGGCGGTCGCGCAGCGCGGCGGCGCGGGCATCGACGGTATCGAGGGCGTCGTTGGATTCGTTCATGGTCAATCCGGAAGAAATGGCGATGGAACTCGGGCGCTTCAGTGCGCGAACGGCCAGGGCGCGCTCGCGTCCCAGACGGGGATGCCCATGTACGCGTACCACGGTGCAATCACGCAGAGGCCGTAGACGATCGCGATCAGCACGGACACCGCGCCGACCTTCGCGTAGTCGGCCGTCGAGAATGCGCCGCTGCTGTAAGCGATGACGCCCGCGGTGATCTGCGTGGGCAGCAGATAGGCGAAGCTGTCGGTGTCGCTGACGAGCATCGTGAAGGCGACGGGATGCAGCCCGAGGCGCGGCGCGAGTGCGAGCGCGAGCGGCGCGATCATCGTGACGGCCGCGACGTTGGACAGCATGCCGATACGGATCACGTGCGTTCCGAGCATCACGATCGCGATCGCCAACCACCAGCCGTGACCGTGCGCGGCGACATAGATGTGATCGGCGGCCCAGCTCGCGAGCCCCGACGCGCTGATCGCCGACGACAGCGACAGCGCGCCGGCCAGCAGGAACAGCGTGCCCCAGATCGTGCGCTGCTCGACTTCCGCCCAGCCGAAGCGCAGCACGCCGGGCGCGAACAGCAACGCCAGCGCGATCAGCGCGACGATTTCCGACGGCAGGTGATGCAGCGGCTCGGTCGCCCACAACACGGCGACGGCGGCCAACAGCATGAGCACGGCCCAGTCGTTGCGCGCCGCGCGCGGTTGCGCACGGCGCATGGCCGCGATTGCGCCCGGGCCGCCGGGAATCGCGACGGCGCGCGAGCGGAAATGGAATTGCACCCAGGCTTGCGTGATCGCGAACATCCCGAGGTACGGCCACTGGAGCTTGAGCCACGTCAGATACGAGATCCGGATGCCGAGCTGTTTCTCGAGCAACCCGGACACGACCATGTTCGGCAGGTGGGCCGTCAGGATGCACATGCCGCTGATCATCGCGCCGTAGACGAGCGTCTGGATCACGATCGCCTTGCGTGCCGCACGCTCGCGCGGCGACTCGCCGAACAGCCGGACGATCCCGTTCGTGACGGGCAGCAGCGTAGCGGCTCGTGCATTCGCGGCCGGCACGACGAGCGCCATCACGCAATTCACCGCGAACATGGCCCAGATCACGCCGTTGGCGGTTCGCACCTTCAGGCGATCGAGGAGCAACAGGGCGATGCGGCGGTCGAGTCCACACGCCTGCATGATCGCGGAGAACAGGAACGCGGCGAGGCACAGGAACACGACGGGCGCGGCGAAGCCGCTGGCCGCCTTCGGAAACGACGGGCTCGCGTGCGACAGCACGAGCAGCATCGGCAACAGGATGCCGCTCACGCCGACCGGAACCGCGTCGGTGATCCACACGATCGCGACCCACGACACCACCGCGAGTGTCGCCTTGCCTTCCGCGGACAGATGCGCGGGGGCAGGCAGCCACCAGGCGATCGCGAAGAACGCGAGCCACGCTGCGGCGAAGCCGATCGCGGCACGCCAGTGCGCGCGACGCGATCGGCCTGTCGCGTGCGGATCGGCGTGTCGTGTCGCCGGCGATCCGGCCGGTGGCGGTCGGATCGCGTGCGTGCTGTCGAGCGGCGGCGTGCCGATTGCGTTTTCAGTCACTGGTATGCTCTCCGTGCGTCTGGCCCTGAGACAGCAGGCCCGATCGTCTATCGAGATGTCATAATACGTATTAATACAAGTTGGGCGATCCAATTGCTTTTCATATCGAAATCAGGATTCGCGCATAGCGCGAGCCGGGCACGGAGAGGAAGATTCGATGACGCTGTTGCGTGATGATGCGACGTCGCTTTACGAGCAGATCGCGACGACGCTGCGCGATGAGATCGAGCAAGGCGCGTACGAGCCGACCGGCAAGCTGCCGTCCGAGGCGCAATTGAGCGAGCGTTTTCAGGTGAGTCGCGTGACCGTCCGGCTCGCGCTCGACCGGCTGACCGACGCGCGAGTCGTCGAGCGCAAGCAGGGCAAGGGCACGTTCGCCGCCAAGCAGCGGCTGCGGCATCGACTGGATGTGCTGCGTGGACTGCACGATTCGATCGCGGGACAGGGGGCCAAGGCACGGATGGAACTGCTGCGCATGGAGGCGTGCGACGTGCCGCCCGGCCTGCGACACGCGTTCGCCGCCGACGTGACGCGCTGCGTCTATCTCGAACGCCTGCACTGGGTCGACGACGAGCCCATCGCGCTCGCGCAGACCTGCCTGCTGCCCGAAGCGAGTGACGTCGCTTTTGCGCGGGCCGACAGCCTGCCGACCTACGAGCTGCTGGAGCAACTGCTCGGCTGGCGCATTGCCGACGCCGACATGTCGGTGACGGCCGTGGCCGCGCCCGACGATATCGCCGTGTGGCTCAAGACCGCAAAGCAGGCGCCGCTGCTCGTGTTGCGGCGCACGTCGCGTCTGGCCGACGGCCGCACGTGTGAATCCACCGTGTTTCATATTCGTCCGGAGCGCTTCGATCTGGTGGTGCGAAGCGGTGTCGAAGCGCGATTTGTCGGTTGAACATGCGTTTGGCCGTGGGCCGTGGGCCGTGGCAATGGCCATGCGCAGTCAGTCGACCGGACGAGGTGCACGCCTTCTAAATCACTTTCGGATCTAGGTTTCGTATTTTTAATTCTTTCTGAGAATTTCACGGTTCTGTCATATTTCTGTGCACCGAATTCATCGGATCAGAAAAATGTCAAAGACCACCATCATTGCGACGATCGGGCCGGCGTCGCGGCTCGCGCGGCGACGTGCGGTGCCGGTCGCCGAACGGGTCACGATGGTGATCTGCGCGATCGCGGTGCTGGCATCGCTCGCGATGCTGGTGCGCTTGAACCTGAAGGCGCGCGCCGGCGCGCCGCTGTACGAGCGCGCGATGACCGCATTCATCGGCGTCTACGTCGCGGTCGTGCTCGCGAAGACGCTGGTCTTCGCGTGACGGAGCGGCCCGTGCAGAATGTCCTGACCGCACTCATTCCGATCTTCGTGCTGATCCTGGCAGGATTCGTGCTGCGGCAGCGCCGCCTGCTGCCGGACGAATTCTGGCTGCCGTGCGAAACGCTGAACTACTACTACATGTTTCCCGCGCTGATGTTCAGTCAGGTCGCGAAAGCCAATCTGACGCAGTTTCCGGTGCGGCCGATCGCGATCGCCATCCTCGGCGCGGTGGTTGCGAGCGCGGCGCTGCTCTATGCATGGCGAGCGTGGAGCCGGCAGCCGGGAGCTGTGTTTTCGTCGGTGATCCAGGGGGCGCTGCGGCCCAATACGTACGTGGGGGTTGCCGCCGCCGCGGCGTTGTACGGCAGCGTGGGTCTCACGCTCACGTCGATCAGCATCGCAGTCGCGATCCCGTTGCTGAACATCGCGTCGATCATCATCCTGATGCGTCACGGCAGCGGCGGTGCGCCATCGGCGCGGCAGATCGGCGGCGCGTTGCTGAGAAACCCGGTGATCATGTCGGTCGTGCTCGGCGCCGCGTTCAATCTCGGCGGGCTGCCCTTGCCGGGCGTGCTGTCGAGCGTGCTGTCGATTCTCGGTGCTGCATCGCTCCCGCTCGGGCTGCTCGCCGTGGGAGCCGGTCTCGACGTGAAGGCCGCGAAGGCGGCGCGCGGCCCCGTGTTCCAGTCGTCGGTGATCAAATTGCTGCTCGTGCCCTTGCTGACCTTCTGGATCGGCTTCAGTCTCGGCATCCGGGGGCCGGCACTCACGACGATCGTGTTGTTCAATTCGCTGCCGTGCACACCGTCGGCGTACATCATGGCGAAGCTGCTCGGCGGCGATCATCGCTTGTCCGCCGGGATCATCACCGTGCAGACCGCGCTCGCGGCCGTCACGATGCCGCTGGTGCTGCTCGTGTTCCACGGTTGAGCCGGGTTCGCGCGCGGTGGCCTGGCGAAATGCACAAGGCCGGCCGTGCTGGCGATACGACCGTCACGCAAGGCCCGGCCACGCGCACGACTCGCTGCCGCTCATGCCGCGCGTGCGTGCCGGTTCGGCGGATACGGAAGCCCGAGACACTCGCGTCAGCGAGCGCATCCGGTGCCGCTACGCGGTCATGTTGCCAGACGCGCGCGGGATGATGGCGCCGAGATGGATCCGGCGGGGAGAGGCGGGCGTCGATCGGTGCATGGCAGCGGTTCGGTGAAAAACCATGGTCAGGCGACGGCGGGCAGCGGCGACGCCGCACGGGCGTTGGGCAGAAGCGGCAGCGCGTCGAGCAGCGATGCGGTGTACGGGTGCGACGGCGCGCCGAACACCCGGTCGACAGGGCCGCTTTCGACGACGCGGCCGCCCCGCATCACGAGAATCCGGTCGGCGACGTGATGCACCACGCCGAGATCGTGCGAGATGAACAGCATCGCGGTGCCGTGCTCGGCCTGCAGGTCGGCGAGCAGGTCCAGCACCTGCGCCTGGATCGACACGTCGAGCGCGCTGACCGGCTCGTCCGCGACGAGCAGCGCCGGATTCGACGCGAACGCGCGCGCGATCGCGACGCGCTGCCGCTGGCCGCCGGACAGTTCGCGCGGATACCGGTCGATGCAACCGGCGCCGAGCTGGACTTCGTCGAGCAGCTGCAGGACGCGGCGGCGCCGCGCGTCGCCACGGATGCCGGCCACATCGAGGCTTTCGCCGACGATCTGCCCGACCGAGTAGCGTGGGTCGAACGAGCTGTACGGATCCTGTGCGATCAACTGCAGTCGCGCGCGGCGCGCCCGCCGCGCGGCTTCCGGCACGCCGTTCCACGGCTGGCCGTCGAGCGCGACGGTGCCGTTGTCCGGTTCGACGAGCCCGAGCACGATTCGCGCGACGGTGGATTTGCCGGAGCCGGATTCGCCGACGATGCCGAGCGTCTCGCCGCGCGCGAGCGTGAACGACACGCCGTCGACCGCGGCCGGCGTGTCGCGGCCGCCGTAGCGTTTCGTCAACGCGTCGACGGCCAGCACCGGCGTGCCCGTATCGATGCGCTTCGGCGGCAGCGGCACGCGCGGGGTGGCTGCGAGCCGGAACCCGCGCGACGCGGCAGTGGGAATCGCCGCGAGCAGCTGCCGCGTGTACGGATGCGTCGGCGCGCTCAACACGTCGCGTGCCGGCCCTTGCTCGACGATCCGGCCGCCGCGCATCACGAGCACGCGATCGGCCAGTTCGGCGACGACCGCGAGATCGTGGCTGATCAGCAGCACCGCATCGCCGGCATCGCGGCGCGCACGCAGCAGCGACAGGATCTGGCGTTGCACGGTCATGTCGAGCGCGGTGGTCGGCTCGTCGGCGATCAGCAGCGCCGCGCCGCCCGCGATCGCGGTGCCGATCAGCACGCGCTGCCGCAAGCCGCCCGACAACTGGTGCGGATACTGCGGCAGCCGCCGCTCGGGGTCGTCGATGCCGACCGAGCGCAGCAGGTCGGCGCTGCGCGTTGCGACGTCGCGCCGCCGCGTATCGTGCAGCGCTTCGGCGACGAGGTCGCGCACGCGCCACAGCGGATCGAGCGACACCAGCGCGTCCTGCAGCACATAGCCGATCCGGCGGCCGCGAATGGCGCGCCAGTCGCGTTCCCGATGGCGGCGCACGTCGATGCCGGCGATGTCGAAGCGTGTTGCGTCGATCGCGGCATGCGGGCCGTTCAGCCCGACGAGGCTGCGCGCGGTCACCGACTTGCCGGAACCCGACTCGCCGACCAGCGCGACGCATTCGCCGGCATGCAGCGTGAGATCGAGCGGCCCGACGACGGGCTGCGCGCCGCGGAACCCGACCGTCAGCTGCTCGATGCGGACCAGCGGCGCGCCACGCGCGGGCGTCGGCTGCGACACGGCGCCGATCGTACTCATGCTGCCTCCCGCCGCTCGAAGCGCGCCTGCCAGTAGCCGCCGAGCGCATTCACCGCGATCACGGCCGCGGTGATCGCGAGGCCGGGCCACACTGCGATCCACCACGCGTTGTACAGATAGTTGCGGCCCTCGGCGAGCATCAGCCCCCATTCGGCTGCCGGCGGTTGCGGCCCCATGCCGAGAAAGCTCAGCCCCGACGCGCCGATGATCGCGGTGCCGAGGCCGATCGTCGCGAGTACCGGCACCTGCGCGATCGCGTGCGGCAGCACGTGGCGCCAGACCAGCACCGCCGGCGCGAGGCCGAGCGTGCGCGCGTGCTCGACGTAACCGGAGGATGCGACGACGAAGGTCTGCGCGCGCACGACGCGCGCGAAGCGCGGCACCGACGCGACGCCGAGCGCGAACACCAGGTTCACCGCGCCGGGGCCGGTGAACGAGATCAGCATCAGCGCGAGCAGCAGGTCGGGGAACGCGGACACGACGTCGAGCACGCGCGTGATCAGCTCGTCGAGCCAGCCGCGGGCGAGGCCGGCGAGCAGCCCGAGCGCGGTGCCGAACAGCGTCGCGACGCCGATCGCGGCCGCGCTGATCGACAGCGAGTAGCGTGCGCCATACACGACGCGCGAGTAGATGTCGCGGCCGAGCTGGTCGGTGCCGAGCCAGTGCTCGGCGCTGCTGCCGAGCTGCGCGGACAGCGGATCGGCGGCGAGCGGATCGCCGTGCGCGAGCCAGCCGGGCGCGACGACGGCGACCACGTTCAGCAGCAGATAGACGGCGGCGAGCGCCAGCCCCGGATGGCGGGACAGCCAGCCGGCCGTGCCGCGGGTCGCGCTCGGGCGCAACGTGAGATCGACGGGAACGGACATCGGTGCCTCCGGTTCAATGCCGTGCGCGGCGTTCGCGCAGGCGGGGATCGATCAGCAGGTACAGCAGATCGACGGCGGTGCTGAGCGCGACGTAGATCGCGGCCGACAGGATCGCGATCGCGAGGATCACCGGCATGTCCTTCGACAGCACCGCGTCGACTGTCACCTTGCCGAGGCCCGGCCGGCCGAACACCTGCTCGGTGATCACGGCGCCGCTCAGCAGCCCGCCCACGAGCCAGCCGGCGAGCGTGACGGCCGGCAGCGCCGCGTGGCGCAGCGCATGGCGCACGCGCAGCGCGAACCCGCCGATCCCCCACGAGCGCACCGTCAGCGCATACGGCTCGTCGAGCGCGCGCTCGATGCCTTGCCGCAGCACGCGGCCGATCACCGCGCCCTGCGCGAGCCCCAGCGACAGCGCGGGCAGCACGAGCGACGCGAAGCCACGATCGCCGGCCACCGGGAACAGCTTCAGCGTGAAGCTGAACACGAACAACAGCATGATTCCGAGCCAGAACGACGGCGTCGAGGCCAGCAGCAGTTCGACGCCGGACGCGGCGCGCCCCGCCCAGCGGCGGCCGGCCGTCAGCACCGCGAGGCCGACCGCGAACACGATCGTCACGACGAGCGCCGCGCCCGTCAGCTTCAGCGTCGGCCACAGCTGCCCGAGCACGAGCGGCGCGACGTCCGTGTTCAGGATGTAGGAGCGGCCGAACTCGCCGTGCAGCACGCGCCACAGGTAGTGCACGTATTGCAGTGCGAGCGGTTCGTCGAGTCCCCATTCCTGGCGGATCGCGGCCTCGATCTCGGGCGTGCTCAACTGCTCGCCGATTAGGATGCCGACGATATCGCCCGGCGCGACATGCACGGCCGCGAACGACAGCGTGATCGCGGCCCACAGCACGAGCACGCCGGTGGCGAGCCGCGTGACGACGGGCGAGCCCGGCCAGCGCCGCCATGCGGCCGGCGACGGCGCGGCCGGCCGTGCGTCAGGGAGGGAGGCGGGAGCGGAGGTCGAATGGCTCATTGGGAAATCTCCTGTCGGGTCGGCGCGAACCGTGATGCAAAAGCGGGCCGCTGCGCGCCGGCTTACTGCTTCACCCACACGTCGTACGGGTTCTCCGGCATCTGCGCGAACGAGCGGAAGCGCAGCCCCTGGACGGCCTTCGCGGCCGCGATCTGGTCTTCCGGTTCGTAAAGCGGGACCGCATACGCCTGTTCGTTGATCGCGAAGCGCTGCAGCTCGCCGTACGACTGCTTGCGCTGCGCGACGTTCTGCGTACGCGCGGCCGCCTGCAACCAGCGCGTCAGTTCGGGCGCCGCCGCACGGCTGTAGTTCAGCGCGCCGCCGCGATCGACCGGCAGGTAGTGGCCCTCGATGTCGATGCCGTCGGGCGGCGTGTTGGAGTTCGCGATCGAGCCGAACTTGCCGCTCTTGCGCGCTTCGACGTACGTGCCGTCGTCGACGTACTGGATCTTCAGGTCGACGCCGAGGCGTTGCCGTGCCTGGGCCTGCAGTGCCTGCAGCAGCACGTCGCGCTGATCGCGTACCGTCGCCTGCGCCTGGATCACCGCGATCGTCAGGCGTTCGCCGTCGCGGGTCCGGTAGCCGCTGCTGTCGCGTGCTTGCCAGCCGGCTTCGTCCAGCAGCTGGTTCGCCCGTTTCGGATTGTTGCCGTAGGTCTTTTCGACAGCGGCGTCGTAGAGCGGATCGATCGGCGACGTGATCCCCCACGCGCGCGCGCGCTCGCCGCGGTAGATCGACTGCACGATGCCGGTCGCGTCCAGTCCTTCGAGCAGCGCGCGGCGTACTTTCACGTCGCGGGTCGGGCCGTAGTCGACGTTCAGGAACAGTGAGTAGGGCGTGCCGGTATTGAGCGCGCGGCGATACGTGAAATCGGCGTTCTTGCGGATCAGTGCCGCGTCGTTGCCGGACACGCCTTCGATCACGTCGACCTGGCCGGACAACAGCGCGCCGGTGCGCACCGACGATTCGGGGAGGAACCGGTAGACGATCCGGTCGAGGTACGCGGGGCCCTGGTGGCCCGCCGTCGGCGGCGCCCAGCGATAGTCGGGGTTCTTCGCGAACTCGATTTCCTGCCCTTTCACGTACCGCTTCAGGATGAACGGGCCGGTGCCCGCGATGTCGGTGCCGCCCGACTTCAGGCTCGGCCGGCCGAACGCGTTCGGCGACAGCAGCGGCAGACGGCCGGCGAACGTCAGGAACGGCGTATACGGCGTGTCGAGCGCGATCACGACCGTGTGCGCGTCGGGCGTCTTCACGTCCGCGACGTGCGAGATCAGCCGCGCAAGCTGGCTGCCGGCCGAGTACGACAGTTCGCGCGCGTTCAGGAAGTTGCGGGCGACGGCCTGCGCGTCGAACGGCGCGCCGTCGGTGAATTTCACGCCGTCGCGCAGCGTGAACGTGTAGGTCTTGCCGTCGGCCGAGACCTTGTAGCCGGTCGCGAGCCACGGCACGTAACTGCCGTCGGGCTTCTGCGCGAGCAGGCTTTCGTAGGCGTTGCGCAGCAGCAGCTCGACCTTGTCCTGGCCGTTCAGTTGCGGATTCAGCGTGCGGGGCTCGGTTTCGACACCCCAGGTCAGCGTGCCGCCGGAGACGGGTGTGCCCTGTGCGAACGCCGCATACGGCATCGCGACGGCGAGCAGCAACGCAGCCGATACGGTGTGGCGCGACGCGCGGAGAGCGGAATCCGGAAATGCGAGAGTCATGCGTTGAAGCCTTTCACGAGATGGATGGCAGGGGATGCACTACGCGAAGCAGGGTGCGCCCGCGCGTCACGCGTCCACGGGGACAGGCAGGCGCTCCGGCGCGGCGTCGGCCATCGCCGGATCCTCGTAGAGATCCGGGATCAGGATTTTTCTGAGCCAGACGAGCGGCGTGCCGAGCGCGTTGGTCGAGCGATCGAACGGCACGTAGCCGCCGCGCTCGTAGTACGACTGCAGCCATGGATGGTGGATCGCGGTCGCGAGATACGTCGCGGGCGCCTTGACCTGCGCGGCCAGGAACTGTGTCTCGACGTGTTCGAGCAGCGTGTGCCCGAGCCCTTGCCGCGCGAACGCGGGCGCAACCGCGAACCAGTGCAGGAACGGATGCGGCGTGCGATGGCGTTCGCCGGATACCCACGGAAACCGCACGGTCAACGTGGCCGCGAGGGCGGTACGGCCGTCGGGTGCCGCATGTTCGAGCACGAACGTCGTTTCGCGCGCGACGGCTTGCGCGACGCGTTCGATCGGCGAGCGCGTGATCGTGAAGTGCACGCCCTGCGCCGCGAGCGGCGCGTAGGCGTCCTGCAGCAACGCGTAGACGGCCGGCACGTCGTCTGCGCTGGCGATGCGAATCGTATCGGTCATGGCGCGGTGCCCTCGAAGTCCGGTTGGCGTGCGATCGTGCGCGCGCCGGCATCTCGCGCGTTCGCGTTCGCTTCGTCGCGCGCGCCCGCCGCCGTGTCGTCACCGTCGGCATGCGCGCCGGCCAGCAGGCGCAGCGACGCAATGCGCGGGGCGGCGTCGGCGACCGGCGTGTCGACGACGAATTCGGCAATCCCGTGGCGGCGATGCAATGCGTCGAGCTCGTGCAGCACGTCGTCGCGCGTGCCGTGCACGATCCGCGTTTCGCGCGGGTCGATCCGGTGCGGGCCGCCGCCGGCCTGGCGGATGTACGCGTGCGCCTGTTCGAGGCTGCCGACGTTGACGGCGGGCGTGTCGCCCACCTGAACGCGAAAGCCCTGATGTCCGCTCGCGAGTCGCGCCGCCGCGTCGCGGGTGCCGGCGACGATCGCGGAGACGGCCAGCAGCGGCGTGCGGCCGCCCGACGCGTCGCGATAGGTGTCGAACGTGCGCTCCAGATCCGTCACGGAGGCATTCAGATGCGACGCGTAGACGAACGCCCAGCCGAGCCGCGCGGCGAGCGTGGCGCTTTCCGCGCTGGCGCCGAGCAGGAACGGTTGCGCGGGCTCGGGCGGGCGTGGCGTCGCATACAGCGTAGCGCCATCCTGATCGGTCGCGTCGGCTGTTGCATCGTCGCCCTCGAGATGACGATTCAATTCCTCGGCCAGATCGGCGAACGACGCGCGCCGCGCCGGATCGTAGCCGGCCTGCAGCGCACGGGTCGACAGCGGCAGGCCGCCCGGCGCCTTGCCGATGCCGAGATCGACGCGGCCGGGCGCGAGCGACGCGAGCAGGTTGAAGTTTTCCGCGATCTTGTACGGACTGTAGTGCTGCAGCATCACGCCGCCCGATCCGACCCGAATGCGTCGCGTCTGCGCGAGCACGTGCGCGATCAGGATTTCCGGCGACGGGCACGCGAGCGCGGCGGTGTTGTGATGTTCGGCGAGCCAGTAGCGGTGATAGCCGGCCGCATCGGCGAAGCGTGCGAGCGATACGCTGCGCGCCAGCGCGTCGGCGGCGGTTTCTCCGGGCGCGACGGGGCTCTTGTCGAGCACGCTCAAGCGGAACGGCAACGCGGACAAAGCGGACAAATCGAAGTGGGAGCGGAGGGCGTCGAACGTCATGATGAAGCGATCGGCGCGGGTCGAAACGGCCTGATCAGCGGATTTGGCATGCCGAATTATTTTGCGTCGACGTTCGCACGGTCAAACAATCAAGAAGAATATCGAAAGCCGAAAATATTCGTTCCGGCCGCCCCGGGGGCTTGCGTTATGGTCGTTGGCTGCGCGCCTCGCGGCGCGTGTGTGGAGCCTGACCGACGGTCCGACGCGAGTACGCTCGCCGTCGCGATGCCCGCGGGCACGCTCCGATTCTCCGACCGAACGGAATCACGAGGAGTGCGAATGAACGAGCAACGCGAACGACGTACGGCCCTCACGGCGTGCCATCGCGCGATGAACGGAGCCGCGTCATGAGCGGCGCACGCAGACGGCTGAAGACGCTCGTCGGCGCGGCGAGCGTGCTGTACGCGCCCGGCGATGCGGATGTCGCACAGGGTGTGCGACGCGCGGCGTCGCTCGCACGCAGGGCGGAAGCCGAGAAGATCACCGGCCTCTTTACCGCCGACCTGCTGCAGGCCGATGCGGCCGGCCTCGCGGGCACCACGGGCAGCCAGGAGCCGATCGTCGCGCTGGCGGCGCTGAGCCAGGCGACGTCGGCGATCGGCCTCGTCGCGACGGTGTCGACCACGTATCACCATCCGTACAACCTCGCGCGGCTGATCGGCACGCTCGACCACGTGAGCGGCGGGCGGGCCGCGTGGAATGCGGTCACGTCGTCGGTCGGCGAGGAGAATTTCGGCGATGCGGCGCTGCCCGACCCCGAACGGCGTTACGCGCGTGCGGCCGAATTCGTCGAAGTCGTCAACGCGCTGTTCGACGCGAACGATCCGCGCGCGACGCGGCGCGGGCAGGGCGGCGGCATCTCGGTCGATCCGCGCCAGCTCGGCGCGATCGACTACCGCGGCGAGCACTTCCAGGTGCAGGGGCCGCTGAACGTGCCGCCGTCGCCGCAGCGCAGGCCGGTGCTGTTTCAGGCCGGGCAGTCGGCCAGCGGCGTATCGCTCGGCGCGAAGTACGCGGAGGTCGTCTATACGTCACAGCCGACGCACGACGATGCGCGCGCATTCGTCGCCGAGCTGCATCGGCAGGCCATCGCATTCGGCCGCGCCGACCGGCTGCCGCTCGTGATGAACTCGTTCCATTCGGTGATCGGCGAATCCGATGCCGACGTCGCGCGACGGTTGCGCGACAAGCATGAACGGATCGATTACGAACAGGGCAGGCTGAAGCTGGCCGACATGCTGGGCGGCGTCGTCGACCTGAGCGGCCTGCCGCTCGACCAGCCGTTGCCGGCGTCGCTGCTGCCGGCGATCGACAGCGTGCATCGCCGGCGCGGACGCGTCGCGATCTTCGTGGGCTACGCACGCCAGCGGCTGACGCTGCGCGAGCTGATCATCCGTGCGCAGGAGACGGGCCACTGGTCCGTCGCCGGCACGCCGGAACAGCTCGCCGACGCGATTGAAACGCGCTATCGCGCGGGGCTCGTCGACGTGCTGTCGTTGCACGGGCTCGGCCAGCCGGACCAGGAAGACCTGCTGCTCAACGGGTTGCTGCCCGAATTGCGGCGGCGCGATCTGCTCGATACCGACTATGTAGGCGGCGATTTTCGCGCGAACCTGGACTGCCGGCGTTGCGGCGCGAGGCCGTGGCGGCGTGAACGACGGATGAATCGCGTACCGTGCCGTACGTCGGACGGTGCGCGGTTTCGTGCATGTCGTGCATATCGCGCGATCAGATATCCATCGCAAAAATAACCATTTGGTACACGCATCGGCGCGCATTACAGTCACGCCTCCTGCCGGCTGTAACGCCGGTCGTTCCGACGTTATTTCAGAAATTCGCCACATGAATCGTTTGATGCGTTCCAGGGTCCGCCGTGCCGCGGCCGCGCTGTTCGTGCTCGGCCTCGCGCCGATTTCCCACGCGGCCCAGCCGACGTTGCGCGTCGGCATCGACGCCGAATCGTATCCGCCGTTCTTTTCGAAAGATGCCGGCGGCAAGTGGAAGGGCTGGGAAATCGACGTGCTCGATGCCGCATGCGGCAAGCTGAACGTGCGGTGCGAGCTCACCGACATTGCATGGGACGGCCTGATTCCGGCGTTGCAGAACCGCAAGATCGACGTGATCTGGTCGTCGATGACGATCACCGGCGAACGGCAGAAAGCGATCGACTTCAGTCGTGCCTACTATGAGTCGCCGACGGTGTTCGTCGGCGCGAAAAGCGACCGGCGCCGCGTCGACTGCGCGGTGCCCACGACCTTCAAGGGCAGCGTGATCGGCGTCGAGGCCGGCACGAACTTCTCGGCGTTCCTCGATGCCCGCTTCAAGCAGAACGTGCAGATCAAGGCGTTCGACAAGTTCGACAATGCGCTCGCGGATCTGGTGTCCGGGCGCGTCGACTACGTGCAGGAAGGCAAGGGGCTATTCACGGCGTTCCTCGCGTCGCGCGACGGCAAGGACTTCGAGGTCAAGGCCACGTGCGCGGACGATCCGGTGCTGGGCCTCGGGGTCGGCGCGGGCGTGCGGCGCGGCGATGCGCTGCGCGGCAAGCTGTCGACCGCGATCGCGCAACTGCAGCAGGACGGCACGTGGGATGCGATCACCGCCCGCTATCCGAACCTGAAAGGCACGATCGAGAAGGGGCGCTGAGCGCATGGCCGCGGACGATTCGCTGCTCGCGTTGCTCGCATTCGGCGACGGCGGTTATGGCCGCGTGTTCGCGGGTGCGTTCGCGCTGACGTTCGGCGTCGCGGCTGCGTCGTTCTGCACCGGCGTGCTGCTCGGCGTCGCCGGCGCGCTCGGCAAGCTGTCGCGATACGCGGCGCTCGTGTGGCTGGCGCGCCTCTACACGACGCTCGTGCGCGCGCTGCCCGAACTGTTGTGCCTGCTGCTCGCGTTCTATGCGGTCGCACCGGCCATCGAGAACGCGCTTCGCGGCAGCGGCATCGTATCGGGCGACTTCGCGTTCGATCCGTTCGTCGTCGCCGCACTGTCGCTCGGTTTCATCCAGGGTGCGTATCTCACCGACATCTTCCGCGCGGCGCTCGTCAACGTGCCGGTCGGCCAGATCGAAGCCGCGCACGCGTACGGGATGACGCCATGGCAGACGTTCGCGCGCATCCGGTTCCCGGCCGCCGCGCGGCTCGCGCTGCCGGGCGTCGGCAACGTGTGGCTGAACGCGACCAAGGATGCGTCGTTCATCAGCGTGCTCGGGTCTTTCACGGATCTGCTGAAGGCGAGCCAGCTCGCGGCCGGCGCGACGCGGCACTACGTATTCTTCTATCTGGTCACGGCCGCACTGTTCCTGCTGCTGAGCATCACGTCGACCGGCCTCTTCGCGGCGCTGGAGCGGCATGCGAACCGCGGCACGAGGCGCGCGACGACATGATCTTCTCGCTGCCTTTCCTGCTCGACACGGTGATGCCGAAGCTGCTCGCCGCGGTGCCGACGACCCTGGCGTTGCTGCTGTTGTCGGGTATCGCCAGCGTGGTGATCGGCATTCCGCTCGCGCTGGCGGCGGGTTCGCGCCACGCAGCCTGCCGCTGGCCCGCGCGCGGCTGGATCATGCTGGTTCGCGGAACACCGCTGCTGGTGCAGCTCTATCTGCTGTATTACGGCTTCGGCCAGATCGTCCCGCGCGAATGGATGCGCGACAGCTGGGCGTCGCCGCTGTTGCGCGACGCGTTCTGGTATGCGGTCGTCGCGTTGAGCGTGAACGAGGGCGCCTATGTCGCGACGATCCTGCGCGGCGCGATTGCCGGGGTGCCGGCCGGCGAAATCGAGGCCGGCTTTGCATACGGAATGACGCGGGCGGCTGTACTGCGCCGGATCGTCGGCCCGCGTGCGTGGCGACTCGCGCTGCCGGCGCTCACCGGCGAGGCGATCCTGCTGCTGAAGTCGACCGTCCTCGCGTCGACCGTCACGGTGTTCGACGTGATGGGGACGGCCAATACGCTTCGTTTTGAAACCTTGCGCGTTTATGAGCCGCTCGCGGGCGCGGCGATCGTCTATGTCGTGCTGGTCGCGCTGCTGACGATTCCCGCCGCCCGTCTCGAGAAACACCTCAACCGCTACCTGACGCGCGAGCCCGACGATCGCCCGCCCGCACGGCGCCGCCGCGCATCGTCCGGCGCGTGGGCGGCACCCAACTGATTCCTGCTTTTGCACTGAACACGACGATGTCCGATCCTCGCCCCTTGCTGTTTTCCCTTTACGAACAGGCCAGCGTCGGCTGCGGCGGTGCGCCGAGCCTGTGGACCCATCCCGCCGACGAACGGCTGCGCGCGAATACGCTCGCGTTCTGGTCGAACCTCGCGCGCACGGCCGAGCAGGCCGATCTCGACATGCTGTTCTTCGCGGACGTGCTCGGCCTGTACGACGTCCATGGCGGGTCGTCCGACGCGGCGGTCCGGTGGGCGGTCGAGGCGCCCGCGAACGATCCGATGATGCTGATTCCGGCGCTCATCGCGCAGACCGAGCGGCTCGCATTCGGCGTGACCGCGAGCACGACCTACGAGCACCCGTTCGCGCTCGCGCGGCGCTTCAGCACGCTCGACCACCTGAGCAACGGCCGGATCGGCTGGAACATCGTGACGTCCTACCTGACGAGCGCGGCGCGCAACTTCGGGCTCGACCGGATGATCGGCCACGACGAACGCTACGCGCGTGCGGAGGAGTTTCTCGACGTGGCCTACAAGCTGTGGGAAGGGAGCTGGGCGGACGACGCGGTCGTCGCCGACAAGCGCGAGCCGCGCTACGCGCGCGGCGACCGTGTGCGGCCGATCGAGCACGAGGGCACGCATTATCGCGTGCATGGCCCGCACGTCTGCGCGCCGTCGCCGCAGCGCTCGCCGGTGCTGATCCAGGCCGGCTGGTCGGGGCGCGGGCGCGAATTCGCGGCGAAGCACGCGGAAGTGGTGTTCGTCGCGAAGTCGAATCCGCATGAGATCCGCACCGGCCTCGATGAAATCCGGCGGCTGGCGGTCGAAAACGGCCGGGCAGCGGAGGATGTGAAGGCGCTCACGGTGCTGCGGATCGTGACGGCGCGTTCGTCGGCCGACGCGAAGGAGAAGTACCACGCGCTGCAGCAGCACTATCACCTGCAGGCTCAACTCGTCAGCTATGCGGGCGATACCGGCATCGACATCGATCGCTATGCGGACGACGAGCCGTTGACGACGCAAACGGAAGGGCTCACGTCCTACGTGGTGCGGCCGGACGGCAGCGGCAAGCCGCTCACCGCCGGCGACGTGCGGCGCAAGTTCGCGAATGTCACGCGCGGCACCGACCTGATCCTCGTCGGCTCGCCTGACGAAGTCGCCGACCAGCTCGCCGAGCATGCGCGGCAATCGACGACGAGCGGCTACATGCTCAATCCGCTGATCAGCCCGGGCACGCTCGACGATTTCGCCGAACTGATCGTGCCGGAACTGAAAAAGCGCGGCCTGTACCGAGCGACGCCGGCGAGCGGCACCTTCCGTTCACGGCTGAGCGGGCGGGACCGCCTGCCGGACACGGCCTATGGCGCTTCGTTCCGGTTTCCGGTGCCGGAAGCGGGCTGACGAGCCGATCAATACCGGACGACCCTCAGCGGAGTTGCGTGACATGACCCACGACGACCTGTTTCTCCTGCAAGCGCATCGCGCCGTCCGGAATCTTCGGTATGAATAGCGCGACGAACGAGACGATGGACGTGACGCGCGACGATCGGCCTCATCGGTCGACGTTACCGCCCGTCCTGAGCGCCACGGGCATCGCGAAGCGCTTCGACGCGACCGTCGCGCTGGCGGCGCTCGACCTGTCGATCGGCGCCGGCGAAGTCGTCGCGTTGATGGGCGCGAACGGCGCGGGCAAGTCGACCTTCGTCAAGATCCTGAGCGGCGCGCTGCAAACGGACAGCGGCACGCTGACGCTACGCGGCGAACCCTATCGACCGGCGTCGCCGCACGCGGCCAAGCGGCTCGGCGTCGCGACCGTGCACCAGTCCGTGGCCGACGCCGTCGTGCCGACGCTGTCGATCGCCGACAACCTGCTGCTCGACCGGCTGTGCGATCCGGCCTCGCCGTGGCGCGTGCCGCCGGCCGCGCGGCGCGCGGCGGCGCGATCGCTCGCCGCACGGGTCGGGCTCGACGTCGACCTGGCCGCACCGCTCGCCTCGCTGTCGCTGGCTGACCAGCAGCGTGTGACCCTGGCGCGTGCGTTGGCCGGGCAGCCATCGTTGCTGATTCTCGACGAGCCGACCGCCAGCCTGTCGGCGGCGGAGGCCGAGCGGCTGTTCGTGCTGGTGGACGCGTTGCGCCGCGACGGCGTCGCCATCCTGCTGGTGTCGCATCGGCTCGGCGATTTGCGCCGCATCGCCGATCGCGCGGCGATCGTCCGCGACGGGCGGATCGTCGCCGATCTGGCCGCGCCGATCGATTTCGATGCGGCGGTGGAAACGATGATCGGCCGGCCGTTGCCGCGTACGCGTGCATCGGTGCCGGAGCGTGCCGGGCTCGCCGGAGCCGGGGCAGGCCCAGGCTTCAGCGTGCGGCAGATGCGGCTGACGCCGACCAGTACACCGTTCGACTTCGATGTCCGGCGCGGCGAGATCGTCGCGATCGCGGGCCCCGTCGGCGGCGGCAAGTCGCGCTTCGCGCGGACGATCTTCGGCGCGGTGCGGGCGGCGGCCGGCGAGATGACGCTCGACGGGCGGCCGTGGCGGCCACGCTCGCCGGCCGATGCAATTCGCGCCGGCGTATTCCTGGCCGGCGAGGACCGCTGGCGCACGTCGCTGTTTCCCGACAGCGTTCCGTTCGCGTCGATCGCGGGCACGATCGGCTTTCCGTTCCTGTCGCGCTGGTTCGCGAGCGGCGCGGTGCGCCGAGCGCGCGAACGCACGGCCGCCGCGGCGGCGATCGCACGGTTCGGCATTCGCTGCGACGGGCCCGACGATCGCGTCGCGCACCTGTCCGGCGGCAACCAGCAGAAGGTCGTGCTCGCGCGCTGGCATGCCGAGCCGGCGCGGCTGTTGCTGCTCGACGAGCCGTTCCAGGGCATCGATGCGGGCGCGCGCGCCGATATCGTCGATACGCTGCGGCGTCATGCGCATGAGCGCACGACGATCGTGTTCGTCAGCGATCTCGAGGAAGCGGCCGAGATCGCCGATCGTATCGTGCGATTCGACCGCGCGACGCTTGATTGCGTGCCTCCCACTTCTTCCATCGTGCGTGCCTGCTCATGAAACCCGTGACTTCTTCCACTGTCCGCCATGCCGCATCCGTCGAACGGTCGTCGCGCCCCGGGCCGGCGCGCATCCGCGATGTGCTCGAACGGACGGGCATCCTGCTCGTGCTGGGCGTCCTCGTGGTCGTGTTCGCGCTCAGGGAGCCCGCGTTCCTGAACCTCGACAACCTGTTCAGCATCCTGCAGGCGGTGTCGATCGTCGCGTTGCTCGGCATCGGCGTGACGGTCACGCTCGCGGCCGGCGGCTTCGACCTGTCGGTCGGCAGCGTGGCCGCGACCGCGCAAATGGCTGCGAGCTACGTGCTGGTCGTCTGGCACGGCAGCGCATGGGCGGCCGTGCTCGCCTGCGTCGTGCTTGGCGTGGCCGCCGGCTTGTTCAACGGCTTGCTGATTACGCGGCTGCGCGTGCCCGACCAGCTCGCGACGCTCGGCACGCTGTTCCTGCTGGCCGGCCTGCAGTTGATCCCGACCGGCGGCCGTTCGCTCGCGACCGGTTCCGTGCTGCCCGACGGCACGGACGCGACGGGCGTGTTCCCCGATGCGTTTCTCGCGCTCGGCCGGTTGCGCGTGTTCGACGTCGTACCGTTGCCAGTCCTGCTGCTCGCGGCTGTGACGGTGCTGGCCTGCGTGACGATGGAGGCGACCCGCTGGGGCCGCGTGATCTACGCGATCGGCGGCAACGAAACGGCCGCGCGTCTGGCCGGCGCGCCGGCCGCGCGCTACCGCGTCGCCGCGTATGTCGTGTCGGGTGCGATCGCGTCGCTGGGCGGCGTGCTGATCGCCGCGCGGGTCGGCCGCGGCGACGTGAGCGCGGGCCACTCGCTGCTGCTCGATGCGGTGGCGGCCGCGCTGATCGGTTACGCGGTGTGGGGCGCGAAGCGGCCCAACGTATTCGGCACGGTCGTCGGGGCGGTGTTCGTCGGCGTGCTGCTCAACGGGCTCACGATGCTGAACGCACCCTACTACATGCAGGATTTCATCAAGGGCGTACTGCTCGTGCTGGCCCTTGCATTTACGTTCGGCATCGGTCGCCGTACGGATGCCCGGGCGTGATGCGTGAGGTCGCCGAGACCAGGCTCGGGCACCCATGGTTCGGAGAATCTTCAGGCAGGACGGTTTGTTATCCAAAGTAATATCCATTGCCGAATCGGTCGGTTTGAATTCGCTCGGTGCGCTGATAGATTGAGCCGATATCGTCCTATATGGAGACAGACACGCCATGCGCTCGTTGCTTCGCCGAAAGTCGCGTATCGAACTGAAACTCGGTGCACTCGTGCTGGGCACCGCGCTCGTGTTCGGTGTGCCCACGGCCCACGCCGGTCCGCTCAAGGGGGCGCCTGCGCCGTTCGACAAGGGCGGCGTGAAGATCGCGCTCGTCAACTACCTGTCGACCGGCGATTTCTTCCAGGCCTACGAAGCCGGCGCGCAGAAGCAGGCACGGGCGCTCGGCGTCGATCTGCGCATCTACGAAGGCCGGCAGGACGCGGCCGAGCAGCGCGAGCAGATTCAGCAGGCGATCAGCATCGGCGTGTCTGCGATCATCGTCAATCACGGCTTGCCGGAATCGCTGAAGGACGTCGTTCAGCGCGCGCTGGACAAAGGCATCAAGGTTGTCGCGTTCGACGTCGATCTCGCCAATCCGAAGGTGCCGCAGATCGAGCAGAACGATCGCGACCTGGCGAACCTGCTGCTGAATCAGGCGGTGAAGGACAACGGCGACACGTTCGCGGCAGGGTACGTGTACGTGGCCGGATTCGCGCCGCTCGACCGGCGCGATGCCGCGTGGCGCGATTTCAAGCGTGCGCACCCGAAGGTGCAGGAAAAGGCGCGCTGGGGCACCGTCGACAATCCGATCGCGCAATCGGTCGCGAACCAGGCGGCGGCCGTGTATCGCGCGAATCCCGACATTCGCGTCGTGTTCGCGCCGTACGACGAGTTCGCGCGCGGCGCAAAGCTCGCGGCGGACGAGGCCCGGCTCTCGTCGAAAATCCGCATCTACAGCGCGGACGTGTCGACGGCCGACATCGAGGCCATCCGCGCGCCGAACAGCGCGTGGGTCGCGACGGCCGCGACCAATCCGGCGGTCGTCGGCGCCGTGTCGGTGCGGGCCGCCGCGCTGCTGGTCGCAGGGCAGGACCCGGGCGCGCGCATCGCGGTGAAGCCGACGCTGATCACGCGTGACGATCTCGTGAAGAACGACATTCATACCGTGGCCGAACTCGCCGCGAAGTTTCCGGCGTTCCGCGCGAGCGACGCGGCGACTGCCGCATGGATTCCGGCAGTCGACTGAGCGCCTCGGCACGTAGCGCGCGACGATCACATTCTCGAGACGCGACGCTGAAGGTGACCGCGCACGCGCTCGGTCGCAGCGGCGTGCGCGAGATCCGGATACGCGTGCGGTATTCGCCGTCGTTATCGCGATACTCGTCTGGGGCATCGTGCGCGTGCGGCGCATCAAGTGATGCGCCGGCCACGCGTCGCGTGGACGCTCGAGTGCGGTTATCCTGCGCGTTCGACTTTTTCATCGAGAAATCAAGAACGTCTTCGATTCGCTCTTCGGGATGGGGTAGCGCGACGGAGCCGTCCCGTCGCCCCTCAGCCGCCCGACGGCCTCGGCCGGCTGAAGCGTTGCTCGACCACCTCGGTTCCCCAATGCGTGCCCGCGGATTCGTCGGTCAGCGTGAAGCCGGACGACTCGTACAGATGGCGCGCCGAGTCCAGCCCCTTGAACGTCCACAGATAGGTTTCGCGAAACCGCTGCGCGTCGACGAAGCGCATGGCTTCCGTCATGAGCCGGCGCCCGATGCCCGACCCGCGCAGCGCGTCGTTCACGATGAACCAGCGCAGGTGCGCGACGCCCGTTGCCGGGTCGCCGTCGATCGCGAGCGACGCGAGTGTCCGTCCGTCTTCCTGGCATAGCCAAAGCGCCTTGCCGTCGGCCGGTAGCGCAGCGGCGAATTCGGCCAGTTCGGTCGCCACCCGCTTTTCGAAAAAGGCGCCGAAGCCCCAGTGTTCCGAATAAAAGCGCGCGTGAAGGCTCGCGATATCGCCGATGCAGCCCGGTTGGTAACCTTCGCGGATCGCCGGCGCGTCGCGTGCCGGGACGGACGGTTTCGCGGCGTTGTCCTGCGCGAGCGCATCGGCATACAGCGCGAGCGAGCGCAGCAGCGCCTGCTGGTCGGCGGGCACCATGCGGCGCAGCGCATTCGACACCTGGTCCGTCGCGAACGTGTCGATTCTCTTCTGGAGCTTTTTTCCTTCGGCGGTCAGGTACAGCTCGATCGCGCGCGCATCGTCGCTCGACACGCGCCGCTCGACGACACCGGCCGCCTCGAGCCGCGCGAGTTGCCGGCTCGTGTTCGATTTGTCCAGCCGCAGGATGTTGCCCAGGTCGCGGGCGTTGATGCCGGGCGCCATCCCGATCTCGAGGATCGCGTGGACGGCCGAAGGCGCCCAGTCGCTGTCGGCCAGCGTCGCGCGCATGAAGCCGAGCTCGCGAACCAGTTTTCGGGAGAAGTCGCGCAGCTCGAGGATCGTGGCTTCGCGAGGCTTGGCGGGCGCGTCGATGAGGTCCATGGGTGGCCTGGAAAGGTTGCGGATCGCAATCAATAATAGTTGCGGGTCGCAACTTGATCAAGGCGAACTTTCATGGGGACGGATTGCACGGTGGGAGATGTTTCCAGAGGCCGGTGTCGGCGTGAACCAGGGCGGCGACGAGTGGTACTGACGCGGATGGCGGCGTGCCGCGAAGCGGACGCATACTGGGTGCATCCGGCCTGCCTGCCATGCGCGCACGGGCGTCGGCTGGCCATCGATCCGCGGCGGCGGACAACGGAGCTCACCATGAACCCTCTGAAGCCGATGACGATTGCGTTGCTTGCCGGATGCGGCATCAGCGCCGGCGCGGTCCACGCGGCCGGCAGCATGGATGCGCCGCCGTGCAGCGCGGCGCATGCGGCGGACCCGGGCGGGATCGCCGCGATGCCGGGCACGTCGGTACGCAGCTTCTCGACCGCCGGCTGCTCGGGCGCCGTGTTGCAGGGCGAACGGGCCACCGCGACGGTCAATGGCGACCGGGTCGAGTTGCGGGACGGCACCGTCTATGTGAACGGCCGTTCGTACGGCGCCGTCACGCCCGCGCAGACGGTCGAATACGAAGCCGCGCACGACCGCCGCACGCTGAAGGTCGACGGAGTCGTCCGCACGCCGGTGCGCTGACCCGCAAGCAGTTCAGGCTCAGGCGGACGACAACCGCATCTCGTTCATTCGACCAGCGTCAGCCGGCCGTCGCTGAGCCGCACCTCGCGCCCGATCCACGCCGCATCGACGCGCGGCAGCACGGCCGACGGCTTGCGCAGTTCGCGCAGCAGTGTCGCGCCGTGCGACAGCCGGCCGCCCATGCGCGCGATCACGGCGCGCGCGGCCTGGTACTGCGCGTGCCGGCCCGGGTCGAGCGTGTCTTCCAGCAGGATGTCGTGGCCGAGCACGCCTTGCGTGTGGCCCGGATAGATCATGAAGCCGGCCGCCTCGTCGGTGCCTTCGCTGCCGTCCTGCCAGAAACTGCCGTTGCGTTCGCGGCGATCGGGATGCGGCGCGAACCACGTGTCGCGATCGGCGGCCGGCATCGCATGATGCAGGCGGAAGAACACGCGCATCAGGTTGTCGCGATACCACTCGCGCACCTGCAGATACCAGCCGCGCATGCCGGGCGCGCCGAGCGCGTGGAGCACGCGAACCGGCAGCGGCCAGTCGGGAAACGCCTGCAGCGGGAGATCGGTAGGCATGGGCCGCGCGGTGCCCGGATCGGTTTCCCACGGCAGGCGATGCGGGCTGTCGTCGAGCTGGCCGTATGCGGTCGGCGGACGGCCCCACAGTGCGCCGCCGCTGCTGGCCAGCGACGACGCGATGCACAGGTTGCCCTGCACGACGAACACGTAGAAGCGCGTGAACCAGTCGGCCAGTTGCTGGCCGTCGGCGTGCTGCTCGACGAGCGTCGCGAGTTCCTGGTCGAAGCGCTGCAAGCCGCGTTCGAGTGTCGGCAGGTGCCCGCGCGCGACGCGCAGCATGCGCCAGAACACCGGCAGCGAACGCAGCAGCCGCAGCGGGCGCCAGCGCAGCGGCGGCGTCGCGCCGCCGATCTCGCCGGAGTAGTTGCCGGCCGACACGCCCCAGTCGGCGAGGCGGGCGAGGAACAGGTCGTTGTTGATATACGACGCGCCGCCATAGAGCGCGGTGAATGGTTCGTTGTCCTGCAGTACGCGTGCGTCCCAGCGCGCCATGATCGCCGGGATGCTGCCGGCCGCGCGTCGTTGCGCGTACTCGACCAGCCGGCTCGGCTGCGGCGGCAGGATCTCGGCGATGTTCGCGGCGGTCAGGTGGCGATGCCAGCCGTAGCTGCTGATCGGCCGGTATTGCAGCAGCCACAGCTGCCGGCCGTCCCATGCCCACTCGACGTCGCCCGGCACGTAGTGGAACGCGCGCAGCACGCGTTGCAGGAAGGTCCACAGTTGCGTCGCGCCCAGGCCGTGCGCGGTGGGGAACGTACCGCGCTGCCAGGGCTCGCCGAGCTGCGACAGGGTCGCGCGTTGCGGGCTGGCCTGCCCGTCGGCGAGCGTTTCGAGGTGGCCTTCCACCCATTCGACTTCGACCGCCAGATGCCGCACGAACGCGATGCCCGACAGCACGGGCGTGATGAAGCGCTGCACGACCGCTTCCTCGAGGCCGCCATCGAGCAGCTCCGCCACACGCGCGGCCGCCTGCGCTGCCGGTACGCGCAGGAACGTCGTATGCAGGCCGGCGTTGGCCGCATCGGCCTGGTCTTCACCGTGGCTCGACGAGCGGATCGCCCACTCGGCATCGGGCTGGCTCGCGAGAAAGCCGGGCAGGCGCGGATCGTCGGCGCGGGTCAGCGACAGCGCGGGCGGCACGGGCAGGCCGGCCATCGTCGCCAGCGCCAGACGCCCGCCCTTGGTATGCGCGACGAAGCCGGCATCGCCCGCTTCGAGCCAGTGCACGAATGCCGCCGGCGCGTCGATCCACGGATAGTGTCCCCAGCCGGCCTGCAGCGTGACGGTGAGGTCGGCGCGCGCGAGAATCGCCGACCACGCGGCGGCCTGGCGCACGCCGAGCACGTTGTCCTGGTCGCCCCATACGAGTTCGATGCGATCGGCGACCCACTCGAGCAGCGGTAGCGCGGTATCGGCGCGCACGAGATCCCAGTGCGGCAGGAACGCACGGCAGCGCGCATAGCCGGCGCCCATGCGGCGGTACTGTGCGCGTGTCCAGGTCAGGTTCGAGAACTTGCGGGCGAACAGCGTCGGGTAGTGCGCGAGCAGCCAGTGGATGGTCTTGCGCAGCGGCTTCGGCGCCATCAGTTTCGGCAGGCGGCGTTCCCACAGGAACGCGCCGACGGGCGCGAGCAGCACGCTGCGGCTGAAGTGGCCGGGGCGTCGCTGCAACGCGTGCAGCACCAGCAGCGCGTTCACGCCGACCGCCATGATCGCGTGGCCCGGTTCGGTCATGTCGAGCAGCGCTTGCGCATAGGCGGCGAGATCCTCGCAGGGCGGCGCGGGGTTGTCGCCGAACCCCGGCAGTTCCAGCGGCACCGGCTGGTAATGCCGGAAGTGGGGCAGCGCATCGTCCCACCAGTCGGCCGCGCTGCCGTTGCCGGCGAGGAGGTACAGGATCGGTTTGCTCATGGAGGCTTCGTCGGCGGGCGATCGTCGCAAGGGCGCGCGGTCGGGGCGGCGCCGTTTGCGGATGCCACGGGTCGTGTCCGTGTTGTCGTGTTCGCGTTGCGCCGGTGCGAGTGGAATGGAAGGGCGGCCCGCTCGGCTTGATGTTCGATTATTGCGGGCATTCTACGCGAGTCGAATTCATGCAATTCGCGATGCATTCGTCGCGCGGATTGTTCTATATGCGCTCGATAGGTGTGACCGGATGTCGATTGGGCGAAATGATTTGAAGTCGGTGAATGATCCGGTTTGAATCGCGCACGTCACGCAACCGGAGAAAGTAGAATCAGGCCGCCGGAATTCACCGAGCCGGATTCGAGGAATGAAAATGAAAAGACGCTGGATTGCGGGTGCATTCCTTGCGCTCGTCGCAAGCGGGGCATGGGCCGAGAGCTGGATCACGCTTGGCCCGGGCCCGGCTATCGCGCTCTATGTGGATCCCGCTTCCGTCGAGCGTCATCCGCTCAATTCGTGGGTGACGGTCAAGATCGTTTATGCCGAGCCGCGCCGTTACTCGGCGCCGTTTCCGGTGAAGCGCGTCGTTTCCGATTGGTCGTTCGACTGCGAGAACAAGACCTGGGCGATGGGCAAGACCAGCATGGTCGGAGTGCAGCCGGGCGAGGTCTACGTATCTCGCGAAAATTCGGATGATTACCGGTATGTCGAGCGCGACTCCATTCAGACGCTGGTCATGGATTACGTCTGCGGCAAACACGGATGATCGAAATGGCGTCCGCTCGCCGGTTCCGGTTCGACGGTTTTCAGTTGAAGGCGGGTCAGGCGGCGTTTGATCGCCGGGCCTGGCCGCGCGTTTTTTTCCATCGCGCACGGTATCGATTCGCTTGCCCGTGCCGGTGCGACGCCGCACCGGCACGGAGACGAATCAGTGCGTGGCGCTTGCCGCGACCGCATCGGCCGGGGTGCCGGGCGGCTGGCCCGTCTGCCGGCGCGAGCGGCCCGAGCTGAGGTACGCGGCAATCGAGTCCTGCGTGATCTCGCCGAGCCACGCGCCGTCGGGGTCGAGCACCGGCATCCACGACGCGCTGTACTGGTACATCTTCGACAGCACGATGCGCAGGTTGTCGTCCGCCGCGACACCGGCCGGGAAGGGCGTCACGCGCTCGCCGCACACGCCGCCGCCGGTGCGCGCCGCGCGGCGCGTCACGTAGCCGAGCGCGCGGCCCGCGTCGTCGAGCACGGTCAGGTAGCGGCAGTCGGTTTCGTCCATCACGGCGAGCGCGTGCGCGAGCGGCGTATCGACCCGGGCCGTTTCGGGCTGCGTGGCGGCGTCGCCGGCCTTCACGAGCAGCAGGCGCTTGAGCGTGCTGTCCTGGCCCACGAACTGCGCGACGAATTCGTCGCGCGGGCGGGCGAGCAGCGTGTCGGGGTGATCGTATTGCACGAGCTGGCCGCGCCGGAACACGGCGATGCGATCGCCCAGCTTGATCGCTTCGTCGATATCGTGGCTCACCATGATCACGGTCTTGTTCAGTTGCCGCTGCATCTGGAAAAACTCGTTCTGGATCGATTCGCGATTGATCGGATCGACCGCGCCGAACGGCTCGTCCATCAACAGCACGGGCGGATCGGCGGCCAGCGCGCGAATCACGCCGATCCGCTGCTGCTGCCCGCCCGACAGCTCGCGCGGATAGCGTTTCAGGTACAGCTTCGGATCGAGCGCGACCATCGCCATCAGGTCGCGCGCGCGTTCGGCGCAGCGCTTCTTGTCCCAGCCCAGCAGGCGCGGCACGACGATGATGTTTTCCTCGATCGTCATGTTCGGGAACAACCCGATCTGCTGGATCACGTAGCCGATGTGGCGCCGCAGGTCGACCTCGTTCAGCTGCGCCGTATCCTCGCCGTTGATCAGCACACGGCCGGACGTGGGGGCGATCAGCCGGTTGATCATCTTCAGCGTGGTGGTCTTGCCGCAACCCGACGGGCCGAGGAACACGCAGATTTCCCCCTCGGCCACCGAGAGGCTCACGGCGTCGACGGCGCGCACGGCCTGGCCGTCCTTGCGCGTGAAGGTCTTGGTCAGTTTGTCGAGTTCGATCATGTCTTCTGGACTCCCTTCGGTGTCAATGCTCGCTGCAGCCTCTGCAGGAGCCGGTCGGCGACGATCGCGAGCAGGCTCACGAGCACCGCGCCCACCAGCAGTTTCATCATGCTGCTCTGGCCGATGGCGCGCAGGATCAGCGTGCCGAGCCCGCCCGCGCCGACCACGGCGGCGATCGTCATCACGCCGATGTTCATCACGACCGCGGTGCGCACGCCCGCGAGAATCACGGGCACCGCGAGCGGCAGGTCGACGAGCCGCAGGCGCTGCCACGACGTCATGCCGATGCCGGTGCCGGCTTCCTTGATGCCCGCATCCACGTTGTGCAGCGCGAGGTACGTGTTGCGCATGATCGGCAGCAGCGAGTACAGGAACACGGCCGTGATCGCGGGGGCGGCGCCGATCCCCTGGCCGAAGCGCGAGAAGAGCGGGATCATCAGGCCGAACAGCGCGATGGACGGCAGCGTGAGCACGATGGTCGCGACGCCGAGCAGCGGCCCGGCAAGCCAGTCGTGGCGATTGATGAGGATGCCGAGCGGCACGCCGGCCACGATCGCGCAGCCTACGGCGATGCCGACCAGCCAGATGTGCTGCAACGTGAGTTGCAGCAGTTCGGGCCAGCTCGACGCGAGATAGTCGAATACGCTCATCGGTTCTCCTTCAGGGCAGCTTGTGCGTGCGCAGGAACGCGTCGGCGACGTCGCGCGGCGACTTGCCGTCGAGGTCGACCTCCTTGGCCATCGCCTGCATCACGTCGTTGTCGAGCGCGGCCGACAGCGCGTTGAGCTGCGTCGCAAGTTTCGGATTGCGATCGAGCGTGCCCTTGCGCACCACGGGCGTCGCGTTGTACGGCGGGAAGAAGTGCTTGTCGTCCTCGAGCGGCACGATGCCGAAGCCCTTCACGCGCCCGTCGGTCGTGTAGACGAGGCCGATCTTCAGCTGGTTGTTGTGCAGCGCCGTGTAGACGAGCCCCGGTTCCATCTGCTTGAGCTGCGCGCGGCTGAACTGCATGCCGTAGGCGGCGAGCAGCGGCTTCAGCCCGTCGGGGCGATTCGCGAATTCGGCGTCCATCCCGAACACGTAGTGCTTCGCGGCCGGATCGGTCTTCAGGTGCTCGGCGAGCTGCGAGACGGTCCGGATGCCGGTGGCCTGCGCGAGCGGGCTGGGCAGGCCGATCGCGTAGGTGTCGTTGAGCGGCGACGCGTCGAGCCAGACGAGCCCGCGCGGCACGTCGAGCGCCTTGACGCGCCGGTACATTTCGTCGGGCGACAGCTTGTCGTTGATCTTGTTGTAGACGAGCGCAGCGGTGCCCGTGTAATCCCACATGAGATCGAACTGGCCGTTCTCCAGCGCGCTGCGCACGAGCGTGCTGCCGAGGCCCGAACGGACTTCCACGTCGTAGCCGCGCGCGCGCAGGTATTGCGCGGTGAGTTCCGCCAGCACGTATTGCTCGGTGAAGTTCTTCGCGCCCAGCACGAGCTTCGCCGCGCAGGCCGGTGCGCTCGCCGCCACGCACAACGCGGCGACGGCGCACAGGCGCGCGAGCGATCGAATGGTGCGGTGGAGCGTCATGCGGCACCTCCGTGGCGGGCGAGCCAATGGCGGCTGCCGGCCGCGACGAGGCCGTCCAGCACGAGCGCGAGGATCGCGGTGAGCGACGCGCCGAGCAGCAGCAGCGGCTGGTTGTCGAGATAGATGCCGGGGAAAATCAGCGAGCCGAGACTGTCCGCACCGATCAGGTACGCGAGCGGGGCCGTGCCGACGTTGATCGCGAGCGCGGTGCGCACGCCGCCGACGATGATCGGCAGCGCATTGGGCAACTCCACGCGCACGAGCGATTGCCAGCCCGTCATGCCGATGCCCTTGGCGGCTTCGCGCAGCGCGGCCGGCACGTTCTTCATGCCTTCGTAGGCATTGCGCGTGATGGGCAGCAGCGATGCGAGGAACAGCGCGACGATCGCGGGCACACTGCCGATGCCGAAGATGCCGAGCGCGATGGCGAGCACGGCGAGCGACGGGATCGTGTTGCCGATGTTGAAGACCTGCATGAAGCGCTCGGCCTGATGCTGGAAGCGCGGCCGGCTCAGCAGCACGCCGGCCGGCACGCCCACGGCGATCGCGAGCGCCATCGAATAGACGACCAGTAGCATGTGCTGGCCCGCGTAGTACGCGAGATCGTCCGCGCGCTGGCTGAATGTGTCGGCGCCGATGCCGCGGGCGAGCGCCCAGGCGATGGCGACGATGGCGATCAGGCTGCCCACCAGCTGGACAGTGCGTCGAGTCATGAAGATACACCCCCTCAATCTCGGTGCGGCACACGCACGAGCGCGCGCCGCGTGGACGCCGGATGGCGCCGCGATGGAAGTTCGTGATCCCGGCATGGCCGCGATTTGAACTGACGGAAACAGTCATGCCGGCCGCAACGAGGTGCGACTGGCGGTCGAGTGAACGCAATGCTGCGTTCGTCTGATTGTCATGTTCAGCCCGGCGGCGCCGTCATGGCGAGGCGCGTTCGAGCAGGGCACCGCCCCGTGAGGACGGCATGGATGCGGCGGGCGTGACACCTGCCGCTGGAGCCGGAGGCCCCCTTGACGTGGCGAAACGGATGCATGCGCAACGAATTGCGAAATGACATCACGTTGCACACGAGATCATGCATTTTGTGATGAAGTTGGGCTGAGTATAGAGTAATCGAATGATCGCGTCTACCTTGGGGAGCGATCGGGATTGCGTGCCGACGATCGTGCGGTGGCGATGAAACGGGGAAGGATCAGGTGTTTGAAAAATGATTCGAATTCCGAATCGATTGACGAGGCCGTCGACTTGAAGCGGGTTTCGCGAGCGCCCCAGCGTCGTGCCCGACCGTCACGCACCACCATATCTCCACGCGCGCCCGGCCTATTCGCTGCCGTCCTGATCGGCGCGCGGTGCCCTGCCGGTCCAGCGTCGATATGCGTGACGGAAACTGCGCGGCTCGCTGTAGCCGAGACGTTCGGCGATGGCCGCGACCGTCAGCTCGGGATCGTCGAGCATCCGCACTGCTTCGTCGCGGCGCACGTCGTCGAGGAGCGACTGAAACGTGAGACCGTCCTTGTCGAGCCGCCGGCGCAGCGTGCGCTCCGTCAGGTGCAGTGCATCCGCGAGCGACGTCATCGACTTGAAGCGCGCGAGGTCGCGCGCCATCAGCTCCCTCGCGCGATCGGCGAAGCGCGTGCCGACCGACGCGGCCCACTGCCGTTCGAGCGCCTCGCACTGGCCATGCAACGCGTTGAAGCTGACTTCGTTCGCGAGCAGCGGCGTCTCGGTGCCGTTCACCGACGTGAATACGAGACGGTTGTCGCCCGCATTGAACACGACCTTGCAGCCGAAGTGGCGCGTGTAGTCGGCCGCGTTGCGCGGCGTGCGGCGCGCGAGCTGCACCTGCTCGGGCCAGACCGGCTTGCCGACGAGATCGGACACGATCAGCCGCAGGCTCGACAGGCACATGTCGACCTGGAACACCTCGAGATCGGGCTCGCCGTTGTAGCGACTGATCGTCACGCTCATGCCGTCCGCGTGCGTATCGATACGCACATCGAAATACAGCCCCATGAACAGCGGAAACTGGCCCATGCACCGGAACGCCTGCATCACCGAGCCGCTGATCAGCATCGCGTAGCCGGCGAGGCCGAGCGTCGATACGTGCAGCCGCGCGCCGATCGACAGACCGATCGACGGCACGCCGCTGCACTGCAGCAGGTTGTGGAAGCAGCGCTGCTCCTGGCCGCGATTCACGTGCAGGTTCGGCGACGCGACTTCGTCCGCGCCGAGCCCCGTGCCGTCGAGCAGCGCGGCGCCGTCGATATGCCGCACGCGGCACTCGTCCAGCGCGACCGCAATCGCGTGGACGGTGGCAGGAATGTCCTCCTGGCGCCCGGCCGGGCGTGCGAGGCCGAGCGACGAGCGCAGGCTGCGCTCGGCCCGGCTCTGGTCTGGATGGGGGCGGCTGTTCATGGTGCTGAAGGGGCGACGGGGTCGCGTAGAACATAGCCGGAATGTCCGCAAAACGCCAGTGCCGCACAGCAGCATGCATGGCTCGCCGGCGCGACGCACGGCGGTGTGTCCGGAAATATCCCCTGATTACGTCCGCTTTTCTCATTCGTGGCGGATTTTTTGGCGCACCACACTTTCTCCCAGTCGTGCGCCGCCGGCCGTGCCGGGCGAACGAGTGTTGAAGCCGTGAACGCCACCCACGTGAGGACAGCATGGACAACGACAGCCCAGGTCGATACGCGTCAGCCGCCGCGATGCATGACGTCGGCGCGCACGCGATGCGAGGCGACGCGGACCAACACCGCAAGCCGCACCTGCTCGGGCTCGCGACGCTGGTGATCTTCGGCCTCGCGTACATGCTGCCGATGACGGTGTTCACGACTTACGGGATCGTCACGAGCGAGACGAACGGGCACCTGACCGCCGCGTATGCGGTCACGCTGGTGGCGATGCTGTTCACCGCGCGCAGCTACGGCCACATGGCGCGGCTGATGCCGAGCGCCGGGTCGGCCTATACGTTCGCGAGCCGCAACTTCGGCACGTCGGCCGGCTTCATGGTCGGCTGGGCGTTGCTGATGGACTACCTGTTCATCCCGATGATCAGCTACCTCGCGATCGGCATCTACATGAAGCAGATTTTCCCGGGTGTGCCGGCCGGCGTGTGGATCGTCGGCAGCATCGTGCTGATCACCGGGCTGAACATCGTCGGCATCCGGCTCGTCAATCGCGTGAACCTGATCCTGATCGCGAGCCAGCTCGTGTTCATCGCGATCTTCTTCATCGCTTCCGCGCGGGTCGCGTCGGGCGAAGGGCTGTCGATGGCCGTCGCGCTGCCGTCGTCGGGCGATGCGCGGGCGATCTTCGCCGGCTCCGCGATCCTGTGCCTGTCGTTCCTCGGCTTCGACGCGGTCACCACGCTGTCGGAGGAAACGCGCGAGCCGAAGCGCACGGTGCCGCGCGCGATCCTGCTCTGCACGCTGGCGAGCGGCGTGCTGTTCATGCTGGTCGCGTACGTCGGGCAAGTGGTGTTTCCCGACTGGCACGCATTCAAGGATCTCGATTCGGCCAGCCTCGACCTGATGCGGCGCATCGGCGGCGGCACGCTGTCGGCGTTCTTCGTCGCGGTGTACGTGGCCGGCTGTTTCGCGAGCGCGATGGCGGGCCAGGCGAGCGTGACGCGCGTGCTGTTCGCGATGGGCCGCGACCGCGTGCTGCCCGAACGCGTCTTCGGCCACCTGCATGCGCGGTTGCGCACGCCGGTGCGCGCGACGCTCGCGGTCGGCATCGTGTCGCTGTCCGCGCTGTTCATCACGCTCGATCTCGCGTCGACGATGATCAGCTTCGGTGCGCTCGTCGCGTTCGCGGTGGTGAACCTGTGCGTGATGCGCAGCTATCTGTGCCGGCCCGAGCATCGCCGCTTCGCGGGCTGGATCACGTTCGGCGTGATGCCGGCGATCGGCTTCGCGATGAACGTGTGGCTCTGGTCGGGCCTGTCGCGCCAGACGTTCTACGTCGGCACCGGCTGGCTCGTGCTCGGACTCTGCCAGCTCGTGTGGCTCACGCGCGGCTTCACGCGCCCGGCGCCGACGCTGTCGATGAATTGAATGACCGGTGGCCGACTGCCGGCCGCCGGCTCTGAAACCCTGAAGGAGGAATCATCCATGAACGCTGTTGACGTCAATCTCGATGCGGACCTGCAGGCCATCGGCAAACGCCACCTGCTGATGCATTTCACGCACGCCGATGCGTATCGCGACCACGCGCTCACCGTGTTCGATCGCGGCGAGGGCTGCTGGCTCGTCGACCGCAACGGCAAGCGCTACTTCGACGGGCTGGCCGGGCTGTACTGCGTGCAGGTCGGCTACAGCCACGGCGCGGAAATCGGCGACGCAATCCGCGAGCAGATGGTGCGGCTGCCCTTCGCGACCAACTGGGGTGTCGGCCACGAGCCGGCGATCAAGCTCGCGCACAAGCTCGCGGCGCTCGCGCCCGACGGGCTGAACCGCGTGTTCTTCACGTCGAGCGGCTCGGAGTCGAACGAATCGGCGATCAAGCTGGTGCGCCAGTATCACCAGTCGCGCGGCGAGCCGCAGCGGCGCAAGTTCATCGCGCGGCGCGTCGCGTATCACGGCACGTCGTTCGGCGCGCTCGCGCTGAACGGGATGACGAACTTCCGCAAGCATTTCGAGCCGCTGATGTCGGGCGTGCGGCACGTGGGCAACACGAAGCGCTACGGCCGCCCGGCGGGCGAGACGGAAGCGCAGTTCACGCGCCACCTGCTCGACGAGATCGAATCGCTGATCGTGCAGGAAGGGCCGGATACCGTCGCCGCGATCGTCGTCGAGCCGCTGCAGAACGCGGGCGGCAGCCTGACGCCGCCGGCCGGCTATGCGGCCGGGTTGCGCGACATCTGCGACCGGCACGGCGTGCTGCTCGTCGCCGACGAAGTGATCTGCGGGTTCGGCCGGCTCGGCGAATATTTCGGCTCCGCGCGCTACGGGCTGAAGCCGGACATCATCACGTTCGCGAAAGGCATCGCGTCGGGCTACGTGCCGCTCGGCGGCGTGATCGCGAGCGACGCGGTGGTCGACACGGTGCTCGACGGCCCGCAGCAGATGTTCCTGCACGGCGCGACCTACGGCGGCCACCCGGTCGCGTGCACGGCCGCGCTCGCGAACCTCGCGATCATGGCGCGCGAAGGCGTGCTCGAGAACGTCCGCAGCAACGAAGCGGTGTTCCGCCAGACGCTCGACGGCCTGCTCGAACTGCCGTGCGTCGGCGACGTGCGCGGCGACGGCTATCACTATTCGCTCGAACTCGTGACCGACAAGGCCGCGCGCTGCTGGGCGGCCGGCATCAGCGCGCAGGCGTTCGTGTCGACGCTGCTCGCGCCCGCGATCTTCGACGCAGGGCTGCTGTGCCGCGCGGGCGTCGATCACGAAGGCACGCCGATCGTGCAGTTCTCGCCGCCGCTCGTGATGTCGCGCGACGAGATCGTGTGGTTCGTCGCGAAGATCCGCGACATCCTCGTCGACACCTATGCACGGGCGACGCGCTGAGCGCGGCGTCCTTCATTTCAGGAGCATTCGATGAGAACGACACAACAGTCCTACATCGACGGCCAGTGGCTCGATCCGGCTGACGCACGATCGATCGACGTGATCGATCCGAGCACGGCGCGGCCGTATGCGCAGCTCAGGATCGGCGATGCGGCCGACGTCGATCGCGCGGTCGGCGCGGCGAAGCAGGCTTTCGACACGTATTCGCGCTGGCCGGTGGACGAGCGCGTCGCGCTGCTGCGGCGCGTGCTCGACATTTACCAGCGCCGCTACGAGGAGGTCGCGCGGACGATCAGCCAGGAGATGGGCGCGCCGATCGCATTCGCGCGCGCGATGCAGGCGGCCGTCGGCACCGCGCACCTCGAACAGACGATCCGCGCGTTGCAGTCGTTTCGCTTCAGCACGCAGACCGATTCGCTGCTGGTGTCGCACGAGCCGATCGGCGTATGCGCGCTGATCACGCCGTGGAACTGGCCGATCAACCAGATCGTATGCAAGGTCGCGCCGGCGCTCGCGGCCGGTTGCACGATGGTGCTCAAGCCGAGCGAGATCGCGCCGTTCAGCGCGATCCTGTTCGCGGAGATCCTGCACGAAGCCGGCGTGCCGCCCGGCGTGTTCAACCTCGTGCACGGCTACGGGCACGAAGTGGGCGACGCGCTGTCGCGGCATCCGGATGTCGACATGGTGTCGTTCACGGGCTCGACGCGCGCCGGTGTCGAGGTCGCGAAGGCGGCCGCCGATACCGTGAAGCGCGTGCACCAGGAACTCGGCAGCAAGAGCCCGAACCTGATCCTGCCCGACGCCGATATCGAGGACGCGGTCACGCGTGGCGTGCGCAGCTGCTTCAGCAACAGCGGCCAGTCGTGCAATGCGCCGACGCGCATGCTCGTGCATGCCGATCATCTGGCGCTGGCCGAGCAGGCCGCGCGGCGGGAGGCGGAGCGCACGGTCGTCGGCGATCCGCGTTCGACGGAAACCGGTATCGGGCCGGTGGTCAGCCGCACGCAGTTCGACCGCATCCAGCACTTCATCCGGCTCGGGATCGAAGAAGGCGCGACGCTCGTCGCCGGCGGGCCGGGGCGGCCTGACGGGCTCGGTGAAGGGTTCTATGTGCGGCCGACGGTATTCTCGAACGTCACGCCCGACATGACGATTGCGACCGAGGAAATCTTCGGGCCGGTGCTGTCGATCATGACCTACCGGACCGAAGAAGAAGCCGTCGCGCTCGCAAACGATTCGGTCTACGGGCTCGCGGCCTACGTGCAGTCGAAGGATATCGAGCGTGCGCGCAGGGTGGCGGCGCGGTTGCGGGTCGGCAACGTCCACATCAACTACCCGGCATGGAATCCGGCCGCGCCGTTCGGCGGCTACAAGCGCTCGGGCAACGGCCGCGAGTATGCGGAGTTCGGCCTCGTCGAGTATCTGGAGACGAAGGGCACGACGGGGTACGCGTGAGCGTCCGCACGATGCGGCGCCCGCCCGGGTGAATCGCGGCGCGCGTGCGCGATTGCCTGCGCCGCTCGCGGCGGCCGGCCGCCACGGCCACGCACGGCGTCGGCAGTGACCGCGTGGCTGATACTTCCCGTGCGCTGCGGAGCACGCGGCGTCGCGCCGACGCCGCGCTCGCCGGCAGTCAGTCCTCGTCGGGATCCGTTGCGCCCGCATCGGATCCCGCAACGGGCGCGGCGGCCCGCCGGCGGATCTCGGAATCGAGGATCAACCGCCCGCGCAGCTTGCCCTTCATCCGCTTCACATGCTTGGGCGCCTCGGTCATGTGCTCGACCATCAGCGCCCGGACGCGCTCGGCGTCGCGCTCGCGCGCGGCCTGCAGGATCGCCTTGTGGATCGACACGTTCGCTTCGCCGAAGCGCTTGTGCTCCACGAGCGGCGTATCGTTCCGGAACTCGATCAGTTGCCGGATCATCTCGTTGATCAGCTCGCAGCTGAAGCGCAGGAACGGGTTCGGGTTCGCGGCCGCGAGGATGTCGTGGAACGTCGTGTCCTCCTGGCGCTGGCGCAGCATGTGCCCGCGGTCGTGCACGCCCGACGCGCCGTCGCAGCACGCGATGTTCGCCTCCAGCGCCGCGAAGTCGCGCTCGCCCAGATGCGGCACGGCACCGGCCGCCAGCTCGGGTTCGAGCAGCTTGCGCACGGTGTAGATGTCGTCGATCGTCACGTCCTTGAAGAACAGGTAGTTCTGCAGCAGCTGCAACGTGCGGTCGAGCGGCACCTCGACGACCATCCCGCCGCCGGACGGCCCCGTGGTGACCTTGATCAGCCCTTGCACCTCGAGCGACTTCAGCGCCTCGCGGATCGTGCTCTTGCTCACCGCATAGAGCTGCTGCAGCTCGGCTTCGCGCGGCAGGCGATCGCCCGGCTTCAGGTCCTTCTCGGTGATCAGCCGCTTGATCTCCTCGGCGACGAGGTCGGCCCGCTTCGGCTGCTTGATTTCGACCGCGAGGCCCGCCCTGGCTCGGTCCATGACCATCTTCACGACTCCTTTGTCTGACTGCGCGCCGCGTCATCGTCGACGATCCGTTCCGGCGCGGGTACGGAATTTTGCCTGATTGACACCAATTTTGATCAACTCTAGCATCAGGTTCATTCTATTTATCATGATAAATAGGATCAACCGGCGGCGCGCATCCTGCAGGGCGTGGGCACGGTTTGGCAGTCGGTCGCATCGCGTGTGTCCCCCTTTATCAGGAGCGTCAACTTGAATCGCCGAGAACTGTTGAAACTGGCCGCGCTGTCGGCCGTGCCGGGTGCGCTCGGCAGCATGTCGTCCCGCGCCGCGTTCGCGCAGGGTTCGTCCATCCAGCTCGCATGCCCGGTGCCGATGTCGGGGCCGTTCGCGGCCAACGGCAAGTACGCCGATCTCGGCATGCAGCTCATCGTCCAGCAATACGGCAAGGTGCTTGGCGCGCCGCTCGCCTACACGGCGCTCGACACCGAGGGCAAGCCCGCGACCGCCGTGCGGCGCGTGCAGGAGATCGCGCAGCAGAAGGGCGTGCGTTTCTTCGCGGGCGGCATCCTGTCGTCCGAGTCGCTGGCGATGGGCAAGGAAGTCCAGAAGGCGGGCGGCGTGTTCATCACGACGGCCGGCGCGGACGAGATCACCGGCAAGGATTGCAATGCCGCGACGTTCCGCTGGTCGGTGCCGACCTTCGGCGCGATCGAGCAGACGGTGCGCCCGTTGACCCAGATGCTGCCGAAGGCGAAGCGCTGGTACACGATCACGCCGCAATACGTGTTCGGCGACGGCCTGCTGTCGGCCGCGAAGGCGATCTTCAAGGAAAAGGGCATCGAGCATGTCGGCAACAGCTACCACTCGCTCGCCGAGAAGGAGTTCAGCGGCTACCTGACGAATGCGGCGGCTGCGCAGCCGGACGTGCTGCTGATCCTGAACTTCGGCTCGCAGTCGTCGGACACGCTGCGCCAGGCCGTCAGCTTCGGGATGAAGCGCAACTGCACGATCCTGCTCGCGTGGGCATCGGGCCTCGAGCAGTTCGAGGCGCTCGGGCCCGACATCTGCGACGGCGTGTATTTCGGCGCGCAGTACTGGCACGGCATCGATTCGCCGCTGAACCGCGACCTCGTGAAGCGCGCGAACGCCACGTTCAAGGCGAACCCGAACTACAGCCTCGCGGGTTCCTACATCTGCTCGAAGATCCTGGTCGACGCGATGGTGAAGGCCGGCAGCGCCGATCCGAAGAAGGTGGTCGCGGCGATGGAGGGCATGAAGTACGACGGCCTCACGGGCCCGGAGGAAATCCGCAAGGGCGACCACCAGGTGCTGAAGAACTACTACCTGCTGAAGGGCAAGCCGAAGAGCCGGATGAAGAACGCGGACGACTACGCCGACATCGTCAGTTCGGGCCAGTCGTTCCTGCCGGTCGACAAGACGAGCTGCAAGCTCGCGTGACGCAGTGCATGCGTCCGCGGCCGTCGCGCGCCGCGGACGTCCGTTACCTTCCTTTCTGACACGGAAGCCATGAACGTCTATCTGCTGCAGATCGTCAACGGCATCGGCGTGGGCATGCTGTATTTCCTGCTCGCCGTCGGCCTGTCGATCGTGTTCGGCCTGCTGCGCTTCGTGAACTTCGCTCACGGTGCGTTCTACCTGCTCGGTGCGTATCTCTGCTACCAGGCGCTGCAATGGTCGGCGAATTTCTGGGTCGCGCTCGCGGTCGTGCCGCTCGTCGTCGGCGCGTTCGCGTGGAGCGTCGAAAAGCTCGTGCTGCGTCATGTGTACGCGCAGCAGCACGAATTCCACATACTCGCGACGGTCGGGCTCGCGCTCGTGCTGCAGGAGTGCGCGATCCTCGCGTGGGGCCCGCTCGGCGACAACGTGCCGCCGCCCGACGTGCTGAACGGCGTCGTGATCTGGGGCGGCTTCGTCTACCCGAAATACCGGCTGTTCGTGATCGCGTTCACGGCCGTGCTCGCCGCGCTCCTGTGGTGGGTGCTCGAAGGCACGCGGCTCGGCAGCACGGTGCGCGCGGGCAGCGAATCGACGGAGATGGTGTCGCTGCTCGGCATCAACGTGACGCGCGTGTTCAGCCTCGTGTTCGCGCTCGGCGCGGCGACGGCCGCGCTCGCGGGCGTGCTCGCTGCACCGATCCGCGGCGTCGACCCGTTCATGGGTATCGAGGCGCTCGGTGTCGCGTTCGTCGTGGTCGTCGTCGGCGGGATGGGGAATTTTCTCGGGGCGCTGGTCGGCGGGCTGCTGGTCGGCATCGTGCAGAGCCTGATGAGCACGCTGTGGCCGGAAGGGGCGCGGCTGATGATCTATGTCGCGATGGCGGCCGTGCTGCTGTTGCGTCCGAACGGGTTGCTGGGGAGGGCCGCATGATCGAATCGTCGAAACCGCTGCCGCCCGGGACGGCGGCCTCGTCACGCCCGCGGCCGTGGCGCGGCGCATGGCAGCGGCCGGAAGGCTGGCTCGCGGTGGCCGTCGTGTGCGCGCTGCCGGTTGCGCTGAGCTCGGGCTCGCTCGCGACCGAGGTGCTGGTGTTCGCGCTCGCCGCGCTCGGCTGCAACCTGCTGCTCGGCTACACGGGGCTGCTGTCGTTCGGGCAGGGCATCTTCTTCGGGCTCGGCAGCTACGCGGCGGGGCTGGTGCTGACGCACGGCGTCGCATCGGTGACTGCCGCGCTGGTGGCCGCCACCGTGCTCGGTGCCGTCGCGGCCGCGCTCGTCGGCTGGTTCTCGATCCGGCAGCGCGGCACTTATTTCGTGATGCTGACGCTCGCGTTCGGGCAGCTGTTCTACTTTCTCGCCTATACGACGCCGGACCTCACGGGCGGCGACAACGGGCTGCTCGACATCCCGCGCCCCGCGCTGTCCCTGTTCGGGCATCCGCTCGTCTCGCTCGATTCACCGTGGCGCTACTACGGCTTCGTCGCGGTGCTGTTCGTCGCGGTGTTCTGGCTGTTGTTGCGCGTGTCGCGCTCCGTGTTCGGCCGTACGCTGCTCGCGATCCGCGACAACGAGGCGCGCGCGGCGGCGGCCGGCTACGACGTGAAGCGCTTCAAGCTCGCGGCGTTCGTGCTGTCGGGTGCGGTCACGGGTTTCGCCGGTGCGCTGCACGCGTTGATGACGGGCATCGCGCCGCTGTCGAACATCGACTATCACACGAGCGAGATGATCCTCGTGATGACGGTGATCGGCGGCACGGGCAACCTGTTCGCATCGGTGCTCGGCGCGGCGTTCTATGTGCTGTTCGCGGACTGGCTGTCGACGCTGTGGCCGCGCTGGCTGCTGCTGCTCGGCCTCGTGCTGATCGCGGTCAGCCTGTTCATGCAGCGCGGGTTGTGGGGACTGGGTGAACGCGTCGCGGCGTCGCTGCGGCGCGGTGCACGGACGGCGACGACGACCGGGGAGCAGCAATGAGCGAAGCGATTCTCGAGGCGCGCGGCATCGTCAAGCGCTACGGCAAATTCACGGCGCTGGGCGGCGTCGACCTGCGGATCATGCCGCGCACCGTGCATTCGGTGATCGGGCCGAATGGCGCCGGCAAGACGACACTGTTCCATACGTTGACGGGCACGCTGCCGATCACGTCGGGCTCGATCCTGTTCGACGGTCACGACGTGTCGCGCGAACCCGATCACAAGCGCGTGCGGCGCGGCATCGCGCGCTCGTTCCAGGTGACGAGCCTGTTTCCGAACCTGAGCGTGCGCGAGAACCTGCGCGTCGCCGCGCAGGGCGTCGAAGCGCGGCGCGCGCTGAATCCGTGGGCGGCGCCGCGCGGTGCGCTCGCGCACGACGGCATCGTCGACGACGTGCTCGAGCGGCTCGGCCTGCAGCGCTTCGCCGATACGGCGGCGGGCGTGCTGTCGCACGGCCAGCAGCGCCGGCTCGAGGTCGGGATGGCGTTGGCGGCGCGACCGCGCGCGATCTTTCTCGACGAGCCGACGTCGGGCATGGGGATCGACGATCTCGACGACATGAAGGCACTGATCCGCGGCCTGCGAGACGACTACACGGTCGTGCTGATCGAACACAACATGGGCATCGTGATGGACATCTCGGACACGATTACGGTGATGCAGCAGGGCCGCGTGCTGGTCGAAGGCAAGCCGGACGCGATTCGCGGCGATGAGCGCGTGCGCAGCGCGTATCTCGGCAACATGATCACGGGAGGCCGCGCATGATGCTCGACGTGAAGGACGTTCATGCCTGCTACGGCAAGAGCCACATCCTGCAGGGCATTTCGCTGAACGTGGACGAAGGCGAGACGGTGACGCTGCTCGGCCGCAACGGCGCGGGCAAGTCGACGACGCTCAAGACGATCGCGGGCGTCGTCGCGCCGACCGGCGGCACGGTGACGTTCGCGGGCCGGCCGGTGTCCGGGCAGCCCGCGCACCGGATCGCCGCGCGCGGCCTGTGCTTCGTGCCGGAGCATCGCGGGATTTTCCGCCTGCTGTCGGTCGAGGAGAACCTGCGGCTCGGTGCGCGCCGCGATTCACCGTGGCAGCTCGACGACATCTACCGGATCTTCCCGCGCCTGAAGGAGCGCCGCCGCAACGGCGGCGCGCAGTTGTCGGGTGGCGAGCAGCAGATGCTCGCGATCGGCCGCGCGCTGATGAACCACCCGCGGCTGCTGATGCTCGACGAGCCGGTGGAAGGGCTCGCGCCGGTGATCGTCGAGGAGATCGTCGAGCAGCTGAAGCGGATCAAGGCGGCCGGCGTGGCGATCCTGCTCGTCGAACAGAACCTCGAAGTGTGCACGCAGCTCGCCGACCGCCACTTCGTGATCGAACAGGGCGTGATCGTCTACGAAGGCAGCAACGCGGCGTTCGCGGCCGATCACGAGGTGAAGGACCGTTACCTGGGCGTCGGTGTCGCGTAAGCGCCGCGTCCTTTCATTGCGAGGAATTCCATCGATGCAAGTTCAGGATTCGACACCGGGCGTCGCGGCGTCCGGCTTGCGCGTCGACGGCGCGCGGCTGTGGGACAGCCTGATGCGTCTTGCGCGGATCGGCGCGACCGACAAAGGGGGCGTGTGCCGCCTCGCGCTCACCGAACTCGATCGCGAGGCGCGCGACCTGTTCGCCGCGTGGGCGAAGGAAATCGGCTGCACGGTGCGCGTCGACGCGATCGGCAACATCTTCGCGCGGCGCGCGGGCGAACGCGACGACCTGCCGCCCGTGACGACGGGCAGCCATATCGACACGCAGCCGACCGGCGGCAAGTTCGACGGCAACTACGGCGTGCTCGCGGGCCTCGAAGTGCTGCGCACGCTTGACGATGCGGGCGTGCGCACGCGGGCGCCGCTCGAGGTCGCGGTGTGGACCAACGAGGAAGGGTCGCGCTTCGTGCCCGTGATGATGGGTTCCGGCGTGTTCGCGGGCGCGTTCACGCTCGACCATGCGCTCTCTCAATGCGACCGCGACGGCGTGTCGGTGCGCGACGCGCTGGCCGCGATCGGTTATGCGGGCGATGCGAACGACGGGCGCGGCGCGCATCCGGTCGGCGCGTATTTCGAAGCGCATATCGAGCAGGGCCCGGTGCTGGAGGCGCACGACACGACGATCGGCGTGGTCGAGGGCGCGCTCGGGCAGCGCTGGTACGACGTGACCGTGCACGGCATGGAGGCGCACGCGGGCCCGACGCCGATGGCGCTGCGGCGTGACGCGCTGCTCGTCGCGTCCGATCTGGTGCGCAAGGTGAACGACATCGCGTGCGCGCATCCGCCGCATGGGCGCGGCACGGTCGGCTGGGTCGACGTGCACCCGAATTCGCGCAACGTGATTCCGGGCCGGGTGACGCTGACCGTCGACCTGCGCGCAGCCGACGATGCGACGCTTGCGACGATGGATGCCGAGCTGCGTGCGGCGTGCGCCGACCTGGGCGCAGCGGCCGGCATGCCAATCGACGTCGAGCAGGTCGTGTACTTCCCGCCGCAGCCGTTCGACGCGACGCTGGTCGAGCAGGTGCGTGCGGGCGCGCGCGCGCTCGGGCTGTCGTCGATGAACGTGATCAGCGGGGCGGGCCACGACGCCGTGTATCTCGCGCGCGTGGCGCCGACCGCGATGATCTTCGTGCCGTGCAAGGACGGGATCAGCCACAACGAGATCGAGGAGGCCGATCCCGCGCATCTGGAGGCCGGCTGCAACGTGTTGCTGCACGCGATGCTCGGCGCTGCCGGGATCGCGGAGGGCCGCGCACGATGAAAATCCTGATCGCACGGATGAACCACGAGACCAACACGTTCTCGCCGGTGCCGACGCCGCTTGCCGCGTTCGGCCGCAACGGCCCGGACTGGGGCGATGACGCCTATCGCGCGAATCGCGGGATGCGTACCGCGATGGCCGCGTTCCTCGACGCGGCCGAACGTGAAGGCGCCGACATCGTGACGCCCGTATCGGCGGCCGCGAACCCGAGCGGGCCGGTCGCGGCCGACGCGTATGCGGCGATCTGCGACGCGATCGTCGCGGCCGCGCCCGGCTGCGACGCGGTGATGCTCGACCTGCACGGCGCGATGGTCGCCGAGCAGAGCGCGGACGGCGAGGGCGACCTGCTCGAGCGTGTGCGCGCGGCGCTGCCCAACGCGCCGATCGCGGTCGCGCTCGACCTGCATGCGAACGTCACGCAGAAGATGATCGATCACGCGGACGTGATCGTCAGCTTCAAGACTTACCCGCACGTCGATATGTACGAGACGGGCGAGCATGCGGCGCGCGTGCTGCTCGACCGGTTGCACGGCCGCGCGCGGCCCGTGCTCGCGTGGCGGCAGCCGCCGCTGATGGCATCGACGCTGCGCAGTGCGAGCGCGGAAGGCGCAATGCGGCGCGCGGTGGAGGCCGCGCGCGCCGCCGAGGCCGACGGGATGCTCGCGGTCTCGGTGCTGCCCGGCTTCTCGCTCGCGGACATTCCCGCGCCGTGCATCAGCGTGGTCGTGGTGGCCGATGGCGACCGGGCCGCCGCCGACGCGGTGGCCGAGCGCATCGCGCGGCAGATCTGGGACGCGCGCGACGATTTCGTCTATCGCAGCGCGCCGCTCGCTGAATCGGTTGCGCAGGCCGCGACGCTCGCGCACGGCGCGGATCGCCCGGTGCTGATGCTCGATCACGGCGACAACTGCATGTCGGGCGGCCCGTGCGACACGATGGACCTGCTCGAGGCCGCGCTTGCGCACGGGCTCGACGGCATCGTCAGCGGGCCGCTGTGCGACCCGCAGGCCGTCGCAGCGCTGATCGACGCGGGTGTCGGCGCGACCGTCACGGTATCGGTCGGCAACCGCCTGCCGTCGCACGGCGGCGTGCGGCGCGAGCCGTTCCGCGCGACCGGCGTCGTGCGTGCGCTCACCGACGGCGAATACGTGATCACGGGGCCCACTTACACGGGCCAGCGTGCGTACATGGGCCGCACGGCCGTGCTCGACATCGGCGCGGCCACGCTGGTCATCACCGAGCGGACCCAGGAGCCGTGGGATCTCGGTGTGTTCGAGAGCGTCGGCGTCGATCCACGCCGCGCGCGCTTCCTGCTGCTGAAGTCGCGGATGTATTGCCGGCCGGTGTTCGTGCCGATCGCAGCCGCGCTGGTCGAATGCGACAGCCGCGGCGTGACGGGGTCGGACTACGGGCTGTTCCAATACGAGCGGCTGGCGCGGCCCGTGTATCCGCTCGACGTGGTGGGCGAATGGTCGTCGTCCGGCGCGCGCGGGACGGCGTGACGGAAACCGACCGGGCGCAAAACGCCGGATTTGCCGGCTTTCGGGCATCATGCGATGGCACCGACCCGTCGAGCAGCAGGGTCGATGCCATCCATTGTGTCCGCAACCGATCCGGAGAATCGACCGACATGCATTCGAATCCTTTTCGCCCGCGCAGTGCGCGCCTGCTCGCCGCGCTGACCCTCTCCACGACGGCCGTTGCCGCCCACGCCGCCGACTGGATCGTGTCCGGCAACGACGGCAAGTACCAGCGCGTCGAGGGCCGCGACACCTATCTGGCTTCGCCGCCCGCCGACACGCTGACGCTGCTCGACGCCAGCACGTTCCCGCCGAAGGTCGCGCTGCAGGTCGACGTCGAGAACGGCATCCAGGGGCCGCCGCAGGCCGTCGCGATCACGCCGGACGCGAAGCTCGCGCTCGTCGGCGCGCCGACGCGCTACGACACGGCCGCGAAGCAGCTCGTGTTCGACACGTTCCTGCAGGTCGTGAATCTCGACGCCGCGCCGCCGTCGATCACGCGCATCGAGCTCGGCACGCATCCGCAAGGCATCGCGATCGACCGCTCGGGCAAGCTCGCGCTCGTCGCGAACGTCGACGGCAGCGTGTCGATCCTGCGTATCGACGGCACGAACGTGACGCTCGACGGCAACCTGAAGATCGGCAAGAAGCGGCTGGCGGGGATCAGCTTCACCCATGACGGCAAGCATGCGCTCGTGTCGCTGCGCGACGAGCAGGGCATCGCGGTGCTGAACGTCGACGACGGCAAGGTGACCGACAGCGGGTCGCGCCTGAGCACCGGCGTCGCGCCTTACACGATCGACGTGTCGAGCGACAACCGCTGGGCCGTCGTCAGCAACGTCGGGCTCGCGGGGCTGCCGGGCTATACGGGCACGCTGGCGGGCGACGCCGATACCGTCGCGCTGATCGACGTGTCGCGCACGCCGTTCCGCACGGTCCAGTACCTGACGGTGCCGTCGTTGCCGGAAGGCGTCGCGATCTCGCCGAACGGCAAGTGGATCGCCGTGCAGGCGATGGACGGCTCGAACCTGACGGCCGACAACCCGGGCCGCCACAAGATCGGCAAGGTGCTGCTGTTCGAGATCCGCAACGGGCAGGCCGTGAAGGTGAGCGAGTTGCCCGGCGGCGAAGCCGCGCAAGGCATCGTGTTCACCGCCGACAGCCGGCACGTGATCGTGCAGTTCAACGTCGAACGGCAACTGGCGCTCTATTCGGTCGAAGGCGGCAAGCTGCACGATACGGGCAAGCGGATCGCGCTGACGGGCGGGCCTTCTTCGTTGAGGACTTTGCCGCGCTGACGCGCGCGGCATTCGTTCGTTCCGTTCCGTCAGTTCATGCGGCGCCCGGATTCGCCGGGCGCCCGTCAAAGCACACCTCCTGTGCGCCGCCGTTGCAACGCAACAATGGCGGAACTTTGTACCCAAAGCCACTTAACGCCGGATTGTTTAGTTAAACAAACTGAAAATTCGGGAAACTTCTTGTAGTGAATAAACAGTCGTTGCGGCACTGTAAGCCCCTGGGAAGCCTGTGACGCTCCAGGAGGCAGGGCGGTGGAGGCGACGGTTGCGGCGGCAACGATCGTCGCCGGGTGTTCGCATCTGAAAGTCAGCGTGACGTCGTTTGGGGGGCAGCCGACGCCACGCCGCGCGGCATCGATGTGCCGCGCAGGGGCGCAAGCCGGGCGGAGTGCCGGATGATCGTCGGCGCCGGATCAATCGTTTTAATTAACGGTACTAAACGAAACAATGAAAAATCCACGACTCTTGCTCGTCGCCGCACTGGCTTGCGCGGCATTGGCCGCGTGTGGCGGCGACGACGTGAACAGTGTCCAGACGGCCAGCAACGGCGCAGGCGACACGCCGTCGACCGTCCCGCCGACGGCGGGGCCGTCGCAACCTTCCCAGCCGGATCAGCCGGCCCCGCCGAAGCGCACCGACATGGCGTTGACGCAGTTCGTCAATCCGTTGATCGGCACGCAGGTCAATGCGGATTCCGGCTACGCGGGCAACGTGAGCCCGGGCGCGATGGTGCCGTTCGGGATGGTGAATTTCGGGCCGAACACGCCGCGCTACAACTTCAACGGCTCGGGCGGCTACCTGTCGACAGGCGGGTCGGGCGGTACGATCGACTTCTTCAGCGTGACGCACCTGAGCGGTGTCGGGTGCCCGGGGCAGGGCACGGTCGCGATGCTACCGACCGACGCGGCGACGCCCGTGGCATCGGGCGGCCGGCCGATCGGCGTCGGGTACCGCTACGGCGATGAAACGGCCGAGCCCGGGTACTACAAGGTGCGTCTCGCGAACGGCATCGTGACGGAGCTGAGCGCGACCGCGCGTGCCGGCATCGCGCGCTTCACGTACACGAACAAGGACAAGGGCTTCTTCTCGATCGACGCGAAGCTGAACGGCAACAGCGATTCGGGCAGCACGAAGGTCACCGCGAACAACGTCGCGCTGGCGCTCGCGAGCGACGGCAAGTCGATAAGCGGGCAGGCCGTGGCGCCGGCGTTCTGCACGCCGTACGGCACCGTATGGAATGCGCCCGTATATTTCTACGCGAGCTTCGACAAGCCGCTGCGCAAGCAGGCGGGCACCTCGGCGGTGAATACCGCCAGCAACGGCGCGGCGACGCTGCAGTTCGACCTGACCGACGCGGACCGGACCGTCACCGTGAAAGTCGGGGTGTCGTCCGTCAGCGTCCGGAATGCGCAGGCGAACCTGAAGGCCGAGGGCGAGACGCTCGCGTTCGACGACGCACGCAAGAACGCGTCCGGCCTGTGGAACGACCGGCTCAACACGATCCAGATCGACCAGGCCGCGACGCCCGCATCGCTGAATGCGACGCAGAAGGCGAACCTGACGAAGTTCTACACCGCGCTCTATCGCGTGTTCGGCACGCCGACGCTCTACAGCGACACGAACGGCGAATTCCGCAGCATGCGCCAGCCCAGGAACGCGGATGGCAGCTATCCGAAGTCGGTCGACCAGACCGGCACCATTCCGCCGCGCGAGACGGCCAAGGTCAGTGATTACGCATTCCGGCGCGCCGACGGATCGCAGGGCGGCGCGGGCAACCACTACACGGGTTTCTCGCTGTGGGACACGTACCGGTCGCAGGCGCAGCTGCTGGCGCTGCTCGCACCGAAGGAATCGAGCGACATGATGCAGTCGCTCGTCGTCGACGGGTTGCAGTGCGGCGCGTTCTCGCACTGGGTCGACGGCAGCGACGACTCGACGCCGATGGCGGGCGACAACGCGCTGAACGTGATTGCCGGCGCGTACAAGTTCGGTGCGACCGATTTCGACCTGGTGTCGGCCGCCCGCCTGACGAAGCAGTCGGTGTTCGATCCGTCCAGCGCCTGCAACGATCGCACGAGCGCAGCGGGCCTGGCCAATTTCCTGACGGCCCACTATCTGTCGCAGAGCGATGACGGTCACTCGTCGTCGGCGACCATCGAGCGCGTGCTGAGCGACCGCTCCGCGGCCGCGTTCCTGCAGGCGCTGCCCGCCAGCGTGCTGAACGCGCCGTCGGTCGGCGTGACGCCGGACACCATCGGCACGCTGTACACGCGGGCCGGGTGGTGGCGCAACATCTTCGACTACACGAACAAGGTGATCGCCGCGCGCAACGCGCCGCCGGCCGGCTCGGCGCCCGGCACGCTGGGCACGCTGGTGCAGGGCGCGTTCCACGAATCGACGGAGCCGAACTACTTCTGGACCTTCGCGCAGGACTGGAGCGCGCTGATCGATGCGATCGGCGGCAAGCAGGCAGCCGTCACGCGGCTGAACAACCTGTTCGCGATCACGACGCCGTTCTCGACCGTGCCGTCCTCCGGCAGCCTGAACGGCGGCGAATCGTCGAACACCCTGTACATCGGCAACGAACCGTCGTTCCAGTCGCCGTGGGGGTACAACTGGGCCGGGCAGCCGAGCGGCGCACAGTACGTTCTCCCGATCATCATGTCGAAGGCGTTCACGACCGCCCGCGACGGGCTGCCGGGCAACGACGACATGGGCGCGACGTCGAGCTGGTACGTGTGGGCGGCGCTCGGCATGTTCCCGGTCATTCCGTCGGAGGCGGGGCTCGCGCTGTCCACGCCGCAGTTCAGCGGGATCACGGTGTGGTTCGGCAACGGCAAGACGCTGCGGCTCGAAAGCGACAAGCAGGTCACGATGGACAGCGCGGGGCGCCCGTCGTTTGCGTATGTCCAGTCGCTGAAGGTCAATGGCGCGGACTACGCGGGGTCGTGGCTGCCGCTGGGCAAGATCGCCAATGGCGGCACGATGAGCTACGCGCTGTCCGCGACGCCGACGCAATGGGCGGCTGCCGACAACCTGACGCCGCCGTCCGGGCCGAACGCGGACTACACGCAGATGACGGCCGGCGGGTCGGCAGCGGCGATGCGCATGCGCGAGGCCGGCGCGCGATAAACCCAAACGGGCACGACGCGCAGGGGCCACCCTGCGCGCCCGTCGAGACGACGCCATCCGGGAGAACGACACCATGCGATCGACATCGCGCCGGAAATTCCTGTCTTACAGCGCAGCACTCGCCGGTACGAGCTGGCTCGCCGGCTGCAACGGCGATATCGATCCGGCAGCGGGCACGGCCGGCACGCCGGGCGCCGACGGTCCCGCGACGGTCACACCGACCGTGCCGGGCGTGCCGAACGACCCGGCGCGCAGCCTGCTGGCCACGCAGGAACTCGCCACGAACTGGACGTTCGCATCGGCGAGCAGCCTGCCGGGCGCCGGCGGGGCGCAACTGTCGGGCGCCGCTGGCGCCGCTGGCGCCGCTGGCGTGGCGGGCATGGCGCCGGCAACGGTGCCCGGCACCGTGCTGAACAGCATGATCGTCAACGGCAAGTATCCCGATCCGTTCTACGGCCGCATCGTCACCGACACCATTCCCGATACGCTGAAGGACACCGACTACTGGTACCGGACGACCTTCGCGGCGCCGGCGCGGCAGCCGGGGCAGCGGCTGTGGCTGCGTTTCGGCGGCGTCAACTACTGCGCCGAGGTCTGGCTGAACGGCGCGCTCGTCGGCCGGCTGGAAGGCGCGTTCAAGCAGGGCGCGTTCGACATCTCGCGGCTCGTGCCGCAGGCGGGTGGCGCGGCCAATCTCGCGGTGCGCGTGGTCAAGCTGGATTTCTCCGAAGGGCCGCTGCTGCCGAGCTACCAGAGCGGCGTCACGCGTGGCGGGCGCAACGGCGGCCCGACCGGCGTCACGCTGAAGAACGGGCCGACGTTCTTCTGCTCGGCGGGCTGGGACTGGCTGCCGACGATTCCCGATCGCGCGCTCGGCATCTGGCAGCCGGTGACCTGGTTCACGACCGGCGCGGTGCGCATCGCGGCGATCCACGTCGCGCACACGCTGTCCGCCGACCTGTCGCGCGCCGAGCTGCGGCTCGATCTCGAACTGGACAATGGCTCGGGCGCCGATCTCGTCGCGACGCTCGTCGGCACGATCGGCAACGGCGCGCCGTTCAGCCACGACATCGCGATTCCCGCGTCGGGCACGACGACGAAGGTGTCGCTCACGTCGTCGGAGATCGCGGCGTTGTCGATCAAGCAACCGCGCCTGTGGTGGCCGAACGGGTACGGCGAACCGACTCTTCATGCGGTGACGGTCGGCGTCAAGGTCGGGCGCCTGCTGTCGGACGAGCGCACGCTGAACATCGGCCTGCGTCGCATCGACTATGCGCGCGACATCGGCATGGGCAAGCAGTTGAGCATCACGGTCAACGGCCTGCCGATTCTCGTGATGGGCGGCAACTGGGGGCTCGACGAAGCGCTGAAGCGCATTCCGCGCGCGCGGCTGTTCCACCAGGTGCGGCTCCATCGCGACGCGAACCTCAACCTGATCCGCAACTGGAACGGGCAGAGCACGAGCGACGACTTCTTCGACGCATGCGACCGCTACGGGATCCTCGTCTGGCAGGATTTCTTCTTCTCGACCGAAGGAGACGGGTCGGGCCCGGCCAACGTGCCGCGCGATCTCGACAATATCCGCGACGTGATCGCACGCCACCGTCATCGGCCGTCGATCCTGCTCTGGTGCGGCGGCAACGAAGGTGCGCCGCCGCCGGCACTCGTCAAGGGGCTCGACGCGCTCGTCGCCGAGCTGGACCCGCAGCGCCTGTGCCTCACGAGTTCGACCGGCGATACGGGCGCCGGCGCGGTGAACGGCTATTCGTCAGGCGGCCCGTACAACTGGGCGTCGCCGCAGGCCGCGTTCAGCCGCGGCTACGGCACGACGTCGGTCGCGTTTCACAACGAAGTCGGCTCGCATTCGATCCCGACGCTCGAATGCGTCGAAGCGATGCTGCCGCCGGCCTCGTACGAATGCCCCGACGACTTCTGGGCCGATCGCGACATGAACGGCAACGGCGCGTACTACCCGGCGGTCGGCAAGCAGGGCGGCGCCGGCTACATCGCGATGACGGCGCTGCGCTACGGCGCGATCCGGAATCTCGCGGATTTCGTGCGCAAGGCGCAGATGATGAACTACGAATGCATCCGCTCGATCTACGAGGCGAACGCGGCCGTGATGATCGGCCCGGTGGCCGGGAAGATCACGTCGCCGGCCACCGGCGTGATCATGTGGATGACGAACCCCGCGCAGCCGAGCTTCGTGTGGCAGATGTACAGCCACGATCTCGAGGCGCACGCGTCGTTCTTCGCGGTGCGGCACGGGTGCCGTCGCGTCAATGCGATTCTCGATGCGAGCACGGCCGACGTGACGATCGCGAATCACACGGCGGCGGCCGTCACCGGCCGCGTCGAGATGCGCGTGTACAACCTCGATGGCACGCTGAGCAGCCGGACGAGCGCGGATGTCGGCGGCGTCGCGAAGGCGTCGTATCGCGTGGTGGCGAACCTCGCGTCGGCGCTGGCCGCCGCGAAATCGGACGTATGCATCGTCGCGCTCGCGCTGACCGATGCGGGCGGCAATGCGCTGGCCGAGAACGTCTACTGGCGGCAGCGCGACGGGGGCGACGACGCATACACGTCGCTCGACACGATGCCGGGTGCGGCCGTATCCGTCCACGCATCGTCGGCCGAGGCCGACGACGTGACGACGCGCATCACGGTCGACGTCGCGAACCTCGGCGCCGCCGTCGCGCTGATGACGCACGTGCAGGTATTCGATCCGTCGACCGGCGCGCGTGTGCTGCCGGCGTTCTACAGCGACAACTACCTGAACCTGATACCCGGCGGGAAGCGGCAGATCACGATCGACCTGCCGCATGCGGGTGGCGCGCCGGTGTCGCGCGTCGCGCTGCGCGTCGACGGGTGGCGGCTCGATCGCCCGAACTGCCGGCTGGGGCTCGGCGGCGTGCCGGTCGTGTTCAACGAGCGCGCGCTGGCGGTCGCGCCGGCGGTGCCGACGTTCGCGGCCTGCTGACGGAGGTGGGTGCTGCGTGAGGGCGCGCCAAGCGGGAGCGCTCCGGTGACGCGCCGCGTGAATGCGCGCGGTGTTCGTGGCCTGCCGGATAGCCGCCAGGCCGCTACTGCTTGAGGAATTTGTCGAGCCAGCGCGGTGTCGCCGCGCGATCGAAGACGACGTGCAGCGACGGGCCGAATGCGCCATATTCGAGCCCGTGGCGTTGGGCAAGCAGCGTCAGGGACTGGGCGGTGTGAAACGAGATGTGCCCGTTGCGCGGCACGCAGTACCACCACTGATCGATGCCTTGATCGAGGATGTCCCGGGTGATCAGCGACGTCTGGAATAGCAGCGCGCCGTCGGGCTTCCGATGGCGCATGATCTGGTCGAAGAGGTCGACCGGCGCCTGATGATGCTCGAACACCTCGAATGACAGGATCGTATCGAAGCTGCCTTCGGGCGGAACCGGGTGCGAGAACGGATCGTACGACGTCACGTCCGTGAAGCCGCGCGATGCCAGCTTCCGTTCCAGCAAGCCCAGCCCCGAGCCGAAATCGAGCACCCGGCCTTCCCGCATTTCCGGAAAGCTGGTGCAGATCAGGTCGGCATGCTGTTGCGGACGGATCTCGAGATACTCGGGGTCGTGGCGCGGGTAGTCGGCGTTATAGACATGCTGCGCGAAATCGTCGTGGGTCCAGCTGTCGAACATCGGGGCCCACGTGAAGCCGCATTGCTCGCACGCATGGTAGTAGACCGGCACCCCCGCATACGGGTCGACCTTTTTACCGGCAATGAAGTCGGCGCCGCAGCGCGAAAAATCGACCAGGCCGCAGATGGGCGCGTGGGCAGCACACACTTTGCAGGCAAGGGCCGCCGGGTGGCGATTCAGGTTGTGATTCAATTCCCGTTCTCCTGTTCTCGCCAGCGGCGCGCGCATCTGACGGATGGTGCCGGAGAGGCTATCACAATCGCATCGGCCATCGCGGCCGTGCGCGGTGGCGTCGCCAGGCGTGTCTACGGGCGCAGCAGATCGAAGCCGCCGAATACGACGACACCGCTCAATACGATCATCGCGACGGAGTGCTGGCCGAAGTAGAGAATCGCGGCGGCAAGCCACGTCGTGATGCAGAAGGCGCCGATGCGGGCCATCGTGGGTTCCTCGAATACGTGATGAAGTGCGTGCGCGCCGCATGGCGCTCGCTGCTCGACAGGGCGAGCGGGGCACACCGGCGCACGAAAAAGGCGACCCGCGCAGCCGTGACCGCGGCGCCGACACGTGGCGCGTGCCGCGCCCGGAAGGGCGGGAGTCGAAGCCGGCGGCGTTGCGTGCACGTGCCCGGAGGCGATCGGCGCGCGCATCCCGCTGGCGAAGCCGCGATTTTACCAGCGCCGCCGGGCCGTCAATCTGGCCCTTTCGTGGCTAAACCGGTCGATCTTCGGCTAAATCAGTCCGTCCCCGATACTCAAGTTTCGTGTGACGAATGCCGTAAACATTCTGGAAGGCAGTTTCATCCCAGTCACGATTCGCTTACCGACATACGGACCGACACGATGCAGATCGATTTCTCCACGACCACACGCTCGCCGCTGGCGGACGGCAACCTGAACGCGAACGCTTCGTCCGGCGCTGCGGCGACGACGTCCACCGATGGCGCGACGAGTACCTCGGGTGCGACGAGTACGACCGCCACCCCCGGCACGAAGGAGTCGACCGGCGCCACCGGCGAAACGCTCGGCGCATCGGGCGCGTCGTCGGACGACCCGGCGGTCAGCCAGTTGAAGGCGCTGATCGAGCGGCTGCAGAAGCAGCTCGCGGCACTGGAGCAGCAGATCGCGAGCGCGAGCCAGCGCGCGAAGGACGACCCGGCCGCGGCGATCGAACAGCAGTCGCTGAGCGCGCAAGCCAGCGCGATCTCGGGGGCGCTTTCGACTGCGATCTCGCAACTCGCGGCGGCGATCCAGAAATCGGGCGGCTCGCAGGCGGGCGGGCTGGTGTCGACGCAGGCCTGACCGGTCGCGGCCGTGTCGACCGCACGCATTACAATCGCGAGCACGTCTCCCTCGACAGGACGGCTGAACGATGAATGCGGAATTCAACGACGACGACCTCGCCCGCTTCGAGTCGCAAGGCGGCACGCCGCTGCCGGCGGCCGATGAGCAAGGATGGCTGGAACACGACGGCGCGCGCATCTGGCACGCGTCGTTCGGCCATGGCCCGGCGGTCGTGCTGCTGCACGGCGGCCTCGGCCACAGCGGCAACTGGGGCAACCAGGTGCCGGCGCTGCTCGCGGCCGGCTACCGCGCGATCGTGATCGACAGCCGCGGCCACGGCCGCAGCACGCGCGACGACGAACCCTATTCCTACGAACGCATGGCCTCGGACGTGCTGGCGGTCCTCGACGCGCTGCACGTCGACCGTGCGCGCTTCGTCGGCTGGAGCGACGGCGCGTGCATCGCGCTCGTGCTGGCCGATCGCGCGCCGGAACGGGCGGCCGGCGTGTTCTTCTTCGCGTGCAACATGGACCCGAGCGGGACGAAGGAGATCGTGCCGAGCCCGCTGCTCGACCGCTGCTTCGCGCGGCACCGCAAGGACTACGCAGCACTGTCCGCGACGCCGGACCAGTTCGACGCCTTCGTCGCGGCGGTCAGCGAAATGATGCGCACGCAACCGGATTACCGCGCGCAGGATCTCGCGGCGATTGCCGTTCCGGTGACGATCGTGCTGGGCGAGCACGACGAATTCATCCGGCCCGAGCACGCGGCGTACCTGGCGCGCACGATTCCGGGCGCGACGCTGACGACCCTGCCCGGCGTGAGCCATTTCGCGCCGCTGCAGCGGCCCGAGCGGTTCAACGCGGCGATGCTCGCGTTTCTCGGGCGGCTGCCGGGGTGATGGTCGCGCGGCCCGCCGGCGGCCGCGTTATCCATCGCTGTACCGATTTCATCCGTTCGACGAAGGCGGTTCTTCTACCCAGCCCTGTTCGGCGTACGGGTCGAAGGACGGCGCGACGCGGCCGAAAAGGTTCGCCGGGCTGCGAACAAGAGCGTGGGCCTGAAGTGAATGCGGTGTCTCGCATGATCGAGATACCAACGCTGCGTCGAACATGCTCCGATGCGGACGTGCATCGCCAGGCATAGGAATCCCCCGCCGTTCGGCAGGGGACGGCGCCAAAAGATTTTCTTTCGTCTCGCGCAACATATCGTCGATTGTTGGCGGCGGATCGACAGGGGATAGTCCTGCTTCGGCAGGCCGGCCACTGCGATTTCCGCACGGCGTGGCCGGACCGTTGTCCACGCAACCATCAGAACTCAAAGGAACCGCCACCATGCGATTCAACGCGACACGCTTCGCCGCGACCCTGCTCGTCGCCGCGTGCGCCACCGCCACGGCCGGCCGCGCGGCCGCCGTCACCCAGGACGCGCTCCACGACACCGTCACCCGCCACATCGCGCCGTTGATGAAGCAGTACGCGATTCCCGGCATGGCGATCGGCATCATCGCCGACGGCAAGCCCTACGTGTTCGACTACGGCGTGATGTCGACGCAATCGGGCAAGCCCGTCACCGGCGATACGCTGTTCGAAATCGGCTCCGTCAGCAAGACGCTGACCGCGACCCTCGCGGCCGATGCGCAGGAGGGCGGCGAACTGTCGCTGGCCGACCCGGTGGGCAAGTACCTGCCCGCGCTGCAGGGCAAGCCGTTCGGTGTCGTGACGCTGCGCGATCTCGGCACGCACACGTCCGGCGGCATGCCCGTGCAGGTGCCGGACAGCATCCGCGACGACGCGGGCCTGATCCGCTATCTCGGCGCGTGGCGGCCCGCGCACGCGCCGGGTACGTACCGTACGTATTCGAACGTGTCGGTCGGCATGCTCGGGTGGCTCACCGCGAAGGCGATGCACAAGGATTTCGCGGTGCTGATGGAGCAGCTGCTCTTTCCCGCGCTCGGCATGACGCACACGTACATCAACGTGCCCGATGCGCGCCAGGCCGACTATGCGCAGGGCTATACGCAGGACGGCAAGCCGATCCGGATGACGGGCGGCATGCTGTGGCAGCCGGCCTACGGCGTGCGGACCACGGCGGCCGACCTGCTGCGCTTCGTGCAGGCGAACATGGGGCTGATCGAAACCGCGCCGCGCCTGCAGCGCGCGCTCGAACGCACGCACACCGGCTATTTCCGCTCGGGGCCGCTGACGCAGGACCTGATCTGGGAACAGTATCCGTATCCGGTCGCGCTGCCGACGCTGCTCGAAGGCAACTCGATGAAGATGCTGCGTGACGGGCTACCGGCCGCCGCGATCAAGCCGCCGCTCGCGCCGAGCGCGGACACGTGGATCAACAAGACGGGCTCGACCAACGGCTTCAGTACCTATGTCGCGTTCGTCCCGTCGAAGCGGATCGCGATCGTGATGCTCGCGAACCGCAGCTATCCGAACGAGGATCGCGTGAAGGTCGCGTACGGGATCCTCGGCGCGCTCGACGGCTGGCGGTAACGTTTCCGACGCCGGGGCCGGTGCGGCTCATTCCGTCGGCTGCGCTTCGTACGCGACGAAGATCTTCCGCGTGGGCTCGACGACTTCCCACGTGCCGCGAAAGCCCGGCGGAATGACGAAGCGATGGCCGGCGCGGAGGGTTTTCGCGTTGCCTTCCTCGTCGGTGATCACCGACGTGCCTGCCAGGATCTCGCAGTATTCCGCTTCGGTATACGCGACCCGCCAGCAGCCCGGCGTGCTTTCCCAGATGCCGGTCGAGAAGCGGCCGCACGGGCTCGTGAAGCCGGGCGTGAGCGTCTGCAGCGGGTCGCCCGCCAGCAGTTTCTCGGGCGCGACGCGGTATTGCACGGGTTCGCCGTTCGGGGTGAGGGCATCGGTGATGGCGGTAATGTCGAGCACGGCTGGCCTCCTGAGTCGTTGTGCTGAGTCGTTGTGAAATGAACGCGCCGACGGCGCGTTCGCATGATTCCATACTTGCGGGCGGGTTTGGCGGTTGCCGGCGCCGCGACTCGTGTCGCGACGCACGGCCGTGACGAACGCTTATGATGAGCGGACGACGCGCCGGCCGGATGCGCGAGAGGCGAAAGGAGAAAACGGTTGGGCATCACATGGGATGGAATCACGGGCGCGGATGTGCTCGACGACGCGCAGGTCGCGAGCCGGCACGCGCTGGCCGATGCGGCGCGCAACGGCGACTGGGCGACGATGCTCGACTGCATTGCAAAAGAGCACAAGCTCGTCAACGCGACACGGCTTGGCGGGAAGTCGCTTTTTACCCCGCTGCATCAGGCTGCCTACGGCGGCGCGCCGCAGGAGGTCGTCGTCGAACTGTTGCAGCTCGGTGCGTGGCGCATGCTGCGCGATGCAGACGGCGCGCGCCCGGTCGATATCGCCGCGCAGCGCGGGCATCGGCATCTGATCGATCTGCTGACGCCGCAGCCGCGACGCTTCGTGCCCGACGAAACGCTGCGCGACATCCAGCGCCACTTCCACGAGATGATACTCGGCCGCATCGCACACCTGCGCGTCGACGCGCTGCGCCTGCCCGAACTCGAACTGCTGCTGGAACTCGACGCGCAGGCCGACAGCGTATGGTTCGGCGTGCCGGGCATGTATGGCGGGTTCGGCTATGCGCTGCACGCCGACGGCGCCGCGGCCATGCTCGTGTCGAAGAGCTGGAGCCGCGTGGTCGGCGGCTCGGGCCAGCGGCACGAGATCACGGCGCACGGCTGCACGCTGGTCGAAGAGGGCTTCGTGTGACGGCCTTGCGCCGTCACGTTACCGCTCAAGCGAGCACCGTGGCCGCTGCCTTGACCGCCGTCGCACCGTGCGCAGCCGACGCCCGCGCGGCCGCCGCGCCCGCCAGCCGCCGATAGCGCGCGAGCGCCCACAGCGGGAAATACGCGGTATAGCCGTGATACTTCAGGTAGAAGATGCGCGGAAAGCCCGGCGCATTGTGCGAGCGGTGCCACCAGAAGCCGTCTTCCTGCTGGACCGACAGCAGATACGCGATGCCGCGCTTCACCGAATCGGATTCGAAATCGCCGAATGCCATCTGCGCGAGCAGCGCCCACGCGGTGAAGTTCGACGTGCTCTCGCCGCCATTGGTGCCGCCCAGCTTCGGGTCGATGTAGCTGTCGTTCGTCTCGCCCCAGCCGCCGTCCGCATGCTGCCGTGAGCGCAGCCATTCGATCGCGCGTGCGATATACGGCTGCGACTTGTCCTCGCCGGCGAGCGCGAGGCCGGCCAGCACGCTCCACGTCCCGTAGATGTAGTTCGTGCCCCAGCGGCCCCACCAGCTGCCGTCGGGTTGCTGCGTGCGCTTCACGTAGTCGATGCAGCGCGCGACCGACTCGCGTTCGTCCGACCGTTTCGTCACCCCGAAGCACAGCAGCACGCGGCCCGACACGTCCTCGGTCGGCGGATCGAGCAGCGCGCCGTGGTCGGCGAACGGGATCGCGTTCAGGTACATGCGGTCGCAGTCGGCGTCGAATGCCGCGAAGCCGCCGTTGCGCGACTGCAGCCCGCGCATCCAGTCGAGCGCGCGCGCGACGCGCGGCGCATACGGGTTCGTGCCGTCCGCGTTGGCATGCGTGCGGCCGCGGCGATCGAGCATCGCGGTGACGACCGCCGTATCGTCGATGTCGGGGTAGTACGGGTTCGCGTACTGGAACGCCCATCCGCCCGGCTGGACTTCGGCCGGCGCGTTCTCGATCCAGTCACCGCGCAGGTCGTTCACCTGGCGTTCGGCCAGCCAGTCGTACGCGCGTGCGATGCGCTCGTCGAGCGCGCGCCGTGCGTCGCCCGGCTCGCCGTCTTCCGCCACCGCCACGCCGCGCGCCTGCTCGAGCGCCATCGTGCTCCACGCGGTGTCCCACACCGGCGACAGGCACGGCTGGCAATACATGCTGCCGTCCGGCCGCGTGACCAGCAGCTTCTCCAGCGCGTTGTCGCAATCGCGCCGCAGCGGATGGTCGTCCGGGTAGCCGAGCACCTGCATCATCTGGTTGGCATACACGATCGGCGGGAAAATGCCGCCGAGCCCGTCCTCGCCGTTCATGCGCTCCGCGCACCACGCCTCGGCATGGCGGATCGCGCGCTGCCGCAGGCCCTTCGGGATCAGCGGCTCGACGTGGCGCACCGTGCGGTCGAGCGCGAGGAACAGCCTGCGCATGCCGCGCGCGGGCGGGAAGTACCGGCGTTCCTCGTCCGGCGGCGTGACGAACAGCTCGCGGATCGAGACGTTGCGCGGATTGCGCGCGCGCGCCTTCAGCGAGCACAGCACCAGCAGCGGCACCATCGTCGTGCGCGCCCAGTACGCGACCTTGTACATCGAGATCGGCACCCACTTCGGGAACAGCACGAATTCGATCGGCATGAACGGCGTCGCGCGCCACGGCACCTGGCCGAACGTCGCGAGCAGGATGCGCGTGAACACGTTCGCGCGGGCCGCGCCGCCGAGCTTGAGGATCGCGTCGCGCGCGCGGACCATGTGCGGCGCATGTTCGCTGTCGCCGGCTGCCTTCAGCGCGAAGTACGCCTTCACGCTGCACGACACGTCCGGATCGCCGTCGACGTACAGCGCCCAGCCGCCATGCGTGTCGAGCCGCTGGTTCGCGCGCAGGTAGCGCGCCATCTTCTCCTGGCGCACGTCGTCGATCTTGTCCATGAAATGCATCATCAGGATGTATTCCGCGGTGATCGTCGCGTCGGATTCGAGTTCGAAACACCAGCTGCCGTCAGGCTGCTGGAGACGCACCAGGGCGTCGCGTCCACGGGCGATGGCGGTGTCGAGCGCGGACCAGGGGGAGGAGGTCGGTGTAGTCATGCGGCGGATCATACCATCCGGCCGGAATGTTTATATCGAGACGCCGGGTGCTACCATCCGCACCATGAAAAAACACCTCGAACCCGCGCCGCACGATGCGTCCGCGCCCGTCGAACCGGCCGGAACGGCCGGCGCGCGGGCGCCTGAAGCAGCCCCGGCGCCGGCTGTCCCCACCGCCGGCGTGCGTCGGAAAAAAGCGCCGGATCAGGTGCGTGCGCAGTTGCTGGCGGCTGCATCGGAAATCGCGACACATCACGGCGTGGCCGCGTTGACGCTCGATGCGGTGGCCGAGCGGGCCGGCGTGACGAAAGGCGCGCTGCAGTATCACTTCGCGAACAAGCAGGGGCTGCTGGATGCGCTGTTCGGCCAGGCGACCGAGCGGTTCGCCGCGCAGATGGCCGCGCGGGTGGCGGCGGATGCCGAAGGCGCCGGCGCGGTGGCGCGGGCCTACATGCACGCGGTGCTCGACGAGTCGCATTCGGTCGCGAGCACCGACGTGCTGCGCGTGCTGGTCGCGTCGATGATTACCGATCAGGACACGCGCGCGCGCTGGTCGGTGCCGATGCGGGAATGGACGCGGCCGGACCCCGTGCCGCTCGAGCAGGCCGCGACGCTGATGATCTGCCGGCTCGCCGCCGACGGGCTGTGGATTTCGAAACTGCTCGACAGCCTCGAGATCTCCGCCGAATTGCGCGCGGAGATCGGCCGGCAGCTCGACGCGATGAGCCACGGCGTGTTCCCGAAGGGGCGCGACGGCGCCGCGTGACGCATGCGTCGCGACTGACGGCATCACCGCACGCGTCGACGTCAGCGGCACGGGCCGGCCGACGCCTCGGCGGTGTCGCATCGCACCGCATCGGCCAGCGCCTCGCCGATCGCGTGCTGAACGGCGGCCGGGTTTTCCAACAGATAGAAGTGCCCGCCGTCGAACGCGCGAAAGGTGACCGTGTGCCGTGATGCGCGCAACCAGTCACGCTGCCCGGCGGGGCTCAGCAACGTATCGTCGCGGCCCGAGAAGACCGTGACGGGGCAGGGCAGCGCCGTTGCGGACGGCAGCGGGAAGCACGCCTCGATCACGCGGAAATCCGCCTTGGCCAGCTTCAGCAGCATCGCCCGCAGCGCGTCGTGCTCGGCTACCTCGCGCGGCGTGCCGCCGAGCGACACGACATAGTCGACGATGTCCGCGTCGTTGCGCCGGTGCACCGGCGCGCCATCAAGCGGCGCGTGGCGATGCGGGTAGAACGGCGCATCGGTGCCGGACGCACCGAGCCAGACGGGCGGATGCCCCAGTTGCGCCATGTCGCGCGCGAAACAGTACGCGATCAGCGCCCCCATGCTGTGGCCGAACACCGCGTAGTCGCGCGGCAGCAGCGGCCGGAGCGCCCGCAGGAAGTCGATCAGTTCGGACAACGTATCGATCGCGCGCGTGCCCAGGCTTTTGCCGCGACCGGGCAGCTCGATCAGCCAGACCTCGATATCGTCCGGGAAGGACGCCGCCCACCGGTAGTAATTGGCCGCCGCGCCGCACGCGTGATGGAACACCAGCAGCCGGTGCCGAGCCGTCGGGCGCTCGCGCGGGATGGTGAGGGTACTGGGTAGCAAGGCCATGCGTCGGGACTCCGCTTTAAAAACGAACCATACAAAATATTCAAACAATTAAGCCGATTATCGATTTAATCGAAAGGACAGATTGTTTGTCATCGATTCACATATTTATAAACAATGGCCGGGATTATTGGCCGGCGCCGCTTATGATTTGCTTTGTTTTTATTCAATAGAAATGTAATTGTTTTCGGATGGCTTATGGTAAAGTCTGCTCGCTTCGATTTCAAAGTGCTTGCATCGTTACCCGGCATGGCTGGGCGTGCTGTTTTTATAGAAATATCGAATCATGTTATGCGTGTGACACGCTTGATCGATTATTGAAACGAGAGAGACATGGAAGCCGAAATGCCGAACCACGACACCATTTTCAAGGTGGTCGTCAATCACGAGGAACAATACGCGATCTGGCCGGACGACAAGCGCGTGCCGGACGGCTGGCGGGCGGCGGGCCCGTCGGGAACCCGGGACGCCTGTCTCGAATGGATCAACGCCAACTGGACCGACATGCGGCCATTGAGCGTCCGGGTCGCGCTGTCGGCCTGACGGTCGACGCGTCGCGCCACGCACGGCGCAATAAAAGATAAAGGAACGATGCGGCCTCTCGCGGCCCGGTGACGGGGCGCGCGGGCGCATGCAGCGTTTCGCCGAGAGAATCCGAGGGTAAACACACCATGTCTGTCGATGATCGCCTGGGGGTCTTCCTCAATACAGGCATTCTGGCTTCGCGCGCGCATGACCTGGGCCGGCTGATCGAGCAGCAGGACGCGCTCATGCAGCAATTCATGGCAGCGAAATTCGAGCCGGCCGCCTGCGCCGCGCTGTTGCGCGACGCGATTGCGCGCTATCCGTTCCTGGAGGAGCTGTTCGATCCGGATTCGGTGGCGGCCGGCGGCTGTATCGCGAGCCGCGCGCTGCTCTACGATCTGCATCAGCAGCGCGACCGCTGGACGCTCGCGCTCGCGCCGCGGCACGGCGAGCCGATCGTGCTCGACACTGCCGCCGGCGACGTGCCGCGACTCGCGAACGCGCTGCGCGACGCGCTGCAGCGCAACCACTGGCAGCCGCTGTCCGCGCTGTACGCGGATCCCCGCCTGCTCGGCTGCGAACGGCCCACGGACGACGCGGCGCTGGCGTGGCCGGCGTTCGACGGCCCGGGCATCCAGCGGCTCGAACACGCGTCGCTGCTGATCGCCTCCGACACCACCCGCCTGTTGACCGACCCGATCAGCCTCGCGATCGGCGGCAACGTCGGCCTGCCCGATCTCGATCGCGCGCCGTCCAACCTGGGCCAGCGGATCGACGGCATGCTCGTCACGCATGGCCATCTCGACCACTGGCATGTCCCGACGATCCTGCGGCACGGCGGCGACGGATCGGTGCCCGTCATCGTGCCGCGCATCCCGGTCGCATCGCTGCTGGCGCAGGACGACATGCAGCAGTCGCTGCGTGACGTCGGGCAGACGGTGCTCGCGCCCGGCTGGGGCGAGACGGTGCGGATCGGCGACATCGAGATCGACATCCTGCCGTTCTACGGCGAGCAGCCGACCATCGGCGCGGCCGTGCCGCCGCACGACGTGCGCAACTGGGGCAATTGCTACCGGGTCACGACGCCGCAGTTCTCGGTGATCCTGCTCGTCGACAGCGGCGAGGATGCAAAGGGCTCGGTGATGGACGTGATCGACCAGTCGGTCGCCCGTCGCGGCCGGCCCGACCTGGTCCTGAGCTGCTGCCGCGAACTGCGCAAGGCGCCGTTCTGGCAGGGCCTGTTCACGTTCTGGATGGTGCTGCCGATGACCGAGCTGCAACGCCTGCCGCGCATCGCGGAGGCGGGCGACGGCCCGTCCATCACGCTCGGCCCGGACGGCATCGGCGAGCTCTGCGCACGCGCCGGCGCGCGCGCGTTCGCGCCGTATGCGAACGGGTTCTGCGGCATCGCCACCGAGATCGGCGACATCGGCTGGATCAACGGCGAGCCCGCGGAAGCCGAAACGCTCGACCAGATCGACGCGCGCATCGGCGCACTCGGCGGCGCCACCCGCGTGATTCGCTGGCTGCCCGGCGACGTGCTGCGTCACCACGGCGACTGGCAGGTGTCCTGATTTTCTTCCCGTCGACAGGAGCCCCACGATGACTGGCAGCAAGATTGTGCCGATGCCGCGGATTCGCTATGACGGCAGCCGCAGCATGCGCGACGTTCTGGCCGGACTGAAGCATCCGGCCGTGCTGGAAGGCTTCATCGAAGCGTGGCCCGCGCGCACGCGCTGGACGCCGGATTTCTTCGTCGAGCGCTACGGCGAGCACGAGATCACGGTGGAGACCTCGCAGCTGTCGCCGACGCCGACGCAGCCGGACCTGTACCTGGGCGCGCGCCGCTACGAGACCGCACGCCTGGGCGCAACGATCCGGGCGATGCAGGCGCAGGGCAGCGCCCGTACGGCGTACATCACCTACGCGGCGATCTATTCGACGGCGCCGGCGTTGAAGGACGACATCGCGCCGCTGCACGAGCAGCACGGCTTTCCCGGCTGGATGCCGCACTGGCTGCGGCGCAGGCTGGTGTTGCGGCCGGGCTTCTGGCTCGGCCCCGCGGGGATCTCGTCGCCGATGCATTTCGACCGGCACGAGAACCTGAACGTGCAGGTGTACGGCCGCAAGCGCTGGGTGCTGTTCGCGCCCGGGCAGTCGGCCAACGTGTATTACCGGCAGCGCCGCGACCTGCCGGTGATCTTCAGCCCGGTGGACATGAGCGATCCGGACCCGGTGCGGTTTCCGCGCGTGCAGTCGGCGCCGCGCCACGACTTCGTGCTGGAGGCGGGCGAGGTGCTGTACCTGCCGCCCGGCTGGTGGCACTACGTGGAATCGCTGAGCGATTCGATCAACGTGAATTACTGGTGGTGGTCGCCCCGCGCCGTGCGGACCTTCTGCCGGGTCGAGCTCGCGAGCCTGTGGCAGGCGCTCGCGCGCCGGTGGGGCCGCGCGGCCGGCACGGCCGACAAGCCGATGTCGATGCCGCGCTGACGCGCCGGCGCCACGCCGTTCGTTCTATCGGGCCGCCGTGCCGGCGGCCGTGTCTCTTCAGGAAGCCATGATGCAGAACGAGTTTGATTTCACCGTCATCGACGCGCTGTACGCGACCGGCTATCACGGGCCGCGCGCGCTCGACAAACCGGAGTTCTACTGGCGCTCGATGCTGGGCTCGATGGTCGCGTATCGCGACAGCTTCTTTCGCCCGCTCGGCGAGGAGATCGCGCCGGCCGACGCGCGCGACGGCATCGAGATCGAAGCCGCGCGCTGCGAGTACGAGGGCAGCCGGTTCCATCACGCGCTGCCGATGAACATCTCGTCGCTGCGGCAGTTCGCGAACCACTGGCATCTGGTGCTGCCGACCATCTCGACGCTGCGCGACGGGTATTGCCGCCTGCGCGGCCACGACGGCGCGGTGTCGATGCTCGACCTGTGGTTCATCAGCAAGCTGTGCCAGCTGCTGCCCGCGTACCTGATCCGCCGGCGCGAGCAGCCGGCCGACCCGGATGCCATTCCCGTCGTGCCGTCGATCATCTACCGGATCTCGCTCGGCATGCACCGGATCGTGCATATCTCGCTGATCAAGCGGATGGCGTCGGGCGGCGATCCGGCCGCGCCGTGCCTCGCCAGCGACGCGTATTACCTGGTCGCCGAGGCGGCGGGCCTGCTCGTCGGCCGCAACTCGGTGTGCGCGGGGCCGCAGACGATGGTCGAGCAGGCCTATCGCGCGATGATCGAGCCGGCGCCGCTGGCGGGCGCCGAAGCGAGCGCGGCCGAGCCCGGCTTCTACCGCTACGCGGCGGCGTTCCTGAAGCTCGAAGCCGAAAAATACCTGTTCGCGGTGCGTGCGGCGCAGCAGTTGCGCGCGCTGATCGTCGCGCTCGACGCGGTGCCCGGGCAGGCGCGCACACACGCGTTCCGCGACGCGCTGGCGCGCTTCGAGGACTGGTCCACCGAACACACGAGCCCGCTCGCGCACGAAATCGCCCGCGAGGATCTGACGATGCTGCTGCAGGGCGACGAGGCCGAGATCGCGCGTGCGCGGCAATGGCCGGCGGGGACGGTGCTGGGCCAGATGACGGCCGGGCTGAACCAGCTCGTCGCCGCGGCGGACCGGATGTGCGTGGCCACGCTCGGCGCGCACGGGCCGGCGCTGCTGGCGGAGATCGACGCCATGCGCGATGCGCCGCGCGACGCTGACGCATGGTCGGCCGACGCGTTCGCGGCGCACGGGCTCGACGCGGCGGCGGCGCGGGCGACGGCGGACGCGCTCAATACGTACCTGCACGACGAGCGCGCCGCGCAGCGGATCTTCACGCGGCTCCAGCAGGAGGTGGATCGCTCGCTCGGCATCGACGACGCCATCGCGCCGTACTCGGCCGACGACATCGCCGCCGTGTTCGGGCCGCGGCTGCGCCACTGCATCGCCGAACACTTCGCGGCACCGGACGTCGCGGGCCACGCGGTCCGTTGACGCGCGGCGCGCCGGGCGCGACCCGCCGCGCCGTCCTCCATGTCCTTCACGTCCTTCATGCATCCAGACAGGGGCTACCATGCGTACCACTTCGCTTTCAGCCTATCAGTACCGCTTCTGGCTCGAGTGGCAGCTCAATCCGCACTCGTCGGCCTACACGACCGCGCTCGTCTACCGCCTGTCGGGTCCGCTGGATCGCGACGCGCTGCGGCGCGCGCTGGAGGCGTTCGTCCACGAGCATGACGAAGGATGCCGCAGCTCGTTCCGGATGGGCGACGCCGGCGTGGTGCGGGACGTGCACGACCGCGTGACGGTCGCGCTCGACTACCGCGACGCGCGGGCGGCGCCGGCGCTGGACGCCGCCGAGGCCGACGCGTGGATCGCCGCGCGCGCGGCGCACGTGTTCGCGCTCGACGACGCGCCGCTGTTTCGCTTCGCGCTGCTGCGCGAGGAGGCCGACGTGCACCGGCTCGTGCTCAGCTTTCCGCACATCATCTCCGATGCGTTTTCGGCGGTGTACATCAACCAGCGGCTGACGGCGCTGTACAACCACGCGCTCGGCGTGGGCCCGGCGCCCGCCCGCACGTTGCGCGGTCTCGGCGAGCAGCTCGCGTTCGAAGCCGCGTACCGCGCGTCGCCGCGCTACGACGAAGACCTCGCCTATTGGCTCGGCGCGCTGGCGCACGCGCCGCTCGGGCTCGAGTTCGACGCGGCGGCAGCGGCACCGGCATCGGCCGCTCCGGGCGAGGGGCGCATCCACCGGCTGCGCTTCGACGCGGACATCACGCGCCGGCTGCGCGCGCGTGCCCGCGCGAGCCGGTCGACCCCGTTTCTCGTGCTGTCGAGCCTGTTCGCGATCGCGCTGGCCCGCTGGCAGGACGTGCGCGAACTGGTCGTGACCTATCCCGTCAACATGCGCTCGCCGGGTTTTCGCGAGGCCAGCGGATGCTTCGTGAACAACCTGCCGATGATCTTTTCGCTGCGGCAGGGCGACACGTTCATCGACATCGTCGCGCGCACCACCGCCCAGCGTGCGGAGGCCAAGCGCCATCAGCAGCTGTCGCTGACCGATCTCGTGACGGCGCTGCGGCGCACGCGCTCGCTGGCCGATGCGCCCGTCTTCAACGTCGGCGTGACGGAAGCGTTCTTCGTGCAGGACGCACCGCTCGCCTTCCACGGCGTGCAAGCGGAATTGCTGCCGGCGGTCGCCGCCGAGCGGCCGTTCGACCTGAACTTCGCGTATCAGCTGACGCCCGACGGCCTGCACGTGAATCTCGAATACGACACGGGCCGCGTGCCGGCGGCGCGGATCGGCGAGTTCGCCGCGTCCTTCGGCCGGCTGCTGCGCGCGTACCTGGACGACGATGCGCAGCCCGCGCTCGCGGTCGACCTGCTGGCGCCCGAGCAGCGCGCGCGGCTCGCGCGCCACTGGCACGGGCCCGCGCGCCCGCTCGACGCGACGGACTGGCCGGCCCGCTTCGCCGCGCAGTGCGCCGCGACGCCGGATGCGCCGGCCGTCCAGTTCGGCGCGGAGCAGCTGACCTATCGCGAACTGGATGCGCTGTCGGCCCGGCTCGCGGGTTTTCTCGCGGCGCGCGGCGTGACGCCGGGGGCCCTCGTCGGGCTGTGCTGCGAGCGCTCGACGGAAATGGTGCTGGCGATCGTCGCGGTGCTGCGCGCGGGCGCGGCCTACGTGCCGCTCGATCCCGCCGCGCCGCCGGAGCGGCTGCGGCGCATCGTCGACGATGCCGGGCTCGCGCTGCTGCTTACGCAGCGGCACCTGCTGGCGCGCCTGCCCGCCGGGCCGGCCGCGCGGCAGGCGCTGGACGACCGGGCGGCGTGGCTCGCCGCCGAGCCGCTGCCGGCGCGGCGCCTGCACCCGGACGGGATCGCTTACGTGATCTACACGTCCGGCTCCACCGGCGCGCCGAAGGGCGTCGCCAACACGCATCGCGCGCTGGTCAACCGGCTCGACTGGCACGGCTCGCTGCTCGCCGATGCCGCGCCGGTGCGCGTGCTGCAGAAGACGCCGTACTTTTTCGACGTGTCGGTCTGGGAATTCCTGTGGACGCTGCAGAGCGGACATGCGCTGGTGATCGCGCCGCCGGAGCTGCACAAGGACCCGGCCGGGCTGGCGGCGCTGCTGCGCCACGCGCGCATCGCGGTCGCGCACTTCGTGCCGTCGATGCTGAACGCGTTCCTGGACGCGGTGCCCGGGCAGCGCTTCCCGGATCTCGCGCTGGTCGTCTGCAGCGGCGAGGCGCTGCTCGCCGAGCAGGCCGAGCGCTTCCACCGGCTGCTGCCGGGCGTGCGGCTCGCCAACCTGTACGGGCCGACCGAGGCGGCGATCGACGTGAGCGTGTGGCATTGCGCGCCGGGCGAGGCTTACGCGCGCGCCGGCGTGCCGATCGGCCGGCCGATCGACAACGTGTCGCTGTACGTGCTGGACGCGGGCCTCGAGCCCTGCGCGCCCGGCCGCGCGGGCGAGCTGTACATCGGCGGCGCGGGGCTCGCGCAAGGGTATGTCGGCCGCCCGGATCTCACCGCGGCGAGCTTCGTGCCCGATCCGTACGCGGGCCGTGCAGGCGCGCGCATGTACCGCACCGGCGACATCGCGATGTTCGGCGAGCACGGTGAACTGCATTACCTCGGCCGGCGCGACGAGCAGGTCAAGTTCAACGGCAACCGGATCGAACTGCGCGAGATCGAGGCGTGCCTGCTGGCGCTGCCGGGCATCGCGCAGTGCGCGGTGGTGCCGGTGCGGGTGCACGGGCGCGTGCGGCTGCTGCATGCGTTCGTCGAGCCGGCCGCGGGGTGGGACAGCTGGCCGGTGGACGCGCTGCACACGGAGCTGGCCGCGCGGCTGCCCGAATCGATGCGTCCGGCGCGCATCGACGTGGTGGAGCGCATCGCGCTGCTGCCGGCCGGCAAGATCGACCGCAAGCGCCTGGCCCAGCTCGCCGACGCGGCGCTCGAGACGCGCGCGCGCGGCGCCGAGGCGCGCGCCAAGACACCGTTCCAGGCCGAGGTCGCCGCCGAGTGGTCGGCCGTGCTCGACGTCGCCGACATCGGGCCGGACGATCATTTCTTCATGCTCGGCGGCAGCTCCGTGCAGGCGATCCAGCTGATCGCGCGTCTGAATGGCCGCTACGGGCTGCTGCTGTCGCCGCCGCTGCTGTTCGGCGCACCGCAGCTCGACCGGTTCAGCGCACAGGTGCTGGTCGCGCTCGGCCAGAAGGCCCAGCGGGAGGACCGCCTCGAAGCGCTGCTCGATCGCCTCGCGCCGGACGACATGGACGAACTACTCACACTGTTTTCATCGTCGGGAGAGCTGGTTTGATGTCGCATAACGATTCCACCGAAAACAAGCGTCGCCAATTGCTCGAAGCGTTCGGCAGGCAGCGCGGCGCGGGCAGCCGCGACGCGATTACCCGCCAGGCGCGGCCGGCGGACCTGCCCGCGTCGGCGGAACAGGTGCGGATGTGGGTGCAGATGGCGATCAGCGGCGGCGCTGGCCATTTCCACGTGCCGCACGTGCTGGAGATTGCGGGCACGCTCGACGAAGCGGCGTTGCGGGCGGCGCTGTGCGACGTGGTCGCGCGGCACGAGGCGCTGCGCACGACGTTCGACGCGCGCGACGGCGGCTTGTACCAGCGTGTGCACCCCGAGCTCGATCCGGCGCTGCCCGTCCATCGTCATGCGGCGGGCGCGACCGACGCGGACATCGCCCGCGCGATCACCGCCGAAATCGCGCAGCCGTTCGACCTGGTGCACGGGCCGCTGCTGCGCGTGTCGCTGCATCGTGTCGGTGACGTCCGGCAGATTCTGGTGCTGACCGCCCATCACCTGATCGTCGACGGGTGGTCGCTGGAACTGATGCTGGCCGACTGGTGGCGGGCCTACGCGGCGCGGCTGGCGGGCCGCGAGCTCGAGCCGCCGGCCGACGACGAGCCGCACTATGCGGACTATGCGCTGTGGCAGCAGGCGCGCGGCGCCGCGGACAGCGCGCCGAGCCTTGCCTACTGGCAGGGCCGGCTGGCCGGCGCGACGACGCTCGAATTGCCGTTCGCGCTGCCGCGCCCGCCGCGGCGCGCGCACGACGGCGAACTGGTGTTCTTCACGATTCCCGCCGCCGTGCGCGCGCGGGCCGAGGCGCTGGCGCGCCGGCAGGGCGGCACGCTGTTCACCGTGATGCTGGCCGCGTGGCGGTGCCTGCTCGGCGACTACGCCGGCCAGGACGACTTCTGCATCGGCACGACCGCGTCGAACCGCGTGCATCCGGGCAGCGAGCGCATCGTCGGCTTCTTCGCGAACCTGCTCGCGTTGCGCACCGCGCGGCAAGGCTGCGCCACGTTCGCCGCGCTGGTCGAGCGCGAGCGCGACACCGTCGCCGACGCGCTGCGGCATCAGGCGGTGTCGTTCGACCAGGTGGTCGAGCAGGTCGGCGTCGCGCGCGATGCCGCGCGCAGCCCGCTGTTCCAGGTCAACTTCGTGCTGCAGGACACGAAAGGCGCGGTGCCCGGCGCCGCCGAGCCGGCGACGCCGGCCGGGATGCCGGCGATGACGGTGCGCGACGACCTGTACCGCTACGCGCAGTTCGACCTGACGCTGTTCGCCGAGCTGACGTCCGACGGCGTGCGCTGCTGCACGGTGTTCCGCACCGATCTGTTCGAGGCCGCCGATATCGAGCGGCTGTCGCGCACCTACGCGCAGTACCTCGACGCGCTGACCGCGCAGCCGGACGCGCCGTTCGGCACGCTCGCGCGCGGCGACGCGGCCACGCTCGACGCGCTGCGCGGCTGGCAGAGCCGGCCGCTCGGGCAGCCGCTGCCCGACTCGATCGGCGCGGTGATCGACGCGCTCGCGCGGCAGCATCCGGGCCGCACGGCGATCCGCCACGGCGACGCGACGCTCGACTACCACGCGCTGAACTTGCGCGCGAACCGGCTGGCGGGCCACTTGCGCGATCTCGGCGTGTCGCCGGGCTCGACCGTCGGCCTGTGCCTCGAGCCGGGCGCGGAACTGATCGTCGCGATGCTGGCGGTGCTCAACGCGGGCTGCGCGTATGTGCCGCTCGACAGCCGCTATCCGGCGGACCGGCTGCGATTCCTGATCGACGACAGCCAGGCAAGCGTGATCGTCACGCGCGACGACGTGGTGGCGCGCACCGATGCGCTGCGCGACGGCTATCTGAACCTGATCGTCCTCGAGGACCACGACGACGAGATCGCCGCGCGCGACGGCGCGTTCGTCGCGAGCGGGCTGCCGGCGCAGATGCCGGCGTACCTGATGTACACGTCGGGCACCACCGATCGTCCGAAGGGCGTCATCGTGCCGCAACAGGCGATCCTGCGGCTCGCCTACCGGCCGGCCTATCTCGACGTGACGCCGGACGACGTGTTCCTCCAGTTCGCGCCGACGGCGTTCGACGCGTCGACGTTCGAGATCTGGACCGCGCTCCTGAACGGCGCGTCGCTCGTCGTGCCGGTCGGGCGCGACGCGTCGCTCGACCAGCTCGGGCCGTTGCTGGTCGACGCGGGCGTGACGATCCTGTGGCTGACGAGCGGCCTGTTCGCGGCGATGGTCGATCACGCGCCGGACGCGCTGCGGCAGCTGCGCTACCTGGTCTGCGGCGGCGACGTGCTGTCGCTGCCGCACGTGGCGCGCGCCCGCGCGCTGCTGGAACGCGGCCAGGTGGTCAACGGCTACGGGCCGACCGAGACCACGACCTTCGCCACCGCGTACCCGGTGCGCGGCGCGCTGGCGGCCGGGCGCACGGTGCCGATCGGCATGCCGATCCAGGGCACGTCGGTGTATGTGCTCGACGACGACCTGAATCCGCTGCCGGCCGGCGCGGCGGGCGACCTCTACATCGCGGGGCCCGGCGTCGCGCACGGCTACGCGAACCGGCCGGACCTGACCGCGGCGGCGTTCGTGCCCGATCCGCATGGCGGCGAGCCGGGCGCCCGCATGTACCGCAGCGGCGACGTCGGCTACTGGGCGCATGACGGCGCGCTGCATTACCTCGGCCGGCGCGACCGGCAGGTGAAGCTGCGCGGCTACCGGATCGAGCCGGCGGAAATCGAGGCGGCGCTGGCCGCGTGCCGCGGCGTGCAGGCCGCCGTCGTGACGGTCGACGCGACGCCGCAGGGCGACAAGCAGCTCGTCGCGTACTGGACCGCAAGCCCGGGCACGGGCGCGGACGTGCCGGACGAAGCCGGCCTGCGCGCGCAGCTGCGGGCGTCGCTGCCGGATCATCTGGTGCCGGCGCGCTTCCACGCGGTGCCGCACATTCCGCTGACGGCGAACGGCAAGGTGGACCGGGCCGCGCTCGCGCGGCTCACGCCGGCCGACGCGCCCGTCGACGCGGCGCCCGAGACGCTGACGGACACGCAGCGCGTGCTGCGCACGCTGTGGGAAGACGTGCTCGGCCGCAGCGGGTTCGGCCTCGACGACGGCTTCTTCGATCTCGGCGGCGATTCGCTGCTGGCGATCCGGCTGAAGGCGCAGGCGCAGCGCCACGGGCTCGAATTCGAAATCCAGGACCTGTTCGTCCACCAGAGCGTGCGGACGCTGGGCGAGCACATCGAGCGGCAGCGCGGCGCGGGGGCGGGCGCAGTTGCAGTTGCGCCGGCCGAGGCCGCCGTCGCCCGGGCGCCGCTGACGAGCGAAGCGGATCGTGCGCGGCTGCCGGCCGGCGTCGTCGACGCGTATCCGCTCAGCCGCCTGCAACTGGGGATGCTCTATCACGGCCTGCGCCACGAGCGCTCGAGCGTGTACCACGACGTGATCGGCTACGAGGTCGCGTATGCGTACGACGAAGCGTGCCTCGCGCACGCGCTCGACCGGCTGTCGGCCCGCCATCCGGCGTTGCGCACCGCGCTGCGGATGGAGGGGTTCAGCGTGCCGCTGCAACTCGTGTTCGACACGGCGCGCATTCCGCTGACGGTCACCGACCTGACCGCGCTCGACGCGACGGCGCAGGCCGCCCGGATCGCCGCGTTCATGGACGGCGAGCGGTTCGCCGCGTTCGACATCGCCGCCGCGCCGCTGTTTCGCTGCTTCGTGTTCAAGCTGGCGGCGCAGCGCTTCAAGCTGGTGTGGAGCTTCCATCACGCGATACTCGATGGCTGGAGCGAGGCCGCGCTGACCGCCGAATTCATCCGGCTCTACACGGCGGGCCTGACGGGCGCGCGGAACCCGCAGGACGACGAGCCGGTGCAGGCCGGTTACCGGGATTTCATCGAACTGGAACAGGCCGCGCTCGCCGATCCGGCCCAGCGCGAGTTCTGGCGCGGCCAGCTCGACGGCGCGCAGGCGCTGTCGCTGCGCCGCGCGCCGCTGCCGGGCGACGCGGCGGACGAACGGGTGGATTATCTGGAGGTCGAGGTCTCCGTCGAACTGGAGGCGGCGCTGCGCGCGCTCGCGCGCGACGCGAACGTGCCGCTCAAGAGCGTGCTGCTCGCTGCCCACCTGCGCGCGCTGCAGGCGCTGAGCGGGCGGCGCGACGTGCTGACGTCGATGGTGACGCACGTGCGGCCCGAGACCGAGCATGCGGCGCGTGCGGTCGGGCTGTTCCTGAATTCGGTGCCGGTGCGCGCGGCGCTCGACGGCGCGGCATCGCCCGTCGCGCAGGTGCGGCAGGTGTTCGAGATCGAGTCGGGTATTTTCCGGCACCGCTTCTATCCGTCGCAGCAGATCCGGCAGGACAACGGCGGGATCGAGCTGGGTGAGGTGCTGTTCAATTTCACGAGCTTCCACGTGCTGCGCGAGCTGGACGACGCGGACGTGCGGATGCTCGCGGGCCGCGACGGCCATGCGGTCAACAGCTTTCCGGTGCAGGTCGACTTCTCCGTCTCCGCGAGCGACCAGCGGCTGCGTTGCATCGTCGGCTACCGGGCCGACAGCCTGCGGCGCGCCGACGCGGAAGACATCGCGCACGCGCAGCACGAAGCGCTGCGGCGGCTTGCCGGCGCACCCGCGGCGACGTGGCTGCTGCCTGCCACGCTCGCGCGGCTCGACGACTGGGCGGCGCCGAAGCCGGGGCGGCCGGTTGGCGCGAGCGTCGGCGAGCGCCTTGCCGCGTGCGCGGCCGCCGCGCCGGACGCCGTCGCGCTGATCGACGACACGGGCGAAACGACCTATGCGGCGCTACTCGAACAGTGCGACCGGCACGCCGCTGCGCTCACCGCGCTGGGCGTGCGGCAGGGCGACGTCGTGGCGGTGTGCGCGGGCCGCACGGCGGCGACGCTGCGGACCGTGCTCGCGCTGTTCCGGATCGGCGCCGTGTATCTGCCGCTCGATCCCGCGTTGCCGGAAGCGCGCCATCGCTTCATGGTGGATGACGCGCGTCCGGTGGCGATCGTCGGCGATGCCGCCGCGCCCACTTGCCTGCGCGCGTGCGGCGTGCGCTTCGTCGAGCAGGCGGCGCTGGCGGAAGCGGGCCCGGCCGCGTTGGCCGCCGCGCCGCGCGTCAGCCCCGGCGACCCGGCCTACATTCTCTATACGTCCGGCTCGACCGGTACGCCGAAGGGCGTGCTGTGCCGCCAGGAGGGCATCCTCGCGCTGTTCGACGCGCTCGCCCGCACGTATCCGCTGGCCGCGGGCGATCGGGTGCTGTGGAAGACCGCGCAATCGTTCGACGTTTCGCTTACCGAAATGCTGTGGCCGTTGATGAAGGGCGCCGCGATCGTGATCGCGCGGCCGGACGGCCAGTACGATCCGCGCTACCTGCAGCGCGCGATCGAGCAGCATCGCGTGACGGTGGTCAATTTCGTGCCGTCGATGCTGCACCTGTTCCTGCAGTCGCTCGACGCCGGCGCGGCGAGCCCGCTGCGCGCGGTATTCGCCGCCGGCGAGCCGCTGCTGCCGGCGACCGTCGAGCTGGCGGCGCGCGTGCTGCCGCACGCGCCGCTGTTCAACGCCTACGGCCCGACCGAGGCCAGCATCTACGCAACCGTATGGCGCTGCGCGAGCGGCCCCGTGTTGATCGGCCGCGCGGTGGGCGACGTCGGCACGCACATCCTCGCGCCCGATCTCGCACGGCTGCCGATCGGCGTGACCGGCGAGCTTTACCTGTCCGGGCGCGCGCTGGCGTCGGGCTACCTGAACCGACCCGAGCTGAGCGCGGAGCGCTTCGTGCCGAATCCGTATGCGACCGGCGATGCGGATCGCGTGCTGTATCGCACCGGCGACCTGGCCCGCTTCGATCGGCACGGCGACCTCGAATTCGTGGGCCGCGACGACCAGCAGGTCAAGGTGCGCGGCTTCCGCATCGAGACGGGCGAAGTCGAATCGGTGCTGGGCCGCCATCCGGGGGTCGCCAAGGTCGCGGTGCTCGCGCGTACGGGGAGCGCGGGCGCCGTGCTCTGCGCGTTCGTGCAGGCGGCGGGCGCGCTGCCGGACGGCGCGCTGAAGGCGCATGCGCAACAGGCGCTGCCGCCGTACATGGTGCCCGACCGGATCGTCGTGCTCGACGCGATGCCGATGACCGGCAGCGGCAAGATCGATCGTCTCCGGCTGGCCGACTGGCCGCTCGACGCGGCGGGCGCCACCGATTCCGCCGGCCCTGCCAGCCCCGCACACCGCACACCCGGCGATGCCGAGGGCGCGGTCGCGGCGATCTGGTGCGACGTGCTCGGCCTCGCCGAGATCGATCCGGACACCAACTTCTTCGACGCCGGCGGCCACTCGCTCGCGTTGATCCAGTGCCAGGCGCGGCTGCGTCGCGAATTCGGCCGCGACGTCGACATCGATCACCTGTTCCGCTACACGACGATTCGCACGCTGGCCGGCTGGCTGTCCGCGTCCGGCACGTCGTCGGCCGATGCGGATGCCGACGGCGCGGTCGCGGCCGTGAGCCCATCGCCCGTCGACAGCCGCGACGTCGCGATCATCGGGATGAGCGCGGCCGTGTCGGGCGCGGACGACGTCGAGCAGTTCTGGCGCATGCTGCTCGCGGGCGAGGACGGCATCACCCGGCTCGACGACGCACGGCTGCGCGCGCTCGGCGTGCCGGACGACCTGCTCGGCAATCCGCGCTTCGTCGCCGCGCGCGGGTTGATTCGTGATCCGGACTGTTTCGACGCCGCGTTCTTCGGCTATACGCCGCGCGAAGCCGAGATCATGGATCCGCAGCAGCGCAAGCTGATGGAGGAAAGCTACCGCGCGCTCGAGGACGCCGGTTATGCCGGGCCCGGGCTCGCGCGCGACGTGGGCGTCTACGTCGGCGTGGGCGCGAGCCAGTACCTCGCGAACCACGTGCTCGGCAACCGCGACGCGGTCGACGCGCTCGGCTTGTACCAGATCAACGTGCTGAACCAGCCCGCGACGCAGATCGCCTACCGGCTGAACCTCACCGGCCCCGCGGTCACGTTGAACACCGCGTGCTCGACGTCGCTGGTCGCGCTGCACATGGCCGCGCGCGCGGTCGCGCAGGGCGACTGCGAACTCGCGCTCGCGGGCGCGGCGTCGATCGGCGTCGACGGCGTGCCGGGCTACCTGCACCGCACCGGCGGGATCTTTTCCGCGGACGGCTATTGCCGCGCCTTCGACGCGGCCGCGAGCGGCACCGTCGAGGGCAGCGGCGCGGGTGCGGTGGTGCTGAAGCGGCTCGATCTCGCGCGCCGCGACGGCGATCACGTGTATGCGGTCGTCAAGGGCTCCGCGATCAACAACGACGGCCACGACAAGGCCGGCTACACCGCGCCGAGCCCCGCGGGCCAGGCACGGGTGATCCGCGCCGCGCTGGCGGACGCGGGCGTGGACGCCGCGTCGGTCGGCTATGTCGAGACGCACGGCACCGGCACGCTGCTCGGCGATCCGATCGAAATGGCCGCGCTGAAGGCGACCTACGGCCAGCACCCGGCACGCGCCCCGCGCCTGCTCGGCGCGGTCAAGACGAGCGTCGGGCACCTGGACAGCGCGGCGGGGCTCGCGGGCGTGATCAAGGCGGCGCTCGCGCTCGAACGCGGCAAGGTGCCGGGCACGCTGCATTTCGACACGCCCAACCCGCTGCTCGAACTCGACGACACGGCCTTCCGCCTCACCGCGGAAGCGGCCGACTGGCCGGACGGCGGCACGCCGCGCCGCGCGGCCGTCAGCTCGTTCGGCATCGGCGGGACCAATGCGCACGTGATCCTGGAAGCCGCGCCGCCCGAGGCGGATGCGCCGACGGCCGCCGCCGCGCATTGCCTGCGGCTGTCGGCCGCCACGCCGGACGGGCTGCGGCGCGCGGCGGACCGCCTCGCCGCCGCGTGGCGCCGCCACCCGGAATGGGCGCTGGCCGACGTCGCGCATACGCTGCAGGCCGCCCGGCAGGATCACGCGTGCCGGGCGTTCGTGGTTGCCGAGTCGCGCGACACGGCGCTCGATGCGCTGGCCGCGGGCGGGTGGCCGGCCACCGGCGACGCGCCGCCCGCGCGCCCGGTGATTTTCCTGTTCACCGGGCAGGGCGCGCAGGCCGCCGGGATGGCGCGCGACCTGCATCGCGAGCACCCGGTGTTCCGCGCCGCGCTCGACGACGTGTGCGGGCGGTTCGCGGGGGCGGCCGGGCTGGCGCTCGAACCGTACCTGCTGGGCGACGCGAGCACCACCGACACGGCGCTGGTCCAGCCGCTGCTGTTCGCGTACGAGTACGCGCTGTATCAGGCGTGGGCGGCGCTGGGGGTGACGCCGGACTACCTGATCGGCCACAGCCTCGGCGAACTGGTCGCCGCGTGCTGCGCGGGCGTGTTCTCGCTCGACGACGCGGTCGGCCTCGTGGCGGCGCGCGCGGCGGCGATGCAGGCGCAGCCGGCCGGCGCGATGCTGTCGGTATCGATCGCGGAGGACGAACTGGCCGCGCAGCTGCCGCCGACGCTCGCCGTCGCGGCGGTCAACGGGCCGCTGCAGTGCGTGGTGTCCGGCCCGGTGGACGCGGTCGACGCGTTCGCGGCGCACCTGCGCAACGCGGGGGTCGCGCATGCGCCGCTCGCGTCGTCGCACGCGTTCCATTCGCCGATGATGGCCGACGCGGCCGCGCGCGTGCAGGCGCATGCCGCGACGATGACGCTGCACGCGCCGCGCATCCCGCTGATCTCCAACCTCGACGGCACGCTGCTGGATGCGCAGCGCGCCGCCGATCCCGCGTACTGGGCTGCGCACGTGCTCGGCACCGTGCGTTTCTCGGCGGGCGTGCGGACGCTGGCGGCGCTGGGCGACGCGCTGTGGGTCGAGATCGGCTCGCGCGACGTGCTCGCGGCGCTGGTGCGCGCGCATCGCTGCGCGCCGGCCGACGCGGTGCTGGCAAGCTTCACGGAGCGCGCGCCGCGCACGATGGCGACCTTGCTCGCCGGCTACGGCCGGCTGTGGGCGAAGGGCGCGCGACTGACGCGCCGCGACGCGTACGCGGGCGAGCGCCGCAAGCGGCTGCCGTTGCCGGGCTATCCGTTCGAGCGCACGCGCCACTGGCTGCCGGCCCAGCAGGGCGGCCCCCTCGAGCGCGCGCAGCCGCAGGCGCCGGCCGTTGCACCGGTTGCTGCACCGGTTGCGGTCGACACCCCGCGCGCCGCAGCGGTCGAAACCGACGACGTGCGGCATGCGCTGACGCGCATCTGGACGGAATGCCTCGGCCATGAGCGGATCACGCCGACCGACGATTTCTTCGCGCTGGGCGGCGATTCGCTGCTGGCCGGGCGCGTGCTCGCGCGGATTCACGAGCGGCTGAATGCGGAGCTGACGCTCGAGGCGTTCTTCAGTGCGCCGACGATCGACGGGCTGGCCTGCGCGATTCGCATGCAGGCGGAACCCGCGCAGCCAGCCGAGCGGGCGGCAACGACGCCGGCTGGCCGGCCGGCCGCCGGGCCGCGCCGCGCGCCGATGTCGTTCCAGCAGCGCCGGCTGTGGACGCTCGAACGGCTCGGCATGGGCGGTTCGGTCTTCCACCTGCCGCAATGCCTGCATCTGCACGGCGACGTCGACCGCGCCGCGCTGCACGCGGCGCTCGGCGGGCTGGTCGCGCGCCATCCGGTGCTGCGCACGTCGTTCCACGAGGGGCCGGACGGCGGCGGCGAGCAGCACGTGCATGCCGACGCGGCGGTCGCGCTGTCGATCCATGCGTACGCCGGCGACACGGACGACACGGACGACACGGACGACACGGACGACGCGCTGCGCGCGTTCATCGCGCAGCATCGCGACGCGCTGCGGGCGGAGCCGTTCGGTCTCGCGCGGCCGCCGCTGTTCCGCGCGCGGCTGCTCGAACTCGGGCCGCGCCGCGCGTGCCTGTTGATGTCGTTCCATCACATCGTCGTCGATGGCTGGTCGTTCCGGCTGATCGCGCAGGATCTCGCGTCGCTGTACGGCGCGGCGAGCCAGGGGCGCGCGCCGGAGGCCGCGCCGCCCGCGTGGGACTACGCGGACTACAGCGAGGAGCAGGCGGCGCGGTTCGCCGCCGGGCACGACGCGGCGCACGAGGCGTTCTGGGCGCACCTGGACGGCGCGCCGGTGCTCGACCTCGGCGGCGACCGGCGTCGCGCGCGCACGCCCGGACGCCTCGCGCACAGCGGCCGCGTCGCGGTGGACGCCGGGCGCGCCGCGCAGGTCGACGCGCTGGCGCGGCGCTTGCGGACGACGCCGTACGTCGTGTTCCTGTCCGCGTTCCTGCTGATGCTGTCGCGGCGCACGGGGCAGCGCGACCTGGTGGTCGGCTCGCCGGTCGCCAACCGCGCGTCGAGCCGCACCGAAGAGCTCGTCGGCTTTTTCGTCAACCTGCTCGCATTGCGCGTGGCGTTCCCGGCGGCCAGCAGCACGCGCGCATGGATCGAACGGGTGCGCGACTGCGTGATGGCCGCGCACGCGCATCAGGACTATCCGTTCGAAAAGCTGGTCGAGCGTTTCGCCGGCCCGCGCGACGCGTCGCTGACGCCGCTGTTCCAGGTGGTGTTCTCGATGCAGGAGGCGCCGGTTCGCCAGGTGCGGATCGGCGCGCTGGACGTCGCGTTCGAGGACACGCCGGAAACGGAAACCGAATACGACCTGACGATGAACCTGCATCGCGACGGCGCGGGCTACGGCGGCGTGCTGCTGACACGCGACGGCGCGCTGGAGCGGGGCGAGGCGGACGAGGTGGTCGAACAGTTCCACGCGGCGCTGGACCTGTTGCTGACGCTGCCGGACGATGCGCCGCTGGGCGACGCGGGCGTGCTGTCGGCCGCGCAGCGGCAGGCATGGCAGGCGGCGTCCGGCACCGTCGACGCGCCTGCGCGGGCGGCGTCCGACCTCGTGTCGCTGCTGTCGGGCACGCTGACGGCCGGCAACGCCGCGCCCGCGGTCGCCACCGCGCACGAGACGCTCAGCTACGGGGCGCTGCGGGCCCGGGTGGACCAGGTCGCGGGCGCACTGCTCGCGCGCGGCGTGCGCACCGGCGACCGCGTCGCGCTGTGCTTGCCGACGGGGCTCGACGCACTGGTGGCGCTGCTCGGCGTGCTGCACGCCGGGGCGACCTACCTGCCGCTCGATCCCGCCGCGCCGGCCGCGCGGCAGCACGCGATCCTGTCGCAGGCGGCGCCGGTGCTGCTCGTGCACGACGCCACGGCGGCGGCGCCGGCATGGCCCGGATGCGCGGCGATCGCGTTTGCCGTGCTGGGCGATGCGCCCGCCGGCGCGCTGCCCGCGTGCATCGATCCGCAGCAGGCCGCCTATACGCTGTTCACGTCCGGCTCGACCGGCGTGCCGAAGGGCGTCGACGTCAGCCATCGGGCCGTCGCGCACAAGATCCAGGCGCTGTGCGCCGCGTACCGGATGACCGCAGACGACCGCGTCGTGCAGTTCTCGTCGCTCGTGTTCGACGTGTCGATCGAGGAGATTTTCACGACGCTGTCCGCCGGCGCCTGCCTGCTGTTGCTCGATCGCGCGGCATGGCCGACGCTCGGTGCGTTCAGCGGCCTGCTCGATACGCAGCGCGCGACCGTTCTCAACCTGCCCGCGTCGTTCTGGCGCGAATGGGTGCGTGCGATCCGGCTCGGCGAGGCCGCGCTGCCGGCGCGGCTGCGCCTGGTCGTGACGGGCAGCGAGACGGTGCCGCTCGCGGCGGTGCAGGCATGGCGCGCCGTGACGGGCGGCCGCGTGGCGCTGATGAACGCGTACGGGCTGACGGAAAGCGTGATCACGTCCGTCGTGCACGACGTGCCGACCGCCGCGCGCCCGGACGAACGCGACGTGCCGATCGGCGCGCCGCTGCCGGGCACCACCGCCTATGTGCTCGACGCGCACCTGCAACCGGTGCCGCCGCTGTGCCGCGGCGAGCTCTACCTGGGCGGCAGTGCGCTCGCGAGCGGCTATCCGGGCCGGCCCGGGCAGACGGCCGCCGCCTTCCTGCCCGATCCGTTCGCCGGCCAGCCGGGCGCGCGCATGTATCGCACCGGCGACCTCGTGCGTCGCGATACGGACGGCGCACTGGTCTACCTCGGCCGCAGCGATCGCCAGATCAAGGTGCGCGGGATTCGCGTCGACCTGGCCGAGGTGGAGGCGCTGCTGCTCGACCAGGACGGCGTGCGCGAGGCGGCGGTGCGGCTGTCGAGCGGGCCCGATGCGCCGGCGCCGCGCCTGGAGGCGTTCATCGTCGTGGGTTCCGACGCGTCGGATGCGCCGGCCACGCCACGCGATGCGGCGCGCGCGCGGCTGCGTGCGTTGCGCCGCGTGGCGCCGGCGCACCTGGTGCCGCATGCGCTGGCCATCGTGCCGTCGCTGCCCAAGACGTCCGGTGACAAGATCGACCGCCAGTGGGTGTCGACGGCGGTGCTGCCCGACGAAGCCGCGGACGGCGACGAAGCACCGCCGCTGCGCGCGCTGCTGGCGGTGCTGCGCGACGTGCTGCGGCTGGACCGGATCGGCCGGGACGACAACTACTTCGGGCTGGGCGGCGACTCCATCCTGGTGTTGCGTGCCGTCGCGCAACTGAACCGGGCGGGCTGGACGGTCGATCCTCAGGACTTCTTCTCGACCTCGACCCTCGCGGACCTGGCCGAATGCCTGCGACCGCTGACGGTGCGGCCGGAGGCGGACGACGCGTCCGGGTTCCCGCTGACGCCGTATCAGCGGCGCGTGTTGCAGCGCCCGCACGCGCACCACTGGAACCGCTCGCTGCTCGTTCAGGCGGCGCAGCCGCTCGACGCCGACGCGCTGCGGGCCGCGTTCCGCTCGCTGCTCGACGCGCACCCGGGGCTGCGCTGCGTATTCGATGCCCACGCGCTGGCCGGCCGCATCGCGCCGGCGGACGCGGACGCCGTGCAGCGCTGCTTCAGCAGCCACGACCTCGGCACGGCGGACGATGCGGCCCGCTTCATCGCCGCGCACGGCGCGACGCTGCAGCAGGGCTTCGATCTCGCGCACGGGCCGCTGGTCCGGATCGCGCACTACCGGTGCGGCGCGGCCGGCGACCGGCTGCTGCTCGTCGTGCACGGGCTGGTGGCGGACAGCCATGGCTGGGCGGTGCTGCTGGACGACCTGGCCCACGCATATGCGGCGCATGCGAACGGCCGGACGCCGGCACTGGCCGCGCCGACGCTCGCGTACCCGGCCTATCTGCGTGCGGTGGACGCGCGCATTGCCGCCGCGCGGGCGGCGGGCGAGAGCGCCGCGTACTTCGCGCCGATGGCGGCCAACGTCGCGCTGCCGCGGGATCGGCACGCGGCACCCGGCGACAACGCGGAGGCCAGCCAGCAGGTCGTGCGCGACCGGCTGACGGGCGACGCGGCGCGACGGATGCTCACCGTCGTGCCGCAGCGCCTGCGCGTGAAAGCCGCCACCGTCGCCATCGCGGCGGCCGCGCGCGCGCTGACCGAATGGGCGGGCGGCGCGGTGGTCGCCGATCTCGGCCGGCACGGCCGCGACTGGCTCGACGACGGGCCGGCGGTCGAGCGCGCGCTCGGCTGCTTCGTCTGCGACGTGCCGCTGCTGTTGCCGCAGCACGCCGGCGCGCCGGGCGTCGCCGCGCTGCGCGCGTGGGAGGCGGCGCTCGCCGCGCTGCCGCCGGCGGCGCTGGGCGGCGCGGACGTGCCGCCGCCCGCCGGCGTCGATGCCGACGCGTGGCGGCGTTGCGTGCAGCCGCAGGTCAGCGTCGATTTCGTCTCGGCGGCCGCCGCGCGCCCTTCCGCGTGGTTCTCCGCCGCGCCCGAGGCGGTGGGCGCGGATCGCGCGGCGACCGACCAACGTTCGCACCTGCTGAACCTCGTCTGCGTCGCGGGCGACGGCGAACTCGCATTCGAGTGCCGTTACAGCAACACCGTGCACACGCGCGCCACTGCCGAACGGTTGCTGCGCCGGTGGCGCGAGCACATGGAGGCCGCGCTCGCGCTCGTCGCCGACGCCGCCGTTCCCGTAGTCGAACACGATCATTCCTGACATGACCCAGATCTACCTGAAACCGAACGTCGTCTTCGAACCGCTGGTCAATCAGTGGTATGCGTGGACGTTCCTGCTGCAGCCGGCGACCTGCGCGCTGGTGATGAAGCAGGTGCACCTGCGCATCATGGAATCCTTCATCCGCGCACCCGAACTGCATCGGCGTTCCGCCGCGAAAATGGCCGGCGGGCCGTTCCTCAACGGCGGCCGGGAGCTCTTGCCGGCGGTCGACGCGCTGATCCGCGACACCCGCACGCGCGCCGCGCCGCTGCTGGCGCTGGCGGACGCGCTGCGCGAGCTCGACGAGCTGCTCGCGCGGGAAGGGGGCGGCGACACGCTGTCGCCGCTGTATGCGCGGGTGCCCGAGCCGTTGAAGGGCTTCGTCGAGCTGGGCTACGACCTGCGCGGCCACGCGTCGTACCGGCTGTTCGAGCGGCTGCTGTACGACAGCGCCGGCTATCTCGACGCGCTGCAGAGCGTGAACGGCTTCCTCGCGACCAGCGACGACCGGAGCTTCATGCTCAGCACGCCGCGCTTTCCCGACGAGCACATGGTGCAGATCCGCCTGCCGTTCCGCGACGCGCTGTACGACGAACTGTTCGCGGCTCGCCACGCGGGCGCCGCGCCGGACCTGATCGACCGCCTGCTGGTTCACGCGGAGGGCGGTGCCGAGCGGCGCGCGGCACTCGAAACCTGGTTCACCGACGCGCCGCCGCCGCGCCCGCCGTCGGCGCCGGCGCGCGCGGGGCAGCCGGTGCGGGTGCGCTACTTCAACCATGCGACGGTGCTGGTCGAAACCGCGGAATTTTCGCTGCTGACCGATCCGATCGTCGGCTATCCGCTCGGCCAGGGCGACGATCCGTTCACGTTCGCGGATCTGCCCGAGCGCATCGACTACGTGCTGCTGACCCACAACCACCAGGATCACATCGTGCTCGAGAGCCTGCTGCAGCTGCGGCACCGGATCGGCACGCTGGTGGTGCCGCGCAGCCATGGCGGGTTCCTGCAGGACCCGTCGATCCGGCTCGCGCTCGAGGCGTGCGGGTTCGAGCGGGTGGTCGAGGTCGGCGAGCTGGACAGCGTGCCCGTGCCGGGCGGCGAGATCGTGGCGCTGCCATTCCTCGGCGAGCACGGCGATCTGCATATCGCCGCGAAGATGGCGTTCGCGCTGAAGGTGGACGGCAAGAGCATGCTGTTCGCGGCCGACTCGAACAACCTGCAGCCGGAGCTGTACCAGCGTATCGCGCAGCGCATCGGCCGGATCGGCACGCTGTTCATCGGCATGGAATGCGAGGGCGCGCCGATGTCCTGGCTGTACGGCGCGCTCCTGAACGAGCCGCTCGGGCGGCAGTTCGACCAGAACCGCCGGCTGAACGGCTCCGACTGCGAGCGCGCGTGGCCGCTGGTCGAGTGCTTCGCGCCGCGCCAGGTGTTCGTCTATGCGATGGGCGCGGAGCCTTGGCTCAAGTTCATCTCCAGCATCGAATACGCGCCGACGTCGCTGCCGATCGTCGAATCGGACAAGCTGATCGCCCGCTGTCACGCGCACGACATCCAGTCCGAGCGGCTGTACCTGAAGAAGGAAATCATCCTCTGAGCGCGGGCGGCCACGCGGCCGTCCGCATCGTGTCGTGTCGTGTCGTCTCGTCTCGTCTCGTCGAATCGTCGAACCAGGAAACCACTCCCATGCCGGATCGTCATCCGTCCCGTGTCGCTGCCGCCTTCAAGATGCTCGCCGCCACGGCCGTGCTGTTGCTGGTGATTGCCGCGGGCCTGCTGTATTGGGCGCTGCCCGCCGCCACCGGCTACGCGTCGCACTACCTGTGCGTGCGCGCGCTCGCCGGCGGCGACGGCGATGCACGTGCGCTGTTCGCGCGCGAAGTCAAGCCGATCAATCCGTTGTTCAACTTCGTCACGTACCGGATCGACCGGGCGCGACAGACCGTCGAGGCCGCCGGGCTCGGCGTGCTGCGTTCGACGGTCGCGCTGTACCGGCCGGGCCTCGGCTGCACGATCGCGCCGGCCGATGAGATCGACGCATTGCGCGCGGCGGGCCGCGGCCTCGCGCTGCCGCCCGCCGCGGCCGATGCCGGCTACGTCGACCACTACGGCAACGCCGACGATGTCGCGCCGGCCGATCCGCTGCCGGCGCTGAGCGCCGTGCTGGATCGCGCGATGGCGGAGCCGTCGCCCGCGTCGCTGCGCAACACGCTGGCCGTGGTCGTGCGGCAGGATGGCAAGCTCGTCGGCGAGCGGTATGCGCCGGGCGTCACGGCCGACACCCCGTTGCTCGGCTGGTCGATGACGAAAAGCGTCACCGCGTTGCTGGCGGGTGTGCTGGCCCGCGACGGCAAGCTGACGCTCACGCAGGATCACCTGCTGGACGACTGGGCGCAACCCGGCGATCCGCGCCAGGCGATCCAGTTGCGCAACCTGCTGCAATGGACGAGCGGGCTGGATTACCAGGAAGGCTATCTGCCCGGCTCGGACACGACGAAGATGCTGTACCAGTCGACCGACATGGCGCGCTTCGTCGCGAGCCGGCCGCTGAAGGTCGCGCCCGGCCGCGAGGTGGACTACCAGAGCGGCGGCAGCGTGCTGGTCGCGAAGATCGTCGCGCGCGCGATTTCGCCGCGGCCGCTCGACGTCGTGCCGTTCGCGCGGGCGCGGCTGTTCGAGCCGCTCGGCATCCGCACCGCGATGATGGAGCCCGACGCGTCGGGCACGCTGGTCGGCGGCAGCTACATGCTGGCGTCGGCGCGGGACTGGTCGAAGCTCGGCCAGTTGATCCTGCAGCAAGGCGTGTGGCGCGGCACGCGCATCGTCGAGCCGGACTGGGTGCGCTTCATGGCGACGCCCCAGGCGGCGCGGCACGACGGCCGGCTCGGCGCGCATCTGTGGCTGAACGCCGGCGTCGGCGGCGCGCGCCGGTTTCCGTCGCTGCCGGCGGACCTGATGATGATGGACGGCTTCAATCACCAGCTGGTGGTGATCGTGCCGTCGTGCCGCGCGGTCATCACGCGGCTGGGCGCGACGGTGGACCACAGTTGGGATACCGAACGTTTCGTCGCCGACGTGATGGCGAGCCTGCCGGGCTGTGCGGGCCCGGCAACCACGACTGCCGCGAGGTAAGCGCATCATGAAGATCATCGTACGTGACGCCGTGGCCGCCGATACGCCGGCCCTGTGCGAACTGTTCCTGCGCTCGCGCCGCGAGACCTTCGTCTGGCAGCCGGCCGGCGCGTTCCAGCTGGCCGATTTCGAGGCCCAGACGGAAGGCGAGCGGCTGAGGGTCGCCGAGGACGACCGCGGGCGACTCGCCGGCTTCGTGTCGGTCTGGGAGCCCGACCATTTCATCCATCACCTGCACGTGCACCGGTCGCACCACCGGAGCGGCATCGGCCGGGCGCTGCTGCGCGCGTTGCCGGGCTGGCCGGCCACGCGTTACCGGCTCAAGTGCCTGCGCGCCAACGGGCCGGCGCTGGCGTTCTATGCCGCGTGCGGTTTCGTCGAGATCGGCGCCGGCAGCTCGGAAGACGGCGAGTACCTGCTGCTCGAGTCCGGCGGCAAGGACGGCCGATGACCGTCCACCTGCGGTACTGCCTGCAGCAGGCGGCGTTGTGGGGCACCTTCGGCCTCGTGCTGCCGGTCGTCACGTTGTTCCTGCTGCACAGCCATTTCACGCTGTTCGAGATCGGGCTTTACGCGGCGGTGTTCAGCCTGTCGACCATCGCGCTGGAACTGCCGTTCGGCGCGATGGCCGACCGCGTGGGCCGGATCCGGACCTATCGCATCTCGCTGCTGATGAACAGCATCGGCTGCGCGCTGATGCTGTGCTTCAGCCAGAAGCCGGTGCTGTACCTCGCCGCGGCGAGCTTCGGCGTCGCGCGCGCGATGAGTTCCGGCACCGTCGACGCGTGGTATGTCGGCCTGCTGCGCGAGCACGGCGAGACGAACCGGATTCCTTATTTTCTCGGCCGCGCGGAGCTGGCCTCCGCGCTCGGGCTGGCAAGCATGTCGCTGGTCGGCGGCGTGCTCCCGGACCTGATCGGCAGCCGGCTGTTCGACAACCCTTACCGGATCGGCCTGGCGCTCGCAGGCGGCTTGTTCATCGTGCTGCTGGGCCTGACGTCATGGTTTTTCGCCGAGGCGGAGCAGGCGCCGCCCGAGGCCGCGCCGGCCGGCCGGATGCGCGACGACCTGCGCGAACTGGTGCGCTTCGCGTGGCACGGCGGCGCGGTGCGGCCGCTGATCCTGCTCTGCATGCTGCTCGGCGGCGTCGTGTCGGTGCTGGAGAGCTACTGGCCGGTGGTGCTGAAGACGCTCGTGCCGATGCATGGCGCGACCTGGGCGTTCGGCCTGTTCCTCACGCTGATGCTGGTCGTCAAGGGCGCGGGCGGCTGGGTGTCGTATCGCGTGATGAAGCATTGCGCCGCACGGCCGGCGCTCGCCGTGTCGCTGCCGTTCGCCGGGCTCGCCGCGAGCCTCGTGCTGACGCGCTGGGCGAATCACGTGGTCGCGTTCGGCGCCGTGCTGAGCGGGGTCGCGCTGTTCCTCGGCATCGCCGGCGCGGTGGTCAACGCGGTGCTGCATCACCGGACGCCCGATGCGTTGCGATCGCGCGCCGTCTCGTTCTTTTCGCTGGTGTTCCAGCTCGGCAGCATGATCGCGTCGATCCTGCTCGGCTACCTGGTCAGCCAGTGGGGCGTGCAGGCGGTGTGGTGCGGCGTCGGCGTGCTGGTCGCGGCGGCGGCCGGGTACGGCGCGTCGATCGGCGGCTGGGCCGCCGACCCGATGGAGGAGGCGAAGACGACGGCGCGCGCGTAGGCCGGGCGCACCGTTTCGATTCATGTGTGATGCGTCATGCGGAAGCGGCAATTTTGTTGTTTGTCACCCCACGATAGCCAAGGAGATCGACTTTGAAACAGGAGATGCGCATCGCGATTCACGAGACGCTGGAGGCGCTCGTGTCGCAGTACGGGACCGCGGAGCTCGAACGCGTGATCGAGTTCGTCGACATCAACACGGGGCGGGTTCCGCTGCCCGCGTTGCCGAAATATCAGCGGCCGCTGCTGTTCTATTTCCCGGGGCTGGACGGCAAGCCGTGGTACGAGGCGTCCGACTATCCGGCGCTCGAGGCGTTCACGTCGACGTTCGAGGCGTCGGTCGACGTGCTGCGCGAGGAGTTTCTCGCCCAGGTGACCACGCCGATGCTGCTGCCGTACGAAGAGCAGGTGGCCGGGCGTTTCGAATCGATCCGGCGCAACGACTGGGGGTCGTTCTATTTCAGGCGCAAGGGCGAGCCCGAGGTCGAGGAGAATTGCCGCCGCTGCCCGCGCACCGCGGCGCTGATGCGGCAGGTGCAGGACTTCCTCAGCCCGAGCGGCGCCTTCATCTTTTCGGTGATCCAGGGCGGGACGCGGATTCCGCCGCATACGGACACGACGAATCTGAAGCTGACCTGCCAGCTTCCGCTGATCGTGCCGCGCGGTTCGCGGCTGCGCGTCGGCGACGAGATTCGCGAGTGGCCGGACGGGCGCGCGATCATTTTCGACGATACGTTCGAGCATGAGAGCTGGAACGACAGCAACGAGCCGCGGGTTTGCCTGCTCGTCGACATCTGGCATCCGGGCATCACGCGTATCGAGCGGGACGCGGTGGAGCGGCTCGACGCGGCGATCAGCCAGCATCTCGGGCTGGATTTCCGGCCGCCGTGGGCGGAAGCGGCCGCGGCGTAAGGCGGGGAGGGGCGACCGGCTGCGGGCGACCGGCGGCAGGCGGTCGCCTTTTGACGATCGACCGATGGCAGTGGGGCCGGTGCGGTTTTGCGCGGTGCTGTTGTCGAATCACGCGCCGCATCCGGCAATCGCTTCGACAGTCGTGCATGGGCCGGAGCGCTTCGCGGCCGCGCTCCCGCGGCCTGGCGACCCGCAGGCGAGCCTGTCAGGTCGTCGATTCAGCCGTTCCGCCGCTCGCCACGGTTCCAGCCTGCCGGCCGCCACATCCTGAATGACCTTGCGAACCTGCACGGTTCGCGCATCGTCATCCGTTCCGTGGCGGCCATGGCAGCCGGCTTCCGCCGGGATCCCTACGGCATCAGCCGGTCGAGCAGCGGCGACCGGAAGATCCGGTGCGGGTCGTAGCGTTCGAGGGTCGCGCGCGCCGTATCCCAGCTGCTGGACGGCGGCTGGCCTTCACGATGCAGGTTCGGAATCGTGGTGGTGAGCATCGTGTCGTCCTGCCAGGCGGCCGTGTCGGTATAGGCCCAGCCCTTCGACCATTCGGGGCGCACCGTCGCATACGAGCCGGTGTAGTTCGCGAGCATCCATTGCTCGATCTCGCGATAGAAGCGATCGGCGGCCGGCGTGCCCGGCAACGTCAGGATGTCGAACCATACGGCGGTATCCCATTCCGGCCGGTCGGGACGCGGCTTGAGCGCGGACAACGCGGGCACGGCCGCGCCCGCGCCGGCATCGGCCGGCTTGTCGAGGCCGGTGACGCGGATCTCGACCGGACCGTTCATCGGATACTCGTTGCGCGCCTTGTACGTGTCGACGCGGTTCTGATAGAACTGCACGAATTCGCTGATCACGCGCTGCACGTCGGCGCGCCGCGCCAGCACCGCGTAGCCGTTCGCGGTGACGCGCAGCGTCGTCGGCCGGATGTACTGCAGCACGGTGCGCGACCAGCCCCAGATGTCCCCGCTGAGCGTGAGTGCGAGACCGGCCGTCGTGATGGCCAGCTGCGTCTGGCCGAACAGCGGCGTCAACGCGCCTTCGCCGCCGATCACGATCCGCTTGACGAGATCCGAGATGGTCTGCGAGATCGAATCGGAGAACGGATAGTTGTACGGCTGCGTGACGGCGCGCGACAGGAACGGCTTGCTGGGTGTCGGCGTCCAGACCTTGAGCCACGGCTTGGTCGTGAACGGGAACCAGATGGCTTCCACCCGGCCCGAGCGATCGAGAAACGACGCGATCGTGCGGCCCGTCGAGCCGGCCGGCGCAAACAGCTCGGATGCCGGAATATCGACGTAGCTCTGGCAGCGCAGCCGCTGGTTCGGGCCTGCCGTCAGCGTGACTTCGACGACGAACGCCCGCCCGATGTGTGCGAGGAACGCGCCGATCTCGGGATCGCCGCGCTCGAACCGGCGCAGCACGTATTGCTGCCGGGCCGGATCGAACACGACCGCGGTGAGCGCGACCACGAGATTGCTCAGCGAGCCGTATGTATGGCCCGGCTGCAAGGTTTCACCGGCCGCCGGCACGGCGGTGCCGTGTGCATCGATCGCGAGCGCGCCGCCGAGCGTGATGTCGCCCGGTGCCGGCGCGGCAATCACGCCGAGGCCATATGGCTCGAGCGTCGCGAGCAACGACTCCAGCGAGACGCCCGTTTGGGCGGTGACGCGCGCCGGACGTGCCGACGTGTCGACGGAGACGGCCGTCAGCGACTTCGTCGTATCGAGCAGCACGAGGTTCGCGGCGCCGGCGCCCGGGTCCAGCGTCAGCGGCGACCAGTTGTGCATGTAGCCGCGCGGGCGTATCCGGTAGCCGTTCGCGCGCGCCCAGTTGACGGTCGCGACGACGTCGTCGGCGGAGCGCGGCGCGGCGGTCCATACGTCCTGCACGGCGATCTCGCCGCTCCAGTTCTGGAATGCCTGCTTGTAAAGCGGGATGTCGGCCGGGAAGCCGGGCGGCGTGTCGCCGGCCGTCCGCGCGTGTGCCGCGATCTGGTAGAGCGGGGTCCAGCCGGTGACGATGCCGGCCGCCGCGAGTTTTGCCATGTCGGCCAGGAAGGCGCGACGCGGCGCGGGTTCGTCTCGGAAGTCGTGACTCATGGTGTGCTCCAATTTTTCGGCATTGTTTTGAAGATTGGAAAGACGACAAATGACGCGTTGAGACTGGTGTGGCAATCGATGCAGGCGTGACGCTCGGGAAGCGTTGCGCTCGGGTCGGGCAGGATTGAAAAAGAACGATGCGTCCGGCAATGCGCGGGCCGCGCATCACCACGGGCGTCTAAAAGGAAATCGAAAAACCGCCGGGAGATTGCTGCAATTGGCCGTCGGCCTGTTCTGTCGACAAGCGGATAGGGAAATTCGACGGAATCGCGTGCGGCGAAGCGCTAGCCGCGACGATCGACAAAAGATGATTTCACGTGAATATTAATCGTCCTGTTTCGATTTTTTAAATAAACCCGGCCGTAATTCAAGGTTGATTGATGATGCGTCGTATATTTCGGTCGAAAGCGTAGCAATTTATCTATGGGGTGACAAGCGGCGGAATTGAAGAATTCCGACTCATTTAATATGGAAATTTTATGACGGGAAATGGCTTCGCCCTTTGTTGGTGTTTTGCAACGCCCGTCCCGGCAGCACGCTGCCGTGGGCTTGGGCGGAAACTATGCTTTGCCGTCGCGCATATTGAATCGATTGTTGAGTGAATCGAAATAGCGTCCGGAAGATACGGCTTGAAACCAGCTCGATGAGCGGGGGCTGGTGAAATCCGACAATTCCTCTCTCGAATGGTGCCCCCGGATGAAAATTCGTGGTAAGCGTCGCTCGACCGATTATTACAAAAGTTCGTGGTAAACGAATGTTGATTTATTCGTGCGTTGATAATAATGCCTATTTCCGGTTATCAAGCGGTGTCGTTTTAAAAATAAATTTCGGGTTAACTGCAAATGTCTTAAATCATCGCTATCATACGCGGCTGGGATATACATGGATCAAATTCAATGGAAAGAATCGTTTCGCTTTTTGATCGACATTTTTCGTTGAATTCACCGGGAACGCGCCTGCTTCGAGCCGGCGCCGGGTTGTCCGATTCAGGTCTTCAGCACGTCCGGCGGCGGCGCGTTTTCGTCCCGCCACGCGCATCGACCGAAATGGACGTTTCGGCCGCTGGCAGCGTCGCCCGTCATGAACGTCCATCGATGCGACGCCCACCGCATCGCGCTGTCCGATACGGAGGAAACATCGTGCCTGTTTCTCGCTCGTCATCGGTCTGTTCGATCGTCGGTGACGCGGCGGCGCTTGCCGTGCCTGACGATCATTCGCACGCGCATCGCGTGTTCCGGATCGCGCGCCGGCGGCGCGCGTTGCCCGCCTGAGAACGCGTGCGACACAGCGCGACCCGACGCGCGCCGGCGTTGCGCCAGGTCCTCAAGCACGCACAACAAGGAGAGTCAGATGTTCGCGAAGCTCGGGAAGGTGATTTCGAGCGCCGGCAGTGAGCGGTTCGCATCCGACATGCATGCATTGCTGGTCGAATCGATTCCGCTCGCGATCACCCGGATGACTGAATGGACGCTCGACGAGCCGGCGGGCGAAGTCGTCCGCGTGCAATCGCTCGGCGCGTTCGGCGCACCGGGCGGCGACGGGCGCGGCGCGCCGGCCGCGCACGGCGAGCGGGAACCGGCCGCGCATCCGCCGTTGAACCGGATCCTGGCGGCCTGCGACCGGCAGCTCATTCACATCAATCCGCTGTTGCGGCGTGGCAATGGCGGCGACGTCGCGCCGCCGCGCGGGCCGGGCGGCGGATTTCAGTGCCATCTCGTGTCGGGCAAGGCGAATCGCCGCTACGTGATCTCGCTGCATCGCACGGCATCGCATCGCGACTTCTCGTTGCAGGAGATGTCGTTCCTGAAGAATTTCGCCGATACGCTGTTGCCGCTCGTCGAGTGGCATGCGTCGACGCGTCGGCACGGCGAGCGTGAATGCGCAATGGCGCCCGGTGCGACGGCAGGCTTGCCCGGCGTCGACGCGCTGCGCCACGAGTTCGAATCGCGGCTCGCGCGCGCGCGGGTCGTGCTGTCGGCGCGTGAAAACGAAGTGTGCCTCGGCCTGCTCGCGGGCAAGATGCTGCGCGAAATGGCCGGTGAGCTCGGTGTGAAGGAGAGCACGATCGAGACGTACATCAAGCGCGCCGCGGTGAAGCTCGGCATCAGCGGCCGGCACGGGCTCACGAAATGGATGATCGACGATTCCGTACCGTGCGCGTCGGCGGCGTGACGCCGCCGGCCGACTAGCCAGGATGGCTGCCGCGCGCGCCCGCGCCGGCACGCGTCGTCGCGAGTGATGACGACGATGTCACCGGGTGCGGCAGCGCGGGTTGCGGCGCCGGCTAGATTGCCGACGTGCGACGCGAGAGGGAAACCGGCGGCAGTCGTCCCATGGAGTTTCGCGCGTCGCCTGCGCCTGCGTCGGCGTCGGCGTCGCGCGCGCTGAAGTGCCTGGCGTGCCGCGCCTGACGCACGCCGCGCCGCCGGATGGGCGTGTTCGGGCCGCGTGCCCTCAGGTTCCGATGCGCGGCGACGCGTAGTCGCGCCGCACGCTTCGCATGCCGTCCCCGCCCGCTTCCGTCGCGGCCCCGGCCGTCTCGTCGAGCATCCAGCGCGTCAGGCCATGACGCCCGCTGAAGCCCAGCTTGACGGCGGCCCGCTTCAGGTAGGTCTCGACGGTGCTTTCGCGCAGCGCGAAACGCATGGCGATGGCGGGCACCGTGTCGCCGGCCAGCAGTGCCGTGCACGCCTCGATCTCGCGCGTCGACAGCTTGACGCCGGCTTGCCGCAGACGCTCGGCGAACCGCCGCGCCACGCGCTCCCGGCCCGATTGCGTCGCCGGCGGCGCGGCGATAGTCACTTGGGCGGCCGGTGGCGTCGCGTCGAGCGCCGCGACATGGCTCTCGACGATCGGAAACAGCACGTGCGAGAGTTCCTTGAGGAAGGTTCGCTCCTGCGGCGAGAAATCGTCGAACGTACACGTGCGATACAACGAGATCACGTAACAGTGGCCCCGCTTGCGGGTCACGAGGTGGAATTGCGCGTAACGCGGCGACACGACCGCCGCCTGCATGACGATGAAGCGGTCGAGCTGCGCGTGGATGGGACTGTGGCCGGCGAGCGTGTCGTCGACGTGCAGGGGGCTCGCCCCCGGGCGCGGCGGCATCTGCGGCCCGCAACAGGCGGCGGTCACCCCGGCCTTCGCGAGCGCCGCGCCGACCACGCCGAGGCTGCGCACCGCGGGATGGCCGTCAGGTGAGTCGTCGACCGCCAGCTCCGAAATGCGGATCTCGTCGACGGGGACCGCCGCGGCGATCAGGTTGTACATCATTCGGGGAAAACGTCGGCTCCCGCTGCTCGAGATCGCTTCGCCGACGTGTGCGAACAATCTGCTGAACTCCATGAAAGGATTCCTGATGAGACGTTGAAGCTGCGCGTGTGCGCATGGATGCCGACATGATTTAAACACCCACGTGCGAATGCGTCTGTAACGGTTTGCCGGGACAGACGCATCGCCGGCCGTCGAATCCGGTACGGCGCGCATCGTGTCCCATCGGGATCGCGGCTCATCCGGCGGCTTCGGCCGGGACGGCGCATACGGCCGTATCGGAGAAGATACGGCCGCTATCGAGCCGAATGACCCGGTCCGCCAGCTTGAAGTACTGATCGTCGTGGGTAATGATGACGACGCATTTCCCGCGGGATTTCAGGTCGGGAACCAGCACTTCATAGAAGAATCGCTTGAAGACCGGATCCTGATCGGCGGCCCATTCGTCCAGGATGTAAATCGGACGATCCTCGATGTACGCGCAAAGCAGCGCCAAGCGCTTGCGTTGCCCGGTCGATAGCGCCCGGGTGGTCGAGTAGGTGCGGCCGGAAATCTCGATCTTGTCCGCCAGTTTCAGGGTGTCGAGGTATTTCCGGGCAAGCTCGATGCTGTCATTGCCCCGATCCGGCCCGATGATGCGATTGAACAAATGGAAATCGGTGAAGACGGCGGAAAACAGGTTTCGGTAGCGTTCCCGGGCATCGTCGTCGATGACTTTTCCGTCGAGCGAAATGGTGCCGCCGGTCGGCGCATAGAGGCCGCTGAGGACCTTGCCCAACGTGCTCTTGCCGCTGCCGTTGCCGCCGATTACATAGACGAGTTCTCCGGCATGAATCGTCATGTTGATGGGGCCGAGCACGAAGTCGGTCGACGATTCATTGTCACGGTAGTTCATCGTCACCTCGTTCAACTCGATGACCTTCCATGACTTCGCCGATGGGGATGCCACGGCGCCCGGATGGGGCGGCTCATTGTGTGCGTCCTGCGTGTCGTCGATCAGGAAACCGAATTCCGCCAGCCGGGCGAGCGCGGTCTTGCCTTCGGCCATCACCGGCAGGATATTGATCAGCATGGTCAAGGGCCCCATCATGTAGAGCACGGCCAGAATGCTCGCCGTGAGGACGGACGGATCCACGACGCCGAGCGAAGGCACGCCGAACAGCAGGAAGCCGAGCAGCACCGCGACGGTGATCTGGCCGATGCTGTCGCCGCTCATGAACCAGAAGCGTTCGATGTAGTTGAATCCCGCCACGCGCTTCGATGACAGTTCGATCGCGGCCCGGGTGAACCAGCGGCGCCTCGCCCGGTTGAGCTTGAGTTCCTTGATGCCGAACACGAGGCCATGCGTGTATTCGTTGAACTGGACGAATTCATCGCGAACCCGCTCGGTGAAATTGACCGCCTTCCGATAGAAGAACAGGTAAAGCACCAGGCCGACGAGGGTCAGGATCATCGTCGACGCGAAAACGATCCACGAGAGATAGGCGAGATAGACGATGCTGCAGATCAGCACGACGGATTGAACGATGATCGTCGGGATGGTGAGCAGGGTCTGGCTCAGCTGCGGAATGTCCTGTGTCAGCAAGGTCAGCACATGGGGGGCGCCGCGTCGGTCGATTTCATCGAGCGGGGTCGCCAGGATCCTTTTGCACAGGTTGACGCGCAATCTCGTCATGACTTTCATGCACGCATAGGACGGCATCACGGCCGCGCCGCTCCTGCAGACCACCGCGATGACATTCACCGCAATGAACATCAGCAGCAGCGTCTGTCGATCAGACGGGGCGTGCAGCACGGTGCTGATCAACCCGACGCCCACGATCGACGCGATGCCGCTGACGAGGCCCGTCAGGACCGTGCCCAGCGTCAGCCAGGGATGACTGCGCCACATCAGCGTGACGGCGGAATGCCAGGGCGGCGATTTGCTTTGAGCGGAATCCATGAATGGCCAATAGGTCTCAGTTGATCAGGTGGCTGAGTTCGACATTGCTTGCCGCTGATCTCAACCTCGACGAGGTTTCGTGCTGGCCCAGGAACGTGATGCTTTCCACGATGCCCAGGGGCGAATCGGAAAACAGGATGCAGCACTTCAGCAGGCGCTGCGCCCGCGCCCAGCCGACGCTGTCCGTCGAATCGGCCACGCTCCGCAACGCGGCCTCGACCGACGCGGCCGTCCAGTTTTCGTTCCGTGCCAGCCGCGACTCGACCTGCCGAAGAAATTGCAGGAGCGCGCGGGGATTGCTTTCGATGCTGTACATGAGGATGTAGTCGATCCGCAGTTTCTTCGTGATCAACGGAAAAATCAGGTCGATCACGCCGGCAGTCGATTCGCATTTCCCGTAAGCCAGTGAAATCGCGTCGCCGAGCTTGCAGTCCCGGTGAAGCGCATCCAGCGCGGCCTGTACGAACGCCGCTTCGAGGTCAACGGTGGTGGTTTGCATGAGGTTCAATGGCCTGTCGAGTGAGGGTTCGCGGCGAGCACGGGGCGGCAGGCGTTACCAGCCGTCCGGAATGGGCATCGAATAGGTCAGCGGCTTCTCCGGCATCACTTCGTCCATGATGTCGGAGTAGCCGGACTCCTGTCCGACCAGGTTCGGCTCGAAGCAGTAGCAATTGAACGTCTGCTGCAGGACGAGGTTGTTGCGGTCGTTGATCGCCGGCGGGTTTTCGTTGATCGCGATGAACGCGTCGTAAAGCGAGTCCCTGACGACGTACGCGTGCGCGGTGAGCGTCTCCACGGCCTTGACGATGTTCGGCGCGACGGGAATGGGCGGCGTGAAGTGATACGCGCCCAGGAACAGCATGTGCCAGTCGTCCGGCACTTGCGCGATGAACTCGGGGAAGCGCGCGGCGAACTCTGCGTCGAAGAACGCGTCGTCCTCGAAGATCAGGACTTCGCTGGCGCCGGCGGCCTTCGCCTGTTTCACGGCCGCGAGATGGCTCATCGTGCAGCCGTAGTCCTGCGGACGCATGTGGCTCAACGATTCCGGCACGCTCACCAGCCTTGCATCGACGGCGGACAGCCGTTCCACCGTGAGGATGTTCTGCTCTGCGAATTTTCGTTGCATCGCTTCCCAGCGGTCGGGACGCCGGTCCAGGTTGATGCAGACCTTGCGGGCGAACGTGTTGTCGATCGTCGGCGTTGATTTCAGTTTCATGAGGGTTGTTTTTCCAGGAACGAGTTGACATGGGCGGCGAGGGCGCCGGCATGCGGATCGAGCAGCATGGTCAGGTGGTCGCCGGGGACGTCCGTCACCGCGACGGGGAGCGTCGAGAAGCGGGACCATCCCCAGGCCGGGTCCAGGCGAAGCTGCGCGATCTCGGGCGACGGCGCGAAGTCGTCGGGATCGTGCTCGGTGCTGCGGAACAACGCGATCGGTACGGGCAGCGGCGTGGCGTGCGGCGCGTAGTGCGACTTGAAGTTGGCCTGATAGACGCGCAGGTACGCGCGCAGGCGCTCGGGCCCGGCGTCCGCGAACCAGTTGCCGCGGTCGCCGATCCGCGCGAGGATCAAGTCGGCCTGGCCGTCGGGATCGAGCGGGACGAGGTCGGCTCGCGTCACCTGGAGGTCGGCGCCGAGGAAGGTGCCGATTTCGTGGGCGATCGCGACCAGCCATTCGGTGTCGTCCCAGTCCTGCCAGTACGTGGCGGCCGGGCTGTCGATGGGCGCGGACGCGTCGAGGATCGCCAGCAGTTTCACGTCGGCGCCCTTGGCGACCAGTTGCCGGCTCATCTCGAGCGCCACGTGCGCGCCGAACGAGTGGCCAGCGAGGTAGTACGGACCCGCGCCCACCAGCGGCCAGATGCGCTCGATATGACGGGCCGCGATGTCTTCCACGCGGGTGAGCGGCTCGCACGCGCCGTCGAGGCCGGGCGCTTCCAGCCCGTGAATCGCGTGGGCGCCGCTCAGGTGGTGCGCGAGCGGGTGGAAGTAGACCACGTTCCCGCCGGCGCCCGGCAGCAGGAAGAGCGGCGCGGCGGGGCCGCCGTCGCGAATCGGCACGAGTCCGCCGGCGGGCGCGGCCGGTTCGTTCGTGGCGAGCGCCGCCGCCAGTTTCTCGATCGTCGGATTCTCGAAGAGACAGGAAATCGGCAGCCGGCGATCGAACGCCTTCTCGACATGGGCCATCAGCTGGATCGCGATGATCGAGTGGCCGCCGAGGTCGAAATAGTTGTCGGTGACCGCGATGTCGTCTCGTTTGAAGATCCGCTGCCAGATCTCCAGCAACGTGCGCTCGTCCGCCGTGGGCGCGACGACGCGTGCCGCCGTGGCCGCACCGGCGGCGGCTTCGATCGCCGGCCCGGCCGCATCGCGCGGCGCGCCCGGCTGGCCGTCGGCGGCCGGCGGATCGGCGAGCTGGCCGGTCGGCTGGTCCGGGTGCTCGGCGAATCGCTCGAGCAACGTGCGGAGGGTATCGAGCATCTGCCGCACGACATCCGGCGCGACACGGTGCGCATCGTGCGAAATATGGAAGCCGATGCGCGCGTCCGGGTGCACGGTCAGGGTCAGCGGGTAGTTCGATTCCGCGAACGCGCGGGTGTCGAGGATCTCGATGTCGTCCGGCCCGAGCTCGGGGGCGGCGGCAACCGGGAAGTTCTCGAAGACCAGCAGGCTGTCGAACAGGCTGTCGCGGGCGGGCACTTCGCTCCACGACTGGATGTCGACCAGCGAGCTGTACGAGTGCGGCTCCATCGCCGTCTGCGCGGCGTGAACCTCTGCCAGCCATTCGGTGAAGGGGCGCTCGGGCGCGATACGCAGGCGCAGCGGCAGCGTGTTGATGAACAGCCCCACGATCGACTCGACGCCGTCGAGCAGCGGCGGCCGGCCGGACACGGTGACGCCGAAGACGACGTCGTCCGTTCCGGCGTGGCGTCGCAGCACCAACGCCCAGACCGCGCGGATCAGGACGTTGAGGGTGACGCGATGCGCACGCGTGAGCGCGTGCAGCCGCGCGGTCAGCGCCTCGTCCAGCAGGAATTGCTGGGTCCGGCGCTTGTCCTGTCGCGCGGCGTCGCCGGTCGTCTGCCGGGCCGGGCTGGCCGCGATCGGCGTGGCGGCGGGGAAGCCGGCCAGCTCGGCGCGCCACCAGGCTTCGTCGGCGGCGCGCGGATGACGCGCGAGCCAGTCGATGTACGCGCGGTATCCCGGCGCCGACGCCGCGACCGCGGGCGTGCCGGTGCGCGCGAGCGACAGGTAGTCGGCGAACACCTCCTTCATCAGGGTCGCGGTGCTCCAGCCGTCGAGGATGATGTGGTGCGCGCTCCAGCAGAAGCGATGGCGCGTGTCGGTTTCCTGGATCAGCGTGCAGCGGAACAGCGGCGCCCGCTGCAGATCGAAGCCGCGCTTCCGGTCGTCGGCGAGGAATGCATCGAAGTCCTGCGCGCGGCGGGACGCATCGCGGTGCCGCCAGTCAAGCACTGTCCACGGCAGCTCGACCGTGTGCAGCACGGTCTGGACGGGTTGCTCGCGATCGGCCCACGCGAACGCGGTGCGCAGCACGGCATGGCGCGCGAGCGCATGGGCCCACGCCTGCCGGAGCGCCGGCATCTGGAGCGGGCCGCTGACGACGAAGCTGAACTGCTGGAAATAGGCGGCAGGATCCAGGTCGTACAGCGAATGGAACAGGATGCCCTGCTGCAGCGACGAGAGCGGGTAGCTGTCGTCGATGTCGTCCGCTGCGGTGTCGGGGACCGACGCCGCGAAGTCGAGCAACCGGTCCCTGAAGTGCGCCGCCAGGTTCTCGACCGTCTGCCGCCGGTGGAGCCGCTCGCCGTAGCGCCAGTCCACCTGCAGCTTGCCGTCGACCACGGCGGCGACGATCTCGAACGCGTGCGTGCGCTGCGACCGCCCGGCGCGCAGCGAACCGAGGTCTTCGGCCGCCGGGCGCCAGCCGTCGGATTGCTGCAACACGGTATCGAGCTGCCCGTGATAGTTGAAGAGGATATCGGCCTGCGGCAACGCGGCGAGACTGTCGCGCACGGCGGCGTCGGGGCTCAGGTAGCGGAGCAGCGAATAACCGAGACCGTCGGCCGGAATCCGGCGCAGCTGCTGGCGCGCGGCACGCAGCGCTTGCTCCGGCGTGTGCATCGCGTCGGCGTCGAGCACGACGGGGTAGATGGACGTGAACCAGCCCACCGTCCGGGTGAGGTCGAGCGGCGCATCCGCCACGTGGCGGCCGTGACTCTCGAGATCGATCCGCGTGCGGGCGTTGCCGGTGACCAGGCTGCAGGCTTGCGCGAGCGCGATGAGCAGGACGTCGTTGATGCGGGTGTCGTAGGCCCGTGGCAGCCGGCGCAGCAACGCGGTGGTGTCGGCTTCGTCCAGCTCGAATGAAACGGATGACGCGTCGCCGACCGCGTTGTTGGCCACATTGTTGGGCGCGCCTGCGGCCGGATAGTCGACCGGGATCGGCTCGACGGGCTGCGCGAGGAGCGCTTGCCACAGTCGCGCTTCGTCGCCGATGGCCGGCGACCGGGCCCGTTCCTGCAGATGCAGCGCCCATTCGCGGAACGACGTCGTTTTCGCGGGCAACGGCTGGCCGTGGTAGGCGGCATGCAAGTCCTCGAGCAGCACGCGCCACGACACGCCGTCCACCGCCAGGTGATGGATCGACACGAACAGGCGGGCGAGCGGCTCGCCGGCCACGCAGAAGAGCCGCGCCGCCAGCAACGGGCCATGCGTGATGTCGATGCCGCGCTCCGCGTCAGCGGCGGCGGCGCGCATCGCCGCCAGGCGCTCGGCGGCGTCGCCGGCGATCACCTGTTTCGCAAAGAGCGCCGGCATCTCGCCGCCGGCGACGACGTGCTGGGTCCAGCGGCCCGCATCGTGCGAGAAACGCAGTCGCAACGCGTCGTGATGTTCGTAGACTTGCCGGAACGCGTCGGCCAGCCGCGACGCGTCGAGATCCGCCGGCACCTGGATCAGGACCGTTTGATTGAAGTGCGACGGCGCGTCGATCTCCTGGTCGAAGAACCAGTGCTGCACCGGCGTGAGCGGCGCATCGCCCAGCGGGCTCAAGGTCGGCACGTAGGCTGCCCGCTCCTCGGGCGCGGCGGCCAGCTGCGCGATCGTCTGATACTGGAACAGCTGCTTCGCCGTCACGCGCAGCCCCGCCTGATTGGCGCGCGCGACCACCTGGATGCTCAGGATGGAGTCGCCGCCGAGTTCGAAGAAATTGTCGTGGATGCCGACGGAAGGCAGCTGCAGCACGTCTTGCCAGATCGACGCCAGCAGGATTTCCCGCGGCGTGACGGCGGGCGCGTGCGGCTGGGCCATGTTGACCACGTTGACCCCGTCGGCCGGGGCGGGCAGCGCCTTGCGGTTGATCTTGCCGTTGGGCAGCATCGGCAACGATGCAAGGACGACGAACTGCGACGGCACCATGTAGTCGGCGAGCTTGCCGCCGAGATAACCGCGCAGATCGGCAATGTCTGGCTCCGCGGTCGCGACATAGGCGATCAGGAACGTTCGGGCTCCTGCGGTTTTCGCGATCACGACGCAGTCGTCGACCGACGGATGCGTGCGCAGCGCGGCCTCGATTTCACCGGGTTCGATGCGCAGGCCGCGCAGCTTGATCTGGTGATCGATGCGGCCGAGGAATTCGATGTTGCCGTCGGGGCGGTAGCGCGCGAGATCGCCGGTGCGGTAGAGGCGCGCGAGCGGGTCGTCGGAGAACGGATCGGCGACGAACTTCTCGGCGCTCAGTTCAGGTTCGCCGTGGTAGCCGCGCCCGACCGGCGTGCCGCCGATCAGCAGTTCTCCGGGCACACCGATCGGCGTGGGCTGCATCTGCGCATCGACGATGTAGAGGCGGGTGTTGGCGATCGGCCGGCCGATCGGGACGATGCGGTGCGGGTCGTCGTGCCGGCATTCCCACGCGGTCACGTCGACGGCGGCCTCGGTCGGGCCGTAGAGGTTGTACAGCTTGGCGTCCAGGCGCTCGAGGCAACGCTGCTGCAGGTCGTGGGGCAACGCCTCGCCGCTGCATACGACGCGGCGCAGCGATGCGCAGTGCGCGTCGAGGTCGGGATGGTCGAGGAACGCACGCAGCATCGACGGCACGAAATGGAGCGTGGTGATGCGTTCGCGCTCGATGAGTTCGACCAGATAGTCGGTCTCACGCTGGCCGCCGGGGCGGGCGAACACGAGGCGCGCGCCGGTGACGAGCGGCCAGAAGAGTTCCCAGACCGAGACGTCGAAGCTGAACGGGGTTTTCTGCAGCACGGCATCGTCGGCGCAGAGCGCGTAGGCGTGCTGCATCCACAGGATGCGGTTGGTGATCGCGCGATGGGTGTTGAGCGCGCCCTTGGGGCGGCCGGTCGAGCCGGACGTGTAGATCATGTAGGCGAGGTTGTCGCCGTCGAGCGCGGGCGTGGGGTTGGACGTCGCCGCGGCATCGAGGTCGAGCGAGTCGGTATCGACGACGATCAGGCGGGCGTCGGTCTCGGGCAGCGCGTCGCGCAGATGCTGCTGGGTGAGAAGCCAACGCAACTGCGCGTGGTCGATCATGAAGCGCACGCGCTCGGCGGGGTAGTCGGGGTCGACGGGGACGTAAGCGCCGCCGGCCTTGAGGATCGCGAGCAATGCGACGCTCATGTCGAGCGAGCGCTCCATCGCGACGCCGACGAGTGCATCGGGGCCGACGCCGAGCGCGATGAGGTGGTGGGCGAGGCGGTTGGCGCGCAGGTTGAGTTCGGCGTAGGTGAGCGTCTGGTCATCGAAGACGGCCGCGACGGCATCGGGCGTGCGCTCGACCTGCTGTTCGAACAACCGATGCAGCGGTTGTGCGGCGGCGTCGCCGAAATCCGTGTCGGTGCGGTTCCACTCGACCGTCATCAGGTTCCGCTCCGCGTCGCTCGTCAACGGCAGCGCGCCGAGCGGCGCGTCCGGATCGGCGATCACGGCATCGACGAGCGTGCGGAAGTGTTCCGCCATGCGATCGATCGTGGCGGCGTCGAACAGGTCGAGGTTGTATTCCAGCGAGCCCGCGAGGCCGTCGTCGGCATCCTGCACATGGAGCGTGAGGTCGAACTTCGCGGTGTGGGTCTCGACCGCCACCGGCGTGGCCGCGAGACCGGGGAAGCTCACCGCCTGGGACGGCGCTTTCTCGTACGCGAACACGACCTGGAACACCGGCGTGCGGCTCAGGTTGCGCTCGAGCGCGAGCGAATCCACCACCTGCTCGAACGGAATCTCCTGGCGGCTGTAGCCGTCGAGCGCGACGCGCTTCACGCGCGCCAGCAATTCGCCGAAGGTCGGATTGCCCGACAGGTCCACGCGCAGCGCGAGCATGTTCGCGAAGAAGCCGATCAGCGGCTCGGTCATGCTGGACCGCCGGTTGGCGATCGGGGAGCCGATGACGAGGTCCTGCTGGTTGCTGTATCGCGACAGGAGCAGCGCATACGCGGCGAGCACGACCATGAACGTGCTGGTGCCGGACGCACGCGCGATCGCGCGCAGGCCGTCGGCGCGTTCGCCGCTCAGCTGGAACGGCAGCACCGCGCCGCGGAACTGCTGGATGGCGGGCCGCGGGCGGTCGGTGGGCAGTTCGATCAGGTCCGGCGCATCGGCCAGCGCGGCGCTCAGCAGCGCCAGTTCCCGATGCGTGTCGGCGGACGCCAGGCGCTCGTGCTGCCACACCGCGTAGTCCGCGTACTGGACCGCCAGTTCCGGCAGCGACTCGCCGGCATAGAGCGCGGCCAGTTCGCCGATCAGGATGCCTGACGACCATGCATCGGAGACGATGTGATGCATCACGATGCCGAAGACGTGCAGGCGCTCATGGACGCGATACAGCACGACGCGATAGAGCGGCCCGGCGGCGAGATCGAACGGGCGGTCGGCTTCCTCCGCGAGCCGCGCGAGCGTGTCGGATTCGCGGGCGACGTCGACGACGTCGAGCGCGACCGGCGCCGGCGGCGCGATGCGTTGAACCCCGCGGCCGTCGACGGCGGGAAACGTCGTGCGCAGGATCTCGTGACGCCGGCTGATCTCGGACACGGCGGCCTGCAGGCGCGCGATGTCGAGTTCGCCGTCGAAGCGCAGCGCGCTCGAGATGTTGTAGGTGGCCGACGGGCCTTCCAGTTGCGCGAGGAACCACAGCCGCTGCTGCGGAAAGGACAGCGGCAGGTCGTTCGCGCGCGAGCGGGGCAGGATGGCGCCGGCCGTCGAACCGGCGTGGGGCGACGACGCTTCGATCAGGTCGGACACCGCGCTGATGGTCTGGAGTTCGAAGATCGCGTCGATGCCGATCTCGACGGAGAAGCTGCTCCAGATCCGCGAGACCAGCTGCATGGCTTGCAGCGAATCGCCGCCGTAGTCGAAGAAGCGGCCGGTGAGATCGACGGCCGGATTGTCGAGCACGTCGCGCCAGATGCGCACCAGCTCGAGCTGAATCGGCGTGGCGTCGAGCGGCGTGGCGTCGAGACGGGCGTCGTCGGGCGCGGCGTTGGGCTCCAGCGCCAGCAGCGCCGGGCGATCCAGCTTGCCGTTGGCGTTGAGCGGAAATTCGGCGATCGGGATGATGTCGGACGGGACCATGTAGTCCGGCAGCTTCCCGGCCAGATAGGCCCGCAGGTCCGGCACGCTCAGGCTCGCGGCGCCCTTGACGTAGGCCGCCAGCTTGCGCACGCCGTGGGCGGATTCGCGCAGCATGACCGCCGCGCCGACGACGTCATCGTGCGCGGCGATCGCGGCCTCGATCTCGCCGAGTTCGACACGGTGCCCGCGGATCTTGACCTGGTGGTCGACGCGCCCGTAGCACTGGATACGTCCGTCGGGCAGCCACCGGCCGATGTCGCCGGTGCGATAGATGCGCGCTTCGCCGGGGAACGGATGCTCGACGAATTTCGCGGCGGTGACGTCGGGCCGCTGGTGGTAGCCGCGTGCAAGGCCCGCGCCGGCGAGGCAGATTTCGCCGGGCACGCCGAGCGGAACCGGCCGCAGCGCGTCGTCGAGCATGTACACGCGGGTGTCGGCGATGGGCCGGCCGATCAGCACCGTCGACGGCGCGTCCTCGACGCGCTCGACGATGCAGCCGACCGTCGCCTCGGTAGGGCCGTACTCGTTGTAGATCTCGATCGCGGGATCGATCTTGCGCAGCGTGGCGATGTGCTGGGGCGTCAGTTCCTCGCCGCCGACGATCACCTTGCGCACGCCGGAGCGTGCCAGGTTCATGTACTCCAGCAGGTGAATGTGGGTGGGCGTGAGCTTGAGGGTGTCGACGCCGCTGCCGGGCTGGAACATCCGGGCCAGGATGGTGTCGATGCTCTCCGACTGCGGATAGATGCGCAGCGTCTTGCCGCGCACCAGCGGGCAGAAGATATTGGTGAGCGTGAAATCGAAGCAGAGCGAACTGTACAGGCCGAAACTGCCGGTCGTGCTTTCCGGAAAGTAATACGCGGCGGCCCACGCGATGTAGTGGGCCAGGTTCCGGTGTTCGAGCAGGCAGCCTTTGGGTTTCCCGGTCGAGCCGGACGTGTAGAGCACGTAGGCGAGGTGCGCCGGTTCGGCACGGTACGGCGGGTTGTCGGGCCGCGGCGGCCAGCCGGGGAGTTCCTGGTCCAGCAGCAGCGTCACGCCGGAGAACTCATACCACTGCGCGAGCTGATTCGATTGGGTCACCAGCAACGACAGGCCGGTGTCGCCGAGGATGTGATTGATCCGCTCGGCCGGATACGCCGGGTCCAGCGGAACGAACGCCGCGCCCGCCTTCAGGATGCCGAGAATCGCGACGATCATCCATTCGGAACGATCGAGCATGATGCCGACCAGCGATTCCGGCCCGACGCCGTGGTGTTCGCGCAATTGATGCGCGAGGCTGTTGGCCCGGGCGTTCAGGTCGGCGTAGGTCATCAGCGCACTGTCGGTGACCAGGGCCGGCGCCGTCGGCGTGCGGGCGACCTGCGCTTCGAACATGGCGACGACCGTCGGGTGGCTGGGGCCGGCCGTCGCGGTTTCGTTGAAGGCGCTCAGCAGCGGCCCCTCTTCCGGCGGGGCCGATGCGATGTCGCCGACGGCCGTGTCGAGGTGTTCGAATGCCGCCAGCACCGCGCCGAGGCTGCCGGCGAAACCGTCGATGATGAAAGGCTCGATCGCCGTGCTGTAACGAAGCTCGATCTCGCCGCGCGCGAGCCGCAGATGCAACTGCAGATCGTCGTCGCGACCGGTCGGTGCGTGGTGCACCCGGTCGTCCGCCAGCACGACTTTCGTGAGCTGCGCGAGCGCCATGTCCTTTTCGTTGCGCACGAGCGTTTCAAGCGGGAAGTGAGGCTCGGCGTAGCTGTCTTCCACGATCGCGGCCACGCGCGACAGGTAGTCCTCGACGCGCTCGTCGGGACGGACCTCGATGATCAGCGGCACGGTGGCGGCGCGGGCCGACGGATGCGCGGCCAGCGCCGGCGTGCCGAGCACCGTGACCGGAATCCGGAAGTATTTCCAGAGCAGGAATGCAATGCCCGCCGCCGTGACGGCGAACTCGGCAAGCTCGCCGTCGCCGATGCGCCGCAACAGGTCGAGCGACGCGGGCGTGAGCCGCACCGTGCGGGACAGCGGGCGACCCGGTTGCTGATTCGGGGCGTACGTCGCGATCCGGTAGACGCCGGCGACCTGCGAAAGGCTTTCGCGCCAGAAACGCGCGGTGGAGGCATAGCGATGGTCGGTGACCAGCACGTTATTGTCTTGCACAGGACACTCCTTGAAACGTTTTGTTCACCTGAAACAACCCGAAGCGGCGCGCACGGCGCACGCTGCTCGAACTCCGGACGATCCACATCACGTCTTCTCCTCGAGCGCGTCGTCGGCCGTGACCTCGGGCGCGCGCTTCAGGCGCAGGCCGACGCGGGCCCGTGGGCCGGCGGCGGGGGCCTCGCCGGAGAGCGGGATGCGATCGACCGGCGTGGCCGGGTCGCGGCGGAAGACGTCGTGGATCGCGAGCAGTCGATCGCGCATCGCGGCGATGGTCGACGGGCGGAACAGGTGCGTGTTGTAGATGAACTGGATCAGGTGCCGGCCTTCGCTTTCCACGACCTGGAAGGACAGGTCGAACTTGGCCGTCGTGTCCGCCGGCGAGATGTCCGTGATGCGCAGGCCGGGCTGCGGGGCCGGCATCGACACGTGGTTTACCTGAATGTCGAAGATCGGAAAATGGCCCGCCGGCGTGCGGATCTTCAGGTCTTCCAGCAACACGTCGAACGGATAGGACGCATGCTCCAGCGCTTGCGTGGAGGCTGTCGCCACGCCGTCGATCACGTCGGCGACGGTCGAGGATGCCCGCACCGGCACGCGCAGCACGACGGTGTTGAGATACACGCCGACCTGCGATTCGAGCGGCTCGCTGTCGCGCCCGGCCGATACGCTGCCGATGACGATGTCCTCACGCCCCGTGTAGCGATGCATCAGCACGCAGAACGACGCCAGCAGCACCGCGTAGAGCGACGTATGGTGCGCGCGGGCCAGCGCGGCGAGTTCTGCCGCGTGCGGCGCCGGCAGTTCGACTTCGAGCGTCTGCCCGGCATGACCGGGCCGCTCGGGCCGCGGGAAGTCGGTTGCCAGTTGCAGGCGGGGCAGCGGCGGCGCCAGTTGCGCGAGCCAGTACGCGCGATGCGCGGCGGCACGCGGACCGGATAGGCTCGCGTTGTGCCACGCGGCGTAGTCGCGATACTGGATCGACAGCGGCGGCAGGTCGTGTCCCGCATACAGCGCATGCAGGTCGTCGGTCAGCACGCGGATCGACCACGCATCCGAGATCACGTGGTGCATGTTCAGCAGCAGCAGGTGCTTCACCGGCGAGAGCCGCACCAGCGTGACGCGAAACAGCGGCCCCGACGCGAGATCGAACGGCTGCTCGCTTGCCGCGCGAATCAGCGCATCGATCGCCTGCGGCCCGGCATCGTCCGCGAGATCGCGCTGCTCGACCCGGAAGCCGGAGGCTTCGCGGCTGAGGATGCGTTGCCGCAACTCGCCTTCGATCATCGCGAACACGGTGCGCAGGCTCTCGTGGCGATCGACCAGCAGGTCGAACGCACGGACGAGGCGCGCCGTGTCGACGGCGCCGTCCAGCTGCAGCGCGCCCGCCATGTTGTACGTGGACGGATCCGCACCGCGGCTGGCGAGCCAGATCCGCTTCTGTGCGCGGGACACCGCGTAGGACGGCTGCGCGGCCAGCGCCGGGATGAACGCGTCGTCGGTGGCAGCGCCGTCGACGGGCATGGCCGCCAGCTTCCGCGCGAGCGCGCGCGGCGTCGGCGCATGGAAGATGTCGGCGACCGTGACGTCCCGTTTCAGTTCGCGCCGGATCCGGCTGACCAGCTGGATCGCCTTGAGGCTTTGGCCGCCCTGCTCGAAGAAATCGGCGTCGACGCCGTTCGGCCGGCGGCCGAGCACCTCGGCGAAGACGCGCAGCAGCGCCGCTTCGACCGGCGTGCGCGGTTCGGCCGGCACGTCGTCGGGCACGGACGCGGCATCCGGGAGCGGCAGCGCGGCGCGGTTGATCTTGCCGTTCGGCATGACGGGCAGCGCCGGCAGCAGCATCACGGTGTCGGGCACCATATGCGCCGGCAGCGTGTCGCGCAGTGCGTCGCGCACGCGTGGGGGCGTCCAGCCGGTTCCCGACGCGTAGGCGCACAGGGTCATTTCGGCATCCGACGTTTCCCGGGCGACCACGACGGCGTGGGAGATGCCTGCGAGACCGGTCAGCGCGGCTTCGATTTCCCCGAGCTCGATCCGATAGCCACGGATCTTGACCTGGAAGTCGCGGCGGCCGAAGAAGTGGAGATTGCCGTCCGCGTCGAAGCAGCCGACATCGCCGGTGCGATACAGGCGCGCGCCCGGTTCCGGACTGAACGGATCGTCGCGGAACACCGCCCGCGTGCGGGCTTCGTCGAACAGGTAGCCGCGCCCGACGCCGACGCCGCCGATGCAGATCTCGCCCTTGACGCCGGCCGGGCACGGATTCATGTCGGCGTCCACGACGTAGAGGCGCAGGTTCTCGATCGGCCGGCCGATCGGAATCGCCGGCCGATCCGGCGCGCGCGTCAGGCTGTAATGCGCGACGGAGTCCGACGCTTCGGTCGGCCCGTACGCGTTGATGAGCCGCACCGTCGGATTCAGGCGGAACCACGCTTGCGCGGTGGCGGGCTGCAGCGTTTCGCCGATCGTCAGTAATGTTTCGAGGTGCGGGAAGGCCGGTGCCGCGTGCCGTTCCAGTTCGCCGAGGAAGGTCGCGAGATAGGACGGCACGAATTGCATCGCCGTGATGCGGTCGCGGTGCAGGCTGTCGATCAGGCGTGCGGGCTCGAGGATCACGGCATCGGGGTAGATCACCGTCGTGCCGCCCGACGCCAGCGCCGCGAAGCACTGCCAGACCGAAATATCCGAGCAGTGCGAAGCGGTCTGGGCGACCGCGCTCCGCGCGTCGAGCCCGACCCGGCGCGCCATCGCGAGCACGTGATTGAGCATGCCGCGATGTTCGACCATCGCGCCCTTCGGCTGGCCGGTCGAACCCGACGTGAAGATCACGTAGGCGAGGTCCGCGGGCCGGCAGCGCGGCGTCGGTGCTTCGGCATCCTGATGGGCGGGCAGGCGGGCGGGATCGACCAGCGGAATCGACGCCAGCGCCGGCGGTGGCCGGCAGTCGGTGCCGACGATGAGGGCCGGCCGGGCCAGCGTCAGCAGGGTCTCGACCCGCTGGGCCGGATAGGCCGGATCGACCGGAACGTACGCCGCGCCGCACTTCCAGATGGCCAGGATCGTTTCCAGCATCAGCGGCGAGCGCGGCATCCAGACGGCGATCCGGTCGTCCGGCTGTAGCGGCGCCATCTGCAGAAGCTGCGCGGCGACCCGGTTCGCGCCTTCGACGAGCGCCCGATAGGTGAGAACCTCCGTGCCGCAGCGTACCGCGATGCGCTCCGGATGCGCGGCGGCGACGGCGTCGATCAGTTCGGGCAGCGTCCGGTCGGACGGCACCGGCGCGAACGTGTCGTTCCAGCCGAGCAGGAGGGCGTCCCGCTCGGCGGCGGTGAGCAGCGCAACGCTGCGGTTCGGCCGATCTTCCGCGCCGGCCAGGCCGGTGAGCAGGGTCTCGACATGGCGCAGCAGGCGGACGATCGTGTCGCGATCGAACCGGCCGTCGTCGTACAGCACCTGCAGCGACAGGCGCTTGCCCGGCGTCACGACCAGCGTCAGCGGGTAATTGTTCGGATCGGACACCTGGAAGGCGCCGATCCGCAGGCCGGGCAGCGCATCGGCCAGCGCTTCTTCCACCGGATAGTTCTGGAAGATGAGCAGGCTGTCGAAGAGCGGCACGCCGGGCGGCAGGCCGGCGAATTTCTGGAGGTCGGCCAGCGGATAGTGCGCATAGTCCTCCTGCTGCGCGAGATCCAGCTGCAATTGCGCCAGCCACGCGGACGTCGGGCGCGCGTCGATGCGCACCCGCACCGGCAGCGTGTTGATGAACAGCCCGACCATCTCGTCCGACGCCGGCAGCGACGCGGGGCGACCGGACACGATCGTGCCGAACACGACGTCCGATTCGCCGCTGTAGCGGCTCAGCAACTGCGCCCACGCGCCCTGCGCGAGCGTGTTCAGGGTGAGTCGACTGGTTTGCGCGAACGCGACGAGCCGTTGCGTGTCGCTTTCGGAGAGCAGCAGCGCCTCTTCCACGTAGGCGCCCGGCGCGGCCGTGCCGTCGAGTTCGGGGCGACCCAGCACGAGCGGCGTCGTCGCCGGGAAATCCGCCAGCCTGGTCTTCCAGAAGCGTTCCGCGGCGGCGGCGTCCTGGCGGGCCAGCCAGCGCACGTAATCGGCGAAGGCGGGCGGCGCGTCCCGCTGCGGCGCGCCGTCGGCCGGCGGCGCCTGATAGGCGGCGGCCACTTCGCTCAGGAGCCGGGCGGAGCTCCATCCGTCGAGCAGGATGTGGTGGTGGCTCCAATGAAAGCGCCACGCGTGCTCGCCCACGCGGAACAGCGCGAGCCGCATCAGCGGCGCGCGGGCAAAGTCGAAGCCGCGCGCCCGGTCCTGCGCCACGTAGGCGTCCCAGCGCTGCTCGGCCTCCGCGGCGGACACCGCGCGCAGATCCTCGTCGTGCCACGGCAAGTCGATCCGGCGATGCACGACCTGCACGGGGCTTTCGATGTCTTCCCAGTGAAACGCGGTGCGCAGGATGTCGTGCCGGTGCGCCACGGTATCCCACGCGCGGCGGAACCGTTCGACGTCGAGCGCCCCGTCGATCCGGAAATTCAGACTGCTGAAGTACGCATCCGACGCGGGTGCGTACAGGCTGTGGAACAGCATGCCCTGCTGGGTCGGTGTCAGCGGGTAGACGTCGGCGATCTCGTCCGGCCGCACCGACGCCGGCGCCTGCGGCAAGCCGGTCGCGGGCCGGGACGAGGCGGACTGGACGGCATGGCCGGCGACCAGGGATTCGAGCGCCGCGATGTAGGCTTGCGCGACGCGCCGGATGGTGTCCGCGTCGTGGCAAGCCCGGCTGAATTCCCACGCCACGTGCAGGCGGTTGCCGGTCACGTACGCGTTGATGTCGAGCAGGTGCTCGCGCCGCTGGTTCGCATGGCGGCCGTCCCCGCTCAGCTCCGCGGCCTGTTTCCAGTCGCGTGCGGCGGTGAACAGCTGGTCGGTCTGACCCAGGTAGTTGAACTGCATGCGCGGCCGCGGAAGCGGGCCGTCGAGCCGGTCTTGCAGCAGGCCGCAGGTGATGCCCGCGTTCGGCACCGCGCGCAGTCGCGCCTTGACCGATGCGACCAGGCCGGCCGGATCGTGCGAACCGGCATCGACCGTCAGCACGACCGGGAACACGGACGTGAACCAGCCCACCGTGCGCGAGATGTCGAGCGCGTCGATCAGCTCCTCGCGCCCGTGCGCTTCGAGATCCAGCAGGACGTCGGCGCATCCGCTCCAGTCGCTGACGGCCCGCGCGAGCGCGGCCAGCAGCACGTCGTTGATCTGCGCGTCATACGCGCGGGGTGCGGCGCCCAGCAACGCCGTCGTCGCGGCTTCGCCGAGCTCAACCACGATCGTTTCGGCGGACGACACGGTATTGGCGTCGGCGGACGCCTCGCGATCGAGCGGCAGGCCGGGTAGCGCGGCACGCGCGAGGGATTGCCAATGGGCGAGGTCGGCGTCGGCGGCGCCGGAATCGGCCCAGGTCGAGATCGCCCGGGTCCAGGCGGTCCAGGTGGCGCTGCCGCCCGCGAACTCGGGTGCCTTGCCGTGGCGCAGGCGGGTATAGGCGTCGTACACGGTTTCGAGCAGCGCGCCCCACGACACGCCGTCGACCACCAGATGATGGGCGACCAGCAGCAGGCGGAGCGAACGGCCTGCGTCCAGGCGGAACAGGTCGGCGCGCACGACGGGGCCGTCCGCGAGATTCAGGCTCGCATGCGCTTGCGCGACGTGCTGCGCGAGCTGATCGCGCGCCACGTCGGACACGACGACGGGGACGTCCGGATCGTCGACGACTTCCTGGCTCCAGCCGGACGCGCCTGCGCGAAAGCGCAGCCGCAGCGCGTCATGCCATTTGGCCGCGTGCCGCAGCGCCTGGCGCAGCAGGCCCGGATCGACATCCGTCGGCACGTCGAGCAGGACCGCCTGGTTGTACTGGTTCGGGTCGTGCTGGTGCTGCGCGAAGAAACGCTTCTGGATGGGCGTCAGCGGCAGCGGGCCGGACGACGCGACGAACTCCGCCGCGCCGACCGTGCCGCGCGTCGCCACGGCGGCGAGTTCGGCCACCGTCGGATGCTGGAAGATGAGCCGGGTGGTGAGCTTCAGGCCCGCCTTCGCGGCCAGCGACACGATGCGCATGCTCAGGATCGAATCGCCGCCCAGCGCGAAGAGGTTGTCGTGGATGCCGGGCGACGGAATGCCCAGCGCTTCGCCCCAGATGCGGCACAGCAGCGTCTCGGTTGGCGTGCGCGGCGGCGTCGGCGCGTGCGTGGTGGCGGCGAGTCGCGCGCGGTCCAGCGGCGGCAGCGCCTTGCGGTCGATCTTGCCGTTGCCGCTCAGCGGCAGCGCGTCGAGCACCACGTAGATGCCGGGCACCATGTAGTCCGGCAGCGTGGCGGACAACGCGGCGGCGATCGCGGCGTCGCTCAGCGCCGCGCCGTCGCGGAACGCGACATACGCGCACAGCGCGGCGCGGCCGGCCTCGTCGCGATAGTCGAGCGCGGCCGCCTGGCGGATTTCCGGAATGGCGGCCAGCGCGTTGTCGATCTCCCCGAGCTCGATGCGGTAGCCGCGGATCTTCAGCTGGTGGTCCTGGCGGCCGTGGAGCACGATCGTTCCATCGGGCAGGTAGCAGCCGATGTCGCGCGTGCGGTACAGGCGGACCCCGCGCGCCGGATGGAACGGATCCTCGACGAACGCCTCCCGCGTGGCGGCCTCGTTGTTCAGATAGCCGCGGCCGACGGCGACGCCGGACACGCACAGCTCGCCGGGAATCCCGATCGGGCACAGGTTCATCTGCGGGTCGACGACGTAGAGGCGCACGTTGCGGATCGGCTTGCCGACCGGTACGTAAGGCGTGGTTGGCGCGCACGTCATGCGGTGCTGCGCGACGTCGTCGGACGCTTCGGCCGGGCCGTACGCGTTCACCAGCGCGATGCCAGGGAACACGTCGAACCACTGTTTCACCAGGGCCGGGCTGACCATTTCGCCGGTGACGAGCAGGTGCCGCAGGTGCCGCATCAGCGCCGGCTGTTCCGATGCACGGTCGAGCACCGCGGACAGATAGGACGGCACCAGTTCGAGGATGCTGATCCGGGTGGTGTCCAGATACGCGACGAAACGCGCGGGATCGCGAATGCATTCGTCGTCGACGATCACGGTCTTGCCGCCGACGAGCGGCGCCGTGAAAAATTGCCAGACCGAAATATCGAAGCAATGCGGCGCGGTTTGCGCGATCACCGAATGCGCCGAGATCGAGAACTCGTCGATCTCGGCGAGCATGTGATTCAGCATGCCGGCGTGCTCGACCATCGCCCCTTTGGGCTTGCCGGTGGAGCCGGACGTGTAGATCACGTACGCGAGGCTGTCGGGCGACACGGAGCGGCCGGGGTTGGTGTCGTTGTCGATATCGGTGACGGCGTCGAGCGACACGACCGGCGCGATCCCGGCCAGCTCCGGAGGGAGGAGCCCGTCGCTGGTGATCACGAGGGCGGCGCCGGAATCCTCGAGGATGGTGCGGATGCGCGCCACCGGATAGTCGGGGTCGATCGGAACATAGGCGGCGCCGCACTTCCAGACGGCCAGGATCGCCTCCATCAGCTGGGCGGACCGGTGCATGCAGATCGCGACCAGCGTGTCCGGCCCCAGCTCGGCCGCGGCCAGCAGGCGGTGCGCGATGCGGTTGGCGCGCGCGTTCAGCTCGCCCGCGCTCAGGACGCTATCGCGGTACTCGACCGCCGGCCGCTCGGGGTGGTCCGCGGCGGCCTGCTCCAGGCGATGCACCACGGTGAGCGCGGCGTCGAACGGCACGGCGGTGTCGTTGAAGGTTTCCAGCAACTGCCGGCGTTCGGCCTCGGGCAAGATCGGCACGCGGCCGAGCAGCCGGTTCGGCTCGGCCGCGAACGCGTCGAGCGTCGCGGCCACGTGGCCCAGCATCCGCTGCATCGTGTCTTCATCGAAGCGCCGCGGGTCGAACGACAGTTCCATCTTCCAGTCGTCGCGCGCCGTCACCACGAATTCGAGCGGAATGTCGGCGCGGTTGTAGAGCTGCACCTCGTCGACCGCCAGCCCATGCGCGCCATGCGTGAGCGACGCGTCGAGCGGGTAATTCATGAACGTGATGTTGCTCTCGAACAGTGGCGTCGACGGCGGCACTTCGCTGCAACGCTGAATGTCGGGCAACGGGGTGTGCTCGAACGGCGCACGGGCGGCCACGCGCGCCTGGATCATCTTTAGCCACGGCACCAGCGGCTGCCTCGGGTCGACCCGCACCCGCACCGGCACCGTGTTGATGAACAGGCCGAGCATGGCTTCGATCCCCGGCAGAGGGGCGCCCCGCCCGGACACGACCGCGCCGAACACCACGTCGGTTTCCCCGCTGTAACGCGACAGCACGAGCGCCCAGGCCGCTTGCGCGAGCGTATTGAGGGTGACGTGATGGCGGGCCGCGAATTGCCGCAGGCGCGCGCTCAGGTCGGCCGACAGGTCGGCCTGCACTTGCGCGAGGCCCTGGCCGAAGCGCTCGTCAGCGCCCGCGCGCGCGGCCGTGGGCAGCGGGGTCGGCGAGCGGAACCCTTCGAGATAGCGCGTCCAGTATTGCTGCGCGGCTTGCGGCTCGTGCTGCTGCAGCCACTGGATGTAGTCGCGATACGGGCGCACCGGCGGGAGCGCCGGCGGCACGCCGCGCGCGAGCGCGCCATACACCTGGAAGATCTCGTCGATGACGAGCGACAGGCACCAGCCATCGGCCAGGATGTGGTGGTGGCTCCAGCTGAACAGGTACGCGTCGGCGGCGGCGCGCACCAGGCGACAGCGTACGAGCGGCGCGAGATCGAGCGCGAAGCCCTCGGCCAGGTCTTGTTCGAGATGCGCGCGCCAGCGTGTGCGCTGTTCGTGTTCCGGCAGGTCGCGCCAGTCGTCCTGCACCCACGGCAGCGTGGCGTGCGCGTGCACGACCTGCATGGGCTTGTCGAATTCCTCCCAATGGAACGACGTGCGCATCACCGGATGCCGATCGATGAGCTGCTGCCATGCGGCATGAAACAGCGCGGTGTCGAGGCTGCCGGTGATCCGGCAACTGAGCTGGTTGAAGCTGCTTCTCGCGCCGGGCTCGTGCACGGCATGAAAGAGCATCCCCTCCTGCATCGGGGAGAGCGCGTAGATATCGGCGATGGTCGGGGATGTCACGATTTGATCCTTGAGACGAGGGCGTCCAGCGCTGCCTGGCTGATGCGCGCGGCCGGAAAATCCGACGGGCTCAGCGCGCGCGGGCCGTCGCCGCTGGCCGCGACGATCGACAGCAGACGGCTGCGGTAGCACTGCGTCAGCTGCTCGATGACGCCGGGTGCGCAGGCCTCGCGGTTGTAGTGCCACGTCAGGCGCAGGCGGCCGTCGAACACCATCCCGTCGATCTCGAACAGATGGCCGCGACGCGCGCGCGGGCTGTGCTCGGGGCTCTGGAAGTCGAGCACCGGCTTCCAGCCCGTGTCGTCGGCCAGCACGCGATCGACCTGGCCGAGATAGTTGAAGCGCACCGGCGCCGGCGGCTGCCGTTCCAGCGCGGCCGTGATGCCGGCGTCGCGGCCGAGGTAGCGGGCGATGCCGTAGCCGAGCCCGCGCATCGGGACCGCGCGCAGTTGCTCCTTGACGTGGCGCAGCGCGTCGACCGCCACCGTGGCGTCGCCGGCGTTCAGGAACACCGGATAGTGGGTGGTGAACCAGCCGATCGTGCGCGACGTATCGACGCCGTCGAAGAGGTCCTCGCGGCCGTGGCCTTCGAGATCGACGACCAGCGACGCGTTGCCGGTCCAGTCGCCGAACGCGAGCAGCAGGGCCGTCAGCAGGACTTCATTGATCTGCGTGTTGAACGCACGCGGCACGTCCTGCAACAGCGCGAGCGTCTGCTGGGCGTCGAACTCGACGACCGTCGAGCCGGCTTCGGCGCGGGTGCCGACCGGCATGTCGTCGAAGCACGCCGGCTCGCCGGCGTTCCCGTCGATCCAGTAGTCGAGCCCCAGACCGTCGAGCGCGGTCGCGCCGAGTTCGGACAGATGCGTCGACCAGTCGCGCCACGCCGTCGTCCTGGCCGGGAGCTGCACCACGTGGCCCGCTTCGAGCTGGCGGCACGCGGTGTACAGGTCTTCGAACAGGATGCGCCACGAGACGCCGTCGATCACCAGGTGATGCGCGACCACGAGCAGGCGCTGCGGCGCGTCGGGGCCGAACTGGAACAGGTGCGCGCGCAGCAGCGGCGCCGCCGACAGCGTGAAGCTCGCCTGCATGGCGGTGGCGGTCGCGAGCATCGCGGCCTCACGCGCGGCGGGTGCCGCGTCCGCCAGCGACGTGACGCCGAGCGCAATGGCCAGCGGCGGCGCCGCATGCGCTTGCTGCCATGCACCGGCGACGCGCTCGAAACTCAGCCGCAGCGCGTCGTGATGCGTCGTGACGGCCGCGAGCGCGCGCTCGATCGTGTCCGGCCGCAGCGACGCGGGCACCTCGATCATCGTCGACTGGTTGTAGTGATGCGGATCGGCGACGTCCTGCGCGAAGAACCAGTGCTGGATCGGCGTCAGCGGGGCGGGGCCGACCACCGGCTCCTGCGCGATCCGCAGCGACGGCGCCTCCGTCGCGACCCGGGCAAGCTCGGCGATGGTCGGGTGGGCGAAGAACTGGTCGGCGGTGAACTTGAGCCCGACCTGCTGGGCCAGCGACATCACCTGGATGATCAGGATCGAGTCGCCGCCCAGTTCGAAGAAGTTGTCGTGCACGCCGATCGGCCCGCGGCCCAGCACGTCGGCCCAGATCCTGCCCAGGCGCGCCTCGACGTCATTGGCCGGTGCGACGTACGCGGTTTCGCTCGGCACGGGCGCCAGTTCCAGCGCGGCGAGCGCCTTGCGGTCGGGCTTGCCGTTCGGCGTCAGCGGCAGGCGTTCGAGCGTCACGATCGACGCCGGCACCATGAACTCGGGCAGACGTTCCTTCAGGTGTTCCCGCAGGCTGGCGACGCTGGCCGTCGCCGTCGCGACGCAGGCCACCAGCTGCCTGTGCTGCGGCGTGTCTTCGCGCACGAACACGATTGCGTCGGCGACGCCGGCGTGCTGCCTCAGCGCCGCCTCGATCTCGCCCGTTTCGATCCGGTAGCCGCGAATCTTCACCTGCGTGTCGCGCCGGCCGGTGACTTCCAGGTTGCCGTCCGGCAGCCAGACGCCGAGGTCGCCGGTGCGATAGAGGCGCGCGCCCGCGTCGAACGGGTGGTCGACGAACGCGGCGGCCGTCAGGTCGTCCCGGCCGACATAGCCGCGCGCCAGTGCGATGCCGGACACGCAGATCTCGCCCGTGCAGCCCTCGGGGGCCAGGCCGCCGTGCTCGTCGAGCAGGTACAGGTGCGTGTTGCGGATCGGGCGGCCCACCGGCAGGCGGGCCCCGTAGGTGACGGCCGGGTCGACCACGTAGTCCGTGATGCACACGGTTGCCTCGGTCGGGCCGTACGAGTTGTGGCACGTGCGGGTCCGGGCCAGCTCGCGCAGATCCGCCACGCGGGCGTTGTCGCCGGCGCTGATGACCCGGGTCACGGCGCCGAGCGCGGGCCAGTCGAGCGCGGCGAGATAGGCCGGCGTCGCGTTCACGGTGGTGACGCCCTGCTGCGCGATGTAGTCGACGAAACGCGGCACGTCCCGGATCACGGTGGGCTTTGCCAGCACCAGGCGCGCGCCCGCGAGCAGCGTGACGAAGATCTCCATGATCGAGCCGTCGAAGCCCGGGGAGTAGAACTGCACGAACCGGTCGGCGGCATCGAAACCGAATGCGTCCACATGGTACCTGGCCATGTTCAGGAGCCCTGCGTGTTCGAGCACGACGCCCTTGGGCACGCCCGTGGAGCCGGACGTGTAGATGATGTACGCCGCATCGTCCGGCCGGACCTCGACCTGCGCCGATGCCGACGCGGGTGCCAGCGTGTCGAGCTGGAAGTCGAGCGCGAACATCGGGATCGCCCAGAAGTCGGCGAGCAACGGCAGGTGTTCCGAGTGCGTCAGCAGCGCCTTGACCTTCGCATCCTCGATCATGAAGCGCAGCCGCTCCCGCGGAAACTCCGGGTCGAGCGGCAGATACACCGCGCCCGCCTTGAGCGCGCCGAGCAGGCCGACGATCCAGCGCTCGGAACGGTCGGCCACCACGCCCACCACGTCGCCGCGTTCGATCGCGTATTCCGCGAGCAGGAAGCTCGCCAGCCGGGACGCCTGGTCGTCGAGTTCGGCATAGGTCAGCGACGCGTCGGCGGTCACCACCGCGACGCTGTCCGGCGCGGCCGCGACCCGTTGCGCGAACTGTTCCAGGAAGGTGCCCTCTACCGCGACGGGCGCCGCCTGCGAACGCAGGCGCGCGCGCTCGTCGTCGTCGAGCAGCGAAATGGTGTCGAGCGGCGCGTCCAGTGCGCCGAAGCCGGCCACGACGTTGCGCAGGTGCCGCGCGAGATGCTGCAGATAATGCAGCGTGAACACCGTCGGCCGGCCCGTCAGCACGATCTCGTAGCGCTCGCGATGGCGGATCTCGATCGACAGGTCGTAGTCGGCCGCTGCCCAGGCTTCGTGAAGGCCGTCGAAGCGCACGCCGACGTTGGTCGCGCGCCGTTCGCCATGCAGCTTGTGCGCGAGCGCGGCGATCGGGAAATCCTGGTACGAATAGCTGCGCTGCACCGCGTCGCGCAACTGGTTCAGGTACGCGCGAACCGTCGGGCCGGGCGCGCCGGCGTCGAGCAACGGGACGGGCTCGGCGGCGCCGCTCGCGGGTCCGGCGATCAGGGGCGGCGACGCCACGAACAGGCCGGCCGCGCCGTTGTAGCGCTCCAGCACGCGGAACAGCGCGGCCAGCAGCACGACGAACGCGCCCAGCGCGTTGCCGGCGGCGAGCTTCTCCAGCACCGGCGCCGCGTCGCCGTCGAGCGCGAACGTCAGGGTCGGCTCGGGGCCGAGCGGCAGCGCGTACGCCTGCCACGCCTGCTGAAGGCGGAAGTCTTCGTCGAGGCGACCGAGCGCGTCGTTCCAGAACGCCACGTGTTCCTGGTATTGCCCGCTCGTCGAGAGCGCGTTGAGATTCAGTTCTGACAAAGCACGATCTCCCTCGTCGCATACAGGATTTCGGACGCGATGCCCTTGGCCCGGCAGTGCGCGACGAACTGGGTGGACTGGATGTGGCTGGGCGAGTTTTCGTCGAAGGTGTTGTCGAGCAGGTGGTTCAGCCACGGCTCCTGGCCCATCGCATAGACATACGCCGCGTTGAACGCGAAATCGTCCACCAGCGCGGCGGCCTCGCCGAACTGGCAGCCCCGCGCCCGGCGCGACTGGTCGATGTCGCGCGGCAGCGCCTTCGGAAACAGCGGGCCGTAGACCCACGACGGCGGCGCGCCCTCGGTTTCCATCCCGACGAACAGCGTGTCCGGCTTGCCGGCGAGTCGGAACACATGCTCGTAGAGGCGCGGGTCCAGGTTGCACGAATCGGCGATGCACAGCACCGAGCGCGAGCCGAAGCGGATCATGAAGCTCTGCTTGCTGTGGATCGCCAGGTCGTTGTGTTCGCCCATGAACGGAATGGCGGTGATGGTGCCGCCGGGCAGCTTGATTTCCTGGGCATCCCGAACTTCCAGCACGTCGTCGAAGCCGAGCTTGCGCAACGCCAGTTCCATCGACGGATCTTGCGGAAAGCCGTCGAGATTGCGGCCGACCACCACGGTCTTGACCTTGTGGCGAAGCTGCAGCAGCGTTTCGAGGACGATGTGATCGTGATGGCTGTGCGTGATCAGCACGTAGTCGATCTGGTCCGGCAGGTCGGCGAACGTGTAGCGCGGCAGCGCGGTGTCGTAGCCGTAGCTGATCACCGGATCGATCAGGATGCTCACGCCGCGGCTCTGGATCAGCACGCACGCGTGGCCGTAGTAGCGGATGCGGATGTCGTCGCCGTCGAACGAACGATCCGGTTTCGGCGCCGGCGCCTCCTCGGTGAAGAACGAGCGGAACAGCGGCTCGTCCTGCTCCGCCACGCGCATCAGGTCGACGATCTTCGCGTAGCTGCCGGGCGTGTCGCGCATGCGGAACAGCGCGTCGAGCGCGCGGTCGTCGAACGCCATGTTGCAGAACACCGTGCGATCGTCGCGGAGCCGGGGCGTGCTGAGGATGAACGGCCGCGGCGTGTGCTCCTCGATCGCCGACAGCGCGATGCTCTGCGCATCGCGCGCATAGAACGGGCTCGCGTACAGCAGGCTTTCGAACACCCGGAAGGACGGGTTGTGGTTCAGGTCGTAGTAGATCTCGACATAGCCTTTCAACACCTCCGGAATCGCGGGGTAGAGCGGGTCCGACGCCATCCCCGTGGCCTGTTCCAGCAGCAGCGTGGAGAACGCCTTGTAGGCCTTCGCCAGTTCCAGTTGCCGGGTCGCGCGCTGGGTGGTCTGCTCGATCAGCGCGCGGATTTCGTCGACGCGCTGGCCGCCCAGGTCGAGGAACGGCCCGCCGCGCATCGCGGGATCCTTGCAGGCCGCCGCATGCATCATCGGCGATGCCGCATAGGACTTCAGCAGCGGCAGGAACCGCTCCGCCACGTTGAGGGCGGCGGTCAACGGCGGCAGCGTGTGATACCACGCGTACCAGCTGTTGATCAGCGGTTCGAACTGGATGTTGTGTCGCAGGTAGACCTGCGTGCTGGACGAAATGGTCAACGAAGGCTCCTTAGAATGCGCTGAGTTCGACGGTGGGCTGGCGGGCGTCGGCGTGCAGCGCGCGGTGTCCCAGGGTCAGGTTCCGGATGCGAACGCCCGGATTGGCCAGCACCTCGCCGATGACGGACGTCAGCTCGTGGGCGACGCCTTGCACCAGCGCCTCGCTGAACCGCCCCGCGTGATAGACGACGCGGATCGCGAGGCCCTCGGCGCGCGGTTCGGCCAGGAACCAGAAGTCCGTTGCGGCTTCCGTGTCCGCGCCCTGCGGGTCGTGGTCCGGCAGCTCGGCGATATGCACTTGTCCCGCATAGCGATCGACGGGGCCGTGTCGCTGGTTCTGCAGCGTCAGGCCGATGTCGAAGAGCGGATTGCGTCCCGCCACGCGTTTGACGTGCAGCTCGTCGAGCAGGCGATCGAGCGGATACAGCGGGTGCGAGAACGCTTCGAGGGTGGTGTCCCGCACCCGGGTGAGCAGCGTGTCGAACCGGTCGTCGCCCGCGACGCGATCGCGCAGCGCCAGCACGTTCAGGTAGGGGCCGACCTGCGACTCGAGTTCGGGCAGCTCGCGGCCCGCGACCGGCGTGCCGACGACGATGTCCTCCTGGCCGGAACGGCGGTAGAACAGCGCCTTGATCGCGGACAGCAGCGCGATGAACAAGGTCGCGCCGTGGCGCTTGCCGAGCGATTCCAGCGCCGTCGTCTCGGCGGCGGGCAGCTCGAATCGCCAGGATTTCCAGCTCGGCTCGACCGGCTGCGCGACGTCGCCCGGCAGGTCCAGCGCGCGCAGGCCGCCGCCCAGCTTGGTCAGCCAGTAGTCCTTCATGCGCGCGCCGTCCGGCCCGGCGAGCAGGCGGTTCAGCCAGCCGGCGTAATCCTTGTACTGGATCGGGAGCGCGGGCAGCGGATCGTCGCGACGCTGGACGAATGCGTCGTAGAGCGCCGACAGGTCGTCGAGCAGGACCTCCGTGGACCAGCCGTCGCTCACGATGTGATGCATCGTGCAGATGCAGACGTGACGGACTTCGGAGAGCCTGAGCAGCTTGACGCGGAACAGCGGGCCGGCGGCGAGATCCATCGGCACGAGCCGTTCGCTTGCCTGGATCGACGCGGCCTGGGCATCGCGATCCTCGGCCTCCTGCAGATCCACGACTTCGACCGGGAACGCGGCTTCGCCGGGCGGCAGGACTTGCTGGACCGGCTGGTTGCCTTCCAGCACGAAACGCGTGCGCAGGATCTCGTGACGCTCGCTCAACGCGCGGAACGCCCGCACGAGCGCGTCCACGTCCAGCACGCCCTCGAACAGCAGCGACGTGGGCAGCGGCCCGCCGGCTTGCGCCGCATGGAGGCGATCCTGCACCCACAGCCGCGTCTGGGCCGGGGAGAGCGCGTAGCTTGCCTGCGCCGGCAGCGGCGTCACCGGCGCGTAGTCGATCGGCTGCGTATCGGCGATGCGCTTCGCGAGGCTCGAGATGGTGGGGAGTGCGAACAGGCTGCGGATTTCCAGCTTCGCATGCAGGTCGCGACGGATGCGCGCGACGACCTTCGTCGCCAGCAGCGAATTGCCGCCCAGCTCGAAGAAATTGGCGGTCGTGCTGATCCGCGCGTGGCCGAGCACTTCCTGCCAGATGGCCGTCAACTGCGCTTCGAGCGCGTTGACGGGCGCCACGTAGTCCAGGCCGTCGCCGGGTTCGGGCAGTTTGGCGCGATCGAGCTTGCCGTTGGGCAGTTGCTCGAACGCGCTCACGACGACGAACGCGGCGGGCACCATGTAATCCGGCAGCCGTTGCCGCAGGCGGCCGCGCACCGCGTCGACCAGTTCGGCTTCGGGATGCGACGAGCACAGCCATGCGACCAGTCTCGCGCCGTCGTCCACGCCGCGCAGCGCCACGACGGCGGCGTCGACCAGCGGGTGCGACGTCAGCGCCGCCTCGATTTCACCGGGTTCGATGCGCAGGCCGCGCAGCTTGATCTGGTGATCGATGCGGCCGAGGAACTCGATGTTGCCGTCGGGCCGGTAGCGCGCGAGATCGCCGGTGCGGTAGAGGCGTGCGAGCGGGTCGGCGGAGAACGGATCAGCGATGAACTTCCCGGCGCTCAGTTCGGGTTCGCCGTGGTAGCCGCGCCCGACCGGCGTGCCGCCGATCAGCAGTTCTCCGGGCACACCGATCGGCGTGGGCTGCATCTGCGCGTCGACGATGTAGAGGCGGGTGTTGGCGATCGGCCGGCCGATCGGGACGATGCGGTGCGGATCGTCGCGGCGGCACTCCCACGCGGTCACGTCGACGGCGGCCTCGGTCGGGCCGTAGAGGTTGTACAGCCTGACGTCCAGGCGCTCGAGGCAACGCTGCTGCAGGTCGTGGGGCAACGCCTCGCCGCTGCATACGACGCGGCGCAGCGATGCGCAGTGCGCGTCGAGGTCGGGATGGTCGAGGAACGCACGCAGCATCGACGGCACGAAATGGATCGTGGTGATGCGTTCGCGCTCGATGAGTTCGACCAGATAGTCGGTCTCACGCTGGCCGCCGGGGCGGGCGAACACGAGGCGCGCGCCGGTGACGAGCGGCCAGAAGAGTTCCCAGACCGAGACGTCGAAGCTGAACGGGGTCTTCTGCAGCACGGCATCGTCGGCGCCGAGCGCGTAGGCGTGTTGCATCCACAGGATGCGGTTGGTGATCGCGCGATGGGTGTTGAGCGCGCCCTTGGGGCGGCCGGTCGAGCCGGACGTGTAGATCATGTAGGCGAGGTTGTCGCCGTTCAGCGTGGGCGCGGGGTTGGACGCAGCAGTGGCATCGAGGTCGAGCGAGTCGCTATCGACGACGATCACGTGTGCGGAGGTCTCGGGCAGAGCGTCGCGCAGATGCTGCTGGGTGAGGAGCCAGCGCAACTGCGCGTGGTCGATCATGAAGCGCACGCGCTCGGCGGGGTAGTCGGGGTCGACGGGGACGTAAGCGCCGCCGGCCTTGAGGATCGCGAGCAATGCGACGCTCATGTCGAGCGAGCGCTCCATCGCGACGCCGACGAGCGCATCGGGGCCGACGCCGAGCGCGATGAGGTGGTGGGCGAGGCGGTTGGCGCGCAGGTTGAGTTCGGCGTAGGTGAGCGTCTGGTCATCGAAGACGGCCGCGACGGCATCGGGCGTGCGCTCGACCTGCTGTTCGAACAACCGATGCAGCGGTTGCGCGGCGGCCTCGCCGAAATCCGTGTCGGTGCGGTTCCACTCGACCGTCATCAGGTTCCGCTCCGCGTCGCTCATCAACGGCAGTTTGGCAACGGCGGCCGACGCATCGTCCGCGAGATGCGTCAGCAGGGTCCGGTAGATGTCGAGGAAACGCTGCACCGTGCTCGCGTCGAACAGATCGGTGTTGTAGTCGCAATCGATCAGGAGTGCCTGCCCCGCGTCGAGCACGTTGACGTTCAGGTCGAACGCGGTATGGCGGATCAGCGGCGCCACGAGGCCGACCGTCAGGCCGGGCAGTTCGGGCAGCGCCGACACGGGTTCGAGGTTGAAGACCGCCGACACCAGCGGCGCGGCGTTGAGATCGCGCTGTGCGCCGATTTCGCGGACCAGCTCGGCGAACGGATAATCCTGGTGCTCGAGCGCGTCGAGCAGGTTCTGCCGGGTGCCGGCCAGGAAGCTGGCCACGGTGGCCTGCTCGGGCAGCGTGGAGCGCAGCGGGAGCAGATGCGTGCAGTAGCCGGCGAGGCGGTCGCTCCCGGCCACGGAGCGGCCGGTCACCGGGATGCCGGTGACGATCGCTTGCTGGCCGGCGACGCGGTGCAGGAACAGATTGAAGCCCGCGAGCAGCACCATGTAGAGCGTGCAGCCGTTCTGACGGGCCGCGGTGCGCAGCGTCGCGGCCGCCGCCGTGTCCAGATGCAGCGACACGCGCCCGCCGTGAAACGTCTTCATCGCGGGCCGCGGGTAGTCCACCGGGAGATTCAGCGGGGCGGCCTGGTGCGCGCATTGCGCCAGCCAGTACTCGCGATTCGCCTTCGTTTCCGGGCTGTGGCGCTGGCCGTCGAGCTGCTTCAGGTACGCGCGAAACTGCAGCGGCGCGTCGGCCGGCGCCGCACCGGCATACGCGCGGGCCAGGTCCTCGAGCAGGACCCCGAACGTCGAGCCGTCACAGATGATGTGATGGGCCGTCATCACCAGCAGGTGACGCTCGCTGCCCAGGCGCACGAGCGCGGCCCGAAAGAGCGGGCCGTTCACGAGGTCGAACGGCTGGCGGCTTTCCTGCTCCCGCCACGCGTCCTGCTCCGTGTCGATCAGCGGGATCTCGAGTGTCAGCGACGGATGCACGATCTGGCCCGACCCGTCCGCCATCACCGTGGTGCGCAGCGCCTCGTGCCGGTCGACCAGGCTCTGGACGGCCGCGCGCATCGCGGCTTCGTCGAGCCGGCCGTTCAGTTCGAGCGTGGTGTTGACGTTGTAGGCGAGCGACCCTTCGGGATCGATTTCCGACAGCACCCACAGCTGGCGTTGCGCTTCGCTCAGCGCGGCCACCGTGCCGTGTTTCGAATGCGGCCGGATGAAGCCGCCCCGGCGCAGGTCGGCGACGCTGTCCTTCACCGCCCGGATGAAGCGGTCGATATCCTCGTCCGTATGCGCGGTGGACAGGAAGCAGGTGCGCCATTCCCAGATGTAGATGCCCTTTTCGAGCATGTGATAGAAGAACAGGTCGAGGTTCTCGGTGAATTCGAAGCGGAACATCGAGCCGAACCACGTGACCTTGATCGGCGCCTCGGCCTCCACGAAGAACGCATTCAACGTGTCGGCGATCTGCGCGGTGCGTTCGTTGAGCGCGGCCTGCAGCGCCGGGCCTTCCTGTTCGATCTTCTCCAGCACGGCCAGCGCGGCCGCCATCGCGAGCGGATACTGGCAGAAGGTGCCGCCGAACGCGGTGCGATCCGCGGCGGGGAACGAGTGGTCGCCGTAGGTCCACATGCCGCCGTCGATCGCATCCATGAAGCGGCTGGTGCCGGCGATCACGCCCAGCGGCAGGCCGCCGCCGATGATCTTGCCGTACGTCGCGAGATCGGCCCTGATGCCGAACATCGCTTGCGAGCCGCCCGGATGGACGCGGAAGCCGGTGATCATTTCGTCGAAGATCAGGGCGACGCCGGCCTCCTCGGTGATGCGGCGCAGTTCCTTCAGGAATGCGACGGGTTGCAGCGAAGGGTTGCGGCTCTGCACCGGCTCCACCATCACGGCGGCGAGCGTCGACGCCATCCCGCGAATGGCCTCGAGCGCGGCGTCGCTGCCGTAGTCGAGCAGGATCATGTTCTCGACCGAGCCGAACGGGACGCCGGGGGCGATGGTTTCCGTCACGCCGTCCGCGTTCGCCGCGGCGAGCGTGCCGTCGGCGTGGCCGTGATACGAATGCGTGAACATCACGATCTTGTCGCGCCCGGTCACGGCGCGCGCGAGCCGCATCGCGGTCATGACGGCCTCGGTGCCGGTGTTCGAGAACGCCACGCGATCGAGGCCGGTCACGCGGGCAAAGCGCGCGGCGACTTCACCGACGAGGCTGGAGCGCGCGCCCAGTTCGAGCGGGCGCTGCCATTCCCGGGTGACCTGCTGCTGGATGAAATCCGGCGTGTGGCCGAACAGATGCACGCCGAAGCCCATCGTGAAATCGATGTACTCGTTGCCGTCGATGTCCCACAGCCGCGAGCCGGCCGCGCGATCGCCGACGATCGGATACAGCATCTCCTTGGTCGAAAAGCGGAAGCCGACCGTGGCGCGGCTGTCGGCCAGCACCGGGCGCGACGCCTGCACCGAGTCCTTCGATTTCCGGGTGCGCGTCGTGTAGCGCACGATCAGCGCCTCGAGATGCTCCTGCTGCGCGGCGGACAAGCCGCGCGCGCGCTGCTGGACCGGGCTGCCCCACGGCATCATCGGCTTGGGCGGCGCATTGTCGGCCGCGGGCGCCGCGGCGGCGGCTGGTGCGGGCTTCGCCGCGGGCGCGGCGGCCGGTGCCGCGATCGCCGCCTTGGGGGCGACGCTCGCCGTGCTCGCGACGGCTTGCGCGGCGGCCGTCGCCGGCCGGACGCCGGCCTGCCCGGTCAGCGACGTGCGCAGCAGTTCCATCTGCTGGCTCATCACGTGGGACAGCAGCTGATTCTGCTCCCGCAACACGCGCTCGACCGTCGAGCCGCCTTCGGCTGCCACCCATTCCACCGGCGCGGCGGCGAGCGGCGCAAGCGCCTGCGCAGACGGTGCGACCGCAACCGCAACCGCCGCCGTGGACGGTTCCGCCACAGCCTCGGAAGCGCCCACGACCTCGGCCCCGGTCGGCGCGGCGGCCGCCGGCAGGTTGTCCGCGACATATTCGGCGAGCGCCTGCACCGTCGCCAGGTCTTCGAAGAAGCGGCGCATGGCCAGCTTCACGCCGTACTCCGCCTCGATGTGCCGGATGGCCTCGATCAGCACGATCGAGTCGGCGCCCATCTCGAGGAAGGGCAGTTCGATGTTGATGGTGTCGGGATCGGCCTGGATCAATTCGCCGATCTTGCCGCGAAGCCATTCGAGCACCTCGCCGCTGCGATTGTGCGTCGGTGCGGCGGCGAGGGGTGATGCGCTTGTCTGAGTCATGGACGTGTCCGCTTTCTGGAACCAGGTACGGCTGCGTTGGAAGGGATAGGACGGCAATGCGATGCGTGCGGGTGCGGGTGTTTCGGTCGGGGCCCAGTCGACATCGACGCCGCGGGCATACAGGGTCGACAGCGTTTCGATCAGCGCTTGCTGCTCGACTTGCGGCCGCTGCAGGGCAAGGAACTGGATCCCGGCGTCCGGCGCACAGCACGCGCGGGCCAGGTTGACGAGCACCGGCTTGGGGCCGATTTCGACCAGCACGTTGAAACCGGCTTCGGCGAGGCGCTCGACGCTGCTCGCGAACTGCACCGGCTCACGGCAGTGCCGGCGCCAGTACAGGTCGGTGGGCGCGTCGTCCATCACGGCGCCCGTGAGATTCGAATAGAACGGGAGCGCCGGGCGCGCGACGGGCACGGCTTTCGCCGCCGCCTGGAAGCGGTCCAGCATCGGCTCGAGCAGCGGCGAGTGAAACGCGTGCGACGTATTGAGCGGCACGGACCGGATGTCCTGCGCGGCGAACGCGTCGACCAGCATCGCGATGCGCTCGCGCTTGCCGGAGATCACGATGCTCGCCGGGCCGTTGACGGCCGCCACCGCGACCTCGTGCGGCCACGCTTCGATCGCGCGCTCGACGGTGGCGAGGTCGGTGAAGATGGCCGCCATTTCGCCGTCGCGGGGCAACGCCTGCATCAGCCGGCCGCGTTCGGCGATCAGCCGCAGGCCGTCTTCCGGCGAGAAGACGCCGGCCGCGCACGCCGCCGCGTACTCGCCGACGCTGTGGCCCATCACGGCGTCGGGCACCACCCCGAACGACGCCAGCAACGTGGTGAGCGCGTACTGCAGCGAGAACAGGGCCGGCTGGCTGTAGCCGGTCTGGTGAATGTCCTCGCCCTGGGCCGACAGCACGTCGAGCAACGGCTTGTCGAGCAGCGGATCGGCCACCGCGCGGCAGCGGTCGATGGCGTCGCGGAACACCGGATACGCGTCGTACAGGCGGCGGCCCATGCCGGCGTATTGCGCGCCCTGGCCGGTGAACAGGAAGGCCATCTTCACGCGGGGCGCGGGCTGCGTCGTGCCGGCGGGTTCCTTCGCGTGGAAGGCGCGCAGCTTGTCGAGGGCGTCGTCGAGCGACGTCACCGGCCACGCGAGCCGATGCGCGAAATGCGAGCGGCCGGTCGCCGCCGAAAAGGCCACGGCCGCGATGTCGAGACCGGGTTCGGCTTCGAGCCGCCGCTGATAGCGCCCGGCAAGCTCGCGCAACGCCGCAGGGGTCTTGGCCGACAGCACCAGCGGATGCACCTTGTGTCTCGACGGTGTCGCCGGCCGCGCCGACGCGGGCGCTTCTTCGAGCACCAGATGGGCATTGGTGCCGCTCGCGCCGAACGCGCTGACGCCGGCTCGCCGCGGCCGCTCGCCGCGCGGCCACGCGCTCGCCTCGGCGCAGATCTCGAGGGGCAGCGTGTCCCACTGCACCAGCGGGCTCGGCTGGCGGAAATGCAGGTGGGCGGGCAGGCGGTCGTGGTTCAGCGACAGCACGACCTTGATGACCCCCGCGATGCCGGCGGCGGACTCCGTGTGGCCGATGTTGGTTTTCACGGAGCCGACGCGCAGCCGCCGGCCCGCGTCGCGGCCATCGCCGAACACCGTCGCCAGCGCCTGCAACTCGACGGGATCGCCCAGCGGGGTGCCGGTGCCGTGCGCTTCCACGTAATCGATGGACGCGGCGGGCAGCCCACCCAGTGCCTGGCGGATCACGGCTTCCTGCGCCCGTCCGTTCGGCGCGGTAAAGCCGCTCGACGCGCCGTCGTGGTTGACGGCCGAACCCCGCAGCACGGCCAGCACGCGATCGCCCGCGGCGAGCGCGTCGGACAGGCGCTTGAGCACCAGCGCGCCGCAGCCTTCGCTGCGCACGAAGCCGTCCGCGGACGCGTCGAAGGTCTTGCAGCGGCCGTCCGGCGCCAGCGCCCGCGTGCGCGAGACGGCGATGGAGTTGTCCGGCGACAGGATCAGGTTGACGCCGCCCGCGATGGCGAGATCGCACTCGCCGCTGCGCAGGTTCTGGCTGGCGGTATGGATCGCGGTGAGCGACGACGAGCACGCGGTATCGATCGCCATGCTCGGCCCTTGCAGGCCCAGTCCGTAGGAGATGCGGCCGGCCGCCGTGTTCAGCGGATTGCCGGTGAAGAAATAGCCGTCGATGCCGGCGCCGCCGCCGTTGCGAAGCTGCAGGTTCGCGTAATCGTTGGTGGTGATGCCGACGAACACGCCGGTCCGGCTGCCCTTGAGACTGTCGACCGGAATGCCGGCGTGCTCCAGCGCTTCGTGACTGACTTCGAGCAACAGCCGCTGCTGCGGGTCCATCGCGTTCGCTTCGCGCGGCGTGATGCGGAAGAACGCCGGATCGAACTGGTCGACGTCGTCGAGAAAACCGCCGAAGCGGCAGTACATGCGCCCCGGCTTTTCAGGATCGGGATCGTAGTACGCGTCGACATCCCAGCGCTCGCGCGGCACTTCGGAGATCGCATCCACCCCGTCGTTCAGCAGATTCCAGTAGGCGTCGAGATCGTGCGCGGTGCCCGGAAACCGGCAGCTCATGCCGACGATCGCGATCGGCTCGGGCGTGCCGGCGTCGCGGGCCTCGATGGCCGGCGCGATCGGTCGCGGCTGCGGCACGGCCTGCGCCGGTGCCGCATGTGCGTCCGCCGCCATGCCGGACGCCTGCTCCGCGAGGAAATCCGCGAGGGCGTTGACCGTCGGATGATCGAACAACAGCGCGACCGACAACGGAATGCCCAGCGCGGTTTCGAGCTGCGTGCGCACGTCCAGCGCCATCAGCGAATCCATGCCCATCTCGAAGAAGCCGAGATCGCGATCGAGCGTCCCCGCGTCGTAGCCGAGCACCTGGGCCACCGCGCGATCGATGCTGTCCGCCAGCAGGCGCTTGCGCTCGCGCGGCGACGCGTCGCTCAACGCCGGCATCGACGGCGCGCCGGGCGCGCTTTTGGCCACTCGCACGCGGTCGAGGAACGGCCTGGGTCCGCGCGCCTCGTAGGAGCCCTGGAACAGCGCCAGGTCGATATCGACGACCGCGACCTGCGGCACGGCGGGGAGCCGATTCAGCACGTCGAGCGCGCGATCCGCCGCCAGCGACCGGATGCCGACCCGCCGCAGCAGCGCTTCCGCCTCGGGGAACGTCATGCCGCCTTGCGCCCACGGCCCCCAGTTCACGCTCAGCGCCGGCAGGCCCTGGCCGCGACGATGATGCGCGAGCGCGTCGAGGAAGCGGTTCGCGGCGCTGTAGTGCGCCTGCTCGCGCGAACCCCACGCGGACGCGATCGACGAAAACAGGATGAAGAAATCGAGCGGAAAGTGCCCGCTGTGCTGATGGAGCAGCCACGCGCCGGCGACCTTCGGTTGCAGCACCGCGTCCAGCTCCTCGCGCCCGACCTGCATGATCGGCTTGTAGCCGACGATGCCGGCCGCGTGCACGATGCCCCGCAGCGGCACGCCGTCGCACCGGAGCGCGGCGAAGAAAGCGGCGACCGCCGCGGGGTCGGCGATATCGACGCGCTCGCAGCGCAGCGTGACGTTCCGCTCGCGCAGTTCGTCGATCGCCCGCCGGCTCTCGTCGCTCGCGGCCCCTTGCCGGCCAACCAGGATCAGCGTGCGTGCGCCGCGCGCCGCCAGCCACCGGGCGGTGTGCAGCCCGAGCGCGCCGAACCCGCCGGTGATCAGGTAGGCCGCGTCCGGGTCGACCGGCAGCGCGGCGGTTTCGGCTGGCGCGAGCGGGCTCAGGCGCGCGGCATGGCGCGCGCCGTGCCGCAACGCCACATGTTCCTCGCGGCTCTCGCCGAGTAGTTCCAGGAGCAGCGCCTGCGTCTCGTCTTCCGGCGCGGCCGGGTCGAGATCGATCGCGGTGCCGAACCATTCCGGATGCTCGATCATCGCCCCGCGTGCCAGGCCCGACAGCGCAGCCTGCGCGAGCCCGGATACGTGCGGCGCTGCGCCGGCTTCCACCGCGTCGCGCGTGACCACCGAGATCCTGGGCCGGGTCGAAGGCGTCCACTCGCGCTCACTGCCGACCACCGCATGCACGAGATGCAGCAGCGCCGTGGACATGCGCGTCTCGCCGACGGCTTCGTCCAGCGCCCACAGAAAGACGATGCGCTGGCCGGGGGCGGCGGTCTCGTTCAGCAGGCGGACGAAGTCGTCCGGCCGCTCGGGCGCGACCTGCCAGCCCGCTTCCACGTCGCCGAGATAGTCGAGGCCGGGGCGCACCAGCGAGCAGGCTGCGCCGCGCGCCCGCAGCAGCGCCGCAAGCCGCTCGCCGGCACCGCTCGCGTCCGCGAAGATCAGCCACGGGGACGCGTCGGCGGCCGTCTGTGCCGCCGGCAATGCGGCCTGCGGCTCCCACACCACGTGATAGAGCGGGCTTTCGTTCGACGCGGTGGTTTTGGCGGGGGCGAATGCCGTCCTGAGCAGGTCCGGAAACGCGTTCAGCATGTCCTCCGGGTACTTGCCGGACGACTTGAGGTGCCGCACCGCGGCGTCGATGCTGCCGGCATCCATGCCGACGACGGGCGACGGGATCTTCTCCAGGCTGAAGCGCTGCCGCTCGAACGGGTAGTTCGGCAGGGTCGTGGCGGGCTGGGCGGGCGCCGGGAACAGCGCGCGCCAGTCGAACTGCGCGCCCTGCACGTACAGCGCCGCGAGTGCGTGTTCCAGTGCATCGCCCGCGCAGGGCGGCGGCAGCCAGCCGTCGGCGAGCCCTTCCGGCGGGTGCGGCGCATCGGCTTGATCCGACGCGCCGGCCAGTTGCAACCAGTACGACGGGTGTGTCACCTCGTCGGTCACTTCGGTGCCGAGACAGCCCGAAATCAGGCGGACCGACGGCCGTGCGAGCGAGATGTCCTGAAGCACGGCGCGCAATGCTTCGGCATCCGAACGGGCGGCCACGACGCGCAGCGCGTCGGCCACGCTCACGACGCCCGCCACGCAGGTCGCGACATATTCGCCGATACCGTGGCCCGACACGACGGCCGGGCGGATGCCCCATTCCTTCCACAGTTCGGCCCACGCGAACTGGATCGCGAAGCGGCCCGCGTCGGTATCGACTGCCTCCAGCGGCACCGCGCAACGCGCGAACGCATCGCGGAACAGCGGTTCCGATGCGTGGAGCGCGCGTGCGACGCCGGTGTCCGGCGCGCCGAACCCGAAGCCCACGCGCAACGCCTTGCCCGTGCGCGCCGCTGCCGCCGACGCTGCCCTCACGCCCGACACATAGGCCGCGCGAAACGGATAGTGACTCCGTCCGGTGGCGGCGGCGCGGCAGATGGCGGCCAGCTCCTGCGGCGTCGCGCCGTCGATCGCGCGCTCGTAGCGCTGCACGAGCGCCGCCAGCGCCGCTTCGGATCGTGCCGACAGCAGCAGCAGCGCGCGCTGCGCGGCGTGCGCCGGCGCGACGGGCGGCTCCTCGACGATCGCATGGGCATTGGTGCCGCTGAATCCGAACGCGCTCACCCCGGCGATGCGCTTGCGTTCCCCGCGCTGCCACGCGACCGGATCGGCGGCGACGCGGATCGGGATCTCCTGCCACGGCGTATGCGGATTGGGTCGGGTGAAATGCAGGTGCGCCGGAATCCGGTCGTGCTCGAACGACAGCAGGACCTTGATCAGGCCGGCGATGCCGGAGGCCGATTCCAGATGCCCGATATTGGTCTTGACCGAACCGATCACGAGCGGCTCGTCCGCCGTGCGCCCGGCGCCGTAGACGCCGGCCAGCGCTTCGACCTCGATCGGGTCGCCGAGGGACGTCCCGGTACCGTGGGCCTCGACATACGAGACGTCGCCGGGCGCGACGCCGGCCTGGTTCAGCGCGCGGCGGATCACCCGTTCCTGCGAATCGCGGCTCGGCACGGTCAGCCCGCCGCCCGCGCCGCCCTGGTCGACCGCCGTGCCGCGCACGATGCCGAGCACCCGGTCGCCGTCGGCGAGCGCGTCGGCGAGGCGCTTGAGCACCACCATGCCGCACCCTTCGCCGCGCACGTAGCCGTCCGCCGCCGCGTCGAAGGTCTTGCAGCGGCCGTCCGGCGACAGCATGCGCGCTTGCGAGAAACTGACCATGACCTCGGGCGACAGCATCAGGTTGACGCCGCCCGCGAGCGCCATGCCGGTTTCGCGCGAGCGCAGGCTTTCGCAGGCCAGGTGCAGGCACACCAGCGACGACGAGCAGGCGGTGTCGATCGCCATGCTCGGGCCGGTGAGGCCCAGCACGAACGACAGCCGGCCCGCGGCCATGTTCAGCGCGCTGCCCGTGCCCGCGTAGCTGCTCGACGGCATCGACGCATTGGACACCTGGATCGCGTGGTCGAAGCAGGTGATGCCGACGTACACGCCCGTGGCGGACTGGCGGAAGCGCTCGGGCGCGAGATGGGCGTTCTCGAGCGCCTCCCACGCCACTTCGAGCAGGAGCCGTTGCTGCGGATCGAGGTAGGTCGCTTCGCGCGGCGCGATCCCGAAGAACGCCGCGTCGAATTGATCCACGCGTTCGAGAAAGGCGCCGTGGCGGGTCGCCATCTTGCCGGGCGCGGACGGATCGGGGTCGTAATAGCGATCGATGTCCCAGCGTTCGCCCGGCACTTCGGTGACGGCATCGCGCGCGCCGTCGAGCAGTTGCCAGAACGCGTCCGGCGTATCGCTGCGGCCGGGGAAGCGGCAAGCCATGCCGATGACGGCGATCGGCTCGTTGCGGTCCGAACGCAGCGCCGCGATTTCCGCGCGCCGCAGGCGCAATTCGTCGAGCGCGGCTTTCAGTGCATGCGTGGCCTTGGCGTTCATTGGGTGCCGATCTCCTGGGCGATCAGTTCGGAAAGGTCGTCCTCGTCGAGGTCGTCGGATGCTTCGTCGACGACCTGCGCGGGGAGCGACGGCGACAGTTCGTTGAGCACGTACTGGGCGAGCGCCCGCAGGTTCGGATAGGAAAAGAACAGCGTCGCGCGAAACGGCCGGCCGAACACCTTGGTGAGGTGGTCCGTCAGTTCGAGCGCGACCAGCGAATCCAGGCCGAGATCGAGCAGCGATTGCTCGGGCGCGATCGCGTCGGGGCCGGACAGACGCAAGGTCTCGGCGAGCATCGCCGCGAGCGTGTCGGTGACGAGCTCGACCCGCTCGCGCGGCGCGCATGCATGCAGCTGGCGCAGCAACGCCGTGTCCTGCTGCACGGGCTGCGCGGCCGGTTGCGCCAGCTCGGAAAACAGCGCGGAACCGGCGGCCGGCGCATCGACCCGGAACAGGGTCGGCCAGTCGATTTGCGCGACCCCGGACTGGGCGACGCCGGACGCCATCAGCCGTTCCAGCGTCGCGATGGCCAGTTCGGGCGGCAGCGTGCCGACGCCGAGCGCGCCCAGCTGTTCGTGCGCGCGCCGTCCGTAGTCGGTGGCGGCGTGGCCGATCTCCGCCCACGGCCCCCAATTGACGCTGAGCCCCGGTTGCCCCTGCGCGCGCCGATGCTGGGCGAGCGCGTCGAGGAAGCTGTTCGCCGCCGCGTAGTTGCCCTGGCCCGGCATGGTGATCAGCGCGGCCATCGACGAGAACAGCACGAAATGGTCGAGCGGCAAGCCGGCCGTCAGCTCGTGCAGATACCAGGCGCCGTCGGCCTTGCCGCTGCCGGCGCGATGGAAGGCGTCGTCGTCCTGGCGCGTCAGCAGCGCATCGTCGAGCGCGCCGGCGAGATGAAAGACCCCTTTGAGCGGCGGCATCGACTGCGCGATTTCACCGAGCGCCTGCTCGACGTCCTCGCGACGCGACAGGTCGGCGCGAATGAACCGCGCGTCGAGCGTGCGCAGGATTTTCTCGTGCGCGGCGGAAGGTTCGCCGCGCCCCAGCAGGACGATTTTCCCGGCGCCGTGGTCGGCGAGCCAGGACGCGAGCCGCAGGCCGAGCCCGCCGAGCCCGCCGGTCACGAGATACGTTGCGTCATCGTGGAACCGGATCGGCCGGTGGCTGACGAATTCGCGATTGTCGCGGGCGATGCGCGCGACGTAGCGCTGGTCGCGGCGAAACGCGACCATGTCTTCCCGGCCGCCCGCCTGTACCGCTTGCACGATGTGCGCCGCCGACGGCTGCGCGGGATCGAGGTCGACGAGCCCGCCCCACAGCGCCGCATGCTCGACCGCGATCGCGCGGCCCAATCCCCACAGCGGGGCCTGCGCCACCGCGATCGATTCGCCCTCCAGAACATTCATCGCGCCCGACGTCACCAGCCATAGACGCGCCTGCCGGGCCGACGGCGCGCGTGACGCAAGCGCCCTGACCAGGTGCAGCACGCTCGCGCTGGCACGCCGTCTCGCCGCGATGTCGGCGGGCGCGAGATCGAGACTCCACAGGTGGATGACGCCCTTCAGCGGGCGGTCGGGCGCGGGCAGGTCCGGCGTCGCGTCGGCGAAGCGCAGCGTGCACGTATCGCCGTTGGCTTCCAGCAGCGCCGACAGCTGTGCGCCCACGTCGCCGCGGTCCGCGAGAATCAGCCACTCGCCCTGCGCGGAACCGCCGGTTGCCGCGTCGACGTTCGACGGTCTCCAGACGCGTTGATAAAGCAGCGCGGCGAAGTCGTGCCGCTCGGCGGCGCGCCCCGCGCGCACCTGCTGCAACCGCAGCCCATCGATCTCGATCAGCAGTCGCCCTGCAAGGTCATGGACGCGGATGTCGCCCTCCAGCGTGCCCTGTCCGACCGGCTTGCGCAGCGTGGCGTGACTCCATGCGTCGGTCGACGACGGCGGCTGATGCACTCGTACCGCACCGATCGAGCTGGGCAGGTACAGGTCGCCCGACGCCAGCGCGTCCGGATCGATGGCGGCGGCGAGCACGCGGCTGCACGCGTCGAGAAAGGCGGGGTGGACCTGGTACGGCGAAGATGCCAGCGCGTCGGCCGGCAGGCTGATTTTCCCCAGCGCCTCGCCGGTCGTACGCCAGATCTGCCGGATCGCGTCGAACACGCCGTCGATCTGCACGCCGTGCTGCCGGATTTCGCCATTGAAGTCCGCGCCCGACGTCGTTTCCGGGCAGCGGGCCTGCACCTCGGCGGCATCGAATCGCGTCTGCGCGGCGGCTTGCCTGGGCGCGCACATCTCCCGTAGTCGACGCAACTGCGGAAGATTGCCGAGGATCCGCTCGACCGGCGGACCGAAATCCAGCAGGCAGGCCACTTCATCCACGCCGATCGACGCGAGATCCCGCACCAGGTCGACGCAGGTTTCCGGCGTGCCGATGAGCCCGCGCGATTGCGCGAAGCGTTCATAGAGAAACTCGACGAACTCGTCCAGTTCGCGTGCGCCCATCGCGCGCACGTCGACCGACTGGCCGCGGCTCTGCGCCAGCCCGTTCAACAGCCCGATATTGCCGCGGATGTAGTTGCAGAACGGCACACGCGCCTGTTCGCGCGCCTGCGCCGCATCGTCGCCGACGAACGTGTGCAGCATCACGGACACGGTGCCGGCCGCCGGATCGAAGCCGTGCTTCGCGCGCGCGTCGCGGTAGAGGGCGATCTTGTGCGCGAGCTGGTCGCGATCCTGGTCGAGCACGTGGGTCAGCAGGTTGGCGCCGGTTTCGCCGGCGCGCACGAACGTCTGCGGATTGCTCGCGGCGGTCACCCACACGGGCAGCTCCGGCTGCACCGGCGTCGGATAGATGCGCAACTGCACCGGCTTGCCGACACCGTTCGTCGCCTCCAGCATGCCGCCGCGCCACAGATGCTGGACCGTGCGCATCGTCGCCAGCATGTCGTCCTGCCGGCTCGCATATTTGTCCGGGGCGAACACGAAGTCGTCCGGATTCCATCCGGACGCGAACGACACGCCCACGCGGCCGTTCGACAGGTTGTCCACCATCGACCATTCTTCCGCGATCCGGATCGGGTTGTGCAGCGCCGCGACCACGCTGCCCGCGACCAGCTTCACGCGCTGGGTGGCAGCGGCGAGCGCGGCGTGCAGGACGGCGGGATTCGGGTACAGCGAGCCGAATTCGGTGAAATGGCGCTCCGGCACCCAGACGCTGGAAAACCCGTTCGCATCGGCGAAACGCGCGCTTTCCATCACGAGCTGGTACTTGTTGCCGGACAGCGCCTCTTCACTGCTGGCGAAGAACATCAGGCCGAATTTCATGCGTGGCTCCGATCCGATTCGTGAATTTCGGCACTCGCGCACATCTGCCACGTCGGGGTGGCGCGGGTGTCATCGATCCGGTGATAGACGGCAAACGAAAACGGTCCCCAGGACCGGCGGCTCAGCACGGTCTGCACGGTGCGCGATGCATGCGGATGCAGCGGCAACGGCGCATGCAGCGCGAGGTCCTTCAACGTCGTATGGCCGGCAGCACCGATTTCCGACGTGGCCGACAGCGCCATTTCCACGAACGCGGAATAGGGCAGGACGGGCGAACCCTTGACGCGATGACCGTCGAGAAAGGTGGTGGCCGGCGCATCGAGACGCGATTGCCAGATCCACGTGGCCGGCGCATGCGCGTGCTGCTCCATGAGGCGCCCGAGCAACGGATGCCGGGGCGCATGTGGCGTGATCCAGAAGCGGCGACGCTCGAACGGGTAGGTGGGCAGCGCGAGCCGGCGGTGCGGTGCGCCCCGCTCCACGGCATCCCAGTCGATCGACGCGCCGCGTACGTACAGCGTGGCGAGCGTGTGCAGGATCGCGTCCCACGCGGCCGTGTGCGTGCCGATTTCGATCACGACGCGGTTTTCCGCCGCACCGCCGTCCGGCGTCTGCGGCATGTCCGCCCACGAGGCTGCGGCGCGATGCCCGTCGCCCGCGCTGCTGACGGCATTCGGCGTGATGCCGAACGACATCCACAGTTGCGCGAGCGCGCGCTGGAATGCCGTGAACCCGGCTTCCGCGGGCGCGAGCCCGGGCGCCTCGGATGCCTCGGACTGCCGCTGCATCAGCGCATCGAAAGCGGGGCAGGCCGAGCGCAATTGCCGAACCGCGTCGGCGCTGCCGCCGTCGTCGGCGCAAAAGTGGAATGTCACCACAGGCGGCGTTTCGGCTGGCTCGCCGGACGAAGCGGCGTCAAGTTGCGAACGCAACGAATCGAGACTCGATGCGACGATGGCCGCGCGCCGCGTGAAGTGAGTGCGCCCGGTATTGGCCGTGAATGCGAAATCCCGCACACGGGCCTCGGGATGGGCGTCGAGGTAGGCCGCATAGGACGCAGCGAGCGCGTGCAACGCTTCCGGCGTGCGCGCGGAGAGCGTCACGACGTGCGCCGCGGGCGCTGCCAGGTCGGCTTCGATCTCCGCGGGCCGGGGCGCTTCGGACAGGATCAGGTGCGCGTTGGTGCCGCCGAAGCCGAACGAACTGACGCCGGCCACGCGCGGCCCGTGTTCCGAATGCCACGGCGTGACCTGCTGCGGCATGCGGAACGGCGTGCCGTCGAGCGCGATCTGCGGATTGATCGACTGGAAATGGAGGTTCGGCGGAATGGCGCGATGGTGTAGCGCAAGGGCGGTCTTGATCAGGCTGGCGATGCCCGCCGCCGATTCCAGGTGGCCGATGTTGGTCTTGACCGAGCCGATCCAGCAGTGCTCGTCCGGCCGGCGGGATTCGTTCAGGACGGCCGCCAGCGCGTTCAATTCGATCGGGTCGCCGAGCGGCGTGCCCGTCCCGTGCGCCTCGACGAAACCGATGTCCTGCGCGCGTACGCCGGCATCGCGCAGCGCACTGTGAATCACGGCCTGCTGGGCCGGGCCGTTGGGCGCGGTCAGGCCATGGCTGCGTCCATCCTGATTCACCGCGGAGCCGCGGATCAAGGCGAACACGGTGTCGCCGTTCGCGAGCGCATCGTCGAGCCGCTTGAGCAGCACCATGCCCACGCCTTCGCCGCGCACGTAACCGTTCGCTGATGCATCGAACGCCTTGCATCGGCCGTCCGGCGACAGCATGCCCGCTTGCGTGAAGGACGCGCTCAATTGCGGCGCCAGAATCAGGTTGACCCCGCCGGCCAGTGCCGCATCGGACTCGCCGCGCTGCAGAGCGCGGCACGCCTGATGCACCGCGACGAGCGAGGACGAACACGCGGTATCGACCGCCCAGCTTGGGCCGCGCAGATCGAGCGCGTAGGAAATGCGGTTGGCGGCGACGCTGAGCGCATTGCCCGTCGCGACATAAGGGCCGACGTCCGCGACTTCGTCCTGCGCCAGCCGGATGTAGTCCGAATTGCTGATGCCGACGATGACCGCGGTGCGGCCGCCGGCGAGACTGCCGGGTGCGATCCCCGCATGCTCGAGCGTCTCCCAGGCCACCTCCAGCAGCAGACGCTGTTGCGGATCCATCGATTCGGCTTCGCGTGCGCTGATGCCGAAGAACGCCGCATCGAACTGATCGACCTGGTCCAGCAGTCCGGCGGGCGGAAGGTCGGCGCCGCGCTGCGTCGACGCGCCGACCGCGTCCCGGCCCTCCAGCAGCAGCTGCCAGAATGCGTCGGGATTGCCGGCGCCGGGGAAACGGCATCCCATGCCGACGATCGCGATATCCGCGCGTGCTGCGGCCGAGCCGGGCGCCGGGTCCGGCATGGCGTTCCCGGTGCCGCTCAAATGGCGCGCCAGCAGCGAAATACTCGGAAAATCGTAGACGACGGTCGGGGAAACCGGCCGCCCGAGCCAGTCCTGCAACTCGCCCGAGAGCTGGATGGCGTCCTTCGAATCGAGCCCGTGGATGCTGAACGGTGCGTCGGGGTCGATCTTGCCGGCGTCGATTCCCGACAGACGCGAGACACGTTCGATGCACCATTGCACCAGCGCTTGCGTGTCGCGTGGCGTGGCCGGTTGCGGGGCGGCCGGCGGCGCGGAGAACGCACGGCGCCACTCGCCCGCGATCGCGAGTCCCTGTTCATCGATGAATGCCTGCCTGATCCGGCTCCGCTGGATTTTGCCGCTGGACGTGCGCAGGATCGTGGCGGGCTTCAACAGCACAGCCGCATACAGATCGACGTCGTGCGCTTCGGCGAGCGTGCGCCGGATCTCCGCGGCGACGGCTTCCGCGTCCAGCGTGTTGAGCGCTTCCCGGCGCACTTCACAGGCGACGACGATCCGCTCCACGTTGTCGACGTTGATCGAGAAAGCCGCCGATGCATTGGGCGCCAGCGCGGGGTGGCTTCCCTCCGCGGTTTGTTCGAGATCCTGCGGGTAGTGATTGCGGCCGGCGACGATGATGAGGTCTTTCAAACGGCCGGTGACGAACAGATCCTCGCCATCGACGAAACCGAGATCGCCCGTGCGCAGGTAACGCGCATCATCGCCATCCAGCTTCGCGCGGAAGGTGCGCTCCGTTTCCTCGACGCGGTTCCAGTAGCCGACGCCGACGCTCGGGCCCGTCAACCAGATTTCGCCGATCCGGCCGGGCGCGCAGCGCTCACCGGTATCCGGATTCACGATCCGCAGGCGGTGCTCCGCCCAGGTCCGACCGCAAGAGACCAGCGCGTGGCGCTTGCCTTGGTCGCTTCTCGTCGCCACGCCTTGCGCGAGGCCGTCGGCGTCGTAGTCCGCCACGCGCGGCAGCGAGCGTGCCGGCTGACCGGAGATGAACAAGGTCGCCTCGGCCATCCCGTAGACCGGGCGCATGGTGTGCGCGTGGAAGCCGCATGCGGCGAAGGCGCGCGAAAAACGCGCCACCGACTCCGCGCGCACCGGTTCCGCGCCGTTGAACGCAACCCGCCAGCTGCTCAGATCGAGCTGCGCGCGCGCTTCATCGGAGATTTTGCGCGCGCACAGGTCATACGCGAAATCCGGCGCGGCGCAATGCGTGCCGCGATACTTCGTGATGGCCTGCAGCCAGCGGAGGGGCTTCTGCACGAACGCCGCGGGCGCCATCAGCACCGACAGCACGCCGAGATAGATCGGCAGCAGCACCTTCCCGAAGAACCCCATGTCGTGAAACACCGGGAGCCAGCTGACGAACACCGTCGACGCATCGGCATCGCTCGCCTCGGCGATGACCGCCATGTTGCTCAGGATGTTCGCATGACTGATCATCACGCCTTTCGGCGTACCGGTGGAGCCTGACGTGTATTGCAGAAGCGCCAGCGTCTGCGGCGTGATGTCCGGTGCGCGCCAGTGTTCGGCCGGCGCGTCGAAGCGCTGGTCCGTCGCGAGGATCTTCAGTTCCAGCGTGTCGGAGTAACCGTCCGCGTGATGCGCGATGCCGTCGAGTGTGGCTGCATCGGTCAGCGCGACGACCGGCCCGGCGTCGGCGACGATCGCCTTGAGACGATCGGCGGGGCGATGCCTGCGCGGTGGATACGCAGGTACGCCGATCAGGCCGGCGTACAGGCATCCGACCCATGCGCAGATGAATTCGAGCCCGGGCGGATAGACCAGCAGGACGCGATCGCCCGGTTGCGCGATGTCCTGCAGCCTGGCGGCGATGCCGCGCGCCCGCTTGTCGAGGTCGCCGAACGTGAGCCGGGTCAGTTCCGCTTCGCCGTTCTCGAGAAAAATGAATGCCGTCTTCTCCGGTTCGACCTTGCCGCGAAACAACAGAATTTCTGTAACAGTCCTGAATTTTGTATCGGGAAGCATGCTCAACCTTCGTTGTCTTCTAAACGTTGAATATCTCAGGACCGGTCGTGGCGATCCCGCCAAGCGTGCTTCGTTGGACGGTATTGAAATTAGAGCATCGCTCTAATCCGACGTCTGCCCCGTAATCCAAGGACACGGCGTTTCGCGCACCGGATCAATACGGCTTGTTATTGAGGTGCACGCTCGCGCTTGCTAACGATCGGCGCTTCCTTCGAGGTCGGGCGCGTACGGGTCCAGCAGTGACACGACGACCTTGCGCTCGCCTTCGAACGGGTTGCGGCCATGCGCGAAGCGCATGTTGTCGACCAGCAGGACGTCGCCTCGCTGCCATGGAAACGTGATCGCGCATGCGCGGAACGCGGTGCGGATCTGCTCGAGGTCGGCGAGATCGAATGGACTCCCGTCGCCGTGGCTGGCATTGCGCGGAATGCGATCCTCGCCGAACAGGCTGACGATCGAACGGGCGAGCGAGGCTTCCAGGTTCGACAGATGGAACAGATGGGCCTGATTGAAGAACACCCGGTCGCCGGTGACCGGATGGTAGGCCACGCCCTGGTTGACCTGGGCGGTGCGCAACGTGTCGTCGTCGAGCCATTCATGCTCGATGCCGTTGTCCGCGCAGAAGGCGGCAACCTGGCTGCGGTCGCGGGTCTGGAACACGGTTTCCCACGGAATGTCGACGTGCCGCCGGTAGTGCCTGACATAGCGGACCTGTTTCGCTTCGAAGTGATCCAGGAGGCGCGGTCCGATCCGGCGGCTCACCTCCCGCATGTCGGCAATCGGCGTTTCGCCGCCGGTCGCGGCCGGCGTCAGGCAACAGAATGCGACTCTCAGCGGCCAGCTTCGTTGATATGCGTTTTCGCAATGAAGGGCGATCGTCTCGCTCGGCGGATACTCGGTTGCGGTGAAGATGCCGTTGCCGATCGAGGTGCGTGGCGTGGAACGATAGACGTAGTCGGACTGATGGGCCGAAATCGCGTGAGCAAACGCTTCGAAGCCGCCCACGGATGAAACGTCGAAGCCGCGAAACAGCAGTGCGCCATGTTCCACCAGCCGGGATTCGAGTGCCACCCGGTTGTCGTTCACCGCCCGCGCGAGATCACGCCCGTTCGACACGGGTTCCAGCAGCCACGGCGAGCTACCCTCGGCAAGCAGCTTGCGTTCCGTCATGCCCAGCATCGTCAATAGTCCTTTCCTGTACGTGGATCACGACGCAACCGAACGGGTCGGCCTGCGTGGTCGCGCCGCGGTGCGGCTAGGCACGGCAGGCCGTTTCCACGGCATGCTCGAAGCGATTGAGGATTTCGTGGATATCCGCATCCGAAACGATCAGCGGCGGCAGGAACCGGAGTACCGCACCGTTGCGCCCGCCGGTTTCGACGATGAGCCCGTTTTGCAGGCAGTTCCGCTTGATGGCTTTTGCCCGTTCCGTGTGGGGCGGGCCGGTTCGACCATGGGTGCCGGGCACGACGACTTCAGCGCCGATCATCAGGCCGCGGCCGCGAATCTGGCCGAGGCACGGAAAGCGTTCGGCAAGCCCCTCGAGGCCGGCCACCAGCAGTTTGCCGACCCGGTCCGCGTGTGCCGACAGATTCTCCCGTTCGACGATGCGCATGGTCGACAAGCCGGCCACCATCGCGATCTGGTTGCCTCGAAAGGTGCCGGCATGCGCGCCGGGCGGCCAGGTGTCCAGACGCTCGTCATAGACCACCACCGATAACGGATAGCCGCCGCCGAATGCCTTCGACAGCACCAGGACGTCCGGCCGGATGCCGGAATGTTCGACAGCGAACAGCGCGCCGGTTCGACCGAGTCCGGTCTGCACTTCATCGACGATCAACGGGATTTCATGCCGCAGCGTCAGCTCACGCAACTCGATCAGCCAGGTGTCGGGAGCGGGGATGCAACCCCCTTCGCCTTGCACGACTTCGACGATGATGGCCGCCGGTTTGGTGATCCCGCTCTCGGGATCGGACAGGACGGTCCGGATGTAGTTGATGCTGAGTTGATCGGTCGCCGAGCCGTCGGTGCCGAACGGGCAGCGAAAGGCATAGGGATAGGGCAGGAAATGAACGTCGCGTCCGTTGCCGCCGGCCGATTTCGGCGTGAGGTTTCCCGACACGGCGAGTGCGCCGGCCGTCATGCCGTGGTAGGCGCCGTGGAACGCCATGATCGCCGGGCGGCCCGTATAGTGCCGGGTCAGCTTGATCGCCGCTTCGACGCCGTCCGCCCCACTTGGGCTACAAAACTGGATCTTGCCGGATTCGGCGATCTTCCCGGGCAGGAGCGAGAAAAGCTGCTCGACGAACGCGTGCTTGGCCGGCGTCGCCAGGTCGAGTGCCTGTTGCATCTGATCGGACGACAGAAACCGCATCACGGCTTCATTGACTTCCGGGTGATTGTGTCCGAGCGCGAGCGTGCCCGCATTCGACAGGCAGTCGATGTATTCCTGCCCGTCGGCGTCGCGTACGCGTATGCCCTTGGCATGGGTAAACAGCCGCGGGAAAGAGGTTGCGTAGGTTCGCGCGTTCGATTCGACCTGCTTAAGATACTCGATTTTTTCCATGCGCGAAGATCCGGCTTGCGAGGCGGATTGATGGACACTGGCGCACGAGAATCGCTTCATCCCGGCCAATGGTGTTAACGGTACGACCGGATTGGAGCATGGTCTCCGCATCACGTCTGTCACGTAAAAATGGGACATCGTCCAGGCGACGTCACCCCGTCATGCCATTCCCCTCCGCTCATCGAAGCGGGGCTTCCAGGTGCGCCGTCAGGCAGCGAGCGTCGAACAGAAATAATCGATGGTCCGCCGCAGCCCCGTTTCGAGCCCGATCGTCGGCTCCCAGTCGAGGTGGGCGCGTGCGAGGCTGATGTCGGGGCAACGTTGGGTCGGATCATCCTTTGGCAGCGGACGGAATACGAGCCGCGACTTCGAGCCGGTCAGGCGCAAGATGATCTGCGCCAGTTCGCTGACCGCGATCTCGTGTGGATTGCCGAGGTTGATCGGGCCGGTGAGCTCCGCGGGCGTGGCCATCATCCGGATCAAACCGTCGACCATGTCGTCGACATAGCAGAAGGCCCGGGTCTGGCTGCCGTCGCCATACAGCGTGATGTCCTCGCCGCGCAGCGCCTGCACGATGAAGTTGGACACCACGCGGCCGTCGTTGGGATGCATGCGCGGCCCGTACGTGTTGAAGATGCGGACCACCTTGATGCGTACGTTCTGCTGGCGGTGATAGTCGAAGAACAGCGTCTCCGCGCATCGTTTGCCTTCGTCGTAGCAGGCGCGCGGCCCGAGCGGGTTGACGTTGCCGCGGTAACTTTCCGGTTGCGGGTGCACGTCAGGGTCGCCGTACACCTCGCTCGTCGAGGTTTGCAGAACGCGCGCATGCGTGCGCTTGGCGAGCCCCAGCATGTTGATCGCGCCCATCACGCTGGTCTTGGTGGTCTGCACGGGATCGAATTGATAGTGGATCGGCGAAGCCGGGCAGGCGAGGTTGTAGATCTCGTCCACCTCCACGTACAACGGAAAGGTGACGTCGTGACGCAGCGCCTCGAAGCTCGGGTTGCCGAGCAGCGCCGCGACGTTCTGCTTCGTGCCGGTGAAATAGTTGTCGACGCACAAGACGTCGTGACCGAGTTCGACCAGGCGCTCGCAAAGATGCGAACCGAGGAAACCCGCGCCACCTGTTACGAGGATTCGCTTTCGATTACGTTGCACAATGGCACTCCAAGTATCGCGCGCAGGGAAGCGACGCGGCCTCCCGACTTGCTTGACCGGCCCGCGGCTCCGGCAGGGGAGCGGATCAGGCGCGCGGGCGTTTTCATTCGACGATCACGGCACCGGCCGGCACGCCGATCGCGAGGATCGGCCCGTCATGCCTGCAGTGCGCTCGACGCGGCGTGTTCCGCGCGCCGCATGCGCGCCGCGATGACGCCGGCCATCGTCCGCATTTCGTTTCTCAGAAAGAAATGATCTCCATCGATGACGTGAAAATCGAAGCGCCCGGTCGTCGCGGCGCCCCAGCCCGCAACGGCATCGACGGGGACCTCGTTGTCCCCCCGGCCCGCGAATGCGGTGATATCCACCGCCAGCCTGGGCCCGGGCACGGGCCGGTGGTTTTCGATCAGCGTGAAATCCGCACGCAGCGCCGGCATCAGCAGCGCCATCAGTTCGCCGTTGTCCAGCACCGCTTTCGGTGTGCCGCCCATCTCGCGCAGCGCATCGATGAAGGCGCGATCATCCAGCGCCTGCATGCGCCGATCGTGGCGCTCCTGGCCCGGTGCGGCACGCGCGCTCACGAACAGATGCCGCAGGTTCGGTCGTGCGTGGGCGGGAAGTCGCAGGGCCAGTTCGGCCGCAATCGCCGCGCCCATGCTGTGTCCGAGCAGCGCGAAGGGACGATCGAAGCAGTTGTCCAGGTCGCGCAGCAACGTGTCGACCAGCGTCGACATGTCTCGGATGGCAGGCTCGGACAGGCGGCCGCCTCGGCCGGCAAGTTCATGACGGCGCACTTCGATGCCGGGCAACAAGGTTTGCAGCGCGCGGTAGACGGCGGCCGAGCCGCCCGCATACGGAAAACAGATCAGACGCATGCGAGCGGGGACTCGAGCGGCGCATTGGCTGCCGGCGCACAGGCGATCGCGCTGTGGAAATTCACGGGTTCGGCGTTTGTCACCATTCAGGTTCCAGTCGTTGTTGGCATGGCGATGCGTAGGCAAGCCTCACTTGGAGCGCAACGGGTGCGGCAGCGACGCGCGTGTTGGTTCACACGTCGATAGCCGGTTCGTCGTCGCTGTGTACAAGCAGTGCGTCAAGCACATCGGAATTCATCGAAGCATTGACGGGCTTCATGAACCTTCAAGGTGCGCGCGCCGCCCGGATTCGGAATGCGCCCGATCCGGCTGGGCATGAGTTAAACATGCGGCCGCGCGGATGTATGTCGTAGGAAGAGGGGACGCGCGTCGTCGGACATGTCGAATCCGTCCCTATCTGAATGGAGGGCGGCGTGGACACCGCGGAGTGCAGCGTCGCCCCCTTTGCCCACAGAGGTCGCCCGGCGCACAATACCCGTCGGAAATCTCTTCGGAGGCTGCCCGACATGGCCAGGTTCCAGCCCGATGGATGGCACACCGTCACGCCCCGGATCGTCGTGCCTGATCCTGAAAACCTGATCGAATTCATCCGAACGGTATTTCACGCACAGGGCGAGTACCGCCCGGGGCTGCCCGCGGAAATCAGGATCGGTGATTCCGTCGTGATGATCAGCGGGGAAGATGGCCTGCGTGAGCCGATGCCGGCATTCCTGTACGTGTATGTCGAGGATGCCGACCTGACCTACCGGCGGGCGCTTGCAGCGGGTGCGACCACGCTCGAAGCCCCCGCCGACATGCCGTACGGCGACAGGCGGGCGATGGTGCAGGATCCGTGGGGGAATCGATGGCAGATCGCAACGCATCAGCGCGACCTGTCGGTTGACGAGATTCGTTCGAGGCTGACGAACGGCGGCTAGATACCCGTCGGAGTGCGTCGAAGTGATCAGGATGCCTTTCTTCACTCCCAGATGATCGTCGGCACGGCTTCGCGCACTCGTCACGTACCGCTTCGCCCCTGCCCCTGTCGCAATCGTCAAGATTCACGTCGCGTATCGGTAAAACCTCCCCGTTCCCGCCGCCGTTAACCCGTTCGCAGCCCATGCGCCCCGTGTTGCGACACGGCGCGCGTCTTTCGTGATCCGGAATCCACATCTGCCGCTGGCCGCGCCCGGCCCGCGCAAGGGAACGTCATGCGAAAACAACTCACTATCCGTGGTGGCCTCGTCGCGACCATCGCCGGCTATACCGTGCTGCTCGTGCTGGTGGTCGGCGCGAGCATCGCGGCCCTCTATATGGGCAACGGTTCGCTCGAGGCGATGTACCGCGACGACACCGCGTCGCTGCTGCACCTGAAGACCAGCTCCGAGCGGATGCTCGTGCTGCGCGAACGCATGAGCGACGTCGCGCAGATCATCAGCGCCGGCCACTCGGCCAAGGAAGAGATCGCGAAACTCCGCACGCTCCTCAAGCAGAGCAACGACGAACTGGATGCCTATGCGGGGCTGCACGCGCGCAACGCCGACGAGCAGGCGCTGTTCGACACGCTGCAGAATCGCCGTCGGGCGTTGCTCGACCGCGTGTTCCTGAAGGCGCTCTCGCAACTCGACGGCGACGACGGTTTCGGCTTCCTCGACACGCAACGTACCGCGCCGCCCGAGCTGTTCGCCGCCTACCAGGAGGCGATCGATGCGCTCGAGGCGTTCCAGGTCGCGCGCGAAAGGGCGCGCTACGAGGCGGCCGGCGTGCAGTTCCACCGGATCGTGTGGGGGATGGCGGCGGTCGCGGCCTTCGCACTCGTCGTCGGCTTCCTTGCGCAGCGCGTGCTCGCGAAGGCGATCATCGAGCCGATCAAGCTCGCGGTCGACCAGTTCGAGAAGATCTCGACAGGCGACCTGACCGGAACGGTCGTGGTGCCCGGCGAGAACGAGATGGCCTATCTGCTGCATGCGTTGAAACGGATGCAGGACGGCCTCGTCGACACCGTGAACCAGGTGCGCACGAGCACGGAGACGATCGTCGGCGACGTCCGCACGATCGCGAGCGGCAACGTCGACCTGTCGGCGCGCACCGAGCAGCAGGCCGTCTCGCTGCAACAGGCGGCGGCGAGCGTCGAGCAGCTGACGGCGGCCGTGCGCCAGAACGCGGACAACGCGCGCGATGCGCGCACCTATGTCGAAGGCGCGGCCGGCATCGCGTCGCGCGGCGGCGAGGCGATGCAGCGCGTGGTGGAGACAATGTCGGCGATTTCGCTCAGCTCCACGCGGATTTCCGGGATCGTCGGCGTGATCGAAAGCATCGCATTCCAGACCAACATCCTCGCGTTGAATGCTGCCGTCGAAGCCGCGCGCGCCGGTGAGCAGGGGCGGGGCTTCGCGGTCGTCGCGACGGAAGTACGCGGGCTCGCGCAGCGTTGCGCGTCGGCGGCGAAGGAGATCCGCGAACTGATCGGCCATTCCGCGCAGCGTGTCGAAGACGGCAGCGGCCTCGTCGCACTGGCCGGTTCGGCGATGGCCGAGCTCGTCGCGGCGGTCGAGCGCGTCAATACGATCATGAACGAAACCGGCCAGGCGTTCGAGGAGCAGGCGTCGGGCATCGAGCAGGTGAACGCCGCGGTCATCCAGATGGAGCAGACGATGCAACGCAATGCCGCGCTGGTCGAGGAGGCCGCGGCCGCCGCGCTGTCGCTCGATGAACAGGGCGCGCGGCTGAGTGCGGCGGTTGCGCAGTTCCGTCTGCGTGACGAGGCGCTCGCCTGATGCACCGATACGGGCGACCGGAGCGGGATCGACGGGCCGGCTTGCCGCCAACGCGGTGCACCGGCGTCGAAGCGGCACATTTCTGGTGCGGACTTCCTGACTGCCGACGTCGACGCGATCCATGCACTGGCGCGGTGAAGCACGACGATCGGCCGATCGCCGAGCGCGATGCGACGCGGTCTGCGTTCAGGGGCCCCGAGGCAGCACGGCGTAGCCGTGATCCTTGCCGGTCAAGGCGGACGGGTAATTTCTCCAACGTTCTCCACAGGGTTATGCACGGAAATTGTGGATAACTCGAGGAGATGAACGACAGCCGGAAATTCCCGAGCGCGCGTGTCGCAATGCGACATCACATCCTGCGAATTGCTTTGCTGGAATGATCGTTTCGTGGCGGTCAGCGAAGGGAATAGCATGAAGATCCCCTTCGATTGACCGCCGTATGCGCGGCCAGTCATTGCGACCGTATCGGCCTGACATGACGACACTGAACGACTATCTCGAACAAAAGCGCGACGCGTGGCTCGCGAAAAAGGAAGCCGCCCGCAGCAATCCGGAACTCAAGGCGACCCCGCTGAAAGCGACCGTGCGCGCGCTGGGCCGCAGCGGCGTGCGGGAGATCCGCATTCGCGACTTCCAGGTGATCAGCGACAGCCCGCCCGATTTCGCGGGCTACAACCTCGGGCCGGCGTCGCCGGAGCTGCAGCTCGGCGTGCTCGGCAGTTGCCTGACGCACATCACGCTGATCCAGGCCGCGGAGCGCGGCCTGAAAATCGACTCGATCGAGGTCGAGGTGACCGGCGACCAGCATCCGCTCGCGCAGCAACCGGGGTTCGAGCATGTGCCGGTGTTCCCGCACAACCTTCGCTACACGCTCGATATCGTCTCGCCCGAACCGCCGGAGACGATTCGGGCACTGCATCAGGCGGTCGAGGCCATCTGCCCGATCTTCAACCTGCTGAGACTGCCGCAGACGATCGACGGCGAGTTGAGACATACGCACGGTTGAAGTGCGCCGGTGAGTTGCGGCATGTCACCTCGCTGAGCGGTGAGCAGGTGCGCGATACCTCGCGCACCCTGGCGGCGCTTCGATACGGCTGCGATTCCTGCAGCATCGGTATTCGATGACGGATGCATCGCCCCGGCGCTGAACGCGTGCCGAATCGGGGCCGGGCGACGCCGGTCGTGAACCGGCGGGCGCGAAGTCAGGCTTCGGAGGCCTGAAGGTCGCGCGGTCGGCGCGTCGTCTCGTCGGCACGATCCTGAAGCTGCTGGAATGCGTCCAGCAGCCGCGCGCGCAGCACGGCCAGCGTCGGGTCGCGCCGATCGCGCGGCCGGGCGACCCCGACGTGGATCTCGTCGTCGATGCGGCCCGGATTGGGCGCGAGCATCAGCACGCGATCGCCGAGATACAGCGCTTCGTCCAGATCGTGCGTGACGACGATCGCGGCCGTCCGGTGCCGCGCGACGACATCGAGCAGCAGCGTCTGCAGCCGCATCCGGGTGATCGCATCGACCGCGCTGAACGGTTCGTCGAGCAGCAGCAGGTCGGGCTCGCCGAACAGCCCGCGCGCGATCGCCGCGCGCTGCGCCATCCCGCCCGATAACGTGGCCGGCAGTTGCCGGGCGACCCCGGCCAGGCCGACTTCGTCGAGCAGCCGTGCGACGGCCGGCTCGCGGCCGCCGCGCGGGCCGGCCGCAAAGCCGACGTTGTCCGCGATCGATAGCCACGGCAGCAGCCGCGGCTCCTGGAAGATCACACCGGCGCGCGGGGACGGGCCGTCGAGGGCGACGCCGCCCAGCTTCACGCTGCCGCGGAAATCCGTATCGAGGCCGGCGACGATCCGCAGCAGCGTGCTCTTGCCGCAACCACTCGGGCCGACCACGCAGACGATCTCGCCGCGCGCAACCTGCAGCGGGACATCGGCGAGGATCGTGCGATCGCCGTAAAGCTTGCGGGTGATGCGCACGTCGAGCAGCGGTGTCGCGGTGCGCGCCGCCGTGTGTGCGGAAGAACGTGTGCTCATGCCGACCCTTTACGTGGCGTGTGGTCGAATGCATCGCGCCAGCCGAGCCAGCGCGACTCGATGCGCGCCATCGCGCCGTCGGTTAGCTTGCCGAGCAGCGCCAGCAGCAGGATCGCCCCGAACACGAGATCCGGGCGGCCGGTTTCGCGGCCGTCGCTCAACAGGAAGCCGAGCCCGCGCGTGGCCGCGATCAGCTCCGCGGCCACCATGAACATCCACGCGAGGCTGAGGCCGGTGCGCAAGCCGGTGACGATCTGCGGCAGCGCGGCCGGCAGCAGGATGCGGCGGAACAGCGCGAACGGGCCGAGCCGGTACACCGCGCCGAGTTCGACGAGCTTGCGGTCGACGTCGCGAATGCCGGCGACCACCGCGAGGTGGACCGGGAAGAACGCGCCGATGGCGATCAGCGTGATCTTCGGTGCTTCGTCGATGCCGAGCCACAGCAGCAACACCGGCACCCATGCGAGCGACGGAATCGCGCGCAGCGCCTGGAACGTCGGTTCGAACAGCGCGTCGATCCGGCGGCTCAGGCCCATCGCCGCGCCGACGACGAGCGCGAGTCCGGCGCCCGCCGCAAACCCCGCCGCGACCCGCAGCGTACTCGCGCCGACATGGCGCGCCACGCGCGTGACGCCGAGGCGGGCGAGCGTGTCGAGAATCTCGCTCGGGGCGGGGACGAGATGATTCGGCAGCCAGCCCTGCCGCACGACGACCTCCAGCAACGCGAGCGCCGCGAACGGCAGCGCGAGGCCCGCGATCCGCCACCGGCGAAGCGGATCGCGTCGGCCAGCGGGCGGCGAAGCGGGGCGGCGGGGCGCGAGCGTGTCGTCGCGGGCGGCGGTGTCGGTCATGGGCGGCAGTCTCAGCGCGATGCGTCGACGAGCGGGCGCGCGAACGACGGATCGATCAGCGTATCGACGATCTTCGCGGGATCGACTCCGGGCTTGGTCAGCTGTTCGGCCGTCAATACGGGGGCAGCCGCCTTCAGCGCCGCTCGCTGGGTGTCGCCCGGAACGGGATCGCTGAAGTCGTTGCGCTGCAGCTGCAGTTTCGCCACCGGCAGCGATACCTTCGATTCGTCGGCGACGATCTGCGCGGTGTCGGCCGGATGCGCGACGATCCACTGGCGCGCGCGATCGTAGACCTTCAGCACGCGCGTGACCGCCTGCGGATACTGGCTGGCGAACGCGTCGCGGACGTTCAGGAAGCCATAGGTGTTGAACGCGACATTGCGATAGAGCAGGCGCGCGCCGTCGTCGAGCTGGGCCGCGGCCATGTGCGGATCGAGGCCGGCCCACGCATCGACCTGGCCGTTCGCAAGCGCGGTGCGCCCGTCCGGATGCTGCAGGTTGACGATCTCGACGTCGTCGCGGGTCAGGCCGACCGTGTGCAGCGCGCGTAGCGTGAACAGGAACGGATCGGTGCCGCGCGTCGCGGCGATTTTCTTGCCCTTCAGGTCGGCGAGCGAGCGGATCGGCGAATCCTTGCGGACCACCAGCGCGGTCCACTCGGGGCGCGAGAACACGTAGACCGTATGGATCGGGTTGCCGTTCGCACGCGCGAGCACCGACGCGAGACCCGCGGCGGAACCGAAATCGACCGCGCCGCTGTTCAGGTATTCGAGCGCACGATTGCTGCCCAGGCTCAGCACCCAGCGAATCGACGTGCGGTCGGCCTTGAATTCGTCTTCGAGCCAGCCGAAGTGGCGGATCACCAGGCTCTCCGGTGAGTAGTACGCATAGTCGACGCGGATCTCCGCGGGCGTCGCGGCGCGTGCGTGCACCGAGACGAGGCTGGCGAGCGCGGCAACGACGAGGGCCGCGGATTGCCACGCGCGGGACCAGGACAGCTTCATCGGGGATTCTCCGGAAGGGCGGCAAGATGCCGCGAACAGGCAGGGTGACCGGCCAATGTAACGAAGCATCGGCGCGCCGTGAACGAAGAAATCCGCGATTGAACATGCACGCTGCTGCTAAGCGTGGGCGGCGAGCAACTTAATGACGCGGGCCGATTAATTTATCGATTTATATCGCTTGGGATAACGGAATCGGGAGAACAGAATGCGTGCTGCCGGAACGTGATGGCGTCGCGTGTTGGGAAGCGCTCGGCTGCCTAGGTTCTCTTGCGGGGCGCGATTGAAACGCCTGACTTCCGGCTTCATGCGGACATCGCCGATCATTCGGCGAAAAACTAAGGAATGCGATGAGTTCGATCGATCTGAACGCCGTTACACCGGTTTCCTCGCCCATTCGCTCGGCAAGCGACGTCGCGCGCCTGATCAACACGGTGGACAGCTCGGTCAGCCATGCCCGGATGATCGTGCTGCTGGCGCTGGGCGGCGTGTTTCTCGATGCGTACGACCTGACGACGCTGTCCTACGGGATCGACGACGTGGCGCGCGAGTTCGGCCTGACACCGGCACTGACCGGGCTGGTCGGGTCGGCGATCATGATCGGCACGATCTTCGGCAGCCTGATCGGCGGATGGCTGACCGACAAGATCGGCCGCTATCAGGTGTTCATGGCCGACATGCTGTTTTTCGTGGTCGCGGCGATCGCGGCCGGGCTCGCGCCGAACGTGTGGGTGCTGATCGGCGCGCGCTTCGTGATGGGGCTCGGGGTCGGCATCGACCTGCCGGTCGCGATGGCGTTTCTCGCGGAATTCTCGAAGTTCAACGGCCGCGGCAACAAGGCGTCGCGGCTCGCGGCGTGGTGCCCGATGTGGTACGTGGCGTCGTCGGTCTGCTTCCTGCTGATCTTCGGGCTGTATTTCCTGCTGCCCGCCGAGCATGCGGGATGGCTGTGGCGCGCGTCGCTGATCTTCGGTGCGGTGCCGGCGCTCGTCATCATTCTGTTCCGGAACCGGTTCATGAACGAGTCGCCGCTGTGGGCCGCGAACCAGGGTGACCTGGCCAACGCCGCGCGGATTCTGCGCGAGTCGTACGGGATTCATGCGCACGAAGCAGAGGACGCCCGACGCGCGCCGAGCCAGCCGCCCGTGCGCATTCGTGTGCTGTTCCAGCGCCCGTACCTGGGACGCACGATCGTCGCCAGCGTGATGAACCTGTGCATCCCGTTCGAATACACGGCGATCGCGTTCTTCCTGCCGTCGATCCTGTCGCAGTTTCTCGGCGCGGGCGTGTTCGAAACGATCGCGGCGTCGCTGGCGCTGAACGTGCTGTTTGCGTTCACCGGCGGCTTGCTGGGCATGCGCCTTGCCCATCGCCATGCGTCACGCCATGTCGCGATCGCGGGCTTCGCGCTGCAGTTCGTCGCGCTCGTGGCGCTCGCGCTGGCAGGGCATCCGCATGGCGCGCTCGCGATCGGCTTCGTGCTGCTGATGCTGGGCACCTGGCTGTTCGCCGAAGGGTTCGGGCCCGGCGCGCAGATGATGATCTACCCGACGCTGTCGTATCCGGCGGCGATCCGCGGCACCGGCGTCGGCTTCGGGCGTTCGCTGTGCGGCATCGGTCAGGCGCTCGCGCTGTTCGTGCTGCCGATCCTGCAGGCGCGGCTCGGCACGGACATGTTCTGGGTCGTCGCGATCAGCGCCGCCACGCCGATCGTGTTTCTGTTGATCGTGCGTTATGAGCCGACGGCGCGTGATATCGATGATGACGGCGGTGTTTGAACGCGGTCGAGGTTAGACTTCCTTAGGGAAACGCGCGCACGGTGGGTGCGCGCGTCGTCGTGGGTTGCCGCAGCCGCACGTTTCGCCCGCTCGATGGACGAGCGCGGAAACACAGCCCGCATCGGGCGTCGAATGAGGGGAGAGGGGTGATCAGGCGACGTGTCGGGCGAGTCGCGGCCCGACGCACCAGTTGTTGCTCATCGTGACGCCGGCCGGCCCGCACACGGCAGGCCGACCAGCCGCCGAATGGTCGTCACGCTCAGGCGGCTACCCGCTCGGCATCGCGCTTGACCTGCTCGATGTCGCGATACTGCGCGGCCGGATGCTCGTCCGGCAGCCGCGCTGATCCGCCGAACAGTTTCTCGCGCAGCGTGCCCGGCGCATAGCCGGTCGGATACACGCCACGCCGCTGCAACTCGGGCACGAGAAAACGCACGACATCCTCGAAGGTTTCGTGCGCCACCGCATACGCGAGGTTGAAGCCGTCCACGTCGGTGGCGGCGACCCATTCCTGCAGGATGTCCGCGACGGTTTCCGCCGACCCGACGAACACCGGCCCCAGGCCGCCGATGCCGCCCCAGGCCGCCAGTTCCTCGATGGTCCACGCGGTGTCACCGCCCGCGAGGTGCTCGACCGCCGACACGATCGCATTCGTTTCGACGCGCCGGACGGGATCGTTCGGCGCGTACTGGCCGAAGTCGATGCCGGTCCAGCCGGACATGAACACCAGCGACCCGTCATACGACACGTACTTGCGGTATTCGTCGAACTTGGCCTGCGCCTTCTCGTCGGTCTCGTCGACGATCACGGTGACGAGGTTGTAGATCAGGACCTTGCTCGCGTCGCGCCCGGCGGCCGCGGCCTGCGCGCGCACGTCGGCCACGTAGCGCGCGAGCTGCGGGCGCGTCGGCGCGGCGACGAACACGCATTCCGCATGTTGCGCGGCGAACGCCTTGCCGGGGCCGGACGCGCCGGCCTGGAACAGCACCGGCGTGCGCTGCGGCGACGGTTCGCACAGGTGGTAGCCGGGCACGTCGAAGAAGCGGCCCTTGTGGCCGATCTCGTGCACCTTCTCCGGATGCGTGAACACGCGGCCGTCGCGATCGCGCACGACCGCGCCGTCTTCCCAGCTGCCCTCGAACAGCTTGTACAGCACCTCGACGTATTCGGCCGCGACCGCATAGCGGTCGTCGTGCGTGCGCAGGCCGTTGTCGCCGACGTTCTTCGCACCGCTTTCAAGGTAGGACGTGACGATGTTCCACGCGAGCCGGCCCTTCGTGTGATGGTCGGCGGTCGACAGCCGGCGCGCGAACGTGTACGGGTGCTCGAACGTCGTCGACGCGGTGATGCCGATGCCGAGATGCTCGGTCGCCATCGCGATCGGCGCGGCGAGCTGCAGCGGATCGTTGACCGGGATCTGCGCGGCCTGGTGCAGCGCGTGGTAATTGCTGCCCTTGTAGACGTCGTAGTAGCCGATCACGTCCGCGATGAAGATCGCGTCGAAAATCCCGCGTTCGAGCACACGGGCGAGGTCGGTCCAGTAGTCGAGATCCTTGTATTGCCACGACCGGTCGCGCGGATGCGCCCACAGCCCGGGCGACTGATGGCCGACGCAGTTCATCTCGAACGCATTGAAGCGGATGGTCTTGCTCATTGGGCGGCTCCTGTCTCTGCATGCGTGCTCGTGTTTGAACTCGCACCCGGGCCGTTGCCGATCTGCCAGACGAACGGCGGCGTGCGCCCGTTGATGACCCAGTCGCCGACGATCCGCGCCTTGTAGACGAGCGGATTGTGCGACGACACGGTGCGCGCGTTGCGCCAGTGACGATCGAGCGCCGTCGTGCTGCGGGTTGCCGACGCACCCAGCGCGTCGAACAGGCGCGTCGCCGCGCGCAGCACGAGGTCCGACACGACGAGCTGGCTTTGCGCGGATTCGATCTCGGCTGCCACGTTCGCATCGTGCTCGGCCGCCTCATCGCCATCGAAGTGCGCCTCGTAGGCCCGTTGCAGCGGCTGCGCGGCGCGCAGCGCGAGCGCGTCGGCCGCATAGGCCCACGACGCGATTTCGCCGATCACCTGCTGCAGCTGCGCGTCGTCGGCCGCGCGCGGGGCGTTGCCGTGGCTGTACACGCGAGTGCGGCGGCGCACCAGGTCGCCCGCGTCGCGCACGATCGCGTGGCCGATGCCGGCCAGCGTCGCGACGTGGAAGAGCTGGTAGAACGCCGTCTGGTACTTGAAGCGTCGCGCGAAGTCGATCACGTCCCGCGCGTCGACCGTCGCGTCCTCGAAGCGCGTGGTGCCGCTGCCGGTCGTCGTCTGGCCGAAGCCGTCCCAGTCGTCTTCGCGGATCACGCCGGGCTGCGCGGTCGCGACGGCGACGATCACGTCGCGGCCGTCGTCCGCGCGTTGCGCGAACACGTCGATCCAGTCGGCGAACAGGCTGCCGGTGCTGTAGAACTTCCGGCCGTTCAGCACGAGCCGGCCATTCTTTTCAGATACCTTCGTGATGGTCTGGCCGAGCGCCACGTCGCCGGTTTCCGTCCATGCATTGCCGACGAGCTGGCCGCTCGCGAAGCGGTCGAACCAGGTCTGGCGATCGGCGCCGGGCGGCGCGTTCAGCCAGTCCTCGACGAACGCGAAGTGCCCGCGCAAGGCCTGCGGCAGATTGGAATCGGCGGTAGCGAGTTCGGTCAGCAGCCGGAACAGCTGCGGCAGCGACGCACCGGCGCCGCCATCGCGCACCGGCAACCGCACGGCGCCGAAGCCTGCGGCCTTCAGCCAGCCGATCGCCTCGTGCGGCAGTTCTCGGCGGCGTTCGCGTTCCGCGGTGCCGGCCGCGATGCGTTCGAAGATCGGCCTGAAGCGGCTGGCAAGCGCGTCATAGTCAGTGCCGTTGGAAAGTTCGGTTGCTGCGGGAGACGAAGTCATGCGGTGATCCTTGAAAGGCAGGGCCGTCGATGCCGGCAGGCCAGTATAGGAAGCACGCTGCTGACGATCCAATAACGGATTCGTACATCGTTATCGTCACCGGGCATTACGCGGGCGAGGCGGTGTGGCATCGATGCCGGGGCGTCGATATCGTCGCTGACGCACGGTTCATTGCGGGCCGCGCACTGCATCGTTTGTCATGCGAAGGAATATCGTTGTGCGAATCGCTCGGTTTGCCGGCGTGCGCGGCGCTGCTAGATTGAACGTTTCCGTCAATCTGCAGGAGAGCCCGATGTCAGAGACGAGCGCCACGATCCAGGAACGGCCGGCCGATCCGCAACCGCAAGCGGCCCGCGTGATCGCCGACGACGCGCAGGCCATCGCGGCCGCGCATGCGCTTGCGCAGCGGCTCGCGGAAGGCGCGGCCGAACGCGACCGGGAGCGCCGGCTGCCGCGTGACGAGATCGAATGGTTCTCGCAGTCGGGGCTGTGGGCCATCACCGTGCCGAAGGCGTACGGCGGCGCGGGCGTGTCGCACGTGACGCTGACCGAGGTGGTGAAGATCGTCGCGGCGGCCGATCCGTCGCTCGGGCAGTTGCCGCAGAATCATTTCGGGCTGGTCGACGTGATCGCGCTGACCGGCACCGACGCGCAGAAGCGCCACCTGTTCTCGGAAGTGCTGAGCGGCAAGCGGTTCGGCAACGGCTTTTCGGAGAAGGGCACGAAGCACGTGCTCGATCTGAAGACGCGCGTGCGGCGGGACGGCGACGATTACGTCGTCGACGGCACCAAGTTCTATTCGACCGGCGCGCTGTTCGCGCATTACGTGCCGGTGCTCGGCCTCGACGACACGGGCCAAGCGTGGCTCGCGTACATTCGCCAGCCCGCGTCGGGGCTGACCGTAATCGACGACTGGTCGGGGTTCGGGCAACGGACCACCGCGAGCGGCACCGTCGTGCTCGACAACGTGCGCGTGCCGGCGTCGCACGTGCTGCCGGCCCAGCGCGTGTCCGACCTGCCGACGCTGAACGGCCCGCTGTCGCAGATCATCCAGGCCGCGATCGACGCGGGCATCGCGAAGGCCGCGCTCGACGATACGCTGGCGTTCGTGCGCTCGCGCACGCGACCGTGGGTCGACAGCGGCGTCGAGCGGGCGGCCGACGATCCGTTGACGATTCGCGAGGTTGGCCATCTGCACATCCAGCTGCATGCAGCGGAGGCGCTGCTCGAGCGCGCGGCGCGTACGCTCGACGAGATCGCGGCGCGCGGCGACGTGACCGAGGACGACGTCGCACGTGCATCGGTGGCGGTGGGCGAGGCGAAGGTGCTGACGACGGAAATCGCGCTGCTCGCGGGCGAGAAGCTGTTCGAGCTGGCGGGCACGCAGTCGACGCTGGCCGAGCACAACCTCGACCGGCACTGGCGCAATGCACGCACGCATACGCTGCACGATCCGGTGCGCTGGAAATATCACCTCGTCGGCAATTACTACCTGAACGGCGTGCGGCCGGCGCGCCATGCGTGGAATTGAACGCGTGACGATCGTGGTGTCATGGCTCGGTGACGGGTGAGTGCGTCATCGCGGTCGAACGCATCTGCGTGATCACGAGCGAACCCGGTAGTGCGTTCGTCGGAGCGCAATTGCCGGGTATCGGGCACGTGAATGCTGCATGGACGGCGTCATTGCCCCGGCGCGGCGACACCACGAAGCAGCCGCATCGGCTGCACGAGCCGGCTTACCGAGGCGATTCCGGCAACGTGTAGTCGAAGCGGTACGAATGCAGGCCGTTGTCGATGGTGATGATCATCGAGCCGGCGAGCCCCAGCAGTTCACCCGTGCCGGAATCGGGCACGACGGTGATCGACTGCTGCGGCTGCCCGCGTGTCATGGTGGAGCTGTGCTGCAGGACGAAACTGCCGTGGCGGCCGCCCAGCGCGCCTTGCACGGTTTCCATCGCCACATAGCCGGCGGAGCCCGGGATGCTGCTTCGAAACGCTAGCATCTCTCCCTGGCTGACGGCTTCCAGGTCGCCGTGATACTGCTTGTCCAGCGACATGCGGCCGAGCCCGGTCTGTTCCGCGACGGCACTCAGGGATTCCGGATTCAGCTTCACTTCAAACGGACCATTGGCCAGCAGTGTCATTGCAGCGCTCCTCGTCGAATTGGCAACCCGCACTATAAGGCAACCGGGTTCTGCTGGAGGTTGTAGTTTGCTTGATATACCGGAATCACGGGCGGAACGGATGGCGGATCGTATGCCGCGCGGCGCTTGCGGCGATAATCGGCATCCCGACCTCGACCGCTTTCCCCGATGACTTTCCCTGCGTTCGCACCCTTTCAGGATCTGGCCAACACCTTGCTGGCGCACTGGCGCGATGCCAATGGCGACGGCGCGCACGACACGTCGCATCTGCAACGCGTGTGGAAGAACGCGGCCGCGATCCAGGCGAAGGAGGGCGGCGACGCGGAGGTGCTGTTTGCGGCGACGCTGCTGCACGACTGCGTGGCGGTGGAGAAGGATTCGCCGCTTCGCGCGCAGGCATCGCGGCTGTCGGCGGAGAAGGCCCGGCAGGTGCTGAAGTCGCTGGACTGGCCGGATGCGAAGATCGACGCGGTTGCGCATGCGGTCGAGGCGCACAGTTTTTCGGCCGGTGTCGCGCCGAAGACGATCGAAGCCAAGGTGCTGCAGGACGCCGACCGGCTCGATGCGATCGGCATGGTGGGCGTCGCGCGGTGCTTTTATGTCGCGGGCCGGATGGGCAGCGCGTTGTACGACCCGGCGGATCCGCACGCATCGGCACGGGCGCTCGACGACACGCGATTCGCGATCGATCACTTCCGCACGAAACTGCTGAGGCTTTCAACCGGTTTTCAGACCGTCACCGGCACGCGCATGGCGATCGTGCGCCGCGATCGATTGCAGCGCTTTCTCGGCGAGTTTTCCGACGAAATCTGACTGTGCCGATGTGGTTTTCAGATGCCGACGTCGTCTGCCGCGCAGGGCTCGATGCGGATGACGGTCGCGGCACGACAGTAGAGCAGGATCCCGAAGCCGGTCGACGGATACAGGTCGATCTGGATGCGGCCGTCGTCGCAGTGAGAAAACCGCAGATCGTAAATCCACGACGGGAGCGCGACATTTTCCGTCGCGAACTCGGTTCCCTCTACGTCCTCGAACAGGAACGTAATCCGGCAAGGCGTTTGCGGCCCTTTCCATGCCGGATTGTCTTGCCCGGCATGACGGATCGTGAGTTCCATATCCGTTTGCCATCCACCGTTCACGTTGACCCGGCGCAGTGCGATGGCCAGTACCCCGGCGTCATGAAATTTCGGCCAGTAGCCGTAGATGCTGCGTATCAGCCACGCATGCTCGACCGCGCTCTCGTCCGTCTCCTTGCGGTTTCTGTATTGATCCGATTCCCACGACTCGGGCAAGTCCTCGACCATCGCTTCGAGCTGCTTGACCAGATACCGTTCCGCTTCTTCGAGCGAGCCCCGGAAATCGAGCGTGGTCGCCGCGCAGCCGATGCGGCCGTGGTGCGCCGCCTGCACGATCTCGTAGCCGACGGTGATCGCTCCGTCACTGTGCGGGCTCAGGTAGTAGCCGATGTCATAGGTCAGCCGGCGCGCATTCTGCCGAACGTAGTGGAGCGTGTTGGGGTAGTTCGACTGAAGCGGCATGCTGTTCTCTCGGTATGGTTGGCTAGCAGTCCATGGGCGCCTTGCTTGCGACAGGCGCGGCACGCGCGCTCGCGCTCGCGGTGGCCGATCCCTGGTATGCCGGCCTGCGCGATCGAGCGGCGATGCCGGAACTGTCGGCGCTCTGCCGGCGGCTGTCAATCGTCCACCGCGGGCCGGTGGCTGAACAGGTCGGGGTTGGGGCGAAGCGCGATAATTGACCGGCGTGGCCGGCAGTACCACCTTGAGAAGCGCGACGTCAAACTTGACGAAGACTCAACGGTTCCATTGTTTCGAATCGCCGCGACCACGTCGTCGCGCAACGCGATGCTTCAATCGTCACCGGCCTGATAGAGCGCCTGCACCTGCGCCAACTCGTCGATGAACTGATCCTTGAGCGCTTGCGGCCCGAGGATCTTCACGTGTGCGCCGAACCCCAGCAATTTCCGCGCGCCGTGCTCGATCGATTCGATCGGCATCAGGAACGCCTTCCATCCCGGCGGCACCTCCGTGCTGCCTTGTTCCGGCGCGACCGGCTCGGCCTTGATCCGCGCGTTGGCCAGCCAGGTTTCGCCGCGCGGCGACACGGCGATATGGGCGGTCAACCTATCGAGGTCGGCTTCGTACCGGCTCATCGCGTCGCGCCAGTGCGTCGCGAGGTCGAATCGCACGGGCCGCTTGAAGCGGCGGCGCGATGCATCGAGTTCGAGGATATTCGCGAGCCGGAACGTGAGTGCGCCGGGCTTGCCGACCACCCTGGCAACCAGGTACCACGCGCCGCCCTTGAGCACCAGACCGAGCGGCTCGAGTTCGCGGCGGGATACGCCGCGCCAGCTCTGGTATTTCACGTCGATACGATACGAGCCCCACACCGCATCGGCCACGTCACGCAGGCAGGCCGGCGTTTCCTTCGCGCGATACCAGTCGACGGTGTCGACGTGCAGCCGGCTGGCGACGCGATCGGCATGCTCGCGCGAGCCGGGCGGCAGGCTTGCGATCATCTTCAGCCGCGCGGAAGTCGCCATGCCGTCGAGGCCCAATTCTCGCGCCGGCCCGGGCAAGCCCGCCAGAATCAGCGCGTGCGCTTCGTGCTCGGTAAGCCCGGTGAGATCGGTACGCCAGCCATCGCTCAACTGAAAGCCGCCGTTGCGGCCGCGATCGCCCCAGATCGGCACGCCGGCCGTGGAGAGCTGGTCGATGTCGCGCAGGATCGTGCGCTCGGATACTTCCAATGCTTCGGCGAGCGCCGGTGCGGTCATCCGGCCGCGCGCTTGCAGCATCATCATGATCGACAACAGGCGGCTCGCTTTCATGAGCGACACGTTACCTCAAATACCTGACATGAGGTGTCATGTTATCGGGTTTATGCTTTCGCGCATTCCCGATCCGTTTCATCGACGCGGGCGACGCAGCATGACATCACGAGGGATCAAGCGATGAAGATCATTTCCGGGCCGCTGAGCATGTTTGGCGCGAAGGTCGAGATGGCCGCGCACGAGAAGGGCATCGAATTCGAACTGGTGATGGTGCCGTTCAGCCAGCGTCGCGGCTACGATCCCAAACATCCGGACGTGTTGCGGATCAACCCGAAGCGGCAGGTGCCGGTGCTGATCGACGGCGATCTGGAGCTCTTCGATTCCACGCAGATCTTCGAGTATCTCGAGGATCTGCAGCCTGATCCCGCGCTATGGCCGGCGCATCCGGCGGCGCGCGCGATCTCGCGTCAGCTCGAGCATTGCAGCGACGAAATCTATTTTCCGCACATCATCCGGCTGATGGGGCTGGAGGCGACACCGGACGATCCGGCCGCACAGGCTGCACGCGCCGCGGCGGCCGAATACTATCGTCGCATGGAGCACGTGCTGGCGGATCGCGCGTTTCTGGCCGACACGTATTCCTATGCCGACATCGCGTTCTACATGGCGCAGTTATTCGGCGCGCGCAAGGGCGCGCCGATGACGGGCGAAACGCCCCGCCTGCTCGCGTGGCGTGAACGGATGACGGCACGCCCCGCCGTGCGCAAGGTCGCCGGCGCGATGGCCGGCTATCTTGCGTCGATCGGTGAAGCGGTTCCCGATTTTCTGCGCGGGCTCGACTAGCCGCGTTCGAGAGCGGGCAGGCGACGGCCTTCAGCCGCAAGGGCAACTGAAGGCCGCAGTGGCGTCGTCGATTTTCAGCCGCGGATGAACGCGAGCAGATCGGCGTTGATCGTTTCGGCGTTGGACGTGGGCATGCCATGCGGGAAGCCCGCATACGTCTTCAACGTGCTGTTCCTCGCCAGCTTCGCCGACAGGAGCCCGGAATCCGCATACGGAACGATCTGGTCGTCGTCGCCATTCATCACGAGAACGGGGATCGTGGTGCTTTTCAGGTCTTCGGTGAAGTCGGTCTGCGAGAACGCGACGATGCCGTCGTAGTGGGCCTTCGCGCTGCCCATCATGCCCTGCCGCCACCAGTTCCAGATGACGCCTTGCGACGGTTTCGCGCCGTCGCGGTTGTAGCCGTAGAACGGGCCGGCGGGCACGTCGTAGTAGAACTGCGCACGGTTCGCCGCGAGTTGCGCCTGGAGGTTGTCGAATACCGCTTTCGGCAGGCCGCCCGGATTGCTGTTCGTCTTGACCATCAGCGGCGGAACGGCGCTGATCAGCACGGCCTTGGCGACGCGGTCTTCGCCGTGACGGGCGACGTAGTGGATCACCTCGCCGCCGCCGGTCGAATGGCCGACATGAACGGCGCCTTGCACGCCGAGGTGATTCACGACCGCGGCGACGTCGTCCGCGTAATGATCCATGTCATGACCGTCCCACACCTGGCTGGAGCGCCCATGGCCGCGACGGTCGTGCGCGATCACGCGATAGCCCTGTGCCAGGAAGAAGAGCATTTGCGCGTCCCAGTCGTCGGCGCTGAGCGGCCAGCCATGATGAAAGAAGATGACCTGCGCGTCGCGCGGCCCCCAGTCCTTGTAGAAGATGTCGACGCCATCCTGCGTTGTGACGTATCCCATGTCTGCTCCTGTTCGGTGGGCGATATCGATCCGTGACGGTCCTGCCGGTCGCGAGGGTCGCCGGGCCGGCGCGGCGCATGCGGTGGCATCCGCTGCCCGCCTGCCTTGGCGATGCGTTCACTCTAGGTTTAAAGTTAGGTTTAATGTCAACACGCTGGAGAGGCAGGGATGAGAATCGGGGAACTCGCGAAGCTCAGTGGCCTGACGGCCTCGCGGATCCGCTTCTACGAGGCTGAGGGGCTGCTCACGGCCGTGGAGCGCGGCACGAATGGTTATCGCGAATACGGCGACGACGCGGTGTGGATGCTCGAGATCATCGCCGGCGCACAGAGTGCCGGGTTCTCGCTGGAGCAGATCCGCCATCTGCTGCCGTTGAAAGCCGGCAACTGGCAGCATGACGGGCTGGTGGAGGCGCTCGAACGGAAAGTCGCCGAGATCGACGCGATGCAGAAGCGCCTCGAGGAGAACAAGGCGCAACTGCGCGTCGCGATCGACAGCATCAAGAACCGGCCGGCCGAACTGACCTGCTCGGAGCGTACGCGCTGGGTGATGGACCGGTTGCGCAATCCGGGCGAGGCGCCGACACCCGGCAAGGGCCGTCGCACGACCGCCAAATGATCCAGCGCCGGCCCGGCGAGCGCCGGCCAGTCGCTCAAACGCAATCCGACGTGCCCCTCTACTCGGGGCCTTGACCTTAAAGTTGACTTAAATCTTAGAGTGCTTGCTGACGGCGGTGAGTCAGCGGGCATCGGGTGTTGCCTGCCACGGTCGATCATCGACGGGAGGCAACGAATATGGACAGGCGGTTTACACAGGTCGAATTCGGCCCACACAAGGTCGACGTGCCCGAAGGCGGGTACTACGACCGGTTCCGGATGAATCCTGACCTCGACGAAGTGGCGCGCGATCCCGCGGCGGGGAACATCGATTTTTTCCGTCGGATTCCGAAGCGTCAGGTTGCGTCGCGGGTCGGCCCGACCTGGGCGCCGAATTTCTACTACCGTTCCAGCAGCATTCAGCTGCTGTTCCTTGCGCCGCTCGAACGCCTGCGGACCACGCTGCCGGTGCCGCTCGAGCCGCTGCGCGCGCTTCCCGGGTACGGGCTGGTCGCGCTGACCTTCTTCTCGTATTCGGTGTGCGACAACGATCCGTATGACGAAGTGTCGGTCGCGGTGGTGATCCGGCGGCCCGGCTCGACCGGATCACACGCGCTCGAGCTGCTCGATTCGATGCGGCGCCGGAGCTTCTTCGCGCACGTGCTCGCGCTGCCGGTCACCACGGAAATCGCGCGGGTGCGCGGCGTGCACGGCTATCAGCTGCCCAAGTGGCTCGCCGATATCGACGTGAAACTCGACGCCACCGCCACCGCCACCGCCACCGCCCGCATTGCCGGCCCGGGCGGCCGGCCGGACCTGAGCCTGAGCGTGCCGATGCCCGAGCTGACGAACGTCGCGTCGCAGTCGCACATGGGCACGTCGACGATGATCAACCGCATCGACGGCGAATGGCACCAGACATTCGTGCAGACGAATGCGCTATCGTTCGCTCAGCGCCTGCTGCCGCGCAACGTCGAGCTCGTGCGGCATGGCGGCCCGCTGAGCCAGCTGCTCGACGGGCTGGGCGCGTCCACCATCCTGCGTCTCGACGTGGTGAAGGACGCGCAGCTGGTGCTGAACTTGCCGACCCCGTTGAAGGCCTTCGATGAACCCGGAAAGCCACGCTGACGCCACGCCACTTCGCGGCACGCCCGCGCCGAAGGAATCGCCCATGACCCGTCCGACCCACGATCTGGTCGTATTCGGCGCCACCAGTTTCGTCGGGCAGATCCTCGCCCGCTACCTCGCCGAGTACCTGTCAGGCAGCGGCGAAACGCTGCGCTGGGCCATCGCCGGCCGTTCGGAAGCGAAGCTCAGGCAGGTCCGGGATACGCTGGGCGCGGCCGGGCAGTCGGTGCCGATCATCGTCGCCGACGCGGCCGACGAAGCGCAGCTTCGCGCGCTCTGCGCGCAGACGCGGGTGGTCGTGTCCACCGTCGGCCCCTATGCGCTTTACGGGGAGCCGCTGGTCAGGGTCTGTGCGGAGACTGGCACCGACTACTGTGACCTCACCGGCGAGACGCAATGGATCAAGCGGATGATCGACAGGTACGAGCCTGCGGCCCGGCAATCCGGCGCGCGCATCGTCCATTGCTGCGGCTTCGATTCGGTGCCGTCGGACATGGGCGTGTTCTTCCTGCAGCAGCAGGCGCGGCAGCGGTGGGACGTGCCGGCCGCCCAGGTGAAGATGCGGGTGAAAACGCTGAAGGGCGGCGCGTCGGGCGGCACGGTGGCGAGCGTGATCAACGTCGTCAGGGAAGCGGCGGCCGACCCAGCGTTGCGCCGGGAACTGCTCGATCCGTATTCGCTGTGCCCGCCGGGGCATGGCTTCACGATGCGCCAGCATGCGGTGCGATCCGCCGCATTCGATCGCGACTTCGACGCGTGGATCGCGCCGTTCGTGATGGCGGCGATCAACGAGCGTGTCGTGCATCGCTCCAATGCGCTCGCCGGCAACGCGTACGGCAGCCGCTTCACGTATGACGAAGCGGTGATGACGGGCACGGGCCTCAAGGGCCGCCTGACCGCGGTGACGATGGTGGCCGGTCTCGGCGCGTTCATGGTGGGTGTCGTCATCAAGCCGGTGCGCAGCCTGATGGAGCGTTTCCTGCTGCCGAAACCCGGCGAGGGGCCGAGCGCCGCGGCGCAGCTGGCCGGCCGCTACGATCTGCGCTTCTTCGGCCGTACCGACGACGGGAAGACCTTGCGCGTGAAAGTCACCGGCGACCGCGATCCCGGCTATGGCTCCACGGGCAAGATGCTCGGCCAGGCCGCGATCAGTCTCGCGCTGGATTGCGCCGGCGACGGCGTGAAGACCGGCCGCGGCGGCGGCTTCTGGACGCCCGCGACGATGTTCGACGCGCGCTACATCGAGCGCCTGGTGCGCCATGCGGGGCTGCGTTTCGAAGTGATTTGAGCGCGCGCCGTTCGCTCGCCATTCGACAGGAAGCCGATAAAGATCGGATTGCGAAACAACATCGGGAGACAAAGGACAGTCACGACGGGGCAGATGGCCGGACACGATCCGGCCGGGGAGTATCGGAACATGAAGATCGGGGAACTGGCGGAACGCACCGGCCTGACCTCTTCGCGCATCCGCTTTTACGAGCGCATCGGTCTGTTGACGCTCGTCGAGCGCGAAGCGAACGGCTATCGCACCTATCCGCAGGAAGCGGTGACGGTGCTCGACCTGATCACGGCCGCGCAGAAGGCGGACTTCAGTCTCGACGAGATTCGCACGCTGATGCCGGCCGACCTCGCGCAGTGGCCCTGCGCTTCGTTGCTGGACGCGCTGTGCGGCAAGGTGCGGGACATCGAGGCGCTGGAAGCGCGGCTCGCGCAAAGCAAGGCGCAGATCGTGGCGCTGATCGCCGATATCGCCGCGAAACCGGAGTCGGTCGATTGTGCAATCCATGCGAAGCGATTGCTGTCGCGCATCCCGCCGGGGAGTGCGGCGGAGGGCAGCGGCGGTGAGGCTACGACTGCCGCCGCCGATCGCGATGAAGCGGTCGTGCGCCGCCGGCCGCCCCGCGCCTAGCGGCAGCGCGCCGGCGCATCCCATCACAGCAACGCGACGACCTGTTCCGCGGTCGCCTTCGCCGATTGCGGATTCTGGCCGGTCACGAGCCGGCCGTCGACGACGACGTACGACGTGAACGGCAGCAGCGCCTTCTCGTAGCGCGCGCCACGCTGCTGCATCTGCTCCTCGACGTTGTAGGGCACCTTCTTCGCGACGCCGGCCAGGATTTCCTCGACCCACGAGTAGCCGGTGATCCGGCGTCCGGCAACCAGCAGCGAGCCGTCCGACAGCTTGGTGTTCAGCAGCCCGCAGTAGCCGTGGCAGACCGACGACACGACGCCGCCGCGCTCGTAGATTTCGCGTGTGAGCCGCTGCAGCCCCGCATCGTCCGGGTAGTCCCACATCACCGCATGGCCGCCGGTGAAGTAGATCGCGTCGAAATCGGCCGGATCGATCTCGTCGGGGCGCGCGGTGGTGGCCAGCAGCGCTTCATTGGCCTTGTCGGCGCGCCACGCTTTCGCGGCGGCGTCGGCGTGCGGCCATTTGAGCGAGCGCGGCTCCAGCGGCGACACGCCGCCCTTGGGGCTCACCAGCCGCTGCTCATAGCCTTTCGCCGCGAAGATCTGATGGGCATGGGTCAGCTCGGACAGCCACAGGCCGGTCGGTTGGGACGGATCGGCGTAGTGCGCGACGTTACTCACGACGTGAAGGATGCGCTTGCTCATGATGCGGTTCCCTTTCATCGGCCACGGGCGGGCGTCGTCGACGCGCCGCCGGATTGTCGGATGGCAGTGCCCATACCCATGGCCTCGATACGCTGCCGAGGCAAACCTTAACCTTCAAGCAAAGTTGAAGGTCAAGGCCTTTTCGTCTTCGCGGACCGCGCGGGGCTGGCGGGCAGCACGAGACCGTCCAGCAAGGTGGTCAGCGCATCTTCGATCGCGTGATCGCCGACCTTCTCGCGCACCAGCCGCCCGTCGATCGCCAGCATCGTCAGCCCATGCAGATGCGCCCAGCAGGCGGTCGCCTGGCCGAGCGCCGGGCGCGGGCGGATCGTGCCGGCGCGCTGGCCGTGTTCCAGGATGTCGACGACCAGCAGGAACGGCGCCTGCACGCGCGGATCGAGATGGATGTCCGTGGGCTCGCCGGCATCCGCGGCAAACATCAGTCGATAGAGATCCGGGTTGCGCTGCCCGAACGCGAGATGGGCGTAAGCGAGTGCGCGCAGCACGTCCGGTGCGTCCGCCGCGGGATCGACGGACGCGGTGAGGTCTTCGTTCAGCCGATCGAAGCCGATCAGCGCGAGCTCGTGCAGCAACGCGGCCTTGTCCGGGAAATGCCGGTACGGCGCCGAATGGCTGACGTTCGCGCGCCGCGCGATTTCGCGCAGCGTGAACTGCCAGCCCTGTTGCTCCTGCAGCGTGTCGAGCGCCGTGTCGATGATCGCGCGCCGCAGATCCCCGTGGTGATAAGCCTTTTGCCCGGCGTCCGCAGCCTCATCCGACGACATCGCGTTGCTCCTATGTTGACAGGGAACACATTGTGAGCCTATGATCCGCCGCATGCAAGTTGACAGTGTCTACATCGACGCAACCTCGTGAGGTGCACCATGGCCGTTTCCGCAGAATCCAGCTCGAGCTTCGACCCGGCGGCGTTGCTGGCCCGTCAGCGCAACGCGTTCGTCAGCGAGGGGCCGCCGAGCGTGCAGCAGCGCAAGGCGCGGCTCGCGCGGCTGCGCGCCGTGGTGCTCGCGTATCGCAGCGAAGTGGAGGAGGCGGTCAGCGCCGATTTCGGGCACCGCTCGCGACACGAGACCGCGATCATGGAACTGGTCGGCGTGATCCAGGCGATCGACTACCTGACGCGCAACCTGCGCCGCTTCACGAAGCCGCAGCGCCGGCACGTCGGGATCTTTTACCGGGCCGGGCAAGCGCGCGTGGAGTACCAGCCGCTGGGTGTCATCGGCGTGATGGCGCCGTGGAATTACCCGTTCGCGCTCACGTTCATTCCGCTGGCCACCGCGCTGGCCGCGGGCAACCGCGCGATGCTCAAGCCGTCGGAACTGACGCCGCGCACCAGCGAGGTGATGCGCCGAATGCTCGCGGAAACTTTCCCGAGCGAGGAAGTCGCGGTCGTGCTCGGCGGCCCGGAAGTCGGCGCCGCCTTCAGCGGCTTGCCGTTCGATCATCTGCTGTTTACCGGCAGCACGCAGGTGGGCCGCAAGGTCATGAAGGCGGCCAGCGACAACCTGGTGCCGGTGACGCTCGAACTCGGCGGCAAGAGCCCGGCGATCGTCGCGAGAGGGCACGTCGACGGCCGGACGATGTCCAGCATCGTGTTCGGCAAGCTGTCGAACGGCGGGCAGACCTGCGTCGCGCCCGACTATGCGCTGGTGCATGAAGACGACCTCGACGCGTTCGTCGCGCAATACGATGCGGCCGTCGCGCGCTTCTATCCGGGCGGGCCGACCAGCCCGGACTACACGTCGATCGTCAGCGACCGGCATTTCGATCGCCTGAAGAGCCTCGTCGACGAGGCGCGCAGCAAGGGCGCGCGCGTGATCGAGGCGGGTGTGAATCCGCAGCAGGCGGCCACCCGCAAGCGGACGCTCGCGCCCACGCTGATCGTCGGTGCCGGCGACGATACGACCGTCATGCAGGAAGAGATCTTCGGGCCGATCCTGCCGGTGCGCACGTATCGCACGATCGACGAAGTCGTCGACTACGTGAATGCGCGTCCGCGGCCGCTCGCGCTGTACTACTTCGGCGCGCAGGACAGCGACTGCGAGTCGTTGCTCAAGCGCACCACGTCGGGCAACGTCGGCATCAACAATACGCTCCTGCATGTCGCGCAGGAAGACTTGCCGTTCGGCGGCGTCGGCCCGAGCGGGATGGGCGCGTATCACGGCATCGAGGGATTCCGCGCGATGAGCCATGCGAAGGGCGTGTTCGTGCTGGGGCGCTGGAACCTGCCGAGCCTGCTGCGTGCGCCGTTCGGCAAGCTCGCGGATCTGTCGCTGGCAGCGCTGCTCGGGCGCAGCCGGGAACCGGCGGGGGTGCGGGCGGGATTGAGCGCGAAGCGCTGAGACCGACGATGCACCGCGACCGGCGCGCGGCTGCTTTGCATGCAGCGCGCCGGTGTGGCCGAACGCGCATGCGTCGGTAAGTGCCTGTGATCGAACCTCGGCCGTGACCGAACTGCACGCTAGGGCCGGTTGCGCACGCCGGCCCCGTTGCGAATGGCGGTTTCATCGACAAGCGTCGCAGCGAATTCGACGGCGGCCGGCATTCCCGCGTCGTGCATCATCACGAATTCCATGTCCGGCAGCGCCGGCAAGCCTTCGGACGCGCCCAGCTCGCGGAGCGTGTCGTCGATCGCGCTGCGCGGCACCGGCGCAATCGCGATGCCGGCGCGCGCGAACGTGCGGATGCCCGTGACGCTTGGGCTTTCGCATGCGATGAAATAGGGCATGCCGGCCAGTGCGAGCGCCTTGATGGCAGCGCCCCGGTACGGGCACGGATCGGGGAAGCACGCGAGCGGCACATCGCCTTCCGGCAGCGGCTCGTGGCACGCAAACGCCCAGACGAGCGGCTCTCGCCACAACGTCGCGCCCTGGCCCGTGTGCGCGCACCGGCTGCCGATCACGAGATCGAATTCGCCGTCGGCGTGCCGTTGAAACAGGCTGTCGCCGATGTCGACCGTCAGATTCAGCCGCAAGCCGCGCCGCGCGGCGCCATGGCGGCGCATCACGTCGGGCAGCCAGCCTCCCGCCACATCCTCCGATGCGCCGATGCGCAGCGTGACATCGACTGCGTTGCCGCTGCCCAGTTTCGTCTTCGCTTCCTCGCTCAGGTTGAGCATCGCGCGCGCGTAGCCGAGCAGCATCCGGCCATGCTCGGTGAGCGTAACGCTGCGCGTATTGCGGGCGAGCAGCGCCCGGCCGACCTGCTCCTCGAGACGAGCGATTTGTGCGCTGACCGCGGACTGGCTGAGATGCAGCCTGCGACCTGCGCCGGTAAAGCTCCGTACGTCGGCGATGGCGACGAACGTATGAAGCAGTGAGGTGTCGAGCGGCGTGTTCATTGATCACCAATTCGGGTTAATTCGATCAATTCATATCGTTTCCGGATTATAGGTCGATCCGATAGGCTGCGAAGGGCAGTGGGCGATCGCGCATCCCGCGCGTCGCCGTCACTTTCGGCAAGGACCGGTTTCATGACACGCGTGCTCTATATCGAAGGCTCACCCAACAAGGACTACTCGGCGTCCATCGACGTGTGCAATGCCTTTCTCGATGCGTATCGGCACACGCATCCCGATCACGAGATACAGACGCTCGACATCTGGAATCTGGCGATACCCGAATTCGACGAAGCCGCGCTGGCCGCTAAATATGCGGGACTGAGCGGCAACGCGTTGACGCCGGCTCAGGCGGCGGCATGGCAGCGGATCGAGCAGCTCGCGGCGCCGTTCCACGAGGCGGACAAGCTCCTGTTCGGCGTGCCGCTGTGGAATTTCAGTATTCCGTACAAACTCAAGCACCTGATCGACGTGATCTCGCAGAAGGACGTGCTGTTCACGTTCGACGGCACAGGTTTCGCCGGCAAGCTGGCCGGGAAAAAGGCGGCGGTGGTCTACGCGCGCGGGCTCGGTTATCAGTCGCCGGGCTCATTTACCCCGGCGGCCGAATTCGATCTGCAGCGCCCGTACATGGAGACCTGGCTCAAGTTCGTGGGCGTGAAGGACGTCACCGGGATCGTCGTCGAGCGCACCTTGCTCGGCCCCGACGGAGCGGTCGATCGCAGTCGCGCGATCGACGAAGCCCGCACGATCGCGCGTACGTTCTAAAGCGACCGAGTGGCGCATCCGGCGCGCCGGCGAAGCGCGCCGGTCGGTTGCATCGACGGGTGGCGCGCCGTTTCGAATCAGCGCCCGCCGCGCGCGATGGCAAGCGCGACGCCGAAGCCCACGAGCAGGCAGCCGAAGGTGCGGTCGATCCAGTGCCGCAGCGCCAGCAGGCGATCGCGGACGGCCGTCGCGGAGAAGCACAGGGCCACCAGGCTGAACCAGCCGGCATGCGCGACGGCGATGAACGCGCCGTAGCCGATCTGCACGATCAACGGCGTGTCGGGCCGCACGGCCTGCATGAACAGGCTGACGATGAACACCGTGGTCTTGGGGTTCAGCGCATTGGTCAGGAAGCCGGTGCGCAGCGCGGCCAGGTCGGACAGCGGTGCGGCCGGCGCATCCGTCTGCCCGTTGCCCGCCTTCGTCATGAGCATCTTCACGCCGAGGTAGATCAGGTAGATCGCGCCGACCAGCTTGACGGCATTGAAGAGCCACAGCGACTGGCGGATCAGCAGGCCGACGCCCAGCAGCGTGTAGCTCACGTGAACCGTCACGCCGAGCCCGATCCCCAGCGCGGTGAGCACGCCCGAGCGGCGCGACAGCATCAGGCTGTTGCGCGTGACCATCGCGAAGTCCGGCCCCGGGCTGATCACGGCCAGCAGCGTGATGGTGACTACAACTATCAGTTCGGTCATCGTCTTGTCCTTGCGATTGATGGCTTGATGGCGCAATCTTATGGGTCATGTTCCATCGGAAAAAGCGATGATTTCTGACCAGAATGGTGAGATTGACTCACAGTCAGTTCGCACGAACCTGCCATCGCTGATGGCGCTGCGTTGCTTCGAGGCGGCGGCGCGTCACGAGAATTTCAGCCGTGCGGCCGACGAGCTGTGCCTGACCCATGGCGCGGTCAGCCGCGCGGTGCGATTGCTCGAGGACGACCTGGGCGTCGCGCTGTTCCAGCGGCGCAGCCGTCGCGTGTTCCTGACCGATGCGGGCCGCAAGCTGGCGCAGGCCGTCCATGACGGGCTGGGGCTGATGCGTCACGCCGCGCAGGAATTGCGTACCGAGGCCGCCCGGGCGCGGCGCTGGGTGCTGTCGTGCGAACCGACGCTTCTGATGCGCTGGCTGATTCCGCGCTGGCCGGATTTTCAGGCGCGGCATGCGGGCGTCGACATTCACCTGGCTGCCGCAGGCGGTCCGTTCTCATTCGACAGCGGCATCGACATGGCGATTCGACGCAATGACTTTGCGTGGCCGGCGGGTTATCACGCGGAGCGGCTGTTCGCGGAGAAGGTGGGTCCGGTCTGCCGGCCGGATAAGGTCGATGCGTGGTTTTCCGCGCGTCGTGGCAGTCGATCGTTGAAGGCGGATGTTGCGCGACTGCACACGCGGACACGGCCGGACGCGTGGAAGGAATGGGCAGTGGCGGCGAACCAGCCGGCCGCGGGCGGGCGCGGGCAGACGTTCGACCATTTCTATTTCAGTCTGCAGGCGGCGGTTGCGGGGCTCGGTGTCGCGATCGGCCCGTGGCACCTCGTTCGCGACGACATCGAAAGCGGTGTGCTCGTCGCGCCGATGGGGTTCGTCGAGGATGGTTCGCATTACTGCTTGTTGACGCCGGAACCGGTGGTGGCGGGGAGTGCGCAGGGGGATGTGCTGGGGTGGTTGAGGGCGGTGGTTTGATGGGGCGCGTGTGTGTGCAGATGGGTGTTGACGCCACGCGCCCGCAAGAAGGGGCGTGGTGAAGCTCGGCGCAGGCATCGCGATCGATCCCGGCGCCCGGTATCGCACGCCACGGTATGGACGTCGCTACTGCCTCGAATCCGGCGCGAAGGTCTTTCCCGTCACGTCGGCGATGAAGTCGATCGCCGCGCGAATCGACGGGGAATGCCTGAGATCGGCATGCACGACCAGCCAGATGTCGCGGGCGTACGGTTCCCCGTCGAACGGCAAGCGCTGCAACCCCGGATCGTCATCGCCCATGAACACGGGTAGGCCCGCTACGCCGATTCCGGTACGGGCCGCGACCTGCTGCGTCGTGATGTCGCTGACTTCGCACGCGATGCGGCGACCTCGAGCGATCGATTCGAGCCACTTCTGATGCGGCATTTCCGCGAATTGCGCGTCGTAGCAGATGAATGCCCAATCGTCAGGCGTCGACGCGTGCGCATAGTCGCGACTCGCATAGAGCCCGAAAGCCATCTCGCCCAGCTTGCGCGTCACGTTTTGCGGCTCTTCGGGGCGGAACAGGCGCACGGCGATATCCGCTTCACGACGGGCGAGCGAGACGCTTTGCGCCTGGCTGGCCATCGACAGCCGAATACCCGGATGCATTTGCGCGAACGCATACAGATGATTCGCGTAGAAATTGTTGGCGAGCACGGGCGGCACGCTGATCGTCACGGTGCCGTGCATCGGCAGATGTTCCGTGAGCGCGAGGCGCTCGATCGCAAACGCGTGCTCCTCCATTTTCCCGGCGAACTCGAGAATCTGCCGGCCGGCGGCGGTCGGCCGGCACGCGCGCGGCAATCTGTCGATCACGCGCATCTTCAATTCCGATTCGAGTGCGGCCAGGCGACGGCTGACTGTCGCGTGGTCGACGTTCAATCGCCGGGCGGCCGCGGAAAGACTCCCCGCTTGTGCGACGGCAACGAAGTAACGCAGGTTTTCCCAGTCGAACATCGGTGCATTTTCTCCAGGCTGCTGTGCTGTTTTGCGGAATATTCGCACAGAAGGCGATCCTCTACGCTTCAATCCTCCGAATGCGAAGGATTGCCGATGCAGACCTCATCCACACCTCACCCGCGGCTGGTTCAAACGGCGTCGTGCCTCGGTTATGCGGTCGTCCTGATCGACGTCAGCGTCGTCAACGTTGCGCTCGATGCATTGCGAACGTCCTTTGGCGCCGCGCTCACCGACCTGCAATGGGTCGTCAACGCGTATGCGCTCGTGTTCGCGGCGACCCTGCTGATGGCGGGCGCGCTCGGCGACCGGCTGGGTGCAAAGCGCGTGTTCATTGCTGGCTACGCGATCTTCACGCTGTCATCGATCGGCTGCGGCCTCGCGCATTCCATCGGCGCGTTGATCGCCTGGCGTCTCGTTCAGGGGATCGGCGCCGCGCTGCTGGTGCCGAACTCGCTGGCCGTGCTGCGTCTCGCATTCGACGACGCGGCAGCGCGTAGCCGCGCGATCGGCTGGTGGGGTGCCGGCGGCGGCATTGCGCTGGCCGCGGGGCCGCTGGCCGGCGGGTTGCTCATCGCTGCAGTCGGCTGGCGCAGCATTTTCCTGGTCAACGTGCCGGTCGGCATTGCCGGTATCTGGCTGACGTGGCGGTTTGCGCCCGACACGAAAGCGCAGGGCGGCAGGCGCCTCGATCTTCCCGCGCAACTGACCGGTGCGTTTGCGCTGGCGGCGCTCACGTTCGCGTCGACCGAGATCAGTGCGCTGGGATGGCGCAGTCCGGTCATCGTGAGTGCATTCGTGTTGTGCGTTGCGTTGGGCATCGCGTTCGTCCGGCTGGAGGCGCGCAATCCGGACGCGATGCTGCCGGCCGGGTTGTGGCAGGACCGGATCGTCCGCAGCTCGATCGTGATCGGTGCGATCGCGAACCTGGTCTTTTACGGCATCGTCTTTACGTTGAGCCTGCTGTTTCAGTCGGTCTGGCATATGACGCCGGTGCGCGCAGGTGTCGCGTTTCTGCCGATGATGGGGGTGCTGATGGTCATGAGCATCGTCGCCGGACGACTGACCGGCAGGCTGGGGGCGCGCACGCTGGCGACGGCCGGGTTATCGATTTCAGCGTTCGGTTATCTGGCGATGTGGCCGGCGATTGCTACGCAATCCAACGGGTTGCTCGCGATACCGATGCTGCTTGCGGGCAGCGGCATTGCGTTGACGATACCGACCATCATGGACGCGGCGCTCGCGGCGGTGAGCGGCGCGCAGTCAGGTGTGGCGTCGGGGTTGTTGAATACGGCGCGTCAGGTGGGCGGCGTGATGGGCGTCGCGTTGTTTGGTTTCTTCGTTCGTGAGGCAGGGGGCGTGGCGTTCGTCCATGGGATGGAGCGGGCGTTGATCGTTTCGGCTCTGTTGCTGGTGGTGGGGGCGGTGATGGCTTGGTGGAATCTGGGGCGGGCGGCGGAGCGCGGGATTCGGGCTCGCGGGGCGAGCCCTCGACGTCAATGACCCACCCGATAAACGCGGCCGCCATGCACGCCTTCCACGCTGCGTCGGTAGGCGATTGCCACACGTGACGCCGGCGCGCTTTCGCGGCCGGGGAAAAAACCGACCGAACCCCGACCACGGATTCGGTCAGTACGGTCGGGGTCACGGCATTGATCCGGATGTCCCGTGGAAAATCGCCCGCGGCCGCACGCACGCATCCTTCCATCCCGGCTTCGGCTCGCCAAACCGATCACGGGCATCAGGTCGTCGTTGGCTTCTTGAGATCGTCGATGCACGGGATGCCTGCTTTCCGCTTGGGACGGAGAAACTTGGGCACCGCGCTGGATTGCCCGACGCCGGCCTGGCTTTGACTGACCTTCGGCTTCAACGCGGCCGTCTTTGCCTTGTGCGGCATCCGGCAACCGCCGGCCGCCAGGTCGGCGTACGGGTCGTCTTCCGCTGCCGCCGCGGCAGGCAGTGCGGGCGCGGTCGACGCGACCAGCATCGGCGCGAACGGCAACGCGCGCATCCGCTCGCCGGTCAGAACGAACGCGCCGTTGGCGACCGCCGGTGCGATCGGCGGCACGCCGGCCTCGCTCAACCCGGTCGGATGCGCGTCCGACGGGACGAAGAACACGTCCACCGGCGCTGCTTCCTGCATCCGCACCGGCGAGTAGTCGGCGAAGCCGGCGTTGCGGGCCGCACCATGCTCGACGTCGATCGCGAAACCCGGCTTGGTCGTCGCGAGGCCGAACAGCGCACCGCCCTGGATCTGCGCTTCCGCGCCGGTCGGGTTCACGATGCGGCCGGCATGCACGCCGGCCGTCACGCGGTGCACGCGCGGCTGCCTGGCTTCGATCGACACCTCGGTGACATACGCGACGACCGTGCCGGCGGTTTCGTGCATCGCGACGCCCCACGCATGGCCGGCGGGCAGCGTGCGTGCGCCGTAGCCCGACTTGTCGACGGCCAGTGCGAGCGCCTGGCGATGGCGAGTGTGCTCGGGGCTGGACAGCCGCGCCATCCGGTACGCGACCGGATCCTGGCGGGCCGCGTGCGCGAGTTCGTCGACGAGCGTCTCCATCACGAACGCCGTATGCGTATTGCCGCCCGAGCGCCATGACTGGACCGGCACGTCGACGTCCGGCTGGTGGACCGAGACCTGCATCGGGAAACCGTACGGGCTGTTCGCCACGCCTTCGGTGAGGTCGGGATCGGTGCCGCTTTTGCGAATCGTCGTGCGCTCGAGCGGCGAACCCTTCAGCACCGACTGGCCGACGACGACGTGCTGCCAGTCCCGCACCGCGCCGCTGCCGTCGACGCCGATGTCGACCCGATGCAGCACCATCGGGCGGTAATAGCCGCCGCGCAGGTCGTCCTCGCGCGTCCAGATGGTCTTGACCGGGCCCAGGTGGCCGGCTGCCAGGTACGCGGCGGACACACGCGCGGCTTCGACCACGTAGTCCGACGTGGGCGTCGAGCGCCGGCCGTAGTCACCGCCCGACATCATCGTGAAGATCTGGACTTTCTCGGGCACGACACCGAGTGCCTTCGCGACCGCGGCGCGATCGGACGTCTGCATCGACGAGCCGCCCCAGATCTTGATCCCGCACGCGCAGCTCGGCGGGCCGACGTCAACCGTGCAACTGAGCGGTTCCATCGGTGCATGAGCCAGATACGGAAATTCGTAGTCCTGCCGGATTCGCGTGGCCGCCGGTGGTGCGTTGCCGGCATCGGCCGTGCGCACCACGGTGCCGGGCGTGCCGGCGAGCTGCTTGTATGCCTGCATCTGTTCGGCGGACGTGACGGTCGAACCGGTGTCCTTCCACGTGACCTGCAGCGCGTCGCGACCGAGCCTCGCAGGCCAGTAGCCGTTCGCGATCACGGCCACGCCGGTGCCGCCGCGATCGGTCGGGATTTCGACGACCTCGACCACGCCCTTGACCGCGCGGGCCGCCGCCGCGTTGTAGCTTGCAACCTGTCCGCCGAAGCGCGGCGGGCGCGCGACCACGGCCACCATCATGTCCGGCAGGCGCCAGTCCATTCCGTACTTGAGCGTCCCGTCGAGCACGGCGCGCGAATCGACGCGCAGGGTCGGCTTGCCGATGATGCGGAACTGGTCGGGCGACTTCAGCGGCACGTGCTGCGGCACCGGCATCGCCATCGCGTCCGCCGCGAGTTCGCCGTAGGTCGCGGTGTGGCTGCCGGACGTCACGACGCCCAGCGCGGTCCGGCACGTGGCCGGATCGACGTTCCAGCGCCGGGCGGCCGCGGCGACGAGCATCGCGCGCGCGGACGCGCCGAGTTCGCGGTATTGCGTAAACGAATGGTTGATCGACGTCGAGCCGCCCGTCATCTGGATCCCGGTCACCGGATCCTTGTACGGTTCGCCCGCCGGCGCGAGCACGGTGCGCACGTTGCGCCAGTCGGCATCGAGTTCGTCGGCCAGCGCCATCGGCAGCGCGGTGCTGACGCCCTGGCCGGACTCGGTCCGGTTGACGGCCACCGTCACCGTGTTGTCCGGTGCAATGATCAGGAATGCTTGAGGCGGCGAGGTCCGAAGGGTCATGCCGGCTTCGGCGCCGGCGCGCTTCGGTGTGATGCCGAGCGCGAGACAGCCGCTCGCCGCCATCGTGAGTTTCAGGAAGTCGCGCCGGCCGGGCATCGGAGAGCCGGCTCCGGTGACGGTCGAAGCGTCGGAGGCAGGGGCGCGGGTGTTCGCCGGGCGCCCGGCAGTGCGGATACGCATGGTCACAGTCTCCCGGCGGTCTCAGGCAAGCGCACTGGCCGCGGCGTGAATCGCGGCGCGGATGCGCTGGTAGGTGGCGCAACGGCACAGGTTGCCGGCCATCGCGCGATCGATGTCGGCATCGGTCGGCGCCTTGTTGCCGCGCAGCAGCCCTGCCGCACTCATCATCTGGCCGCTCTGGCAATAACCGCATTGCGCGACGTCGTGGCGGACCCACGCGTCGAGGACGGCCTTGCCGATCGCATCGTCGGCGAGGTGTTCGGACGTCGTGATGCGCGCATTTCCCACCGACGACAGCGCGAGCGTGCAGCTCGGCACGGCCCGACCGTCGACGTGCACGGTGCACGCGCCGCAGTCGCCGGTGCCGCAGCCGAACTTGGTGCCGGTCAGGCCGAGGTTGTCGCGCAGCACCCAGAGCATCGGCGTCGACGGATCGGCATCGACGTCCGCCGGCCGGTTGTTGATGTTCAACGTCACCATCGTGAAGTTCTCCCTTGGACACCGCGTTATCGTTCGCGAGACAAAACCGCAATGCGACGGATGTGAACCAATTAAAGCAGATTCGAGAATAAATCAGCATCTCGAAAATCGTCTTTTTTGCCTTTCTTAATAATTCAGGCTCGTTAGTTAAAATATAAAATTTACAAACAGTATACGAATGTGCGAATGTCGCAGAAAGAATGTTGAGTTTTGACAAAAACTCGCCGACCCCATGGAAAACGTTTGCGAGTCGAGCCTATATTTGACTCGCGATCAATGCGGGGAGTGCGAATCGAGCGATGGAGTCAGGTTAATCCATATATGAAACAACAGTTCTTCGATTGAATTCCGGGGGGAGATTCCGGCGTTCGTTTTCGTGGCGCAAGGCTTGCCGCGCAGGCACTTTGGCTGCGTCTGCCGTTTGACCTGGATATAGAGGCGCGTAATCAGGGTGGGTTCTCCGGCCGCGTCTTTGATGTGCCGGAAACAGCGATTTCTAATAAATGGAAGATTTGACGGGCAGGGGGATTAAAAGTAAAAATGCTGATTAAATAATGCCAGTTGATTAATTCTCGCCAGTTGTCAATCCGGTCATCCGTTTTGGTTTGATGACGGGGCGGCATTTATCCAGAAAAATCGAATAACAGATTCCGGTATTTCCTTTCTGTATTCCTAATTGCGGGAAGGATTCGGGACGTCGATTCTCTTTATGGGAAGGTGTGATTATGCGTATGCGCATGGGCTCGAATAAAAAGCGCGCGGATGCACGTCCGAAATTCCTCGTTCCGACCGGCATGCTGGTCGCGCTGGTCGGCGCCGGGGTCATTCCCGCAGAAGCACTGGCCGCCTGCACCGGAACACCCGCCGTCACCTGTACCGGCGCGACCTCCAGTTACGCGAACGGCACGAACGGCCTCAACGTCACGGTCGCCCAGGGCGCGACCGTTTCCGTGCTGCCGTTGTTCGGCGGGACCGCGATGTCGCTGACGGGCAGCGGCGTCACGCTGACCAACAACGGGACGATCGACCCCTCCCTGGCCGGCCTGAGCGTCGTTTCGAACGGCACGGTCGTCGGTAATATCCTGTCCCCGAGCACGGTCAACGTCACGAACGCGAGCACCGGCGTGATGATGGGCTCGACCAGCGGGTTGCTGGGCAACGGGCCGGCATTGACCGTCTACAACGGCATCGGCGGGACGACGAACATCACGAATGCCGGCACGATCGGCACGACCGGCATTCTCGGCTTCACCGCGGGCCCGACCGCGCAGGTGGTCACCGCGCAGGGGGGCGCGCAGGTCAATTTCACCAACGCGAGCGGCGGCGCGATCAACGGCTCCGTGGTGCTGGCCCCGAGCGGACTGGCCGGCACTGGCAATACGTTCACCAACGCGGGAACCGTCACGGGGAACGTGTCGCTCGGCGCGGCCGTCGGGACGTCGAATACGTTCAATGCGATGACCGGATCGTCGGTCGGCCTCGGTGTCGATGCGGGCCTCGGCGGCAACAACACGCTCAACCTGCAGTTGAACACGGCCGCCGGCAGCGCGGCGAACGGCACCGTCGCGGTCGATACGTTCGGCAATTTCACCCATCTCGCGGTCCAGGGCGGTACGTGGAACATCAACGGCGCATCGACCGCGTCGAACGCGTCGCTGACCGGTGGCACCGCGATCCTCAACAACAGCGGCGGGCTAGGGACGGGAACGATCGTCGTCGGCGGCGGCACCCTCGAGGCCGGCGCGGCCGGGGTGAACCTGCTCAACAACGTGACGCTCGGCACGGCGTTGACGGTCGACGGCGCGACGGGCCTCGCGCTGTCGGGTGCGCTGACCGGCGGCGGTGCGCTGAACGCGAGCGGCGCCGGCACGCTGACGCTGAACGGCGCCAATTCATTCGCCGGCGGAACGAATCTGACGGGCGGCGGCGGGATCGTCGTCGGCACCGGGACGGCGCTCGGCACCGGCGCGCTGAACGTGACGGGCGCGGGCGGCACGCTCGGCACGAGCGTCGGCGGCACGGTGCTCGGCAATGCGGTGAATCTGGATACCGGCGTCACGCTGGGCCTGAACGGTTCCGCCAACCTCGGCCTGGGCGGCGCGATCGGCGGCAGTGGCAGCCTCGCGCAAACCGGCACGGGCACAACGACGCTGTTCGGCCCCAACACGTTTGCGGGCGGCACGACGCTGAGCGGCGGCGGGTTGATCGCGGGCAACGGCGCCGCGCTCGGCACCGGCGCGCTGCATGTGAGCGGTGCGGGCGGCTCGCTCGGCACGAGCGTCGGCGGCACGCTGCTGGGCAACGCGGTGAACCTCGACGCCGGCGCGGCGCTCGGCCTGAACGGCGCGGCCAACCTGAGCCTCGGCGGCGTGATCGGTGGCGGCGGCAGCCTCGCGCAAACCGGGTCGGGCACGACAACGCTGCTCGGCGCGAACACGTTCACCGGCGGCACGACGCTGGGCGCGGGCGGTCTCGTCGCCGGTAACGGCGCGGCATTGGGCACGGGGGCGCTGAACGTGACCGGCGCGGGCGGTTCGCTCGCGACCAACGCGAGCGGCACGCTGCTCGGCAATGCGGTGAATCTCGGCGCGGGCGCGACGCTCGGCCTGAACGGTGCGGCCGACCTGAGCCTCGGCGGCACGATCGGCGGCAGCGGCAGTCTCGCGCAAACCGGCGCGGGCACGACGACGCTGCTCGGCGCGAACACGTTCGCGGGCGGCACGACGCTCGGCGCGGGCGGGCTCGTCGCCGGCAACGGCACGGCATTGGGCACGGGTGCGCTGAACGTGACCGGCACGGGCGGCTCGCTCGCGACGAGCGCGAGCGGCACGGTGCTCGGCAATGCGATCAATCTCGGCGCGGGCGCGACGCTCGGGCTGAACGGCTCGGCCGATCTCGGCCTGGGCGGCACGATTGCCGGCGCGGGCAGCCTGGCGCTCGGCGGCACCGGCGCGACGACGCTGTCCGGCGCGAACACGTTCACCGGCGGTGCAAGCTTGACGGGGGGCGGCAGCCTGATCGTCGAAGGCAACACGGCGCTCGGCATCGGCGGCGCGTTGAACGTGAGTGGCCTCGGCGGCTCGCTGAGCGCGGACCTGGCCGCCGGCGCGGCACTCGCGAACACGATCAACCTGAACGGCGCGTCGCTGACGCTGAACGGCGCGCACGACCTCGGCCTGAACGGCGCGATCAACGGCACCGGCGGGCTCGTGCTGAGCGGGTCGGGGACGACGACACTGTCCGGCGCGAACACCTTCGGCGGCGGCACGACCCTGAGCGCCGGCACGCTGCTCGCCGGCAACAACGCGGCGCTCGGCACCGGTGCGCTGAATGTCGCGGGCGCGGGCGGTGCGCTCGGCGCGAGCGTGAGCGGCACGGCATTGGGCAACGCGGTGAACCTCGGCACGGGCGCGACGCTGGCGCTGACCGGTGCGAACGATCTCGGCCTGAACGGCGTGATCGCCGGCAACGGCGGGATCGCGCAAACCGGCAGCGGCACGACGACGCTGCTCGGTGCCAATACGTTTTCGGGCGGCACGACGCTGAGCGGCGGCGGGCTCCTCGCCGGCAATGGCGGCGCGCTGGGGACGGGCGCGCTGAACGTGACGGGTGCGGGCGGCTCGCTCGGCACGACGGTCGGCGGCACGGTGCTGGGCAATGCAATCCAGCTCGGCGCGGGCGCCGCACTGACGGTGGGCGGCGCGAACGACCTCGGGCTGGGCGGGATCATCTCGGGCACCGGCGGCCTCAATGTCAGCGGCCCGGGCACGACGACGCTGACCGCGGCCGAGACGTTCACCGGCGGCACCACGATCGGCAGCGGCACGCTGGCAATCGGCGCGGGCGGCAGCCTTGCCGCGTCGAGCCCGGTCAACCTGAGCGGCGCGGGCGCGCACTTCAGCGTGGCCGGTGCGACCACGCCGCAGTCGATCGGCACGCTGTCGGGCGTCGCGGGTTCGGTGATCGATCTCGGGGCGAACCACCTGACGCTGGCCGGCAGCGGCAGCGGCGTCTTCGCCGGCAACATCGGCGGGGCGGGCGGGCTGACGCTGTCGGGAACCGGCTCGCAGGCGCTGACGGGCAACAACACGTTCACGGGCGGCACGGCGCTGACCGGCGGCAACCTGGTCGTCGGCAGCGCCACGGCGCTCGGCCTGGGCGCTCTCGACGTCAACGGCTCGGCGTCGCTCGGCGCGAGCGTGCCGGGCGTGACGCTCGGCAACGCGGTGAATCTCGGCACCGGCGTCACGCTGGGGCTGAACGGCGCGACCGACCTGGGCCTGGGCGGCACGATCGCCGGGAACGGCAGCCTTGCGCAAACCGGCACGGGCACGACGACGCTCACCGGCACGAACACGTTCTCGGGCGGCACGACGCTGAGCGCCGGCGGGCTCATCGCGGGCAACGGCGCGGCGCTGGGTACGGGTGCGCTGAACGTGATGGGCACGGGCGGCACGCTGGCGACGAACGTCGCCGGCACTTTGCTCGGCAATGCAGTAAATCTCGGCGCGGGCGCGACGCTCGGCCTGAACGGCTCGGCCGACCTTAGCCTGGGCGGGGTGATAGCCGGCAACGGCGGGATCGCGCAAACCGGTAGCGGCACGACGACGCTGCTCGGTGCCAATACGTTCTCGGGCGGCACGACGCTGAGCGGCGGCGGGCTGATCGCCGGCAACGGCGCGGCGCTGGGCACGGGGGCGCTGAACGTCGCGGGCGCGGGCGGCACGCTCGGCACGAGCGTCGGCGGCACCGTGCTCGGCAACGCGGTGAATCTCGGCACGGGCGCAACGCTGACCGTTGGCGGTGCGAACAATCTTGGGCTGGGCGGCGCGATCTCCGGTGGCGGCAACCTGTCGGTGAACGGCCCGGCGACGACGACGCTCACGGGGCTCGGCTCGTACACCGGCAGCACGACGATCGGCAGTGGCAGCACGCTCGCGGTGGGCTCGGGCGGCGGCCTGTCGGCGGGCAGTCTGTTCGACCTGGCCGGCGCGGGCGCGACGCTCGACCTAAGCGCGGCCACGTCGCCGCAGGCGACGGCCGGGCTGGCCGGCGTGGCCGGCTCGACGGTGAGCCTCGGCGGCAACACGTTGACGCTGGGCGGCGCGGGCAACACCACCTTCGGCGGCACGATCGGCGGCACGGGCGGGCTGGCGCTGTCCGGCACCGGCACCGAGACGCTGACGGGTATCAATACGTACACGGGCGCGACGACGATCAACAGCGGCACGCTGGCGATCGGCGCGGGCGGCGGCCTGTCGGCAGGTGGCGCGGTGAATCTGGCCGGCGCGGGCGCGACGTTCGACCTCAGCGGCGCGACGTTGCCGCAGGTGACGGGCGCGCTGTCGGGCGTGGCCGGTTCGACGGTGAACCTGGGCGGCAACGGGCTGACGCTCGACGGCTCGGGCAACGCGACGTTCGGCGGCACGATCGCCGGCGCAGGCGGCAGCCTGACGCTGGGCGGTACGGGCACGGAGACGCTGACAGGCAACAACACCTATTCAGGCGGGACGAACCTGACCGGCGGCGGCACGCTGATCGCGGGCAGCAACGCGGCGCTCGGCACCGGTGCGCTGAACCTCGCCGGTGCGGGCGGCTCGCTGGCGGCGAACGTCCCCGGCACGGTGCTCGGCAATGCGGTGAATCTCGGCGCAGGCGCGACGCTGGGCTTGAACGGTGCGGCCGACCTGAGCCTCGGCGGGCTCATCTCGGGCGGCGGCAGTCTCGCGCAGACCGGCAGCGGGACGACGACGCTCTCCGGCGCCAACACGTACACGGGCGGCACGATGCTGAGCGGTGGCGGGTTGTCCGTTGGCAGCAGTACGGCGCTTGGCACGGGCGCGGTCCACGTGACCGGCACAGGCGGCGCGCTCAACGCGAGCACGGCCAACATCCTGCTCGCCAACGGGTTCGATCTCGGCGGAGGTTCGACACTGAACCTCGGCGGCCTCAACGACTTCGGCCTGAACGGCATCATTTCCGGCGCGGGCGGCGTGGTGCAGTCGGGCGCGGGCACGATCACGCTCGGCGGCTCGAACACCTACAGCGGCGGCACGACGCTGAACAGCGGCGGGCTCAGCGTCGGCAGCAATACGGCGCTCGGCACCGGCGCGCTGAACGTGACCGGCAACGGCACGCTGAACGCCAGCGTGAGCGGCACGACGCTTGGCAACGCGGTGAATCTCGGCGCGGGCGCGACGCTCGGCCTGAACGGCGCGAACAACCTCGGCCTGAGCGGCACGATTGCCGGTGACGGCGGCCTCGCGCAAACCGGCTCGGGCACGACGACGCTGACGGGCCCGAACACGTACACGGGCGGCACGACGCTGAGCGGTGGCGGGCTCATTGCCGGCAACGGCAGCGCACTGGGTGCCGGCGCGCTGAACGTCTCGGGTGCGGGCGGCTCGCTCGGCACGAACGTGGCGGGCACGACGCTGGGCAACACGGTGAACCTCGGCGCGGGTTCGACGCTGACGGTTGGCGGTGCGAACGATCTTGGCCTTGGCGGCGCGATTTCCGGCAGCGGTGGCCTGTCGGTGAGCGGCCCGTCGACGACGACGCTCACGGGTTCGAACACGTACACGGGCAACACGACGATCGGCGGCGGCAGCACGCTGGCAGTGGGCGCGGGCGGCGGCCTGTCCGCGGGCAGCGCGCTCAACCTCTCCGGCTCGGGCGCGACGCTGGACCTGAGCGCGGCGACTTCGCCGCAGACGAGCGGGATGCTGTCGGGCGTCGCCGGCACGAACGTCAATCTCGGCGGCAATACGTTGACGCTCGCCGGTTCCGGCAATGGCAACTATGCCGGCACGATCGGCGGTACCGGCGGGCTGACGATGTCCGGTTCGGGTACCGAAACGCTGACGGGCAGCAACACTTATACCGGTGCGACGACGATCAACAGCGGCACGCTGGCGATCGGTGCGGGCGGCGGCCTGTCGGCGAGCAGCCCGGTCAACCTGGCCGGTGCGGGCGCGACGTTCGACGTGAGCGGTGCAACGACGCCGCAGACGACCGGCACGCTGTCGGGCGTGGCGGGTTCGACGGTGAACCTCGGCGGCAACAACCTGACGCTGGGCGGCACGGGCAACGGCACGTATGGCGGCACGATCGCCGGTGCGGGCGGCAGCCTGACGCTGTCGGGCAGCGGCACAGAAACGCTGACGGGCAACAACACGTATTCGGGCGGCACGAACCTGACCGGCGGCGGCACGCTGCTCGCGGGCAGCAGCGCGGCGCTCGGCACGGGCGCATTGAACACGAGCGGCGCGGGCGGCACGCTCGGCACCAGCGTGGCCGGCACGACGATCACCAACACGGTCAATCTCGGCACGGGATCGACGCTGACGGTTGGCGGTGCGAACAATCTGGGCCTCGGCGGCGCGATCTCGGGTAGCGGCAATCTCGCCGTGACCGGCCCGTCGACGACGACGCTCACCGGCGCGAGCTCGTACACGGGCAACACGACGATCGGCGGCGGCAGCACGCTCGCGGTGGGCGCGGGCGGCAGCCTGTCGGGAGGCAGCGCGGTCAACCTGTCGGGCACGGGTGCGACGCTCGACGTGAGCGCGGCCACGACGCCGCAGACGACGGGCACGCTGTCGGGCGTATCGGGCACGACGGTGAACCTCGGCGGCAACACGCTGACGCTGAATGGTTCGGGCAACGGCACGTTCGGCGGCACCGTGGGCGGCACGGGCGGGCTGACGCTGTCGGGCACGGGCACCGAAACGCTGACCGGCAACAACACGTACACGGGCGCGACGACGATCGGCGGCGGCAGCACGCTGGCGATCGGCGCGGGCGGCAGCCTGTCGTCGAGCAGCCCGGTCAACCTGACCGGTGCGGGCGCCACGTTCGACGTGAGCGGCGCGACGACACCGCAGACGACCGGCACGCTGTCGGGCGTGGCGGGTTCGACGGTGAATCTCGGCGGCAACAACCTGACGCTCGGCGGCACGGGCAACGGCACGTACGGTGGCACGATCGCTGGCGCGGGCGGTAGCCTCACGTTGTCGGGCACGGGCACCGAAACGCTGACGGGCAACAATACGTACACGGGCGGCACGAGCCTGACCGGCGGCGGCACGCTGGTCGCGGGCAGCAATACGGCACTCGGCACGGGCGCGTTGAACACGAGCGGCGCAGGCGGCACGCTGTCCGCGAGCACGCCCGGCACGACACTGGGCAACGCGGTGAACCTCGGCAGCGGTTCGACGCTGACGGTCGGCGGTGCGAACAACCTGGGCCTCGGCGGCGCGATCAGCGGTAGCGGCAACCTCGCGGTGAATGGTCCGTCGACGACGACGCTGTCGGGCGCGAACACCTACACCGGCAGCACGACGATCGGCGGGGGCAGCACGTTGGCGGTCGGCGCGGGCGGCAACCTGTCGTCGGGCAGCGCGATCGACCTGTCGGGTACCGGCGCGACGCTCGACCTGAGCGCGGCCACGTCGCCGCAGACGAGCGGTGCGCTGTCCGGCGGAACCGGCACGAACGTGAATCTCGGCGGCAATACGCTCACGCTGGGCGGATCGGGCAGCGGCACGTACGGCGGCGTGATCGGCGGTACGGGCGGGTTGACGCTGTCGGGCACCGGCACCGAAACGCTGACGGGCACCAATACGTACACCGGCGCGACGACGATCAACAGCGGCACGCTCGCGATCAGCGGCAACGGCAGCCTGTCGTTGAGCAGCCCGGTCAGCCTGACGGCGTCCGGCGCGACGCTCGACCTGAGCGGCGCGTCGTCGCCGCAATCGACGGGCGCGATCTCGGGCGTGGCCGGCTCGACGGTGAACCTCGGGAACAACAACCTGACGCTCGGCGGCACGGGCAGCGGCACCTACGCGGGCAACATCGCCGGCACGGGCGGCGTGACGATGAACGGCACCGGCACCGAAACGCTGACCGGCGCGAACTCCTATACGGGCGCCACCACGATCAACAGCGGCACGCTGGCGATCGGCGCGGGCGGCAGTCTGTCGGCGACGACGCCGGTGAGCCTGACGGGTGCGGGCGCAACCTTCGACCTGAGCGGCGCGACCACGCCTCAGACGACGGGCACGTTGTCGGGCGTCGCTGGTTCGACGGTGAACCTGGGCGGCAACAACCTGACGCTGGGCGGTTCGGGCAGCGGCACGTACGACGGCACGATCGCCGGTGCAGGCGGCAGCCTGACGCTGGGCGGGACGGGCACCGAGACGCTCAACGGGACGAACACGTACACGGGCGGCACGAGCCTGACGGGCGGCGGCACGCTGATCGCGGGTAACGGATCGGCACTCGGCACGGGTGCGCTGAACACGAGCGGCGCGGGCGGCACGCTCGGCACCAGCGTGGCCGGCACGACGCTCGGCAATGCGGTGAATCTCGGTGCGGGGTCGACGCTGACGGTCGGCGGGGCGAACAACCTGGGCCTCGGCGGTGCGATCTCGGGCAGCGGCAATCTCGCCGTGACCGGACCGTCGACGACGACGCTCACCGGCGCGAGCTCGTACACGGGCGGCACGACGATCGGCAACGGCAGCACGCTGGCGGTCGGCGCGGGCGGCAGCCTGTCGTCGGGCAGCGCGGTCGATCTGGCGGGGGCGGGGGCAACGCTGGACCTGAGTGCCGCCACGACGCCGCAGTCGACGGGCGCGTTGGCGGGCGTAGCGGGTTCGACGGTGAACCTCGGCGGCAATGCACTGACGCTCGGCGGTTCGGGCAGCGGCACGTATGGCGGCACGATCGCCGGCACGGGCGGCAGCCTGACGCTGTCGGGCACGGGCACCGAAACGCTGACCGGCGCGAATACGTACACGGGTGGCACGAACCTGACCGGCGGCGGCACGCTGCTCGCGGGCAATGGGTCGGCGCTCGGTACGGGGGCACTGAACACGAGCGGCGCAGGCGGCACGCTCGGCACGAGCGTCGCAGGCACGACACTGACGAACGCGATCAATCTCGGCACGGGTTCGACGCTGACGGTTGGCGGTGCGAACAATCTGGGCCTCGGCGGCGCGATTGGCGGCAGCGGCAACCTGTCGGTGACCGGCCCTGCAACGACGACGATCACCGGTACCGGCACGTACACGGGCAACACGACGATCGGCAACGGCAGCACGCTCGCGGTGGGCGCGGGCGGCAGCCTGTCGGCGGGCAGTGCGGTCAACCTGTCGGGTACGGGGGCGACGCTCGACGTCAGCGCGGCCACGACGCCGCAGTCGACGGGCTCGTTGTCCGGCGTATCGGGCTCGACGGTGAACCTCGGCGGCAACACGCTGACGCTTGGCGGTTCGGGCAGCGGCACGTTCGGCGGTACGGTCGGCGGCACGGGCGGGCTGACGCTGTCGGGCACGGGCACGGAAACGCTGACCGGCGCGAACACGTACACCGGTGCGACGACGATCAACAGCGGCACGCTGGCGATCGGTGCGGGCGGCAGCCTCTCCGGCAGCAGTCCGCTGAACCTGGCCGGTGCGGGCGCAACCTTCGATGTCAGCGGCGCGACGACGCCGCAAACGACGACCGGGCTGTCGGGCGTGGCCGGTTCGACGGTGAACCTCGGCGGCAACAACCTGACGCTCGGCGGGTCGGGCAGCGGTACGTACGGCGGCACGATCGCCGGCACGGGCGGCAGCCTGACGCTGAGCGGCACGGGCACCGAGACGCTGACCGGTTCGAACACGTATTCGGGCGGCACGAACCTGACCGGTGGCGGCACGCTGGTCGCGGGCAGCAACGCGGCGCTCGGCACCGGCGCGCTGAACACCGGCGGCGCAGGCGGGACGCTGGCCGCCGGCACGCCGGGCACGACGTTGGCCAATGCGGTGAACCTCGGGACGGGTTCCACGCTGACGGTGAGCGGCCCGAACAGCCTTGGCCTGACCGGCGCGATTTCCGGCACCGGCAATCTGTCGGTCACCGGCCCGGCGACGACGACGCTGTCGGGTGCCAACACCTACACGGGCGGCACCAGCGTCACGGGCGGCGGCACGCTGGTTGCCGGCACGCCGACGGCACTCGGCAGCGGCTCGCTGAACGTCGGCGGCAACGGCGGCACGCTCGGCACCAGCGTGGCCGGCACGACGCTCGGCAACGCGGTGAATCTCGGCACGGGTTCGACGCTGACGGTCGGCGGCGCGAACAACCTCGGCTTGAGCGGGCCGATTTCGGGCGGCGGCAACCTGGCGGTCAGCGGCCCGTCGACGACGACGCTCACCGGTGCCAACACCTACACGGGCGGCACGACGATCGGCAGCGGCAGCACGCTGGCGGTCGGCGGCAGCGGCGGCCTGTCGTCCGGCAGCGCGGTGACGCTGGCCGGCACCGGCGCGACGCTCGACGTGGCTCGCGCCAGCAGCCCGCAGACGACGAGTGCCTTGTCGGGCACCGCGGGTTCGACCGTGAATCTCGGCGGCAACACGCTCACGGTGGCCGGCCCGGCAGGCGGCGCCTTCGGCGGCACGATCGCGGGCACCGGCGGCTTCGCGGTGCAGGGCGGCGGCACGCAGACGCTGACCGGCGCCAATACTTACACCGGCGGCACGACGATCGGCAGTGGCAGCACGCTGGCGCTCACCGGTGCAGGCAGCCTCGCGCCGACCAGCCCGATGATCCTCGCGGGCAGCGGCGCGACGCTGAACCTGGCGGGCTCGGCCGCGCCGCAGTCGATCGGCACGCTGTCGGGCGCGACGGGCTCGAGCGTGAACCTCGGCAATACGCCGCTGACGGTCAACACCGCGGGCACCAGCACCTTCGCGGGCACGCTGTCGGGCACCGGGCCGCTGACGCTGGCCGGCACGGGCGCGCAGTTGCTGAGCGGCACGAACACGCTGTCCGGGCCGACGACCGTGGCCGGCGGCACGCTCGCCGTCACCGGTTCGCTGGCCAGCTCGTCGGTGACCGTCGGCAACGGCGCGACCGTCACCGGGACAGGCACGATCGGCGGCCTCGTCGTGTCGGGCGGCGGCACCGCTTCGGTCATGCAGCTCGGGCAGCCGCTGAAGGTGGCGGGCAATGCGACGTTCCAGCCGGGCTCAACGCTGCAGGTCGGCGCGACGCCGCAACAAAGCGGCGCCCTCGACGTGACCGGCTCGGCCGCGCTCAACGGCGGGACGGTGCAGGTCGTCGCGGCGACCGGGCAGTATCAGCCGGGCAAGTTGTACACCATCGTGAACGCCGGCGCGGGCGTGCAGGGGCAGTTCAGCGCGGTGAACTCGACGTATGCGTTCCTCACGCCGACGCTCACGTACAACCCGGCGCAGGTGCTGATGTCGCTGGCACCGAACGGCACGCCGTTCGCGTCGGTGGCGACGACGCCCGACGGGCAAGCGGTGGCGGGCGCGGTCGGCACGCTCGGCGCCGGCAATCCGCTGTTCGATACCGTGCTGACGTCGGATGCTCCGACTGCCAACCGCGCGTTCGCGCAGCTTGACGGCGATCTGCATCCGAGCACGAGAAGCGTGCTGCTGTCCGACACCCGCTACGTGCGCGACGCGGTGCTCGATCGCGCGCGTCTCGGCTCGCAGCCCGGCGGTGCGTTGTGCGGCTGCGAGGCGCCGGTGTCGGCGGACGATCACGCGGCGTCGCTCGACCGGCGCCTGGCGTCGGAGAACGGCTGTACGCCGGCCAAGTCGTTCAAGCCGGCGGTGTGGGGCCGGCTGTACGGCTCGCATAGCCGGTTCGACGGCGACGGCGTCGCGTCGGTCGACCGCAACCTGTACGGCTTCGTCGTCGGTACGGATGCGGAGGTCAGCAGCCACTGGCGCGTCGGTATCGCGGGCGGCGCATCGCGCACCCTGCTCAATGCCGACCAGAACCAGTCGGCGAAGGTGAACGGCGAGACGATCGCGCTGTACGCCAGCGGCCGGTACGACGCGTGGAACGTGCGCGGCGGCCTCGCGCAGTCGTGGTACCGCGTGCATAGCGAGCGCAATCCGTCGTTCGGCGGCTTCTCCGACCACGACACCGCCAGCTACGACGCGAACGCGACGCAGGTGTTCACCGAGATCGGTTACTCGACGGCCATCCGCAACGTCGCACTCGAACCGTTCGTCGGACTCGCGTATGCGAGCCTGCATACCGGCAGCTTCAGGGAGAACGGTGGCGCGGCAGCACTGCAGGGCGATTCCAGCACGACCGGCCTCGGCTTCTCGACGCTCGGCGTGCGGGCCTCGACCGATGTCGCGGTCACGACGAAGGGCAAGGTCACCGCGTTCGGGACCGTCGGCTGGCGGCATGCGTTCGGCAATACGCAGCCGGGTTCGACGCTGGCGTTCGCGAGCGGCGGTTCACCGTTCAGCGTGGTCGGCGTGCCGGTCGCGCGAGATGCCGCGGTGCTCGAGGTCGGGGTCGATGCGGCCGTCACGAAGAACCTGTCGCTGGGGTTGTCGTATAGCGGCCAGATCGGTGGAAGCTTCAGCGACCACGCGCTGTACGGCAATCTGCTGTGGAAGTTTTAAGGGGGCGGCCGCTCGCGATGTCGTTGTCGCGAGCGGCCGATGGTTGATCGATGGTTCCTTGGTTGGCTGTTCGATTCGCATGACAGAAGTTTCGTGATGCAAATCAATTGGCGTGAAACGTATGGCGCGATGTTTGACATCCCGCCTCTCCGGCCTGTCTAAACCCGTTTCAACACGTGTCGTATCGGGCGATCCGCAAACGATTCGCGCCACCTTCGTGGCGGCAGGATCCAGGCGTCATCGTTCGAGCTGTTCCGCGGTTGTCCAACCGAAATGAGGGTCTTCATGAAAACGAAAATGAACGTGAAATTGACAGGTATCGCCTTGTCGGTCGCGGCTTTGTTCAGCGTGGCCGCCAGCGCGTCCGAGGCGGTGGTCGTGACGTCCGTGCCCGGAAGCCTGAGTCATGCCGATGGCGTGATCATCGGCGGCGGTTCGTCGGCGGCTGGGGGGCTCGTCGGCACCGTGGCGGGTTGGGGGAACGCGATCGTCTCGGTTGGCAGCCCGACGAATGCCGGCGGTATCGCGATCGGGGCGGCAGGGTCGGCGGCGGGGAGTGCGGCCATCAATCTGGGTAACGGATTGCTCGAGCCGGTCGCGGGCGTGGCCGGCTCCGTGACGGGGGCACTCGGCGGGATGGGTGGCGGCGGTGGCGCCACAGGCGGCATCGGGGGTGTGCTCGGTACAGTCACCGGTGCGCTGGGCGGCGTGGGCGGTAGTGATCCGACTGGTGGTCTCGGCGGTGTGGTCGGCACGGTCACGGGAGCCTTGGGCGGCATCGGCGGGGCGGGTGGTGCGACGGGTGGCCTGGGTGGTGTCGTTGGCACGGTAGCCAATGCGGCAACTGGTGCGGTTGGTACGGTCACCGGTGTACTGGGTGGCGTGGGTGGCAGCGGTGGTTCGACTGGTGGTCTCGGCGATGTGGTTGGCACGGTGACGGGCGCGTTGGGCGGTATTGGCGGGACTGGTGGTGCGACGGGTGGCCTGGGCGGTGTCGTTGGCACGGTAGCTAACGCGGCAACCGGCGCAGTCGGTACGTTGACGGGTGCATTGGGTGGTGTTGGCGGCAGCGATCCGACCGGTGGTCTCGGCGTTGTGGTTGGGACGGTGACTGGCGCGTTGGGCGGTATTGGCGGGACTGGTGGCGCAACGGGTGGTCTGGGCGGTGTCGTTGGGACGGTAGCCAATGCGGCAACTGGTGCGGTTGGTACGGTCACTGGCGCGCTGGGTGGCGTGGGCGGCAGCGGTGGTTCGACTGGTGGTCTCGGCGGTGTGGTCGGTACGGTGACCGGCGCGTTGGGCGGCATTGGCGGGACGGGTGGTGCGACGGGTGGCCTGGGCGGTGTCGTTGGCACGGTAGCCAACGCGGCAACCGGTGCGGTTGGCACCGTGACTGGAGCGCTGGGAGGCGTGGGCGGCAGCGGTGGTTCGACTGGTGGTCTCGGCGGTGTGGTTGGAACGGTGACGGGCGCGTTGGGCGGCATCGGCGGGACTGGTGGCGCAACGGGCGGCCTGGGCGGTGTCGTTGGCACGGTAGCCAATACGGCGACCGGTGCAATCGGTACCGTAACGGGAGCCTTGGGTGGCGTTGGCGGCAGCGGCGATCCGACCGGTGGCCTCGGTGGCGTGGTCGGTACGGTGACCGGCGCGTTGGGCGGCATCGGCGGAACTGGTGGCGCAACGGGTGGCCTGGGCGGTGTCGTTGGCACGGTAGCCAATACGGCGACCGGTGCAATCGGTACCGTAACGGGAGCCTTGGGTGGCGTTGGCGGCAGTGGCGATCCGACCGGTGGCCTCGGTGGCGTGGTCGGTACGGTGACCGGCGCGTTGGGCGGCATCGGCGGAACTGGTGGCGCAACGGGTGGCCTTGACGGCGTCGTTGGCACGGTAGCCAACGCGGCAACTGGTGCGGTTGGTACGGTAACCGGTGCACTGGGTGGCGTGGGTGGCAGCGGCGGATCGACTGGTGGTCTCGGCGGTGTGGTCGGCACGGTCACGGGAGCCTTGGGCGGCATCGGCGGGGCGGGTGGCGCGACAGGTGGCCTGGGTGGTGTCGTTGGCACGATAGCCAATACGGCGACCGGTGCAGTTGGCACGTTGACGGGTGCGCTGGGTGGTGTTGGCGGGACCGGTGGTGCAACGGGTGGCTTGGGCGGCGTCGTTGGCACGGTAGCCAACGCGGCGACTGGTGCGGTTGGTACGGTCACCGGTGCACTGGGCGGCGGGGGCGGCAGCGGTGGTTCGACTGGTGGTCTTGGCGGTGTGGTCGGTACGGTGACGGGCGCCTTGGGCGGCATCGGCGGGGCTGGTGGTGCAACGGGTGGTCTGGGCGGCGTCATTGGCACGGTAGCTAACACGGCAACCGGTGCAGTCGGCACGTTAACGGGTGCACTGAGTGGTGTTGGCGGCAGCGATCCGACCGGTGGTCTCGGCGGAGTGGTTGGCACGGTGACGGGCGCCTTGGGCGGTATCGGCGGGGCTGGTGGTGCAACGGGTGGTCTGGGTGGGGTCGTCGGCACAGTAGCCAACACGGCAACCGGCGCGATCGGTACCGTAACGGGAGCCTTGGGAGGCGTTGGCGGCAGTGGCGATCCGACCGGGGGGCTCGGTGGCGTCGTCGGTACGGTGACCGGCGCGTTGGGTGGTATCGGCGGGACCGGTGGTGCAACGGGTGGCCTGGGCGGCGTCGTCGGCACGTTGACCGGTGCACTGGGTGGCATCGGCGGGAGTGGTGGTGCAACGAGTGGCCTGGGAGGCGTCGTCGGCACGGTTGCCAACACGGCAACCGGCGCAGTCGGCACGTTGACCGGCGCATTGGGCGGTGTTGGCGGCAGCGGTGGTGCGATCGGTGGCCTGGGTGGTGTCGTGGGCACGGTGGCCAACACCGGCACGGGAGTCGTCAACGCTGTCACCGGTGTCGCGGGCAATGGCGGCGCGCTGATTACGCCGATCACCAGCATCGTCGGCACCCTCGGCGGATCGCTGCCGATCGGTGCCGCCAATGGTGCAATCGGTGCGGCGTCCGGCGCGGTAACCGGAATCGCCGGCAGCGGCACGGCGGCGATCACGCCGATCGCATCCGCCGTCACGTCGCTGATCGGACCTGCAACGAGCGGCGTCGGCGGCATCATCGGCTCCGGAACCGGCGTCATCAACGGCGCAAGCGGTGCAGCCGGATCCCTCGCGACGGTGACGACCGGCCTCGCGGGCACGCTGGCGAACACCGTAACCGGTACGACCGGCGCGATCGCAGGCACGTTGCCGGCACTGAGTGTCGCACTCAACGGCGGCACGGCAGCCGGTGCAGTCGGAGGTGCGACCAACGCAGTCGGCACACTTGTCTCCGGCGGCGCGACGATCGTCAACACGGCGGTGCATTCTGTCGGTTCGGCTGTCGGCTCGGTGGCCGGCGTCGTCCCGGCACTGGCTGTCTCGCTGAACGGCAATTCCGGGCAAGGGGGCGGCGCTGTGACGGGTGGTGGTCTGCTGGCACCGGTGACGGCGCTCGTCAGTTCGCTCACCGTTCCGGTGGTCAAGAAGTAGGCGAAGTCGCTTCCGCGGCCGCCGCATGGATTGGGCGGCCGCTACGTTTCATGTTCGACACGATCGACGGTCGCGGGATGGCGGGCTCATCACTTGCGACACGCCATCTCCATCCCCCCGTTTTGAACAACCTGTCGAGCGCGTCATCCGCAATGCAACTGACGGGACGTGGGCTCATCCCGGAATGGCGCGGGAACGCTGACCCTTGCACGTGGCGATCCAGGCAATGACATTGCGTCGACGTTGAATATCCAACGTTCCGGATTAGATGGAGGGCGCGCCAGCGTCCCGTATCCCTCGTGGCATTGGGCAATCCCGTGTCCCGAATAACCGCAATGCATTCAGTGAGAAATTCGCTTCGGTTTCCGATACGAACCGTTTCGCCGACGCCGCTTCGCGCGTTGCGTCCGTGCCGGCGTCCGGCGTAGACGAGGCGTATCTCCGCGATGCCAACCTGAATGGCTATGTCCCGCGGCCATGTCAGGAGCGACGCGATATCACGGTAGAGAACGTCTGCCGCTCCCGCCTGGGCGTACCCGTTCCGCACGAGGTCTTTGTCCGACGGCACGGCTTTTTCCAACACTTCGTCCTGGCGCCAATTCCTATCAGGGAAATCCCGGTAGTCCGCACGGGTATCAAACGCGATTAACTTATATCAAACAAATTTTGACGACGATTTATGTTCCTGATATGGTTTTTCGCACCTGCAAAGCGCGTCCCGCTTGCATTGGTGATTGGCGAAAAGTTCGCGTGCTTCTCCAGCGGCTGAACCGGACGCTCGATCAGCCTGCGACGGCGGTCGGCATTTCCATAGCGCTTGTTGTCGCGGGTGGAGCGTGGCCCGGTTTCGTCTTCGCCCACTTCGCTCGTGGGTATGGCGTGAGTGTGGAACGTGACGACCCAATGCTTCTTCGAATTGCCATTGAAGAAACGTTCGGTTCCGCGTGGCGATCCGCTCGAGTTTTTCGGCTTCGCGGATTCGGCACATCTGTTCGTCCGGATGGCGAATTCGATAGCAGCTGGAGCGACAACGGAAGCAAGGCAGCGGCTTTCGTCCAGGCGGGACGCCGCGATGGTTCCAATCGATGGAATGCGGGACAGGTCGAGATGCGAGGCGCCTTCCTGCATGAAATTTTGAGGATAACGAAATGATCGAGTCGAATATGCCGATCTGGCGAACATGAAGCCGGCTGCTGCAACCTGAGACGACGTGCAGCCCATGCGCCGTCATCTGCCTTCGAATACAACAAAACCCGTTTCAAACAATCCCGCAACCACTCCTGACAGTGAAATACAGATGAAAAACAAGAAAATCAAGGTCAGCGTTATCGCTGTTGCCGCCTTCGCAGCATCGTCGGCAGCAATGGCACAGTCGTCGATCACCCTGTACGGCATGCTCGATGCAGGTATCGGCTACACGTCGAACATCAATGGCCACAAGCGGTTCGGCCTCGATGGTGGTGCCGCAGGTTCGAACAAGTGGGGCCTCAGGGGGACGGAGGATCTCGGCGGCGGCCTCAAGGCGATCTTCAAGATCGAAAACGGCTTCAACATTGGTACGGGCGGCATAGGCGGCCAGGGGCCCATCGGTTCCACGCGCTCGTTGTTCAACCGCCAGGCATACGTATCCCTCGCTTCCGATCAGTACGGTACCGTGCGTCTGGGGCGCCAGCTCGACGCCGTGACGGAAATGGTTCAGGTCCTGACGGGCGACGCCATTTCGGCGTCGACGTTCTCGACCCCGGGCGACGTGGACAACAACGACAACACGACGAACCAGAACAGCGCCGTGAAGTACATTTCGCCGCTCATCCACGGCTTCCAGGCCGAAGGCGCGTACTCGTTCGGCGGCGTGGCCGGTTCGATGGGTTCGGGCCAGTCGTGGTCGGTGGCGGCGAACTACGCTCAGGGCGGTCTGACGGTCGCCGGCGGCTATTTCCATGCGGCAAACCAGGGTGAGAACGGGTGGATGAACGCAACGGCGCAGCCGAGTTTCGGTGGTGCGCTGGGCTATCCGAGTTCGGGTTACAACGGCGGCAATGCATTCAAGAGCGCGGGCATCGCGCAAGTCGCCACGCAATATCAGATCGGTCCGTACACGGCTGGCTTGCGCTACTCGAACGCGCAGTACCAGGGCAACGCCGGCCAGCCGTCGATCCACTTCAACGTGCTGGGCGCGCTCCTGCAGTACCAGGTAACGCCGGCGCTGTCGCTGGCGACCGGGTACACGTATGTCTACGGCTCCGCGGCCACGCCCGCGCTGGCTGCCGAAGGCCGCACGATGGCGTCGATCAACCAGGTGTCGCTGGGTGCGACGTACTCGCTGTCGAAGAGCACCGCGCTGTACGCGATGGGCGGGTACGTTCATGCCAAGGGCGCGCAGGCTTCCGTTGCGGACTTTGGCAACACCGCATCGGGCGGCAACCAGGTTCAAGTCAACATCGGCATGTACCACGGCTTCTGATCGCCGGCGTGGAAGTCCGGAGTAGTGGTTGCACTACTCCGGCAGAGCAGCATTCTTCTGGCAGCGCCCCACCTCGGGCGGGTGTCGTGAGCTGAAAATTCCCCTCATCGATCGTTCGTTCTGCAGACAGTGACGAAGTTGCTGCATGGCGGGACGATCATCCCACATCCACATTGCGTACAGCGACGAATGTCGGCTGCTTGGGATCCCGATGTTCGGGTGGCCGTTTCGGGCGAACATCAACCGCCAGGTCGCGCTCAGATTCCCATCCGCTCCGCGACACCGTCCCGATTGACGAACTTGTGTTTCAGCCCGGCCGCGACGTGCATGACCAGCAGCAAGCCCAGCGTCAGCACCAGCGCGCGATGCAGCGAATCGGTCAGGAGTCGCAGCGGTTCGTCGCGGCCAACCAGCACCGGCAATTCCGCGATGCCGAAGAAACTGACCGGATGGGCACCAGCGAGGCGGTGCACGTAGCCGGTCAGCGGCACGAGACACAGCAGCAGGTACAGCACGCCGTGCAGTGCACCGGCGATCCGCGCCTGCCATGCCGGAACACTGGCCGGCAGCGGCGGCGGCGTATGCGTCACACGCCACGCGAGGCGCGGCACGGTCAGCATGAAGATCAGGCTGCCGATCGACGCGTGATAGAACAGGATGCCGTTGAACTGAGACGAGTTGTGCGGAAAGGTATCCATGTAGATCCCGATCATCAGGTTCAACAGGATCAAGATGGCGATCGACCAGTGCATGGCGATCGCGAAGCGTGTGTAGGCGACGTGGTTGGGGTGTGACATTGCGGTCTCTCCGGTTCGGTTGGGCGTCGTGCACCGGCTCGTTCGGCGTGGTGAGCGGCCTGACGCCCCGATATACCGGAGTCGGCCTGGTTTTATTCCCGCGGCACGGATCCGTCGCCATTCCTTTCATGTGGAAGGCAATCGATATGTGTTGAAAGGAATCGAGTGTCCTTGGCGGCATTGCACCGGCCGCAATACTTGCGACGTCTGAGGTGCGGCTTGTGCCGGCGCGACCATCACTGATGTTCGACGGCCATGCCAACGATCGCTTTCCGTCACGGCGTCCATATTTCCGCGAGCGTGCGCGCGATCGTTGCGATGGACCCGCAGACATCGATGCCGAAACGGCAAATCGTCAGCCTGTAACGTCCGCTCCAGACATGCCGAACAGCCGGGCCACGACCGAACGCAGCCAGCGATTGCCGGCCTCCTGATGGTAGCGCGCGTGCCAGTGTTGCCGAACGGCGAAGCCCTCGACGGGAATGGGGCAGGGATGTACCGAGAGATCGCTGGCCTGAGCCAGCGTCTCGCCGATATGGCGCGGCAAGGTCGTGATCAGATCGGTGGTCTGCACAATGGCGCCGAGCCCCAGAAAACCGGGCAATTCGAGCACCACCTGCCGTTCAATGCGCTCCCGCACGAGCGCCTGCTCGAGCAGCGCCGTGCCCGTTCCTCCCGTGATCGCCACATGGCCTTCGGTGCGATACGCCTTGACGCCGAGCCGCTTGCGAATACGCGGATGATGGCGATTCGCCAGGCACACCCAATCCTGCTCGTATAGCTGTTGCTGATAGATGCCGCCGCTCAGCCACGGCACGTATCCGATCGCAAGATCGGCCTCGCCCGATTCGAGCGCGCGTTCCGTGTTGCCGTCGATCCGCGCAGCTTCCAGGCGCACGCGAGGCGCTTGTGCGCGCACGTAGGCGAGCAGACGCGGCAGCAGCGTCACGTGACTCGCATCGGTCATGCAGATGCGAAAGCGTCTTTGCGCAGTCGCCGGATCGAAGGCGATTTCCCAGGCCGAGAAGCGCCGCAACGATTCGAGAATCTCCCGACATGGGCCGATCAACGCATCCGCTTGCGGTGTGGGCGCCATGCCGCCGGGCGTCCGGATAAAGAGCGGATCGTGCAAATGCTCGCGCAACCGCGCGAGCCAGATGCTGACGGTCGGCTGGCTCTGGCCGAGTTGTTCAGCCACGCGTGTGACGCTGCGCGTGTCGTAGAGCAGGTCGAACAACTGCAGCAGCTTGAGGTCGGGCAGATCGGTCGGGGTCATCGCAGATCAACGATATTGCGTGTGGCAATGATGTCATTGTATCCATTGTATTGCGACATGATGAAGCGGCTCCTATCGTGACGTCACACGTTAAGGAGACGCACTTGAAAATTGCCATTCTGGGTGCCGGCGCGCTGGGCTGCGCGATTGGCGCGACGCTCACCGAAGGCGGCCACGAGACCTGGCTGATCGACCGCTCGCCCGATCATGTCAATGCGATGCGAGCCCACGGCCTGCGCGTCGACGACGCAAGCGGCACGCGCCAGGTGCAAGTCCGCGCGACCACCCGGCCGGACGAAGCAGGGGTGGCCGAGGTCGTGATCGTGCTCGTCAAATCGTTCCACACCGATGCGGCGATTCGCGGCGCGCAAGCGCTGGTGGGACCTGAAACGCTGGTGCTGTCACTGCAAAACGGCCTCGGTCACGAAGACATTCTTGCCGACGCCGTGGGCCGCGAACGCGTGCTCGCGGGCAAGACCTATGTGGGGGGCGTACTCCGCGGCATGGGGCACATCGAGTCGGGCGTCGTGGGCAAGCACACCATCATCGGCGAACTGGACGGACGCGTGACGGATCGCGTTCGACGTATTGCCGACGCATTCAGCCACGCGGGCCTCGACACGCAGGTCAGCGACAACATCGTCGGCACCATGTGGGACAAGCTGCTCGTGAATGTCGCGACGGGCGCGCTGACCGGCATCACGTCGCTGACTTACGGCCAGCTTTATGACGAGCCGCTGCTCAAGGCCACTTCGCTGGCGGCCGTCGCGGAAGCGATCGCGGCCGCGAAGGCGGCAGGCGTCACCCTGTCGATGAACGATCCGGAGCAGGCGTGGTCGCTTGCCGCCGAGGGCTTGCCCGCTGCGTTCAAGACGTCGATGCTGCAAAGCCTCGAAAAAGGTTCCGTGACCGAAATCGACTTCATCAACGGCTCGGTCGTGCGCTGGGGCGCGCGTTACGGTGTGCCGACGCCGGTCAACGCCACGCTGGTTGCGTGCATCAAGGGCATCGAGCGCGCGATGGTCGACCGCCGGAAAGCGGAGGCGCAAGCATGAGCCAACCGAAAGCCTATCTCGAACATGTCGCCGTCTTCGTGCGCGACATCCACTGGCACATCCGTTTTTTCGAGGAGGTGTTCGGCATGACGATGCGCGAGGTCGACGGCACGACCGAAGCGCCGCGCCAGTACTGGACGCTCGGCGGCATGCAGTTCATCCACCAGCCGGATTTTTCGGGCCCCGAAGGAAGGCTTGGCCATCTCGGCATCATGTGCGAGGACGTGGAAGCCTCGCTCGCCGCCGCCCGCCGCTACGACGTGCAGCCCATGCCGCAAGGTGCGAACTGGCTGCGTTTGCCCGATGGTCTCGCCATCGAATTCATTCAGGCGAAACCCGCGCGCTGCGTGGGCCAGGCGCTCGCCATCAATCCGCGCGCGGAGGCATGACATGACCATCGTCGAAAAATACTGGGACGACGCACGCGAAGGCGACGAATGCGTGAGCCCGAGCTACACCGTCACGAAGGAACGCATTCTCGCGTACGCGGATCTCACCGGCGATCACACACCGGTGCACGTCGATGAAGCGTATGCGAACGCGAGCCACTTTGGCTGCCTCGTTGCGCATGGATTGTTTGGTCTTTCGATTGCCGATGGCCTGAAGACCCGCAGCGATTATCGCTTTGTGCCGGGCATGTCGCTGGGCTGGAGCTGGGACTTCGTTCTGCCGATCAAGGTCGATGACGTGCTGCATGTGAAGTTTCGCATCGGCGCGATGCGCCCGAGCAAGAGCCGCCCGGATTGGGGCATCGTGACGCTTCCTTCGGAGCTGATCAATCAGCACGGCGAAGTGGTGCAGCGAGGTGAGCATCGTCTGATGGTGCCGCGCCGGCCGGGAGCTGAACGATGAAACAGGCGCGTCCACTGGAAGGGATTCGTGTCGTCGACTACAGCCACTTTCTCGCGGGTCCGTACGTGGGGCGTTGCCTCGCGGCGCTGGGTGCGGAAGTGATCAAGGTCGAGCGACCCGGCAGCGGCGATGCGGGACGCCAGCACGCGACCGTGCTTGACGCTCGCTCGAGCGGCTATTTTCTGCAGCTCAATATGGGCAAGCGCGGCGTCAGCGTGAACATGAAGGACCCGCGCGGAAAGGCCTTCATGGAGCGGCTCTGCGATTCGGCCGACGTATTCGTGGAGAATTACCGGCCCGGCGCGCTCGACAAACTTGGGCTCGGCTACGAAGCGCTTTCCGCGCGCAATCCAGGGCTGGTCTACTGCTCCATTTCCGCGTATGGCCACACGGGGCCGGACGCCCATCGCGCGGGTTTCGGACTGATCGCCGAGGCCAAGAGCGGCATCATGCAGATGGTCGGCACGCCCGGCGACCGCCCACCGCTGCTGCGTATTTCGCTTGGGGACATGTACACGGGCATTCACGCGGTCGCGGCCATCAATGCGGCACTGCTCGGCCGCGTGAAAAGCGGGCGAGGGCAGCACATCGACATGGCGCTTTACGACACGCTCGTCTCGATGCACGAATATGCGGTCCAGTGCTACACGCTTGCCGATGTGCTGCCCGAACAGACCGGGCACGACATGCCCGGCTCGACGCTTTATGGTGTGTTTCGCGCGACCGATGGCGATCTCGTGATCGCCGCGCAGGTGGACGATGCGTGGAAGCGCTTCGCGTCGCTGATCGAAGCGAGCGGCGGGCCGCGCGGCTTTGGCACCGACGAGCGGTTTCACCATAGCGTGGGTCGCAATACGCATCGGCTGGACATTCTCGGCGTGGTCGAGCCGTGGGTCGCCGCGCGCACGGTGACGCAGATTCTCGAACTGCTCGACGGCATCGATGTGCCTTGCGCGAAGGTGCAACGCATCGACGAAGTGATCGCCGATCCGCAAATCCAGGCACGCGGCATGATCGTCGAACAGGAGCATCCGCGTTACGGCACGCTGCGCCTGCCGAATCTGCCGTTCCGGTTTTCCGGATGCGATACCACGATCCGAGAGGTTGCCCCGGATCTGGGGCAGCACAATGCCGAAGTCGCGCAATCGCTGGGTTTCACGCCCGCCGAGATCGATGCGATGCAAACCGATGGCGTGCTGTTCGACAAGTGAGGCGACGATGAGCGATACCTATGCGGTGATCGGCAATCCGATCGGCCATACGAAATCCCCGCTGATTCATGGGCTTTTCGCCGAAGCGACGCAGCAGGCGATGCACTACACGGCCATCGAGGGGCCGTGCGAACCGGCTGACGCGTTCGCGGCAACGGTGCGGAAATTTATCGCGGCCGGCGGCAAGGGCATGAACATCACGGCGCCGTTCAAGCTTGCGGCATTCGACATGGCCGATGAGCGCAGCGAGCGCGCGACGCTTGCAGGCGCGGCGAACGCGTTCAAGTTCGACGGCGGTCGGATTCTCGCAGACAACTTCGACGGCATCGGCCTGCTGCGTGATATCGAGGTGAATCTTCACACGCCGTTCGCGGGCAAGCGTGTGTTGCTGCTGGGTGCCGGCGGCGCGGCCCGCGGCGCGTTGCTTCCCTTCCTGGGCGCGCGCCCCGCACAACTGGTGGTGGCGAATCGTCATGTCGAGAAAGCGCAAGCGCTGGCATCGCAATTGGCTTCGTATGGCCCGATAACGGCATGCGCTTACGGGGAACTCGAGCGTATGGGGCGCTTCGATCTGGTGGTCAACGCGACGTCCGCGAGTCTGACAGGCGATTTGCCGCCCGTGCCGCCCGGCGTGTTCAGCCCGCATGGCACAGCCTATGAACTGGCCTATGGCAAGCACCTCACGCCGTTCTTGCGACTCGCGCGCAATGCAGGGGTCGCCGGTGTAGCGGATGGCGTTGGCATGCTGGTGGAGCAGGCGGCGGAAGCCTTTGCGTGGTGGCGCGGCGTGCGCCCCGAGACGCAAGCGGTGATCGACCTGCTTACCGTTCCGCTGGATCGAGTGTGAACGTCCGCGAGCGATACGGGACTTCGATACATCCGCTGAGCGCGTTCATCAATTCGATGTATCGACGGGTTGAATCCGCGGCCGGTTTCAGGCATGTGGAACGCTATGATGCTGTTTCCGATGAAACGAGTCAGTGTCAATGGTGATCGTTAGACTGAGGTGAAAGTCTGCGTCACTCAACGCACGATTCTTTCCCCGACGATCATCGACGAGGCCGCCCCATGCAACTTCAAACCGGCAATCTTTTCACCACCGATGGCGAGCGCGGTAAAGATGAACAAATCGACCGCCTCGTCACCGGGCAGCGTCTGAACGTAGAGCGAATCGTGTCGATGGGGCACGCGAGCCCCGATGGCTTTTGGTATGACGACTCGCGCGCCGAATGGGTCGTGTTGCTGTCGGGCGCCGCCGTACTCGAATTCGAAGAAGGTCCGACGCGCCATGAAATGCATCCCGGCGACTACGTGCTGATCGAGCCGCATTGCCGTCATCGCGTCGCGTGGACGCACGAAGCAACACAATCCGTCTGGCTTGCGATTTATTACGAACGTTGAATCAGGAAATATTGGGCAGCATGAAATCCGGCGCGTAGCGTGCAACCACGCGCCGGATGGCGCAAATCGTCACCACACCGGAGCGGCCTTTAAATACCGCCGGTATCGATGCCCAAATAGCAGGGCGGCGCGCTAGCGCGCGCCGGTGCGCGTCGAGAATCTTATTCCTGGATCAGGAATCGATTGCGATTCTTCGCGTCCTTGATCCATGCGGGCGCGCGACCGCGGCCCGACCAGGTTGCCCCGGTCTTCGGGTCGCGATACTTTGCCTGCACGGGGGCGGCCGCTTGCTTGGCCGGTCGACCACGACGCGTACCGAAAATGTCTTTCTCGGTAATGCCGAATTCCGCAACTTTGGTGCGGATGTCGTCGACGATCGCCTGGAATTCCGCGGCACGTGCAGCTTCGGCTTTCTCGGCCAAAGCTTCCATTTGGGCTTTCAGTTCCTTGTACGTTGCCATGTATCACTCTTCAGGTTGAGTACACATATGATAGCGGTTTCAGCAGAAAGTTTTGAGGAAATTCTCTTCGACTACGAGATTTGTCATCGATAAAGCAATGCAGGACTGCTTCGAACACCTGAAAAGTGTGTCATGTTTGAGAAAACGTAGAGGATTACCCGGAAACTTTTTAACGGCGGCGGCACGTCGCTTTGATCGGTCGCGGCGGGATTTTTTCGTCGAGACATCCGCGCGAGACTTAATTATTCTTTACATTTTTCTGAAGTATCGGGGGATTCACCAATGAACAGAGACGATAAGCTGACGCAGGTCGCGGCCGAATTCGGCTTCAATCCGGACGAGGAAATCAGGATCGGCGGAAAGTACACGCCCATTCTGGTCGACGGGAACACGGCCTACATTGCCGGCCAGATTCCGCGAATCGGCGACGTGGTGCATTTCGTGGGCGTAGTGGGGGAATCCGTTTCGCTCGACGAAGGTCGCAGGGCCGCCGGCGTATCGGTGCTGCGTGCGCTGTCGCTGATCAGGAAGCACCGCGGCACACTCGACGCGATCGCGACTGTGCCGCGCATCACCGTGTATGTGCGAAGCGCACCCGGCTTCACGATGCAAAGCGAAGTCGCCGACGGCGCATCCGACATGCTGTACGCGGTGCTTGGCGATGCAGGCGTTCATACGCGTACGTCGGTCGGCGTGCTGCAATTGCCCAAAGGGGCGTCGGTGGAAGTCGATTTCATTTTCGGGCTGAAGCAGGGCGATGTCGGTATCTGACTTCAGCGGATCCTGTCTCGCGAGTGTGTAGTTGCGCGAAACATTCCTATAGCCGATGCACGACGCGCCTGCTGGTGAAAGCACGCGCTAGCAATACGGAAAGCAAAGCCAGCAATTACCACCAAAGGACTTCGACAGCCTGCTCGCCGATGAGGATCTCGCAAAGCTTCAGACTGTGTTCGATATCTGCGATATGAAGGTGCGCGGCGGATTGGGTGAATTGGCTGTGTTGTCGTTCGATTCGTGTCCAGGCAATCTCGCGCGCCGATTTGTTGAGCAGGGCGCGCAGGTCGCCCGCGGTCCACGGCGCAGCGCTGCATGTTCGCGTCTGCACGCTGTGCGTGCAGACGCGCTACTCGCGTGCACACTGTACATGCTCGCCTCGTGCCTACCGGTCAGCCATACGCCCGACGCGCGTCGTCGAGATAGTCAACTGACCTCGATTTTGTCTTCAGCCGGCAACCGCATGCCTTCCGCGCAACGCCCGACGACCTGAAAATTCCGGAAACACCGCCCCGCCAATATCGCCCCGCATCCCCACTTTGGGAGATGCCATCGCCCGACAGTCAGCCTACGATTGACCCCAGGGCATCGGGGCCGGAAGTCGTCGGAACAATCGGACAGGCTCCCCAATCCGTATCGAAATCAGCAAATGCCCACGCGGTTTACTGACACAGCTTCTGCTTACGATGGCGACTGACGTGTGCGGTGAATGCCTTACACCGCAACACGATGGCGCGTTGATGACGGAAGGCCTGCTGTCGTATTTCGGGGAATTTCAATCAATATGCTGGCACGAGACTTTGCAGAACGAGAGCTCTCACACATTCAGCGAATGGTGGCTCTCCTGGACAGCGAGACGAGCGCTGACGATGTGTCGATGTCGGGTGCGGGGCGCGTGCGGCATCCCAGCTACTGGCGCGGGCGAATCGAGGAGCTGCTGTCGGCGCCCGATGTGCCGCGCCACGTCAGAAAGCTCAGCGAAGCGGTGCTCGCGAAGATCCACACGATGGAAATGCGGTTCGCGACGATGAAGTAAGTACATCGTCGGATACGGCCCACGCATGGGCCTCATCGCGTCGTCGACCGGATGGCCGGTCGCTTATTCGGGTGCCATCACGTCAAGCAGTGCCGCACGAAACGCGGCCATCTCCGCGCCGGTGCCGATCGACACGCGAAGATACGTCGGCGGCCCGGACTCCCGAATCAGGACCCCGTGACGCAGGAGGCCGCTCCAGATCCGGTGCCGATCCGCAAACTCGCCGAACATCACGAAGTTGGCATCGGAATCGGCGACCGTGAGGCCCAGGCCACGCAGCCAGTCGACGGTCGAATCGCGCTCGGCCTTGATCGCCTCCACTTGCGACAGCATCTCGTCACGCGCGACCAGCGCCGCACAGGCCGCCGCCTGAGTGAAGGCGGACAGGTGGTAGGGCAATCGAACCCGCTTCAGCCCTTCGACGATCGCAGGCGCACACGCGCAATACCCGACGCGGCCGCCCGCGAACTTGAACGCCTTGCTCAGCGTGCGGGTGACGATGAGCCGGGGATGCTCCGGCAGCAGCGTCACCGCGCTGGGGACGCCGTGACGCCGGAATTCCGCATAGGCCTCGTCGACGACCACCACGCCCGGCGCGACGTCGAGTATCGCGCGGATATCGTCGACCGGCAGCGCGGTGCCGGTTGGGTTGTTCGGCGACGTCAGCAGGATGACGCTCGGCTGGTGCTCGCGGATGCTGTCGAGGGCCTGATCCAGATCCAGCGCGAAATCCCGGGTGCGCGGCAATGTATGCAGGCGCGTGAAAGTCGTGCGGCAGTATTCGTCATACATGGGATATGCGGGCGTAAAGGCCAGCGCCGATCGCCCGGGGCCGCCGAATGCCTGCAGGATATGCTGGATCACTTCATTCGAGCCGTTGGCCGCCCAGACGCTCGATGCGTCGACCGCCACGCCGGTGTCGTGCATCAGATACGCCGCCAGATGCGCGCGCAGCTCGGCAAAGTCGCGGTCGGGATAGCGGTTCGCCGCGCGCGCGGCGTCGGCCACCGCGGTGGCGATGCGCGCGACGAGCGCGGGCGACGGCGGATAGGGGTTCTCGTTGACGTTCAGGCAGACCGGCACATCGAGCTGCGGCGCCCCGTACGCGTGCCGCAACTTGAGATCCTCGCGGAGCGGTAAATCCGACAAGGCGATGTCTTTCCAGGGCTGTTGCATTGAAAACACTCCATACGGGTTCGATTGATAGGCGCAGTCCGCTCTCAAGGCGGCAAAAAACAAAAAAGGCGCCGGAGGCGCCTTGGTTGTCGTCTTGATCGGGCATTCACCCGATGCAATTGCTAGATGCGAAACGAGCCACGGCGCAACAGCGGGCGTCCGTGGTGATGGTGCAGCGAGAGCGTGGTGTTTCGAATCGTCATGCGCTGCATCATGGCATACCGTGATCCGGATGAAAAGCCGGCGACACCGTGCGGGCCGGAATAACGGCCATTACGTCAGACGATAAGCGGTAACAAACGTGGTATTTCGATCAAACGCGAACGAGTGATTTAAACGTGGGCGCCGATTGACTAAGATGCGCAGAAGACGTTCGACAAAAACGCACGGCGCGGGGTGGCCAGATGCAAATGAACGGGTTGATTCCATCCGCATGGATCGATGACGTCTACGCTGCGGCGCTGGGCGATCAACGATGGGAAACGGTGCTGGACGGGCTGCGATCGTGCGTCGGCGTGCGCATGGTCACGCTGCTGTCATTCGACGACGCGGCGCGGGTGCCGGCGATCGAGCAGGCGGCGGGCGACGACGCGTCATGGGTCGCCGCGTGTTACCACACCTACAACACCGAGTTCTATCGGTACGACCCGGTCGTGCCGGTCGCCGCCGACTGGCCGGCGGGGCGCTGGTTCGAGGACGTCAAGCACCTGTCCGCGCACCAGCGCTCGCACAGCGCGTTCTATCAGGAATTCCTTCACCCTTTCGGGCTCGGCAGCATTTCGGGCCTGTACATCCATCGCAGCGAGGGCTCGGGCGCATTCCTCAGCGTCCAGGGCGGCCTCGAATCGCAGGGGCTGTCCGACGATCAGCGCCACGCGATCGAAAACATGGGGATGCACATCAGCCGTGCGCTGCAGATCCAGGCGCGGATCGGCGAGCTCGAGGCGCGCGTGGCCGCCGCCGAATCGGCGCTCGATGCGCTGCCGGTGCCCGTCTTCCTGCTCGGCGCGCAGCGTGAGCTGCGCTACACGAATCGCGCGGCCGATCAGCTGATCGCGGCGGAACCGGCGCTGCGGGTCGTGAACGGGCGATTCGCGCCGGAAGGCTGTGTCGACGATGCGCAATGGCGGCACGCGTACGCGCGCGGCGGGCTGTTGTTACGGCGCACAACGGGTGAACCGTTGCCGCTGGCGCTGATGCCGGTGCCCGAGCAGTCGCGCCTGGTGCGCGAGCGGCCGGGCGTCGCGACGCTGATGACGGCCGCCGACTTGCGTGCGCCGTCGGCCCGCGCGCAGCGGCTGCGCGTGTTCTACGGGCTGTCGTCGGCCGAGGCTGATCTTGCCGTGCTGCTGTGTTGCGACGGGTTGTCGCCGCAGGAATGCGCTGGGTTGCGCGGCGTGTCGATCGGCACGATCCGCACGCAGATCAAGTCGATCTATGCGAAGACGGCGGTGGGGCGGGCGGCGCAGCTTACGTCGTTGGTTATGCAGACGTGAGGGGGCGGGGTGGGTGTAGGGAGTAAGGGTATCGGCAACTGCTTGCGCAGAAAGTAAGTGACTTACGGCCAGTCGCGCCACCGATTCTGCGGTGGTGTGTCGGAGTTCGTGCGATTGGTTTTTTTGCGGCGTCAACGTAGCGGCATTTCGTTGTGCGCGGTTGACTGCAGCTTGCCGATAGCCGCCGCTCACCCTCAAACTTACAGCATCGGACATTGGGTCCCGTCGATAATTTGCCGTTCTCACTAGGTGGTCAGCCCCTATGAATAGCACAATCGTCAACGAGGTCATTAGGCTTGGTGGAGATCCCACCAACGAGATTTGGCGTTGGCTGGCGGCACGTGGTCCGCACGGAAACTCATTCACCTGGGGACAGACACGACAAGAACCGCCGGGGTACGTGGGCGTGGATCACCTGCGGAAAATTGTTGAAGAATTCTCCCGAACCATCCCGGATTTCAGCGAGAAAGCGTGTGCTGTAGTGCGGGCGGCGTTGGCATCCGAGCAGCCCGATTTGGTCAGGCGCGCCGTTCAAATTGCGGCGGTAATCGGCGGCCCAAGCGAGTTGCATGTAATCCGGCAACTTGTTGCCAGCGCACACAGTGAGGTCGCCGCTGACGCCAGAGCCTGCGTTTTTTATCTCACGAAGGTCAAAGCTTAACAGCGCCTGTCTGCCGTTTCGGTTGACGAAAGTTGACTGTCGACGGTGACTGGCGGCGATCTGAAACTGTCTGGCGAACGGCAGAAACTGGCCGACAAGCGCCCGCTCGTCGGGCCGCTACACACCAAAGAGCGCCAGCCCTGCCAGCACGACGCCGATCGCGGCAGCCCCCATCGACAGGTGTTGCATCCATTTCCGCCGCGTGAGAATCGTGATCGCAGCAAGCGCGATCGAGATCTGGATGATGGTAGTGGCCTGCGCCCAACGATGATGCCGGTGTAGCCGCTCCTCGCTTGCAGCATTGCTCTTCACGACCTCTTGCTCGAGCGCTTCGGCGCGCTTGCGGATCGGCTCCTTCTCTTCGCGATACCGCGCCGCGTCTGCTTCGAAACGCTTTCTTTGCGGCGATGCTTCCTGACTCAACGCCGCACCGAGCTCGGCTAGATTCTGCTTCTCGCCCTTTGCCTGGTAATAGGCCCACAGGTTTGCTGCCTCGGTTTTCTGGATCGCGGCCTCGTTCTTGTGCAGCAACGCGAAATTCTCTTCCGCACCGCTCTGGTATGCGGAAATCGCGCCGACGCAGGCGAGGACAGCAGTCATCACGGCGATGCGCGCCGCTCCGTGGCTTTCTTCATGCGCCGCAGGGTGCTCTACTGCATGATCGTGCGGGCCGTGAACTTCGAAATCTTCTGGCATGACAAGAACGTTCGCATGAGTTGAAGGGCTTGTACGCGGTTCCCACGCACGTGAGGAGCGTGCAGCAAAAGGGGCAGCACTATCGCTGGGTCGCAGCTCAGTTTGGGCAGTCCGTTCGTGCGAAAGTGTGAACGAACGGGCAATGGTCTGCGGAACGCCGACTCCCGCCAAAAGGGCGATGGTTCGACATTGTGCATGAATTGCCGCTTCCCGAGTATGAGTCGACAGCTGTCGATCCGGAGCGGACGGACGGCATCCTCCAAAGCAGCCATTCGTAGCCGCAGAAGATCACCGTGTCCCAGCAGAGCATGTGTGGCAGAAGTCGATAAATGTCAATTCAGTCGTGGTACGACAGCGTGACCAATGGAGCATCCTGCTCGCGAGTGCGGCGCCAGTTCACAAAAGCACATGCGTCTTGCAGAGCCGCGAACTGCTCTGGGCAACGCACCTTGAAATTGTTCACAGCACCGAGTTGTATCGCCAATGTACGCCCCGGTAGAACGTGCACATTAGTCATCTCGGCATCCGGCTCATCGAGATAACTGAAACAGTTGATCAATGCGTCCATGTTGTTGCCATAGAACGATGGAAAGCCAAAGCTCTTTGACAGGACCCGATGAAAGGATGGCCAATCCGTGATTTCAGTCGTGTCTACAACCACAATTGTCATTGCGTCTCACCTCACGTCTGCGTCCGGTCAATTGATGAACCAATATGAAAGTTGTCAATGCTCTTGAAGCTAACGTCAAATGGTCCTTTTGACCGGGTGTCGGCGTTCGTTTGCAACCAAGCTGGAGCGTGGCATCGTCGCTACCGTCCCAAGAGACCGATCAACCGTAGGTATATGGACTATTCGACTACCCGGTTCCTTGCGAAATTTACGTGTAGCGTAAATGCACGGTGCCGAAGGCTCTGCGGATAGCGTCGACTCTGGGAAATATCTCGCAGTATTTCGTCTATCTCGACATCTACCGCCAGACCTTGTTCCAACCACCCGATCGCGAGGTCACACCAATACGGAGTTGGCCATCGTAGTCCAGCGACAGCGACGTCGCGAGCAGAATCGATGTTCGACGAGAATGCAGCCAAGGGATGTTCAAGCGGCTTGACTATTGAGGGCGATTTCATCTCGGATCTTGTTCAACTGGGCGGGGGATGTCGCGTGCAAGATGAGTCTGAGCGATTGTCGCCAATATAGGCATCCACGTCGAATGTCCGTTCCTGGCCGAACCGAGTTTGACGATCCGATCAAGGGCCCTGACGAGCTGCCACGGTGAACTGCGGTGCAGGCGCTACCGTCAACGGCGCGCGTCGAACCCATCCGATGGTGCTACCGCCGTGGTGTCAACATTCGATTTCAATCTGCTGACGAATCGGGATGGTCAAAGTCGATTGCGTGCGCGAAATAGCGGAGTGCGGGGAAGCGGACCTCTCGATTGGCAGGCCAGTGATGTTTGACATCGAGGCCGTCCAGCGCACGGAGCAGCCGACGCCCCTCAGCCGTCACCGGACCGCAGCACGGCCCGCTGTCCGCGATGGGAAGCGGGGCAATCGTCTGCTGCGGCGCGGTCGACGTCGTACATGCCGACAGTGTGGCCAAGGCGGCAATCGTCACGATCTTCACAACCGGGTTCGCGGTTTTCATCTGGTATTGGCGTGGGGGGACGTAAGACTCTGGCCAATTGCCGGTGTTCTGTCCGAACATGGCATTCAAGCATGGAACCGGGATATGGATTGCAAAGGATTGTTGTCAGCCTTGCCGGAGCCTTTGATGAGTGTGGCGCGGCTCGCGCGCGGCGAGCTTTGCGACAGATTTCCGGAAATTCCGTTGCATGCGTCATGATCACTGCGGCGTCCCAAACGCCGAATGCAAGTGATCACGGTGACCTGAGGGGTGCATTGAGAAAGGGGATCAATGATCGATTTTGATCGTGGACGAATCCATCCGTGCCGCATCAGGAGATTGAATCCCAGCCGGGCGTTAGCTCTCGACTATCCGCACACGCCGAGGCCGGGAGACAGGTTGGCCGGCTGCTGTACCCTGTACTGTCATCGATTCGAAGCTCGAGTTCGACTGACCGAAGCTGGCCGAACCCGGCCGGTTGGTATCCGGTGGCGGCCGACTGGCGAATGCCGACCCACTTCTGCCATTGAAATGAACACCATCTCAACGGCGGCTACCGAGATTGCCGCAGTCACCGAAAACGCTCACTGTGCAGACCCGAGCGGCCAGCAAAAAGGTGCCCGCACCGAGAGTCACGAAATAGCATGTCTCAATCGTACCAATCGACGTTAGGCACCGGTCAGCTCTAAGATTGTTGTTGGCAGCCGGCGCTGGCTTCCGCTGCTCGATTTTTGCGCGCTAATTCGACGCACAAGTTGGCGTGATTTATGAAATCGATTAGTTTGTGTGGCTTAATAGCGTATTGAGCACCAAATGAAAGCAGGTCTGAAGAGCCGCCGTTAAATCGAAGTGATACAGAATAGCCAAATTTATCCTTTACATAACGATGTAGCACTCCGCCGCCGCAGCTAACAAGAAACTCCCTCAGGAACTCCAATTCCTGCTTACCTCTGCATATTGGATTTTCCCGGAAATATTTCAAATGAGACCGCATCGAAAATAGCTCTTTCCCCCTTCCGCGAACGTGCTGATTCAATATTGCGGAGAGATGCTTTCCGATCGTTAGTGATACTGTCATTCTCACGAATCCCGCATGCGCATAAAATTGAGAAACGAGAGAGATGTTTTGATTAAGATTAAGCTTAAGTTCGCTGCCCGTAGCCGAAAACAAGAAAAGCAAAATATTTGCCTTTTTCAGCTCGCGTGAATTCATTAATTCCGCATGAAATCTTCCGTACAACGACATTATGTCTGCAAGTACTTCATCTTCGTCTGCATGCTCATTTTTCGCCTTACCAAGCCCAGCCTCGCTTCGGATCATTCGTTTTACTGCAAGTTCGTCGCAGTAGTAGGTTTCGATTGAATGGCCGGATGTTACATAGACCTTCTCAGAGAGATTATCTTCTAACACGAAGTCTCGGTCGATGAAAAAATAGGTTGCATCGTCAGAAAGTTGATCATTCGACGCGAGCGCTTTATGCAATGCGATCGAATTACCGCGAGATCCTGACACAAAGCCATGATATTCAGTCGAAAAAATTGTACCAATCACTGAGCTATAGTATTTTTCGTCATCGCCCTCAAACACAAACACGGCATCCGTCTTCCATTTTTTCCTTCTTGAGACATATTTTTTGAAGAGGGGTGCTTCGCTTTCGAGTAGATCAGAGAAATAATTTACCCTATCCATGGTTTATTGTTCCACCGTCACGAAACGGGTAAGATCGCGAGCGTATTGTTTTACGTTCTTCAAGATAAATGGACTGTGCGTCACAGCGAACAGGAAGGCACACCGCCCGCTATCAATGATGTCCGGAAGTAACATTTCCTGCCACTCAACGGACAAGGAAAGTTCAGGTTCATCATAAAAAATTGCCAGCTTTTCTGATGACCGAAAGGACGCGCCGTCGCTGGAGTTAGGTGTCTCTATTTTCTCACCTAAATATAGCTTCGCAAATAGCGATACGATCTGCTTTTCGCCCGACGAAAATTGATCCAGCAACACCGGCTCATGGGTCGTCGCATTCGTGACGGTAACGGAAAGAGTACTTTCGTTGTAGTCGATTTGCTTCTCAACCAAATATTTCTGACATTTTTGAGCAAACTCCTTCACCGCAACGTCATTCACTTTCTGCTGTTCGTACACTTTTACCATGTTTGACAGAAAATAGACGAGCGGTTGATATTTGCTTTCTGCGAAAAGCTCTCTGCTGCGAAATATTCGCTTGATTTCTTCTTTGTCGTCCAAGCCTATATTCTTTCCGATTCTCTCAAGTACGACGTCGATTTTTTCGAGAGAAGCAACACGTTTTTCATCGCTTTCATCAAGGGCGAACCCATTCACCAATTTCGAGAGTATTTCGCCGTTAATTTTTGAAAACCATTCATTCGAGGAGAGAAGAACTTCTTTCTGTATTTCGTTGAGTCGCTGTTGCACATCGTGAATCCCGAAATTGATTCCGCCTTCACCTATTTCTGCATTTTCAATTCCCAGTCTTGCCAAATCCTCCTCGATTCGCCGGAACGTGGGGAGATATAAAGGTTTCGATTTAAATGCTTCTCGGGTCAGGTCGAACACTGAGGCATTGTTGTATTCGCGACTAGGCTTGAGTTCATTGGCTAAGTCGCGCAATGCCGCTTTGATAATCGTTTTTCCAAAATTTCGAGTGAAGAGTCGCGCGATTTATTCATATGGAACACCTTCATTGGTTCTCGACAACACAAACTCCAACTCTGCTTTTGTGTGCTGTCTTTTCAGATAACTCAATGCGCGCCCGCTGCCAATGCTAGGCATTTCGACGTCCGGAGGGAGGTCATTCTTAACGATCACTACGGGTGCCGCATTATCGAAAATAAGCGTGGCACGATCAAATTGAATTCGATTGAGTTTTTTCGTGTCTCCATAGAGGCATGCATACAGCAAATTCAGTATAGTCGTTTTTCCCTGCCCGTTCTCAGCGAGCAGTACCATATAAGGCGTGCTGAATGAGATTTCCACTCTTTTGTAGCCGTGCAAGCCTTCGATTATGAATTTTGAGATCAATTGATTTCCTTTCGCATTATTTTTCGTCACCGTACGCGACCGACTGGGCGGCACACATGTTTGATTGTAATGCCGGTCTATCAGAACCCTCCAGGAACATTCTTGCGGGACGGCCAGTAGCACGCGACTTTGCGGTCCGTTCTCCCGCGTCGCATGCGCGGGGGAGCACGGAAAAACGGTGCAATTTCTCGGAGACTCCGTGAACGAGTGACGGCCGATCTGTGTTTAGGCTGGGCTTCACAAACTCGCTAGGGTGCTGCGCAATGGGTTAGCTAACCGGGCGCAGAGCAGACGTTCAGCTAAGCAACCAATGGGATGTACGAAGGGCCGCAGTTGACCGGGAGCCGCCGTCGGAGTTGCGAGCCAAGCCGGTTACGTCGACTTGGTCGAAAGTCGGAAAAGCATGGTGCGAGCCGTGCGCCCTGCGCGAACATGCGACCTATGCGGCATGAATCCGGACGGCGACATCACGGGGTGTTGTCGACATTGCGTAGGGCAGTCGCGGTAACTTAGTCGGGCAGAGTCGCAAAACCGTGGCGCCAGTCGTACGTACTCTGGCGCCCGACGGCGGGGCAGGCGCCGCAGCCTGCCGCCGTCCGAATTCCCTGTCGTTCCTTCCTGATCGTGCCGTACGCGGTGGTGCGTGGCCGGTGCGTGCACATTGCATCACGCCAGCGTACTGGTGCCGTGATCAGTCATCCTACGACAAATGCAAGCGAAGCGAAAGATTGCTTTCCGATGCCGGCGGAGATGACTGCCTGCCCATCCGTCTTGAATACGGACCCATCTCCAGAAAACGTTTCGCGCAAATTCATCTAAACAGAGAAAACGATTCCCTGAAATATCCCCAAAACCCGCCATCAAAGCGGCTCTACGGGTATGCACCAAGTGAGTTAAACGATTAACCGACGTACATTCGCGTCAACACGTCATACGACGTATGACTCTGCGGTCAGCGAGCACGGCGCCGAAGAATGCGCGTGCCGGCGGATCGCCGCGCAATAACGAGCACAACCATCAAGGAGACTGAGATGAAGCACCGATTCAACCGCTCCCGTATCGCCCTGGCCGTCGCGCTGATGGCCGGTTTCGCGATGTCCGCCCAGGCACGCGTGTTCCGCTCGGCGGACGTGCACGGCGACAACTTCCCGACCAACATGGCCGTGAAGTTCATGGGCGACGAGCTGTCGAAGCAGACGGGCGGCAAGGATTCGATCAAGGTGTTCGGCAACAGCGCGCTCGGCTCGGAGAAGGACACGGTCGACCAGGTGCGGATCGGCGCGATCGACATGGCGCGCGTGAACGGCGCGTCGTTCAACGAGATCGTGCCGGAATCGCTGATCCCGTCGTTCCCGTTCCTGTTCCGCGACGTCGATCATTTCCGCAAGGCGATGTACGGCCCGGCCGGCCAGAAGATCCTCGACGCGTTCACCGCGAAGGGGATGATCGCGCTGACGTTCTACGAGAGCGGCGCGCGCTCGATCTACGCGAAGCGCCCGGTGCGCTCGCCGGCCGACATGAAAGGGCTGAAGGTGCGCGTGCAACCGTCGGACCTGATGGTCGACGAAATCAAGGCGATGGGCGGCACGCCGACGCCGATGCCGTTCGCCGAGGTATACACGGGCCTGAAGACGGGTCTCGTCGACGCAGCCGAAAACAACCTGCCGTCGTACGAGGAAACCAAGCACTACGAAGTGGCGCCCGACTACTCGGAGACGCAGCACGCGATGACGCCGGAAGTGCTGGTGTTCTCGAAGAAGGTCTGGGACACGCTGTCGCCGCAGGAGCAGGCGGCGATCAGGAAGGCGGCGGCCGATTCGGTGCCGTACTATCAGAAGCTTTGGACCGCGCGTGAAGCGTCCGCGCAGCAGCTGGTGACGAAGGGTGGCGCGAAGATCCTGCCGGCCGCGCAGATCGACCGCGCGGCGTTCGTGAAGGCGATGCAGCCGCTGTGGACGAAGTATGAGAAGACGCCGCAGATGAAGCAGATCGTCGACGAAATCGAGGCCACCAAGTGACACGTCACACCTCCCTGAACGGCGCGTCGGCTGGGGGTTCGCCCGGCGGCGGCGCGCCGGACGGCACGGCGTCGCCACGCCCGCATGCCGCGCCGCTGTTGCGCTGCGTGAACGACGTGCTGTTCCGCGTGCTGGCCGTGATTGCGTCGGCGTGCCTCGCGGTGCTGACGGTGCTGGTGTTCTATGCGGTCGTGATGCGCTACGTGTTCGAGAACGCGCCGGATTTCGTGGAGCCGATCGCGCTGCTGCTCGTGATCGTGATCGCGATGTTCGGGGCGGCGATGAAGGTGCGCGACGGCGGCCATATCGGCCTCGATTCGCTGGTGCGCCGGCTGTCGCCGAAGGTGCGCACGGTCGTCATCGCGATCCAGCACCTGAGCCTGATCGCGTTCGCGATCATGATCATGATCGGCTGCGGCAGCATGGCCGCCGAGACGATGGGCGACCGCATCCCGATCATCGGGCTGCCCGAAGGCGTGCGCTACCTGATCGCGATGCCCGCGGCGATCGCCATCATCCTCTTCTCGCTCGAGCACCTGCTCGCGCTTCGTCGTTCTTCGCCGGGACAATAACGCCATGGAACTCGCGATCCTGTCCGTCAGTTTTCTGATTTTCCTCGTGCTGGGCGTGCCCGTGTCGTTCGCGCTTGGCATCGCCTGCGTGCTGACCTATCTGGTCGAAGGCTTGCCGATCGCGACCGCGATGCAGGCGATGATCTCGGGAATGAATGCGTTCTCGTTTCTCGCGGTGCCGTTCTTCATCTTCTCCGGCGAACTGATGCTGCATGGCGGCATCGCGGACCGGATCCTGCGCTTCGCGCAGGCGACCGTCGGCCACTTCCGCGGCGGCCTCGGGATGGCGAACGTCGTCGCCTGTACGCTGTTCGGCGGCGTGTCGGGCTCGCCGACCGCCGATACGTCGGCGATGGGCGGCGTGGTGATTCCGCTGATGAAGCGCGAAGGCTACAGCGCCGCGTACGCGGTCAACGTGACGACGCATGCGTCGCTCGCCGGCGCGCTGATGCCGACGTCGACCAACATGATCATCTATGCGTTCGCCGCGCAGGGCATCACCGGGATGCTGCACGGCCAGCCGGTGAGCGGCGTGTCGATCGGCGACCTGCTGTTCTCGGGGCTGCTGCCGGTGTTGTGGGTGATGGGCTTCGTGCTGGCCGCCGCGTACTGGCAGGCCGTGCGTCACGGCTATCCGCGCCGTGAAGACGGTTCGTCCGCGCTGCCTGCGTTCCCCGGCTGGTATGCGGTGCTGCGCAGCTTCGTCGGCGCGGTGCCCGGCCTGATGGTGATCGCGATCATCCTCGTGTGCGTCGCGAAGGGGATTGCGACCGCGACCGAAGCGGCCGCGATCGCCGTCGTGTACTCGCTCGTGCTGACCGCGGTGGTCTACCGGACGCTGACGGCCGAGAAGCTGCGCCGTGCGCTGTCGCATGCGGCACGCACGACGGGCGTCGTGCTGCTGCTGATCGCGGTGTCCAACATGCTGCGCTTCCAGATGTCGTACCTGGAGATTCCGGATGCGATCGAAGGGCTGCTGAAGCAGTCGACCGCCGCGCCGTGGCTGATGCTGCTGTACATCAACATCATCCAGGTGTTTCTCGGCACGTTCGTCGACATGGCCGCGCACATCCTGATCACGACGCCGCTGTTCCTGCCGATCGCGATGGCGTGCGGCGTCGGGCCGGTGCAGTTCGGGATCATGCTGCTGCTGAACTGCTCGCTCGGTCTCGTGCATCCGCCGATCGGCTCGGTGCAGTTCGTCGGCTGCGCGATCGGCAACGTGTCGATCGGCGAGACCACGAAGATGGCGTGGCCGTACTACCTCGCGATCTTCAGTGCGATCAACATCGTCACCTACCTGCCGTTCTTCTCGACCTGGCTGCCGAGCCTGATCAGCGGGCACGCGGTGTTCTGATCGGCTGTTTCATCTGAAGCGGCGCCGGACGACTCGGGTTGTCCGGCGCCGCTATCGCATTGAACGTTCCCCTTCACGTAGAACTGACACACGGCACGACCTTGCACGAGGTCGGTAACTTCGGATCGGAGCGGGGCGCTTCGCACGCAAAGCCGAGTTAAGCGCATTCGGAACGGTTGACGACTCATTGTTCCGCGGACGGATCGGCGTGGTCCGGCGGTGCGTATCGAAATCGCGCCTGCATGCCCGACATTAACCGTTGAACGTCAAAAATCAATACAAATCGCTTTCTTCTGAATTCAACAATGTAATTATTTGCGCTGTTGACACGGTTTTCGTTCGCGAATAGATTTAAAAGCAAGTCTTACAAGTACACGAATGAAATGACTGGGCCGAGGGAAAAATGAAAATTATCGATCGTCCGGGGAATCCAGGCTCCATGGCCGCGCAGCGGCCGAGGCAGAGAAAATCGCACGGCACGGTGCCATCGTTATCGTCCGGATCGAGTTGATCCGCTACGAATCCCGCTTTCACCCAGGGCGCTTCGCACCTGTCATCCAGCTTGTATTGAGCCGACCGCGTGCGGCGATTGCCGCGATGACGCGGGCATCGCGCGGCAGGTCGGTTTCGCGAAGCGGACACCACGTGCATTCGCGCCGGCAGGCCCGGATTGAAGCACCCGCCGCCCAATGCCGTCACGGCCGGACTCACATCTCGTCAAACGCATGAAACGCCCAACGTTGAAAGCCTGCATCGTCGGCACCTGGCAGGATGCCTGGCGCGCGGTCGGCCAGATGCCGGACCAGTACGTGCTGATGCTGGTCGTACTGGTGGCCATCTTTTTTGTGGAGCATTTCGCGATGCGTGCCGCCAGCACGCGCTATCCCGATCACGCCGTGTTAAGCGCGCTGCTGAAGTTGCGCGGTTTCAAGTCCTTCGTTGGGAATGCGTCGAATTTTGCCAATGCGTTGCTGGCCGTGCCATTGATGCGCTATGTGCTGCTCGGGAATGCGTCGAGCGCGCGGAACGTGTCTGGGAAAACCTATGTCCGATACTTTCTCCACTGGGTGCTGTACGTGTCCGTGCAGTCGTTGATCACGTGGTTCATATTCACGATCCACACGAGCCCCAGGCCGCTGGTAGCCTTCGCGGGGTTGATCACCACCCTTGTGCTGACCGTGGCGTTGGCGCATTTCCTGTTCTGCTACCTGCTGATTTTCCCCCGGGTTGCACTGGAGTTGCCGTTGCAGTGGAAGGCTGTGTGGTCCGACATGAAAGGCCAGCGATGGAGCGCCTTCCTTATTTTCATGATTGCGGGTTTCCTGCCGCCTTTCCTGTTGGCGGCGCCGATTTTCAGCGTGCCGCTTCTCCATGCTGCACCCTTGCCCATCCAGGTGGTCGTCAAGGCCGTGCTCAAGATCGTCGATATTTCTCTGGGCGCCGCGGCGACTGCGTGGATTTATCGCCGGTGCGTATCGCGGTCCGACGACGGTTCGGAGGGTCTGACGGCCGACGGCAAACCCGTCGCGGAAGCGATGCCCGAGCGTAGCGGCAGATCGTTCTGGCAGCTCGATCGTTCGACGGCATCGATGCGCCCGGATAAAGGGCTGCAGGCCAACAGCGATCGCACGCTGGACGGCTATCGAGCGCGCAACGCCGAATGGCTCCTGCCGTTGGGGCTGTACGGGATACTCGTCCTCTCGAGCAATTCCGGGCCGCCGCTGCCGATCGGCGTGCGTCTGATCACCGGTCTCGTCGCCGTGTTCCTCCTGGGAAAGGCCTGCTACAAGGCGGCACGCGCGTCGTCGCCGTTCGCGACGGTCGTCGCCGGGATCATCATGGCGACGCTCGCGTGGCTGTTTTATGCGCACGGGGTGCAGGCGGTTTACATGCTGCCTTACCCCTTCGGGCAAAGCACGGTTCATCTCCATCGTCACGGGTTCTGACGTCCGGCTCGCGGATGCAGGTCGCGATTTCGGTCTTCCGGATTGCGCGGACCGGGTGAGCTTCGGCCTGGGGCGGCATTGCGCGGGATATCCGCGGCAGCGGCGATGCACGCGCAGGAAACGATGATCGCGGGAGGGTGGAGGCCCGCGATCAGCGCCGCATCGCGACCAATCAGTCCTGCTGCCAGCCCGGATCGATGCCGTCGCCGGGCGCACCATCGCCCGACCGGTCGTCACGCCAGTCCGCCAACTCGCGCCACAGCGCCGGGCGCGCATGATCGCGCGGCGGCAGCTGGATGACGTACGCCACGCCTCGCACGTTGACCACGACCCCCGAGTCGGGCAGCGTGGCCGGAATGCCGGACAAAGGCGGTTCGTCATCCGGTTCGGAAACGGTACCCGGGCCGGGCGGGTGTCGAAGGACCATGCGAATTCTCCGTGGCGCCGCTTGTCGGCGCATCAATAGCGGACACGCCCGATCAGACCCAGCGGGTCGACGGCGTGCTGGATGGCGGCGGCGACCTGCCGTTGGGCGGCCGGCACATGCTTGCGGTAGTACGCGACGTTGACCGGCCCGACGCCATGCTCGGCGCTGAAGCAGCCGCCCGCCCGCACGACGCGGTCGTACAGCGCGCCACGCAGCGCCACCTGCTGCAGCGGCCCGTAGTGGTCCGCACAGGCGTGCGGGATCGACACGACGAGATGGCAGCCGCCGTCGCCGAAATGCCCGAACGTGTGACAGCGCAGCGACGGATGCGCGGCCGCGATCCACTGCTCGGCGTCGGCGACGAACGCGGCCAGCGTCCCGCGCGGAAACGACACGTCGAACGACAGCGGGATGCCGTCCTGCGCCACCGCGGCCGGCAGTGCGTCGCGGATCCGCCAGAACCGTTCGGCCGGCGCGCAGGCCGCGTCGAGCACCACGTGTTCGCTCGCCAGCGTGTCGAGCGTCGCGATCGTGCGTTCCTCGAGCAGCGCATCGAGCCCCGGCATCCCGGTCGCGATCTCGACGAGCGCATAGCACGCGGCAGCGTCGGCTTCGAACGGAATACGCGACGCCGGATACGCGTTCGCGACACAGCCGACGGCGGCAGCCGACATGAATTCGAATGCCGACAGCATCTCGCCGAACGCGCGCTCGAACGCGAGCAGGCCGGCGAGCGCCGCGTCGTACGACGCGAACGCGACGAACGCGGCGCACGACGATCGTTCTACAGGCGTGAGCGCGAACGACACGGCCGTCACGAGCCCGTTGGCGCCGTTCGCGCCGATGAAGCACTGCGTGACGTCGAAGCCCGCGTTGCGCTTGCGCAGCGGCGCGAGCGCGTCGATCACGGTGCCCGCCGCGTCGGCGAGCACGACTTCGACGCCGAGCACGTTGCGGCGCACGTCGCCGTACTTGATCAGGCGGCTGCCGCCCGCGTTCGCGCCGACGAGGCCACCGGCCGTGGGATCGCTGCCGAGGTCGATCGGCAGGCAGAGCCCGGCTTCGGCCGCCACGCGGTTGATGTCGGACAGCCGCACGCCGGTCTCGACCGTGATGCTCCGATTCGCCGCGTCGAACGCGCGCACCGCGCGCATCCGGTCGAACGACACCACGCATTGCGTACCGCTGCGATCGGGCACGGCGGCGCCGACGAGCCCGGTGCGCGCACCCTGCGCGACCAGCGCGATGCGGTGCGCGACGGCGACTCGGGCGAGCGCGCTCGTGTCGGCGGTCGAGCCCGGCCGTGCGACGCCGAGCGCGATGCCGCCGTGGAGCGTCACATCCGTTACATACGAAGCGCACTCGTCGGAAGATGCCCCGTCGAGCCAGCCGTCACCAAGCGTCGCGGCGAGCGCGTGCCGCTGCGCGGCGCGGTCGGGCAGCGCGCTCATCGTCAGCCGGCCCGCACGAGCTGCTTGCGCAGGCGGCCGCGCACGACGACTAGCGCGATCAGCGGCACGACGCCGCCCCACAGCGGGCTGTGGCGCATCGCGATCGACACCGCGAGCGCGACGACGGTGACCGCGAGCAGCACGATCGACAGCGAACGTGCGCGCGCGTGGTCGACGAACGTGCCGTCGACGAAGCCGCCGTCCGACCACGCGGTATGCACGATGCCGACGACCAGCACGCAGACGAGCATCGCCGCCGGCCCGAGTTCTTCGCCCCACAAACGGCTACCTGTCGGCGACACGAGCGCGAGCACCGCGCCGATCACGAGGAACAGGTCGACGCCGATCGCGATGCTGTTGCGGTCCGCGCGGCGGATCAGCCACGCGCCGTGCACGAGCGCGAGCACGCCGCCGATCAGGAACGCGTGCGTCCAGCGCACGTCCGGTTGCTCGGGGCCGAGCCGGCCGTAGAACAGGAACACGATCGCCGGCAGGAAGTTGCTCGCGTGCAGCAGGTAGTCGGTGATGGGATTGCTCGATTTCATCGGGGGATTCTCCTTCGTCGAAACAGCGAAACAGCGAAACAGCGAAACAGCGGGCGACGCGTCAAGCGTCGTGCCAGCGGAACAGCCGCGCGGCGGCGAACAGGAACAGCGCCGTGCTCGCGGTCATGCCGAGCAGCTGCGGCGCGAGCTGCGCATACGGGGCGCCGTCGACCAGCGCGCCGCGCAGCGCGACCGCGAACTGGTTGGTCGGCAGGAACGCGAGCACCGCCTTCAGCCAGGCCGGCGCGTCGTGCATCGGGATCGTCAGGTCGCTGAAGAACAGCAGCGGGTAGTAGGTGACGTTGCACGCGAGTTCGGCGGCGGCGAGCGACCTGGCGCGGCTCGCGAGCAGCACGCCGATGCTGAGCACCATCGCCGCGCCGAGCAGCACGATCGGCAATGCACGCAGCCCGTCGGGCGTGGCGATCGGCAGCGCGATGCCGAACGCGACGCGCGCGACGGTCAACAGCACGAGCGCCGACAGCGCCATCATGATCATCCGCGCGACGATCAGCGCGGCGAGGAACACGCCGCGCGAGACCGGGAAGCACACGTACAGCTTGAACGTATTGCGCTCGCGCAGCGACGCGATCGCGGTCGTCGTCGAGTTGAGGCCGATCGCCATGAACGCCATCACGAGAATGCCGGTCGCGAAGAACGCGCCATAGTCGAACGGGCGGCGCGCGGGCGCCGCGTTCTCGAAGCGCGCCTGCGCGGCGGGCAGCCCGAGCCGCTGCGCGGCGCAGCGCGCGAGCGCGATCTCGACGACGCGCGACGCGGCCTTGACCGCGAGCGAGCCGTTGAAGTCGTAGCGGATCGTCGCCGGCGTGCGCTCGTCGTGGCCGAGCACGACGGTCACGCGATCGGCTGCCGCGCCGCGGCCGTTGAAGGTCGCCTTCACCGTGTCGCTGTGCGTGAGGCTGTCGACGATCTGCGCTTCGCAGGCGCGGCTGTACGGGGTCGCGCCGCCGGGGACGGCGAACGCGATGTCCGCTGTGCCGAGCGAACCCGATCCGCCGAACGCGAACAGCATCACGCTCAGCAGGAACACCGGGAACACGAGCGTCCAGAACAGCGACGAGCGGCTGCGCAGATAGCCGAGCAGCTCGTTGCGCACGAGAATCAGGAACACCTTAGTCATGGGTGGGGCCCTCGGTACAGAGGCGCAGCAGGTCGCCCGGCGTGCTCGGTGCGAGCGCGAGGTGCTGGATGCCCTGTTCGCCGACGATGCGGTGCACGTTCGGATGCAGCGTCGCGTCGCCGAATACCTCGACGACATGCGTGGCCGACACGCGCACGCCGGTCACGCCCGGCAGCGCCGCGAGCCGCTTGCGCAGCGCGCGCGCATCGGCTTCGTCGCGGCAATGCAGGACCGCGCGCGCCTCGCCGACGAGCTCGGCGCGCAGCGTGTCCTTGTCGCCCTGGTAGCGCACGCCGCCGTCGCGCACCCACACGAGATCGTCGACGACGGCAAGCTCTTCCTCGGCGTGGCAGATCATCGCGACGCTCGTGCCGCGCGCGCGGTGGCGCAGCAGGTCGATCACGACGCCCGCGTAACGACGGTCGAGGCCGGTGAACGGCTCGTCGAGCACGGCGAGTTCCGGCCGGTGCGCGAGCGCGACATAGAGATCGATGCGCTGGCGCTGCCCCTTCGACAGCGCGCGGCACGGCTTGTCGAGCAGTTCGGCGATGCCGAGTGCATCCGTGACCGCGGCGTCCACACGCACATACATCGCGCGGTGCAGCGCGACGATCTCCGACACGCGGAGATGGTCGGGATACTCGACCTTCTGCAGTTGCGCGCCGATGCGCCGCAACGACGGCGTATCGCGCATGAAGCGCGCGGCCGGCACGTCGAGCACGCGCACGTCGGTGCCGCCGCGCCGGAAGCCGAGCAGCGTTTCGAGCAGCGTGGTCTTGCCGGAGCCGTTCGGCCCGACGATCGCGGTGATTGCGCCGAGCCGGAAACGCACGTGCCGCGCGGAAAAACGGAAATCGCCGGCCGCGACCTCGATCGCGCGCGCGCCGAGCGCCGCACCGGGCGAGTGCGCATCGGGCAGCGGTTGCGTGCCGGCACGCAGCGGCCGGTCGAACGCGGTGTGCGGGCCGAACAGCGCGCGCACGGAGGCGAGGAACGAATCGCTCATCGTCGGCTTCCTGTCAGTCGAACAGCATGACCTGCGTGTCGCGCGCGCCCCGGTACGGGTTGCGGCCGTGCGCGACCAGCATGTTGTCGACGACGAGCACGTCGCCGGCCTGCCACGGGAACGCGCGCTCCTCGTCGTCGAACGCGTCGTAGATCGCGACGAGATCGTCGAACGGCATCGGCGACCCGTCGCCATAGCGGATCTCGTACGGGAACGCTGCGCGCCCGCCGTACATGCGTTGCAGGTAGCGGTAGCTGAGCTCGCCCATCGAGCGCGGGTTCGGGTGCTGCGCGCTCGCCTGGTTGAACCACACGGTTTCGCCGGTGCGCGGATGCGTGCGCAGCGCGCTGCCGACGTGCGACACCGTCACGCTGCCGTCGTCGAGCCAGCGGCAGCCGACGCCGCGCGCCGCGCACAGCCGCTCGACCTCGTCGCGCTCGGTCGTGCCGAACGCGTCGTCCCACGGCCGGTGGTATTCGGCGAACGGCATGCCCGGATGGGCGGCGAGGCCGTCCGCGCGCGCGCCGGGCGCCGCGAAATTGCGCAGGTACATCACGCCGCGCTCGGCGAACCGTTCGCGCAGCGCGGCCGGCACGCGCGCCGTCACGCGGCGCATGTCGCAGATCGGCGTCTCGCCGCCCGCGTCGGCCGGCTGCCGGCAATAGAACGCGACGAGGCGCGGGAACGCGGGCATGTAGGCCATTTCCTGGTGCAGCCCGATCTTGAACGGCGGCGGCATGCGGGTCGACTCGTACACCTGGCCGTCGATCTGCTTGCGCGGCGCGGCGCCGGCCGTATAGCCGTTCGCGTGCGGCGGATACAGCGCACCGAGCTGGCCGAACGCGGCGGTGTCGGGCACCGCGAAGCCGCGCCACAGCAGCGCGCCGCACGCATCGAGCAGCGTGTCGATCGTGTCGAGCCGCGAGCGGTACCACGCGACGAACATCTCCGGCGAGGTCGCGAGTTCGGCGCTGCGCGGCGTCACGCACAGCGGCAGCGTCGCGCCGGGCGCGACCGCCGCGCAGTGCACGTCGTCGGCGCCGAGCCGCGCGGCGGCGTGCGCGGCGAGGAAGGCGAGGTCGGTCATCACTCAGGCCAGCGCCGGTTTCTTCAGCAGGATCTCGAAGCCGAGCGCGCCGAGCCCGGCGCTCGGGCTGTAGATCGACGCGACTGCCGCGAGACCGGCTTCGGCGACGAGCGCATGCGCTTCGTCGAGCGTGATCTTTTCCTCGACGTGGGTCGGCGGATAGTCGGCGGCGGCGCGCATCTCGGTGAAGCGGTCGAGCAGGTGCTGCGGCGCGTCGCGGCGCATGTCGTGCACGAGCGCGATGCCGCCCGGCTCCAGCACGCGATACATCTCGGTGAGGCTCAATGCCTTGTCCGGCAGGTGGTGCAGCGTCGCGCGGCCGACGGCCATCGTCAGCGTGCCGTCGTCGAACGGGAGTGCCAGCGCATCGCCGACGCGCATCTCGATCGTGTCGTCGAGGTCGAGTTCGTGGATGCGCGGGCGGCCTTCGTCGAGCATCGCCGGATCGAGGTCGATGCCGACATAGCGCCAGCCGCGCATCGCCGGGTCGGTCGCGAGCCGCACCGGCACGACGCCGGTGGCCGTGCCGATGTCGGCGATCACGCCGGGCGCCATCCCGCGTGCGAGCTGGCGGATGCGGCTGATGAACAGCAGGTCCCACGGTTCGAGCGTTTCGGTGGCGAAGCGATCGTAGTCGTTCGCCGGGCGCAGGTTCTTGAGCAGCATGACGGTCCTTGTGCGGAGTGCGGAGGGATGAGGGTTCACAGCCAGCCGACCGGCACGGCGGCCAGCAGCCGTCGCGCGGTCGCGCTGTTGACGCCGAAAGCCGGGCGGCCACGCCGCTCGACCGCATGCGCGGCCATCGCCGCGATGCGCGCGCCGAGCCCGACGCCGACGCCCCACGACGGCGCGGCGGCACCGAGTTCGAGCAGCGTCGCGGCCGTCAGGAAATCGATGTTCGGCCGAAGCGAGCGGCGGGCATCGGCCTGCGCGCAGCACGCGTCGAACAGCGTCACGTAAGCGCCGTCGAAGCCTCGCGCCGCGAACCGCGCGCGCATGTGCGGCGGACGCGGGTCGGCGACGAACAGCGGATGGCCGAAGCCGTACAGCGTGCGTTTCGCGTCGAGCGTGGCGTCGATCGCTGCGCGCCCGGTTGCGTCGAGCGCGGCAGGCGGTGCGCCGGTGCCGCCCGGCACCGACTGCGCGAGCGCGGCGAGCCACTGCATCGCTTCGAGCGCCGCACCGACGTGCGACGGCCCGCTTGCGAGGAAACCGGACGCGATCGCCTGCGTGAGCGTGACACCGGTGCCGATCGCGACCCGCGGTGCGAGCACGGTCGGCGTGATGTAGCCGAAGCCCGCGTGCCATGCGACGAGCAGCATGTCCATCGCGGCTTGCGCCGGCGCATCGGTGCGCGTCGCGCCGGTCAGCACGAGCATGCGTTGCGCCTGGTTCGACGTGCCGGCGAGCGATGCGCCGATCGAGTCGTGGCGTGCGGCAAACGGGCGGCCTTCGATCGCCGCGTGCAGCAGGAACGGCGCGGCGGCCGCGCACAGCAGCATCGTGTCGAGGTCGGCGTCGTCCGGCGCGTCGCCGTGCATGCGGGCCGTCACGTCGTCGAAGCCGCGCAGCAGGCCGGACGCTGCCGCGAACACCGGCGCGACACCCGCCGCGCCGAGATCCGCGGCGACGGATTGCGCGGCACTCCCGGGCGCCAGTGCATCGGCGAACGCCGCGAGCCGCGCGCCGATGGCCGCTTCGTATGCGCGATGCGCGGCGCTGCCGGGCGCGACGTCGAACCACAGGTGCGCGAGCGCGCCTTCGAACGTCGTTGCGCCAATCAGCGCGTTCAGATCGAGATCGCGCACGCGCAGCGCTTCGGGTTCGAGCGTCGCGCCGTCGATGTCGGTGCCGCGATGGCGGGTCGCGGGGCGGCCGAGCAGGTTGCGCGGCGCGTCGCCGGCCGAGGTGGTCGTGGCGGTCGCAGCGGTCGTACCGGAATCGAATGTCGTATCCATGTCATTCCACCTGCGCGAGTTCGTCGCTGCTGACGCTGATCGCCGCATGTGCCATCGCGGCGATCACGGCCGCGTGCTGGTCGACCACGGGCAGCACGTTCGCGAAGTAGTAGCGCGCGCTTTTCAGCTTGCCGCGATAGAACGCGAGTTCGGCCGGCGTGTCGGCGGTGTCCGGCGCGTCGAGCCGGCGCGCGGCGATCGTCGCCGATTCGAGCAGCACCCACGCCGACGTGACGACGCCGAACATCTCGAGAAAGCGCGTGTAGAACTGGCTGCTGCGGTGCGTGTGACCGTCCTGCACGTCGCGCGCGATGTCGTCGAGCGCGGTGGCGATCCGGTCGGCGCCGGTGCGCAGCGCATCGAACAGCGGGCGCAGCTCCGCATGCGTGCCGGTGTGATGCTGGCGCGCGAGGAACACGTCGAGTTCGTCGCGGTAGTACTGGATCAGCCGCGAATGGTGGCCGAAGCCGAGCTTGTCGCGCACGAGGTCCTGCGCCTGGATGTAGTTCGTGCCTTCCCAGATCGACAGGATCTTCACATCGCGCGCGTTCTGCTCGACGGGGCTCGCATCGGTATAGCCGAGCCCGCCGTGCACCTGGATCGCGGTTTCGCAGATCCGCCACGCCTGGTCGGAGATGAACGCCTTGCAGATCGGCGTCAGCAGCAGTTGCAGCTTGCGGTGGCGCTCGATCTCGGCCGGGTCGGCGTCGGGCGTCGCTTCGAGCATCGCCGCGCGCGTGGCGGTCGCGGCGAGCTTGCCGAGCAGGCCGCGGCAGCCGTCGACACGGCTTTTCATGTCGACCAGCATGCGCTGCACGTCCGCGTGCTCGACGATCGCGACGCGGGCCGCGTGGGTGTTCGACGCGCGCTCGATCGGCCGGCCCTGCAGCCGGCGGCCCGCATACTCGACCGCATGCAGGTACGCGCTCGACGCGACGCCGACGCCGAACATCCCGGTGCTCATCCGCGCCTGGTTCATCAGCGGCATCAGCTGCAGCAGGCCGACGTTGCGCCGGCCGCCGAGCAGCCAGCCCTTGGTCGTGCCGTTCGAACCGAACACGAGATGCGTGTTCGCGCAGCCCTTGAGCCCCATCTTGCGCGGCAGGCCGATGCAGTCGACATGGTTCGACTGCAGCTCGCCCGTTTCCTCGTCCGGCCAGAAGCGCGGCACGACGAGGCACGACAGCGAGAACGAGTCCGGCGACGCGGTGTCGATGCGGCCGAGCACGAAATACAGCGTGTTCTCGGTCAACTCGTGCATGCCGGCCGAGATGTAGACCTTCTCGCCGTCGATCGCGTAGAGGTCGCGTTCGAGCGGTGTCGCGCGCAGCGCGACCGCGGTGAGGTCGGTGCCGGCCTGCGGTTCGGTCGCGCAGAAGCAGGCATCCCAGCGGTACGCCTCGAGCGGCGCGATCAGCGCCTTCTGGAGCGGCGTGCCGTGCATCTGCAGCAGCTTGATCGCGGGGCGCGTGAAGCCGCCGTACGTCATGAACGACGGGTTCGCGCCCATGAACATCTCGTAGATCATCTGCGTGACGATCGGCGGCAGCCCGTGCGCGGTGCCGAACAGCGTGTTCGACCATTCGTCGCGAAACCGTGCCCACAGCGCGTGGAAATGCGACGGAATGCGCACCTGGCCGTCGTCGAGCAGCGTGCAGCCCTCGACGTCCGCCTGCTGGTAGCTGCGCCCGAGGTCGAGCGCGAAATCGCGTGCGCGTTCGAGCAGCGCGTCGATCGATGCGCGGTCATGCGTGCCGTACAGGCCGTGTTCCGCGAGGAACCGCTTGTCGGCTTCGAACAGTTCCCACAGAAAGAAGCGCAGTTCGCGCAGGCTCACCTTGTAGGCGCTCATTACGCGTCTCCTTCGATATCGAGCGCGGCATCGAGGCCGCCGGCGAGGTCGACGACGGCCGCCGCCGCCGCGCCATGCAGTGCCGCGTCCCACACGAGCACCGTGCGGCGTTCACCTTCGTCGAGCGCGCCGGCGAGCCGGATCAGCGCGGCCGCGGATTCGGCCGACGACAGGTGGCCGGCCGCTTCATGCTGGATGCGGGCGGCGACCGGGATCGACGCGGCGTCGGCCACGCGCGCCGCGAAGCCGGGATCGAAGCCGGGCGGCACGCACCAGTCGATTTCACCGGCGCGCAGCCCGGCCAGGTCGAGTGCGCGGCGGATCGCACGCGCGGCGACCGGTGCGAGCGTGTCGCGCAATGCGCCGGGTGCGTCGGCCCACGGATCGGCGATCGACGGCCCGAATTCCATCGCGACGGACCGCACGCCGCCCCAGTCCGCCGGCTCGGGCGCCGGGCCGGCGCGCGACACGAGCAGCGCGGCGGCCGCGTCGCCGTAGCCGACCAGGTCGCCAAACTGGCGGAAGAACGGGTAGAGCCACTTGTCGCTGAGGATCACGAGCGCCTGGTCGCCTTCGTCGAGGAGCCCGTCGAGCAGCATCAGCGCCGAATACCAGCCGAGCGTGCCGTTCTGGCCGAGCGCGAAGGGCGTCACGCGCTGCAGCCCGAGCTCGTACTGCATGCGGCCGACGACCGAGTCGCCGATCCCTTCGTTGAGCGCGCAACTCGCGACGATCACGTGGGTCGTGCGCGCCAGTTGCCCGGAGCCCAGTTGGTCGCGCAGGTCGAGTGCCGCGTCGGCGGCGAGATCGGCGAGGCTGCGCCCGGGCGGCGCGACCCGCAGCGTGGGCCGGCCGCCCGGCGCGAGGCGCGTGCCTTCGTCGGGCGTCAGCGCGCCCATTCCGCGCGGCCGCGCAAAGCGCGCCTGCGGCAGCAGCAGATGCCGGTAGCCGGGATGGCGTTCCTGCGCCTGGATCGCGCTGAACACGACCGACGGCGGCAGCACCACGACGCCGCCCGACAGGGCCAGCGTGCCGGGCTCGGCGATGCGGCGCGCGCCGAGGCAGGTTTCATCGAGCGTCGACAGGGTCATGCGGCGGTCTCCTCGTTCGTGGGCGCGAACGCGTCGCGATACTGGTTTTTCAGCGCGGGGCGGTCGATCTTGCCGTTCGGGTTGCGCGGCAACGCCGGCAGCGGCTCGACGACGAGCGGGCTCATGTAGGTCGGCAACGCGTCGCGGCAGGCGCGTGCGATGTCGGCGCGGCATGCTTCGGCGTCGAGCGTCGACACGACACACGCGGCGATCGCCTCGCCGAGCGATGCGTGCGGCACGCCGAACACCGCGGCCTCGCGGATGTGGGGCAGCGCGAACAGCACGTCCTCGACCTCGGTCGGGCTCACGCGATAGCCGGACGTCTTGATCATGTCGTCGCCGCGCGCGACGAAATACAGGTAGCCGTCCGCGTCGCGACGCACGATGTCGCCCGACCACACGGCGACGTCGGCGCGCGGGATCTCGCCGTGCCGGCGCGGCAGCGGGCGAAAGCGCTGCGCGGTCAGCTCGGGCCGGTTCCAGTAGCCGAGCGTGACGAACGCGCCGCGATGCACGAGTTCGCCGGGTTCGTCGGCCGCGCATTCGTTGCCGTCCGCGCGCAGCACGAGGATCTCGGCGTTCGGTACGGCCTTGCCGATCGACGTCGGGCGCAGTGCCGCGTCGGCCGGCGGCAGGTAGGTCGAGCGGAATGCTTCGGTCAGCCCGTACATCAGGTACGGCGCGGCGTTCGTGAACACCGCCTGCAGGCGGTGCAGCAATGGCGTCGCCAGATGGCCGCCGGTGTTCGCGAAGCGGCGGATCCGCGTGCGCGCCGTGTCGCTCCAGCCGGCGGACGCGAGCTGCATCCACAACGGCGGCACGCCGGTGATCGACGTCACGCCGAACGCGTCGCAATGGCGCGGCACTTCGGCCGGCTGCAGGAAGTCGAGCGGCGCATAGCACGCGCCGGCGGCCAGCGCGGTCGTGAGCTGGCTCAGGCCCGCGTCGAAGCTGAGCGGCAGCACGCCGAGCACGACGTCGTCGTCGGCCAGCCCCTGGTACGCGGCGACGCTGAATGCGCCCGACACGAGGTTGCGATGCGACACGACCACGCCTTTCGGCTTGCCGGTCGAGCCGGACGTGTAGAGCAGCGCGGCGGGATCGTCGTCCACCGGCCGGCCGGCGGGAAGCGGAGCAGGTGTGTCGGTGCCGGCTGCGTGGATCGCATCGGCCAGTTCCTCGATCAGCATCGCGCGTTCGCCGACGAGCGCGGCGAGCGCCGGCAGGCGCTTCAACCGCTGCGCGCCGGTCATGAACAGCGCCGCGCCGCTGTCGGTGACGATGTGTTCGATCTGCGCTTCCTTCAACTGCGGATTGACCGGCACGAAGATCGCGCCGAGCGCGTTGGCCGCGAGCATCGCGACCACGGTTTCGATGCGTTTCGGCGCGTAGATGGCGACGCGCTCGCCGGGCTGCACGCCGCGCGACGCGAGCGCGGCGGCCGCGCGGCGGACCGCGCGCGCAAGCTGTTCGTAGGTCATCGCGCCGCCGCCGTCGGCATACGCGGGATGCTGCGGCCAGCGTGCGGCGCCGTGTTCGAGCAGGTCGGCGACGCTGATCAGGGCGTTCATGATCGGCTTCTCTCTCAGGTGGGTCTAGGCAGGCCGCACGTACACGTGCGCGGCTTCGTGGGACAGGAAATGCGCCATCGAGTACGTGCGGTGATACGCGCCGCAGCGCGCGAACACGGCGATGTCGCCGACCTGCGGTGGGGCGCCGGTGTCGTCGCGGCCGATCACGTCCGCGCGGCTGCAGGTGCTGCCGACATAGATCGTCGGTACGCCACGCTCCGGCGGTGCGGGCTTGTGGCGCACGAGCGACGGCGCGGCCAGCCGGCGCATCACCGATTCGGTCTGCGCAAGCAGGAACGCATGCGACAGCCCGCCGTCGCAGACGGCGATCGTGCGGTCCTGCCACGTCTTGACCGCGACGACGCGCGTCGCGAACACGCCCGCATCCGCGAAGATCGCGCGGCCGGATTCATGCGCGAGCGCGTACTGGCCGGCCAGCGGCGCGAGCGCAGTCGCATAGCGTTCGAACGCGGCATCGCCCGGGTGATCGTCGGCAAAACCGCCGCCGAGACTCAGCGACGTGAGCGGCGCGCCGTTGGCGGGGGCGAGATCGCGGGCGAGCGCCGCGAGCCGCTCGGGCAGCACGAGTGTGTCGGGCTGCGTCGCGTCCTGGCGGATGAACGAATGCGGGCCGGAGAACACGTGCAGCCCGGCCACCGGCAAACCGGCAGCGGCGAGCGTACGCACCGCGTCGTGCGCCTCGTTCGGCGTCATCCCGAAGTGGTCGTGCCACAGCGCGCGCGCCTCGTCGCCGGCCAGCGCGCCGGCATTCACGCGCAGCAGCACGGCGCCCGGCGTGCTGCCGCCGGCCGCCGCCTCGCGCGCCAGCGGCACGAAGCGCGCGACCGCGTCCGGGTTGTCGAGCACGAAATGGCAGCGCGACGCGAGCCCGGCGCGCATGAACATCTCGTCCATCGACGGGTTGTTCAGGTAGCGCGGCGTCTTGATCCGGCCGATCACCGCATCGAGTTCGCCGCGGCTCGCGAGTTCGACGCCATCCTCGTACGCATGCGCGCAGCGCGCGAGCATGTCCTGGTTCGGGTTCGCCTTCAGCGACACGATCAGCCGCGTGCCGAGCCGCGCCTTCAGCGACCGGTAGCGCGCGATCGCGACCTCCGGCTCGTACACGTAGCACGGCGTGCGCAGGTCGGCGATCCACGCGTGGTCGCCGGCGGGCGGAAGCGGGCGCTCAGGCGTCATGGCGGCCCACCGGATGGAGCGTGGCGGCCGCGTACGCGCCGCAGTTCGACTGCATCACGCCGAGCACGCGCTGGCCGCGCGCGACCGCGTCGAGCCCGACGTCGGCCAGGTTGATCGGGAAGTCCGAACAGCACGCATGGCCGCGCGCATGGATGTTTTCCGCATAGAGCCGCTCGGCCGGCACGCGCATCGCGCGGCACAGCGCGTTCCAGCCGGGCAGGTCGGCGTTGTGCGGCAGCACGAGCTCGTACGCGTCGAGCGCGTACGGCTCGAGCGCGACCGCCGCGTCGATCGCCTTGCGGGTGTACGGCCACTCCATCATGATCAGGTCGGCCTCGTTCGCGGCGACGGTGTCCGAGCCGCGATGCCACTTCGCATGCGTCTCGATCGCGATGCCGCCGAGCCGGTTTTTCGTGCTGTTGCGCGCGATCAGCATCGCGGCCGCGCCGTCGCACTGCACACCCGTCATCTGCCGCATCCGGTAATCCTCGCCGTAAACGCGATCGGACGACACGACGAGCGCCGCGTCGAGCTGCGGATAGCGGCGCATCAGCGCGCGCACCGTCTCGATGCCGGCCGCGACCGACACGCAGTTCAGCTGTGCGACCGAGCCGAGCCACAGCGGCTCGATGCCGAGCTGCGCGGCCAGCTCGTGCGGCAGGCTGCGCGGCGCGGGCGGCACGCTGAACTGCTGCGTGTGCACGTGCACGATCGCGCCGATGTCGGACGGATGCACGCGCGCGGTGTCGAGCAGGCGGCCGGCCGCCGCGATCGCGAGATCGGTCTCGCTCGTGTCGAGCGCCATGTGGAAATAGCGGCTGCCCGAGTGCGCGATCGCCGCGGCCCGTTGCGCCGGGTAGTCGCGCTCGGCGGCCCAGGCCTCGATATCGACGGGCAGGCCCGGCAGCTCGTAGGCCACCGCGTCGATGCCGATCCAGAAATCGCGTGACGCTTGGGAGGAGGTCGTCGTCATGGTTCAGTTGAGCGGCATCGCCGCGTAGTCGAGGACGTCGAGTTTTTCGAAGGTCGCCTGCACGGTCGGCGTGAGCAGGCCCATCTCGCGGATCGTCGGCACCAGGCGCCGAAAGATCGAGCGGCGGATCGAGCTGGAGACCGGCGATTCGCGCACCATCGCGCTGCATTCGCGCTTCGACAGCCCCATCGGTTCCCAGATGTCGTCCGCGCACAGGTGCTCGTACAGCACGGCCGCGCCCTCGCAGACGAACTCCTCGCGCTCGCGCAGCTCGACCGCGCTCATCTCCGCATACACGCGGCACAGCGTGATCCGGCCGACCGCGAAGTGGCGCGACTCGTCGCGCTGGATCCGCACGAACAGGTCCTTGATGAACGGATCGGTGCTGTACGCGACCACGCTCTGGAAGATCGACAGCGCGATGCCCTCGACGAGCACCTGCATCCCGAGGTTCGTCATGTCGAGCGCGCTGCTCGTGATCGTGTCGTGCAGCAGCCCCTTCAGCGAGCGGCTCATCGGGTAGCTGACGTCGAGCTTCTCGTTCACGAGCTTCGCGTACGCCTCGACATGGCGCGCTTCGTCCATCATCTGCGCGGCCGCGCACAGCCGCGCGCTCAGGCCGTTCTCGGCCGACGCGAGCTTCGATGCGCAGATCAGCGCGGCCTGCTCGCCATGCAGGATCTGCGACAGCAGCCAGCCCTGCGCGTGATGGCGCACCTCGCGCTTGTCGGTGTCCGAGAGCTTGCCCCACAGCTCGGTGCCGTAGATCAGCAGCGTCGGGTCGGGCATGCCGAGCGGGTTCGCCGGATCGAGATCGTGGCTCCAGTCGACATCGGTCGCGACGTCCCACTGCGCGGCCTTCGCCTTTTCGTACAAGCGGTTCAGCGCCTCTTCGCGCAGTGCGTAGTCGTTCGACATCAGGGCGTCGACGGGCATCGACCAGCGGATGTCGGCCGTGTCCTGCATTACGGTGAGCGTGTCAGTCATTTCAAGGTCTCCCTGGTCGCGCGGCGGCGCCGGAATGATGGGCGGAATCGGTAAGCGTCGTGGCGGCGGCGCGCGGCGCGGCCGGGTGCGGGTCGAGGCGGATCGCATACGCCGGCCATGCGCCGCGCAATTGCGCGTCGAAGGCGTCGGCGAGCCGCGCCGGCCAGATCGCGCAGCACACGCGGTTGTCGCCGGCGAACTCCGCGTCGCGCAGGATCCGGTCGCCGATCCACACGACGGGTGCGCCGCGCGCGGCATCGCGCAAGGCTTCGTCGTACAGGTGCACGCCGAGCAGCACGTGCGGCGCGAGCAGTTCGGCCGGCAACGTGCCGAAGTACGGCGCGCAGACTTCGATGAATACGCGCGCGTCCGGATGCACGGCGTCGCGGATGCGTGCCGTGATTTCGGCAAGGAATGCGAAGTACTGGACGTGGTCGAGCAGCACGCGGCGATCGCCGCCGAGCGCATCGCAGGCGTCATACAGGTCGCCGGCTGTTTCCGCGAGTGAGGCACGCGCATAGTCGGCCGGCGTGTCGAGCGGCATCCGGTACGCGCTCGCGGCGACCGCGACCGGCTGCCGCGCGTCGCGCTCGATCCGGTAGGTGAAGTGAACGGGTCGCACCATGTCACGCCTCGTCGTCGAGCGAGAACGTCGCGTCCGGCGCGAACGCGACGTCGGCGACTGCGTAATAGCCGTTCAGCGCGAGCGAGCAGACGGCCGCGCGGCGCGGCGTGTCGCCGTCGCGATGCGCGAGCAGCACCGACAGCCACGGATCGCTGCCGAACGCATGACCGAACTGCCCGTGGCCGTCCGGCAGCAGCGGCGTCTTGCCGACCGACGCGAGCAGCGCACGGCGCGACGTCGCCGGAAAGAACGGCAGCGCCGCGTGCAAGCCGGGGCGGGCCGCGCAGAAGGTGCGGATGTCGCGGCCCAGCCGCACGACCGCACTGGCCGGCGGCGCGGCCTCGGCCAGCACCGACGTCATGGACGGTGACGCTTCGCGGCCGACGTCGACGAGCAGCGTGCACACGCCGAAGCCCGAGCGCCCCCAGGCGGGGTTGCCGTGCCAGTACGTGTAGCCGTGCACGTCGATGTCGACGATCTGCAGCAGCAGCGTGCGCGGCCCGGTCTCGGCCGCGGTGGCGAGCGAGCGGCGCAATACGTAGCCCCAGCCCGCGCATTCGTATGAGCAGGTCATCCAGTCGGGCGTGTAGTCGTTCGCGCCGGCGAGTGCCTGCGCGAACACGCGATGCTGCGGCGAATCGTTCATCAGCAGCATCGACAGGATCGTCGAGCTGACCACGTAGTCGTCCGCGCCGACCGCGCCGCACAGCCGCTCGCGTTCGGCGCACGCGAGCGTGCCGATCGCGCGGGCCGTGTCGTCGAGCGGCACGGCCGCGCCGTCGCGCGACGGCGCGACGCGCCGGTACGCGAGCGCCTGCACGGTCAGCGCAGTGGCCGGGGCCGGCTGGGCGGCGGGGGCCGCCACGGTCGCAAGGGGCGCGAGCATCGTCGTGTCAGGCGGCGTGCTGCTGGCGGCGCAGTTGCGCGTCGAGCTGCTGCAGCGTCGTGTACTGCGTGATGTTCAGCGCTTCCGGGTCGATCGAACCGTAGAGCTGTTCGCAGAACACGATCAGCTCGACGATGTTCAGCGAATCGATGCCGAGTTCGCCGATGCCGGCGTCGGTGTCGACGGTCTCGACGTTGAGGATCTTCGCGACTTCGCGGGACAGGATGTCGAGCGCGTCGGCCGGAACGTTCTGGGTCGTCATGAGAGGAGCTCCTGATAATGAAGTGGGTTGATCGGGATCGATCGGCCTGTCGCGTGGGTCAACTGCCGGCTTCGCAGCGCAGGCTCTTGCGAAGCTCGTGATAACAGCGGTACGAACTGCCTTCCATCTTCGAAAACGCCAGCAGGTCGCGCTGGTCGTCGAAGGTCGCCACCCTGCCGTCGCGCACGAGCGCGGTCAGGAACTCGTTCGACAGCAGCTTGATCGCGAGCACGCGCTGCACCTTGCCGAAGCTGTAATGCGCGTCGTCGGTCTGGCTGCGTGCGGCGTGGGCGATGAACTGGTGGACGGCGCGGGCGTCGGCATCGAGTTCGATGCGGCCCGTTTGCGCGAGCCAGCCGACGTGCGCCATCAGCGCGCGGACGAAGTAGGGGCGCACGACGGTCAGGTACTTGTTGAACACGGTTGGGCCGCCGATGCGCAGGCGATCCTCGGCATGGGCGCGCACCTGGCCGCCGACGTTCGCGAGCTGCAGGTTGCCGGCGAGGAACGGCGCGCCGCAGGTCGTGCGCTTCAGCTTGCGGTACTCGTCGGGCCACACGAGGTAGGCGGCCGGGAACATCACGCCCGGCAACCGCGCGGCGACCACCGCCATGCAGTCGCGGTGGGCTTCGATGCCCCACACCTTGTCGACGGTGAGCGCGAGGCCGTTGTCGTCGCTGCGCACGACGGTGCGCCATGCGGCGAGCGTCGGGCCGCCGCCGTCGCTCATCAGGAACGCGAAGTTGTGGCCGCTGTCGATGCAGTCGCAGGCGCGACGGTTCTGGTCGTCGGAGAAGAACAGCCCGAACATGATGCGGATGAACGCGCGCATGAACGGCTTGAACAGGTGATGAAACCCTTCGCGGCTGATTTGTTCGAGCAACGCTTCGGTGAGCGGCGCTTCTTCGTGCCGCAGCGGCGTCGACGCGGACGAATCGGGCAGCACGTCCGGCGTGGCGGCATGCAGCGCGATCACCATCTCGCTGTCGAGCAGCCGCACGGCAGCGGCTTCGACGAGCCGGCTCGCCGCGCGCGGCGGCGTGCCGAGCGACGCGATCGTGTCGAAGTGGCGCAGCACCGGATACGCGGCCCGGTCGGCCACGCGCAGCAGCAGCGGCGCGGGCGTGAACGGGGCGGCGGACGAAGCGGGAGCGGAAAGCGTGGACATGGGGCAGGGTTCCTGTCAGAAGCGCACGCGCACGGCGGCGTCGATACGGGTGCCGAGACCGACCATCCGGTACTCGGAATTGCTGTCGGAGAACGCGCGGGTGACCGCGACGTCGACGCTCACGCGCTTGTTCACGTCGGCGACGACCTGCGCGATCGCGAGCAGGCCCTTGTCCTGCGGCGAATAGACGCCGCGAAGCGAATACTCGACGCGGCCGATCTTCTTGCCGAGCCGCGCGAACAGGTAGTCGCGCAGGTTGCCGTCGACGCTCACGAAATCGGCCGTGCCGCCGAGGCCGCCCAGCGCCGCGCCGGGCGCGACGGGCAGGAGCGCGTTGTTCACGCGGACCGCGCTGACCATCTGGCGCCACTGGTTCGCGTCGTAGCGCGCCTCGTCGTGCGACCACTCGACGATCAGCGAGAAGTTGCCGGGCAGTGCGCTCTGCATGCCGACCGCGCTGCGCCACATGACTTGGCGATCGTTGCGGCGATCGACCGCGTCGTACGCGGCCGGGGAATCGAGCGGCGTGCCGTTCGCGATGAACGCAGGCAATGGCCGTGTCGTGCCGCGCTCGAGCCACGCGCTTGCATAGACGGTGTTCGAGCGCGCGACGTCGAACGACAGCGTCGCACCGGCGCCGCCATGGCCCGCATGCCGGCCGGCGAGCAACGCGGCCGAGCCGCCCGACCAGTTGTACGCACCGCGCACGAGCTGCGTCGCGCCCTGCACGTCGCGGTTGTCGACGTCGCTGCGCAGCGTGCGGTTTTCCCCGGCGATGAACTGCAGCGTGGTCTGTTCGCCGGCCCATTTCGCTTCGACGAGCGGCGTGCCTTCGACGTCGCCGTAGCGGTCGTAGATGTCGGCCGTCGCGGCCCGCTTCTGGAAGAAGCCGAGCGGGAAGAACGCCTGCGACGTATCGAGCGGATCGATCCGCTTGCCGGCGGTGAGCGTGATGCCGTTGTCGAATGCGTAGCGCACGCCGGCCTCGTTGAAGCGGGTGGCCTGCGCGCCGAGCGAGTGGTTGCTGGCCACGGCACGGGCGTTCATGAACAGGTTCTCGCCGTCGATGCGCGCGAGCAGGCCCGCTTCCTGCAGGTTGCGCGGCTGGTCGCCGATCAGGTTGCCTAACAGCGCGTGCCCGTCCATGCTGTCGACGGTGCGTGCGTATGCGATGCCGTTCAGCGTGCTCAACTGTTCCATCAGCGATTCTCCGTGCGCGAGCGTGCAGCCGAGCGCAAGCGGGACGGCGAGCGCGGCGGCGGGCCAGAGTCGGCCGGATGATGGAAGGCGGCGGTCACGATGGGCGTCGACATGGGCGTTGTTGTCACTGGCCATCGGCAAGCGTGTCGGGATTGAACCAGCCCGACGGAATCTTGCGCGACTGGCCGTCGAGGATGTCGACGACGCTCGCGCGCTGCTTTTCGATCTCGTTGCGATACGTGATCTTGCGGATCACCTTGCGCCCGTTCGCATCGACCGGCGCGGAGAAATCGGCGCTGCGGAACAGCAGGCCGCTCGCGAGGAAGAACTGCGCGCGCACCGGTACGTCGGTATCGGGCGTGACCCACAGCTTGATCGTCGGGTAGACGTTGTCGGGATCGGTCGCGGTCAGATCGAGCTCGGTGGCCGGCTTGCCGGCGATCGTCGTCGCGCCCGGCGCGGCCGATGCGTGATAGCTGTCCGCCCAGTGCGTGCGCGTGATGTCGCTGATCACGACCTCGCCCTGTAGCCGCTGCATCCCGTTGATGCGGACCGCGCTGCGCGTGTTCGGCACGTAGAACCAGTGGCCGCGCGTCGTCGCGAGGTATTTCTGGCCGTCGTTCTCGCCGCTGCGCGTCAGCGCGAGCGTGTCGCCGTTGCCGCGCGTATAGACGAGATAGCGCGTCGCGTCGCCGGACTGCCCGCCGACTTCGTTCGTGATCTGGATGTTCGTCTGCGTATCGGCGGCCGTGCTGCGGTATGCGTCGGCACGGGCAAGCATGGTCTGGGCCGTCGGGGCGTCGGCGGCATGCACGAGCGGCGCGCACGCGACGAGCGCGGCGGCCAGGTGGCGAATGCGAATCATGGGGCGAGTCCTTCGAGGATGTTGCGTTTGGCGAGGCCGAGCGTCGCGAGCAGCGCGGCGGCCACCCCGAGCACGACGAACGCGCCTTCGACGGCGGCCACGGCGGCCGGCGAGACCGTGAATTCGAGCAGGATCGACTTCACGCGCCCCGGCGGCGGCGGCAGGTGGATCTGTGCGTGATTGAGCGCGACCATCGTCAGCAGCGCCACCGCGATGCCGGCGGCGGCGCCCAGCAGGCCGAGGAAGGCGGTCTCCTGGATCAGCACGCCGCGCACCGTCGCGGCCGGCACGCCGAGCGCACGCAAGGTCGAGATCTCGCGGCGGCGCTCGACGATGCTCATCAGGATCCAGTTGCTCATCGACAGCAGGATGGTCAGGCAGAGAATCGCGCCGAACACCGAGAACTGGTTCTTGTACAGCGCGACGACCTGGTGATAGAGCGACACGAGCTGGTCCCAGGTCTTCACGTCGAGCGTCGGCAGCGCGGCGCGCAGCGACGCGGCGGCGGCCGGCGTGTGCGCGGTGTCCGACAGGAACACCGCGATGCGCGACGCGCGGTCGGTGCGCAGCAGCGCCTGTGCGGCCGTGAACGTCACATTGACGATCCGTTCGTCGACGTCCTTGTTGCCGGTGCTCATCACGCCGACGATCTGCGCATCGGTCGCGTTGATGCCGCCGTGCGCGGTCGACGCCATTAGCTGCACGACCGAGCCGACGTGCACGCCGAGCTTGCGCGCGAGTTCCGCGCCGACGACGACTTCGGTGCCGGGATTCGTCGGCGACAGGTAACGGCCCGACAGCACCGTGTGATAGTCGAAGAAGCCGGGCGGCTCGCGGTTCGGCTCGATGCCTTCGCCGACGAAGCCGTAACTGAGATCGCCGTTCGAGATCAACCCGTCGAAGTCGATGCCGCGCGCGGTGGTCGCGACGCCGGGCAGCGCCGCGATCGCGTGCGTGGCGGTGGCCTGCTCGTCGGCGGTGAGCCCGTACTGCAGCGGACGTTCGCCGATCAGGTCGAGATAGCCGTGGTGCAGCACCTGCACGTGGCCGACGCCGCTGTCGATCGATCCTTCGCGCACCGCATCGAAGGTCGCGATCACGTAGCCGAGCGCGAGGCTCGACGCGAACGCGGCGACGCCGATCATCGCCATCGTCAGCACGGTGCGGCGCTTGTTGCGCCAGAGGTTACGCCACGCAAACGTCGACCAGTTCACGATTCACTCCCGGTACGCCGTCGCGCATCTCGATGCGGCGCGGCAGGTGCGCGCACAGACGATCGTCGTGCGACGCAATCAGAAAGGCGGTGCCCAGCGTGCGGTTGGTGTCGAGGATCAGCTCGGCCACTGCCCGTGCGTTGGTGCTGTCGAGGCTGGCGGTCGGCTCGTCCGCGATCACGATCGCCGGTTCCTTGGCGAGTGCGCGCGCCAGTGCAACGCGTTGCTGCTCGCCGCCGGACAGCTCGCCGGGGCGATGACGTTCGCGCGCGGCGAGCCCCACCGCGTCGAGCATCGCGCGGGCGCGCTCGCGGCGCGTGCGCGGCGTGCCCCATGCGAAGCAGCCGAGCTCGACGTTTTCGAGCGCCGACATCACCGGAATCAGGTTGAACTGCTGGAACACGAAGCCGATGCGCTCGCGGCGAATCCGTTCGAGCGTGTCCGGCGCATCGTCGATCCGGCGGCCTTCGAGCCAGCGTTCGCCGCTGCTCGGCACGTCGAGAAAGCCGGCCAGGTTGAGCAACGTGCTCTTGCCGCTGCCCGACGGGCCGACGAGCGCGACGACGTCGCGCCGGCCGATCGAGATCGTCGCGCCGCGCACCGCGACGACGCGGCCCGCGCCCTCGTACACGCGCGAGACGTCGCGCAGTTCGAGCACCGGCGTGAGCGTGGCGGTCGTCATGCGTACGCTCCCTGGCCGGCTTCGGCGGCGGCCGTCGCGTGGATCACGGACAGCGCGCCGCTCGCATAGAGGTCGCGGCACTTCAGGCGCTGCAGCTTGCCGCTCGTCGTGCGCGGCAGCGAGCCGGGTTCGACGAAGCACAGATCCTGCGCGGCGAAACCGATGCGCGACGCGAGCAACTGCTGGCACTCGGCGCGCGTCTGCGGCGTCGCGTCGACGGGCCGCGCCTCGATCGCGACGACCAGCCGCTCGGTGCCCGTCTCGGGGTCGGGCAGCCCGAACGCGATGCAGGTGCTCTTGCGCAGCGTGCGATGCGACGCCAACGCTTCCTCGATTTCGTGCGGGAAGTAGTTGCTGCCGCGAATGATGATGACTTCCTTCTTGCGCCCGAGGATGTGCAGCTGGCCGTCGGCGATATAGCCGATATCGCCGGTGCGGAACCAGCCGTCTGCCGTCAGCGGCGCGGCGATCGAGCCGTCGTCGGGGTTCAGGTAGCCGAGCATCACCGACGTGCCGCGGATCGCGACTTCGCCGACCGCGCGATTCGCCAGCGCGTGGTCGCCGTCGTCGAGGATCCGGAACGCCATGCCCTCGATCGGCGTGCCCATCGCGAGCACGGTTTCGGTGTCGGTGTCGGCGCCGTCGTTCGCGGCGGCCGGTTGCGCGTCGCGGCGCTCGATCAGCGCGCGACGGTCGAGCGTGTCGGCGATCACGTACGGTGCGCCGTCAACGGCGCCGTCGTGCCACGCACGATGCATCGATACCGCGAGCGTCGATTCGGCCATCCCGTAGCACGGCTGCAGCGCCGATGCGGCGAGACCGTACGGCGCGAACGTCGCGGCGAAGTCGCGCAGCGTCGCGTCGTCCACGCGTTCGCCGCCGATGAAGATGTTGCGGCACGCGGAAAGATCCACGCCTTCCATCGCGGCGACATTGAAACGGCGCACGCAGTAGCGCAGCGCGAAGGTCGGCACCGACGTCGTCGTCGCGCGCGCTGACGCGATGCGCTTCAACCAGCCGAGCGGATTCCGGATGAAGCTGTTCGGCTGCATCATCAGCAGCGGCGCACGGTAATGCAGGTTCGACAGCAGCGTGAGCAGCCCCATGTCGTGATAGAGCGGCAGCCACGACGCGGTGCCGTCGCCAGCCGCAATGTCGAAACGCACCGACCCGCCGATGCCGAGCACGTTCGCGATCACGTTCTCGTGGCTGAGCACCGCGGCCTTCGGGTGCGACGTCGAGCCGGACGTGAGCTGGACATGATGCGGATCGCGGCCATGCTTCGCGCTGATCAGCGCGCGCGCGCCGGCATCCGCGACGAGCGACAGCGTGTCGAGATCGACGACGCGCGTGGACGAAGCGGGAAACGCATCGTCGCGCCATGCGGCCGACTGCGCATCCGCGGCGATGACGAGGCGCGGCCGGTACAGCTCGCAGGCGACATCGATCACCTGCCGCCCGGTCGTGGCGCGGCGCGTCGGAACGGGCACGGTGCAGGGCAGTACGCCCGTCATCACGCAGGCCATCATCGCGACCGCGTGCTCGACCGACGCGGGCAACGCCAGCATCACCATGTCGTTCTCGCGCACGTCGAGTTCGCGCAGCGCGCCGGCCTGGCGAAACACTTCTTCAGCGAAGCGCCGGTACGTGATGCTCGCCTCGTTGCCGGCGTCGTCGACGAACGTCATGCGATGCATGGCGCCCGCGACGTCCTCGAGCGATTCGATGAGGCGATGAATGGTGGATGCGCACTTCGTCACGAGGATTCTCCCCTTGAGGAACACGGCCGCTCGCGCCACGGTGCCGGCGGCGCCGTTCGTCGAGTGAGGGGGATTCTTGCCGGATCGACATGACGCGACAAACGGAATATTTGCAGGCTATGCATGAGCAGCACGCATCCACTCGGCACTGCCATGTGTGTATACGCGCGAGCCCGTGCGAGGTGAATGGTCGGTACGCATTCGACCGGTCGTCTAGTTCACGATGTGGTGCGCTCATGCGCGGGCGTCATGCAATGCGTTCGGAAAATTCGTTTGTCCGAAGCATCGACTCACAGAAGAATTGCAACCCGGCAGCGCGCCAGTGTCGCCGCGTCATCGTGCCGGGCAGGGTCCGGCCAAGGAGAGCATTTTGTCCGTCACCTCATCGCTTCTCGCCCGTCAGAAACCGGTTGCAGACATGAAGAGCCGCCCGAGCGGCGTCGTCTTCTCGCTGAAGCTCGCGGTCTACGTCGCACTCATCGCGCATGGCATGCTGTTCGCGCTGTCGACGGTCGTGGTCCTGAAGATCGTCGGCATCCTGCTGATCGGCGCGATGTACGCGCACGGGGTCGAGCTGCAGCATCAGGCGCTGCATTACCAGGGATTCAGGAGCAAGCGGCTCAACATGGTGTTCGGCGTGCTGCTCGGCATGCCGATGCTCGTGTCGTTTCATGCGTACCAGGACAGCCACCTGCGCCATCACCGGCTGCTCGGCACGCCCGAGAACAAGGAGTTCTTCGACTACGGCGACCAGTACGGCGCGCGCCCCGTCGTGAATCTCGGCCTGTGGGCGTGGCGGCTGTCGATGGCCGCGCACTATATCCAGTTCGCGAAGAACGTCGCGAAGCTCGTCGTGCCGGGCGCACGCTTCGGCGACAACCCGCTCGTGTCGCGCGCGATCCGCCGCGATCACCTGCTGATGGTCGCGACGATCGCGCTGCTGGCCGGTGTGTCGATCGCGCTGCACACGTGGTTCGTCGTGTGGGTGTGGGTCGTGCCGCTCGTGTTCGTGGCCGCGCCCGTGCATGCGCTGGTCGAGATGCCCGAGCATTACCGCTGCGACCTGACGAGCACCGATCCGTTCCGCAACACGCGGACGATCGAGAGCAATGCATTCATGACGTGGTTCACGAACGGCAACAACTATCACGTCGAGCATCACATGATGCCGAACCTGCCGATCGAGCGGCTGCACGATCTGCATGGCGCGATCGGGCCGCGCATCCGCTATTACCACCGCACCTACCGGCAGTTCTATTACGCGCTGCTGCGCGGCAGGCTCTCGCCGCGCACGGTGGACGACGATGCGGACGACCGCGCAACCGATGCCGAAGCGGCGGCGCCGGCGTCCACGCAATCGGCATGACCGGGCCGGTGCCGGGCCCGAATGCCTTTCAACGACGGTGACGACGATGCTCTATCCGGAACTTTTCAGGTCGCTTGAAGCGGTGCGCTGGGACATGGAGACGGACATTCCGTGGGACCGCTTCGACGCATCGCTGCTCACCGACGAGCAGGCCGAGACGATCAGGATGAACGCGATCACCGAATGGTCGGCGCTACCCGCGACGGAAATGTTCCTGCGCGACAACCGGCACGACAGCGACTTTTCCGCGTTCATGAGCGTGTGGTTCTTCGAGGAACAGAAGCATTCGCTCGTGCTGATGGAATACCTGCGCCGCTTCCGGCCGGAACGGGTGCCGACCGAAGCGGAACTGCACGCGGTGCGCTTCGAATTCGACCCGGCGCCGCCGCTCGAGACGCTGATGCTGCACTTCTGCGGCGAGATCCGCCTGAACCACTGGTACCGTTGCGCGGCCGACTGGCACACCGAGCCGGTCATCAAGCAGATCTACGAGACGATCTCGCGCGATGAAGCACGCCACGGCGGCGCGTACCTGCGCTACATGGAGAAGGCGCTGAACGACTGCGGCGACGTCGCGCGTGCCGCGTTCGCGAAGATCGGCGTGCTGATGGCGTCGGCGCGCCGCACCGCACCGAGAAGCCGTTGCACCCGACCAACCTGCACGTGAACCAGGCGCTGTTCCCGCGCGACACCGTGCAGTCGCGCCTGCCCGATCCGGAATGGCTCGAGCGCTGGCTCGACGAGCAGATCCGCTTCGACGGCGAATGGGAACAGAAGGTGGTCGAGCGGATCCTGCACAACCTGTCGATCCTGTTCGAGCGCCCGTTCGCGACCGCGCAGGAGCTGAACCGCTATCGCCGCGAAGTGACCGCGCGAACGCCCCGTGTGACGGACGGCGTGGTGGACACGGTATAGCGGCGCGCATCCCGTCCGGTAAAGGGCGGAACCGATTCCGAACGACTAGGTGGCGTCATGCACGCGGGTTGCCGTTTCCGGGCGGCGGAATATTCATTGCCGGACATAATAGGTTCATCAATTTACGGCAATTGAATGGTGCAATTCAATTTCATGGGTTTAGTATGTTTTTATAAACACGAAATAACGGATTTAAATGGTATTCCGCGTGTAGGTTGAGGTGCGGTTTCTTTTCGTAATACGGTAAATGAATAAAATCGTTTGGTGATTGAAATTGAATTGTAGGTGTGCGGACGTGCTTCTGCTGCGGCGTCCGTATCGTCGTCATGGCGTCGATTTTCGCCTGTAATGTGCTGTTTTTACGCGATTTCGTCGGTCATTCTTCGCGCCATTCTGGCCGCTTATTGATTTACAAAATCACTACTTGATAATGGTAATGTAAGAATATCTGGCCGATGAAAATCGATAGATAAATACGAGTGTCACGATTGAAAATAAGAATGATCCGCATCCATGCTTCAATATAAAATCGTTTCCGAATCCAAAAAGGAGAAACGAGTCAGGGAGACGAACGGCGACTTGCCTGTCGGTGGGTGCAACTTTGAGGCGGCGGTATGGCTAATGTGAGATTGGCAAAGCGATTGAGAAGTATGCCTTCGCTGGATTTCCTGAGAGGCTTCGAATGCGCGGCGCGTCATTTGAGCTTTACGCGTGCCGGGCAGGAACTGAACGTCACGCAATCCGCCGTGAGTCGGCAGGTCAAGGCGCTCGAGGAGCAGCTCCGGATCGAGCTCTTTCATCGGCACATACGTTCCCTGACGCTGACCGACAAAGGGCGGGAGCTGTACGACGCGATCTCGTTCGCGTTGTCCGATCTGGAATCGGTGATCGGCAGGCTGTCGTCGAGCGTGGGCCAGCGCGCGATCTCGTTGTCGACCACCGTTTCGTTCGCGGCGCTGTGGCTGATTCCGCGCCTCGGTTCATTCCGCGCCAGCTACCCCGACATCGACGTACGCGTATCCGCCACGAGCGAAATTGAAGATCTTAAACGCAAACGTTTGCACTTGGCCGTGCGATATGCCGGGCCGTATACGTCGACGGACGAGACGGACGTGCTGTTTCGCGAGCATGTCGTGGCGGTCTGCAGCCCGAGCCTGATGCCGGCGCCGGGCGACGTCGCGTCGATGAAGCCGGAGGATCTCGACAAGCACGTGCTGCTGCATCTCGACGATCCGCGCGGCGAATGGCCGTGGCACGGATGGAGCCATCTGCTGAAGGAGCTGGGCGTGCCGCGCCTGCGGCCCGCCGGCGCACTGCATTTCAGCCAGTACGATCAGCTGGTGCAGGCCGCGGTCGACGGGCACGGCATCGCGATCGGGCGGCGGCCGCTGGTCGACGGGCTGCTGAAGCAGGGCCGGCTCGTCGAGCTGTTCCCGCACTGCACGGTCGCATCGGGCAGCTACGTGCTGGTGCAGAACCCGGACGCATGCAACGAGTTCGATATCGCGGTGCTGACCAACTGGCTGCTCGAGCAGGCGAGTCATCCGCTCGCGTCGGACCAGGAAACGGCCGGCAGCAACGTGGTGCCGATGTATCGCGTCGGATAGGACGGTCGCGGCACGCCGTCACGCGTGCGTGTTGAAGGGGCATGCGGCAGGGTCGACGCGCACGCAGGTGCGAACCGTCATGCGCCGCGCCTGCAACCTGTGCGATGATGCGCCGCTTCGCCTTCGTTGCAGCACGCCGCCGACCGCGGCGCCCGGTTCCGGGCCGCTGCCGATCGCGCCGACACCGGAGACGACATGCCCGCAGTGAACATTCATGGCAGCACCCTGCATTACCAGGATCACGGCACCGGGTTCCCGGTGCTGCTCGGGCACAGCTATCTGTGGGATGCGGCGATGTGGGCGCCGCAGATCGACGCGCTGTCGCGCCAGTATCGTGTCATCGTGCCGGACCTGTGGGGGCACGGCGCATCGGGTGCGATGCCGGAAGGCACGCAGACGCTCGACGATCTCGCCGCGCAGGCGAGTGCGCTGCTCGACGCGCTGGCGATCGAACAGTGCGCGCTCGTCGGGCTCAGTGTCGGCGGCATGTGGGGCGCGCGGCTCGCGTTGCGCGAACCGCAGCGCGTGCGCTCGCTCGTGCTGATGGATGCGTCGCTCGAGGCCGAGCCCGAGGCGACGCGGCTGCGCTACTTCGGAATGCTTGACGCCATCGCCGCCGCGGGCCGTATCGCGCCGCCGCTGCTCGATGCGATCGTGCCGCTGTTCTTCCGGCCGGACGTCAATCTGGCGGGCCCGGTGCCGTCCGCGTTTCGCGACGCGCTGGCGAACCTGCCGGCCGACCGGTTACGGCAATCGATCGTCCCGCTCGGCCGGCTGATCTTCGGCCGGCCCGACACGCTGTCGGCACTCGCCGAACTGGACGCCGAACGCACGCTGCTGATGTGCGGCGCGGGCGACATGGCGCGCCCGCCGTCGGAAACGGTGAAGATGGCGAGCGTGATCGGTTGCACCCATGCGCTGGTGCCGGACGCCGGGCACATCTCGAATCTGGAAAATCCCGCGTTCGTCACGCGCATGCTGCTCGACTGGTTCGACGCGCAGCGGCTGTCGGCAGGCTGACGCGGTGCGCGCGACGCGGCGCATGTCGCGTGGGATCACGTCACGTCATGAGCGCCCGCGCGACCCGCGCCCGCATCACGCACGTTCGCTGACCGGCGTGAGCTTCCTGTCCTGCCCGCGCGCTTCGTCGGCCGGGCCGCGAACGAGGCTCAGCGCCTCCGCGCGACTCGCGACGCACGGCGCGGAGCCGGGCAGCGGCTGGCGCGCCGTTTCGCGCAGCGCGAGCACCGACACGATGCCGATGAACGATGCGCCCATCAGGTAGTACGCGGGCATCATCAGGTCGCCGGTGCGATCGACGAGCCACGCGGTGACGAGCGGCGTCGTGCCGCCGAACAACGACACCGACACGTTGAAGCCGATCGCGAGCGCGCCGTAGCGGATGCGCGTGGGGAACAGCGCGGGCAGCGCCGACGGCATCACGCCGGTAAAGCACGACAGCAGCACGCCATAGATCAGCATCCCGCCGAACACGGGCAGCATGCCGCCGGTGCGGATCAGCATCAGCGCCGGCACGGCCAGCACGAGCAGGCCCACGCAGCCCGCCATCATCACCGGCTTGCGGCCGACCTTGTCCGACAGGTGCCCGGCGTAGAGCGTCATCGGCATCATCAGCACCATCACGAGCAGCACCAGGAACAGGCCGTGCGATTCGCGGAAGTGCAGCGTCGCCGACAGGTAGCTCGGCAGGTACGACAGCGCCATGTAGTCGGTCACGTTGAAGATCAGCACGAGGCCGACGCATTGCAGCAGCGGCTTCCACTGTTCGACGAGCAGCGTCGCGAAGCGTTGTTTCGGCCGCGTGCGTTCGTCCGCTTCGCGTGCTTCGGCCTCCTTCTTGAACGCGGGCGTTTCCTCGAGTTTCAGCCGGACATAGAGCCCCACGAGACCGAGCGGGCCGGCGATGAAGAACGGCACGCGCCAGCCCCACGACAGCAGCGCTTCCTGCGACAGCGACGCGGTGAGCAGCGCGACCGTCGCCGCGCCGAGCGTATAGCCGATCAGCGTGCCGAACTCGAGGAAGCTGCCCATGAAGCCACGGCGCTTGTCGGTGGAGAATTCGGCGATGAAGGTGGCCGCGCCGCCGTACTCGCCGCCGGTCGAGAAGCCCTGCACGAGGCGGGCGACGAGCAGCAGCACGGGCGCCATGATGCCGATCGACGCGTAGCTGGGGATCAGGCCGATCGCGAACGTGCCGACGGCCATCATGATCATCGTGGCAGCGAGCACGCGCTGGCGGCCGATGCGGTCGCCGAGCGGGCCGAACACCATGCCGCCGAGCGGGCGCACGAGGAACGCGGCCGCGAACGTGCCGAAGGTCGCGAGCAGCTGCGCGGACGGGCTGCTGGACGGGAAGAACACCTTGCCGAGCGTGACGGCGATATAGCTGTAGACGCCGAAGTCGAACCATTCCATCGCGTTGCCGAACGCCATGGCGCCGACCGCGCGCTTGAGGACGGCGGGGTCGACGATCGTGATGTCATCCAGCTTGACGGACTGGCGCGAAGATCGGGTTTTCGCGGGGCGCGCTTGCGACGGGCTCAATGAACTCTCCTGGAATGCCTTGGCGGCGCGGCCGGCGGGCATGCAGCGGGGACGTGCGGGCCGACGGACAGCGAAGGCGGATGTCTCGGGGATGCATCGATGCCGGTGGCGTGACGTGCGTAGCGGACGACACCGGGCAGGTGTGTTGTGCGAACCAGTTTAGGGAAACGGGCGCGGGCGGCTATCGGTCATGCGCCCGGAACCCGGTGGTAAACGACATCGGGTTCGTGTGGGGCCGGCTGCGTCGAAGCGGGTGTGTCCGGGCGATGTGCGCAGTCATGTCCCCATGCGCCGGCGTGCGCTGCGGAGCAACGCCACGAACGCCGCTTCGTCCACGCGCAAGCCGCGCGGCGTACGCCGGACCGCGAGCGCGGCGAGCGTGCCCGCCTCGAACGCGTCGAGCACGGCCGGATGGATGTAGCAGCGCCGGCACACGGCCGGTGTGTTGCGCAGTAGCTCGGCCACCGCGCGCACGGTCTCGACGATCTGCTTGCGCGCGTGCGTGACGCCGCGATGCTCGGTGCGCCGCAACAACCCGAGCGCATGCACGCTGCCGGCCCAGGTCCGGTAGTCCTTCGCGGTGAAATCCGCGCCGCCGGCCTCGCGCAGGTAGTCGTTCACGTCGGACGACCCGACCGGATGGCGTACGCCGTCGTCGTCCACATACTGGAACAGCTCGTGCCCGGGCAGCTCGGCGCAGCGCCGCACGATGCGCGCGACCCGCGCGTCGTCAACCGTCACGTCGTGTTCGATCCCGCTCTTGCCGGCGAAGCGCAACTGCACCTGGCCGGGCTGAATTTTCACATGACGCTTGCGCAACGTCGTCAGCCCGTACGAGCCGTTTTCGCGCGCGTATTCCGTGTTGCCGATCCGCGCGAGCGTCGTGTCGAGCAAGCGGACGATCGTCGCCACGACCTTGTCGCGCGGCATGCCCGGCAACGCCAGATCGCGCGTGACGCGCGCGCGGATGCGCGGCAGCGCACGCGCGAACGCGGCCATCCGCGCGTACTTGTTCGCGTCTCGCGTCTCGCGCCACAGCGGGTGATAGCGATACTGCTTGCGCCCGCGTGCATCGCGGCCGGTTGCCTGAAGATGACCGCGCGGGTCCATGCAGATCCACACGTCGGTGTACGCGGGTGGAATCGCGAGCGCGTTGATACGGGCAATTTCGTCGGCATCGCGCACTCGCACACCGTCGGGCCCGTAATACGCGAAGCCGTTGCGGAGCAGTCGGCGCGTGTAGCCGGGGCGACGGTCGTCGACATGGCGCAGCGGCCCGGCGGGCATGCGTGCATTCGGCTGCGACGCGGCACGCTTCTTCATGCTGCAGCGCGTCGATCGACGTCAGTGCCGATCCGCGTATCGTCGGGCTGCGTTCCGGGCGGACATCCTGCGCGCACGGTTTCTCCTTGTTTGTGCGTACGTTCCGGCGTCGTGCAGCAAGAACCGTGCGCCATTCCTGGCACACGCGAGGATGCCCGGCGCGAGCGCGCGCCGGACGGGCGTCCGGGCGTTTGTTTGCGCTGCATGGACGAAACAACGCAACGGCTTCGCCCGGGCAAGCTGACTGCGGCCCGATGTCGGCATCGGGCGGATCGCGTCGACGCCGTGTCGCGTTCAACGAACATCGAAGCTGCCGCGGAGATCGTCGAGGTCGGCTGGAGCGAGCGTTTTACGATGCCGTGAGGCAACGCGCCGGTGGTGCGCTGGCTCGTGCAAAGGCCACCTGGAACGGGGCGGGTCATTCGTTTAGGTGTTTATACGTATGCCGAATCCGATATCGCCCCAATCCAATATTTCATTAGAAGGTTATCGGACTTGTTTCTAGACTGATGCGGGGCATGCAGACCGGGCCGGCGCGACGCCCCCGGCCGGCGCACAGCCCCGACCCGTGCCTGCGCCACGCAGAAACAGAACAGCGCAACGGCAGACAACGACATCATCGGAGACGAACCATGACATTCATCAGGAAGCTGGCGGCCGGCGCGATCGTTGCCGCGGCGACGGTGCTGGCCGGCGGCGCACACGCGCAGCAGAAACCGATCACGCTCGGTTTCTCGCAGGTCGGCGCGGAAAGCGCGTGGCGCACCGCGAACACCGTGTCGGTGAAGGGCGCGGCGAAGGACGCCGGCATCAACCTGAAATTCTCCGACGCGCAGCAGAAGCAGGAGAACCAGATTCGCGCGATCCGCTCGTTCATCGCGCAGAAGGTCGACGTGATCGCGTTCTCGCCGGTCGTCGAATCGGGCTGGGAGCCCGTGCTGACCGAAGCGAAGGCCGCGCACATCCCGGTGATCCTGACCGACCGCGGAGTCGACGTGAAGGACCCGTCGCTGTACGTGACGATGATCGGCTCGGACTTCCTCGAGGAAGGGCGGCGCGCCGGCCACTGGATGGAAGAGCGCTACAAGAACGACCCGGGTCCGATCAACATCGTCGAGCTGCAGGGCACGGTCGGCTCGGCGCCGGCCAACGACCGGCGGGCCGGCCTGCTCGAAGTGATCAAGAGCAATCCTAAGTTCAAGGTGATCGCGTCGCAGAGCGGCGACTTCACGCTGGCGGGCGGCAAGCAGGTGATGGAAGCGTTCGCGAAGACCTACGGCAAGCAGATCAACGTCGTCTACGCGCACAACGACGACATGGCGCTCGGCGCGATCCAGGCGATGGAAGAGGCGGGGATCAAGCCCGGCAAGGACGTGAGCGTCGTGTCGTTCGACGCGACCAAGGGCGGCTTCCAGGCGATGGTCGCCGGCAAGATCAACGTCGACGTCGAATGCAGCCCGCTGCTCGGCCCGCAGTTGATGACCGCGGTGAAGGACGTCGTCGCCGGCAAGCAACTGCCCAAGCGCATCGTGACGAACGAGACCGTGTTCCCGATGAACGTCGCGGCCCAGGTGCTGCCGACCCGCAAGTACTGAGCCACGTACCGACGATCCGGCGCGGGCGGCGGTGTTGCGGCCGCCCGGGCGCCAACCGTTTCGAGGGAGGATGCATGGAGAGTCCGCCGGTGGTCGAGATGATCGGCATCGACAAGTCGTTTCCGGGCGTGAACGCGCTGCAGCGCGTGAACTTCCGGTTGTTTCCGGGTGAAATCCACGCGCTGATGGGCCAGAACGGCGCGGGCAAGTCGACGCTGATCAACGTGCTCACCGGCGTGCATGCGCACGACGCGGGCGAGATTCGCGTCGGCGGCGCGCCGGTGCATTTCGCCGCACCGCGCGAAGCCGAGGCGGCCGGCATCCAGACGCTCTACCAGGAAGTGAACCTGTGCGCGAACCTGTCGGTCGCGGAGAACATCTTCGCGGGCCGGCAGCCGATGCGGCGCGGCGCGATCGACTGGAACACGATTCATGCACGCTCGCGCGCGGCGCTGGCCGAACTCGACCTGGCGCTCGACGTCACGCGCTCGCTCGACGCGTATCCGATCGCCGTGCAGCAGATGGTCGCGATCGCACGGGCGGTGTCGGTCGACGCGCGCGTGCTGATTCTCGACGAGCCGACGTCGAGCCTCGACGACGGCGAGGTCGCGCGGCTGTTCGACGTGCTGCGCCGGCTGAAGGCCTCGGGCATCGCGATCCTGTTCGTCACGCACTTTCTCGAGCAGACCTACGCGGTGTCCGACCGGATCACCGTGATGCGCAACGGCGAGCGCGAAGGCGAGTATCTCGCGCGCGACCTGCCGGTCGACGTGCTGGTCGCGAAGATGACCGGCCGCGAACGGATGTCCGACACGCTGCAGGCGGGTGCGGCGGCGGTCGAACGCACCGCCGGCGAGGCCGACCCGTTCCTGTCGATGCAGCAGGTCGGCCGGCGCGGGATGATGAGCCCGCTCGACCTCGACGTGCGGCCCGGCGAGATCGTCGGACTGGCCGGGCTGCTCGGCTCGGGGCGCACCGAAACCGCGCAGCTTGCGTTCGCCGCGGAGCGCGCCGACACCGGCGCGATCGAGATCGACGGCGCGCGCACGCGGCTCGCGTCGCCGCACGACGCGGTTCGCAACGGCATCGCGTATTGCCCGGAGGATCGCAAGAAGGAGGGCATCGTCGCCGCGCTGTCGATCCGCGAGAACATCATTCTCGCGCTGCAGGCGCGGCGCGGCTGGTGGCGGCTGATCGGGCGGGCGCGCCAGCGCGAGCTCGCCGATACGTACATCGCGCGGCTCGGCATCAAGGCGCGCGACGCGGAGCAGCCGATCGGGCTGCTGTCGGGCGGCAACCAGCAAAAGGTGCTGCTCGCGCGCTGGCTCGCGACGGAACCGAAGCTGCTGATTCTCGACGAGCCGACGCGCGGCATCGACGTCGCCGCGAAATTCGACATCATGGAGCGCGTGCTCGCGCTGTGCGCGCAAGGGCTCGCGATCCTGTTCATTTCGTCGGAGATCAGCGAAGTCGTGCGCGTGAGCCACCGGATCGCGGTGCTGCGCGACCGGCGCAAGGTCGCCGAACTCACCGGCGCCGACGCATCCGAGGAGCAGGTATACCGGCTGATCGCGGGAGGCCAGTCATGACGCGGCTGCGCACGTTGTTCCGTCATTCGCTCGTGTGGCCGGTGCTGACGCTCGCGCTGCTGTTCGCGCTCGACGTCGCGTATCGCCCGGGCTTCCTGTCGATCACGCTGCTCGACGGTCACCTGTTCGGTGCGCCGGTCGACATCCTGAACCGCGCGGCGCCGCTCGTGATCGTGTCGCTCGGGATGACGCTCGTGATCGCGACCCGCGGGATCGACATCTCGGTCGGCGCGATCGTCGCGATCGCCGGGGCGGCCGCGGCGATCGTGCTCGAAGCGGACCCGTCGCGAATCGGCGTGGCGCTGGCTGCCGCGCTCGGCGTCGGGCTGCTGGCCGGCGCATGGAACGGGCTGCTGGTGGCGTTCGTCGGGATGCAGCCGATCATCGCGACGCTGATCCTGATGGTGGCCGGCCGCGGCGTCGCGCAACTGCTGACGGGTGGCCAGATCATCCCGATCGGCGCGCCCGGCTACCTCGCGCTCGGCGGCGGCTATGTCGCGGCCGTGCCGTGCGCGGTGTGGATCGCGCTGGCGACGATCGCCGCGACCGCGCTGCTGGTGAACCGCACCGCGCTCGGGCTGTTCATCCGCGCAATCGGCGTGAACCCGGTCGCGACACGGCTCGTCGGCCTGCGCTCGGGGGCGATCGTGTTCGGCGTGTATCTGTTTTCAGGCGTGATGTCGGCGCTCGCGGGCATCCTGGCCAGCTCGAACGTGCGCAGCGCCGACGGCAACAACGCGGGGCTGCTGCTCGAACTCGACGCGATCCTCGCGGTGACGCTCGGCGGCACGTCGCTGCTCGGCGGCCGTTTCAGCCTCGCCGGCTCGGTGCTCGGCGCGCTGATCATCCAGACGCTCACCTATACGACCTATTCGATCGGCGTGCCGCCGGAGGCGACGCTCGTCGTCAAGGCGGTCGTCGTGATCGTCGTGACGCTGATCCAGTCGGAGGCCGCACGTGCGTCGGTCGTCCGGCACGCGTCACGGCTGCTACCTTCCGCGCGTTCGCGCGCCACTTCCGGAGCGACGCCGCGATGAACCGATTCCTTGGCCGGCTCGCCGACCCGCGCACGCTGCCGATCGTCGTGACGATCGTGCTGTTCGCCGCGCTGTTCGGCTTCGGGTCCGTGACCTACACGGGCTTCTTTTCGATGCAGGTGCTGACCGGGCTGCTCGTCGACAACGCGTTCCTGTTGATCGTCGCGATCGGGATGACGTTCGTGATCGTGTCGGGCGGGATCGACCTGTCGGTCGGCTCGGTCGTCGCGCTGACGACGATCTTCTGCGCGGTCGGCGCCGAGCGGCTGCACTGGCCCGTGTGGGTGATCGTGCCGCTGGTGCTCGCGTTCGGCGCGCTGTACGGCGCGGCGATGGGGGCGCTGATCCATTATTTCCGGCTGCAGCCGTTCATCGTCACGCTCGCCGGGATGTTTCTCGCGCGCGGCGCGTGCTTCCTGATCACGACGCAGTCGATCACGATCAACGAGCCGGTGTTTCATGCGATCGCGGGCTTCAGCGTGCCGGTGGGCGGCGGCACGTTGAGCGCGGGCGCGTTGATCGCGCTCGCGACGCTGGCCGGCGCGATCTACGTCGCGCATTTCACGCGCTTCGGCCGCAACGTCTACGCGATCGGCGGCAACGAGCGTTCGGCGCTGCTGATGGGGCTGCCGGTCGCGCGCACGAAGGTCGGCGTGTACGCGCTGAGCGGCTTCTGTTCGGCGCTCGGCGGCGTCGTGTTCACGCTGTACGTGCTGTCGGGCTACGGGTTGCAGGCCCAGGGCATGGAACTCGACGCGATCGCCGCGACCGTGATCGGCGGCACGCTGCTCACCGGCGGCGTGGGCTATGTGGTCGGCTCGGTGTTCGGTGTCGGCATCCTCGGCACGATCCAGGTGCTGATCACGTTCGACGGTACGTTGAGTTCGTGGTGGACGCGGATCGTGATCGGCGCGCTGCTGTGCGTGTTCTGCGTGCTGCAACGGGTGATCGAGCGGCACGCCGCGCGGCGGCGCACGGGCGGCACGGGGCTCGGTGCGCCGAGGCCGGAGCGCGACCCGGTGCGGGCGCGGCCGGCCTCGCCCGACGAGGGCGCCGCGCTGGTTTCGACGATGCGGCGGCTGTAGCGCGCATCGTCCGGCGGGGGGCGCGGCACGACGCGTGCTGACGCGACGGTGGGGGTGCCGATGCGCGGGCGGTCGCATCCGGCGGCCGGCCGGTGCCCGATCGGCGCGTGCGCGCCGCGGTGGCCCGTGCCGTCAGGCCGGCCCGGCCGCGTCGGCTTCGGCGTCGAACGCCGTCGCGGCGCTGCGCGCCTGTTTCAGCGAGCCGGCCAGTTTCCCGATCGCGTCCAGGTCCAGTGCATCGAGGTGTTCGCGCACGTCCCGCACGAAGGCCGCGTAATCCGGCTCGTCCGCATACGGGCCGAGCCATGCCTCGATATCGGTCAACTGCCCGTTGTCGGCCAGCAGGATCAACTGGTCGAGCGCATCGTCGGGCGGGCACGGCATCGTGGGCGCGGTGTCATCCGGCTCGGCCTCGCCGTCCGGATGAAACCGCCGGACGAGCTCCGACACCGGCACGAGCGCGTGCCCGACGGCGGGCGCGACGATCGCGAACGAGAATGCCGTGCCGACGCCCGGCTGGCTGGCGACGGCCAGCTCGCCCGCCATCGCGCCGACGATGCGCTGCGCGATGAACAGGCCGAGCCCGGTGCCGCCGTTCACGGCCTGCACCTGCTGGTACGCGCGGAAGATGTCGCGGTTGCCGCTGATGTCGATCCCGATGCCCGTATCGGCCACTTCGAACAGCAGGCGCCAGGCGTCGCCTTCGCGCGCGGCATGAATCGACAGCGTGACCGTGCCGTCGCGCGTGAACTTCGATGCGTTGGACAGCAGGTTGAGCAGCACCTGCTGCAGCCGCATGCCATCGATCGACACCGTGCGCGGCAGCGGCGTGGCCGGCCGGTAGACGAACCGGTTGTCCTGCTGCGCGCACAGCGCGAGCGCATAGTGGCCGATGTCGTCGAGCAGGCCGGGCAGGTCGGTCGCATCCGGCGTCACGCCGAGCGGCTGCAGCTCGGCCTTCGTGAACGCGAGCAGCTCATCGATCAGCGTGAGCTGGTAGCGGATGCTGCGGTCGATCGACCGGATCAGCCGCGCCTGGCCGCGCGTCGCGCCTTGCAGCAGCAGCTTCGCATAGCCATTGATCGTGGACAGCGGCGCGCGCAGGTCGTGGCTGACGTAGCCGAGCGTCTCGATCTTCTGCTGCATGTGGGTCGTCACCTGCTGCAGCGCGTCGTTGAGCGCGAGCGTGCGGCGTGCGACTTCGTCGCGCAGGCGATCCTGCTCGGTGAGCTGCCAGTGTTCGAGCCGCTTCCTCGCCTCGGTACGCTGGCGGCCGACGTGGTGGATCCATGCGGCCAGCACCAGCAGGTGCGTGGCGAGCCCGACGATCGCGATGACGGGGTTCGGGAAGATGTCGGATTTCAGCCACGCGAGCGCCGGCGGCAGCGTGTTCATGCCGTCGAGCACGCGGATCAACATGTTGAAGGTGGCGATCGCGATGGCGATCAGCATCACGCGGCCGGTCGGCGTCCGGCGGATCGCGAGCAGCAGCGCGAGGCTGATGTTGACGATCCCGAGCACCGCGTTCAGCCGCAGGCAGAACCACGTGAACGTCAGCAGGTCGCCGCAGGCGGCGCCGATCATGCCGATCCCTTCGAGCGCGAGGAAGGCCATGTAGATCGCGCGCATCGGCAGCTTCGCCTGCTCGCGCCGGGCGACCATCAGGATGAAGACGACGAAGCACGACACCGCCAGGTACGCGAAGATCACTTCGCCGCGCGCCGACCATTCACGCAGCGCAGGCGGCAACGCCAGCGCCAGATAGCCGCGGTAAGCCGCTTCGAACAGTGTCGTGCCCAGCGCCACCGCGGCCAGCACGTGAAACACGCCGCTGCGCGAAAAGAACCCGATCAGCAGCGCGCACCACATCAGCGCGAGCAACCCGCCGAAGAAGCCGAAGTCCCACATCGTCGCGCGCCGTTCCAGCGCATCCCATGCCGCGCGCGTGAACGCGGCCGGCGCGAGCCGCATTTCCTTGCGCGACGTGACGCGGATCAGGACGGGGACGCTTTCGCCGGCACGCAACGTGACGTCGAGTGCCGGGTAGCGCGATGACGGTCGGGCGTCACTACCGGCGCCGGCGGCCGGGAAGCGGTTGTCGAGCGTCCACCCGCCGTTCCGGCCGAGATAGAAGTCCGCCTGGTCGACGCGGGCGTCACGAATCACCAGCACCAGCGGGCGCGCGGCGCTGTCGCGGTTGGTCAGCGTGGCGCGGATCCACCACGCCGATCGCGAGAACTCGACGTTGAACGACGACGTGCCGGCCACCGGCGTGCCATGCGCCGGATCGGCGAGCCGTGCGGCGACCTGTTCGGCGGACATCGTCGTGCTCGCGTCCTCGAAGACCGACACGGCGTCCAGTTGCGCGGGGTTCGGCGTCGACGCGGCGTGCGCCGTCGCGCAGGTGACGGCCATCGCGAGCAGGAGCAGCAGCACCGCGCGACATCCGGCTGCCCATGCCGCGTGGCGCCTACCCATCGTGATGGTGCGCCCCGGGTGTGGCGGGCGGGGCATTGACCGCATGGCGCTGGCGCCGCCAGTCGGACGGCGTGATGCCGAAGCGCTCGCGGAAGGCGGTGGCGAAGTTGCCGGGCGTGGAAAAGCCGATTTCCTCGGCGATGTCGCCGATCCCCATCGACGTCTCCGCGAGAAAGTGCATCGCGGCGCGCAGGCGCGTGTCGCGCAGATATTCGAACACGGTCTGGCCGAGATGGTCGCGGAACACGCGGGAGAGGCGCTTCTCGTGCGTGCCGACCTGCCTGGCGAGATCCTCGAGCGCCGGCGGATGGCGCAGGTCGCGCAGCAGGACCTCGGACGCCGCGCGCACGAGGGCCGCCTCCGGGTTGTCGGGCAGCTCGGGCAGATGCGCGAACGGCTGGCTGCGCCGCGCGCGTTTCAGGTGATTGCGGATCCGGGCCAGCACTTCGGTCGGCTCGAACGGCTTGATGATGTAGTCGATCGCACCGGTTTCGAGCCCCGCGATGCGATCCTCGAGATCGCCCGCGGCCGTCAGGATGATGACCGGGATCGATTGCGTCGAAGGCGTCGACGCCAGCAGCCGGCACGCCGCGAAACCGTCCATGCGCGGCATGCGGACATCCATCAGGATCAGGTCGGGCGCGATCGCCTGCGCACGGTGATACGCCTGCAGCCCGTCGAACGCGACGCTGATCCGGCACCGTGCGGCCCGCAGGATTTCGGTGAGGAGCCGCAGGTCGTTCGGGCGATCGTCGACGACAAGAATATGTGCGTCAGCAAGATCCGGCGTGGGACGAGGCGACGCCGGACTGGACGAGCGGGATGACATGGTTGCGGAGGCGGTGGAAGGGTGGCCGGTCAGATGACGTGCATCGCGGTCTGCACGATTGTTGCGAAAAATTATATGCCGACCACAGGTCACCTTGTGAGGATTCCGTGTGGCATGTGGGGGCTTGTGCGGCGGGGATGTTGCGTGCTTGCCGCCACGGCGTCCGGCCGGAAGAAACGGAAGTGGAAAAACATGCCGGATCGGTTTTTAATAATCGGTCTTTATTGCCGGATCAATTTGGAATAATGGGAATGGTCAGCGGGCGGTGAATCAGTTTGGCGTGCGTTCAGAAGTCGACACCTGCTATGTGAAAAGAATGAAGAAATTGTGAGTTGCGTGATTAATTTTTTTTCTGTCGGCGGGTCGAAATCGTGTTAATCGTGAAATCGCAATTTGCGTTGGAATGTATGAATGTAAATGCTGTCTGCTCGGGAAAAGGGTTTTTCCGCTCGGGAAAAGGTTCGTTCTGACGAATGCCAGCAAACTAGCCCCGGTGCGGCTGGAATCGGTTCTTTCAAACGGTCTGGATCGCGTGGATCGCATGCCGAAGTGCTATTCCGATGCATGCGATACCAATGAGACATTGATCGATGCTATATCCCATGATATGGGATCGCGTCGGCAAGAGAATAACTGGCACGAGGGTAATGCAGATTTCATTATTCACCGAATACGTTGCTATATAAGAGAAATCGGTGAGTTCTGGAATGCAGTTGGGCATGACGCACCGGTCGAGACGAAATCATCAACGAAATTCGATCGATTAATTCGGTGCAGGGGTCGTCCGGCAAGTCGTCGATGCTGTTCCGGGATTCCGGAAAGGCGTTTGAAGGCCGGACGGAAGGGGTGCGTGGCTGCGCGTGGGCCGTCCGAGGGTTCGATCCATCGGGGGACGGTCGCGCACGGTGCGCTTTCGAATCAGGCGGGTACGAAAACGATGAACACAACAGGCATGACAGGCCAACGCACCGGTTCGCACGAACCGGCGGCGCATGCTTCAGCCCCGGGGATCGCACGGCGTCATCCTCCTCCTGAATGAAACAGGGCGGGCCGCCCCCGGGTGCGGGCCGGCTTCCGCCCATCCGGCGTCTGAATGACGCTTTTCCATGAGATTCGAGGTCGTCGCGGGTTCGGCGCGACGGCGCGCGCGTGCGCGGATGAACGGCACGCCCGGCGTCGAGCCGCCGGGATTGCCGTGTCGGCTTCCATGATTCGATAACCGGCGATCGTCGCGTCGCCTCGTGTCGACTGGCACGGGCGGCGCGCGATCGCGTGATCGCGATATCCATCGCGCGTGTCGAGCAGCGTTACCGGGCTGTTTAGTTAGTGATCCAAAGTGAGTGGCAGGGCGTCGCGAGACCGACGGGAATGTGTTGAGGACATTCTCGCCGGCTGCCGTGTTCGCCGTTGCGTCATCCAGCACATGAGAACCGAGGGAAGACAAGATGAACAAGTCGTTCAAGTCGATCTGGAACGAAGCATTGGGAGCCTGGGTTGCGGCTTCGGAGCTTGATCGGGCGCGCGGCAAGCGCGTCGCGTCGCCGCGTGGCACGCCGGGGCGTGACGTCGCAGGAGCGGCCGCGGTTCGCGCAGGCGCGACCTCGGCCCCGTCGCTCAGGCGGCTCACCATGCTGATGGCGTCCGCGTACCTCGCGCTGTTCCATGCCGGTGCGCATGCGCAGTACAACCCGGATGGCGGGACGGCCACCGGCGGCGTCTCGTCGATCGCGATCGGCGTCGGGTCGAGCGCCGCGCAGACGAACTCCACCGCGTTGGGCAACCTGTCGACGGCGCAGGGCGTGTCGGCCACGGCGCTTGGCCCGGGGGCGCATGCGATGGGCGACGCTTCGACGGCCGTCGGCATCAACGCGCAGGCGACGGGCGTCAACAGCACGTCGATGGGCGTGCAGGCGATCGGTTCGGGCGATTACTCGGTTTCCATCGGCAACCTGTCGAGCGCGACGCAAAGCGGGTCGGTGGCGATGGGCAGTGGTGCGGCCGCGACCGGTGTGTCGGCCATCGGGCTCGGCAACAATGCGCTGGCTTCCGGTCAATACGCGGCGGCGCTGGGCCTCGGGGCGAGCGCCGCCGGCGCGCAAAGTGTCGCGCTGGGCTATGCATCGCATGCGGACCTGACGGGCTCGGTGTCCCTCGGCAACCAATCGACCAGCTCGGGCGCGGCCGCCGTTGCCGTGGGCAGCGGCGCGCTGGCTTCCGGCAATTCGGGCGTGGCGATGGGGGTGAACAGCGGTGCGAAGGGCACGTCGTCGATCGCGATCGGCTGGGGCGGGACGGCCGGCGTACCGGGCTCGGGCACGCAGTCGCTCGGCACCAGTTCGATCGCGCTGGGTTCGGCCACGACGGCCGGCGCCGATACCTCGATGGCGCTCGGCACGAGCGCGAAGGCGACGGGCGTCAGTTCGATCGCGATGGGCGTCCAGTCGAGCGCGACGCAGCAGTTCGCGACCGCGCTCGGTAATGCCGCGCTGGCGACCGGCATCTCGGCGACCGCCCTGGGGCCCGGTGCGACGGCATCGGCCACGAATGCGACGGCCATCGGCATCAACAGCGTCGCGGCGGCGGGGTCGACCGTGGCGATCGGCGATTCGAACTCGGTCGCGGCCGCAGCCGGGCCGGGCTCGATCGCCGGCGGCTTCAACTCGAAGGTGCTGGGCGGTACCGGCGCCGTGGCGCTCGGCGCGAGCCAGACGGTCAGCGGCAACGGTGCGGTGGCGATCGGCGACCCGAGCACCGCGATCGGCACCGGTGCGGTCACGGCCGGGTCGAACAACACGGCGAACGGCGACGGCGCGGTCGCCATCGGCAATTCGAACATCGCGCAGGGCACCGGCTCGCTCGCGCTCGGCAACACGTCGACGGCCGCGGCCGCTGGGGCGCTGGCGTTCGGCGCGTCGGCCGTGGCGAACAATGCAGGCGACGTCGCGCTCGGCTCGGGCTCGACGACGGCGGCGCCGAACCCGACCGCGAGCGCGACGATCGGCGGCGTGACGTACACGTTCAAGGGCACGAATCCGACCAGCGTCGTCAGTGTCGGTGCAGCGGGTACCGAGCGCCAGATCACCAACGTCGCGGCCGGGCGCATCAGTTCGGCGAGCACGGATGCGATCAACGGGTCGCAGCTCGATGCGACGAATCAGGCGGTGAATTCGCTGTCGACGTCGACGGCGTCGAGTGTCAGTTCGTTGTCGACGGGGGTGTCGTCGCTATCGACCGGGTTGTCGTCGGCCAACAGCGCGATCACGTCGCTTTCCACATCGACTTCGACGGGCATCAGCTCGCTGTCGACGGGGTTGAGCTCGACCAACAGCTCGGTGACGTCGTTGTCGACTTCCACGTCGACCGGATTGTCGTCGGCCAATAGCGCGATCACGTCGCTTTCCACATCGACTTCGACGGGCATCAGCTCGCTGTCGACGGGGTTGAGCTCGACCAACAGCTCGGTGACGTCGTTGTCGACTTCCACGTCGACCGGATTGTCGTCGGCCAATAGCGCGATCACGTCGCTTTCCACATCGACTTCGACGGGCATCGGCTCGCTGTCGACGGGGTTGAGTTCGACCAACAGCTCGGTGACGTCGTTGTCGACTTCCACGTCGACCGGATTGTCGTCGGCCAATAGCGCGATCACGTCGTTGTCGACGTCGACCTCGACGGGCATCAGCTCGCTGTCGACGGGCCTGAGCTCGACCGACAGCACAGTGACGTCATTGTCGACGTCCACGTCGACCGGTTTGTCGTCGGCCAATAGCGCGATTACATCGCTGTCCACGTCGACGTCGACGGGCATTACGTCGTTGTCCACGGGACTGAGTTCGACCAACAGCACAGTGGCGTCATTGTCGACGTCCACGTCGACCGGTCTGTCGTCGGCCAATAGCGCGATTACGTCACTGTCCACGTCGACTTCGACCGGCTTGAGTTCGACCAATAGCTCGGTGACGTCGCTGTCGACTTCGACGTCGACCGGCATCAGCTCACTGTCCACCGGCTTGAGTTCGACGAACAGCACGGTGACGTCGCTGTCGACTTCGACGTCGACCGGCATCAGCTCACTGTCCACCGGCTTGAGTTCGACGAACAGCACGGTGACGTCGCTGTCGACGTCGACGTCGACCGGCATCAGCTCGCTGTCCACCGGCCTGAGTTCGACGAACAGCACGGTGACGTCGCTGTCGACTTCGACGTCGACCGGCATCAGCTCACTGTCCACCGGCTTGAGTTCGACGAACAGCACGGTGACGTCGCTGTCGACGTCGACGTCGACCGGCATCAGCTCGCTGTCCACCGGCCTGAGTTCGACGAACAGCACGGTGACGTCGCTGTCGACTTCGACGTCGACCGGCATCAGCTCACTGTCCACCGGCTTGAGTTCGACGAACAGCACGGTGACGTCGCTGTCGACGTCGACGTCGACCGGCATCAGCTCGCTGTCCACCGGCCTGAGTTCGACGAACAGCTCGATCACGTCGCTGTCGACGTCCACCTCGACGGTGGTCGGTTCACTGTCCACCGGCCTGAGCACGACGAACAGCACCGTCACGTCGCTGTCGACCGCGACCTCGACGAGCATCGGTTCGCTGTCGACCGGGCTCAGTTCGACGACGAGCTCGATCGCGTCGCTGTCGACATCGACCTCGACGACCGTCGGCTCGCTGTCCACCGGGCTGTCGAGCACGAACAGCAACCTGACGTCGCTGTCCACCGCGACGTCGACGGGCATCGGCTCGCTGTCCACCGGCCTCAGCTCGATCGCCAACAACAACACCAACCTCGGCAACAGCACGGCGGGCGCGATCGGCGGAGGGGCCACCTACGATCCGACGACCGGCACGATTTCGGCCCCTTCGTACGTGACGTACAACAGCGACGGTTCGACGACGATCAACAACAACGTCGGCTCGGCGATCGACAACATCAACGCCCACGGCATCAAGTATTTCCACGCGAACTCGACCGCGCCGGACAGCCAGGCGATCGGGCTCGACAGTGTCGCGATCGGCCCGAATGCGATCTCGAAGGTGGACGGCAGCATCGCGCTCGGCGCGGGGGCGGTATCCGACCGCGCGACGACGCCGGCGTCGGGCATCCTCCGCAACGGCACCGCGTCGATCCCGTTCAACACGACGGACCAGATGCTGCTCGGCGCGGTATCGGTCGGCGACGCGACCAGCAAGACGTATCGCCAGATCACCAACGTCGCGGACGGCACCGGGCAGCAGGATGCGGTGACCGTGCGGCAGCTGGCCGGCGCGTTGCAGTCGTTTGCGGTCACGGGCCAGAAGTATTTCCACGCGAATTCGACGGCGGCCGACTCGCTCGCCGTCGGCGCGGAATCGGTCGCGGTGGGGCCGACGACGGTCGTCAACGGCGACCACGGCGTGGGCATCGGCAACGGCGCGATCGTCGACCAGACCGCCCCTGGCGGCATCGCGATCGGGCAGGCGGCGAGTGCCGCGCAGGCCGACGCGCTCGCGCTCGGCAGCGGCGCGACGGCACTGGGCGCGCAGTCGGTCGCGCAAGGCGCGAATGCGAAGGCGGTCAGCGTGGGCAGCGTCGCGCTGGGCTCCGGCGCGCTCGGCAACGCAACCGATGCGCTCGCGCTGGGCGCCGGTGCGTCCGCGACGTTCGCGAACAGCGTCGCATTGGGCGCCGGTTCGCTGACGACGGTCGGCGCGCTGACGAACTACGTCGCGTACGGCCTGGGCAGCCCGCAATCGTCGGCCGGCGAAGTGAACATCGGCAACCGGCAGATCACGGGCCTCGCGGCCGGCAAGAACGGCACGGACGCGGTGAACGTGTCGCAGCTCGACTCGGTCGCGAACCAGCTGACGACGCTGATCGACCAGCGCACGACCAACCTCGGCGGCCAGTACACGACGAACCCGAACGGCGCGAACGTGCCGCCGGGCTCGACCGGCCCGAATTCGTCGGCGGGTGGGTCGGGGGCGGTGGCATCGGGCTCGAACAGCACGGCGGTCGGCAACAATGCGCTCGCATCGGGCAACGGTTCCACCGCCTTCGGCGTGGGCTCGACGGCGTCGGGCAGCAATTCGACCGCGATCGGCACGGGCAGCAACGACGGCGGCCGCTCGAACGTCGTCGCGGTCGGTTCGGCGGAATCGGCGCGCCAGGTGGTCAACGTCGCGGCCGGTACGCAGGGCACGGATGCGGTGAACGTGAACCAGCTGAACGCGGTGTCGAACCAGTTCACGCAGTCGCTGAACACGGTCAACAACCAGCTCACGCAGATGCAGCAGCAGATCCAGCAGACCGATTCGATGGCACGCGAGGGGATCGCGGCCACCGCCGCGATGGCGTCGATCCCGCACATGGACCGTGACTCGAACTTCGCGATGGGGGTCGGTACGGCGACGTTCCAGGGGCAGAAGGCGATGGCGGTCGGCGTGCAGGCGCGCGTCACGGAAAACCTGAAGGCGACGCTGAACGGCGGCTTCGCCGGCAGCCAGCGCGTCGTCGGCGCGGGCATGCTGTATCAGTGGAAGTAATCGCGCGCTGCGGTTCGCGCCGGCATGCACTGCCAGGGCGGACCGCGTCGAACGCACACGCACGCGGATGCGGCTGCACCATTGCGCCGCCCGCGCTGCGCCCCTCGCATTTTCGGAGTCCTCACGTGAAAAACATTCATCTTGCACTGCTGGCGTCCGTCGTTTCCCTCGCGGCCTGTTCGAGCGCATCGGGACCGACGTACAACGCATACGAACTTCAGCCCCGCGACGGCATCCGGACGTTCCGTGTCGACTGTCACGGCATCCTGTCGAGCGCCAATACCTGCATGAAGGTCGCGACGCGCATGTGCGGCAACGAGGCCGTGCGCAAGGTCGATTCCACGACGCCGTACCGCGACGGCGCCGATCCGCACTCGATCGTGTTCCAGTGCGGTGCGGCACCCGCGCCGGTCGCCGCGGCGGCCGCACCGGCGCCCGTCGCGGTCGAGAAGGTGAGCCTGACCGGCGATGCGTACTTCGCGACCGACTCCGCCGTGCTGACGTCCGCCGCCACCGCCGCGCTCGACAGTTTGCTGAGCCAGCAGGGCGACCGGCACTTCTCGCGTGTGGAAGTGGACGGTTATACCGACGCGACCGGCTCGGATGCACACAACCAGGCCCTGTCGAAGCGCCGCGCCGATGCCGTCGCGGGGTATCTGCGCGAACACGGGCTGAAGGCGGATGCGGTCGCGGCGACGGGACATGGAGAAACCAATCCGACCGCATCGAACGAGACCGCCGAAGGGCGCGCGCGCAATCGCCGGGTGGAAATCTCGCTGCGGAAGTAGGGCGTCGCCACTGGGTTGCCGCAGGCGTGGCCGTCGCGAACGGACGGCTCTCGCTTGCGGCTGTGGCGCCGTTCGGAGACGCTGGCGGTCGAATCAGGCAACGCGTCGCGATGGGCGTGCGCGATGCCGCCATCGCGCGGACGACGACGCGGCACGACGGCCCGCGGGCCGGTTGGTGGACGCCGATGTCGTGGGTTCATCGGCGCCCGCCAACGTGTTGCTGCGCGGGGCGCAAGCAATGCCCGGTGCCGCTGCGTGAAAAGGGATGAGAGAGACTTCGGCGGAGGTGCGGGGCTGCAATGGTCGCGTGGCTGACGCGGGCTCGACTGCAGCGCGGGTCGACAAGCACGAAGGCGCGGAAAGCGGCCCGTTGCGGGAGCAATCAGTTTTGTTCATGTCCCAATTGCAAAACTAGTCTCGCATCTTCGCGTCCGCCCATTTCCATTCCCGCGCAGCCTTTACAAACGCCGCAAGATAATCGACGTCGTCATCCGTCTTGCGCGTGCCGAGGAAAATCTGCTTCGCAATCCCCTTCTTTCCAAGTTGCACGGGTGTAAGCGGCATCCAGCCCGCGTATTCTTCCGCGAGCCAGCGAGGCAACGCCGCCACGCCACGGCCGCTCGCCACCATCTGCAGCATGATGTCGGTCGTCTCGATCACCTTGTGGCGCTTCGGCACCCTGTTCGCGGGCGTGAGGAACTGCGTGTAGATATCGAGCCGGTCCGTTTCGACGGGATACGTGATCAGCACCTCGTGCGTCAGCTGTTCCGGCGTGACATACGCTTCTCCGGCCAGCGGGTGATCATCGGCAACCACCAGCACCTGCTCGTAATCGAACACCGGCTCAAAATGCAGTTCGGGTTTCTTGAGCGGGTCGGGCGTGACGAGCACGTCGATTTCATAGCCGATCAACGCACCGATGCCGCCGAACTGGAAGCGCTGCTTCACGTCGACATCGACATCCGGCCAGTGCGCGAGATACGGCGACACCACCTTCAGCAGCCATTGATAGCACGGCGCGCATTCCATGCCGATCCGCAACGTGCCGCGCTCGCCCTGCGCGTACTGCCTCATGCGCTCCTCGGCGAGTTCGAATTGCGGCAGCAACCGGTTCGCGAGGCTCAGCAGGTACTGTCCGGCTTGCGTGAGCCGCATGGTCCGTCCTTCGCGCGCCCACACGGGCGTACCGAGCTGCTGCTCCAGCTTCTTCACGGCATGGCTGAGCGCCGACTGCGTGAGGTTGAGCGTATCGGCCGCGGCCGTGAGCGAGCCCTGCCGCTCCACTTCCCGCACGACCATCAGATGATTGCGATCCAGCATCGACCACTCCATGAACAAATTTAATGTTTGCATGAAATAAATCCATTTTTATTCATGCAATGGAAACTATATCATCGCTGCCAGTTACTTTTCTTCCGATGTGAACCGGATACACCGCACCGTGAGCATCGCTCTTGGTTGGTTGAAATCGATTCATATCCAGTCGGCCATGGCCCAACGTCACATTCGTTCATCGGAAAAGAAAAGCGAGCCGCATCGAAAGGCATGGAGCAGATGCGGTTTTCATTTCGAAATCTGGGGCGCAAGATCATGACGAGTCAAGAGTTTACATTTGCTATTAAAAGCGTCAGTTTCGATGAGGACTATCAGCCTTCCGACCATACGCGCATCACGACCAATTTTGCGAACCTCGCCAGAGGAAAGAGTCGTCAGGAGAATTTGCGCAATACCTTCAGGATGATTGACAATCGCTTCAATGCGATGGCGCATTGGGACAATCCCAAAGGCGATCGCTATGCCGTCAAGCTTGAAATCATTTCGGTCGAAATGAATATCGGCGGCGAGCGGGGCAGTGCCGCGCTGCCCTTGATCGAAATACTGAAGACGAATATTTTCGATCGAAAAAACAACAAACACATTGACGGCATCGCGGGAAATAATTTTTCCTCTTATGTGCGAGATTACGATTTCAGTGTGGTCTTGCTGGAGCACAACAAGAATCAGCCCGGCTTCAGTACGCCGGATAACTTTGGCGACCTGCACGGGAATCTGTTCAAGTCCTTCGTGAAGTCGAGCGCCTACAAGGATAATTTCGCGAAACCGCCCGTTATATGTCTGAGCGTTTCGAGTAGCAAGACCTATCATCAGACGGCAAATCGGCACCCCGTGTTGGGTATCGAATACCGGCAGGACGCGTATTCCTTGACTGACGAGTATTTCGAAAAAATGGGAATGAAGGTGCGCTATTTCATGCCACCGAATAGTGTCGCACCGCTGGCTTTTTATTTTACCGGTGATTTGCTGGGCGATTACACCAATCTGGAGCTCATCGGCACCATCAGCACGATGGATACCTTCCAGAAAATTTACCGGCCCGAAATTTACAATGCGAATTCTCCGGCAGGAAAATCCTACCAACCGAGTCTGAAGCATCAGGATTTTTCGCTCACCCGGATTGTTTACGATCGGGAAGAGCGTAGCCGGCTGGCTATCGAACAGGGCAGGTTTGTCGAAGAGCAATTTATCAAGCCATACCAGGCCATTCTCGAGCAGTGGTCTGCGGACTACGCGCTTTGACCAACAAAAACACGAGGTCGTCTACCGTGAAAAAATTTCTACCCACTTCAACCGCCGGCAGTTTGCCTAAACCTTCGTGGCTCGCACAACCCGAGACACTTTGGTCACCGTGGAAATTGCAGGACGAGGTGTTGATCGAGGGCAAACAGGATGCTTTGCGCCTGTCGTTGCAAGAGCAGCAACATGCGGGCATCGATATCGTCAGTGACGGCGAGCAAACGCGCCAGCATTTCGTGACCACGTTCATCGAGCACCTCAGCGGCGTTGATTTCGAGAACCGCAAGACCGTTCGAATTCGCGATCGCTATGACGCCAGCGTGCCGACGGTCGTTGATGCGGTGGCGAGACAGAAGCCGGTTTTCGTTGACGATGCCAAGTTCCTGCGCCGGCAAACGAGCCAACCCATCAAATGGGCGTTGCCGGGGCCGATGACGATGATCGATACGCTGTACGACGATCATTACAAGAGTCGCGAAAAACTGGCCTGGGAGTTCGCAAAGATCCTGAACGAGGAAGCCAGGGAACTGGAGGCTGCCGGCGTCGATATCATTCAATTCGATGAGCCCGCATTCAATGTCTTCTTCGATGAGGTGAATGATTGGGGCGTCGCGACCCTGGAAAGAGCGATCGAAGGTCTCAAGTGTGAAACCGCCGTGCATATTTGCTATGGCTATGGCATCAAGGCCAACACGGACTGGAAGAAGACGCTGGGGTCGGAGTGGCGGCAGTACGAGGAAGCCTTCCCCAAGTTGCAAAAATCCAGTATCGACATGGTCTCGCTGGAATGTCACAACTCGCGCGTTCCCATGGATCTGATTGAACTCATTCGGGGCAAGAAGGTGATGGTGGGGGCCATCGATGTGGCGACCGATACCATTGAAACCCCCGAGGAAGTCGCCGGTACGTTGCGAAAAGCACTTCAGTTCGTGGATGCCGACAAGCTCTATCCCTGCACCAACTGCGGCATGGCGCCGTTGTCGCGTGCAGTCGCGAGAGGCAAGCTGAGTGCGTTGAGCGCGGGTGCGGAAATCGTCCGCAAGGACCTCTCGAACTAGGTCCGAACTGACGTCGAAGCGCTCGGCCACCATGCATCCGGTATCACGGTGATCGCATCACACGTCGATGGCGAACCGGTCGGCTTCACGTGCCGGTCTTTCACTCAGCCACCGCCGACGATCTGCTTAAGGTGAACGTCGGTCAGGGCTTCACATTCCCTTGCCTGGAGCCGACGGCCGCGGCAATGCGACTTTGCGCAGCGACGAGTTGGTCGTCCGTGGTCGCCACCAGCCACAGACGTGCCTGCTCCTCGATTTGGCGGTTGTGATCCTTCAACGGGCCCATCGTGGCAGCGGCCTTCCAGACGACCGGGGCGATTCGGCTTTTCCTGCCTGACGGCGCGCCTACCAGCAGGCAGTAAGGACCCAGCGGGAGCGATACAAACGGGAGTGCCGGACTGGCACGCTGGCGCCAGTCGATGAAGGGCGTGTCGCCGATAAGCAGCGGCGTGGGCAAGCCGTGGAGCACACTGAAATCGTACAGCGCCAGTTGCTCCCGCATGCCGGCGTAAATACGCCGGATGTCGTCGACAACCGCCGCGCGGATCTCGTCATCGAACATGGGTTCCTGCGCGTATCGGGCAAACGCCTCTCGTGCCTCCCATTGATATGCGCTGAACAGGCCAATCTCAACGCAGTCCTGCACTGCGCGCTGGACATCCGCTGCCGAACCGGCTTCCTCCGGCGTGCCCAGCTGCGCGGCTCGCAAAAACCGGGCAAGTCCAGCCTCGTGGATCGCAGGCCCCTCCGCGGATGCATCGTCTTCAGCGCCCTTGCCAAGGGGCACATAGATATATTTCTCGGCCGCGAAATGCGACTTCTTGCCCTCGTCAAACCTGATTTCGCCATCTACGCAGTCGAGATAGCGAGTCCCGATTCGACCATGCTCCCAAACCCAGTTTTTCAGGAGCGGACGGAGTGGATGCAGTCTGTCGTGATCGGTCATGGAAGCCTCCTGGTTGCCCAGTATAGTTCCAAGTTGTCGATTGTTTCGTGGAGGACATGGCGATCAATCGGTCCACTGCCGCCGTTGGAGCCCGCGCAGCCTCAACGGCTGTTCAACCGGATATCGGTGGCTCCGTGCCTGCGCTGAGCGGCAAGTGCTCGGCCTTTGCGGGCGTTCACGTGTTGGTCGCGGCCGGTCGACTTGACGCTGCCTTGCGGACGTTCGGCTGAGGATCTGCACCGAACGCCTGCCGTCAGGCTTAGCGAACACGCACTTTCGACCCTCGACAGCCGCTCGGTCCGGGAACAAGTCAGCGGCAGCTTCCGAGGTCCAACGGCCCTTCACGAGCCGACTGCGCCACCCTCCGTCATCGTGCGACGGGGGGATTCGCCCCGGGCGGGCGCCCGATATCGAATCGACTCTCGGGTGCGACGAGCGCATAGGCCGATGGGCCGCCTGCCCGAAGAATGATGCCTGCGCCGAAGGTGTCGAAGGTGCCGTCTTTAAGCAAGTCCTGGCGAATGTGAACCGCCACGACTTCTCCCAGCACGAGCCATGTGGTGACAGGCGTGCCTTTGTGATCGCGCAGCTGGATCACATCGGTGAGCTTGCATTCGAAGTTGACACCGCTCTCTGCCACGCGTGGAACGGCGACTTGCCGAGACGGAGCGGGGGTCAGCCCGGCCACTTCAAACTCGTCAACTTCGTAAGGCACCATTGCGCATGTTGCATTCATCTTTTCGGCGAGATCGCGTGTGGTGAGGTTCCACACGAATTCCCCCGTTTCTTGCACGTTGCGTAGGCTGTCCTTCGCGTCGATGCTCGAGAAGCCGATGATCGGCGGATGGTAGTTGAAGGCGTTGAAAAAGCTGTATGGCGCGAGATTCAGCATGCCGTTGCTGCCGCGCGTGGAAATCCATCCGACAGGCCTTGGACCGACAATCGAATTAAATGGATCGTGCGGCAATCCATGGCCTTGTGACGGTTCGTAGTAGTGGTAGCGTGTATCAGTCATGGTTTTGATCGGGGAGTGAGTCATGTCAGGTGGCCGGAGCCGCGCGTCAGTCTACGCCTGCCGCCCGGGTCGTCAGCACGATCTTGCCGATATGCGTGCCCGAGTCCATCAGCGCATGCGCGCCGCGCGCATCGTCGAGATCGAAGGTCCGATGGATCACGGGCTTCACCGCGCCACGCCGGATGTGCGGCCACACCGATCGCTTGAGATCCTCGATCAGCTCCGCCTTTTCCTCGTGCGTGCGCGAGCGCAGCGTCGAGCCGATGTGCATGAGGCGCTTCGCCAGCATCGGGAACAGGTCCAGTGCTGGCGCGGGCCCCTTGATCACGCCGATCTGCACGATGCGGCCGTTCATCGCGGCCGCCGCGTAATTCCGCGCGACGTAATCACCGGCGACGATATCGACGACCACGTCGACGCCGCGCCCATCCGTCGCGCGCATGACTTCCTCGACGAAATCCTCGTTGCGGTAGTCAACCGCGACATCGGCACCGAGCGCGATGCTTGCGGTGCGGTGCGCGTCGGAGCCGACCGTCGTGATGATCTTCGAGGCGCCGAACGCCTTCGCGAGCATCGTCGCCGTGGTGCCGATCCCCGATGCGCCGCCGTGGATCAGCACGCTTTCGCCAGCCTTGAACTTGCCGCGCTGGAACAGGTTCAGCCATACCGTCAGAAAGGTTTCGGGGATCGCGGCCGCCTCGACCATCGTGAGACCATCGGGAACCGCGAGCGTGTTGCTTTCGTGCGCGACGGCGTACTCCGCGTAGCCGCCCCCCGGCACCAGCGCGCAGACGAGATCGCCGACCGCGAACCGGGTCACGTCGCGCCCGACGGACACGATTTTGCCCGCGACTTCGAGCCCGGGAATGTCCGACGCGCCCGGTGGCGGATCGTACAACCCTTTGCGCTGCAGCACGTCAGGACCGTTCACGCCGGCCGCATGAATGCGGATCAGCACTTCGTCGTCGGCCGGTGCGGGAACAGGACGCTGCACGGGTGCCAGCACATCCGGGCCGCCCGGCTGCGTAATGTCGATCGCGGTCATCGCCGCGGGAATGCCTTTCGTTTCGTGTGACACGACTTCATCCTTTTAAAATGCCGGATGCGCCGCGGATTCGAGCGACCCGCCGCATCGGTTGAAAAAAGTGTAATCGCGCGGCCTGTGTTTGACGTGCAGAGAATTGCTGGACGTATGATGCAAATTTGCATCACGCCGGGGGCGACATGAACTGGGACGACGCGCGCATCTTCGTCGCGCTCCATCGGGAAAGGACCTTGCGGGCCGCCGCTCGCGCGCTCGACATCGATCAGGCCACGGTGGGCCGCAGGCTTGCGGCGCTCGAGCACGCGCTCGGCGCGACGCTGTTCCTGCGTACGTCGAACGGCTATGAACTCACGCCGGTCGGCAGGATCGCGATCCGTGCAGCCGAGGCGATGGAGCAATCCGCACACGATCTCGTGCGCCACACGCAAGGCGTGGACAAGCGGCTCGCCGGCGAGGTGAAGCTATCGACGACGGATGCGCTGGCACACGAGTTCGTGATGCCGGCCCTCGAGCGCCTGCATGCGAAGCATCCGGACGTATCGGTGATGCTCGACACGACGAGCCTGCTCCTCAATCTCGCGAAGCGCGAAGCCGACATCGCGATCCGGACCGTCAAGCCCCGAAATCCAGATCTGCTCGCCCGCCGTCTGGCGCGCTGGGAAGTCGGACTGTTCGCGTCGCCCGACTATGTGCAGCGCCATGGCGAACCGGTGCCGGGCGAGCGGTTCGCCGGGCATGATCTCGTCGTCTACCAGCCGTATTTCGCCAAGGCGCGGGTGCCGGCGTTCGTCGGGGAACCGCTGACGGACGGCCGCATCGTCGCACGGCTGAACACGAACCTGACGTTGCGCGCGGCACTCAAGGCCGGGCTCGGCATCAGCGAGATACCCGTGCCGATGGGCGAACGAGACGGCCTTGTGCGGATCTGGCCGGACCGTACAAACGACGCGTCGTATGAGGTTTGGCTCGTCACGCATCAGGATCTGCGGCATACGGCGCGCATCCGCGTGACGATCGAAGAGATCGTCGTTGCGTTCGGCGGATAGCAGCGAATACTGTGCTTGTGGCAGTGGAGGTTGTCACTTCTTCCCCCTGAACTACCGGATAAGCGGGTCGCGAAATCTCGCGAAACTTTCATCGGTATCGACCCATCGCAGGCGGGTGCCTGAAATGGGCGGCCGCGCGCCCGTCGAGCCCACACGTTTGATCAGCCGCAAGCGCGCCGTAATCACTGCTCACGGGCTCGCAATGGCGAGTACACTGGAAATGCCCTAGAAGCAGGAGAATGCGATGATCGACGCTGGCCCCCAAAGCACCTTCCGAGGGCTGCCGCTGACCGTGGAGCAGGACGCGGAGGTGAGGCACTACATCAAGGATCGGACTCGGCGTGGGCTGCCATGGGACACGCCGGAGCTGAGCGCGATGCTCAAGGACATGCTGCAGCCCCCGGGCGACGGTGACGGCGATGGCGATCGTGATGGCGACGGTGATTTTGCGTCCCCGGCAGACGAAGCCAGAGCGGCCGCCGAGCGCGCGACGGCCTCCGTCGACGATGAGATGGACCCCATCGAGGCGAATGAGGAGTGGCATGCGGCCATGGAGTCGGAGGGCATGAAAGGGCCCAGACGATAACAGCGGAGCAGCGACGCTCCGAACTCCCGCAGCGCCGCATACGAGGAATGCGCGCCGGATGCCAGGCGTTTCAGGAAACGCGCGTTGTATCGGAGCGTACACAGCGGGAATGCCGACGCGCGCGGCGATCCCATTGAGAGACCCCCGATACGCAATCCATCGGTTCCCAGGTAATTCCGGGCAAAGTCCATCGCGCCACCCCATGTCGCGTGGCGCCAGCGGAACTGCGAGCCGCATCTCGTCGCGTGGCGCCCGGCAGCGGGCGCCCTGTCAGTGCCTGATTACACAGACGGCGACGATTTCGTATCCGGGGTCGGCATGCACGTGCGCGGCCTTTTCCGCTTCCTCATACGAACCAAACGACGTGGCATCCTCAACCGCCGGTGCCATGCCGATATCGCCATCCTCGGCGGTGCAGAGGAACTGCTCGCCGGTCTTCACGACGTAGACGGACAACATGATTCCCTCCATCGTGTGCAGGGGGGAATTCCAGTCTAGCAGGCCAGAAAAGGGGCGCAGGTGGTTCGCTGAGTCCTTTTCGCGAGATCTGCGACAGGACCGAAAAGCCGGGCACAATACCCGCATGCAAAATCCAGACCTCGAACAGCTCGTCACCGTCATCATGCCCTTCGGGAAATACAAAGGCCGGCTGATTGCCGACCTGCCCGGGCCTTACCTCAATTGGCTGGCGCGCGAAGGGTTTCCGCGCGGAGAAATCGGGCGGCAGCTCGCGCTGATGCACGAGATCGACCACAACGGCCTGCGGGACTTGCTGGCGCCGTTGCGCAAACGCGGATAGCGCCAGTCGGGGGCGAATGTCCCGGGCCCCCGCATCGGTCGTCCGTGATCGACAACTACCACCGCGTTTCAACCCCACCTGCCATGCGGGGCGAATGCTCGCATGCGACCCCGTCCGTGGCCCGCATGCACCTGGCGTGTCGCCGATGCTGACATAGAATAGAAAACAGTCCCTTGTGGACGCGTTGATGGCAAGAAAAGGGGTGCCAACATGAGACGCCTTTATTTCCTCGTACCCGATACCCAGATGGCGAAGGCCATCGTCGACGATCTATTGCGCGCACGTATCGTCTGGCGCCATATCCACGTTCTCGCCGACCACAGCGTCACACTCGATCAGTTGCCCGAAGCATCGTTGCTGCAAAGCAGCGATGTCGTGCATGCGCTCGAGCGCGGCGTCGCGCTCGGCGGCGCGGCCGGTGCGCTGATCGGCCTCGTCGCGCTCGTCTTTCCGCCGGCGGAGCTCGTGATCGCGGGCGGCGCCGTCGTCGGCTTGACGCTGGCCGGCGCGGGATTCGGGGCGTGGACCGCCGCGATGATCGGCATCGCCGAGCCGAACGCGCGACTCCAGCGATTTCGCGAGGCGATCCAGGCAGGCCAGATCCTGATCATGGCCGACGTGCCGGCATTGCGAGAGCAGGAAATCGAAGAAATGGTCGCCCAGCATTTTCCAAAGGCGGACCTGGAAGGCGCCGAACCGACGTCACCGATCTTCCCCTGACGCGCGACAGCAAGCCGGCCTGCCAGACACCCGGGGGCATCGACGCGTTGCGTCGAGCGCACGACCGCGACCGCAGGCCGCGCGTGGAGCGGGTCGCTCGCACGTTGCGCAGGCAACCCTGTCCGCCATCCCGAATCGCGCAAGAGACGCGGGTCCGACGCGCGTGACGCCTTCGGAACCGAAGTGCCGACGTCGAACGGTCGGCAAGGAGGTCGTATGGAACTGCACATTCAATCGCACCATTGGGAGCGGCGTACGCCCGACTGGGTCGCCGCTGCCGTGGCCGGTCTCGCGGGCGGCGCGCTGGTGATCGCGCTGGAATTCGTCTGGTCGACCCTGGTGCTCGGCTCGAGCCCGTGGCAACCGACCCACAAGATCGCGGCGATGGTGATGGGCCGCAGCGCGCTCGGCCAGATGACGCAATTCAACCTCGAAATCGTGGCGATGGCACTGCTGCTGCACTACGTGCTCGGCGCGATCATGGGGATGATGCTCGCCGCGATCATGGCGCCTTTCCGCCTCGATTCGAGCGTGGGCATGGAAGCCGCGATCGGGCTGGCGTTCGGGATCGTCGCGTATGGGTGGAACTTCTACGTGATGACGGCCGTGTTCCCGTGGTTCGTCTCCGAGCGCGGTTCCGGGCCCTTGCTGGCCAACCTGTTGTTCGGCGTGGTGGCGGCCATCACCTACGGCAGGCTGGAGCGATTGCGCAAGCAGAACGTGGACGACTGACCCATCGCGTTTCCCGCAGCGCCGCGCTTGAACACGCGGCGCCCGCGGGAGACACGGAACCCGGTGTCGGCGGTGCCGGTGAGTGAGATGCAGCGAGGCGGCCTATGGCCCTTGCGATTGCCCTGGTCCTGATCATCCTGTTGGCGGTGGGGTTTCACTTTGCCAGTCCGTGGTGGATCACGCCGATCGCGTCGAACTGGGTGCGCATGGACGACATGCTGACGATCACGCTCGTCATCACCGGCGCATTCTTCATCGCCATCAACCTGTTCATCGTGGTCGCCCTGGTGCGCTATCGCCACCGCAGCGGGCACCGTGCGGCCTACGAACCGCACAACCGGAAACTGGAATGGTGGCTGATCGGCCTGACCATCGTCGGCGTGGCGGCGTTGCTGGCGCCGGGCCTGTTCGTCTACGCGGACTACATCCGGCCGCCGCGCAACGCGCTGCAGATGGAGGTGCTCGGCCAGCAATGGCAATGGCGTTTCCGCTTCGCCGGGCCCGGCGGCAAGCTGGGCACGACCGACGTGCGCTACATCAGCAACGACAACCCGTTCGGCCTGAACCCCGCCGACCCGAACGGCCGTGACAACTACCTGATCGACAGTCCCGAGGTGCACTTGCCGCTCAACCGGCCGGTCCAGGTCCTGACCCGGTCGCGCGACGTGCTGCACGACTTCTACGTCCCGCCGTTCCGGGCACGGATGAACATGGTGCCGGGCATGGTGACCACCTTCTGGTTCACGCCGACCCAGGCGGGGCGCTACGACATCCTGTGCGCGCAGCTCTGCGGGATCGGGCATGCCGGCATGCGCGGCGTGGTGGTGGTGGAAGACGAAGCCGCGTTCTCGCGCTGGCTGGCGCAGCAGACCACGTTCGCGCAGCAGCAGATGGCCCACGTGCAGGCCGCGCCGGCCGCCGCGGGCGGCAGCGCGCAGGCGCTGGCCAACCTGGGCAAGACGCTCGCGGCGGCCAAGGGCTGCGTCGCCTGCCATACCGTGGACGGCAGCCCGCTCGTGGGCCCGACCTGGAAGGGCCTGTACGGCAAGACCGAAACGATGGCCGACGGCAGCACCGCGAAGGTGGACGAAGCCTATCTGCGCGCGTTCATCCGCAATCCGACGGCCCGCGTCGTGAAGGGCTTCTCGCCGATCATGCCGCACTTCGACCTGAGCGAGCAGGAACTGAGCGCGCTGGTGGCCTACATCAAGGCGCAAGGCGGGACGGCCGCCAGCACCGCGGCCCAGCCCTAGCGGAACGGACGAAGCAGACGGAGCACACGCCATGACCTACGCGCACACCGACCACGTCCCGCACAGCTTCTGGACCCGCTATGTGTGGAGCCAGGACCACAAGGTCATCGCCGTGCAGTACGCGCTGACGGCCATCGCGATCGGCCTGGTCGGCCTCGTCCTGTCGGACCTGATGCGGCTGCAGCTCGGCTTTCCGGGCAAGTTCGCGTTCATCGACGCGAACCACTACTACCAGTTCGTCACCATGCACGGGATGATCATGGTGATCTACCTGCTGACGGCGCTGTTCCTGGGCGGCTTCGGCAACTACCTGATCCCGCTGATGCTGGGCGCGCGCGACATGGTGTTCCCGTTTCTCAACATGCTGAGCTACTGGGTCTACCTGCTGGCCGTGCTGGTGCTGGTGGCGAGCTTCTTCGTGCCGGGCGGGCCGACCGGCGCGGGCTGGACGCTGTATCCGCCGCAGGCGATCCTGCCGGGCACGCCGGGCGTGGAATGGGGCATCGTGCTGATGCTCGTGTCGCTGGCGATCTTCATCGTCGCGGCGACGATGGGCGGCCTGAACTACGTGACCACCACGCTGCAGGCACGCACGCGCGGCATGACGCTGATGCGCATGCCGCTCACGGTGTGGGGCATCTTCATCGCGACCATCATGGCGCTGCTGGCGTTTCCGGCGCTGTTCGTGTCGGCGGTGATGATGCTGTTCGACCGGACGCTCGGCACCAGTTTCTTCATCCCGGCCGTGGTGTCGATGGGGCAGACGCTCAAGCATGCCGGCGGCAGCCCGCTGCTGTTCCAGCACCTGTTCTGGTTCTTCGGGCATCCGGAGGTCTACATCGTCGCGCTGCCGGCCTTCGGCATCGCGTCGGACCTCATCAGCACGCACGCGCGCAAGAGCATCTTCGGCTACCGGATGATGGTATGGGCGATCGTAATCATCGGCGCGCTGAGCTTCGTGGTCTGGGCGCACCACATGTTCATCGCGGGCATGAATCCGTACTTCGGCTTCTTCTTCGCCACCACGACGCTCATCATCGCCGTCCCGACCGCCCTCAAGGTCTACAACTGGGTGCTGACGCTGTGGCGCGGCGATATCCACCTGACCGTGCCGATGCTGTTCGCGATCGCCTTCGTCAGCACCTTCGTGCTGGGCGGGCTGACCGGGCTCTACCTCGGCAACGTCAGCGTGGACATCCCGCTGTCGAACACGTATTTCGTGGTCGCGCACTTTCATATGGTGATGGCCGTGTCGCCGATCCTCGTGGTGTTCGGCGGCCTGTATCACTGGTACCCGAAGGTGACCGGCCGCCTGCTCGACGACACGCTCGGGCGCGCGCACTTCTGGATTACCTTCGTCGGCACCTATGCGATCTATTTCCCGATGCACTATCTCGGCATCCTGGGGATGCCGCGGCGGTATTACGCATATCAGGGCTACAGCTTCATTCCGCATTCGGCGCAGACGCTCAACACGTTCATCACGATCGTCGCGCTGATCGTCGCGGCGGCGCAGCTGCTGTTCCTGTTCAACCTCGCGTGGAGCCTCCGACACGGCCGGCGTGCGGACGGCAACCCGTGGCGGGCCACCACGCTCGAATGGCAGACGCCGCAAACGCCGCCCGTGCACGGCAACTGGGGGCCGACGCTTCCCGTCGTCTACCGCTGGGCGTACGAATACAGTCCGCCGGGGCAGGCGGAAGACTTCGTGCCGCAAAACCAGCCGCCCGCGACGGTGCCCGAACCCGCGGCGGCCCACCCGACGCTCCACCCCGGCGAGACACACAAATGACCACGCTGCCGCGCCCCTTCGTTCCCGATGCGCCACCCGGCCTGCCGAATGCGGGCCGCACCGGCCTGGCCGTGTTCATGGCGGTGGCGACGACGCTGTTCTCGCTGCTGCTGTTCGCCTATGCGATGCGCATGCGCGAACCCGACTGGCAGCCGATCCCGCATCCGGCGCTGCTGTGGTGGAACTCCGGCGCGCTGGCGCTGGCCAGCATCGCGATGCAGCGCGCCCGGCGGATAGGCCCGTACCGCACGGTGTGGCTGGTAGCCGGCGGCGTGCTGGCGGCCGTGTTCGTGATCGGGCAACTGGTTGCGTGGCAGATGCTGTCGGCAGCCGGGGAGACCGTCACCGTCAATCCGTCCAACAGCTTCCTCTACCTGCTCACCGGCCTGCACGGAGTGCATGTGCTGGGCGGGCTGGCGGCGTGGGGCGTGACGATCGTGCAGCTCCGGCGCGCGGACCCGTTCCGGGCCCAACGGGCCATCGCACTGTGCGCGCGCTACTGGCATTTCCTGCTCGCGGTCTGGCTCGTGTTGCTGGCGGCGATGTGGTGGCTGACCCCCGGGATCGTCGCTGCCGTCTGCGGGCCGCTATATGGAGTCGCGCCATGACCGCGCCGACGGCCCACACCGAATCCGCTGCCGAATCGTCCGCGGTGCCGCCCGTCGACGCGCGGCCCGACGGCTGGCGCGGCATCGTCACCGACTGGTCGTCCGACCGCGAAGCCTTCAGGGTGCCGTGGGGCAAGGCGATGATGTGGATCTTCCTGCTGTCGGACACCTTCGTCTTCAGCAGCTTCCTGATCGGCTACATGACGGTGCGCATGTCGACCACCGCACCGTGGCCCGATACCGCGAAAGTGTTCGGGCTCAGCGTGGGCGGCGTGGAAGTGCCGTTGCTGCTGATTGCGATCATGACGTTCACGCTGATCAGCAGCAGCGGCACGATGGCGATGGCCGTCAACTTCGGCTACCGGCGCAACGCACGGCCGGCTGCCGCGTTGTTGCTGACGACCGCGCTGCTGGGCGCGACCTTCGTGTCGCTGCAGGCGTTCGAATGGAGCAACCTGATCTTTCATGAAGGCATCCGCCCGTGGGGCAACCCGCTGGGCGCGGCGCAGTTCGGCGCGTGCTTCTTCACGATCACCGGGTTCCACGGCTTTCACGTGACCTGCGGCGTGATCTACCTGCTGCTGATCGCGCGCAAAATCCTGCAGCCGGGATTCACCGAACACGGCAACTTCCAGATCGTCGAGATCGCCGGGCTGTACTGGCACTTCGTCGATCTGGTGTGGGTGTTCATCTTCGCGCTGTTCTATTTGTGGTGAGGCAGCCATGGAGCACACCGATCCCGCCGATCGACCCGACGCCGCGCACGGCCAGCAGCATCCGATCGGCCTCTACCTGAAGATCTGGGGCCTGCTGTTCGTGCTGAGCACGTTGTCGTACCTGGTCGACTACTTCAACGTGCAGGGCCTGATGCGCTGGGTGCTGATCGTCGTGCTGATGATCGCGAAGGCCGGGCTGATCGTGTCGATCTTCATGCACATGATGTGGGAGCGGCTGGCGCTCGTGTACGCGATCCTGATCCCGCCGCTGTGCCTGCTCGTGCTCATGGTGCTGATGGCGGCGGAAGCGCATCACACGTTCGGGATGCGGGAGCTGTTCTTTCGCTGATTACAGCGTCGATCGTGCGTCGGCGTGATGGGCGCGATGCGCACGCGATCGACGGGCGCTGTTTCGGAGCGGATGGCGTCGCGTCATCCGGGAACGGCGCATTCCGGACATCCGTTCACGCAAACCTGAAGGGAGGATTCCATGAAATTTTCACGCCGACGTTTCATTGCAGTCACCACCGTGCTGGCCTCCGCGCTCGCCGTCGGACGCCGCGCGACGGCGGCGGATGCCGGTGCCGGTGTCGTGCAGGAAACCGATGCGAATGCCCAGGCGCTCGGCTACAAGGCGGATGCCGGCCGCGTCGATCATGCGAAGTACCCGAAATTCCACGCGGGCGACGCCTGTGCGAATTGCCAGTTCTTCCAGGGCAAGGCCGGCGCCACGACGGGGGCGTGCGCGATTTTCGGCGGCAAGCAGGTCAATGCGAAAGGCTGGTGCAACAGTTATACGAAGAAGGCGTAGCGAGGGAGGGATGGGCTGGCGGCCGTGCAACCGAAACGCCGTTGTCGCCGGGGGTGTCGCCCGCGAATATCGTCCCGTCAGCGAGCATGCAGAACGACGACGTCCGGATCGGCCACGGGCGCCATGGCGAACGCCGACGCGATGCGCCGGATCGAGCACATACAATGTGAGCATCCGCCGGCCTGCGCGTCACCCTGACTTCGGTGACGCGCAGGCCGATCCCACCGCGATCCTCCAAGGCCACCATGGAAATCAAATGGATCGAGGATTTCCTCGCCCTCGCTCAGTATCAAAGCTTTTCCCGGGCAGCGGAGTTCCGCAACGTCACGCAGTCGGGTTTCAGCCGCCGCATCCAGTCGCTCGAACAGTGGATCGGGGCCGAACTGATCGATCGCAGCAGCTTTCCGCCGGTGCTGACGCCGGCGGGCCGCCTGTTTCGCGAGACGGCCGAGGATGTGCTCAGCCGCCTGTTCGACACGCGCGCCATCATCCGCACCGAGCAGCGGATCGCCGGCAAGAGCCTGCAGATCGCCGCGGGCCACACGATCGCGCTGAGTTTCCTGCCGGTCTGGCTCAAGGCGCTCGCGCCGCATTTCGGCGAAGTGCGGGCGCGCGTGATTCCGACCAATGTCCATGATTCGATCCTGATGCTCGTCAACGGCAATTGCGAGCTCATGTTTGCGTATCACCATCCGGAACTGCCGCTCCATCTCGACCCGGCGAAGTATGAGCACCTGACCGTGGGCCTCGATACGTTGATGCCGGCATGCAGGCCCAACCGTCGATCGGCGCCGGCCTTTCGTCTTCCCGGGACGAAGCAGCATCCGCTGCCGCTGATTTCCTATACGGAAACCAGCTACTTCGGGCGATGCCTCGCGCTGCTGCTCGGTCGCGCACCGGATGCGCCGGCCTTGCAACTGCACTACGAATCCGACATGGCCGAGGTGCTGAAGAAACTCGTGATGGAAGGCGAGGGTGTCGCGTGGCTGCCCCGGAGCGCGATCGCGGCGGAACTGGCCGCCGGCGAACTCGTGCCGGCCGGGCCGGCGGCGTGGAACCTCGACGTCGAACTGCGCGTATATCGCGACGTGTCCAATCGGAGTGAATTCCTGGACACGCTCTGGCAGCACCTGCGCGCGGCGCCTTCGCGGCTCGGCTGAGTCAGGGTTTTCCCGCCTTATGCGGCGCTCGCATACCGCCATGTCGCACCGGCATCACGGTTTTATCGACGGTCCCTACCATTCGTTCCAACGGCAGATGTGATGCGTGACCCGCGTCGCGCTGCCTGCATCGCAGCGGCGGCCTGCCTTCCGGCGGCCGGGTGCCACCACGGACGGATGGACATGAAAAATCGCCTTACCTTAAGCATCGCAGTCGGCATGATTCTCGGTGTCGTCGCCGGCTATCTCTGCCACACCCACATCGCGGACCCGGGCGCGCTCAAGACGATCGCCGGCTATTTCTCGATCGTCACCGACATCTTCCTGCGCCTGATCAAGATGATCATCGCGCCGCTGGTGTTCGTGACGCTCGTGTCGGGCCTGGCCGGCATGGATGGCGGCGAGGACGTCGGGCGCATCGGCCTGCGCTCGATCGGGTGGTTCATCTGCGCGTCGCTGATTTCGCTGAGTCTGGGCCTCGTCATGGCCAATGCGCTGCAGCCGGGCGCCGGCCTGAACCTCACGGCAACCGCCGGCGAGGTCAATACCGGCTTGAATACGGCCGCGCTGAACGCCCGGGACGTGATCACGCATGCGTTCCCGACCAGCCTGCTCGACGCGATGGCGCGCAACGACATCCTGCAGATCCTGGTGTTCTCGGTCTTTCTCGGCGTCGCGCTGAGTGCGCTGAAGCACGACAAGCGCGTCGGCGTCGTGATCCAGTCGATCGACGGGATGGTGCCGGTGATGCTGCGCCTGACGAACTACGTGATGCGCGCGGCGCCGCTCGGCGTATTCGGTGCGATCGCGTCGTCGGTCACGCTGCGCGGGCTCGACGTGATCTACACGTATGGAAAGCTGATCGGCGCGTTCTATCTCGGCTTGCTCGTCCTCTGGATGATCCTGATCGGCGTCGGCCATGCGTTTCTCGGGCGACGCGTCGTGAGCCTGCTGAAGGCCGTGCGCGAACCCGCGCTGATCGCCTTCTCGACCGCGAGCAGCGAGGCCGCCTATCCGCGGCTGACCGAGCAGCTCGAGAAGTTCGGCGTCGACAAGAAGGTGGTGGGCTTCACGTTGCCGCTGGGTTACGCATTCAATCTCGACGGTTCGATGATGTACCAGGCATTTGCCGCCCTCTTCATCGCCCAGGCGTTCGGCGTGCACATGCCGCTGTCGGAGCAGGTGTTCATGCTGCTGGTGCTGATGTTGAGCAGCAAGGGCATGGCGAGCGTGCCGCGCGGCTCGGTGGTCGTGGTCGCGGCGGTCGCGCCGATGTTTCATCTGCCGGCGGCCGGCGTCGCGATGGTTCTCGCGATCGACCAGATCCTCGACATGGGGCGCACGATGACGAACGTGATCGGCAACAGCGTGGCGACGGCAGTGATCGCGAAGTGGGAGGGCCGGCGAGCCGTGAAGTCGAACGGCGCCGTATTCGACGAGCCGGAGCTGAATGCATGATGGGCACGGACAGCGTGAACACCCGAAGAAAATTCGGCGTAGTCGGCGGCCTCGGGCCGCTGGGCAGCGCCGACGTGTTCTTCAAGATGGTGAAGGCGACGCCGGCGTCTTCCGACGATGAGCATGTCGAAGCGATTTTCGAGCAATACCCGTTCAATGGCGCGGGGTCGGGCAGTGCCGCGACCATCGAACGCAAGCTGTACGTGTTCGACATGATCCGGGCGTTCGAGGCGCGTGGGGTGACGACGGTCGTGCTCCCGTGTTTCCTGAGCCACACGTTCATCGACGAGTTGAAGGCGAATACGAGGTTGCCAATCGTGGATATCGTCGAAGCCGTTCGCAGCCATGTGCAACGCAAGTATCCCGACGCGACACGCATTGGCGTGCTGGCTTCCGACTATCTGCGGGAAAAACGGCTCTTCGATGCGTATTTCCCGTCGCCGCCATTCGACATCGTCTATCCGTGTTCGTACGATGGCGTCGATCTCGTGACGGAAGCCGTCTACGGTGCCGACGGCATCAAGCGCGGCAATCTCGGGGGCCGTCCGGTCGAGCTGTTGCGCCGCGCTTGCGAGGACCTGGTTGATCAGGGCGTGCAGGTCATCGTCCCGGGGCTGACCGAGATTGCGCTGGTCGCGGATGAAATCGGTCCGTTGCCGGTGCCGTTGATCGATTCGAATCTCGCCTACGCGCAGTACGCGGTATCGGCGCCGCTCGGCTCCCGTGCATCGACGTTCAAGATCGGCGTGGTCGGCGGCGTGGGTCCGGCCGCGACGGTCGATTTCCTGGACAAGATCGTGCGCAACACGCCGGCGGCGCGCGACCAGGACCATATCAAGCTGCTGGTTGAACAGAATCCGCAAATCCCCGATCGAACCGAGAATCTCGTGGGTGCCGGCGTGGACCCGACGATCGCCTTGTACGCGACCTGCAAGAAGCTCGAGGACGGCGATGCGGACGTCATCGCGATTCCGTGCAATACCGCGCATGCATTCGTCGAGCGGATTCAGCCGTATCTCGACATTCCGATCGTCAACATGCTGACCGTCACGGTCGCTCACTTGCGCGACACCTACCCGGCGCTACGCGAGGTCGGTGTACTGGCGACGTCCGGCACGATCGAAAGCGGCGTGTATGAAAAGGCGCTGGCGCAGCAAGGACTCCGGCAAGTCGCGCCCGCACCGGCGTTGCAGGCGCGCGTGATGGAAGCGATCTACGGAAAGGCGGGGGTCAAGGCGGGCTTCACGGCCGGACAGTGCAAGGAAGATATCGACGCTGCCGTCGACGCGTTGATTGCCGACGGCGTGAACGTGATCGTGCTCGGATGTACCGAGCTGCCGATCCTGCTGCCGGGGGGCGAATACCTCGCCCGAAACGGTGGGCGGGCGACGCTGGTCGACCCGACCGACGTGCTGGCGCGCGCGTGTATAGCCCATGCGACAGCGGGAGGGGGTTGATTCGGCTTCTGTCCGGATCGGGCGTCGATGACGTGGCCGAGGCGTTGTTTGTGCACCTCGGCGCGAAGTCATGTTCTGCCAGCGTCGACGGCACTCGGCCCGGCCGCGCGCGTGATGAACGGGTGTCCCGAGGCGGGCGCGGAGGCGTAATCCTTGAACGACGAAAAGGCGTAGTTCAGCAACTGCTCCGCACCCGATATTCTTGCGGCCGCAGTGGGCGCGCCGAGGACTACCGCGAACACCCGGCGCGTCATCGCCGGCGCTTGTTGCGGCCGGCTCGCGGTCGCGACGATGCAATACCCAGCGGCCGCGGTGTGCCCCGTCTTCAGGCCGTCCACAGACGGATCCCTGACCAGCAGCCAGTTCTTGTTGCGCTTTTCGAATTTTCCGTACGCGAAGTGTTGCTTCGACGAGTAGCCGTAGTATTCCGGGAAGTCCACCGTGAGACGGCGTGCCAGCGTGGACAGATCGCGAGCGGTCGAATGGTTGCCCGGCGTCGTGATGCCGGATGGCGTGGTGAAACGCGTGTGCTGCATGCCGATTTGTCGTGCCGTATCGTTCATCAACTGCTCGAAGGCGGCAAGCGAGCCGCCGACTCGTTTCGCCAGCACCAGCGCCGCGTCGTTCGCCGACGCGACGATCAGGCCCTGCACCAGGTTCCTGACGGTGACGCGCTGTCCTGGGACCAGATACATACGGGCTTCGTCGCTGCCGACTTCCGCCACATCGGACACACCGACCGTCACTTTCTCGTCCTGGTCCAGGGTTCCGTCGCGCAATGCACGCAGGACGATATACGCGGTCATGAGCTTGGTGAGCGACGCGGGCTGACGCTCCGCGTCCGCATCGTGCTCGGCCAGGATCTGTCCGGATTCGCCGTCGACGACGAGCCACGATGCGGCTTGAATGGTCGGTGGTACGGGCGCGGGCGCGGCTTCGGCAAGCGCCGTCGAACATGCGGTGATGCAAGCCAGCAACAGGGGTAAGCGGAGGGAGCGGAATCGTCGGGTCGTACGCCAAATAACCTGCATGGAAATGTGAGCCGTGAGGGATAGGGCTGATCGGGTGTCGAGCGGATGGATCGACGGGGAAGCGTCGATTGCGACGCGGCGCGACAGGATGTGCGGACGCCGATCATAAGGGATGACGTGACACGCGCGATGCCGTGTCGGCATCGCGTGATGCGTGTGCGGCATACGGCCGGGATGCGTGAGCCGTATGCCGTAGCAACGTATATGCCGAGCGGCGTTCAGCGTGCGCTGTCGATGATCGAGCCGCCGTCCGGCGTGAGGCTGTAGCCCGTCAGGAACTGCGCGTCCTCGCTGGCGAGGAACAGGACAACCGGCGCGATGTCATCGTCGGGTGTGCCGAAACGCCCAAGCGGGTTGGTCGGCGGCGGTACGTCGGCACGCTCGCCCCACGTTTGTGCCAACGGCAGCACGTTGTTGACCGTGAACCGGTCGGCGGCCCATTCGCGTGCGGCGGTTCTCGTCAGTGCGCGCACCGCTTCCTTCGCCATGTTGTACGGACCGTACCCCGCGAGGCCCATGACGCCGGCCATCGATCCGAAGTTGATCACGCGGCCGGCGCCGCTCGCTTTCAGATGCGGGTAGGCCGCTTGCATCGTCCGGAGGTACGCGATGGGTCCGAGATCGAAATTGCGTTGCAGTTTCTCCACCGACAAATCGGTGATCGACGAAAACGGCGCGGATGGATCGAACGCATTGTTCACGAGGATGTCGATGCCGCCGCAGGTCGTGGCAACTTTGTCGACGGCCGCGTTGATCTGGTCGGCACTGCCGAGATCGCAAGGGATGCCGAGCGCACGGCCGCCAGCGGCCTCGATGTCGGCCACGACCGAATCGACGTTGGCCGGCGTGAGCGACACGACTGCTACCGTTGCGCCTTCGGCAGCGAACCGTTTCGCGGTGGCGCGTCCGATTCCCCGGCCGGCGCCCGTGACGATGGCGATTTTCCCGCTGAGTCGGGCCATGGTGTTCTCCTTTAGGTGATGATCGCGTGACCCGTTGTCGCGGCGACGCCATCCGGTGACGGGATGTCGCGTGCTTCGTTCTGCGTGGTGAATGAAACGACGAGACAGATGAGGGCGACCGCTGCCGGCAGCGCGCCGCGCGGCTTGCGAACACCGACGTGCGCCAGTCCGGAAAGCAGCAAGTGATAGAAGACGCCCGCGTACGCGAGATCGCTGAGCGGCACGCTGACACGGGCCAGGATGGCCGCGACGGCGCCGATCTTGGCGACGGTCAGGAGCGGCACGAGATACGCGGGATAGCCGAATCCGACGAGGATTTTTCGGACGCGATCGCGCTTGACGATATAGAGCGTCGCGGACGTGAGATAGAGCAGCGACAGCAAAGCGGTGCTGGTCCAGTATGCGAAATTTTCAGCCATTTGTTGCGGGTTCCTGAGTTTCGTCGATGTCGACTTGGCACAAGAATGTCGTCTAAGATGAAAGCCCGCAAGTAGGATGATTTTCTGTCTGCAGGTATGGAAAAGATGACTAATGACGCCGACGAAGTGAACATGCACGACGAAATGCGGCGCGCATTCTCGCTGCTTTCCGGAAAGTGGAAGCTGGAGATCATGTGGCTGCTCAACCAGCGCGTTTATCGATTCGGTGAACTACGAAAATCGATTCCCGGCATCACGCAGCACATGCTGACTGCGCAGTTGCGCGAGCTGGAAGCGGACGGCTTGATTACCCGCACGGTGTTCGCGGAAGTGCCGCCGCGCGTCGAATACGACATCACCGAAAAGGCGCGCGGCCTCGGGCCGACGATAGAGGCGCTGACGGCGTGGTGGAACGAGTATGGGCGCACCGTGCCGGTCAAGCTGCCGGGGCGCGGACGCAAGACCAGTCCCGCCAAGGCGAAGCTGGGGTGATCTGGCGCGTTCCCCGGCATTCGCGGAACACGTGGGAACAACCTGAAGAATCCTGGTCTCGCCGGCACGCTGACCGGGCTCGCGCTTGTTGCTAGCGGGTAGGACAATGGTCGGGGCAAGTACCGTGATGAAATGCGTAACCCCGCAAACCGTCACATTACGCGGGCCTTGTCGAGTCGCTCGAACGGCTTTCTCCGATAGGTGAATGACGATCGCATGCCAACGCTTTCAACGGGCACGTCACGTCTGTTTCCCGGAAACTCGAGTCAATGATGAAGCAGCGGGAACGCCACGAGTCCAATGACGGCGGCTGCAGTCACGATCACCGGTTCCTGGAGCTTCTTGAAGCGCCACAGCAGCAGCACGGTTGCGACGGCGAGCAGCGCGGTCGGGATATCGACGATCGATCGCTTCGCGATAACGAGAACCGAGCCCGTGATCGCGCCGACGGCCGCCGCCGTGATGCCGTTCACGAACGCCTTGACGGCCGGCCGGTGCCCGTATTTCTTCACGTAAGGCGCGGGAATGACCGTGAACAGATAGCAAGGCAGGAACGTGCCGAGAGAAGCGACGAGTGCGCCCGGGAATCCCGCGACCAGATATCCGATGAAGCCGACGGTGATCACGACCGGGCCGGGCGTGATCATCGCGACCGCGACGGCATCCACGAACTGCTTGTCGTTCAGCCAGTGATGCTCGGTGACGACGCCGCCATAGAGGAACGGCACGATCGCGAGCCCGGAGCCGAACACGAACGCACCTGCCTTCATGAAGAAGGCACCGATCTGAACGAGCTGCGGTAAATCGATGCCGCTCAGCCACCCGCTAGCCGCGGGAAGATGGGCAGCGGCAACGGCATTCAGGCCACCCTTGTGCAGCCACTTCGGTGGAGCACGCCACAGCCAGCCGATCAGGCCGGCGGCGACGAACAGCCACGCGATTTCCGATTCCGTGATGAAGGTCACCGCAGCCAGGGTCAGGAAGATCGCCCAAAGGAGCTTGTCGTTGCCGACGGTCTTGGTCGTGAGCTTGTACGCGCTCATCGCGATGATGCCGACCACCGCGGCGCCGACGCCGTAGAAGACGGCCTGCATCCACGACAGCCCGCCGAAATGCGCGTACGCGAACCCGAGCGCGACCACCATCAGGAACGACGGCAGCACGAACGCGAAACCGACCAGCGTCGCGCCGAGGAGGCGGTAGTGGACGAAGCCGAGATAGATCGCCAACTGGGCCGCCATCGGCCCCGGTGCGAGCTGGGCCAGCGTAAGGCCTTCCTTGTAGTCGGCCTCCGTGATCCAGCCGCGACGCTCGACCAGGTCGCGACGCATGTAGCCCGCGAGCGCGACCGGCCCGCCGAAACCCAAGGTGCCGAGACGCAGCATGTAGGCGACCAGCTCGCCCAGCGAGTAGGTCGGTTCGGTGGTGGCGACGGTAGTGGTCATGATCTGGCCGTGGTCTGGTTTTTGCCATTCGACGTGAAGTGCGCATACAGGGCGTCGAGCACGGCGCTCATCTGTTCGAGCAACTGATCGTCGTTTTCCGTGCGCTGGCGCATGCCGGCCATCACGGCCTCGAAGCCCACCGCTTCGGGCGCGGCGGGGCCGCCTACGTCGAGCGCGTGCACGATCTCGCCGAGCCGCATCAGCGCGGCGTCGTTTTCGAGCCCGAAACTGGCGAGTAGCACCTCGAATGTCACGCGCTCGCCGACGTGCGTGAACGTTGCACCGTCGAAATCGAAACCGAGCGCATCAACCGGGCAATCCGCCGGCGCTGCAAGCCAGATGAAGCGGGCGCGCGTGTCGATGAATCGGTGGATCAACCATGCACTCGCGACGCGATCGACCCACATCCGCTGCCGCGTCGCCCACGTGCGACCTTGGTACTCGCCAATCGCCAGCGGGCGAATGGCGCGGTCCGCGGCGTGCGGCTCGCCCGGCGACAGCACGGTGTCGACCAGCGCGACGAAATCCTGCAGCGCGACTTCGGCGCGGGTGGCCGAATCGCCCGGGAAATAGTCGATCGCCCGGATGGCGTCGAAATCCTTGCGCAGGCGACGCAGCAGGCGGGTGAGTTCGGTGGGGGACTGCCCGGCCAGTGTCTTGCGCGCGTCGATGAGGGTTCGCGTGAAGGCCGCGTAGTCGTCGCCGCGGTCGAACAGCGCGCGGAATTCCTGTTCCTGTGACGCGTCGAGACTGGGCGCGCGCAGCAGGTGGGCCGTGCCGCCGCTCTCGGCGATCGCGTCCGCGAGTTCGCGCAGGGTCGCTTCATGCTCTCCGGTGTACGGCAGCAGGTAGATGCCGTCGCGCAGCACCGCGCACCCCTTCGCCTTCAGCGCACGCCAGAACCGCATGCGGGCCGTCGCGTTTTCTGTCGGAAGGGTCAGAACCAGGAGTGACCAGATCGATAAAGTGTTCATGTAGCAAATGCTACTAATGCGTCACAACTTCTACAAGTTAACTTTTCGAGCGCTGCACACGGGGAGGGCTGCACCCGTCGTCAGCCGGCGACGGGGGATTCGAATGGTGGGCGGGACGCGTCCATTACCGCTGCGAACCAGCATGCGCCCGGTCGCCTGTTCGGCAGGCGCCGTCGCGCAAGCGAGACGTGGGGAAGGGGGAATCAGGAGTGGGGGATCGATCGGCGTGACTGCCGCGCACGCAGACACCCCTGCCGGTGCGACGGCATGAACGCTTTCTTGGTGCGGTACGTGCGGTAAACGTGCGCGGCGAGGCGTTTATTCCTGGGGTCCGGCTGCATCGGACGGACAGCAGCGACCGAAGGTGAAATCCGTGCGATCCGAGATTTCAGGGTGCCCGTCATCGCGCCATGCCGCTCCGGCAGGCGTCTCGCCCCCTCGCCAGCCGCCTGCCCATGACGGCGCCAGGGTCGTCATGGAAAACTGTATGAATATACAGTATAGTGTCCGTCGCAATCGAGCCGCACACGTGCAACCGTTGCGGCCCGTGCGCCGCGCCTGCGGGCATCCGCCGCAGCGTTCCGGCACCGAGCACTCTGGCTAACTCATTCAGACGGGCAGGCAAATTGTCATCCAGCAATCTGATCCGCATTCGCGGAGCACGTCAGCACAACCTCAAGAATCTCGATCTCGACCTGCGTACCGGCGAGATGACGGTCGTCACCGGCCCGTCGGGCTCCGGCAAGTCCAGCCTCGTGTTCGACACGCTGTACGCGGAAGGCCAGCGGCGCTACGTCGAGACGTTCAGCGCGTACGCGCGGCAGTTCCTCGACCGGATGGACCGCCCGCAGGTCGAACGTGTCGACGGCGTGCCGCCGGCCATCGCGATCGACCAGACCAACCCGGTGCGCAGCTCGCGCTCGACCGTCGGCACGATGACCGAGCTGAACGATCACCTGAAGCTGCTGTACGCGCGCGCGGCCGAGCTGTTCGACCGCAAGACCGCGCGGCAGGTGCGGCACGACACGCCGGAGACGATCTACGCGGAGCTCGTCGCGCGCACGCAGGCGGACGATCCGCGCGTCGTCGTCACGTTCCCGGTCGAGCTGCCGGAAGCGGTGTCCGACGAAGAAATCGCGCAGTGGCTGTCGGCGAGCGGCTATACGCGCGTGCAGGCGCAGCGCGAGGTCGCGTCGCCCACCGGGCCGCGCAAGGTGCTCGACGTGGTGGCCGACCGCTTCCGCGTGCAGGGCGCCGACAAGGTGCGCGTGGTCGAGGCGATCGAGGCGTCGCTGAAGCGCGGCGGCGGGCGCGTGAACGTCTATGTGCTGCCGGCCGACGCCGGGAACGCGGTTGCCGAGCCGCAGGTATGGCGCTTCTCCACCGGGCTCCACGATCCCGACAGCGACCTGCGCTACGCGGAGCCGCAGGCGGCGCTGTTCTCGTTCAATTCGGCATACGGCGCATGCGAAACCTGCCGCGGCTTCGGCCGCGTGATCGGTGTCGATCTCGGCCTCGTGATCCCCGACGCGCGCAAGACGCTGCGCGGCGGCGCGATCAAGCCGATGCAGACCCCGGCCTGGAAGGAGTGCCAGGACGACCTGATGCGCTACGCGGCGAAAGCCGGCATCCCGCGCGACACGCCGTGGTCCGAGCTGTCGGACGCCGAGCGCGACTGGGTCGTCAACGGGTCGCCGGACTGGAACGGCAAGTGGCAGAGCCAGTGGTACGGCGTGAAGCGCTTCTTCGGCTATCTCGAGTCGAAAGCGTACAAGATGCATATCCGCGTGCTGCTGTCGAAATACCGCAGCTACACGCCGTGTGACGTGTGCGGCGGCGCGCGCCTGAAGACGGAATCGCTGCAATGGCGGCTCGGGTCGAAAGAAAATGCAGACGGCGTGCTCGCGCCGGCCGGCCGCTTCATGCCGCGCGGCGTCGACTGGAGTCGCGCGCAGCTCGAAGCGCTGCCGGGCCTCACCGTGCACGACCTGATGCTGCTGCCGATCGAGCGCATTCGCCGCTTCTTCGACGACATCACGCTGCCGAGCGCGCTGCTCGACGATGCGCTGAAGCTGCTGCTCGCCGAGGTGCGCACGCGCCTGAAATACCTGTGCGACGTGGGGCTCGGCTACCTGACGCTCGACCGGCAGAGCCGCACGCTGTCGGGCGGCGAGGTGCAGCGGATCAACCTGACGACGGCGCTCGGCACGTCGCTCACGAAAACCCTGTTCGTGCTCGACGAACCGAGCATCGGCCTGCATCCGCGCGACCTCACGCGGATCGTCGAGGCGATGCAGCGGCTGCGCGACGCGGGCAATACGCTGGTCGTGGTCGAACACGATCCGTCGGTGATGCTCGCGGCCGACCGGCTGATCGACATGGGGCCCGGCCCGGGCGAGCGCGGCGGCACGATCGTCTACGACGGCACGCCGGGCGACATCCGCTCCGCGCATACGCTGACGGGCGAGTATCTCGGCGGCCGCAAGCATGTCGCGCATGCGTCGAACTGGGCGCGCCGGGTGGTCGACGCGAACACGCCGCGCATCGTGCTCGAAGGTGCGAGCGAACACAACCTGCGCGACGTGACCGTCGAGATCCCGCTGCAGCGGCTCGTCTGCGTGACGGGCGTGTCGGGGTCCGGCAAATCCACGCTGCTGCAGGACGTGCTCTATCCGGCGATGGCGCGGCACCACGGCAAGGCGACCGAGTCGCCGGGCGCGTATCGCAGCCTCACGGGCGCCGACCAGGTCGGCGACGTCGTGTTCGTCGACCAGTCGCCGATCGGCAAGACCACGCGGTCGAACCCGGCGAGCTACGTCGGCGCGTTCGACGAGATCCGCAAGCTGTTCGCGAAGGCGCCGCTCGCGCTGCAACGCGGCTATGGCGCCGGCACGTTCAGCTTCAACTCGGGCGACGGCCGGTGCCCGACCTGCGGCGGCTCGGGCTTCGAGCACATCGAGATGCAGTTCCTGAGCGACGTCTACCTGCGTTGCCCGGATTGCGACGGCAGCCGCTACCGCGCCGAGATTCTCGAAGTGCGCATCGAGCGCAACGGCCGTGCGCTGAGCATCGCCGACGTGCTCGATCTCACCGTCAGCGAAGCGGCCGCGTTCTTCGCGACCGACGCCGAGGTGCTGCGCGTGCTGCAGCCGATCGTCGACGTCGGCCTCGAATACGTGAAGCTCGGCCAGCCGGTGCCGACGCTGTCGGGCGGCGAAGCGCAGCGGCTGAAGCTGGCCGGCTTCCTCGCCGAATCGGCGGCGGCCGTCAATGGGCGCCGGGTCGTCACGGAAGAAGCGCGCATCGCGCGGGCGAAGCTGTTCATGTTCGACGAGCCGACCACCGGGCTGCACTTCGACGACATCGCGAAGCTGATGCAGGCGTTCGGCAAGCTGCTCGCGGCCGGCCATTCGCTGATCGTGATCGAGCACAACCTCGACGTGATCCGTGCGGCCGACTGGCTGATCGATCTCGGCCCGGAAGGCGGCGACGGCGGCGGCCTCGTGCTGTGCGCGGGTACGCCCGACGACGTGAAGGCCTGCGCCGAATCGCATACCGGCGTGGCGCTGCTGCAGTACGACCGCGCAATGGATGCCGAGCTGGCGCTCGCCGACGAAGGCAAGCCGCTGCAGGCCGTGCTGAACGCGGCGCGCGAGCGGCGTGCGATCGAAGGCGAAGACGTCGTGCGGATCGTCAATGCGCGCGAACACAACCTGAAGGCGCTCGACGTCGACATCCCGCACGGCAAGTTCAACGTGATCACCGGGGTGTCGGGTTCCGGCAAGTCGACGCTCGCGTTCGACATCCTGTTCCACGAAGGCCAGCGCCGTTACCTCGAATCGCTGAACGCGTATGCACGCTCGATCGTGCAGCCGGCCGGCCGCCCTGAAGTCGATGCGGTGTACGGCATTCCGCCGACCGTCGCGATCGAGCAGCGGCTGTCGCGCGGCGGGCGCAAGAGCACGGTCGCGACCACGTCCGAAGTCTGGCACTTCCTGCGGCTGCTGTACGTGAAGCTCGGCCTGCAGCATTGCATCCACGACGGCACGCCCGTCACGTCGCAATCCGTCGAATCGATCGCCGCGCAGTTGCTGCGCGATCATCGCGGCGAGCACGTCGGGCTGCTCGCGCCGCTCGTCGTCAACCGCAAGGGCGTGTATACGGATCTCGCGAAGTGGGCGAAGGCGCGCGGCAGCACGCATCTGCGCGTCGATGGCGAGTTCGTGCCGGTCGATCCGTGGCCGAAGCTCGACCGCTTCCGCGAGCATACGATCGAGCTGCCGGTGGCCGATATCGTCGTGTCGCCGGACCACGAGGCCGAATTGCGGCGCGTGCTCGACGAGACGCTCGAGCTTGGCAAGGGCGTGATGCATCTGCTCGCGCCGCTCGATGGGCTGCACCACGCGATGCAGAACGATCATTCGACCGCGCGGGTCGGCACGGTCAAGGTGCTGTCGGTCAAGCGCGCGTGCCCGGTGTGCGGCACGAGCTACCCGGAGCTGGACCCGCGGATGTTCTCGTACAACAGCAAGCATGGCTGGTGCACGACTTGCGTCGGCACCGGCGTCACGCTCACGCGCGAACAGCGCGCCGCGTATGACGACACGGTGCTCGCCGGCGATGATCGCGGCCGCGAGCAGACGCTGCCGTCGGACGAGCAGGAGCCGGAAGGCGTGGGCAACGAGCCGTGCCCGGATTGCCACGGCACGCGGCTGAACCCGTCCGCGCGCGCGGTCACCTTCGACGCGCATCCGATCGTCGAGGTCGCGCAATGGACGGTGTCCGACACGCGCCGCTGGATCGACGGGCTGGAACTGACGGGGCGCGACGCGCAGATCGCACGCGACATCGTCAGCGAGATCGGCAGCCGCCTCGCGTTTCTCGAGGAAGTCGGGCTTGGTTACCTGAGCCTCGATCGCGCGGCGCCGAGCCTGTCGGGCGGCGAAGCGCAGCGCATCCGGCTCGCCGCGCAGCTCGGCAGCAACCTGCAGGGCGTCTGCTACGTGCTCGACGAACCGACGATCGGCCTGCATCCGCGCGACAACCAGATCCTGCTGGACGCGCTGCGCAAGCTCGGCGACAAGGGCAATACGCTCGTCGTCGTCGAGCATGACGAGGACACGATCCGCCGCGCCGATCACATCATCGATGTCGGCCCGGGCGCCGGCAAGCGCGGCGGCACGCTGGTCGCGCAGGGCGCGGTCGCGGATCTGGCCGCGCAGTCCGATTCGGTCACGGGGCGCCTGCTCGCGCAGCCGATGACGCACCCGCTGCAGCCGCGCCGCAGCGTGAGCCTGCCGGGCAAGCAGGGCGGCGCCGCGGTGCCGGAGGCCTGGCTGACCGTGCATGGCGCGCGGCTGCACAACCTGCGTGACGTCACGGTCGGCATTCCGCTCGCGCGGCTCGTCGCGGTGACGGGCGTGAGCGGCTCGGGCAAGTCGACGCTCGCGCGCGACGTGCTGATGACGAACCTGCTCGACGCGGTCGGCCGCTCGGTACTGTCGTCGCCGGCCACGCGCCGCGCACGCAAGGCCGCGCAGCAGGACGCGCCGGCCACCAACCGCCGTTCGAGCGTGCTCGCGCGCAGCGCGCCGAGGCCGTCGCTGAACGTCACGCATGCGTGGCAGGGCTGCGAATCGCTGAGCGGCTGGGAGCAGATCGACCGCGTGCTGGAAGTCGACCAGACGCCGATCGGCAAGACGCCGCGCTCGTGCCCGGCCACCTATATCGGCGTGTGGGACACGATCCGCAAGCTGTTCGCCGATACGCTCGAAGCGCGGGCGCGCGGCTACACGGCGTCGCGCTTCTCGTTCAATACCGGCGACGGGCGCTGCCCCGCATGTGAAGGGCAAGGCGTGCGCACGATCGGGATGAGCTTCCTGCCCGACGTGAAGGTGCCGTGCGACGTGTGCCACGGGCAGCGCTTCAACCCGGAGACGCTTGCCGTCACGTGGCGCGGCCGGAACATCGGCGACGTGCTGACGATGGAGATCGACGAGGCGGTGGAATTCTTCGCGCCGATCTCGAACATCGCGCATCCGCTGCAGCTGATGAAGGATGTCGGGCTCGGGTACCTGACGCTCGGCCAGCCGTCGCCGACGCTGTCGGGCGGCGAGGCGCAGCGCATCAAGCTCGTCACCGAGCTGACGAAGGTGCGCGACGACATCACGCGGCGCGGCCAGAAGGCGCCGCACACGCTGTACGTGCTCGACGAACCGACGGTCGGCCTGCACATGGCCGACGTCGCGAAGCTGATTCGCGTGCTGCACCGGCTCGTCGATGCGGGGCACAGCGTCGTCGTGATCGAGCATGACCTCGACGTGATCGCGGAAGCCGACTGGATCATCGATCTCGGGCCGGAAGGCGGCGTGGGCGGCGGCACGATCGTCGCGGCGGCGCCGCCGGAAGCGCTCGCGCAGGTGAGCGCAAGCCACACCGGGCAGGCGCTCAAGCCGGTGCTGGCGCGAACGGGGTCGGACGAAGGCGAAGCCGAGCGCGAGGGCGAAGCGCGAGTAGGGTGAGCGCGACGCTGCGTCTCGACGGCTCCGGTGCCGGGCGGTGAGTTCCCCCAGCTGACTTGCCAGCGGCTGGGGGGCACCGCGATCCGGCTCATGCACCCCTCGTCGAGGGGTGTTTTCTTTTGGTGCCGCGACATGCGCCCGGCCGACCGGTTGCGTCCATTGTTAATCCGGCTCGAATAGAGAGTTGGAAGCAGGGGGATAAGAGAAAGCGCGCCCGATGGTTAGGATGAGTGCCGTTGTCCGGCGGACGATCTCCCGATCGTCCCATCATTCTCGAACGCATCAGGAGTGCAATCTTGGCGACCTATATCGTCTTCACGCATGAAAGCACGCAGGATCAGCAGGAACTCGATCTCTACCAGGACAAGGTCGGCGCGACGACCGCCGGCCACCCGTTGAAGGTGCTGGCCGCGTATGGCCCGCAGGAAACGCTCGAGGGCGACGGCCCGGAAGGGGTGGTGATCGTCGAGTTTCCGTCCAGGGACGCCGCGCACGCATGGTATGGCAGCCCGGCATACCAGGCCATCGTTCCGCACCGCTTCAAGGGCGCACGCTTTCGGGCCGTGCTGGTCGAAGGCGTTTGACGGGGCGTGAGTCTCTTGTCGACCGTCGCGGCGAGTCTGCCTCCGGCGTGACGGTCGTGTCGCTGTTCAAGGCCTAGCTGGGTTTCCCGGCCGCACTGTCACGCAAGGTGTTGAAGCGCGAGCCGTCGGCGCCGTATCGCCCGGGCGCCCCGATTTCGCCGGTCGATCCCGACGCGGTGCACGCAGGCCGAGGCCGCGTGCGCGCAACCGCTCGACGACCGCCAACGGGCGTCGAACCGCCCAGCCTCGATCGCGCATTCCATTATGGATGCGCGCGTCATATCCATAGAAGAAATGACCGCAACGGGTCAGTCGCACGTTCTCCATAATCGACGACGCATGTGAAGTCGTCAGTCCCTTCCACGCTTTCTCGTGACCGCTTGAATCCGATGGGCTCGACCTTTTCGAGGTCGAGCGCGATGTCTCATTTCCTTTCGATTTTCGACTGATTGCGAAGGACACGAAAGTGAGCAACGTACGCATTGATCATATTGCCTTCCTGACAGCGGGAAACTACCCCGGCGAAGACGCAGCGGAGGGATTCGAGCGAGCGCTCGACCTGTTCCACGCGGGCGAGGCGCTCGGCTACGACGGCGCCTGGATACGGCAACGCCATCTCGAGCGCGCCGTCTCGTCGGCCGCGACGTTTCTCGCGGCGGCGAGCCAGCGCACGACGCGGATCGGGTTGGGCGCGGCGGTCATCCAGATGGGATACGAGAATCCGTTCCGGCTGGCCGAGGACCTCGCCACCGTCGACGTGCTGTCGCGCGGGCGGCTCAACGTCGGGCTCAGCGCGGGCGCGCCGATTCACGGGGCGCTGCTGGGCGAACGGCTGTTCGACACCGATCCGGAACGGGTCGACTTCTCGCATGCCCGCGTGGCCCGGCTGCGCCGCAATCTGGCCGGCGACTGGCTCGGTGACGAAGACACGTTCGTGGAATCGGCTGCGGGCAAGGTCCGGCCGCGCGTGAGCCCCTTCGCACCGGGCTTGACGGGGCGGCTCTGGTACGGCGCGGGATCCGCGCGCTCGGCCGAATGGGCGGCCCGTAACGGCTTCAACTTGCTGATCGCCAACGTGACCACGGGCGAGGGCACCGACAATTATCTCGACGCCCAGTTGCGGCAACTGGCGCTGTATCGCGACCATTGGCATGAAGCCCACGCACCGCGTATCTCGCTGGGCCGTGTGATCGTCCCGACCGACAGCGCGAGCGCAAAAGAGCGCGAACGCTATCGCGCGTTTGCAGACGGGCGTCATGCCCGCACGCTGGCGCCGCAGGGCGAGCGACGCACGCTGTACGCGCCGGATCTGGTCGGCCCCTCGGACGAAATCCTGGAGCGGCTGCTGGCCGATCCGGTGGTCGGACAGGTGCGGGAACTGCGTGTCGAACTGCCCTACAACCTGCCGTTCGAGAACTATCTGCAGATCCTCGACGACGTCATCACGCGTATTGCACCGGCACTCGGCTGGCGTCCCGCCGATCGGCGCGAACAAGCGGCGGCCTGAGCGGCGGCGCGGGTGCGCACCGGTGGGGCGCGCCGCGCAGTAGCGATCGATTATTTCCGCGAACCGGCGATGATCGCCTCGGCCGCCCGAATCACCGGAAGATCGACCATCCGGCCGTCCAGGCTGAACGCGGCGCCGCCGTGTTTCGCGGCTGCGTCGATCACGCGGCGCGCCCATGCCTGCTCGTCTTCCGAATAGCCCATCGCATCGTTCACGCCGGCGACCTGCGCCGGGTGGATGCACAGCTTGCCGCCGAACCCGAACGCGCGCGCACGCCGCGCATCGGCCGTCAGACGCTCGGCATCGTCGGTGCGCGTGGTCACGCCGTCGATCGGCGCCGGCAACTGCGCGCGGCGCGACGCAGCCACGATCGCATTGCGCGCAAAGGCCAGCTCCGGCTCGTCGGGCGTCGCGCGCATGCCTAGGTCGAGCTGGAAATCCAGATGTCCGAACGCGACACGCACGACCTGTGGGTCGCGCGCCAGCGCGTCGGCCGCATCGAGCCCGGCCAGCGATTCGATCAGCGCGACGAGTTGCGCGTGCTCGCCGAGCCGCTCCGCAACCTTGCGCAGCGCGCCCGCATCTTCGGACTTCGGCAGCATCACGGCCACGCGTTGCGCGGCCCAGTCGCGCAGCAGCGCGATGTCCGCGTCGTGCCAAGGCGTACCGACCGCGTTCACGCGCACGACGGTGCGCGCACGCTGCTCGGCCGTCAGCCGCGGCAGGTGCTGCGCGAGTTGCGCGCGTGCGTCGTCCTTGCTGTCGGCGCTGACGGCATCCTCGAGGTCGACGATGATGCAGTCGGCGCCCGAATCGAGCGCCTTCGCGAAGCGCTCGGGGCGGGTGGCCGGCACGAACAGCAGGCTGCGCGCGTGATGGACGGGGGAGAGGGGTTTGGACATGGCTCAGATCACGCCGGCGGCGCGCAATTGCTCGATATCGGCGTCGGTGCGCCCGAGTTTGTGCAGGATGGCCGCGCTGTGCTCGCCCAGCGCGGGCACCGCATCCATGCGCACGTCGAAGCTGTCGATCGTGGCGGGCGGCAGCAGCGCCTGCAGTTCGCCGGCCGGCGAGTCGATCGTGCGAAAGCGCTGGCGCGCGTGCAGTTGCGGATGCGTCCAGAGATCGCCGATCTGGTTCACGGCGGCGTTCGCGATCTGCGCTTCGTCGAGGCGCGCGATCACGTCCTGCGCGGTGAGGGAGGAAAACGCCTGTTCGATCACGGCCTTCAGTTCCGCATGGCGTTCCGAGCGGTGCACGTTGGCGTCGAAGCGCGGATCGGTCGCGAGCGCCGGGTCGCGCAGCACGACGTCGCAGAACGCCTTCCATTCGCTCTCGTTCTGCAGGCCGAGCATCACGACGCGGCCGTCGCCGGCCTTGAACGGGCCGTACGGATAGATGGTCGCGTGCGCGGCGCCGTTGCGGCCCGGCTGCTGCTGGCCGTCGTATGCGTAGTACATCGGGAAGCCCATCCACTCGGCCAGCGCCTCGAGCATCGAAATTTCCACGTGCGAGCCGATGCCCGTGACGCCGCGCTGCAGGAGCGCGCTGAGGATGCCCGTGTACGCATACATGCCCGCCGCGATGTCGGCGATTGAAATGCCGGCCTTGCAGGGCTCGTCGGCCGTGCCCGTGATCGACAGGAACGCCGCCTCGCTCTGGATCAGCAGGTCGTAGGCTTTCTTGTCGCGGTAAGGGCCATCGGCGCCATAGCCCGAGATGTCGCAGACGATCAGCCGCGGGTGCTTCGCGTGCAGCGCATCGAACGACAGGCCCATGCGCGCGGCCGCGCCGGGCGCGAGGTTCTGCACCAGCACGTCGGCCTGGGCGACGAGTTCGCCCAGCACCTCCTGCGCGGCCGGTTGCTTCAGGTCCAGCGTGAGGCTTTCCTTCGACCGGTTGGTCCACACGAAATGCGACGCGAGACCGCGGGTGCGGTGATCGTACGCCCGTGCGAAATCGCCCACCCCGGGGCGCTCCACCTTGATGACGCGGGCGCCGAGGTCGGCGAGCTGGCGCGTGCAGAACGGCGCGGCAATCGCGTGTTCGAGCGTGACGACGGTCATCCCGCTGAGCGGGCCGGGTTGAGCTTTGCGAGTTTGCATGGTCGGATCGTTATTCCAGTTCGGCGCTGGCCTGCATGGCCAGCTGCCCTTGCGGGCCGCGCGCCCACAGGCGGGCGGCATGTCCTTCGAGCTTGCCGTTCACCGTGAACGGCGCGGTGTCGAACAGCGGGCTGACGGCCTTGAACTCGAAGCGGCGAATCGTCTTGCCGGGGTGCGTGCGGCGCAGTTCCTCCAGCAGCAGCATCGCGATCAGCGGGCCGTGCACCACGAGGCCCGGATAGCCTTCTTCCTGCATCGCGTAGGGCCGGTCGTAGTGAATCCGGTGGCCGTTGAAGGTGAGCGCGGAGAAGCGCATCAGCAGCACCGGATCGGGCGTGACGATGCGCGAATACTGTTCGTCCGTCGGCGCCGGGGCCGGCTGGGGTGCCGGTATGCCGGCAGTGGCAGGAGGCGGCGCGTCGCGGTACACGATGTCCTGTTCCTCGCGGATGGCCACGCCCTCGGCATCGCTCGTTTCGTGCAGTACGGTGACGAACACCAGCTGGCCGCTGCGGCCGGACTTGCTCTGCACGCTCAGGATCGTCGACCGGCGCTGCACGGGCGCATCGACGGCCAGCGGGCGCAGGAACTGCAACCGTCCGCCGGCCCACATGCGGCGCGGCAGCGTGACGGGCGGCAGGAAGCCGCCGCGCCGCGGGTGACCGTCGACGCCGATGTTCGACTGCCGCTCGCCCGGCAGGAAGTACAGCCAGTGCCACAGCGGCGGCAGCGTCGCGGGGAGTTCGGATGGGTTCGCGTAGTCCAGTGCCGCCTGCAGCAGACGGACGGGGGCCGGGGTAATCCGGTCCGCGCTGTCAACGCTCCGGCCGACCCACGCGTCGAAGGATTCGGAAGGCTCGACACTCATGGTGTTGGGTACTCGATGATTGAAGCGTCAGGCAGGCAGCCGGCGCCAGCAGGTCGGGTGCCGGTCGCCATTGCCGTCAGCGTGCGTTGACCCGTTCGGGCATGGCCGCGAACAGGTCGGCTTCGAGGCTGTAGTCCGCCACGATGAAGATCGGTGCTTCGGGATCCTTGTTGATCGCGACGCTTACCGTCGAATCCATCATGCCGGCCAAATACTGGATCGCCCCCGAGATACCGACCGCGATGTACAGCTGCGGCGCGACGATCTTGCCGGTCCGGCCGATCGGGTACGAGCATCTTCATGGAGAGGAATCCTTCCGGAATCAGTAGGAGCGCGGGAGCTGCAGCACGTGCTCGGCCACATGCCCCAGGATCATGTTGGTGGAAATCGGCGCGACCTGATACAGGCGCGTTTCGCGGAACTTGCGCTCCACGTCGTATTCGCACGCGAAGCCGAAGCCACCGTGCGTCTGCAGGCATGCATTGGCCGCTTCCCAGCTGGCCTTGGCCGCCAGGTACTTGGCCATGTTGGCCTCGACGCCGGCGTTCTGGCGCGCGTCGATCTTCTCGCAAGCGCGCCAGCGCATCAGGTTCGCGGCCTCCAGCTCGATGAACGATTCGGCGAGCGGAAACTGGATGCCCTGGTTCTGCCCGATCGGGCGGCCGAACACCTTGCGCTCGCTCGCGTAGTCGCGCGCCTTCTCGAGGAACCAGTAGCCGTCGCCGATGCACTCGGCCGCGATCAGCGTGCGCTCGGCGTTCAGGCCGTCGAAGATCACCTTCAACCCCTTGCCTTCAGTGCCGAGCAGCGCGTCTTCCGGCAGCTCCAGGTTGTCGAAGAACAGCTCGTTGGTCTCGTGATTGACCATGTTGAGGATGGGGCGCACCGTGAGGCCGTTGCCGATCGCCTTGTCCAGCTCGACGATGAAGCACGACAGCCCGTCGCTCTTCTTCTGCACCTGGTCGAGCGGCGTCGTGCGCGCGAGCAGGATCAGCAGGTCGCTGTGCTGGATCCGCGAGATCCACACCTTCTGGCCGTTGATGACCCAGCGGCCGTCCTTTTTCACCGCCGTGGTCTTCAGCTTGGTGGTGTCGCTGCCGGTGGTGGGCTCGGTCACGCCCATCGACTGCACGCGCAGCTCGCCTGCCGCGATGCGCGGCAGATAGCGCTGCTTCTGTGCTTCGGTGCCGCTGAACACGATGGTGTTCATCACGTACATCTGGCCGTGGCACGCGCCCGAATTGCCGCCGGAGCGGTTGATCTCTTCCATGATGACCGACGCCTCGGCCATCGACAGCCCCGGGCCGCCGTATTCCTGCGGAATCAGCGCGGCCAGCCAGCCGGCCTGCGTGAGGGCCGTGACGAACGCTTCGGGATAGCCGCGCGCCTCGTCGATCTTGCGGTGGTAGTCGGCCGGAAACTGATTGCACAGGCTGCGTACCGCGTCGCGGATTGCCTGGTACTGATCGGGGGCGGAGAAAACGGAGGCGCTCATGAATCGTGTCTCGTCATTGGCATGGGTCGAGTCCATAATAAGTTTTGATGGATTTCTTAAACAATAGAATTTACTGATCGTCGAATCAGTTTTTGGTATCGAGGTATCCCGCGATGGATCTCAAGCAATTGCGTGCGTTCGTCACCGTGGCCGAAACGGGCAACGTCACCCGGGCGTCGAGCCTGTTGAATCTCGTGCAGCCGGCCGTGTCACGCCAGCTGCGCCTGCTCGAGGAGGACATGGGGACGGAATTGTTCGACCGCAGCCGCCACGGCATGCAGCTCACGTCGTCGGGCAAGACGATGCTCGAATACGCGCGCCGCATCCTCAACGAGGTGGCGCGCGCCAAGGCCGAGATCCAGCCGACCGAGGGGCCGGTGGCGGGCATCGTGAGCATCGGGCTGCTGGCCAGCACGTCGGATCTGCTGGCCACACGGCTGGCGAGCGAGGTGGCGCGGCGCTACCCGCACATCCGGCTACGGCTCACGATCGGCTACGCGGGCCACCTGCAGGACTGGCTCGAAGCGGGGGATGTCGATGCGGCGCTGCTGTACGGGCAGAAGGAGACGCCCGCGCTGCACGTCAAGGCGTTGATCGACGAGAGTCTGTGGGCCGTCGCGGCGCCGTCGGCCACGCTGTCGCGCAAGCGGCCGGTGTCGCTGGATCGGGTCGCGCGCGAGCCGTTCATCCTGCCTTCCGCGCCGCAGGGCCTGCGCGCGGCGATCGAGCACGCGGCGGCCGAGGCGGGCGTGACGTTGCAGGTCTTCGCCGAAACCAATGCGCTGAGCGTACAGAAGGAACTGGTCGCGCAAGGCCACGGCTGGACGATCTTGCCGGCCGTCGGCGTGACGCAGGAGGTCGAGCGCGGCATCCTGAGCGCGGCACCGCTCGCGTCGCCGGGCGTCCGGCGCACGATTGTGCTCGCGGCGCCCAGCAGCCGGCAGGCCACGGCGCCGGTGCGCTGCGTGGTCGGGGTGCTGCTCGATTGCGTGAAGGCGACGTTCGACCAGGGCGACTGGCCGGATGCGCGCTGGCTGGGCTAGGGCGAGCGTGTTGTCGGGGTGAGCCGCCTCACGTGCGGTCTTACCCCGGCGGGACAGGCCGGCGCGCCGAAGCGGCCGTCCACCCGTGCACCTGGTGTGCCGGGCCGGGAGAGCGGGGAAACGCCCGTTTGACGTGCCGGATGAAGCCGAGCGTGCGCTGTCAGCGAGTCGGATTCCGTCGATCGAGATGGGTGCTCAATGTCGCCTGAACGCGTTCTCGCGCCTGGGTGTTGATCCTGGCATCCAGCAGCATGATCGCGGCGGCGACCAGGAAAATCACCAGGCTGACCGTCACGACGATACCGGCCAGCCACGGTGCGGGTAGGTTGGAGAGGGTTGCCGTCGCGTCGCTGCCTCGTTCGAAACTGGCCGCTGCCATGCCGCAATAGTGCATCCCGCACACGGCCACGCCCATGACGATGGCCGAGCCGATCTGGCGTGTTCTGCCGAATGTGCTCGGCCGGCGCAGGTCGAAGGCGAGCAACAAGGCGGCGCCGCTTGCCAGGATCGCGATGATGACGGACAGCACGACCAACCAGGGCTGGTATCGAATACCGGAGCAGATGCTCATTGCCTGCATGCCGAGATAGTGCATGCCGGCGACGCCCAGTCCCATGACGATTGCGCTGACGATGAGTTGCGGCCAGTGCAGGGCGAAGCGGGCGAGCGGGACGAAGCCGACGGCCGAAGCTGCAATCGCAATCAGCAAGGAAGCGACGGTGGTGGGAATATCGTATCCGACAGCCACCGGCAGATGAAATGCCAGCATGGCGACGAAATGCATCGACCAGATGCCGAGCCCCATGATGCACCCGCCGAACGCGATCCAGGGCCAGATCGAACGATTCCCGATGAGATTCAGGCGATCGGAGATATTGAGTGCCGTGAACGATGCGAGGATCGAAAGCAGGCAGGAAAGTACGACGAGCGTAAGGTCGTAGGTGCCGGACATGATCGTTATTCTCGGTTATAGGCTTTTTGGTCGTTTGAGGGCGCCCTGTTTTTGCGAGTGCGCCATCCCCTCGTGTGTCCCGCAAATATACCGAAACCCGGGATCGAATCAAGGGCGCCGCTGCCGACTTAGGGTGGTGCGTCGGTGCGACGGACGTCCCCGGATCGTGCCGGTTTTCGGTCCCGGGCGGACCGGATTGGAGGTGCCGTGCGCGCATGGGGGCGCGTCGAGGTAAGTCCGGCTGGCCGACGTCCGCGCCAGCCTCATCACGACGTCGCCGATCTGCGATAATGTCGGCCGCCTTGGCGGACGGCAGCGTACGATCTCGTTGCCCGCCCGCCGTGAATTCGTATCAGGAGAGTCCCGTGCGCGACATCATCGACGGCTTCCTGCGCTTTCAGCGCGAGGTCTATCCGCAACGTGTCGAGCTGTTCAAGCAGCTCGCAACCGCCCAAAATCCCAAGGCGCTGTTCGTGACGTGCTCGGACAGCCGCGTGGTGCCCGAGCTGCTGACGCAGCGCGAGCCCGGCGAACTGTTCGTGATTCGCAACGCGGGCAACATCGTCCCGTCGTACGGACCGGAACCGGGCGGCGTGTCGGCCACGGTCGAGTATGCGGTCGCCGTGCTCGGCGTGCGGGATATCGTCATTTGCGGGCACTCGGATTGCGGCGCGATGGGCGCGATCTCACGGTGTACGTGTCTCGACCATATGCCGGCTGTTGCGAACTGGTTGCGCCATTCCGATGCCGCGAAAGCCATCAATGCCGCGCATCAGTTCGACTCCCCTCGGGACAAGCTCGACGGTCTGGTGCGAGAGAACGTGATCGCACAGCTCGCCAATCTGCGCACGCATCCGTCGGTTGCGCTCGCGCTCGAGCAAGGACGCATGAATCTGCACGGTTGGGTCTACGACATCGAGATGGGGCGCATCGACGCACTCGACGGCACCACGCGCCGATTCGTCCCGTTGAGCGAGTCTCCGGCCACGGTGGCGGTCAAGTCGTACTGAGCGAAGGGGCCTTGTTCCGGCCGGTCGTATCCACCCTGCCGAGTTGGACAATCGAAAGCGCTGATCTGCGGTCCGATCTGTATCGAAGGTCGCGAAGATCGGTTCCGCCCATGCCCGACGACTTCATCTCGATCACCGCTTCCTGCACCCGACGCGGCCGCGCGAAGTCGGGCGGCCGCAAAGCGGGGGGATCGCAGCTGTAGATCGCTGCGTCACGCCCGATGCAATCACGCTTGCGGCGCGACGGATGCCCCAGAGATGCCATGCCGCCGCAGCGAATCCGCGACGAAGCCTGACGCCTTCATTTCCTCGACGAACGCATTCAATGCCGCCGCGGCCGCTTCGCCGCGGCTCTTCGGCACGCCCATGGCCTGCCGGATCACCATGAACCGCTCGTCGAGCAGGCGCAGGCCGGGTGTTTTAGCGGCGTCGGCCTCGAGCTGCTGCTTCACGCCTGCGGCCACTTCCAGTTGCTGTTCGACGAAGGTCTGCACGACGGCTTGCGACGTCGGCGCACGCACGATCTGCGCGGCCTTCAGTTCGCGCGTGAGGAACAGGTCGTAGGCGCTGCCCTTGCCGACGGTCACGCGGTGGTCCGGCTGGTCGACGTCCGCGTTCGCGCGGATCGGTGACGCGTCACGCACCAGATAGAACCCCTCGATCAGCACGTACGGCGCCGTGAACGCGACCGTTTCGCCGCGCAGCGGATCGACCGCGAAGAAGCCGAAGTCGGCGCGCTCGTCGGTCAGCGCCTGCACCGATTTGCCGGCAGTGTCGAACACGACCAGTTCCAGCTCGGCCGACAGACGCTCGGCGAACGCGCGCGCAAGGTCGATCGACACGCCGAACGGTTCGCCCGTCGCCGGGTCGCGGTTCGCGAGGATCGGGTTGCCGAGGTTGATCGACGCGCGCAGCTTGCCGGTCGGCGTGAACGCGGAGAGGACGGAAGGGGCGAGGGGCATGGCAGGCTCGTGACGGTCGTAGGGGCGGGGTGTGGCGCGCGGCGATGCGCGACCGCGCGTCGGCATCGAGCTTATCACCTGGCTTTCGTCATCGAGCGTCATCGAGCGGCGCAAGCCTGCCTTCGGCGCCAATCGGGCGACGCGAGACAGGTGCGTTCCCCTCATCTTGTGGCCCCAACAGTGATGGACGGGCAAAGGGATTGCGTGACTGCGAGAGGCGATTTGATGCGGGAAGAGGGAGGCGATTTGCTTGCTTCGCGCCAGCGGCGGCTGTCGGTTGGCCGTGGCGTCGCTCGCCGTCGGCGCCGTCCAGCCGGGTGCAGTGGGCCTTGATTCGCCCGGCAACCGCTAGAATTGCGGTTTTAGTCCGGAATACGTCCATGTCTTTTGCCTCGCTCGGCCTGATCGATCCCTTGCTGCGTAACCTGCAGGACCTCAATTACCAGGCCCCCACGCCGGTGCAGGCCAAGGCGATTCCTGCCGTGCTCGGTGGCAAGGACGTGATGGCGGGCGCCCAGACCGGCACGGGCAAGACCGCGGGTTTTGCGCTGCCGCTGCTGCAGCGGCTGGTGCAACACGGCCCGGCGGTGTCCAGCAACCGCGCACGTGTGCTGGTGCTGGTGCCGACGCGGGAACTGGCTGAACAGGTGCTGCAAAGCTTCATCGCGTACGGCAAGGGCCTCGATTTGCGGTTTCTGGCCGCTTACGGCGGCGTGAGCATCAATCCGCAGATGATGAAGTTGCGCAAGGGCGTGGATGTGCTCGTGGCCACGCCGGGCCGTTTGCTGGACCTCAATCGCCAGAACGCGGTGCAGTTCGATCAGGTGCAGACGCTGGTGCTGGACGAAGCCGACCGCATGCTGGATCTCGGCTTTGCGCGCGAACTCAACGCCGTCTTTGCCGCGCTGCCCGCGCAGCGTCAGACGCTGCTGTTTTCGGCCACGTTTACCGACGATATCCGCGCGATGGCGGCGACCATTCTGCGCAGTCCGGTCAACATCAGCGTCAGTCCGCCCAATGCCACGGCCAGCAAGATCAAGCAGTGGGTGGTGACGGTGGACAAGCGGAACAAGCCCGATCTTTTCATGCACCTCGTGGCCGAGAACAAGTGGGCGCATGCGCTGGTGTTCGTCAAGACGCGCAACGGCGTGGATTACCTGGCGGCGATGCTGGACGAAGCGGGCTATGCCGTCGACACCATTCACGGCGACAAGCCGCAACCGGCGCGCCTGCGTGCGCTGGAGCGCTTCAAGACGGGCGAAGTCCAGATGCTGGTGGCCACCGATGTGGCGGCGCGCGGGCTGGATATCGACGACCTGCCGCTGGTGATCAACGTCGACCTGCCGATCGTGGCGCAAGACTATGTGCACCGCATCGGCCGTACCGGCCGCGCGGGTGCCAGTGGCGTGGCGGTGTCCCTGGTGTGCGCGGATGAAGCGCCGCAACTGGCCGCGATCGAAGCGCTGATCAAGCAAACGCTGCGCCGCGAAGAAGAGCCGGGTTTCGAGGCCGAACACCGCGTGCCGGAAACCAGCGCGACCGGCGAGATCATCAAGAAACCGAAAAAGCCCAAGAAGCCGAAAGTGCCGCACGCTGCGTCGGCTGCCATGCCGGTGTCGGGCAAAAAGTCGCGTCCGCAAGGTGGTGAGAACAAGCACAAGGCTGCGGCGCCGCATGCGAAGCCGGCCGGTAACGGACCGGCCTACACCATCGGCAGCCCGTTCAGCGTGCAGAAGCCGCGTGGCAAATCTGCCGGCAAGCCGGCGGCGGGCGCGCGCAAGCCGGCTGGCAAACCCGCTGGCGCTCGCGGGAAACGTCCGTCCTGATGCGTGGGGATGCGGCTCGCCAGCCATTGAATATGGCTGGCGGTTTGGCGGCTGAAGGCAACTTCGAGTGCGTGGCGTCGTCGGGTTGAATCTGCAGCCCATTGCGATCCGTCGACGTAAATTTCAGGGCCACCGTTTCAGGCTGAAACGGGAGGTTCAGGAAAGTCCGCCGGGACAAGCGCCCGTTGCTGATGCCAGGACGGCGGCGAGGATTAGCGCTGCAAAGGCAGATCGAGCGACTGAACGGATGGCCGGGAAACCTGTTCGACTCTTTGCTGCGGCAACAGCGGGTGCGAGCTTCGCCGGCGAAGGCTGGAACCTCCAATCCGCCGCCGCAGCCTTGCGGAATGCTGTCCCGCTATGGGGGCGGTCTTACTGCCATTCACCGGGATGACAGATCACCCAACCTGGAAGGTAGCTATCCATGTCCGTATGGCCCCAGCACCAGCCGTGCTGGTGAAGGGTCTTCATCAGTTGTTCGCGTTGTGCGCACGCGCTTCCCGGCGCATATTGCCCGTCAGGCAACAACTTCGGCGCCGGACCGTTCCGGCATTGGTCATTGGCGACTTCTTCCTGATGCATCAATGCCTGGACGGCAGAGGGAATGGTGCGGGCCAACGTGGCCTTGTATTCGATGCAGGCTGGCGCCTTGGGATCGTTGGACTTGCGGGAACATTGGGACTGAAGCTTGTCGATGCTTCTCGATACTTCGGGTGGATACGTCTCGGCGTGCGCTGCAGCAAGACATCCAGCCATCAACAGACAGGCGGCAAGTGATCTGATCAAAATCATTTCGCGTATGACACGATGCATCCGGTAGCTCGGGAACGGGCGAATTATGGCATGTGCGCGCGGTTCGTATTCGAGGGGCCGGCCCGGGTGCGGCCCGTGCGATGATGTGCGATGACTGACTTGAGAGATGAAATGACGACACCATTCGACGAGGCGACAACGGCGGCGATCGCCGCGTTTGCCCAATTGGATTTCTACACGGCGTTGCAGGCGATGCGCGCCGAGGCGGACTACGACCACGAACGGGACCAGTGGATCTCGCGCTATATCGACGAGCACGGCGGCGGCGCGGACGATGCCGAATACGACGCCTTGCACGCGCGGGCCCAGGCAACCCCGGAATACGCGCAGTTCATCGATGCGGCTCGACGGGAAATCCTGGAATACTTCGGCGTGACCGACGATCAACTGGACTGGATGGTCGTGCTGCGCAACGACGACAGCGATGAGCTTTGGGCGGAAGTCAACCGGCAGCGGAGCGCGCTGGGAACCGGTGAAGTGCGCGGAGATCTCTGATCGTTGCTTGCCATTGGGGCCGCAAGTCGTGATGGGTGCAGGGCTGGAGTCAGGTCAATTGCGAGGTGTGCCGGGCTTTCGGTTGCTGAAGCCGATCCGTCAAAGGAGGGCAAGCTTTCGGCGCTTCGGAGCGCGTGACCGTAGTGCTCTGATACTTGCCCTTGAGGTGCAACGGCTCGATCTGCAGCAACGGGGCGTATTTGGGCGGCCGCATTGAACAGCGGCCGGCCAGCGGCGGTCAATCAAGCGATATCTAAAAAGCGGTCCATCCATGACGGAAGCCGCAATGGCTCAGACTCGAACACGCGAATCAGTTGGTCAGCTATAGGGCGATAGAAGACATCGGACTCGAAATAGATAACGCCGTCTTGTACGCCTAGCCGTTGACCATTCAAACTCGCCGAGGAGACCACATAGGCATGCTGTTCGAAAAGCAAGAAAAGATAGATGAGCCTTGCGATGGTCAGTTCAGTAGAAACATCGAGGTTCGCGTTTGCGGCCCCATCGAACAAAAGAGATCGGGACCCAACATCGATTTCACGGTCCAGGTCCGTATTTGATCCGAGCAGGGTATCGATGAACCGAAGCTCGTCCCCGCGGAATGCGCTCGAATTGTCGATCTGGAATATTTTCCACTTGCCTGCGGGCAACCAGCCGGCCGCGTGATGCGCAAACACGTACAGTTCCCTCGAGTTAGTGGGCGCACTGTACGGCAGGTAGGTGCGTACAGTACTTTCACGCGGTATGTCGGCGATTTGATTCCAACTTCCGATGTGCATGCCAATCTTCTGAAGGTATTCATCAGCTTCAGCAGTTGTTAGCAGTCTCATGGGAGCGTCCTTTTGCGTTCTGGCTCAGGGAGGCAGCATGTTGTCGGGGAAGTATAGATAGTTCGAACGGCCGCTTACTGGCAAGGCGACCGACCCTTCGGGTCGATGCCGGCCGGCGACTTCGCGCGCAAGCACCTCGTTCGACAGGCATCACGGACGGGGCCGCCCCGATAGACTCGAGCGTTGAAATTTCGGTCTCGATCGAAACAGCGGCCGTCTAATCGTGGAGTAGTATTCCCCCATGTCCGGCATTGCCAAGTCTCCACGGCACACAGCCGACCCATCCGTGACGACGGCGGCGAGCTCGCCGAAAAGTTCGAAAACTGCTTCAACGATACGTGTGGCGGCTCCGGCCGCGGCGACGGCATGGATGGGAATGCATCATGTCAACCGAGTGGAATCACCGCGTCAGACTGTTTGTCCAGCGTTTCTGGCAGCCGACCAGTGCGTGCATGACGTGCATGCCGGGGAGCTGGGGAAATATCATGAGCCTCGCCCACTGGACTATCGCATTTCAGACGGGGCTGCTGACCGGACTCCTGGCTGTCCTTCTGACTTTCACGCCCGTGGCAAAACTCTACGCGAATCGATACGGCAATGCGCTGGTTGTTGGCGTCCTGACCACGGTGGGCGATGCCTACTCGCACACGAGTCACTACCGCATCCCCTACGTCGAGCACATCGTGACGGGTGCCATTTCAGGTGTCTTGACGCTTGCGGCGTCATATCTCTTCGAAGACCGCGCGCGACGCGTTCGGGCGATGTGGGCCCGGGTTGTCGGACAGCCAATCCACTGACTTTCCGAACCCACGGGGCCAAACGGAAAGCGATTCCTCGGTGAGGCTACGCTTCATGAACTGCCGCCCCGGAAAGCAGCGCCGATGTGAGAACGCGACGTGCACCTTCCGACCAGGCCCCCGTGGCCGAAACAGCAACCGTCAGTTTTCGCCAACGTCAATCCGTACATCGCGCCGATCTGGCAATATGCATCGACAGACCTCAGCCAGGGCACCCCATGCACATCGCCATTCTGACCTTTCAGGGCTTCAACGAACTCGATTCCCTCATCGCGCTGGGCGTACTCAACCGAATCAAGAAGCCCGACTGGCGGGTGACGCTGTCATGCCCGGAGCATTTCGTCACATCGATGAACGGGGTGACCGTGCAGGCGCAGTCGACGTTGGCGGACGCACGCGCGGCGGATGCCGTCATCGTCGGGAGCGGTATTCAAACCCGGGATGTCGTCAACGACGCGACGCTGATGGAGCAACTGAATCTCGATCCGACCCGGCAACTGATTGGCGCCCAATGTTCGGGCACGCTGGTGCTGGCAAAGCTCGGCCTTCTCGACAACATCCCGGCGTGCACGGACCTCACGACCAAACCCTGGGTCGTCGAGGCGGGCGTCGCAGTCCTCAATCAGCCATTCTTCGCACAAGGCAACGTCGCAACGGCAGGTGGCTGCTTTGCTTCGCAGTATCTGGCCGCGTGGATCATCGCGCGCCTGGAAGGCGAGGAAGCCGCACGGAGCGCACTGCACTACGTGGCGCCGGTGGGGGAGAAGGAGGAGTACGTTTCTCGCGCGTTGACGAACATCACGCCTTACCTGCCGTAGTGCGATAAAAAATGGCGTTCCCTCCATCGCAAGGCGCCGGGTTCAGCCGCAACGTCGTGTTCCCGATAGCGGCTTCTTCGGCGCGCCCGGTTGCCACGTCATCCGGCTGCGGTGTGGAAGAGGGCGCGAGAATGTTCGCTGACCCGTTCAGGCAGAGCCATTCAGTGACGCCGGCTTGCAACGGATCGGACTCCACCAGCCAGTTCGTATGACAAAGACGGCAGCGATACTGTCGCACGACGATTGCGGGCCGTCCTAGCGGCCGCAGTTTCGTTGGCTTGTGCAATTCCACCATTTCCCGATGGGCGACAGGATCGGAAGTCGCGTGCATGGTCGTGCAGGCTTCGCAAGGCATGGGGGTCAGCTTTTCAGGAGCGCGTTGGTTCGGTGAAGCGCTTTCTTCGCGCATGGCTCAAATCGTCCGCTGATTGCAACGTAATCGGCAGTGCGTCCGTCTCATGCTTCAATCAGGCCCGCTCGCCATCGCGGTGTGCGTCGATCGGCGGTTGCGTCCTCCTGCGCTGCGAGGTGAATGCGGGCGATTGCGCGTCTCATCCGGAATCCTCAGTTTGCAACCGGCTTACCGGAAGCATCCTTGATTTTCGCTTTCCATTGCGTGCGGATTTCGGACACCACCGATTCGGGAAGCGAGATGTAGTCCAATTCCGTGGCGGCCTGGTTGCCGTTGTGGAATGCCCAGTCGAAGAACTTCAGCGTTTCCGCACCTTGTGCCGGCTTCTCTTGCGTTGCGTGCAGCAGCACGAACGTCGCGCCGACGACCGGCCACGCGTCCTTGCCCGGCTGGTTCGTCAGGATCTGGTAGAACGACTTCGACCAGTTCGCGCCGGCAGCAGCGGCCTTGAACGTTTCCGTCTTCGGCTCGACCACCGTGCCCGTCGAGTTCTTCAGGGCCGTGTAGACCATGTTGTTCTTCTTCGCGTATGCCCATTCGACGTAGCCGACTGCGCCCGGCAGGCGCTGCACGAACGCTGCGACGCCGTCGTTGCCCTTGCCGCCCGTGCCCGTCGGCCAGTTGACCGCCGTGCCTTCGCCGACCTTCGACTTCCACTCGCCGTTGACCTTCGACAGGTAGTTCGTCCAGATGAAGCTCGTGCCCGAGCCGTCAGCACGACGAACCACGGCGATGTCCGTGTCCGGCAGCTTGACCTTCGGATTCAGCGCGACGATCGCCGGGTCGTTCCACTTCTTGATCTTGCCGAGGTAGATGTCGCCGAGCACCGGGCCCGACAGTGTCAGTTCGCCGGCCTTCACGCCCGGCACGTTGACGACCGGCACCACGCCACCGACCACCGTCGGGAACTGGAACAGGCCTGCCTTCGCGAGCTCGTCATCCTTCAGCGGAGCGTCCGAACCGGCAAAGTCGACCGTCTTCGCGTTGATCTGCTTCAGGCCGCCCGACGAGCCGATGCCTTGATAGTTGACCTTGCCGCCGCCCGCCTTCTTGTACGCATCGGCCCACTTTGCATAAATCGGTGCTGCGAAAGTGCTGCCTGCGCCGGTGATATCTGCCGCGTGAGCATGGAGGGCAACAAGAACCAGGGTGCAGGGCATCAAGATCCGGATGTTCACGTAACGTCTCCTGTCTGCTATCGGCATGCCGGCCGCAAGCGGGCCTCGGTTGAGCAGTCTGACTGGTTGGGTGGGGGCTGTCGGCCGCCTTTCGGCAACGTCTGTCGATTGACCGCGGCAGTGATCGTCTCTCGATTGCTTTCGAGCACGGTGCGTCATTGCGTGGTTGCAGCAGCCGCTGTGCCGCATTTTTCTCGTATGACGTTCGCCGGGAGCTTGATTGCAACGTACCGCAACCGAGGCCGCAGGCAGCGACCGGCTGGCCTGGATCGTCACCGACGATCGGGTAGGTCAGACAAGGGGCGAAGTCCGTCATCGCGCGCGGTAAAGGGTCCCGCAACGAAGGGTGATAGGAGTATTGCAGTTGGCTGTGAAAATTCAAGGAAGGCGCACTTGCCCGATCCGCCAGATTCAATGCACGTTCCTGGCGACGATGGAGGCCAACGCCCGATCACCGTCGCGTTGTGCGGTGTCTTCCGTGGAAAAGATGTCGGTACTGAATGCGATCAGTTTGAAGCCGGATCCCGCGGAGCGAGGAACCGTGATGCCCCAGTGCCAGCCGCCATCTTGCTGGAACACGTGGAGCGCAGGGGGTGCCTGGTTCAGTGCTGGTGAAGAAGTCGTCATCGCGTGCTCTCCCGTCATGGGACGACTGCGGGGCAACTACATCGGACGCGCAAACCCAGTCTACGGATACTTTTGCTGCGGCGCAATATTCGAGTTTTACGAAAATGCCAATGTGTGAAACGCCACAATTTTGAAATACAAATATGCAACGTCGGAGATGGCTGGCATATTGGTGTGACGATTGGGATTTTTCGGAGGCTTTATGGATCGCAGTTCGCTTGTGTGGGCGGGGGTGCCGCATAGCAGCGATGGCGTCGTGTTTCAGATTCGGGTCGGCCACGGGCTTCAGCGTTTTCATATTGCTCGATTGATTCTCGAGCGGGCGTGCGATCTTGAGCGACTGGCGTCTGACGCACGACAGCTCGAATGCTTTTACGAGCATTTGACGCCGATCCTGGCAGTCGCGCGGAAGACGCGCTCAAAGGCGAAGGCCGATACGGTTTCGCTGAATGTTTCGGATTATGTTCGAACGGGGAGCGCTCGGGGCGAGCAGGGGGCCTGGGCGGTGATGCGGTGAGCGCCGTAGGGCGGTTGAGGAGCGCAGAGTTTTCGGTCTTGGAGCGGGCGGGCGTGGGGCTTGGCGAACGTCACGCGTTGCGTCTCGTCACGTGCGGCGCAGGCTCTGCTGCAGGGTTGGCGGGATGTTTTTTGCGGGCTTCCGCGTAGTCTCGTGCTTGAGCTTCGCGATGAAAGGGCGTCGCTCGATGACCGAATACCCATGAATGAAAAGTGCTGGCCGATGAACTGGCCAGCAAAATGGTCCTGGCGATCCGAGGTTGAGTGTGCCAGAACCAAAGGCACTGAACGGCGTGCGCGCGCGGCCGGACGAACATGTCAAACGATCGGCCCCCGAAAGTCGGGGCTTATCCGGCTCGACCTTGCGCAATAATCTGTGATCGCAGTTTAGGCTGGGCTAACGGATGCGACCACACGTGCACTCACGCTCGGAAACTTGAAGGCATCGCAGGGCTTCGTCGGTACTGTCCATGTTGAGATCATCGCGGCGGTCGGCAGATAGTCGGGATCGGCCGACGCGACTCCGGCCCACACGCCGGGCGACACCTGTCTGCCGTGGAGATAAAAGTGCAGCTCCCGGCCCGCGCGGTCGCAAATACACCTGATTCTCTCCACCGCTTGGCCCAATGCTCTAATCCGTGCGATCTGGTTGCGATCCAGCTCGAACAGGGCACTCACCACGCCGTCACAATTGCCGATGCCAATCATGTTGCTGTCATCAGTCAACGCCCATGTCGGATGCGGCGTGCCTAGGCGCAGCATGAAATAATCTGCGGACTCTGAACCAACCATACTGTTTCTCCTGCAAAAGATCCGTCGTTCTGCTAACCGAAGATCAATGGAAACGAACGATCATCCAATCCTGTTCTCGTCGCCGTACCCGGATGCTCGAGTAGATGTGCCCCGGCGCCTTGCAATGGGCGGGCGCAACAGTGAAGCGCCCCCTGCCCGTCGCTTCCGAAGCACTCACACGCTTGCCTGACGCGTTACGGTTTCGGCGGCGATACCGTCCTCCGAACCGGAAAGCCTCACCGCGACAGCCGCCGCCGCCGTGCTCCCGTAGACGTTCAGGGCAGTTCTCCCCATGTCGAAAAAGGCGTCGACGCCCAACAGCAGCAGCACCGCATCGGCCGGCAACCCGATCGACGTCAGCACGATGGTGATGGCGACGATTGCTCCGGAGGGCACGTTGGCTGCGCCGTCGATGGTGATGATCGTCAAAATCAAAATCGTGATCACCAGCGGCCAGGACCAGGCGAGATGATAGGCGTCAGCCAGATAGCCGACCGCGAGGGCCGTGTAGAGGACCGCGCCGTCGCGATTGAAAATATAGGCGAGCGGCAAGATCGTGGACGCCACGCCGTGGGGAACGCCGAATTCAACCAGCTTCTTCAGGTGCAACGGGTAGGTAATTTCGGACGAACGCGTCGTGAAACCCAGGATCAGCGGTTCCTTCACTTTCCTGAGAACGGCGAGAGGCGACTGACCGGCGACGCGAATGACGAGGGTGAGTACCACCGCCAGAATCGCCATGCCGAGATAGGCCACGCCCAGAAGCTCGACGAGCGAGTGCACGCCGGCAAAGCCCTTGGCTGACAACAGCTGCGCGATCGCGGCGAAGATCGCGAGCGGCGACCATGCGATCACCCACTGGGTCATCTTGAACAGTCCCGACAGCAGCGCCTCGAAAACGGCAATCGCAGGCTCGGCACGCTCCGGGGCAGCCGCCAATGCCGCACCGAAAATGACGCCGAAAACGAGCACCGGGAGAGAATTCCCTGCGGCGAGCGCAGCGACGATGTTCGCGGGGATCAAATCAACGAGAAATTTCGTCCAGTCGATGCTGGATGCGAGTGCTGCTGGCATCGATCCGGAGTGCGTGAGGCTCGCACCGAGACCCGGCCGAAATGCGAAGTTGAGCAGCAGGCCGAGCGACGCAGCCAGGCCAGTCATCAAAACGAAGAAGACGATGCTGGATAGTGCGACCTTTCCGAGCCGTTCGCGCAGTCGGCCCGCACGAAAGACACCGACCGTGACCGACAGGAAGATCAACGGCATGACGACCATCTTGATCGCGTGGCCGAACATCGCACTGAGAAAGCCCAGCTTCCCGGCAAAGCCAGGAGCAAATACGCCGCAAGCGACGCCCAGGACAAGCCCGCCAAGCATTTGCAGCGGGAGGGAAAGCCCCTTATTTTTCGTGTTCATGCCGCGCCTTTAGTAGTTTTATCCGGGCGGGCGTGCCGTCAACGATGTGATTCCACATATGCTGACGCGCAAGCTCGCCGTCGTTTGCTTCGATTGCGTGAAAGATTTTCAGGTGCTCGATCGTGCCGCGCCGAACGGTTTCGGCGTCGCTACGCGGGAGTTCGTTTAGCGCCAAGGTTTGGGCTCGCAATAGACTATACGCGGATGAGATTCGCACGTTTCTTGCGGCGGCAAACAATGCTTGATGAAATACCCAACCGACACGTTGCTCGAGCATGATGTCCGCGACGTCCTGGTCAATCAGCACCTGCATTTTCTCTGCCGCGTCGCGAAGGTCTGCCGTTACGCCCGACCTGGCTGCAAGAAACGCCGCTGTACTCTCGAGGGCCAGCCGCATTTCAAAAATTTCGCGGAGATCGCTCGTAGTCGGCGAGGCGACATAGGTCCCACTCTTTTCGATCACCACGACCAGCCCTTCGGACTCGAGCAAATGCAATGCGCTGCGCACGGGCATTTGGCCGAAACCGAGTTCGTCCGATAATCCTCGATGGGATACTTTCTGCCCAGGCGCAAGGCGGCCGTCAAAGATCCTCGATCGGATCTCGTCGTAGGCAAGCTCTGCATCTGTCGAGACTTTCGACGTCATCTGTGATCGCAGTTAGCGTATGATTGAAAAAGAGATAACGGATAGGAAATTACCCTTACTGGTTACGCCCGGCAACTGATAATTTTGCGAGTGGGTATGCTGAAAGCGAACCGGAAGACTATCTGCGTGATGAAGCGAGCCGACAATTAGATGACTTCACAAGATGTGCGCTTTACCATCTGCGCCGTTCGCGCGGAAGAAACCTATCCCCTCAGGGCCGCAATCTTGATGGCCGGAGATGAAGAAGGGAGTGCGCTACCCGGAGACCTCGCCCCGACGACAAGGCACTTTGCCGTGCGTGATAACGACGGCATTGTGGCGGTGGCGTCGGTGTGTCAAGAAGGACAATCCGGTGTTTTGAACGCTGAAGCCTGGCGCCTTCGCGGCATGGCCGTCCATCCATCGGTGCGTGGTCTGGGATTCGGACGCCTTCTGGTCAATCTGTCCATTCGCCATGTCCGCGAACAGCGTGGATTATTGCTCTGGTGTACGGCGCGGGAATCGGCATACCCATTTTATGAGATGCTCGGCTTTAATCGCGATCCGAAACCGGTTTCAATGCAGGGGCGCGACGACATGAGGTTCTATCTCATGCAGCGCCAGATCGGGAGCTGATTTTCGTTTGCTACTGACGTCAGACGACCAGATGGTGTCTGCGTGGTCTAGTCCAGCGTTTCTGCGCCAAGCCGTCTCCGATTGCGTGTGATGTCCGTGGATTTCTGCGATCAACTTGGAAACATCGGCGATCGAAGGTGACCTGGCGTATGTCGATGTCTTCAAACTGACGCACCGGAAACTGCCATGGCCTATCCGAGCACCCCGTTCATTCTGTCGGCGATCGATCCGGATCTTCTGTATCCGTGCCTCGAGATTCGATTCGAAACCGACGACCTGGATGCGCTGCGGCGGCTGGTCGACCCGGACGCACCCGAGGATGCGGACCTCGATGACTATTATCTTCTGTCGCCGGCACAGGTCGCGGCCGTATGCGACGCCTTTGCGATCGAGTTTGATCATGGTTCGCGCGATGCCGTTATCTCGAAGTATGTCGATATTGGTGTTCGTATCCCATACCTTGTCCATACAGGTTACGAGCTGGCTTTGATGGTGCAAGGGCGCAAACCATTCGGGTTCATCGAATTCAACAGCGAATGGCGGCCGTCGGTCCTACTCAAGGCGCGCTTCGACGAGTATGTGGCTCAAGGCGTCTTGCACTCGCACGAAATCATCGTTGATGCACCGGCCCGACCAGGCCGTTCAGCGCGTCGAATTGGGCAAATCCTGTATACGCTCAAAGGCGAGGAGTGGCGCATCCCGGCTCTGGAATTTTTTCGTCAGAACATCAACTTGCACGGCGATGGCTGCGAGAACATGGAGCGCCTGGAAGGTGCGTTGCTCGGTTACGAGCGATGGCAAAACGACTGGTGGATCGACCATCTCGCGCGCAACGGTAGCAGTCTTTACGGCGCGTCCAGTATCGTCAAGATGGACCGGGCGCAATTCGACTGGCTCGTTCACGCAGGTTTCCGGGCGCTTCCGCCAGTCGATACACCGACATTCACCCTCTATTCGTCAAACTGGTTCGATGAAGATGCCATGAAAGCGGCAATACGGGACGACCCGACGATCGAAGCGTTCGTGCAATTCAACGGCGGACAGGCTCACATCCTGCGAGCGGCCGATTTCCGAACCGCAGGACCTCATGAGATTCCGGCAACTCTGATTCCGACGATAAACCAACATCTGTTGCGCGCGATAAGGGTCCTGATTCGTCGAAGTGATTGCGTCGAATCGTCCTCTTCGTAAAGACGAATCCGACCAGTTGTCGCAGTGGATGGGTGGCTGCGATCGGCCATTTTCAGTCACCCGACATGGTCGTGCCGTTCGTTGACAAGCGGTTTTTCAACGTTGGTCGCGCTTGTTGAAAGCAAGTCGGCGGTATCTGCTTCGGTCGGCGCTGTTGACCGCGATCGATGCGAGAATGACTCAGATCACAATTTGAACGGGAAAGACAGGAATGGGAGCAAGCGTGCATGCTCGCGCATCGGCGTTCAGCCGTCGTCGCGCAGCGCTCGGCGTCGCCATGGCGCTGACATGTTCGTGGTTCACTGCTGCGCAAGCGCGGAATTGCACACCTGATAGCGTGGCGCCCGAGTGCTTGCTGCAGCGTAGCCAAGAAGAATATCAGCAAGCAGACGACGAATTGAATCGCACGTACCAAAAGGTTTTGAAGTCGATGTCTCGCCCACGTGACGAGTACGTCGACTATCCGGCACTCAAGGTGAAATTTGTCCAGACTCAGCGGCAATGGGTCCGTTTTCTCGACAACGAGTGTACCGCCTGGTATCTGATAAACGAGGCAGGCGCAGATCGTAATCTTGATCTACTGACTTGCGAAATCGACCGAACACGTGATCGTACGCGCGAATTAAACGCGTGGCTCAAGCAAGTGGGCCATGAGTAGCGCAGCGCTAGATAAAGACAGCATTGCCAGGTTGACGGATACTGGAGAGAGTCTGGTGCGCCCGGCAGAAAAGAAGCGCTGACCGCGACGATCTGAAAGCGATACAACTGCCGCCTTCGCCTCGCATTGATCGGATAGGATCGTTAATTCGATGAGTTTTTTGCAAAATCGAGAACCGCCGCGCTCTGTATCAGCGACCTCGATGTCGTCTCGCGAGCGTTGGCGCCTCGATTCCCATGAAGCAACAGGAGAACCCGATGATCAAAGTCAGTGTCATGTACCCGTACGCCGCAGGCGCGCGATTCGATCATGCTTACTACCGCGACAAGCACATGCCAATGGTGAAGCAGCGGCTCGGTGCGGCATGTCTGTACTACACGGTGGACAAGGGCATCGCAGGCGGTGCCCCGGGCACTGATCCTGTCTACGTGGCCAAGTGCGACTTCGTCTGCACTTCTATCGAAGCTTTCCAGGCGGCGCGCGACCCGCATGCGCAGGAGATCATGGCCGACATCGCCAATTACACGGATATACAGCCCGTGCTTCAAATCAGCGAGGTGGTCGTAGAGCGTTCCGAAGTCTGACCAAGGTTCGGATATTGCCACGCACCGCATCCGCTGATGGCGTACCCCGGCAACGGGGCGATGCTTATGCAGCCATTCTGTCGTTGTATCGAAGCCTGGGCCTTTCCAGGTCGCCTGTTGGCCCCCACGGGCTGCGCCTGCAAGCAGGAAGTTGACCGATCGCAGTAGGATAGGGCTCTGCCACGCGCAGATCACGAGCGTCGACAACGCGCCTTTGCCGACCGACGTCCAAAGTTTTCCAATGAACGCGATACACCGCGATTCCTGCGGCTCGCCAACCGATTTGATCAATTGAAGGATGCAGACATGGGCACGATTTACGATATTCCTGTCAACGCCATCGACGGCGCGCAAACAACCCTGCGTTCCTACGAAGGCAAAGTGCTGCTGGTGGTGAACGTGGCGTCCAAATGCGGGCTGACGCCGCAATACGAAGGGCTTGAGGCGCTCTACGAAGGCAAGCGCGCGGAAGGTCTCGAAGTGCTGGCGTTCCCCGCCAACAACTTCAAGGGCCAGGAGCCGGGCACCGATGCGGAAATCCAGTCGTTCTGCACCGGCACCTTCGGCGTGAAGTTTCCGTTGTTCTCGAAAATCTCCGTGATCGGCGACGACAAGCATCCGCTCTATCGCTCGCTCACCCAGGCGCAGCCGCAGGCGACCGGCGACGGCCCGTTCCGTGCGCGCCTCGAAGGCTACGGCATTCAACCGAACCCGGCGCCCGAAGTGCTGTGGAACTTCGAGAAGTTTCTCGTGAGCCGAACGGGTGAAGTGGTCGCGCGTTTCTCGCCCGATACGACCGCGGACGACCCGAAGCTGGTCGCCGCCATCGACGCGGAGCTGGCCAAGGCCGCGTAAGCCGGCGCGCGTGACGCGTGCCAGGATGGATTGCCTGACCTGCACCCGTGGCCGAGGGTGCCAGGACGGGGCAATCCAACACCATGTCCGCCGACGTGCCGCTCGCGCATTGAAAACGGAACGCGACGGGGTGCCTGCCTCGAATGGCGAACCGGAGAATGCGTCAGGCCGACAAGTCGTTCAACGGTCTGTTGACGCTACAAGACGTCGTTCAGGATTCCACGGGGTTCACATATCGTGCGCGACTCGCCTCATGCACGAGCGATAAAAGAATCGACGTGCGAGGCTGGATCGGCCGCCCGGTAGAGTTGTTGAAGGAGAGCAGGCGGGTTCACGGCCATAGCCGTTTATGGGGCCATTGACCAGCAACTCAACCCTTGCCGAGATCCCCTGCCGCAGGCGCCTGCGCCCAGTCGAGCGCGAAGTCGGCAACCTCCTCCCAGCCTTTCTCGCCACAGGTGTAATGGCTGCGGCCGTCGAACAGCTTGTACGCCGAGATCGTACGCGAGCCCTTCGCATTCCTTTCGAAATTCTCGCGCTGTACGGCCGGCGGCAGGATGTTGTCGTTCCCACCGGCGATAAAGAGCAGCGGTGCGCGAGTGTCGTTCGCGAAGTTGTAGCGCGTCGGGGCATTCGGGTTGACGTTCGCGAACGCGCCTTGAAACAGGATCCGCCCCGACACGGGCACCGCGTAGCGGTCATAGACCTTCTTCGATTCCTCGAGGCTCAGGTTGTTCGTGAACGCATAGTGAAACTCGTGCTCGGTGATGGGCACCGCACGATGCAGGTTGGCCGGATTGCGCAGGACCGGGAACGCCGCCTTGATCTGGCTGAACGGTAGCGCCCATACACCCTTCACCGCGGCGCCGTCGATCGACACACCGGCCGAGCCGTAGCCCGCGTCGAGAAGAAGCTGGGCGAACGCGCCGCCGAACGAATGCCCCATGATGATCGGCTTGGTGTCGAGCGCGGCGATCGTTCGGGCCAGGTGATCGAAGATCTCGCGCACGCCGAGATTCACCAGCGGCGACGGGTCGCGGCGGAGCGCCTCGACGCCGGCCGTGCCCGGCTGGACACCCGGATATCCCGGCGTGATGACGCGCATGCCGCGCTGCTCGTAGCGCGTGACCCAATGTTCCCACGACAACGGCGTCATCCACAGGCCGTGAATCAGTACAACCGTATCGGTACGCGTTTCCGGATTCATATCCCTGCTCCTGTGATTGCTGGATGACGAACATCGCGCCCGTGAGACCTCGTGTTTCCGGATCCGTCCGCCCCATGCTTGCCAGCAACGAAACAAGGGGTACTACGCGATTGCCGAATGCCACGCACCTTGAGAATAGTCTTTGACACCGGCGTCGTTCAGCGTGAATGATGTGTCCATCATAAAGACCATCCGAGTACGCGACATGGCCAAAAAGCCGGAATTCTTTGCTCAAACGCCGACGGCGCTGGACGATGACGCAGATCCGTTCGCCTTCAAGCGGGATGCCTTTTCCGACGTGCTGGAGCTGATCCGCATCCGCGGCAACACGGTCTTCACGTGCGCGGCATCGGCGCCTTTCGGATTGCGCTTTCCTGCCGGCAAGTATCGTCTGCACATCATCCGCAGCGGCAGCGTGGCGATCGAAGTGGACGGGATCGACGAGCGCTATCACGCGTCGCAGGGAGACCTGGTCATGCTGATGCATGGCCACGGCCATGTCATCTCCGACCGGCCGGGCCGCTCCGCGCGTCTCGTCACGGATCTCGCGCCACAGTACTACGATCGCGAGCGCCTGACGATCGGGAGCGGCGACACTACCTGGCTGTGCGGCGACTTCGGATTCGACGGCGTGCTGTCGCAACGGTTGCTGTCCGTGCTGCCGCCGGTGCTGGTGCTGAAAGGGTTGCGGGAACGGCCGTTCGAGTGGCTGGAGCTGAGCTGTCATTTCATCCTCGACGAGGCGTTGAGTCCGCGCGCGGGCGCCGCCGCGATGATCTCCCGATTGCTGGACGTCATCTTCGTCCAGTTGCTGCGCACCTGGGCGACGGAGGGCTCGGCGGGGCACGGGTGGCTGTCCGGCGCGATCGACAGCCGGATCAACCCGGCGATGTCGGCCATTCATGCGGATCCCGGGCGGGCGTGGAGCGTGAGTGATCTTGCCGAGTTGTCGAATCTGTCGCGGTCGGCTTTTGCAGACCGGTTCCAGCGTGTCGTGGGGCAGGCGCCGCTGAGCTACCTCACGACCTGGCGCCTCGACCGGGCGGCGGAGTTGTTGCGGTACAGCCGCGCGCCGATTTCGGATATTGCCGGGCGGGTTGGGTATACGTCGGAAGCGGCGTTCAGTCGCGCGTTTCGAGGACGGTACGAGATGTCGCCGATGCAGTGGCGGAAGGTGAATGCGGAGTAGGGTGGGGCTGGCTGCCATCCTGGCACGGCAGATGTCGGCGGTTAGACGTACGGACAATCGATCACGACGTAAACGACGTATTTCCCTTATTTCAGGCTGAGTGGCGCTATTTGAGGGTTCCTTATAAAATGCGACTTTTCGGGATTTCCAGTTAACGACTTCGTCATGCATCGAATCGGATTCTTCGTTTGCCGTGGCTACGATGCGCTCGATCTGGGCGGGCCACTGTCGGCCTTCAACCAGGTCGCCACGGCGGCGGGCCACGCGCCCTATGAGCTCCACGTCATCTCGCAGTCCGGCGGCCCGGTTCCCGGCAATACGGGCCTGTCGGTCGACACGAAGCCGATCGGGAGGCGCACGTTCGACACCGTCATCTTCGTGGGCGGTGACATCGATCCGATGCAGACGCCGGAGAACATCGCCGCCGCCAAGAAACTGGGCGCCAGGGCTGCGCGGGTGGCAAGCGTGTGTACGGGGGCGTTTCTGCTTGCGGAAACCGGCTTGCTGGACGGCGTGAGCGTGACGACGCACTGGCGATACGCGGCCCAATTGCAGTCGCGCTTCCCGCGCGCCAGGGTCGAGGGTGACAGTATCTATATCGAGGCGGGCCGCATCTGGACGTCGGCGGGCATCGCATCCGGAATCGACCTGGCACTCGGCTTGATTGAAAAAGATATGGGCGCGGAGGTTGCGCGCGCTGTCTCCCGGCTTTTGGTGGTTCCGTATCGTCGGCCGGGCGGTCAGTCCCAATTCTCGGCGATGTCGCAGATGGAGCCGGAATCGGATCGCATCCGCATCGCGCTGAATTTTGCGCGGGAACACCTGGCGGAAGCGTTGCCCGTCGAGCGGCTCGCCGAGGCCGCAAGTTTGAGTTTGCGGCAGTTCGGGCGCGCATTTCGCCGGGAAACCGGAGAAACACCGGCGAAGGCGGTCGAGCGCTTGCGTGTCGAAGCGGCGCGGCTGCGCCTGCAGGGCGGCAGCGAACCGATCGAGCAGATCGCGCTGGCTGTCGGGTTCACCGACCCGGAACGGATGCGGCGGGCCTTCATCAAACTGCATGGGCACCCGCCGCAAGCGATTCGACGCGAGAGCCGATCGAACGGCGCGCGCTGATCGACCAGCGTCTGCCGGCCGATCCGCGCGCTGCCTGGCCGAGGTCCCTCTCGCGGACTAGCGGCGCGTTGGGTAGATGGCCATGCGTTTCACCAGACGCTCAATGGCCATCCGCCGTCAGCGGGCCGTCATCGTTCCACATGTCGCGATGCAACTTCCACGCGCCGTCCTCTTTCAGAAAGACGAGCGTCTGCTTGCCGCGGAATTTGAGTTGTCCGTCGTGGTCGCGGACCTCCACATCCGACACCTCTGTCACGACCCGGTCGTTACCGTAGAACTCGTCATTGCTGAACGATACGGTGGCGGGCTTTGATCCGGCATACCCCTTGGTGAAGTACCCGATGATCGCGTTGCGTCCCGTGATCTTGTTGCCTCCGGGCGGCAAGAGCGTGCCGTCGCGGGTGTAGAGGCGGCCGATCGCCTCGTAATCCCCTCGCGCAAAGGCATCCGCCCAGCGCGCATTCTCGGCCTTGATGGCCGCTTCGGGCGGACGTGGCGAACCAGCGGCAGTCGCGGGCGCGGCAAACGCAAAAAAGGTGAAGCAGGCTGCAAGAGCAGCGGTGAAAACACGGGTCTGTTGCATCGAGTGATTTTCGTGCATGGTTTGAATGGAAAGGACTGCGAAAGTGGAGGATGAAGCAGGCAATGTCGGTCGCGGTGTTCATCGCAGTCTGTCGATGGGTTGGCTCACATTGCCTGCAAGCGATTCAACGAACGCCCGGGACGCGTGCGAGCCCCCTGGATGCACCGGGCAGTTTCTTGTCGACCATCGCGATGACTTCCGGCCGTGCATCTCTCGGATGGCCGGAGTGGAACGGCGGCGCGGGATCATATTCGATCACGAGCTGAGTGAGTTCGGCGGCCTGTCGACCGCGCAGCTTCGCCGCCACGCGAAGGGCGAAGTCGATGCCCGCCGTCACGCCGCCGCCGCTCATGAACCGGCCGTTGTCGTCTTCGACGAAGCGATCGGGCACGGGAATGGCGCCGTATTCGGCCAGCTTGTTGACGAAGGCCCAATGGCAGGCGCTTCGCTTGCCGTTGAGAATTCCCGTTGCGGCTAGCACGAGCGATCCGTTGCAGACGGACGTCACATGCTGGGCACTTTCTGCCAGGCGCCGGATCTGCGCTTGATAGGCGGGGCGCATCGGCGCCGACAGGTCGGACCCGCCGGGGACCAGCAGCACGTCCGTCTTGTCGATATCGGCCAGCCGCTCGGTCTTGCCGTACACGACGCCGAATTCGAGCGTGACGTTGCCGCCATCGAGGCTCGCGTAGCGAACGTTCGTATTCGGTAGCCGATGGAAGACTTCGCTGGGGCCGGCGAAGTCGAGCAGCGTGCCGCCGTCGTAATTGACGATCAGGATATCGAGCGGGTCGTTCGGGGCAAGTGCGCCGTCGCCGCCGGTCTGGGCAAGCGCAGGGGCGGCGTGTCCAAGCAGGGCGCCGCCACCGAGGACGGCGCCGAGCGTCGCGATGCTGCCGAACTTGAGCACATCCCGGCGCGAACGACCGGCTTGGGTGAGCGGCGGTCCGGAAGCATTGTTTTCGCTACTGTCGGTCAAGATCAATTCTCCTTGCGGGTCGGCCCTGCTGCGAGCGTTACGAGGCTGGGCCGGATGAAATAGCCGCCGTGACTCAAAGCGTGGCGAACGTGAGGTCGGATAGGTGGATGAGCCGCGATGACATGCCGGGCTCCGGAACCGTGCGTGCGCCGCAGGTCAAAGCTGCGAGGCACCGCCGTCGACGACCAGTTCGGTGCCGACGACGTACGCGGATTCGTCGCTGGCGAGATAGAGCGCGGCGTTGGCGATGTCCTCGGCCGTACCCATGCGACCCACCGGAATGGTGTCGGCGAACTCGGCCTTGCGGTCGCGAACCCATTCGTCCGGCATGCCCCACTTGGTCAGCAGCGGCGTGTCGATCGCGCCGGGCGCGATCGCGTTGAAGCGGATTTTCCGGTCGAGAAACTCGTAGGACCAACTGCGGGCAAGCGATCGCGCGGCGGCCTTCGCGGCTGCCGTCAACGAGATGCCATGCTTGCCGGTCTGCGCGACGAACGAGGTGTTGAGAATGAAGGACGAGCCCGCTCGCAATTGCGGCAGCACCGCTTGAAGCGTGAACACCACGCCTTTGACGTTGATGTCCATGATCTCGTCGTAAAGCGCATCGTCGATATCGTCGACTGCCGACGGGAACGCCCAGCCGGCGTTCGCGAATACGATATCCAGGCCGCCGAACTGTTCGCCGACTTCGGCGGCAATCGCCCGCATGTCGTTGATCGAACGGACGTCGCCCTTGAGAACGAGCGCATGCTCGCCGAGTTCGGCCCTCACGCGCTCGAACACCGCCTCGTCGCGACCCGTCACCGCGACGCGGGCGCCTTCCGCAATGAACCGCTTCGCGGTGGCAAGACCGATGCCACTGGTCCCACCGGTGATTAACGCCGACTTGTCTTTAAGCCTCATCTTCTGCTCCTTTCTACGTCGTGATTGATCGGGCCGAAAGCGCAAGACGCGATGGCGTTTGTGCTTTTCGCTGCTCGCTCTTCCACGTGCAGTATGGAACGCGAAGCGGATGGCGCAAAGGTCGTATAACCCTCAAAAAACGACACCTGGATCAAACGAGTGACTCAAGCACGTCGGCGTGAGGTGGCGGCATCGCACATCGGTACACGTGTGGCTTCAGCCTTCGTTCTCGTAAAGCAACCCATACCCGTCGCTCGTCCGCTTGATACGTGCGAACCCGAGTTCCCCCAGATGCATGCCGGCGATCAGAAGGCCGTCCGCGCTGACCTGATCGAGAATGCGTGACCGTGTAGCAGCTGCCAGCGACGCATCGTGATCGAACGCAATCGAGACGTCCGGCCGCTGAATCTGGATATGCGGGAAATGCACCACATCCCCCCACACAAGCAGGCCTTGATCGCGGGATTCGAGAACATATCCGGTGTGTCCATCGGTGTGTCCCGGCAACGGCAGCGCGCTGATGCCGGGGAGCACGTGTCCGTCTTCGAACAGGCGAAGCCGGTCGTCATAGGCATCGAACACCTGACGCGCCTTCGCAAAGTTGCCGCGAGCCCGCTCACTGGCGCGACTGAGATTTCCGTCGTCCTGCCAGAACCTGACCTCTCGCTGATGCACGACCAGTTCCGCATGTGGAAACGCGGCCTGTCCCGCACCATTCACCAGCCCACCGACATGATCGGGATGCGCATGGGTAAGCAGAATGGTGTCGATCGCAGCGGGTTCTATGCCGGCAAGTATCAGGTTCGTTTTGAGCTGGCCACTCCATTGCTTGAACCCGCCAGCCCCACCGTCGATGAGAACGGTGCGGCCCGCTCCGCGTACGACATAGCAATTGATATGGACGGCCGTCGGCTCTTTCTGTCCGGCATCACGCTGCATTTTTGATGCGTCATCCGAAGCGATATTCGACAGGAAGTCGAGACTGGCAGTGAGATATCCATCGCTGATGGCGGTGATCATGAAATCCCCGACTTGCTGAACAGGAAAGGTAAGGGTGGACATCGTGTTGCTCCGAATCGGCTAGTTGCGAGCGTGAATGCTCGACGCGGTATAACCAAAGCACCGAATGCGCGCGGTGAGGCCGGTGCGGCGAACGATCGCCTGATCCAGCGCGTCCATGTACCGGTTCATGACCTCCGGCGTGCGACGCGTGCCGACGCGATACCGGATGTCGGCGAAGACGGGATGTCCATGCCCGTGCCGAACCGCCAGGAAAATGACATGGACGTTCTTGAGTTCAGCCTCAAGCACCTGCGTGCAGAGTTCGACGCAATCGCGCGACAGCTCGGCAAGGCTTTCATCAGCCGGCATCCGCGTCGCATCGATCGAGAAAGTGACGTTCGGCATCGCGGTCTACTCCTGTGCAATCGAAAGGGCGCGTGTGCTTGTCAACTGCTCCGTCATCGGCGCGTAAAGGTGAATGCCTTCCGGGAGCGCCTCGACAAGCTGCGCGCTGTTCCGTGGCACGACGGCGAGCCAACGGCGTGCCGGACACTTCTCGAGCGCAACGGCCTGCATGGCCAGCGGTTGGAGGCCCAATTGAATCAGCGAATCAGGGCCGCCGGCGCTTACTGCGAGATGTTCACCGTCCTTTACCGCCGGCGCGAAGCCGATATCGCTGTAGAGATTCCGGTGCCAGTCGGTGATGTGTCGTTGCCACTTCGCGAAATTGCCGCCGCCTTTGCGGCGATACTCGTCGCCGGTCAGGACATCGAGGCCGTCGATCGTGTGGATCGCCAGATAAACCGGGCAACCGCCGGTGATCGCCTTGAACCGCTGCGACGTGTGAAACCCCGTGACCGAGATCAGCGCGGGCAGCTTTTCAAGGCTGTAGAAGTCGTTCCATTCGGCTTCGCTGTCGAGGTCGGCGAAGCTGCATTCCACGGTGTAGATCATGGGATTGTCCTTTGGGCAGGATGCACGTCCATCTGGGAACGTGTGATGTTCAGTGCGGTAACGTAATGCTAAGCTCGTGATTCCGCGCCATAAAACGAAATAAAGTCAGCCTTCAGTGATATTTGCTCAAGCTGATGGCGAACACACTTCGACCAACGAGACGTCCATGTCCCGCAAGATCCCAAGCAATTCCGCGCTCCAGGCGTTTGAAGCCGCGGCCCGACACGGCAGCTTTGCCCGAGCCGCCGAAGAGCTGGCGCGGACCGAGGGTGCCGTCAGTCGCCAGATCGGCCGGCTGGAGGCGTTCCTGGGCGTCACGCTGTTCGAGCGGATCGGCAATCGGGTGCGGCTGGCGCCGAACGGTGCGCGATACGCGGTGCAGGTTCGCGAGATTCTGGATCGGCTCGAACGGGACAGCCTGTACCTGATGGGGCAGCCGATCGAAGGCGCGAGCCTCGATATCGCCGCCATCCCAACCTTCGCGACGCGCTGGCTGATCCCGCGGCTGAAACATTTTCAGGCGCGGCATCCGAACATCACAGTGCATATCGCCGAGCGGATGGAGCCGTTCCTGCTGGCCGGGAGCGGTTTCGACGCAGCGATTCATTTCGAGCATCCGGCATGGGCGGGGATGCACCTGCACCCGCTGCTGGAGGAGGTGCTGGTGCCCGTCTGCAGTCCGGCGTTGCTCGCGGGCGCCGGGGCGACGCCGTCACTGGATGCACTGCCGCGTCTTCATCGACGACAGAATCCCGACGCATGGCAGGCCTATGCGCAGGCGGCCGGCATCGTGCTGACCAATTCGGCGGTGGGCGCGCGCTACGACCTCCATTCGATGCTGATCGAAGCGGCGCTGGCCGGCCTGGGTGTCGCGCTGGTGCCGCGCCTGTACATCGACGCGGAGCTCGAGCAGGGGCGGCTGGTTGCGCCTTGGCCGGAGGGCAAGACGGTGACGAAAAACTTCTGCCTCGTCCTGCCCGAACCGATCGAGCTGGCCGACGGGCCGTTGCGGGCTTTCGCGACATGGATGCTGGATGAAGCGCGGGGATTGGCGCCGGGCGGCAGCGGCTGACGCGCATCGTCCAACCGTTACGCTTGCGACGGCGGCGTCGCCAGGCTGATGCGCCGTGCTCGGGTACACTCGTGATCCCGTCACGCACGCGGCACCAGCATGGACAGTCAGCTTTGGATCATCTGCGGGCTTACCTTCGTCATCCATGTGATCGCGACGCTGGCTTATGCCGTGCGGATCGCCGGCGTGCGCACGCGACGCATCGCGTTGTCGTTTTCGTTGTTCGGGATCATCGCGCTCGTGTCGCGAACGGCCAATTCCTTTCAGGGGCCGTTCATCGCGAAACGCGTTGAAATGGATATCGCGCACCGGATGGGGAGCGGGTTGCTGGCCGACTTCCGGTGGTTCCTGCTGTCCGCCACCGTGGCGACCGTCGTCGGGTCGTTCCTGATCCCGACGTTCCAGCGTTATTTCAGTCGCGCCGTCGAACACTTCCAGGTGAACCGCTCGATTCCCCGCTTGCTGCTGGATGCGTGCAGTCGCGCCGGGATCAACTATCTGCGCGTCGGCGCACGACTGCCTTCCAGCCAGAACGTCACGCAACTGACCGCGAACACCGGTGTGTCATGGGGCGTCATTGCGCTGAACGTCGCCGCGATGGCGATCTGGACGGTCGGCGTGTTCGCGTCGCTCTATGCGGGCTACCTGAAGCCCGACCTGAGAGTGACGTGCGCGAACCTGTCGTCCGTCATCAACGGTTTCGCGACCGTCGTGCTGGCGGTCGTCATCGACCCGCAGGTTTCGGTCATGACCGACGACGTCATCGAAGGGCGGATCTCGGAGAACAGCTTTCGGCGGGCCATCACGACACTCGCGGGCGCGCGCGTGCTCGGCACGTTGTGTGCGCAAGCGGTGCTCGTGCCGGCCGCGCTCGTCATCGTGCGCGTCGCCGAGCTGATCTAGCGTTGCACCCGGACAACCGGCAATCTCTCCCGCGGACCATCGCCATGAAACCCGTCGCTGTCGTATTGCACGGCCCGACCAGTGCAGGGAAGAGCAGTCTGGCACGCGCGCTCCAACAGTGTTCGGACGTGCCGATGTTTCACGTATCGCTCGACGCGTTCGTCGAAATGTCGCGCCGGCGTGACATGCGATCGGAAGAAGAACTGAATCAGGCGCTGAGGCTTCACCACCACAACCTGCAGTCGACGCTCGCGCGGATTGCGGCCAGCCATTTCGAGATCGTGCTGGACCTCGTGCTTCGGGATCAGTGCGCGCTCGACGCATGCATTGCTGCGCTGTCGCCGCGTCAGACCTTCGTCATCGGTGTGACGTGCCCGCTGGACATCCTCGAACAGCGCGAACGCGCGAGAGTGGATCGAGGCGAAGGCATGGCGCGATCGCAGTTCGGGCATCCGGCATATTCACGGCCCTACTCGCTGCGCATCGACACATCGACCTGCACGCCGGAGGAAGGCGCGCGCCGCATTCGTGCCCACGTCGATGCGCTGCGTGAATGATCGTCACCGGATGGGGGGCAACAGTCAGTCAGCATTCTCCATTAAACTCGCCGGCACTGAAGCGCGTCGGCCACACGGATTATGTCGTTGGCGCGCGACAAATGGCATTGTTCCGGTAGGCAAGGGCATTCTCGATGAAACCGATTCCGGTGCTCGTGTGCCGATCGCCGATTATTCACGTTTCAAACGGATTCACGTGCCGGCGGCCCGTGCCGCGCGGTTCTGGCCGGTGAGCGCGAGGGTGCCAGCCCCGTCGTGTCCAGACAGGGGATTCATGGATTGAATGCGCGCCGATTCAAAAGATAAATTTTGGAAAGACTCTGGCACGGGATATGCTTGACGGGTTTTATCCGATCGGAACCTGCGCCGGATATTCGTCAGCATAATCCGGCAAGAGCATGAACCGGTTTGCCCTGACAAGACCATCGATTAGAGGACCGATCGTTTGTGAAATCTGCGCGGGAGTGCCAAGCTGCGCGCGGAGCAAAGTCGTACACGGATTGAGTTGGGTGACGTGAAACGCAGGCCGTAATTCCTCGCGACGGCCACTACTGACAGTTCAGGATATGACATTACTGATTGGGGTCCCTCTGGAGACGGCCCACGAGGAGCGGCGCGTAGCGACCGTTCCCGACGTGGTCGAAAAGCTGATCAAGCTCGGGTTCTCGGTGGCCGTGCAAAGCGGTGCCGGCACCGGCGCGAACTTCAGTGATGACGACTACCGCACGGCCGGCGCCGAAGTCGTGCCGACGGCCGCCGATCTATGGGGCCGCAGCGACATCGTCCTCAAGGTGCGCCCGCCGAGCAGCGACGAAGTCGCGCTGATGCGCGAGGGCGGCACGCTGATCGGCTTCGTCTGGCCGGCCCAGAACCCTGAACTGATGCAGCAGCTGACCGCGAAGCGGGCCACGGTGCTGGCGATCGATTCGCTGCCGCGCACGCTGTCGCGCGCGCAGAAGATGGATGCCCTCACGTCGATGGCCGGCGTGAGCGGCTACCGCGCCGTCATCGAGGCGGCTCATGCGTTCGGCCGCTACTTCAACGGGCAGATCACGGCCGCGGGCAAGGTGCCGCCGGCCAAGGTGTTCATCGCCGGCGCGGGCGTCGCCGGCCTCGCGGCGATCGGCACGGCCGCGGGCCTCGGCGCGATCGTGCGCGCCAACGACACGCGCGCGGAAGTGGCCGACCAGGTCAAGTCGCTCGGCGGTGAGTTCGTCAAGGTCGACTACGAGGAGGAAGGCTCGGGCGGCGGCGGCTACGCGAAGGTGATGAGCGAAGGCTTCCAGCAGGCGCAGCGCGCGATGTACGCGCAGCAGGCCAAGGAGGCGGACATCATCATCACCACCGCGCTGATCCCCGGCAAGCCGGCGCCGAAGCTCATCACGGCCGAGATGGTGCAGTCGATGAAGCCGGGCAGCGTGATCGTCGACATGGCCGGCGAGCAAGGCGGCAACTGCGAACTGACGGTGCCGGGCGAAGCCGTGGTGCGTCATGGCGTGACCATCGTCGGCTACACGGATCTCGCGTCGCGCCTGGCACGACAGTCGTCGACGCTGTATGCGACCAACCTGCTGCGCGTGGTCGAGGAGCTGTGCAAGGGCAAGGACGGCACGATCAACGTCGATTTCAACGACGACGCGATCCGTGGCCTCACGGTCGTCAAGGAAGGCAACGTCACCTGGCCGCCGCCGCCGATCCAGCAGCCGGCCGCCGCCCCGAAACCCGCCACGCCGCCGGTCGCGGCAACCGCGTCCAAGGGCCACGGCCACGGCAGCGGCGCGCCGATGTCGGCGAAGTCGCTCGCCATCACGTTCGCGGTCGGCGCACTGTTGTTCCTGCTGGTCGGCCAGTTCGCGCCGGCCACGTTCCTCGCGCACTTCACGGTGTTCGTGCTGGCCTGCTTCGTCGGCTACATGGTGATCTGGAACGTCACGCCGTCGCTGCATACGCCGCTGATGAGCGTCACCAATGCGATCTCGTCGATCATCGCGATCGGCGCGCTGGTGCAGGTCGCGCCGCCGTTGGGCGACACGGCGGCGGGGGGGCGTCCGTCCGGGCTGATCCTGGGCCTCGCGGTGGGCGCGCTGACGCTCACGGCCGTCAACATGTTCGGCGGCTTCGCGGTGACGCGTCGCATGCTGGCGATGTTCCGCAAGTAAGGAGACGATAACAATGACTTCCAATCTGACTACCGTCTCCTATATCGGCGCGGCCATCCTCTTCATCCTCAGCCTCGGTGGGCTGGCCAATCCCGAGACCGCACGGCGCGGCAACCTGCTCGGCATGATCGGCATGCTGATCGCCGTGCTCGCCACGGTACTCGGCCCGCGCGTGTCGGTTGAGGGCGTTCCGTATATCGTGGCTGCGCTGGTCGTCGGCGGCGCGGTGGGGCTCTACGCCGCGAAGAAGGTGCAGATGACGCAGATGCCCGAACTGGTGGCGCTGATGCACAGCCTGGTCGGCCTGGCGGCGTGCCTGGTGGGCTTCGCGAGCTACATCGATACGTCGGTGCAGTTCACGGGTGCCGAGCACGCGATCCACGAAGTGGAAATTTACGTCGGCATCCTGATCGGTGCGGTGACCTTCGCGGGCTCGGTCATTGCATTCGGCAAGCTCTCCGGCAAGATCGGCGGCAAGCCGCTGCTGCTGCCGGCCCGGCACTGGCTCAACCTGGCCGCGCTGGTGGTGGTGATCGTGTTCGGCCGCGCGTTCCTGCATGCGGAGACGGTCCAGGACGGCATGACGCCGCTCATCGTGATGACGGTGGTGTCGCTGCTGTTCGGCGTGCACATGGTGATGGCGATCGGCGGCGCGGACATGCCCGTCGTGGTGTCGATGCTCAACAGCTACTCGGGCTGGGCGGCGGCCGCCACCGGCTTCATGCTCGGCAACGACCTGCTGATCGTGATCGGCGCGCTGGTGGGCTCGTCGGGTGCGATCCTGTCGTACATCATGTGCCGCGCGATGAACCGCAACTTCATCAGCGTGATTGCCGGCGGCTTCGGCACCGGCAGCGGTGCGCCCGCGGCGGCCGGCGGCAGTGCGCAGCCGGCCGGCGAAGTGGTGGCGGTGAGTGCGCTGGAGACGGCCGAGCTGCTGCGCGATGCGAAGAGCGTGATCATCGTGCCCGGGTACGGGATGGCCGTGGCGCAAGCCCAGCACACCGTGCATGAACTCACGAAGGTGCTGCGCGAGAAGGGCGTCGACGTGCGTTTCGCGATCCATCCGGTGGCCGGCCGCATGCCGGGGCACATGAACGTGCTGCTCGCCGAGGCGAAGGTGCCGTACGACATCGTGATGGAGATGGACGAGATCAACGCCGACTTCCCCGAAGCCGACGTGTCGATGGTGATCGGCGCGAACGACATCGTGAACCCGGCGGCGCAGGAAGATCCGGGCAGCCCGATCGCCGGCATGCCGGTGCTCGAGGTGTGGAAGGCCAAGACCTCGATCGTGATGAAGCGCAGCATGGCGTCCGGCTATGCGGGCGTCGACAATCCGCTGTTCTACAAGGACAACAACCGGATGCTGTTCGGCGACGCGAAGAAGATGCTGGACGAGGTGTTCGGGGCGTTGAAGGCCTGACGGCGCCCATGGCCGGGCGCGTGCGCGGGGCGAACGATAACCGGCTCGGGTGTCGGACAGTCGGTTGATCGAAGCCCGGTGCGGCGGCCGTGCGTATCGCGAAGGTCACGGAAGTGCGAGGCGGGAGGGGCCGTTTCGCACTTCCTTGCGGCAAAAGACGGCGATCGATTGTCGCTGCGTCGTTCTCCCTCCAACCATCAGCCACCCCCGATCCTTCCCCGCGACTGCGCCGGCGACGATGCCGTCTATCCAGCGAATCCAAGCTCCGCAAAAGTGGTGACCCTTGCGTCACAGGCGCGCGCCAGCGCCGGATCGTAAGTCGAAAAAAAGACCGCACGGTCTGTAGCCAGTGTCTTGAACAGATCGATCAGCACCGCACGCGACGCGGCATCGAGCCCGCTGTCCGGATCGTCGGCGATCACGACGGCGGGCGCGCCGAGCGTCGTGGCCGTCAGGAACAGTTTCTTGCGCGTGCCGAACGACATCTGCTCGAAGCGCTTCTCAAGATGCGGGCCGAGCCCGAATCGATCGGCCAGCTCGAGCGTGCGGGCGTCGACGACGGTCTTCCTGCCGGCCGCCACGAGATCGAGAAACTCGCGCCCCGTCCGGTGCGGATACGCCAGGCAATCGTCAGGCACGTACGCCAGTGCGGATTTCGCATCGTGCGGCGCGGTGCGCAGCGAATGGCCGCCGATCCACACCTCGCCCTCGTCCGCGTCGAGCGTGCCGGCGAGAATGGCGAGCAACGTCGATTTGCCACTGCCGGTTTCGTCGCACAGCGCCACGCATCCGGCGCCGGATGCGTAGTGGAGTCCCTTGAAGATGACGCGCTTGTCGTAGCGCTTGCCGAGTTTGTCGAAGCGGAGCATGGATCGATAGTCAAACGAAAATTCGCCAGGTGAGCGCGACCCACATCATGGTCAGCGGCAGGCCTGGCAACACGGATTGTCGGGACGCGTAGCGTGGCGGCAGATAGTGTAATGCGACAAGCGACGCGCCCGGGCAGACGACGGTGCGCCGAAAGTCGCGGCACGCGCGTCATGCAGCTCGAGTATGCTGGATGAAGGCCGGCCGGATCGGCGATCAGGACGGCAAAACTGCAAACAATCACCGCGATCGTATCGCAACCACTGGCCGCACCGGGCCGACTTCAACTCGGAAACAGGGACTCGACATGGCAGAACTGGACAACGCGCTGTACGAACGGATCGGCGCGCTGAGCGACGCGGGCGATGCGTTGATGGAAGACGGCGACTACGCAGGCGCGCTCGAGAAATTCTGGGCGGGATTCGACCTGCTTCCCGAACCCAAGACCAACTGGGAAGCCGGCACGTGGTTAATGGCCGCCATCGGCGACGTGAATTTCCATCAAGAGAACTACGCGGCCGGACGCGACAATCTCGCCCAGTCGATGCATTTCCCCAACGCGATCGGCAACCCGTTCCTGCACCTGAGGCTCGGTCAGTGCCAGTTCGAGCTGGGCGATCTCGATCGCGCGGCCGACGAACTGATGCGCGCCTATGCGAGCGGCGGGCCGGAACTGTTCGAGGACGAGGACGGCAAGTACCTGCGATTCCTGGCGACGCGGGCAGACGGCATCGAGACGCCCTGACGCGCGTGGTTCGTGCCGGCCGGCGTCGCGAGCAGGCTTCGACGCCCGCGCCGGGATGCCGGGCTTTTCTCCGCATGAGCACAACTTGCCAATGAACCTGACCTTTCCCCTCGCCACCCGATCCGACGCCGAGACGCTGGTCGCCATCCGCATCGCCGCGATGCGTGACAGCCTCGAACGCATCGGTCGCTTCGATCCCCAGCGTGCGCGCGACCGGTTTCTCGCGTCGTTCGATCCGGCGCGATGTCGCTTGATCGAAGTCGACGGCGTGAGCGCGGGCTTTTTCGTGGTCCGGCCGCAGGAGGATCACTGGCTGCTCGACCATCTGTACATCGTGCCCGAGCATCAGGGAAAGGGGATCGGCGCGGCGGTGCTGCGCAAGATCTTTGCCGACGCCGATTCGCAGCAGGTGCCCGTTCGCGTCGGCGCGCTGCGCGGCAGCGATTCGAACCGCTTCTATGCCCGGCACGGCTTCGTGCAGGCCGACGAAGCGGAGTGGGACATCTATTACGTGCGCGCACCGGGTTCGGCGACGGTGTAGATCGCGTTCGCGGTGTGATTCGGGAGAGCGCGTCAGCGTTTTCCCGGATACGGAATGCGCGGCGCATGCCGATGATGCAGAGAGAATACAAATACATGATCCGAGGCCAATCATGACGACATCTGCAACAAACGGACCGAATGCGGTATCGCCTGAAACGACCGGGGCGGCAGCGACATCCGACGATGCGGGTGGCGTACCGACGATCCTGCTGGTCGACGACGAGCCGAGCGTGCTGTCGGCGCTCAGCCGCGTGTTCCGTCCCGCCGGCTACGCGATCCTGACCGCGGAAAGCGGCGAGGCGGCCCTCGAGATCCTGGCGTCGACCGAAGTCGACCTGATCGTGTCCGACATGCGGATGCCGGGCATGAGCGGCGCGGAGTTTCTGGCTCGCGCACGGGCGCTCTACCCGGACACGATGCGCATCCTGCTGACCGGCTATGCGGAGATCGCGTCGGTCGTGCAGGCCGTCAACGACGGCGGCGTCTATCGCTACCTGAACAAGCCGTGGGACGACCACGACCTGCTGCTGACCATCGAACACGCACTGGAGCAGCGGCACTTGCGGCGCGAAGCGGCCCGGCTGGCCGCGCTGACGGAAGCGCAGAACGAAGCGCTGCGCCGTTTCAACACGGAACTCGAAACGCAGGTGCGCGCACGCACGGAGGAACTCGGCCAGACCGTGATGTTCCTCGAAGCCGCGCAACGCGACCTGAAAAGCAGCTTCACCGCGATGGTCCAGGTCTGCGCGAGCATGATCGAGATACGCTGCGGGTCGGCCAGCGGTCACGCGATGCGGGTCGGCGAGATCGCACGGCGGCTCGCGCTGGCGTCCGGGATGAGCGAGCTGCATGCGCAGGACGTCTATTTCGCGGGGCTGCTGCACGGCATCGGCAAGTTGTCGCTGCCGGACGAATTGCTGCGCAAGCCGCTCGCGAAGATGACGGCGGAAGAGCACGGCCTGTTCCTGCAGCATCCGCTGCGCGCGCAGATGGTGCTGACACCGGTCGCGCAACTGCACAAGGTCGCGTCGATCGTGCTGCACCAGTACGAGCGCTTCAACGGACGCGGCACGCCGGACGGCCTGGCGGGCGACACGATCCCGCTCGGCTCGCGAATCCTGGCGATCGCGCGCGACTTCGAAGGGCTGCGCAATGGCGACATCGGCGCGCCGCATTCGGTCGAGCAGGCGCTCGACGCGTTGCGCTCGCAGGCCGGCGTGCGTTACGACCCGCGAATCGTCGACGGCCTGACCGAACTGATGCGGGACCCGGCGAGCCTCGGCATCGCGGCGTCCGTCGCGGAGGTCAAGTCCGCGCAGCTGCGCGAGGGGATGCAGCTCGCCGACGATCTGCGCACGCATCGCGGCGTGCTGCTGATGACCAAGGGCAGCGTGATGTCGGCGCACCAGATCGAGCTCGTGCGCCGCTTCGAGACGCGCGAGGGGACGTCGTTCGACATCCTCGTGCTGGCCGGCCAGACTGCGGCGAAGCCGGCGCAGAGCGCGCCGAATGCGGGGGCGGCGCCGGCCTGAGCCCGGCCGCGCGGCCTGATGGCCGCGGCGCACGACTGCGCGCCGCGGCAACGCACTCACCTCGATCCGGGCGCTCGATCATGTACGGCACCTACCATCTCCCGCTCGTCCTGCTGTCGCTCGCGATCGCGACGCTGGCCTCGTATACGACACTCGACCTGGCCGCCTTCATTTCGCTGCTCGACAACCCGAAGCTCAAGCGTGCGTGGCTGGGCGGCGGCGCGGTGGCCATGGGCACCGGCATCTGGTCGATGCATTTCGTCGGCATGCTCGCGTTTTCGCTGCCGATTCCGCTCGGCTATGCATGGCCGGATACGGGCGCGTCGCTGGCGATTGCCGTGCTCGTGTCGTACTTCGCGCTGACGGTCGTCACGCGCGCACGGCTGGGCTGGCGGCGGCTGCTCGTGGGCGGCGCGCTGATGGGCGCCGGGATTGCCGGCATGCATTACGCGGGGATGGCCGCGATGCGCATGGAACCCGGCATCCGCTACGATGCCGCGCTGTTCGCCGCGTCGATCGGCATCGCGGTGATCGCGTCGACGGCCGCGCTCTGGATCGCGCAGGCGTTGCGCGTGCAGCAGGCGCGCCATGCGACCGCCCAGCGGGTCGGTGCGGCTTTCATCATGGGTGTCGGCATCACCGGCATGCACTACACGGCGATGGCGGCCGCGCATTTCGCGCCGGACGCGCGGTGCGGGGCCGCGAACGGGGTCGATACGCCCTGGCTCGCGACGACGGTCACGCTGTTCACGACGGGAACCCTGGTCGTCACGCTGTTGCTGACCCGATTCGATGCGCGCACAACTTTCCTGCGCGGGATGACCGACACGCTCGAGCGGCTCGTGCGCTTGCGTACCGTCGAACTGGAACGCGCGCTGCATCGCTACGAGCAGACGACGGCGATGCTGCAGCGCACGCGCGAGAACATGGCGACCGAGATCGACGAACGCAAGGCCGCGCAGGCGCGGCTCGAACAGGAGAAGGACGAGCAGCGGCGCCTGCTGCATGTGCTCGAGGAAACCCACGTGCAACTACTGCAGTCGGAAAAGCTCGCGTCGATCGGTCAGCTCGCGGCCGGTGTCGCGCACGAGATCAACAATCCGATCGGCTTCGTCAGTGCGAACCTCAACACGTTGAAGACATGGGTGCGCAGTCTGCTCGACGTGATCGCCGCGCATGAAGCCGCGCTGCCGCAACTCGACCCGGCCGCGCGCGATGCGCTGGCGGCGACGGGCCGCGCGGCGGACCTGGACTACGTGCGCGGCGAGATCGAGACGCTGATCGACGAATCGATCGACGGCGCGCTGCGCGTGCGGCGCATCGTGCAGGACTTGCGCGATTTCTCGCGCCCGGCCAGCGACGAGTGGAGCGTGGTCGATCTCCGCGCGGGCCTGGAAAGCACGCTCAACGTCGTCCACAACGAACTCAAGTACAAGGCCGACATCGTGCGCGATTACGGTGAGGTGCCGCAGGTCGAATGCCTGCCGTCGCAGTTGAACCAGGTGTTCATGAACCTGCTGGTAAACGCGGCGCACGCGATTCCCGAGCGCGGCGTGATCACGATCCGCACATCGAGCGACGGCGAGCAGGTGTCGATCGCGATCAGCGACACCGGGACGGGGATGACGCCCGACGTCGTCCGGCGGATCTTCGATCCGTTCTTCACGACGAAGCCGGTCGGGCAGGGCACGGGGCTGGGCTTGTCGGTATCGCATGGCATCGTCAAGCGCCATCGCGGCACCATCGACGTGACGAGCGAGCCCGGGCGGGGCACGACGTTCTGCGTCCGGATCCCGATCCGGCGCGCCGGCGAGCGCGAGAACACGGCGGAGCTGGCGCACCGGGCGTGATCGCGTGACGGCGCCGCGTGCCGCGGGCCGGCGCGGTTGTCGCACGTCATCGCAGCCGCTTGCGGCGTTGGCGACGAAAGAATTGCCAGAACATCGCGGTGGCGTCCGGCCCCGTGGCGGAATGAAACGGCTCGCGCGGGTCGCCGCCGCTCCACGCATGCGGCAGCCGGCGGACGATGCAGACCCGGACGACGAGACGCCCGGCCTTGAGATAGTCGACATAGTCGGCATCGTCGCGCGCATAGGTGCGTTGCTCGCCCACCCGCATCGCGCCGTGCTCGTCGACGAGCCGGTTGAGCCGCGCGAACGCGATGCCGAGCTGCGTCGCGTTCCGGTCGGTCACGACCGTATCGAGTGCGCCGTGCATGACGAGGGCCGGCATGCCGGGATAGGACGCGACGTCGGTGCACGCATCGACCGCGCATATCGGGTCGTCGCGCAGGCCACGACGCATCAGGTTCATCGCCGCCAACGTCGACGACGACGGGGCGATGGCCGGGCCGGAGTGCAGGCCGACGGCCGCGAAGCGGTCGGGATACCGGATGGCCAGTGCCGCGGCGAGCCCGGCTCCGGCGGACATGCCGGCCAGGTAGATCCGGTCGCGGTCGAAGCCGTGCTGTCGCACGATGGCGTCGACCAGCGACGTGACGGCCGCGGCTTCCGACTGCGTCGCGTCGCCATGCCAGTGCCAGCAGCGGTGCGCATGCGCGGTCTTGGCCTGTTCGGGGAACAGCACGGCGAACCCCGAGCGCTCGGCGAGACGGCACATGCGCGTGCCCGCGGCAAACGATTCGGCACTCTGCTTGCAGCCGTGCAGCATGACGACGACCGGCATGCCGGCTGTCGTCGCCGGTGCGGCGGGGAGATACAACGCGTAGGCAAGATGGTTCACGTAGCGGCCGGCACTCGGGCCGGCGGAATGAAACGAGCGGAGCCACGTGCCGGGCGCCTTGTCCGCCGGGGCGCGGGCCGGATGCACGGTGCCGGTGCGTCTGGCGGGACGCACGGTGGCGGCCGGCCGGGCGACCGGCTTGACCGCCCGCTTGGCGGCCGGTCGCGGCTTGCTCGTGCGCTTCGTCGGGCGCGCGCCGGCGGCGACGGAGAGCAGTTCGAGGGGCCGCAACCAGAGGCTGGTTTTTTTCCTGGGCATGTGCAGTTTCGTGCCGGCGGCCGACCGTGGCAGGAAGATGCGGCCGACTCCGCCGTCGCGTTGACAATCGAAAGGGGGCGCGGAGCAAGGATCGTGCTGCCGGCCGCGTGCACATCGAAACCGGTCGGCCGGTCGAATGCAACGGAACGCGGGATCCTGCGTCATCGCGGCGATTCGAGTCGGCCATCGGCGATGCTAACCGTCCGATGTGACGCGCCGGCGAATCGAAGTGTGCTTCGACCCTGTCGCGCGCGAGGCTAGCGCCGATCCAGCAGTGTATCGCTCAATACACTGAACGCCGCGCCCGGCAATTCATGCAGATGCTCGACCACGCTGCTGACCGGATAGAAGGTCTCCACCGCATCGTCGAGTATCCCGACACCGATCAGTTCGACGCGCCGCTCGTGCAGCGCGTCGACGCGGGCACGCAGGTCGGTGCGCAGGATCGCCGGGTTGCCGTCGCCGGTGGCCGGATAGCCGTCCGACAGCACCATCAGGATTCGCCGCCGCGCCCGCTTCGCCAGCAGCCGCTCGGCGGCCCAGCTCAACGCCTCGCCGTCGGGATTCTCGTGGCCGCATTCGATGCACGCGAGGCCGCTCGGGTTGTCGGAATCGAACCGCTTGTAGACGCGCAGGTCGAGCCGTTCGACGAACCGGTTATAGCCGAAGGTGTCGCGGCCGGCGTCGATCCAGCGCTGGTAGTGCGCGCGCATCGCCGCGTCTTCGACGGAGCTGTAGCCGAGCACTTCGCACGCGAAGCCGAGCTGCGTCAGCGCATCGCACAGCGCTGACGCGCACAGCCTGGCGAGTTCGATCTTCCTGCCGGCCATCGACCCGCTGCAATCGATCAGCAGGCTGACGGCCGCGTCGCGCCCGGGTGCGGCGCGCCGGATGCGGAATGGCGTGCGATAGCCGGGCGACGTGACGAGGCGGGCGAGCGACATCCGGTCGAGCTCGCCGCGTTCCTGTTCGCGTTTCCAGCGCGTCTGCTCGTCCACTTTCAACGCCCGTTCGAGTCGTAGCTTGAGCGGCTCGGTCTGCGCGCGGGCCGCGCTTCGCAGGCGGTGCCAGCGCGCCGGTTCGCCGTTGCCGGTGAAGTCCGTCACCGTGTCGAACGCGGTGGTCAGCGGGACCGACAGCAGCGGCCGGCTGTCCGCGGACAGGCGGATCGTGCCGGGCATCGCATCGGCCGGCGTCGGTGCTTCGGTGGACGATGCCGTGTCGGCGATCGCACCGGCGCCCGATTCGGCGGAAACGGGCGCGCGTGAGTCGTCCGGCGCGCGCTGTCCGTCCGATTCGAATTCGGCGGCGATGCTGTCGCTGTCGATCGTGCTGCCCGTATCGGCCGTGAACATCATGTTGTTCGCACCGGCCGACGCCAGCGCGCGCACGCGTTCGACGATCCGGCGTGCGGCGCGGATGCTGTCGGCGGTCGACGTGGCTGCACGCGCTGCGTCGACGAGATCGCCCGATGCAGCCATCGTCGCGTCGAGCGACGGCATGCGCTCGATGGAAGGCGGCGGTTCGTCCCATAGCGCCCGTTCGATGCGCCACACCAGCCTGTCGCGCCATGCCATGCGAGGCCACCGATGGCGCACGTCGGCGGCCGTCGCCGCGCGCATCCGCCGCAGGAACGTCATCGCACCGGGATAGATCGCAGCGAGGCAGCCGGCCGCGCGCCGGTCGTCGATCGCCTGCGCAATGGCCTGCACCGCGGGCGACGACAGTGCGGCAATGTCATCGATTGCACCGAAGCGGATGCGCGCTGCATGGAGGTCGACGAGGCCGGTGATCGCATCGTCGTCGACGTCGACATCGGCGTCGCCGGCGAGCAGCGTGTCGGGCAGCACCAGCAAGTCGTGCCGCGCGACCGGCCCGTGGCGTGCAAACCGCACCTCGATGCCGTGCCGTTGCGTGAGCGTGCGGGCCAGCCGGGTCAGGTGGAGCGACCGCGCGTCGTCGTCCCGGTCCATCGCGTCAGGCCTCGACGTCGATGTAGTGGCGGATGATGCTGCGGATCAGGTCGGCGTCTTCCGCGCCGACCTTCGCATAGATCGTCGGGCCGGCGGCCGATTCGGGATCGCCGGTGCGCAGCATCAGCTCGGCCCAGTCGATCAGGCGTCGCGTCGAGAACGCGCTGGCCAGATCCTCGCGGACGAACGCGGCGCGGCAGTCGGCCGCGATGGCCGCGAGCGTGTCGGCCATCGCCGCGGTCATGGCCGGGCCGAACGTGCGCTGCAGCACGCGCGCCTCATCGGGCGGCGGCAGGTAGTCGAGGCGGTAGACGCGCCAGCGGTCGAGAAACGCCTCGTTCATCACGTTGGCGCCCTGGTATAGATGGCGGAACTGGCCCATCGCGCCCACCGCGTTGGCCGTCGCGAACAGCCGGAACGACGGATGCGGGACGACGATCTCGTTGCCTTTCTCCTTCAGCAACAAGCGGCCGGCCGGTTCGAGCACGGCGGTCAGCACCGCGAGGATCGCCGGCTCCGCGAAGTCGATCTCGTCGACGATGAGCCACAGCCCTTCACGCATCGCGGTCGGCAGCACGCCGTCGACCCAGATCGTCTCGCCGCCCTTGACGGTCCAGAACCCGACGAAGTCGCCGACCGTCGTCTGCCCGTTCATGTTCGAGCGCAGTACGCCATGGCCGGCCAGCGCGGCGGCCTGCTCGATGAGGCTCGTCTTGCCCGTGCCGGTGTGGCCGATCAGCAGGATGCGCCGGTTCTCGACGATGTCTTCCAGCACGTTCGTCACGCGCGCGGTGAACAGGTAGGCCAGGTTCACCGGCGGCACGAGCGGCCCGCCCGGGCCGCGCGGCATCGGCACGCCGCCCACCTGCGCGACGTGCGCTGCGTCGCCGGCTGCCGCCGGTCGCGCCGCGTGCGCGCTTCGCAGCGCCTGCATGAACGCGCCGCGATGAGTGGGCGCCACGCGATCGCCGGCTTCACGCCGGACGAAGCCCTCCTGGATCCACTTGTGCAGCTTCGCATCGAGGTTGTCCGCATCGACGACCGTATCGACCGAGGTGCTGCCGTCAGGGCGGTGATGCTGGATGCGGTACATGTGCGCGCGTTCGGAGCGGCTGACGATCCATTGCCCGGCGGACGGGTCCGCCAGTTGACGATAGACGCCGAGTACCGACGGGGCGGAGGAGGTGGAATCAGCGGGTGCGTTCATGGTGGCGAGCGAGAGTGGGCGGCTGGCGCTTCATGCCTGCGATGCATCGCGTCGATTGTATATTTTTGCCGTGAACGCCGACATTCGCGCGGGAAGCGATTCGCTGCGATCCGGGGCGGAGCAGGCGGCGGGGCGTTGCGCCGGATCGGCGGAGCGTCGTGGGCAATGCGCTGCAGCACGATCTTTCGGCTTCCTTACTACGCCTCGAACCACGTTGCCGTGTTGATCCGCCGGCAGCGTGGCGGCTCGTTGGCCCGGGTTTTTCACGAAGACAACCCGTCATGTCGAATCGCGGGCCGTCACACCTTGATCAATCGGGTGGAATGTCAGTACCGTAGCAGGCTTGATCGCCGGGCTTCCATCGCGTGTCCCTGGGCAGCCCGGCTTGACATCCCATTGCGCGCCGGTCGATGACGCAGGCGAAGGAGTGTTGAACGTGACGGTGACAGGCGTGGACAAGGTGAGAATCCGTCGTGCCAGCGCACGCGATGCCCCGGCCGTGCTGGCGATCTTCGACGACGTGATTGCGTGGTTCGTCGCCATCGGCAACGACGGGCAATGGGGCCGCGAGCCCTGGTCGACGCAACCCCGGCGGATCGCGCTCGTGACCGACGCCTGCGCGCTGCCCGACGCGTGGGTCGCAGAGGATCAGGACGGCCGCGTCCTCGGCGCATTGATCCTCGGCGAGTCCATGCCCTACGTGCCGCCCGCGACCGAGCCGGAAATCTACGTGCGCGTGCTGGTGGCGTCGCGCGATGCGCGGGCGCGGGGTGTCGGCCGGCGCCTGATGGCCTTCGCGGACGAGCGCGCCCGGGCGGCCGGGGTGGCGCGCTTGCGGGTGGACTGCTACGGCGGCGGGACCGGCGCGCTGGTGCGTTTCTACGAGTCGTGCGGCTATGAGCGAATTTCACCCTTCGACGTGGAAGGGTGGCCGGGGCAGTTGCTGGGGCGTCGTTTGTGACGGTGCCTGACCGAAGCCACGCGGCACGACAGCGTTCGGCCGAGCCCGGGAGGGCGTGCAGTTGGCCGTTTCAAGGCGAGCCGGAAACGGCGTGCTGCCCGACGGGATTTCCGTGGGCCGACGAACCGGGATGCGCGGGCGCGCCGTCCACACCGTGCGCGACCGGCAGTGCCACCCGCACATAGAGAAACGCACGCCGCTCGCGATCGGGCAGCACCTGCGGCCCGTAACTGATCGTGACCGTGCCGTCGTGAATCTCGCCCGCCTGCGCGAAACGCCACGCGCGGGGGTCGCTGTCGAGCAGGAATTCGGCGCGCGCATACGCCTGCGGTTCGAACCGCTCGGGAATCTCCACCGGGCGTCCGTCGAGCCTGTCGAGCAACGCTTCGACCACGTTGAAGCCATAGCCGTCGCGCACGATGTCGCAGATGAAGCTGCCCGCGATGCGCGGATTCAGTTCGATCACGTGCGGCACGCCGTCGTGCACGATGCAGTCCAGGTGCACGGGCCCCCAGGTCAGCCCGGCGGCGGCCGTGGCGCGCGTCCCGACGTCGATCAGTGCGCGCAGCGTGCTCGCGTCGAGGTCGAGTTCGGACGTATAGCCGCGCTCGAGAAAGCCCGCCCCGTGCCGTTTCAGCTTGCGCAGCGCGCCGACGTACCGGCCGTCGAAATACTCGACGCAGTATTCGCTGCCGCTCAGAAATTCCTCGATCACGACGCGCTCGGTCGCGAGCGCTTGAGCGTCGGCTTGCCCGGCAGCGAGGGCGTCGAGCTGCGCACGGACCTCGGCGATGTCCTCGCAGCGCCGCACGCCGTCGCTCGCCGAGCCTTCCGACGGCTTGACGACCACCGGGAAACGCAGCGGGTCTGCCGCGGCCGCGAGCGCCGCCGGCGCGGCCAGCGTGCCCGTGACGAATTGTGCGGCCGGGATGCCGTGCGCGGCGAGCAGCGCCTTCTGGTTCGACTTCGACACCGCGTGCGCGACGTGGCGCGCATCGGGGCCGGGCAGGCCGAGCGCGTCGGCGACCCACGCGGCGGTGCGCGCGTAGGTGTCGTGCGCGGTCGTCACGCGCAGCGTGTCGATCTCGTCCGGATAGCGCGTGCGCAGCCAGCCGGCGAGCTGGCCGGCATCGGGTTCGAGGTTGATCGTCTCGACGCCCGCCGGAAAGACGCCGTCGAGACGGTGCCCGGGGGCGGTGATCACGGTCACGGCCGCTTGCCGCGCAAGCGCGCCACGCACGAGCGCGAGGCTGCTGCCGGTGGCGCGGGCGCCGATCACGATGAGTCGCTTCATGCTGGATCCTTGATCGAGGGCGGAAGAGGGGAACGGCATCGCGTGCCGGCTAGCGTGCGCGGCGGCGCAGGCGCTGTGCTTCGAGGCGCGGCAGCAGATGCTGGACGACGCGCGGCAGCGTGTAGATCGGCAGCTGCGCGCAGGTGAACACGAGCGCCATGGTGGGCGTCGCCGCGAGCCCGAGCGCGGCCCACATCAGGCCGACGTTGCGATTGGCGACGATCAGCGCGACATTGAGCCGCGTGCGGACGTCGCCGGGCGTGAGCCCGTACGCGATGACCTGGAAGCCCGCGTTGACGGCGAACGCGAGGGCGATCGCGGTCAGCGCGCGGTGCGGCGCGTCGATGATCGATTGCTGCATGCCGGCCATCGTGCCGAGCGCGAACACCAGCAGCGCAACGACGACGGTTGCATCGATCGGTGTCGCATAGCGGTCGAGCCGGGCGCCGGCGAAGCGCCGCACGAGCAGCGCAACGCCCTCGGCGCTGCCGATCAGCAGCGCGAGCCGCACCGCGAGATTCAGCGGCGAGATCGACACGGCCGCATCGTGGCTGAACCAGGCCGTCAGCAGCGGCGCGGTGAGCGGGACGAACACCATCGATGCGAGGGTCGCGACGAGCGCGACGCTCGCGTCGAGCGACAGCATCCGCGCGATCGTCGACGTGCCGCTCGACGGCGGCGCGCAGTACGCGATCACCAGCGCGACGACCCAGTCGTACGGCATGCCGGCGAGCCGCGCGGCGATGCCGAGCGCGACCGGGCACGCGATCATCGTCGCGGCGGGCAGCAGCAGCGACACGGCCGGCCGCCGCGCGACCGCGCGCACCGCGCTGGGCTCGACGCGCAGCAGCGTGCCGAGCACGAACAGGAACACGGTGACGGGCATCAGCGGTCGCGCGAGAGCCGCGAGCGGCGGCACCAGCAGCCCGAGGCCGACGCCGCACGCGAGCACGGTCGGGCCGCGCCGCACCAGCGCGGCGATCAGCGTGCGCACGGGCGAGCCTCGGGACGACGGCGGACGGTCGTACGACCTGGGCAGGCGGAGAAGGGCATGCGGATTCCTCGGGAGCGGGCCGTCGGGCACCGGGTATCCGCAAGGCTAATTCGGATTTTTGGCGAAGTAAAATGATATAACTGCGATCAGTAACAAGAGAAAGTGATATGAACATCCCTCTGCTCGAAACCTTCCGGGCCGTCGTTCAGGAAGGCAGCGCGCTGCGCGCGGCCGAACGGCTCGGCTGCACGCAGTCGAACGTCACCGCGCGGCTGCGCCTGCTCGAAGCGTCGCTCGACGCGCCGCTGTTCGACCGGCACGGCAAGCGGCTGGTGCTGAACGACGCCGGGCGTCGGCTGATTCCGTATTGCGATCGCATCCTGCGCCTCGTCGACGAAGCGACGCAGGTGGTGCGCGAGGCACCGGTCGCGCGCAGCTTTCGGCTCGGCTCGATGGAAAGCACGGCGGCCACGCGGCTGCCGGCGCTCGCCGCTGCATTGAAGGCGCGCGACCCGGCGCTCGGCCTTGCGGTGCAGATCGGCAGCGAACCGGATCTGGCCGATGCACTGCTGCGCGGCCGGATCGACGCCGCGCTCACCGCGCGCGCGGTCGTGCGCCCCGGGTTGCGCTACGAGCCGGCGTTCGCCGAAGAGATGGTGCTGGTGAGCGCGACCACGGCCACGCGGCGGCAGGTGCTGGCCGACAACCCGGTGCGGCTGCTCGCGTTTCACGACGGTTGCCCGTATCGCGCGGTCGCGGAGCACTGGCTGAAGGCGCGCGGCATCGCGATCGAGTCGGTGGCGTCGTTCGGCACGTTCGGCGCGATCCTCGGCTGCGTGGCGGCCGGCATGGGCGTCGCGATCCTGCCGAAGCGGATCACGACCGAGCACGTGGCGCGCAAGGAACTGCGGGCGCATTCGTTCGACGATCTCGACATTGTGACGACTTATCTCGTCACGTCCGAGGAAGCGCCTGAGCTGCCCGAGCTCGATACATTGCGTGCGGTGCTGGGGCGGCAGGCGGGGGCGCTGCTCGGGCGCTAGCGGGGCGCAACTCGGCGCGCCGCACCGCGCCGCACGCGCGGTGCCGATCGCGCTACGCCGGCGCAACCGCCCGTTCATCCGCGAAGAATTCAGCCTCGATCTCGCGAATCCGCCGGCAATCCTCCAGCAGCCGCTCGAACGTCGGGCTGTACAGGCCGACGGTGCCGAGCGCTGTCTGCAGGTCGGTCGTCACGCGCAGCGTGTCGCCCACCCTCGCCCATTGCTTGAGCCCGACGAACGACGGCAGCGCCTGGATCGCCTGCCACGTGAAGTCCTGCCGCAGCACGCCGTTGCGCGACGACAGCAGCAGCACGTGCCCGCAGTAACCCCGAAAATCCGTCGGTGCGGCGACGTCACCGAACAGCCGCTCCGGATGCAGCACCGCTTCCACGGCAGCCGACACATGATTCTCGCCGCTGACCGCGCTCGTCAGCCGCGGATCGAGGCTGCCGTGCAGTCGCGCGTTCAGCTCGACGATCGTCGGGCCGTCGGCGGTATCGAACAGTTCGAGATGGGTCGGCCCGAAGCGCACGTCCAGCGCGTCGAGCACGGCGGCCGCGTAGTCGAGCAGCGGCGCGTAGCGCGGATCGGCGTGATTCAGCACCAGCATCTTGTCGAGCCGCGGCGCATGCGTGCGGTCGCGGTGCACTTCCCACAGGCTGACCACCCGGTGGCGGCCTTCGAACGACACCGAATCGATGATGTATTCCTGCCCCTCCGAATAGCTCTGGATCACGATGTCGTCGTTCGGCTGGTTGTACAGCGAACGGGTGGCCAGCACGTCGCGCGCGGCGGCCTCGACCTGATCGAGCGTCCGGCAGATCTTCACGCCGGTCACGCCCGCGCTGCGCGCCGGCTTCACCACGAGCGGCAGCTTGCCGTACGCGCGTGCCCATTCGAGTGCGGCGTCGACCGACGTGCTGTGGAAATGGGCCGGGGCACGCAGGCCGGCCTGGCGAATCCGCTCGTTCATCGCGTACTTGTCGCGCCGCGCGGCCGACGTCGCGAGCGGATTGCGCGTCGGCACGTCGAGCCGTTCGGCGAGCGTGTCGGCCAGCTCCAGCGCCGCGTCGAGGCCGTGCAGCACCGCGCCGATCCGCAGGTCGCTCAACTGCGCGAGCGTCGCGTCGATATCGCCGTGATGCTGGACCTGGCGGATATAGTCGGACGGGACGAACTGGTTCCGGTAGATTTCCGGCAGGTCGGGGTCGCTGATCACGTGCGCGCAACGGATGCCGTAGGCGCGGAACGCGGGCGCCAGATAGGCGGCTGTCGACGCGCCGTCGACGATCAGGACGGTATCGATGAAGCGGTGCGGCATGGATTCCTCGCTGGGCTGTGGGATCGGTTGAAGGGGGCTTGGGCTCAGGCCCGCGGGCCGCTATCGGGCGCATTGCTGGGCGCATCGCCGGGCCAGCGCGCGGCCAGCACGATGCAGAGGGCGACGAGCACGGCCGCGACCGCGAACCCGCGTGCCGCGCCGGCCACGATCGCCGCGCCCTGGCCCGCGACCAGTGCGCCGAGCGCCGCGACGCCGACGGCTGCGCCCACCTGGCGCGCGGTATTGAGGATCGCCGACGCGGTGGCCGCGCGGCCGGCCTCGACGCTGCCGAGCATCGTCGAGGTCAGCGCGGGAATCGCGATCCCGCCGCCGATCGCCATCGCCGCGAGCCCGGGCGCCAGCAGCGCATACGGCGTGTGCGCGCCGAGCGTCTGCCACAGCCACACGTAGCCCGCGAGCGATACGGCGAGGCCGACGATGACGGTCGCGCGGAAGCCATGGCGGACGGCGAGACGCGCGCTCGCGATGTTGGCGAGCATGATGATCGTGAGCGGCGCGAGCGCGAGCCCCGACTCGGTCGCGGTGAAGCCGCGCGCGTTCTGGAAATAGAGGCTCAGCGAGAAGATCAGCCCGTAGAACGCGGCATTCGTGACCGCGCCGATCGCGAGCACGCCCGGCACGCGCGCGATCCGGAAGAAGGCGAGCTGCAGCATCGGCGCGGCCACGCGCCGCTCGATCGCGACGAACAGCGCGCCGAGCACGACCGACGCGGCCAGCGCACCGGCCGCATACGGATCGCCCACCCCCTGCGCGCCGGCCCGGATGATCCCGCCCGTCAGCAGCGCGAGCACGAGCACCGCGACGATCTGGCCGGCCGGATCGAACAGCCGCGTGCGCGCGGCGGCCGAATCGCGCACGTGGCGCAGCGTGAGCCACAGGCCGGCCGCACAGATCGGCAGATTGATGAAGAAGATCGCACGCCAGCCGAGCGAATCGATCAGCAGGCCGCCGAGCGTCGGCCCGGCCGCGCTGATCGCGCCGCCCGTCGCGCTCCACCACGCGACGGCCCGCACGCGTGCGGCGGCATCGTTGGCGCACGCGTGCGTGATGAGCGCGAGCGACGTGGGCAGGATCATCGCGGCGCCCACGCCCTGCGCGACGCGCGCGACGATCAGCGCGGCCAGCGACGGCGCGAGCGCGCAGCCGAGCGATGCCAGCAGGAACAGCGCAAGGCCGTACGCGAACAGCCGGCGGCTGCCGAAGCGGTCGGCCAGCGTGCCGGACGTCAGCAGCAGCGCGGCGAACGATAGCGTGTACGCATCGACGATCCACTGCAGCCCGTGGACGCTCGATCCGAATGAATGGCCGAGGCTCGGAATCGCGACGTTGACCACGGTCACGTCGAGCTGGACGATCGCGAAGCCAAGGCTCGCGGCCGCGACGGTCGGGAAGATCGCACGCAGCGACGTGCGGTGCGGCGGCACGCCGGCGGCTAGCGTGCGCTCGAGTGCCGGCGCGCGATCGCTCATCGTGTCCTCCGCACCGCGTGGCGGGTGGGGCGGCATGCAGCCAACGGCGCGTCGTTTCCGGGCGTACTGCGCAGCAGATGGAATCGGTTCATCTAACGGGTTTCCGTGGGGCGGAGGAAGGGCGCCGGCTGCCGATCGACGGCCGGCGCATCGTCGAATCCGACAGAAAACTAGCATCGACCCGTTAGCGAATACAAATAATAACCAGCGATTTTTTAACAACCATTCGTGTTAAGCGACGGCACGAACGACGCGGCCCGCCGCTCGCCGCGTTGCTGAACTTATATCGAAATTTTTTGTTTGCAATCGAATTAATATCATTTCGCAATGCAATGACGGTCTCCTAGTCTTGTCGAGCGCCGGGCCCCGAGGACGGCCACGCGCGGCGGTAGTGCCATGCCGCTTATCGACCTCCGATCTTTATACGAGAGACCTATGACCTATCTCGCAGATGCACGCATCGTTTTGACGGCAGCGGAATCGAGTCACATCCGGACGACGCTCGGCGCACTGGCCTATGATCCGGCCGGCGGTGCGGGCTACATCAGCGCGGTGCGCAAGCTTGCCTACACCGCGTTTCCCGACCGGGTCGTCGACGCGTTCGATCGCGCGAAGGCGCCGACCGCCGATGCGCACGGCTCGATCGAGATCGACAACCTGCCGATCGACGACGACGTGAAGGGCAGCCCGCGGTTCGAGGAAACCGGCCGCTCATTCAAGGCCGGCGTGTTGAGCGAGAACGTGCTGGTCGCGTTGAGCACGCTGGCCGGCGAGCCGTATTCGATTGCGCACGAAGGCCGCGAGCTCGTGAACAACCTCACGCCGCACAAGGCGACCGCGCGCGACTATACGGGCCTGGGCTCCGAGGTCGAACTCGATTTCCATATCGAGAACGCCGCGCAGGCGCACATGCCGGAAGGCGATACGTCGCCGTTCGCGTTGCTGCTGCTCGGCGTGCGCAGCGAAGCCGGCGGCGGCCCGTACACGCGGCTCGCCGATGCGCGTCGTGCGCTGCAGCTGCTGTCGCCGGACGATATCGCGCAACTCTACGGCGAGCACTACATCATCCGCGTGCCGTACCGGTGGCGCGGGGCCGCGCCGACGCCGCGCGACAACACCGACCTGAGCGCGGTGCTGTCGGGGCCGCTCGATGCGCCGCGCGTGACGGTCGCGTTCTATCCGGACATGGTGCTGGCGGTCAACACGCGCGCGCAGGAGGCGCTGGCCAACCTGTATCGCGCGGTGCGCGAGGTGTCGTTCGGCGTGCAGGTTCAACCGGGCAAGCTGGTGCTGATCAACAACCATTTCACGCTGCATTCGCGTGACAGCTTCGATCCGCAATACGACGAGAACGACCGGGCATTCCGCTGGGTGCAGCGCGTGTTCGTCGCGCGCAGCCTGTGGAACTTCCGCGCGTTCACGCCGCTGCAGGCGCGCGTGTTCGATCCGAAGGCGCTGTATGCGGGCGAGTCGCAAGCAACGCGCCCGTCGCCGGTCGCCCAGCCGGTGACGCAACGCGCGGCCGCGGCCGAACTCGAAGCGACGCCCGCCTGAGCGGGCCGGGAGCGCCAGGCGGCGACGGGCGGTGAACATCGTTCGGCCCGCCCGCGTTCCGCACACGCGTCATCAAAAAAACAAAGGAATCCGGAAGACATGAAAAGAACAGCATTTCCCGTTGCGCGCGTCGTTCGCGTGCTGGCCGCCGTCCTGATCGGCGGCAGCGTGGCCGCGCAGGCCGCGACGTTCGACCTGAGCCCAGAGCAGCCCGGCCGGCAGCGCGGCACCGTGAACCCCGCGGTCGAGCAGGCATTGCCGGCCGGCTTCCGGTTTGCCGAGGCGAACACGCTGACGATCGGCATCGCGCCGAACCTGCCGCCGCTCAGCACCTATGCGACCGATGCGCGAACGGTGGTCGGCTTCGATCCCGATCTCGCGCAGCTCGTCGCGGACAGCATCGGCCGCAAGCTGAAGCTCGTGCCGCTTTCGTGGGCCGACTGGCCGCTCGCGCTGCAGTCCGGCAAGGTCGACGCGGTGATCTCGAACGTGACGGTGACCGAACAGCGCAAGGAGAAATTCGACTTCTCGACCTACCGGAAGGATCAGCTCGGCTTCTACGTGAAGAACGGCAGCCGGATTGCTGCGATCCGCGAGCCGAAAGATGTTGCCGGGCTGCGCGTCGTGACCGATTCGGGCACGAACCAGGAAAAGATCCTGCTCGAGTGGAACCGGCAGAACGTCGCGCGCGGCCTCGCGCCGGTCGAGATCCAGTATTACGCGGATGCGGCCGAGCGCTGGGTCGCGCTGCAGTCGGGGCGCGTCGACACGATCTTCAGCGTGAATTCGATGCTCGCGTACCAGGCGTCGCTGCGCGGCGATGCGAAGCTGATCGGCACGGTGAGCGGCGGCTGGCCGCGCACCGCGGACATCGCGATCACGACGCGCAAGGGCAGCGGCCTCGCCGATCCGCTGACGGTCGCGATCAATGCGCTGATCGCGAACGGCAGCTACCGGAAGGTGCTCGGCCGCTGGAGCCTCGACGCCGAAGCGATCGAGCGGTCGCAGACCAATCCGCCGGGGCTGCCGCGTACCTGAACCGCCCGCGTGCCGATTGCTGCAGCGCTCACGTGATCGGCCACTGCAGGATCACGATCCCGTCGTTGTAGTCGGCATCGGCGCCGTCCTCGGCACCCAGCCAGCCGAGCCAGACGGAGTCGCCCGCGGACAGCGGCGCGAGGCGCGCATCGGTCGCGGATGGCCTGCCGTTGGCCGACGCGTCGATCCGGATCTTGCCGCCTTTCGAGTTCAGCGTGAACATCCTGACGCCGTCCTCGCTGTTGCCGACGAACGATGCGGCCGGTTCCGGCGCATCGTCGATGAAGAGTTTCAGGTCCTGCCGGTCGGCGGCATTCGCGTAGAAGATCGCCTTGAATGCCGTATTCGGCGGCAGCGTGAAGTGGCCATTGCGATCCGACGACGGTTTGAAACCGGGCTGCTTCGTGTCCGCCTGGCTCCCGGCGATCTCGATCGACGTTTCCCAGCGGAAATAGCCCGATACGGTGCCGTCGCGGTCGTATACGCCGAAATCGGCCGTACACGTGGTGGCGCCCGCGGCCAGCACGTCGCTGCGCCAGTAGTGGTCCTTCATCGGATGGCACGGCGGATGCAGCAGGTCGTCGGCATTCGGCACGGGCGTGGCCGCGTCGCGCACTTCGGGTTCGATCGGCGCGACGATGCCCGCATCCTTCAACGTGAACCGGACGAACAGCACGCTTACCTCGGCGCGCAAGGCCAGCGCGGTTTCGCGCAGGCGCAGCTGGTCGCCCGGCGACAGGCCGGTAAAGAGGCGGCTGTCGTTGTGGCCGAGCGGCGCGGCGTCGCCGGGGCTCACCACATAGAGATGCCGGCCGTCGATCACGGTCGGCGCGGCTGGATCCCGGCTTGCCTCCGGGTAGGCCGACAGCAACGTGACGGCGTCGACGATCACCAGCGCATCGCAACGAAGACCAGACATGAGCGCTTCCTCCGCAACAAGTGGATGATGCGGGCAGCCGCCGCGCGGCCGCCCGCCTGCCGCGATCAGTTATGGATCGAGATGAACGGATCCCAGGAGAAGCAGCCCTGGCTCTGGCAGTTGCGATCGATGATCTGGAACTGGAAGTGGTACGTTACGCGGCCGACTTTCAGGCACTCCGACGACCAGTAGTAGTTCGCGACCTTCTGGCAGGTCGGCACCTCGGGCTTGCTGGTGTTCGGCACCGGAATGGACGCTTCCGCGACGCGCGGTGTCGGCGTCGAGATCAGTTCGTTGCCGACGTTGCCGACGAACTTGTAGAACACGACCTGGTTCTCGAAGCCCAGCGACAGGCTCGTTTCACGCCAGCGGATCAGGTCGCCGACCTGCGCCTTCAGGTCGAGTTCGCCGCCTGCCTGCCCGGAGATGACGTTGTCCTGGTTGGTCACCATATAGACATAGCGCCAATCGATCAGCGTCGGTGCGGCCGGGTTCTTGCTGGGATTCGGATATTTTTTGAGAATGGTTTCGGTATCGAAAGAGACGAGCACATCAGTGACGCGTGACATAGAAGCTCCCGTTTGAATGAATGGGACTTATTGTTGCGCGAATTTCTTCGTGCGGCCGCCATCGCCTTGTCCTGCAAGGCTTCGTGCCGGTCAAGGCACGTGCAGGCGAGATGGCGAATGCAGATTATCCCGTTCGGTTAATTCCGGAAGCTGTAAAAGTAAACAGGGTATTAATGTTATTTCGGGCGGTAATTTTAAAATCGGCTTCAGTCGGCTCGATGCGTTACATAAATATAACGACATTGAACCTGTTAATCGAATGGCCGATGATGTCCGGCAGCGGCGGGCGGGGAAGGATCGCTTACCGGTAGGTCCACAGCCGGTGCAGCGCGAACGTGGTCGGCGGAACCAGCAGCGCGATCGCGACGATGCTCATCGCGCGGGAAGCTTCGAGCGCTTCGGCTGCTTGCGCGAGCAGCATCGTTTCGACGAAGCCGGCCAGCGTGACCGCGAGAAAGCGCACCGCGTTGCGCGTGCCCACCGTCGACGAGAAGCTCCACAGCGTATTCGCGAGATACGAGAAGGCCGTCGCGCAGAGGAAGGCGATCGCGTTCGCCGTCACCAGCGTCGCGTCGAACCGCGCGAACAGCGCCGCGGCCACCAGCGTGTGGATCGCGGTCGAGCCGAGCCCGGACACGCCGAAGCGCACGAGCCGCGTGCGCTCGGCATGGAGCAGGGCGATCATGGCCGTTGGCGCGCGTCAGCGTGCGCCGATCCGCGCACGGGTCGGCTGCACGCGCCGGCGCGCGATCTGGCGGCGCGCATCGCGCGCGACCGGGAGTTCGATCACCTTGCCGTGCGCCTGGTAGCGGCGGCGGATCAGGTAGACGGGCCGCTGCTTCGACTCGTCGTAGATCCGCCCGACGTATTCGCCGACGACACCGATCCCGATGAGCTCGATCCCGCCGATGAACAGCGTGACCGAGATCAGCGATGCGTAGCCGAGCACCGGATTGCCGAACAGCAGCGTGCGGAAGATGATGAACGCGCCGTACAGGAACGCGAGCGTGGCGATGCCGACGCCGATATAGGTCCAGCTGCGCAGCGGCACGGTGCTGAAGCTGGTGATGCCTTCCAGCGCGAAATTCCACAGCTTCCAGCCGGAGAACTTCGAGTGCCCGGCGCTGCGCGCGTCGCGCTGGTATTCGACGATCACGGTGCGGTAGCCGACCCACGCGAACAGCCCCTTCATGAAGCGATGCCGCTCGGGCAGGTTGCGCAGCGCGTTCACGACCTTGCGGTCCATCAGCCGGAAATCGCCGACGTTCTCCGGCAGTTTCACGTCCGACAGCAGGTTGTGCACGCGATAGTAGATCGCGGCCGCCGTGCGTTTCGCGAACGAGTCGCACGCGCGGTTGCTGCGCTTCGCCGCGACGACTTCCGCGCCGTCGCGCCAGTGCTCGATCATCACGGGGATCAGGCTCGGCGGATCCTGCAGGTCGGCGTCGAGCGGGATCACCGCGTCGCCGAGCGCTTCGTCGAGGCCGGCCGTGAGCGCCGCTTCCTTGCCGAAGTTGCGGGTGAGGTCGATCACGCGCACGCGCCGCTCGGCGGTGCTGATCCGGATCAGCCGGTCGAGCGTGTCGTCGCGGCTGCCGTCGTTCACGCAGACGATCTCGAAACGGATCGCGTCGATGGACGTCATCAGCGGAATCACGACGTCGAAGAAGTGCTCAACGGCCTCGCCTTCGTTATAGAACGGCACGACCAGCGAGATGAGCGGTGTATAGAGTGGTTCCCGCATGATGATTCCCCTTGTGATGTCGTTTCACCGATGCGCGCTGATGGTCGGTCGGCCGGTGCGGCGCATTCCGTACGCCGGGCGGTGGTGCGTTCGGGCCTGATGCGAGAACGCGGTTTCGGTCGAGTTGTCGCGTGTGTCCGGCATCAACGGCACGTCGTGTCGTTCCCGGGCGATCCGGCTCACGAGCAGTCCGAGCGACGCCAGCGTGACGAGCGGCATGAACTGGAACGACAGATGCGGCACGACCGCGAGGCCCGTGAGCGGCATCAGCCACAGCAGCAGCAGCCATTCGCGATCGAAGCGGCGCCAGCCGTGCGTCCACGCATAGCGCGCGTACCACGCGATCACGATGCCGTACCCGGTCAGGTCGTAGTCGTACAGATAGGGGCTGACGAGCAGGCAGGCGCAGGCGAGGGTCGCGGCGCGCAGCGCGTACGAGCAGGCGCCGCGCCATGCATAGATGACGGCGATCGACGCGATCGCGGCCGACAGCAGCTGGAGGCCGTCCGCGACGATGGCGGGCCAGCCTGCCATCATCGCGAGCGCGAACACCGACGGCATGCGCACGAACTTGGCCTGGCCGGCGCCGACGATCGCGTAGACGTTGTCGATCACATGCGCGAACGTGAGCCACGGGCCGAACCCGAACGCGAGGGTCGAGAGCGCGACGCTGCACGCGATCGTCGCGGCCCACGCGGCCAGCGCGCGCCATTGACCCGCGCACAGCAGCGCGAGCGGGAACAGCACCGCGAGCTGCGGCTTCATCGTCAGCAAACCGAAGCAGATTCCGGCGTACACCGGGCGGCGGTTCAGCGCAAGCAGGCCGGCGCCGGCGAGCAACGCGGTGAAGAGGCTGGTCTGCCCGGCGATCACCGTGAGGAACGCGCCGGGGAACGCGAGCGCGCACAGCCACGCGGCATCGCGCTGCACGATCGCGCGGATCGTTGCCGCGAACAGCCCATACGTGAGCCCGAGCCACAGCACGCGCGCCAGCGTGTACGGCAGCCAGCCGAGCGGCAGCACGAGCAGCAGCATGGACGGCGGATAGAGCCACGGCAGCGTGCCTTCCGCGAGATTCAGCGCCGGAATCGCGAGCTTCTGGACCGCGAGCAGCGCGGGGAAATGCCATGCATCGGCCGCGTGCCCGTGCGCGGCGAGCCACGCCGCGCTCCAGATCGGCGAGAAATCCGGCGACAGCGGTTCCGGTGCGCCGTGGTGCGACAGGACCACGCGGAGCGAATAGATGCCGATGAACAGCAGTTCCGCCATCAGCACGGCGGCCGCATAAAGGCGCACGCGTTCGCGATTGAGCCAGTGCGGATAGCGGCGCGGGCCCGCGATCGGGAGTTCCGGATGCACGTCGGTGGCGGCATGCGCGTGGCGGGCGAACGAAGGCGCTTTCATGGCGTGGTCCGTGACGCGAGGGCCGCGCGACGCACGACGACGAGCAGCACCGCGAGCAGCACGACCGGCCCGATCTGGGGCAGCTTCGTCAACCGGTTGAACATCTCGAAGACCGGCAGCAGCCACGCGAGCACGAGAATGCCCTGGTCGCCGGGCAGCCAGCCTTCGTCGAGGCCGTGCGCGATCAGGCAGAAGATCGCGATGCCGAGCCACGTCAATTCGTAATGCCACAGATAGGGCGTCGTCAGCAGCGTGGCGACCGCCAGCACCGCGCCGCGCAGGCGCATGTCGGGCGTACGGCGCCACACATCGACGGCCGCGGCGATCGCGATCAGTGCGACCGCCGCTTGCGCGGCCAGCGCGGCGGCCACCGGCGCACCCGCGAGCCGCAACGCGGCGAACGGCGTCGGCGACGCGTACCAGTACGACGCGAGCATGAAATGCATGTCGCGTACCGTCGACATGGCCTGGCTCAAACCGTGCAGCGCGCCGGGGCCGGTCAGTGCAATCCCGGCCGCCGCGAACAGCGTCGCGCTCAGCGCGGCCGCCGCGAACGTGCGCCATGCCCGCGCCGCGATCAGCACGAATGGAAACACGACGGCGAGTTGCGGCTTGATCGCAAGCAACCCGATCACCACGCCGGCAGCGATCGGGCGCTTGCCCAGCAGATGCAGCGCGAGCGCGGCGAGGCCGGCGGTCAGGACGCTGTTCTGGCCGAACAGCGCGGACAGGCACACCCCCGAATACGCGACCACGACGAGCGTGGCGGCGCGCGGGTGGGGAAGATGCGCGCGCAATCCCGACAACCGCGAGACTGCGAACGCGTAGCATAAAAGACTGCCCGCCAAAAAGAGGAAATACGCGGGCAGGAAAGGCACAAGGGCAAGCGGCGCGATGAACAGCAGCATCGTCGGCGGATAGAGCCAGGGAAGCGGCTGGTGCTGCAGAGACGCACCGAAGTGCGCGAACTCGGCCTGCTTGAATGAGGAAATGTCGTAGACCGATGCGGCGTGGCCTTGCAACACGAGATGCGATGCGGTCCAGAAGACCGAGAAGTCGGTGCCGGGTCGGACCGTGGTGGTCGACGTGAAGCCGTCGGTCACGATCCCCCACAGGATCAGCAATGCGGTGAAGAGCATCAGCATGATGCAGCTGTACGGAATGATCCGGTCGGCTGTCAGCCATTGGATGCGGCGTATTGCACGCCCGCGGATTTCACGGTTGGCTGTGTACATGATTCCCCGTCTGTCGTGAAGGCTGCGTGGTCTTTCACAGCCGTTTTCATGTTGTCGTGCCCACGGATCGAATCGCGCTGAAATCGCGTTGTCCGGTGAATTCATTGTTGAAGAAAAAATCGCACGATGCAAACCGCGCACGGACGGCGGGTATTTAAATTGTTCAGCGATACGCGTGAAAACCGCGTTTTCACGTATGAGAAAACGGCGCGACCGGATTTCATGTATCTGGCTTGAAACATTCCGGGTTTTTTACCGGGTTTGCGTGCCGCCGATACCGCGGCGCGCGAGCGGCCGGACGTGTTCGGGAAAGTCCCGAGAAAAAAATTGAGACCCTTGTTGCAGCGCGGCGACCGGCGTTCAGGCGTGCAACGCGTGCGCGGGCGGATCGATCAATTTTGAAACATTTCGCGCATCGCGCCGCGGGCCGGGGAGGACGGGCATCGCTGGAACGCTTGATACGCCTGGATTTCGTTCAAGGTGGCCTGCTCTTTGCGTAAGCGTTGGCACGGCAGTCGACGAGGTGACGACCGGGCGGTTCCGGCAAAGGACAGACGGAATCCGCTGCGGAATCACCTGCGGAAAGGAGGGCCGGAGCGCGACGGGGAACACGCAGCTCCAGGTCGATCAACCGAGCAAGACTTCGTCGAATGACCCATGAGACCCGGTAGCGTCAGGGCAATAAGAAATCGGCATGGCAGCATTGGGGAATAAAAATGAAAGACCACAGCATATTGCGGATCGCAAACCGCATTAAAGACACATTGCGGATTTTCCGGGAGTTTGTCTCCCGTTCAACAGGATTCCACGCGTCGAACGGCAGTCGTGCCGTTCGGGTCGATCGGATCGTCCGGTTCATCCGGCCGGTCGCACCGTACACGCCTCTCTCGCTCACTGCCTCATTGATACCCGTTCGCACGGACAGGGGTGTCTATCCCCGCTCCCGCAGCTGAGCGACGCATTCCGATTTTTCGAGTAGTGCCGGTGGTGCCCACCCCCGACGTTCTGACGGACGAAGGGTATTTCATAGCAGTCCGAAAGGAGAGTGCTCATGTCAAGAATCATCGAGAAGATCGCCTGGCTCGTCGAGGATCAGGGCGGCGTGACGGCCATTGAATACGGCCTGATCGCCGCGCTGATCGCGATCGGCATCGTCGCCGCGTTGACGACGGTCGGTACGGATCTGAAGACCGTCTTCAGCACGGTCGCCGACGATCTGGATTCGATCGTTGCTGCGATTTGATGGACGGTGCGGCGAACGGCTCGTCCGATTCGTTCGTTGGCACCACACGGCATTAACACCATGCCTCGACGTATCGATGCCGGATCAATCGATCCTGCCGGCACGCGAGGGATCTGAAAGTGACTACGCAAGGAGATCATCATGTCCAAGTTCATTCAACAAGCCAGCCGTTTCCTCCGCGACGAAGACGGTGTGACGGCCATCGAATACGGCTTGATCGCCGCACTGATCGCCATCGGCATCATCGCCGCGCTGACGACGGTCGGAAAGGACCTCAAGACCGTGTTCACCACGATCGCGGACGACCTCGATTCGGCGGTCGCAGCCATCTGATGGATCGTGCCGCGGACGGCTCGGCCGGTGCAGCGCTCGAGCCGTCCCCGGTCATCTGATCGACCCGGAACCGGAGACCATCATGCAAGCCACGATGCGCGTCGTACGTCGCTGGATCAGCGACGAGCAGGGTGTGACGTCGACCGAATATGCATTGCTCGGCGCGATGTTCGCCGTTGCGGTGCTGGGCAGCGTCGTCACGCTAAAAGGCTCGCTTGCCGATACGTACGAGGTGATCGCGACGGCCGTGACGGCCGCCGTGGCCACCGCGCTGGCAATGGTTTCCTGATCCGCCGATTCCATTGAATCCACCGATTCCACCGCGAGGTTCGCCATGCTCCCTGTTGCGCCGCCTTATCCGGTTCCGTTGTGCGTGACGCTGCTTGCTGTCGCCGCGGCCAGCACGGACATCGCGACCCGTCGCATTCCGAACCGTCTCGTCCTGCTCGGCGTGGCCGGCGCGCTGGTTGCCCAGTGCCTGTTGCACGGTGTCGTGGCAGGTGCGCTCGGATGGCTCGCCGGCGCCGCGACCGGCTTCGGCATGCTGCTGCCGTTCTACCTGTTGCGCGGCATGGCGGCCGGCGACGTGAAGCTGATGCTCGCGATCGGCGCCTGGGTCGGCGCGGAAATGACGTTTTACATCGTGCTGGCCACCTTCCTGGCCGGCGGGATCGGCGCCATCGCCTTCGCGCTGTTGCGCGGGCGGATGCGCCAGATGTGGGCGAACGTGCGCGTGTTGATCGCGCGGCGCTTGCAAGGCGCGAGCGCCGAGGCCGCCCGCGGCCCCGTCGAAATCGCATCGGTCGGCACGCTGCCGTACGGCGTGGCGATCGCGGCCGGCACGCTGGGCATGCTGTTCGTGTCGTGCGCATAGCGCGACGCATCCGCAACGAGGACGCAACGATCATGAACACGAATCACACCGAACCGAGACGCGACGCACAGGTGGCACGCCTGCCCGATCCGTTGCCGTCGCGGGAAGCGCATACGAAGCTGGGCGCGCAGTTGCCGGCGGCGCCGCGCTCGCTCGAGGAAACCGGGTTGAGCATGACGTTCGTTGCCGGCCTCGTGCTGAAGTCGACACTGATGCTCGGCCGCCCGTCATACGGCGACCTGGTCGAACGGCACTGCCTGTCGCTCGCGGTGCTCGACGACGTCTTCGCATTCCTGGTGCGCGAGCACCTCGTCGAGCTCACCCATCGCGGCGCGACCGATCTCGACGTGACGTTCCGCCTGACCGACGCGGGCCGCGTGCTCGCGCTGGAAGAACGGGCCCGCAGCGGCTACAGCGGTCCCGCACCGGTGACGCTCGATGCCTATATCGAATGCCTGAACGCGCATTCGGTGCGCAAGCTGCGCATCAGCCAGAACGAAGTGTGGGCGGCGTTCGAAGGCATCGTGATCGACACGTCGCTGCTCGATGCGGCGGCGGCCGCGCTGAACGCCGGCCGTCCGCTGCTGATCTACGGCCCGGCCGGCAGCGGCAAGACCTTCCTCGCCGAGCGGCTCGGCTCGCTGATGCGCGGCCGCGTGCCGGTGCCGCACGCGATTTGCGCGGCCGGCGAAGTGATCCAGATCTACGACCCGCTCGTGCACGTCGACGCGGGCACGCCGTCCGGCGGCCTGTCGGTCGATCGCCGCTGGCGCCTGTGTCAACGGCCGGTCGTGATGTCGGGCGGCGAGCTGACGCTCGACGAGCTCGACCTGCGCCGCGACGAGGCCGCCGGCTTCTACCAGGCGCCGCCGCACATGAAGGCGAACCTGGGCATGTACGTCGTCGACGATCTCGGCCGCCAGCGCGTCGAGCCGCGCGACCTGCTCAATCGCTGGCTGCGTCCGCTCGATCGCGGCGTCGATTTCCTGACGCTCGAATCCGGCAACCGCTTCGTGATGCCGTTCGACGTCTGGCCGGTGTTCTCGAGCAACCTGTCGCCGGAGCAGCTGGGCGACGACGCATTCCTGCGCCGCCTCGGCTCGAAGCTGCACGTCGGCGCGATGTCGATCGACGACTACCGCCAGGTGTACAACGCGGCCTGCGCATCGCTCGGACTCGTATCGGCGAGCGATGCATTCGACTACCTGCTGCATCGGCTGCACCTGCCGACCGGCAAGGCGTTTCTCGCCTGTTTCCCGGCGGACCTGCTGCGTCTCGTGGCCGCCGGCGCGCGTTACCGCGGCGATCCGCCCGAGGTGACGCACGACGCGCTGTACGACGCATGGGCGAGCTATTTCGGCACGGTGCCTGAACGGGACGGCAGCCATCCGCCGCCCGTCGAGCGCGGCGGGCGCACCTACATCACCGGTTGAGCCGTTTCTTTCACGATTCGTCGAGGAGCATTGCCATGAAAAACAGTCGAGCGGTCATTATGCTGGTCGTCGCGATGGTCGCGGGTCTTGCCGCGGTCGTGTTCGCGTCCCACTGGCTGGTGCAGACATCCACGAGCTCGGTCACGCCGGTCGCGGTGGCCAACACCGATCTGAACCTGGGCGAACCGCTCGGGCCGAACCAGATCCACATGGTCAGCTGGCCGTCGGGCAGCGTGCCCAACGGCGCGTTCACCGATACGAAGGGGCTCGAAGGGCGCGTCGTGCGCACCAGCCTCGCACGCGGCGAGCCGGTGATCGAGTCGAAGCTCGCGCCGGTCGGCACGAAGGGCGGGCTGTCCGCGGTGATCGCCGACGGCAGCCGCGCGATCACGGTGCGCGTGAACGACGTGGTCGGTGTCGCGGGCTTCGCGCTGCCGGGCAACTACGTCGACGTGATCGTCAACACGCAGGAACAACAGGGCAAGACCGACGGGCAGAGCATCTCGAAGATCGTGCTCGAGCACATCCTCGTGCTCGCCGTCGCGCAGCAGGTCAGCCGCGACGACACGGCGCCGAAGGTCGTCAACGCGGTGACGCTGGAAGTCACGCCCGACCAGGCCGAACGGCTCGACCTCGCGCGCAGCGTCGGCACGCTGTCGCTCGTGCTGCGCAACCAGGTCGACCAGAAGACGCTGAACACCGACGGGGCGACCAAGCTGACGCTGCTCGGCAAGGAGCCCGCACCCGAAGCGCCGCCGGCACCGGCCCGTGTGAAGACGGTGCGCGTGCACGTCGCATCGCACGCGGCGCCGGAAGTGCGGCGCGACTGCGTCGGCGTGCTGACGGGCGTGAAGGGCAGCGTCGAGTGTTTCTGAATCAGTTCATCGAAGTCACATAAACGGCCGCCGGCAATGCGCGGCGGCCCTGGAAGTCGATAACCGGCACGGCGCCGGTCTCTCGGGGGATCAGACGAAATGAAGATCAAACCGCAATGCACAGGTACCGGCCCACTGCAGACACGCGTCGCACGGGGCACGATGATGGCCGCGATCCTCTGTTCAGGATGGCTGACCGTTTATGGCGCGCTCGCGCAGGAAGGCGTCGAGTCGGCCGCGCTGACCAAGGGCGGCGCCAGCGCGCCGGCCGCGGTCGGCAAGGGGCCGATGCAGATGACGATCAGCATGGCGCCGGTGGCGGCCGCCGCGCCCGCCGCAGCGGCGGGGCCGCTGCGCGGGCCGAACTGCGTCGGCGCCGTGCGCGAATCGACCAGTGTCAGCGTGCCGCTCGGCAAGTCGCTGCTGGTGCCGATGCCGGAGCCGGTCCGTAATCGGACGATCGGCAATCCGGCCGTCGCGCAGGCCACGATGGTGTCGCCGCAGACGCTGTACATCCTCGGGCTCGCGGTCGGCACGACCAACATGATCGTGCAAGGCAAGAGCGGGGCATGCCGCGTGATCGACGTCGCGGTCGGCGCGGATGCCGGCGGCCTGCAGGCGTCGCTGATGCAGCTGATGCCGAGCGAGCGCGACATCCACGTGTCGACCGCCGCCGGCACGATCGTGCTGGCGGGCACCGTGTCGAGCTCGATGGCCGCGCAGCAGGCCATGCAGATCGCCCGGGCGTACGGTGACAGCGCGGGCGATCCGGCGGGCGGCGGCAAGGCGGGCGGGGTGCTCAACATGCTGAACGTCACGTCGCCGCAGCAGGTGATGCTCGAGGTGAAGGTGGCCGAGGTGTCGAAGACGCTGATCAACCAGATGGGCAGCGCGCTCAACATCCAGGGCGGCTTCGGTTCGTGGAGCGGCGCGCTGGTCAGCAACCTGCTCGCGGGCGTCGCGACCGGGATCGCCTTCAGCAAGGCGAACAACAAGCCGTTCAACCTCGCGGCCGACGCGCAGAACACCGACAACCTGGTCAAGATCCTCGCGGAGCCGAATCTCGTGACGATCAGCGGCCAGGAAGCGACGTTCCTCGCCGGCGGCAAGATCTTCATCCCGATCCCGCAGAGCGGCAGCAACGGCGTCTCGTCGATCACGCTGCAGGAAGAGGAGTTCGGCGTCGCGCTGAAGTTCACGCCGACCGTGCTGGGCAACGGCCGGATCAGCCTGAAGGTCGCGCCGGAAGTGTCGGAGCTGTCGCAGACGGGCGTCACGCTGAGCGCGTCCAACATCGGCGGCACGTCGATCCTGCCGCTGATCACGACGCGGCGCGCTTCGACGACGGTGCAGATGGGCGACGGCGAAACGTTCGCGATCGGCGGGCTGATCAAGGACAACGGGACCGGCGCGCTGAAGGCGCTCCCCGGTGTCGGCGAAATTCCCGTGCTCGGCGCGCTGCTCCGCAGTACCTCGTTCCAGCAGGACCGCACCGAGCTGATCTTCGTGATCACGCCGCACCTGGTGAAGCCGCTGCAGACCGCCGACGTGCCGCTGCCGACCGACAGCTTCTCGAAGCCGAACGAAGTCGACGTGTATGCGACCGGCAACATGGAAGGCCGCGGCGGTGTTCGCAAGCACGGCGCCCAACCGGTGAACGGCGCGGCAGCCGCACCGCAGACCCCGGCCCAGGCACCGGCCCCCGCACCGGCACCGCAATCGGAAGCGCCCGCCGCCCCGGCCGCCGCGCTGCCCGCGCCGCGCGCGCCGCAGGGGACGGACGCGCAGCCGCCGGCGCCGGCCGAGCCGCAGAAGACGCCGGCACCGGTTGCCGCCGCCGTCTCGCAGCACGAATCCGCCAACGCGGCCCGCATCGCGCGTATCGAAGCCGCCGCCGCCCGTCTTGCGGCGGCCGGTTCCGACACGCCGGCCCAGCCCGCGGGGCAGCCGAAGCGCCGGACACCGGCGGCGGCCCATGCGCAGCAGGTCGTGCGCGTGAGCGCGGCACCCGAATCCACCGATCGTTGAAGCCATCCAAGGGGACGCTCATGAAATCCGCCTACCTCGTCATCGTGCGCCGCGTGGCGCTCGCCGCACCGCTCGCGTTCGCGCTTGCCGGCTGCATGTCGTCGACCCCGGTGTGGGACACCCGCTTCGGCGATTCGGTCCGCGCCGTGACCCAGGCCCAGATCATCGACCCGCATGCCGCCGACCACGCGGCCTCGGTGTCGGCGCCGGGGGTCGACGGCGCTGCCGCCGCGGCCGCGCTCGACAACTACGACAAGTCGTTCAAGCAGACCGTGCCGCCCGCCAATGCGTTCGTGATCGGCATCGGCAAGTCCACCCAGTAACGACGGCACGCTCAGGGAGAACGCCATGAACAGCGCAGCTCGCCATCCGAAAGTCATGCGTCGCAGCCTGCATCGCCAGCGCGGTGCCGTCGCGATCATCGTCGGTCTCGCACTGGCGGTGATGATCGGGTTCGTCGGCCTCGCGCTGGATCTCGGCAAGCTGTACGTCACGCGCAGCGAACTGCAGAACAGCGCCGATGCGTGCGCGCTGTCGGCCGCGCGTGACCTGACCTCGGCCATCAGCCTGTCGGTGGCCGAGGCGGACGGCATCGCCGCCGGCCACCTGAACTTCGTGTTCTTCCAGAACAAGTCGGTGCAGATGTCGACGAACGCGAACGTCACGTTCAGCGACTCGCTGTCCAACGCGTTCCAGACGAAGAACTCGGTCACGAAGCCGGCGAACATCAAGTACGTGCAGTGCACCGCCACGTTGAGCAACATCGCGCACTGGTTCATCGAGATACTGAACGTGCTGCCGGGCACGAAGCTCGCGAACGCGGCGGAGGTGTCGGCCAGCGCGATCGCCACCGTCGGCGGCGGGCAGACGACCTGCGCGATTCCGGTGTTCGTGTGTCGCGGCCCGTCCGATCCGGCCTACAAGGTCGGCGACTGGATCTCGTCGCCGTCCGGGTCGTCGTCGACCTACGGGCCGGGCAACTTCGGCTGGGCGGCGCTCGACGGCTCGACGAACGAACCGACCCTCGCGAGCGAGCTGTCGGGCAATACCTGCAACATCACGAGTCCGCCGGATCTCGCCACCACGGGCCTGAAGTCGGCGTCGCTGCGCGCCTGGAACACGCGCTTCGGCATCTACACGAATGGCGCGAACGGCTCGAGCGGCCAGCCCGACTTCACCGGCTACGCGTATGTCGGCCCGAACTACGGGCCGCCCGGAACGGCCGGCATCAAGGGCGATGCGTACACGCAGTTCGTGGCCGACCGCGCAGCCTTCAAGTCCTACCAGGGCGACGGCGCGCCGCCGACCGGCAGCGGGATCAACACCAACGGCACCGCGACGGCGAGCAACTACCAGACTTACGGCAGCGACCGCCGTGTCGCGCTCGCGCCGGAAGGCGACTGTTCGACGCTGAAGGGCAGCAGCGGCAAGGTGCACGTCACGCAATGGGACTGCGTGCTGATGCTCGATCCGCTGCCGTTCAGCTCCGGCAGCGGCGCGATCGTCGCGCACCTCGAATACCTCGGCTCGTCGGTCTCCGGCAACAATCCGTGCGCGACGCACGGCTTGCCGGGCAGCGGCAGCGCGTCCGGGACCCAGGTCCCGATGCTCGTTCAATAGCGGAGAGCGGATCATGAAAAAGCCCCCGTTTCGCCGTTCGCGCACCCGCGGCGCCGTCGCCGTCGAGTTCGCGCTCGTGCTGATGCCGATGATCATGCTCGCGACCGGCGTGGCCGAGTTCGGCCGCGCGATCTACCAGTTCGAGACGCTGACCAAGGCGACGCGCGATGCGGCGCGCTACCTGTCGGTCTGGTTGCCGACCGACAGCGCGTATCCGGCGTCGCAGGCGCAGTGCCTCGTCGTCTACGGCAGCACGACGTGCGGCGCCGCCGGCACCGAGCTGGTGCCGGGGCTCAAGACGTCGATGGTGACGATCTGCGACGCGCAGCGCACGACCGGCTGCAGCGACACGTCCGACCCGTCGCAGTTCGCGAACCTGCCGACCTACGACTCGAACAACAACGCGTCGGGCGGCACCGCGACGGGCGCGATCAACGTCGTCGAAGTGAAGATCACGGGCTACAAGTACCAGCCGATCCCCGCGTTCCCGGGGCTGCCGTCGATCACCTTCAACAACATCGTCACCGTGATGAGGCAAGTGTCATGAACGCGCGCCATGCCCCCCCGTCACGCCGGCGTGCCCAACGCGGCTCGGCGATCGTCGAGTTCGCGCTGATCGCATGGATCCTGATCATGCTGCTGATCGGCATCTTCGAATTCGGCCGCGTGCTGTTCTACTGGAGCACCGCGAGCGAAGCCGTGCGCCTGGGCGCGCGCACGGCGGTGGTGTGCGACGTGAATGCGGCCGGCGTCGTGAAGCGGGTGAGAGCGCTGCTGCCGCTGCTGTCGAACGCGAACGTGTCGGTGAACTACTCGCCCGCGAGCTGTGACGTGAATTCGTGCGCGTTCGTGACGGTCAGCGTCACGAACGTCACGGTCAAGACGATGATCCCGTTCGTGAACATCACGGTGACGATGCCGCCGTTCACGACGACACTGCCGCGCGAAAGCCTCACTTCCGCGACCGGCGGCGCCAACTGTAATTAATCGAACAGGCGAGGCACACGACATGATCAACATCCTCGTAGCTTCCGACGACACCGCGCGTCTTTCGCAGATCGCGCGCCTCGTGGCCGACTGCGGACACTATCGCGCGACACGCGCGACCGGCCGCCCGTCGCAGATCGAACATCGCACCGACGGGCTCGACGCGTTCGACATCCTGCTGGTCGACGGCACGTCGCTCGACCCGTCCGAGCTGTCGGCGATCGAACGGATCTGCCGCGCGCACGCGAGCCTGACCTGCATTCTCGTGACGGCCGACGCGTCGCCGCACGTGCTGCTCGACGCGATGCGGGCGGGCGCCCGCGACGTGCTGCTGTGGCCGCTCGACCCGCAGGCGCTCGGCCACGCGCTCGAACGGGCCGCCGCGCAAAGCACGCGGCGCGACACGGACGACACGCGGATCGTGTCGTTCATGTCGTGCAAGGGCGGGGCCGGCACGAGCTTCGCGGCCAGCAACCTCGCATTCGAGATCGCGGAAGGCTTCAAGCGCCGCGTGCTGCTGATCGACCTGAACCAGCAGTTCGCCGACGCGGCGTTCCTCGTCAGCGACGAAACCCCGCCGTCGACGCTGCCGCAGCTGTGCGCGCAGATCGAACGGCTCGACAGCGCGTTCCTCGACGCGAGCGTCGCGCACGTGACGGAAAACTTCCACGTGCTCGCGGGCGCCGGCGACCCGGTCAAGGCCGCCGAGATGCGCGAGGACGCGCTCGAATGGATCCTGGGCGTCGCCGCGCCGCGTTACGACTTCGTGATCTTCGACGTCGGCGTCTGCATCAATCCGCTGTCGATGGTCGCGCTGGATCGCAGCGACCAGATCGCGCTCGTGCTGCAGCCCGCGATGCCGCACGTGCGGGCCGGGCGCCGGCTGCTGGAGATCCTCGTGTCGCTCGGCTACTCGACTGACCAGATGCGGCTGATCGTGAACCGCGCGACGCGCGCGAGCGACCGCACTCGCACGGCGCTCGAGGAAGTGCTCGGCCTGCACGCGGCCTGCACGATTCCCGACGATGCCGACACCGTGCTCGAAGCGCTCAACCAGGGCCATCCGGTGTCGCGGGTCGCGCGCGGCACGGGGGTCGTCCGAGCGTTGCAAGGGTATGCGAAGCAACTCGTCGAAGGGGAGGTGCGCGCGGGACACGGCGCGACGCACAGCGAACCGCTGATGTCCCGGCTGTTCGGCCGCAAGGCCACGCCGAAGCTCAAGTCCATGTAAATCTTTCGGGGAACCATCATGTCATTGCGCGAACAGATGTCCTTGCAACGGGCCCAGCCGCTGGCGACGGGCAGCGAACCGGCCGGCCCGACCCATTCGTCGGTGCGCGACGCATACCAGAAGCTGCGCCGCGAAATCCACCTGGCCGTGCTCGAACGCGTCGAGCTCGAGCGCCTGTCGCGGATGCCGCAGGAATCGGTCCGCATGGAGATCGGCCTGCTGATCACGCGCATCCTCGACGAGGAGCGGCTGCCGGCGAACGACATCGAGCGGCGGCAGCTCGCGATCGACGTGTACGACGAGATGTTCGGTTTCGGCCCGCTCGAAGCGCTGCTGCGCGACCCGACCGTTTCCGACATCCTCGTGAACACGTACCGGCAGGTCTATGTCGAGCGCTTCGGCCAGCTCGAACTGACCGACGTGACGTTCTACGACGACGCGCACCTGATGAAGGTGATCGAGAAGATCGTGTCGCGCGTCGGGCGCCGCATCGACGAATCGAGCCCGATGGTCGATGCGCGTCTGCCCGACGGCTCGCGCGTGAACGCGATCATCCCGCCGTCCGCGATCGACGGGCCGCTGATGTCGATCCGGCGTTTCGCGGTCAATCCGCTGAAGATGGACGACCTCGTGCGCTACCACAGCCTGACGCCGCCGATGGCCGAGTTGCTCGATGCGCTGTCGCGCGCGAAGGTGAACGTGCTGGTGTCGGGCGGCACCGGCAGCGGCAAGACGACGCTGCTCAACATCCTGTCCGGCTTCATTCCGCGCAACGAGCGGATCGTGACGATCGAGGATGCCGCCGAACTGCAACTGCAGCAGCCGCACGTGCTGCGGCTCGAAACACGCCCGCCGAACATCGAAGGCAAGGGCGAGATCACGCAGCGCACGCTGGTGCGCAACGCGCTGCGGATGCGCCCGGACCGGATCATCCTCGGCGAAGTGCGCGGCGCCGAAGCGCTCGACATGCTCAACGCGATGAACACCGGCCACGAGGGCTCGCTCGCGACGATCCACGCGAACACCCCGCGCGACGCGCTGACGCGGCTCGAGAACATGATCAGCGTCTCCGGCCTGACGCTGCCGCCGAAGACGATGCGCCAGCAGATCACGTCGGCGATCTCGGTGGTCGTGCAGGCCGCGCGGCTGACCGACGGCAGGCGCAAGATCGTCAGCATCCAGGAACTGACCGGGATGGAGGGCGACATCATCAACATGCAGGAGATCTTCACGTTCAAGCGAACGGGCGTGGACCGCGACGGTTCGGTACGCGGCCACTTCTGCGCGACGGGCGTGCGGCCGAAGTTCGTCGAGCGGCTGCAGGCATTCGGCATCAACCTGCCGGATTCGCTGTACGACCCGTCTCAGCGGTACGAGACGAACTGACGACAGGGCGCCGTTCGCTGCCGGGGAGGCTTCATGAACACGATCTTTTACGGTTTTGTGATTCTCACCTTCGTCGCGGTGGTTCTCGCGATCGAAGGCGGTTATCAATGGTGGAACGCGCGGCATGGCGCCGCCGCGCGCCGGATCGAATCGCGCATCCGCTCGATGTCGGCCGGCGGCAACGTCCAGCAGGAACGGCTGTCGATCCTGAAGAAGCGGATGCTCGACGAATCGAAGCCGTTCGACCGGCTGCTGCTGCGCATGCCGCGCGTGCATCGGCTCGATCTCGTGATCCAGCAATCGGGCCTCGACTGGACGCTGCCGAAGCTGATCATGCTCAGCACGGTGTTCGCGGCGTTCGCGTGGCTTGCGCTGAGCTTCGCGACGTTGCCGCAGCTCGCTGCGCTGCCGGTCGCGCTGTTCGCCGGATGCCTGCCGATGATGTACGTGATGCGCTGCCGCGGGAAGCGGATGCGCAAGCTCGAGCGGCAGTTGCCGGACATCTGCGACATGATCGCGCGCGCGCTGCGGTCCGGCCACTCGTTCACGAGCACGCTCGGGATGGTCGGCGACGAGTTTCCCGAGCCGATGGGCGGCGAGTTCCGCGTCACGTTCGACGAGGTCAACTACGGCGTGTCGTTGCACGATGCGCTGATGAACCTCGTCACGCGCGTGCCGGTGCAGGACCTGCGCTACTTCGTGATCGCGGTGCTGATCCAGCGCGAGACGGGCGGCAACCTCGCCGAGCTGCTCGACAGCATCGCCGCGCTGATCCGCGAGCGCTTCAAGCTGTTCGACAAGGTGCGCGTGCTGTCGGCGGAAGGGCGGTTGTCGGCATGGATTCTCGGGCTGCTGCCGTTCGGCACCGCCGCGGTGATGGCGCTGCTGAACCGCGAATTCCTGTCCGTGCTCTGGGAGGACCCGGCGGGGATCAGGATGGTCGGCGCGATGCTGGTGTCGATGCTGTTCGGGCTGTTCTGGATCCGCCGTATTGTCCGCATTCGCGTCTGACGCGCGAGCCGTATAACGAACCGTTGCGAGGCTGTCATGCAAAACCTGAGCGTAGTCCAGGCCGTGATGCTGGGCGGCTTGTTCCTCTTCGTGGCCGGCGGCGCGCTCGTCGCGATGCTGCTGTTCGCGCCGCGCAGCATCCAGCGCCGGGTCCAGCAGGCCGGCGGGGCCGGGGCGGGCGCGACCGGCGTGGCGGGCACGGGCGACGGCGACGACCTGACGTCGCGCTGGGTCGCGAAGCTGGTCGAGCTGTCCACGCCGATCTCGAAGCTGTCGGTGCCGAAGGAGGGCTGGGAGAATTCGCCGCTGCGCATCCGGCTCATGAATGCCGGCTGGCGCAACCAGAGCGCGGCTGCGCTGTATTTCACCGCGAAGACGGCGCTCGCGCTCGGGTTGCCGTGCGCGGCGCTGCTCGTGCTGATCACGACGTCGCTCGGCGACGAGCGTGCGATCCTGTCGGTCATCCTCGTCGCGCTCGCCGGCATCGGCTACTACATTCCGAACGTCGTGCTGTCGCAGCGGGTCAAGGTGCGCCAGAGGAAGATCTTCGAGGATTTCCCGGACGCGCTCGACCTGCTGACGGTGTGCGTCGAAGCGGGTCTCGGGCTCGATGCGGCGCTGATGAAGGTGAGCGAGGAGCTGCGGTTCAGCAGCGAGGTGGTCGCGAGCGAACTCGACCTGCTGCTGCTCGAGATGCGCTCCGGCTTCACGAAGGAGACGGCGCTGCGCAATCTCGCGCTGCGTACCGGTGTGGAGGACATCGAATCGTTCTGCGCGATGCTGATCCAGGCCGACCGCTTTGGCACGAGCATCAGCGAATCGCTGCGCGTGCTGTCCGACATGCTGCGCACGCGGCGCCGGATGCGCGCGGAAGAGCGGGCCGCGAAGATCGCGCTGAAGCTGCTGTTCCCGCTGATCTTCTGCATTTTCCCCGCACTGATGATGGTGCTGCTCGGGCCGGCGATGATCCACGTCTATCGCGTGCTGCTGCCGACGTTCGTGGGCATCGGGCAGTGAGTGACGCAGCGGCGTTGCGCCGGTTGCGTCGATCAAGGTTTTGCGTGCCGGATGGCCACCCCCGCCGGCCGGCACGGTAACAGGCTTCATGGAGGCTCCCTCCCCAGGCGGCGCCGCGAGACAGGTTGACCATAGCGGCGTCAAGGCATCCTGGACCCATGGTCGGCCATGGAACGAGCCGTAGTCCACCGCCTTAGCGGCTGCCCCCTACTGCTAACCTGAATGCCGGCGAAGTTTGCCGGCATCGCGTTGTGCGCCTGGATGAAACGGCACGGCGATACCTCGCCTGATATTGAAAGACGGCAACGATCCGCGGGATTGTTGACTCCGTCGTTCATGGCAATGGCTTCTCGTTCGTTTTTTGCGCACCGCTGCGCGCCATCCGAAAATCTCCTTGAAATACCCGGCCCGAATTTCTACATTATTGAAAATCATGTCTGCATCACGGTACTGACGACGCAAACGTTGCACGTGCCGGAAATACCGAACAACAACACTTGAAAATCAAGAGACGGCCCGACAATACGGAAAACAGGCCAGTCACGCACGATCAAGGCCGGGGGAAACATGAACGAGCAAGCAATGGCAAGCAGGTGGCCTGACGCTTCATCCAGCAGACATCCGCGGGCCCGTGGCGCCCGCGCGAATCCGCCGCGCACGTTCCCCGGTCCGCTTCCCCCCGATTCCTGACCGCCGGCACGCGACCGCGTCCGCAAGACCGTTTCCGCACCGACATCCCGCACGACGAAGCACACCCGAAGCGGCCCGTACCCGGCCGGCGTCGCGTCGCGCGTCGGCCGTGCCGGCACGACCATTCGAACGAGGGACCCAGCATGGCCATCGATGTGCCTGTGACACGCCGGACGTTTCTGAAGCTGGCCGGGAGCGGCGCGCTCGTCGCGATCTCGATCACCCATTTGCCGGCGCTGGCGCTCGGCGCCGCCGGGCAGGCGGACGACGACGCGGCCGGGCCGGGCTGGGCGCCGGTGCCCGGCAAGGCGCGCTGGCGCATCGACGGCATCCCGAAGGTCACGGGCCAGAAGATCTACGCACGCGACTTCAAGTCGCGCGACTTCGTCGGCTGGCCGCAGCAGGAGAACTGGCTCTATGCGTTGCGGTGCGATCGGGTCGACGCCGTGTACGAAGGCTATGACCTCGGTGTGCTGCCGGCCGAATTGCGGCCGATCGCCGTCGTCGACAACGCGTTGCTGAGCGCGCGACGGATTCCGCTGGCACCCGAGGCCGACCCGATCGCGAACCAGGACATCTACTGGCTCGCGCGCACCGGCCACGCGGCGGATTGCTACGGACAACCGGCCGCGCTGCTGATCTTCGAGAACTTCGATGTCTATCGTCGAGCGAAGAAGCTGCTCGATTTCAACCAAGGCGTGATCCGTTACGGCGCGCCGGTCACGCGCCCGACGGCCGCGCAGGCCGTGCCGTTTTCTCCCGTGACGATCTACGTGCGCGATGACGAACGCGGCTTCAACTACGTCGACAACTACCAGACCGACAGCAGCGGCAAGCCGACCGCCGAATACCTGAAGCAACGCGAGGAGGCGGTCGCCAACATCGACGCGACGATTGCCCGCAACGCGGCCGCCGGCGCGTGGATCGGCGTGCGCGCGACCGGCAACGAAGGATTCGAGACGCCGGCGATGGACCCGATGTTCATGGAACCCGAAGCGGGGCTCGCCTGGTACGACGCATCCAGCGCGACAATGAGCCTCGTGCTCGGTACGCAGTCGGCGAACGACGATGCGACCGGCGCACTCGCGCTGTTTCAGGGCAGCGACATCGCGGCCAAGGAGGCCCACGTCATCGCGTGCTATCCGGGCGGCGGCTTCGGCGGGCGCGACAAGTCCTATTTCCCGCTTTATCTCGCGCTCGCGGCGCCGTTCGCGACGGGCGCGCTACGCTGGCAGCAGTCGCGCTACGAGCAGTTCCAGGTCGGGTTGAAGCGCTGCGAAACGCAGTTTTCGGAATCGCTGTGGTTCAACCGGCGCGGCAAGCTCGAAGCGATCACGTGCGATTTCCTGATGAACGGCGGCGGCAAGAAGAACCTGTCGCCGTACGTCGCGCAGCTCGCCGCGCTGAGCGCGATGAGCTGCTACGAGATTCCGCGCGCACGCGCGCAGGCGGCCTCGACTTACACGCGGGAAGCGTTCGGCGGATCGCAGCGCGGCTTCGGCGGCCCCCAGGCGTTCATGGCGGTCGAGACGCTGATGGACGAGGCCGCGCGCCGGCTCGGGCTCTCGCCGTTCGCGATCCGTCGCGCCAATTTTCTCGGCGGCACGCCCGGGCTCGGCAAGGGGCGCGCGATCACGGGTGCGCCGATCCTGTTCGACCTGCAGCTCGACGCGCTGCTCGACCGGCTCGAACAGCACCCGCTGTGGCGCGAACGCGAGCGCACCCGCGCGGAACGCGCTGCGCGCCATCTCCGCTACGGCGTCGGACTCGCGATGGCGAACGAGGCCTACGGCACCTCCGGTGACGGCATGTTCGGGATGGTGCAGATCCTGCCCGACAGCCGGCTGCGTGTGGTCACGCCGTACACCGACATGGGTAACGGCGCGGCCACGACGCTGGGGCTCGCACCGTCCGAATTTCTCGGGCAGAACGCGCAGACGATCGCCATGAGCGAGATCGGGCCGTTCAATGCACTCGGGCTCACGCGGTCGAGCAACCCGTCGGCCAATCCGAAGACGGTGCGCTATACGTACGGTTCGTCGAGCGCCTGTCTCGGCGCATTCCATCAGTACCACGCAGTGAAGGGGGCGGCACAGGCCTTGTTCCTGCAAAGCGTGTTGCCGGCTGCCCGTGCATGGTGGGGCGTGTCCGTGCGGGCCGAGGATGTGCGCTGGGCCAATGGTGCGCTCGTCGCGAACGGCCTCACGCCGATTACGTGGCCGACGCTGCTCGACACCATCACGGAGCTGGGCCTGCAGACGGTGGCGGCCGTGCATGCGAGCTATGCCGGCTACTTCTGGAAGGGCACCTATCCGTTCGCGTCGGGCAGTGCGCAAATCGACTACGACTACGTGGCGGTCGGCCTCGATCCTTACTTCCTGACGCCGTTGTACCGCACGCTGCAGGCGCCGCCGGTCGACACGAGCCTCTACGGGCGCACGACCTATGCGCCATCGGCGTCGCTCGTCGGCGTGTCCGTCGATCCGGCGAACGGGCGCGTGAAGGTCGAGCGCGTGGTGTCGGCGGTGAGCGTCGGGCGGCAACTGTCGCCGGAGCTCGTCGAAGGACAGTCGCAGGGCGCGGTCGCGATGGGCATCGGCAACGTGCTGACCGAGACGTGCCCGCTCGGCCCGGACGGCCCGGGTGGCGGCCGATGGAACCTCGACCGCTACGAGGTGACGCGCCTGCCCGACATTCCCGAGCAAGAGCTGATCGCGCTGCCGCCGCCCGGCAACGATCCCGCGAATGCGCGCGGCATCGCGGAAGCGGTGATGTGCCCGATCGCGCCGGCGCTGCTCAATGCGCTGGCGATGGCGACGGGGCGAAGGTTCAGGGTCACGCCGGTCACGCCGGACAAGATTCGGGAGGCACTGCAATGAGCGATCCGGTCCGCATGGTCGTGAATGGCCAGCCCGTCGAGGCAGCAGCCGACGACGCCGACATGAACCTCATCGACTTCCTGCATGAACGACAGGACCTGACCGGCACGAAGCTGTGCTGCGGCATCGGCGTGTGCCGTGCGTGCACGGTCGGCGTGCGCAACACGCCCGACGCGCCGATGGAAAAGACGCTGTCGTGCTCGACGCCGGTCAGCGCGATGGCCGGCATGCACGTGTACACGATCGAAGGGCTCGCGCAGGACGGCACGCTGTCGCCGCTGCAGCAGAGCTTTCTCGAATCGTTCGCGTTCCAGTGCGGCTACTGCGCGTCGGGATTCCTGATGGCCGCGACCGCGATGCTCGATCATCTGCGCGCGCAGCCGGTGCCCGCCGCCGAACTGGACGCGATGATCGAGACGTGGGTGGGCGGCAACGTGTGCCGATGCACCGGCTACGTCAAATACATCGAGGCCATCCGCAAGGTGGCGATGCGCTACACGAAGGAGGCGGCATGACGATCAGGACCTGCGTCGCGGCGCTGGCGATGCTGCTGGCCGCGCCCGCCTCGTTTGCCGCGGAAGGCGCCGATGCCTCCCTGCACGAATACGCGCAGCAGTGCACCGACGAAATCGGCGAGATTCCCGCGTTCGACTGCAACAGCGGGACGGACGTGCCGATCACCGTCAACGGCAGCGTGCCCGCGCGGTACACGGCACACATGACCTGCGATCGCCCGGCGCTGTTGCCGTACGACGCGCCGACCTCCGGGCAATGCACGCCTTACTCGAAGATCCTCGACCTGTCCCACGGCGACACGCAGATCTCGGCGTTTTGCCGTCGCAAGCAGATCCGCGAGAACCGCAGCCCGTATTACGACGAAGTCGACATCGTGCTGCACCACGTGCGCAACGGCAAGACCTGCTGGTTTCATGCGGACAAGGGCGGCACGGGCGGCATGGACGCGTCGCGCGTGCCGCCGCCGAACGAGAAGACCCCGCCGCCCGGCCGGCCGTCGGCCGCGGAATTCTGGTGGAAACCGGCTGCGACCGCGACGAAGCGCTGCGTGTCGTGCCACGACGCGAGCCCGGTCATGTACAGCCCATGGATCGGGCAGGTTTGGAACCGCGTGCCGACCGATCCGTGGGGCAAGTACGTCAATCTCGGGGCCGACTTCGCGTCATGGACGTCGCACGCGATCAGCACGCCCGGTAACACCTGCATCGGCTGCCACCGGATCGGCGACCAGAACAGTTGCAAGATCTACGTGCCGCTCGCCGCCGGGTTGCTGCCGCCGCCGAAAGGCAGCAACCCGCTGGCGAGCAGCTATCCGCTGACGCACTGGATGCCGATCGACAACAACCGCAGCCGCGACGAGTGGAACGCGGCCAACGTGAAGTCGGTGAGCGACCTGCTCGAGTGCTGTTCGGCGCGGGGCAAGAACGATCCGAAGTGCTCGTTCACGCCGGCGGCGCAGGCGGCGAAGTAGGAGGCCGCCGGGCGGCACCCCCCGCATACCCGCATGCCTGCGTGCTCGAGATCGAGTCGGTGGCGGGCCGGCATCTGATCTGAATCCAGGCCGATGCGCCGTGCCGGATATCGGCTGCGCACGTTGCGCGTAATGTGGCGGAAAGGTTCCATCCGCACGACTGTTTCATCCGTCGAGCCAATCGCATCGATGCCTTGAGTTTCGTCATCCGCCGCGCTACATTGCCGCTCGCAGCATTCCGCACGGACTCCTGCGCATCCTGTAACGCGTACGTAAGGAATCCCCGATGGGGCAACAGGCGGAAGGCAACGACGACATTCCCGGCAATCCGGCCAGCCGCGACGCACTCGCGCCGGTCGCAGGCGCCGCCGCGTTGCTGGTCGCCACGCTCGGCGCGCTGGGCGCGGTCGACTTCCTCCCCGCCGACCTGCGCTGGTGCGCGCCGCTTGCCAGTGCCTGGTGCAACGTACTCGTGGTCGCGATCGGCGTGCTGCTCGCCGGCCGCGCGCGCCGCGATCCTCCCGAACTATCGGCCGCCACGCTGATCGGCGACTGGCTGCGCGATGCGTTCAGCCGCAAGCACGAGCCGGAGCAGGACGACAACCCGTGGCCGGCGATCGCCGCTGCGATCGACTGGCGGCCGTGGGCCGTTGCCGCGGGCGGCGTGCTCTCCGTCGCGCTGGCCGCGCTCGCGTGGCAGCCGCCATCGCCCGGGATGCTGGTGCGCGCGATGGCTGCGCCCGAGCCGACGCTCGCGGCCGGCGCGGCCTGCATCGTGCTCGCCTTCCTCACACTCGTCGCTGAACGCCACCATGCGGCGGCCGCCAGCCGTTCGGCGGTGTCCGCGTCGCTCACGCGGGTGCTGCGCGTCGCGCTCGTCACCGCGCTCGCGGGTGCGCTGGCCGCTGCAGGGTTCGCGTTCCGGCACCGCCCCGCAGACGGGCTCGTGCGGGCGGTCGCGCTGCTCAATGCTGCCGTCGCCGCCGAACTGGCGCTGCGCGGCGTGCTGTCGTGGTTTGCGGTGCCGCGCGGCGCCATCGTGCCGACCAGCGCGATCGCCGGGCTGCTGAGCCGGCGCCCGTCGCCGTTCGCGTCGCTCGGCGCCGAACTGCGCCGTCGTTACGGCATCGACCTGCGGCAGAGCTGGGGCTGGCGCAGCTTCGTGCGGCTGCTGCCCGGCGCGCTCGCCACCACCGTCGCGTGTGCATGGCTGCTTACCGCCGTCGTCGTGCTGAACCCGGAGCAGCGCGCGGTCTATGAGCGCTTCGGCGCGCCGGTCGCCGTCTGGCAGCCGGGCCTGCACGTCGGCCTGCCCTGGCCGTTCGGGCGCGCGCGCATCGTCGACAACGGCGCGGTGCACCAGGTCGCGATCGCGGGCAACGCGAGCGACGGCGGCGCCGATACGTCGCCCGTGCCGGCCGATGGCCCGACACCCGAACGCCTCGACCGTCTTTGGGATGTGCCGCATCCGTGGGAAACCACCCAGGTGATCGCCGGCGCGAACGGCGACCGCCAGAACTTCCAGATCGTCAACGCCGACGTGCGGGTGGACTACCGGCTCGGCCCGACCGATGCCGACGCGCGCGCGGCGCTCTATCGCACGATCGACCCGGAAAGCACGGTGCGCACGAGCGCCAATCGCGAACTCGTGCACTACCTCGCGTCGCATACGCTCGAATCGCTGCTCGAAACCAATCAGGCCGCGATGGCCGGCCAGTTGAAGCGCGCGATCCAGCAGCAGCTCGACCGGCTGCAAAGCGGCGTCGACGTGATCGCGGTCGTGATCGAGAGCGTGCATCCGCCGACCGGCGCGGCCGCCGCGTTCCATGACGTGCAGGCCGCGCAGATCCGCGCGCAGGGCAGCGTCGCGCAGGCGGGCGGCTTCGCGGCCGGCCTGCTCGGCAACGCACAGCAGCAGGCGCTCGAACGGGTCGCGCACGCCGAAGCGCAGGCCGGCGACACGATGTCGTCGGCGCGCGTGCAGCAGATCGATTTCGACGCCGACCTGGTCGCATACCGGCTCGGCGGCCCCGCGTTTCCGTTCGAGTATTACCTCGACCGGCTGCAACGCGGCCTGCGCGACGCGCGCATGACGATCATCGACGACCGGCTGGCCGACGGCACGCGGGCGACCGTCGATCTTCGCAATACGCCTGCCGGCGATCTTGCCGGCATCCATTGACATGTCGCGGCGATTTCCGCACGGACGGCGCGACACGGCAACACGCCGTGTCGCCGCGCCGCACGCGGGCGACGCCGCACCCGGGGCGACATCGTGAGTCTGTTTCATTCGCACGCGCATGATCATGCGCACCACGGCCATCCTCATCACGCGCACCACGGTGCGCCGCAGCCGCCCGGCGCGTTCCGCCTGCGCGTGGCCGTCGCGGTGCTGTGCGTGCTCGTCGCGCTCGCGGTGGCGAGCTTCGTGCAGGTGCGTGCCGGCGAGGCGTCGGTGATCACGCGCTTCGGCCGGCCGGTGCGCGTGCTGCTCGAACCCGGGCTCGCGTGGCGCCTGCCCGCGCCGATCGACGCGGTGACGCCCGTCGACCTGCGCCTGCACACCACGTCGAGCGGCCTGCAGGACGTCGGTACCCGCGACGGGCTGCGCATCATCGTCGAGGCCTACGTCGCGTGGCGCGTGCCGGCCGATGCGCGCGACATCGGGCGCTTCATGCGCGCGGTCGGCAACGAGCCGGACGAAGCGGCGCGGCAGATCCGCTCGCTCGTCGGCTCCGCGCTGCAGACGACGTCCGCCGGATACGATCTCGCGTCGCTCGTGAACACCGATCCGGCCCAGGTGAAGATCGGCGAGTTCGAAGATGCGCTGCGCCGGCAGATCGATGCGCAGCTCTATTCGGCTTATGGCGTGCGCGTCGCCCAGGTCGGGCTCGAACGGCTCACGCTGCCGGCCGTCACGCTCGCCGCGACCGTCGACCGGATGAGCGCGGAACGCGAGACGGTGGCCGCGCAGCGTACCGCGGAGGGCAATCGCGAGGCCGCGCAGATCCGTTCCGATGCCGAGCGCGACGCGCGCATCGCACTGGCCGATGCGAACGTGAAAGCGGCCGGCATCGAAGCGCAATCGCGCAAGGACGCGGCCGACATCTACGGCAAGAGCTATGCGGGCAACCCGCACCTGTACACGATGCTGCGTTCGCTCGACACGCTGAACACGGTGGTCGGCACCAACACGAACCTGATCCTGCGTACCGACGCCGCGCCGTTCCGCGTGCTCGTGCAGGGCCCGGGCGACGCGTCGGCGCAGGCCGCGCCGGCGCCCAAGGCACACAAGGCCGCGCGATGAGCGAGCCGTCCGCACCGCCGCTCGGGCCGGGCGCGCAGGCCGTGCGTCTGTCGTTCTGGTTCGTCGCCGCGCTCGCGGTGCTCGCCGCCTGCGCGTGGGCCGGCTCGAACATCCGGCGGATTCCGGCGGACAGCCGCGCGGTCGTGATGCGGTTCGGCGCGCTCGTGCGTACCCAGGACGCCGGGCTCGTGATCGCGTGGCCGCAGCCGTTCGAATCGGTCCTGCTCGTGCCGGGCGCCGCGCGCGTGCTCGAGCAGCGGATCCGCTCGCTCGACCGCGATCCGCGGGCGCTCGCGCCGTCCGCGAAGGGCGTCGCGCGGTTGCCCGACGCGCTCGCCGGTTCGGGCTACGTGCTGACGGGCGACGGCGGCGCGGTCGCGTTGAGCGCGGTGCTTTATTACCGGGTCAGCGATCCGTACGCGTACGTGCTGCAGCAGGCTCGCCTCGACGCGGCGCTCGAGCGGATCGTGTCCGCGTCGGCCGTCGAAGTTGCGGCGACCCGCGATCTCGACGCGATCCTGGTCGCGCGGCCCGAGCAACTGGCCGCCGACCGGCAGATGGCCGCGCGTCGCGAACGGTTGCGCGGCGATCTCGCCGATGCGATCGCGCGGCACCTGCGCGCACTCGACGCGGCGCACGCGGGGCTCGGCGTCGAAATCGCGCGCGTCGACGTGCAGCCCGCGTTTCCCGGAGCGGCCGCCGATGCGTTCAACGCGGTGCTGACGTCGCTGCAGGTCGCTGAACGGACCATCGCCGAAGCCCGCACCGCCGCCGAACAGCGGCGCCAGGATGCGCAGCAGGATGCCGACCGGATCGTGCAGGACGCGCAGGCCCACGCGGCCGAACGCGTCGCGACCGCGCAGACCGACACGCTGGACATCCGGCAACTCGACGCGACGCTTCGCGAGAACGGCGATCCGGGGCTGCTGGCGCGGCTGTATCGCGATCGCATGCAGCATGTGCTGTCGAAAGCCGGACGCGTGACGACGATCGATCCGCACGATACTTCCAACCTGATCCTGCCCGGAACCGCCCGATGAATTCGCTCGCCGAACCGGCCACGCAGCCGGACGCCGCGCCTGCCGGCACGACCGCCTACGCGCTGTCCTCCGACGAACGCCGCACGATCACGCGGCAGATCGCGCTGGCGCTGCTCGGGGGCGGCCTGCTCGTGCTGTCGTTCGCATGGCGCGTGCTGTCGGCCGGCGGCGACACGCTCGCGCAACTGCTCGCCGCGCTCGCGTCGCTGATCGTCGCGGGGCCGGTGTTCGCGAGCGCGTGGCACAGCCTGCGCGCGCCGAGCCTGCACGGCGTGACCGATCGCCTGATCGCGCTCGCGATGCTGGCCGCGTGGGCGATCGGCGACATGACGACAGCCGCGTTGCTGCCGATCGTGATGACCTTCGGCCATGCACTGGAAGAGCGCAGCGTGCTCGGTTCGCAGGAGGCGATCCGCGCGCTCGGCCGGCTGACGGCCGGCCGCGTGCGCCGTATCGGCACCGACGGCAGTGTCGTCGAAGTCGCGTACGACGCGCTGCGTGCGGGCGACCGCATCGAAGTGGTGGCCGGCGCGCGCATTCCGGTCGACGGCGTCGTCGTCGCGGGCACGTCGAGCGTCGACAATGGGCCGATCACCGGCGAATCCGTGCCGCACGACGTCGACGCAGGCAGCGCCGTGTATGGCGGCGCGCTGAACCTCGACGGCGTGCTGCGCATCGACGTCACGCACACGGGCAAGGATTCGACGCTCGGCAAGATCATCGCGCTGATGCAGCACGCGGAACAGGCGAAACCGCCCGTCACGCAAGTGCTCGAGCGGCACATGGGCGCATATCTCGCGCTCGTGCTGCTGATCGCGGCGATCGTCTGGTTCACGTCCTCGAATGCATCGGCGATGCTCGCGGTGATCGTGGCCGCGTGCCCGTGCGCGCTGGTGCTCGCCGCGCCGTCCACGGCCATTGCCGGGATCGCGGTCGGCGCGCGGCACGGCATCCTGTTTCGCAATGCCGCGTTCCTCGACAAGATCGCCGAAGTCGATTCGCTCGTGATCGACAAGACGGGCACGCTCACCCGCGGGGAATTGCACGTGCGGCAGGTGTGGCTGCAGCCGGGCGTTGACGGCGCGCAGGCGCGTGCGCTGGCCGCGCGGCTCGGCGAAAGCAGCGCGCATCCGGCGAGCCGCGCGCTCGTTCGCGATGCCGCCGCGTCAGGCCTGACCGGCGCTGCCGTTGCGCCGTTCGAGCGCACGCGGGAATTGCGCGGGCTCGGGGTCGTCGCCGACACGCCGGACGGCACGGCGGTACTCGGCCGGCCCACGCTGCTCGCCGACCATGCCGGTGACTTGCCGTCACCGCCGGAAGGATTCGACGGGCCGCTCGTCGGCCTCGTACTCGACGGGCGGCTGCTCGCGTGGTTCGGTTTCGCGGATACCTTGCGGCCCGATGCGCGCGATGCGCTCGCCGAACTGCGGACGCTGGGCCTTGCGCGGCAGACGCTGCTGACGGGTGACCGCGAGCGCGTCGCGAGCAAGGTCGCGGCCGAGACCGGCATCGAGACGGTGGTCGCGCAGGCGCTGCCGCACGACAAGCTCGACTATGTGATGCGCGAGATCGGTGCGGGCCTGCATCCGCTCGTCGTCGGCGACGGGCTGAACGACGTGCTGGCGATCAAGGCCGGCTCGACGAGCATCGCGATGGGCGAGCGTGGCGTCGACATCGCGATCGCATCGGCCGATGTCGTGCTGCTAGGCGACGACCTGAAGCGGATTCCGACCTGCATCCGCCTTGGCCGACAATGCCGTCGCACGGCGACGACCAATGCGGCGATCGGCCTCGCGTGGACGCTCGCGGTGATCGCGCTCGCCGCGACCGGCATGCTCGGCGCGGTGTGGGCGGCGATCCTGCACAACGTTGGCACGTTCGTCGTGATTGCGAACGCCGGCCGGCTGCTGCGGATTGACGAGGACGTTCACGGCGCGTGAGCGATGGAGGGGGCACGTCGTCGCCGTTCGCGGCCGTCACTGAAAGTGATGCACATACCGCAGCACCATCCGCGTGCCCTGCGGCCGGTTGCGCGCATAGGTTTCGAAGTACGCGTTGAACATCAGATGATCCTGCGGCGAGAAGCTATACATGGCCCCCGGGCCGATCGCGAACACGGCCTCCCGCGTGCCCGGCACGTCCTGCCCGTTTGTCTTCATGTCGGTGGTCTGGCGCAGCCAGTAGCCGTTGAGTCCCAGCCGCAGGCCGGGGCGCACTTCGTATTCGGTCGCGAAGTTCGCGTGGATCGCCTGGCCGGCCTGCGTCGACGTCACGTCCGGGCCGAGCGACGTGGCCGGCTGATGGTTGGTCGCGTTCCACAGATAATGCAGCCGCCACGACACGGTCCACTTGGGCGTGAGCCACAGCGTCGCTGCCCAGTACGGATCGAACGACCAGACATGGCTGCCGGGATTGATCGCCCGCGACGGGTCGTACGCGCCGGTCGGCGCGATGAACTGGAACTCCACGCGCTGCGCGAAGCGCGGGCCTTGCGCGCCCATCACCGGGTCAAACTGGATGAACGGGCCGATCAGCAGGTCGCCGAAGCCGGCGCGTGCATTCAGCGCGACGTTGCCGATGCCGTCGTCGGTTCGCGCGGACGCGATCCACGGCAGGATCACGTCGAGGCCGGGATGCATGCCCGCGAACGTCAGCGGCGACTGATAGACGAGCTGGCTCAGCCCTGCGAACAGGTCGATGTCCTGCTTCGGCAACCCGACCTTGTTGCCCGCATTGTCGTTGACGCGGCCGGCCGTGTAGTACTGCAGGTACTGCGTGCCGTACCAGCCGGCGCCGGCCGGCGGCATCCCGTCGAGGAAGCTGGTCATGCCGAGGTTGACCGCCGGCAGGTCGGCTGCGCCGGCCGGCGCGCTGGCGGCCATGCCGGCGATCGTGAGGCCTGCGACGACGAGCATGCGAGAGCCGATTTTCATGTTCACCACCTCCTGTTGATTTATTTGTATAACTAATCAAACGGCGCGAAAAAGATCGGGATGATCGGCGATCGCGCGATACTGGCCCGCATGGAACACCAGCGGCGCACGGCCGAACGTGTCGAACTGTTCGATCTGGCCGATGAAGAGCAGGTGATCGCCGCCTTCGTAATGGCCGACGTTGCGGCACACGAAGCGCGCGCTCGCGCCGTCGAGGCAGGGCACGCCGCCGGTCTCCGAATCGACGTGAAGCACGCCGTCGAACTTGTCGGCGCTGGGCGTCGCGAAGCGGCGCGACAGCTCGATCTGGTCGTGCGCGAGGATGTTGATCGCGAAATGGGTGGCCGCGACGAAATCCGGGCGGCTCGGCGCGACCTTGCGCAGGCTCCACAGCACGAGCGGCGGATCGAGCGACAGCGACGAGAACGAATTGGCGGTGAGGCCCACCTTGCGTCCGTCGGCCGCGCACGTGGTGATCACGGTCACGCCGGTTGGGAATTGGCCGAACGCGGCGCGCAACTGCAGCGGGTCGAGGGCCGGGCGATCGGTAGCGGTCGTTTCCATGTCGGTCACTCCGTGCGTGCGCTGTGTTCGCGGATCATCGCCGCGCAGGCCGACGGCTCGAACCACCACGGCGAGAACCGGCGCGGATCGTCGAAGCCGTCGACGATCGCCGCGGCGAGCGACGGCAACTGGCCGGCCGCGCCGAGCAGTTCGAGGATGTGCGGCGGCGGTGGCGTGAGCAGCGAGTTGGTCCAGCGCACGACGTGCTGCGCATACGCCCAGTATCCTTCGAAGGTCTGCTGCATCCAGTCTTCGCCGAACGGCGCGGCATCGCGCGCGACGATCGCATCGAAATACGCTTTCGCGCATTTCGCGGCGTTGTTCGATCCCTGGCCGGTGATCGGATCGTTGACGACCACCGCATCGGCCATCCCGAACACCGTGCGGCCCGACGGCAGCCGGAAGAACGGCTTGCGCACCGTTGGCGTGAAGCGTCCGGCGAGCGTGCCGTTCGGATCGGTGAGCTCGACGTCGCGGCAGCGCTCGAATTCCCACGGTACGTACTGCTGCAGGAACGACAGGCTGCGGTCCAGATGCTGATCGGGTGTCTTCACGTCGGCCCAGCAGTCGAGCGGGCCGCCCGGAATGCCTTCGAACACCATGATTTCGCACGGGCCCGTCGTGGTCAGCGCGGGAAACACGAAGTACTCGCCGATGCCCGGCAGCAGGTTGAAGCGCACGCGCGAATACGGCTGGCTCGGCGTCATCCCTTTCACGTAGGTGAGGGCCAGCGCGCGTTGCGGGCGGTCGAACGCGCTGCGCGTGTCGTCGCGGCCGAGCAGGTTGACGATCTCGCCCTTGCCGGCCGCGAGCAGCACGAGGTCGTGGCTGCGTGCGAGCTCCTCGAGTTCGGGCACGCCGATGTCGGCAATGCGCACGTCCGCGCCACGGCGCTTCACGCGGTCGAGCCAGTCGGCCATCTTCACGCGCTGGTCGACCGACTGCGCGTAGCGCGTCAGCCGCGACGACCAGTCGATCACCTTGCGGCCGTTGCCGTCCGGATGCGGCACCGCGATGCCGATCCCTTCGACGGACGGGCACGCTTCCTCCCAGCCGTTCAGGCCGAGATCGCGCTCGATCTGCAATGACGTGTGGAACATGCACTGGCTCGACATGACCTTGCCGGTGCGAATCTGTTCGGCGTCGCGGTTGGTCGCGAGCGTGACGTGGTAGCCCTGGTCGAGCAGGGCGAAGGCGAGTTGCAGGCCGGACTGGCCGGCGCCGACGATGGCGATGCGTCTCATGAGGTTGTCCTTGGTTGGCCGAATGCCGGCCGGGATCAAAACGATGGCGGGAAGCGGTGCTGAGGAACCGTCACTCCGCGAGACGCGGAATGGCTGGCACCGCCTGTTCGGGGCCCATCGCGGCATAGCCGCCATCCACCGCGTAGTCGGCGCCGGTCACGAAGCTCGCCGCGTCGCTGCACAGGAACGTCACGACCTGCGCGACCTCGGACGGATCGCCGACCCGGCCGAGCAGGTGGAACGGCGCGGCGACGCGATCGGTCTTCGCGCGGTCGCCGTGCGTCAGCTCGTCCATCACGCGCGACCACGTCCAGCCCGGCGACACCGAATTGACGCGAATGCGGTCGGGCGCGAGATCCATCGCCATGCTGCGCGTGAGCTGGCGGATCGCCGCCTTGGATGTCGGGTACAGCCAGCGGCCGGTTTGCGCGCACTGGGCCGAGATCGAGCTGAAGTTCACGATCGCGCCGCCGCCGCGCCGGACCATCTGCGGATGCACGGCCTTGGCGAGCATCGCCGCCGACACGACGTTGACGTCCATCGCGGCGAGCCAGTCGTTGCGGGTCGCCTGGATGCCGTTGTCGACGTAGCTGCACGCGAGGTTGACGAGCACGTCGATCGCGCCGAACCGCTCGACGATGGCCGCGACCGCATGCTCGATCGCGCGATCGTCGGTGATGTCGAGCGCGACGAACATCGCCCGTTCGCCGAGCGAGTCGGCCACGCGCGCGCCGTTCTCCACATCGAGATCGAGGATCGCGACGCACGCACCGGCGCGGCTCAGGTCCTGCGCGACCGCGGCGCCGATCAGCGTGGCGCCGCCGGTGACGATCGCGACTTTGCCAGCAAGGGCAGTCATGGGGTGTCTCCGGAAATCGTTGTGTGGGGGAAGGTGTTGTGTCAATGCGTGCCCGACGACGGCGCGCTGTCCTGCCAGCGGCGCATCAGCCCGTTCGACGGCACGGTTTCGTCGAGCAGCTTGCGGGCCGTTTCGACACCCGCGACCGGCAGGCCGGCCGGATCGAGCAGGCCGACCTGCACGAGCACGCTCGCCTGGTCCCAGTAGATGTGCTCGTGATAGAGCTTGTCGCCGCGAAACTTGACGATCGCGACGAGCGGAATCTCGACGCGCTTGCCGGTCGGCGCGACGCCCGGCAGCATCCAGTCGATCTCGGTGGTGTGCGTGAAGCAGAACAGCAGCTCGTCGACGATCTGGCTCGCGCCGACCGTGCGCGAGATCGGCGTGATCGTCGTGTCCGGCGGATTCGCATGCACGAAGTGATGCGTGTAGAAGCGCTTGAGCTCGTCGTAGCCGACGCCGCCCGTCAGCGTCGGAATATGGTTGACGTACGGTTCGGCAACCATCGTCGCCATTGTGGCGTCGACGTTGCGTGTGTCGAACTCGTGTTGGAGATGCGCTTCCCACAGTGTGGACAGGTCGTAGTGCGGGCCGAGCGCGGCACGGAACGCGGCGATCGCGCGCTGATGGGCCATGCTCGCGGCGGCCTTGTCGAAATGATCGCCGCCGGCGCGTGCGAACGCGTGATCGACCCCGGGATACACGTACACTTCGACGCCGTCGCGCCCGGCCAGCGCTCCAGCAATGCGCTGCTGCGCGTCGGGCGGGCAGAAGCGGTCCTGCCCCGCGATCTGCAGCACGAGCCGGCCGTGCAGGTGCGACGCCTCGTCGAGCGCGTGCTCGATGCCGACGCCGTAGTAGCTGACCGCCGCGGCCACGTCCGGCAGCCGGCACGCGGCGAGATACGCGAGCTTGCCGCCGAGACAGTAGCCGAGCACGCCGGTTCCGCCCGTGCATTCGGGAAGCTGCCTGAGCACGGCCAGCGTGGCGCCAACATCCTCGACACCCTTGTTCTCGTCGTATTCGCGGTAAAGGGCCATTGCGCGTTCGGCATCCGCTCCCGCATAGCCGAGTTCGATCCCCGGCGCCTGGCGCCAGAACAGGTCGGGCACGAGCACCGTGTAGCCTTCCTCCGCGTAGTAGTCGGCTGCTTCCCGCATCGTCGCGTTCACGCCGAAGATCTCATGGCACAGCACGATGCCCGGTCCCTTGCCGCCGGCCGGCGTGCTCAGGTAGGCGCGAAACGTGCCGCCGTCCGGCGACGGAATCTCGATGTGACGTCCTTGCATATGCCCCTCCATTCCAGTTTTTTGCTGCGACGGACCCAGTATTGGCGGACGAAATGGGCACTTCTATCCGCTTTCTTCGGCCGATATCCGCGAATTCCGGAAACCTGTTGCACCGGCCGCCGCGCGTGGGCAGGCGCGCGGCTGACTGCGGGTATGTGCGGATGCGGAAGCCCCGCACAGTTTTCTACGATGCGCGAACGGCCCGCTTCTTGCGTCATGTATGCAGGACTTGCTCGCTTGGGCGGCCGGACTGTCCGGATACTCCGGGCGCTATCCGGATCGTGCGGCGGATGCCCCCACATCGGGAATGCATGCACGGCGCGAGTGCAATGGAGCATGACGGGAGAACAGCGATGGCGCAATTTTCCGGAACAGGCTGGTTGCCGGATACGGCCTGTTTCAATCACGACAACCTGCTGCTGCAGTCGAACGACGTCGACGAGGTGCGCGCACGCGTGGCCGACGTCTTCAAGCCGCACCGGCTCACGCCGACCGGCGAATCGCGCGCGCTGCACAGCTGCATGCATCACGCGCGCTGGGGCAACCTGTCGTTGAACCTGCTCGATTATGGCGGCGGCGTCAGCATCGAGCCCGGGCCGCTCGAGCACTTCTTCCTGTTGCAGATCCCGTTGCGCGGCGACGCGGAGATCGAGTGCGGCTCGGCGCGTTTCGTGTCGTCGCCGGGCACCGCGTCGTTGATCTCGCCGACGCTGCCGCTGAAGATGCGCTGGGGCGACGCGTGTCCGCAAGTCATCCTGCGTATCGAGCGCGAAGTGATGGAGCGCCACGCGCAGCGGCATTTCGGCGACGACCGGCGCGCGCCGGTCGAATTCGAGCCGGCATTCAGCCTGTCGTCGGCGCAGGGCGCGTGTCTGATGCAGATGCTGCCGATCCTCGCCGGCGCGATCGCGACGGACGCGCATCCGCTGCGTCATCCGCTCGCGTTCGAGCAGCTCGAATCGACGCTGCTCAACCTGCTGCTGCACGGCCACCCGAACAGCGCACGCAACGGCACGCGGCACCTGCCGGTGGCGATTGCGCCGTTCTATGTGCGGCGCGTCGAGGACTACGTCCGCGCGCATCTCGACGAGCCGCTGACGATCGAACGGCTCGCCGAACTCGCCGGCGTCAGCCCGAGCACGCTGTTCGCCGGCTTTCGTCATCGCCACGGCACCACGCCGATGGGCTTCGTGCGGCAGTTGCGGCTGCAACATGTGCGCGAGGAATTGCTGGCCGACGCGTCGCCGGGGCTCGCGTCGGTGACGGACATCGCGCTGAAATGGGGTTTCGCGCACCTCGGGCGGTTCGCGATCGAGTACAAGCGGGCGTTCGGCGAGTCGCCGTCGGCGACGCTCAGGATGCGGCGCGGGCGCGCCTAGCGGTTCACGCGGCAGGCCGCTCCCGCTACGGCAGCGACACGCCCCAGACTGCCGTCACGTCCCCGCCGAGCCGCCATTCGGTGAACGGGCGGCGCGGTGCGATGATCGCCGGCAGCCGCGCGTCGTGAAAGCGCGCGTAGTACGGCTCGACCCAGCTCAGTTCATCGCGGAACGTCCACGGAAACAGGTCCTGCCTGACCGGCGTGATGGCCGTGAAGCTGGCGGGATCGTCGACCGCATCGATGACCAGGTTCGCCAGGCGGCCGATCGCGCCGTCGTTTTCCCGATAGAGATCGATATGGCGCCGCTGCACGAGTTCCGCCGCGAACACGAGCGGGAGCAGCGCGAACGTGTGATAGTGCAGCGCGCGGTTGCCGCGTTTGACTTCCCGTGCCAGCGAACCGTCGGGGCCGATGTCGCGGATGCCTTCGCGTACCCGCAGCAGCCCCGAATCGACGAGGCTCGCGTTGCCGGTCACAGTGCCGATGGCGATCAGGTCGAGTCCGGCCCAGTACACGAGGTTGTTGTGCAGGTGGTTGATCGCTTGCGCATCGCGGGTGGCGGTCGCGATACGTTCGAGCCACGGATCGATCGCGTCGAACCGGGCGCGGTTCGCGTCGCGCACGTCGCGCGGCATGCGCAGGATCACCATCGCGAAGTCGGTGCCGGCCCAGGAGCGCTCGTAGTCGCCCTGGTAACCGGTGATCCGGCCCATCAGCGCGTCGGCCCGCGCCCAGCTTTCCAGCAGGCTCACCGCGCATGACCAGTCACCCTTGTCCGCCGACGCATTGAGCCGTGAAATGAAATCGCGCATCGGCTTCACGGCGCGCGCATAGCCGGCGGCGTCGTCATAGTAGCCGGGCGGATCGATCGTCGTGACGGCCGCCGGGACCTCACAGGCGCCGGCCGGCGGCATGGCCCAGCAAAGTGCGCTCACCGCGAGCCACGCGGCGAACAGGGGGCGAGTCGACAGGCGGCGCATACGGTCCTCGGTGGTGACGTGACGATGACGTGGCAAACACGGAAGCCGAACCGGGGGCGGACAACCTCGCAACGCAGGACGCGCGCGGCCGCCAAGGCACGACGAACCCCGTTGATGCGCGCGGGCCGTGCAGCCCGCGGCCGCTTCCCGTCGCGCACGCAGTCTAGCGTCCCCGTCTTTCATCCGCCTTGCCCGGCGCCGGCCGACGACGCATTTTTTTGAGACTGCGCCCTATTCGCCCGGTATCATCGCTGCGCTCGCGACCGACGCCATGGGCCAGTGCATGCCGACTCGCGCGCAACCTGCATCGCCAAGAAGACAACACAGGGCGGACGCCGACGGCGCGTCGCGCCGCGATCGGGCCGAATCGGCCACCAGCACGACGGAGCAAGGAACGATGGTAACGGGGACGGGTGCGGCGCGACGCGCGAGGGCGATCGCGGCCGGAAGCGCGTGGGTCGTGGCGGCGGCGGGCGGCGCACACGCGCAGGCATCGGGTGCGGCAGTCACGCCGCCGGCCGGCGCGGCGGCGGCCGTGCTGCCGACGATCGACGTGACCGGGAAGGCCGACGGCGCGTCGAGCGGGCTCGTCGGGCTGCGCACCACGGCCGGCACGAAGACCGACACGCCGGTGGCCGAGATCCCGCAAACGGTCAATCTCGTGACCGCGCAGCAGATCGAGATGACCGGCGCGACCGACCTGAACCAGACGCTGCGCTACGTGCCGGGATTCGCGACGTTCGGCGCCGACAGCCGCACCGACTGGTATGCGGCGCTGCGCGGCTTCACGCCGACGCTGTACGTCGACGGCGTCGCCGCGCCGAATACGGCCGTCATCGCGAACTGGCGCGTCGACCCGTACACGATCGACTCGATCGCCGTGCTGCGCGGGCCGACCTCGGTGCTGTACGGCGCGGGCGAGCCCGGCGCGATCGTCGATGCGCACACGAAGCTCGCCGACGGCGAGCGCGTCCGCGAAGCCGGCGTGCAGATCGGCAACGACGCGCGCAAGCAATTCATGCTCGATGTCGGCGATACGCTCGATCCGGACGGCCGCTATGCGTACCGCTTCGTCGGCGTGGCGCGCGACGGCAACGCGGTCACCGGCCCGAACGGCGACCGGCGCGTCGCGCTGGCGCCGTCGTTCCGATGGCGGCCGACCGCCGATACGTCACTGACGCTATCGGCGACGTTCCTGCAGGACAGCAGCGATATTTCGTCGAACTTCCTACCGGCGTCGGGCACCGTGTTGCCGAACCCGAATGGCCGGCTGTCGCAGGACATCTACATGGGCGCCCCCGGCTTCAACGACTACCGGAAGAAGCAGTGGTCGCTCGGCTACGCGCTGGAGCACCGCGTGAATGCGATCTGGTCGCTGCACCAGGACGTGCGCTGGTCGCACCTGTCGCTCGACGACGCGACGGTGTTCGGTATCGGCTACGTGCCCCGCAGCAGCACCAACATGATGCGTTATGCGGGGCTGTTCCAGCTCAACTACAGCCGGTTCGACATCGACAACCACGCGCAGGCGCGCTTCGGCACGGGGCCGCTCGAACATACGCTGCTGCTCGGCGCGCAATATGACCGGCAGACGACGACCAACAGCGTGTGGCTCGCGCTGGCGCCGTCGCTCAACCTGTATCACCCCGTCTACCGGCCCGTCACGGACGCGATTTTCTCCGGCCCGACGTCGCTCGGCCACGTCGACCAGTACACGGCGATGAACACGTTCGGCGTGTATGCGCAGGACCAGATCCGCTGGCGGCGCTGGACGCTGACGCTCGGCGGCCGCGAGGATTTCGTCAATGCGCGGTTCGACGACCGGACGGCCGGCACGCAGGCGCGGCAGGACGTCAGTGCGTTCTCCGGGCGCGTCGGGCTCACCTATCAGGGCGACGCCGGGCTGTCGCCGTACGTGAGCTATTCGACGTCGTTCGATCCCGTCATCGGCGTGAGGATGTACGGCGGCGGCTTGCCGAAGCCGACACGCGGCAAGCAGACGGAAGCCGGGTTGCGCTGGCAGCCGCCCGGCAAGAACCTGCTGTTGAGTGCGGCCGTCTACCAGATCGACCAGACCAACGTCGCGACGCCGACACCGGTGAGTCTCGACCCGACCGGCACGACGTCCGTGCAGACCGGCAAGGTGCGCTCGCGCGGGATCGAGCTGAGCGCGGTCGGCAAGGTCACCCGCGAGTTGTCGGTCGTCGCGTCGTATGTGTATCAGGACGTCAAGAACGTGCAGGCGAACGACGCGTCGCTGAACCACTGGCCGGTGTCGGTGCCGCTGCCGCGGCAGATGGCGTCGATGTGGGCCGACTGGACCTGGCGCACGGGTATCCTGTCGGGCCTCGGGGTCGGCGGTGGCGTGCGCTACCAGAGCGCGTCGGCCGGCGCACCCGACAACTCGCTGACCGTGCCGAGCGTGACGCTGGTCGACCTGGCGCTGCACTACGAGATGCCGCACTGGCGATTCGCGCTGAATGTCGCGAACGTGTTCGATCGCAGCTATGTGAGCGGTTGCCAGTCGTACGCCGTCTGCGTGTTCGGCAACGAGCGAACCGTGCTGGCCACCGCGAAATACAACTGGTAGGCGCGAACGCGCGCAGCGGGCCTACGCGTCGCGTTGCGGCTCCCGGCGCACGGCGCGTTCGCCGGCGTGACGCTGGCGCCGCCACTCGGTCGGCGTGAGGCCGAAACGTTCGCGGAATGCGGTCGCGAAATTCGCCGGCGTGGAAAAGCCGATCTCCTTCGCGATGCTGGCAATGCTGAGCGACGTCGAATCCAGCAGGTCCTGCGCGATCCGCAGCCGCTCGTGCCGCAAGTACTCGAACACCGTCTGGCCGAGATTGTCGCGAAACGCGCGTGACAGCCGCTTTTCGTGCGTGCCGACCGCGCGGGCCAGCTGCTCCACCGTCGGCGGATCGTTCAGCGTCCGTGCCAGGTGGCGGATCGCCGCGCGCACGATGATGTCGTCGTCCTTGCCGGCCACGAACGGGTTTTCCATGTCGACGGGCCGCTCGCGCTTCTCGCGCGCGAGCTGCACGCGAATCCGCGCGAGCACTTCGGCGGGCTCGAACGGCTTGACCACATAGTCGACGCAGCCGATGTCGAACCCCTCGAGGCGCTCGTGCAACGCGCCGGCCACGGTCAGGAAAATCACCGGAATCGCGCACGTCAGCGGATCAGCGGCAAGCAGCCGGCATGCGGTGAAGCCGTCCATGCGCGGCATGCGGACATCCATCAGGATCAGGTCGGGCATGAGCGCCTGCGCGCGCTGGCACGCCTGCAGCCCGTCGGACGCAATGCTGATCCGGCACCCCGTGCCGCGCAGGATGTCGATCAGCAAGCGAAGCTGGTCGGGCTGATCGTCGACGATCAGGATATGGGCGTCGCCCAATGCGGAGATCGATGGATGCATCGTGCACCTGTTCTGGAATGACTGCTGGCTGCGTTCCTGCGGGTGGCCGGCCCGGTTCGGATCAATCGTCGGAAGCTGCTCCATGGCGACGTACAAGCGCATCGACATTCGAATTTCGCCCCGCTACACGACGGACAACCGGTCGGCGTAATGCCTTGCATGGCGGGTTTTGATCACTGACCCGGTAAAGGCGCGAAGCGTTGCCGGCGTCGCGCGCTGAAAAGTGCGCGACTGCCGGTATCGATGCGAGCCGAATTGTAGGGGCATATTTCAATTCTTGCCAGACGCATTGACTCTATCTGCTTCAATCCGTTTTTCAGCTGCTTCAGCTTGTATGGTGATTCGTGTTTGGCGTGCGGCACACCGGTGCCTGTCCATTTCCGCCATTTTCATTTGGCGCCGCCACGTGCGGTCGCGTAGTTCAGAAATATTTTTGGGGAAATCTTTTGAGGAATTTTTCTTTAATCCGCCTCAGCAAAGATTTTATCCTCCCGACAAAACATCTCGATTAATTTAGATGGCGCGAAATCGTTTGCGAGATGCACGTTTTTAGCGCAACTATTTGAATATATTGAATTTTACAATCTATAAAGAATGCCACCTTCAATAATTTTAATTCGTGTCTCATAATTCGTCCGAACTTTGAGTGCAGGGTTGCACCGAGCAACGCAAGGCACGGCGGATTGTGACGGACGTTGTGCGATTCGGATCCGAGGCATCAATTGATGTGACTCCGAGCGCATGTCCGTTGCGCGCAAGCGAAAATCCGGTTGCCGTGGATGAAATAAAAGAAGCGGGGTGGGTCGCGGTCAGCGCGACATCAAATCAGGGGTGTCCATAACGGCGGATTGAATCTCCGGATTCAGTCGCTGGGCGAATTAGCCCATATAAAACGATATGCATTCCTAATGCATCACCAGGATTAACGGAACGGGCCGTCACACGAACGACGGGCCCGCGCTTTCGAACGTCCCGTCGCCACGGGCGGACGATGCGCGCCGTCTTCGGCACGCTCGAGTCGGGCACGGGCATCGGGTTCCGCACTGAAGTCGTAATCGCAATCGCAGTCGCAGCTGAAGTCTTCAACAAAACTAAGTAGTCCGTATTCAAACCAAACGCTACAAAACGGAGCAGAAGACCATGAAGAGGAAGCAGATTTCGGCGCTTGCCGCCGCCATGTTCACGGGTGCAGGTGTGCTGATCTCGGGCGCCGCGCATGCGGACAATTTCGTCGATCGCGGCAACCCGGACAACGCGCTGAGCGGTCAGTGCATCGACGGCACGAACCCGTTGTGCGTCGCGACCAAGAGCGGGAGCTACGTGGCGGTAAGCACGGCAAACGTCAAGATGGGCACGAACGCCAAGGCCGGCACCAGCGGCATCGCGATCGGCGACCAGTCGAACGCAAGCAGCAATGGCGGCACCAGCAGCGGCGGCGCGATCGCGGTCGGCGTCGGCGCGCAGGCGCTGGCGAACTCGGCCACGGCCATCGGCACGGTAGCCGTCGCGCAAGGCAACACGGCGCTCGCCATCGGCCGCCAGTCGGCCGCGGTCGGCGATTTCTCGATGGCGCTCGGCAACGTCGCCGATGCGCACGGCACGAGCTCGATCGCACTGGGCCACTCGGCGCTGGCCAGCGGCGATCGTTCGGTCGCGATCGGCGGCGCCAACCCGACGTCGAGCGACGGCGTGTCGGCCGGCGCGTCGTATGACGCGGCCACCCAGACGCGCGCCGCCGGCACGCAATCCGTCGCGATCGGTGCAGGCGCGCAGACGAACGACAACAACCAGGTGGCGATCGGTTCGGGCAGCGTCGGTGCGAACAATGGCGGCACGCCGGTGTTCGGCGGCACGGCCGCGCCGGTCGGCGGCGCGGTGTCGTTCGGCGCGATCGGCAACGAGCGCCAGCTCAAGAACGTCGCGGCAGGCGCGGCCGATACGGACGCCGTCAACGTCCAGCAGCTGAAGAACGTGAACGGCACGCTCAGCACGAGCATCGCCACGGTCGACGCGCGCGTGACGTCGGTCGGCAATTCGCTGTCGACCACGATCTCGAACGTCGACCAGCGCGTGACCAACGTGGGCAACAGCCTCAGCACCAGCATCGTGACCGCAACGAAGAACGTCGTGAAATACACCGACGATTCGCATGCGGCGATCGCACTCGACGGCGCCAACGGCACGACGATCAACGGCGTCGCGGCCGGCGTCGCCGACACCGATGCGGTCAACGTCGGCCAGCTGAAGGGCAGCGTCGCGCCGCTGCAGACGTCCATCTCGACGGCGGCGTCGAACATCGCGAACCTGCAGACCAGCGTCACCGGCATCAACACCTCGCTGAGCACGGCAACCACGAACATCAGCAACCTGCAGGCAGCCGATGCACGCAACGTGAAGTACGACGGCCAGAGCGGCTTCGACTCGGTGACGTTCGCCGGCACGAACGGCACGACGCTGCACAACGTCGCGGCCGGTGTCGCGAATACCGACGCCGTGAACGTCGGCCAACTGAACGGCGGCCTGTCGTCGCTCAGCACGAGCGTGACGAACAACCTCAGCACGACGCTCGGCAACCTGAGCACGTCGATCAACAACCAGATCGGCAATGCGACGAAGAACGCCGTGCAGTACGACGATGATGCGCACAGCGGCGTGACGCTCGGCGGCAAGGGCGCGCAGTCGCCGGTCGGCCTGCACAACGTGGCGGACGGCATTGCCGCGGGCGATGCCGTGAACGTCGGTCAGCTCGGCAAGGCCACCGACACGCTGAACCAGTCGATCACGACCGTCGGCAACAACGTGACGACGCTCGGCAACCAGGTGACGACGAACACGGGCAACATCGCCGCGCTTCAGCAGGATGCGCTGCTGTGGAACACGAACCTCGGCGCATACGACGCGAGCCACGGCGGCAACGGCCCGCAACGCATCGGCAACGTCGCGGCCGGCAAGAACGGCACGGACGCGGTCAACGTCGACCAGTTGAACGCGGCGATTCAGGACGGCACGAGCCAGCTCGATGCGCTCGCAGTGAAGTACGACGACGCGAGCAAGAAGCAGGTTTCGCTCGGTGCAGGCAACGGCGGGAGCCCGGTGCGACTGACCAATATCGCGGAAGGCAACGTCGCGGCCGGCAGCACCGACGCGGTGAACGGCGCGCAACTGCGCCGCGCGAGCGACGGCACCGCAGCCGCGCTGGGCGGCGGTGCAACGGCGAATCCGGACGGCTCGATCAGCGCGCCGGCCTATAAAGTCGGCGGCGGCTCGTTCAACAACGTCGGCGACGCACTCACGAACCTCGACGGCCGGGTCGGCAGCAACACGACGACGCTCGAGAATCACGAAACGCGCATCGGCAACGCCGAAACGAACATCGCCGGCAACACGGCCGCGATCGCCGGGCTGCAACAGGACGCGCTCCAGTTCGACCCGAAGGCCGGCGCCTACAACGCGGCGCGCAGCGGCGCACCGACGAAGCTGACGAACGTGGCCGACGGCAACATCGCCGCGGGCAGCACCGACGCGGTGAACGGCGGCCAGTTGTCGGGCGTGAAGTCGTCGCTCGAACAGCAGATCACGCAGGTGTCCAACCAGGCGGGCGAGGCCGTGAAGAACGTCGTCAAGTACGATGTCGACACGAACGGCAACCGGCTGAATTCGGTTTCGCTGATCGGCGGCGACACGAATGCGGCCGTCGTGCTGAAGAACGTCGCCGCGGGCACCGACGATACGGACGCGGTGAACGTGAAGCAGCTGAAGGGCGTGCAGTCGAGTCTCAACCAGCTCGGCGCGCTCGCGGTGCAGTACGACGACAGCTCGAAGAACTCGATCACCCTCGGCGGCGCCGGCGGCACGCGCATCACCAACGTGCAGGCGGGGACGCTCAGCGCAACCAGCACGGACGCGGTGAACGGCTCGCAGCTCTACGCGACCAACCAGCAGGTCGCGAAGAACACGACCGACATCACGAACCTGCAGGGGAACGTGACCAACATCGCGAACGGCAAGGCCGGCCTCGTGCAGCAGCAGGATCCGAATGGCGCGATCACGGTCGGGAAGGACACCGGCGGCACCAGCGTGAACTTCTCCGGCACGTCGGGCGACCGCGTGCTGACCGGCGTCGCGGCAGGCGTGAACAACAACGACGCGGTCAACATGGGCCAGTTCAACAATGCGCTGAAGAACGTGGCGGCCAACGACCAGATCCGCGCGGCGGCGACCGATGCGAACACCACGTGGATCGCGCGAGCCGATGCGGGTGCGATCGGGTCGACGGCGACGGCAACCGGCAAGAACGCGGTGGCGGTCGGCCAGGGCTCCGTCGCCGATCGCGACAATTCGTTCTCGGTCGGCGCGAAGGGCAGCGAGCGCCAGGTCACGAACGTCGCGGCCGGCACCGCGCCGACCGACGCGGTGAACGTGCAGCAGCTGAACGACAACCTGTCGGCCGCGTCGAATCAGGCGAAGGGCTACACCGACCAGCGCATCGGCCAGGTGTACAACTCGTTCAACGACCTGAAGAAGGACATGTACGGCGGCGTGGCATCGGCCATGGCCGTGGCCGGCCTGCCGCAACCGACGGGCGCGGGCCGCTCGATGGTCTCGGCGGCGACGTCGAACTATCACGGCCAGCAGGGTTTCGCCGCCGGGTACTCGTACGTGACGGAAAGCAACCGCTGGGTCGTCAAGGCGTCGGTGACGGGCAACACGCGTTCGGACTTCGGCGCGGTGGTGGGCGCGGGTTACCAGTTCTGACGTCATCCGTGCAGCACCGATTGACCGGTGGTGCCGGGCAGCGGTCGTGATGTCCGGCACTGGCGGGAAATCCGTGGCCCGGGGTGGGTTTGTCACCCTCGGGCCATCGACGCTTGATGCGTCACGCAAAGCGACAGGGATGCGCCGAGCGCGTGTGGCAGTCCCTGCCGTTTGCCTTGCGCCCGGGGCTCACACGGCAAACACAGCGAAACGAGGGGGCAGGCCCATCCCGGCCAAATGCGAATAGCGCGATCCACGGCGATCGCAACGGCGCCCCGGCCCCCGGTTTCATGCGGGTTCGCGGGCGGTCCGGACGTGCGACGAATGCGAGTTGTCGAACGTGAGCGCCGGCTCGTATTCTGAATGCGTCGGGCGGAACGGCATGGGGCCTCCGCCGATCCACGCATGACAGGGACTCGCAATGACTGCCATTACGCAAACCATGAAGCTCAACCACCTGAGCTTCCCGTCGGCCGACACGCTGGCGACGGCCCGATTCTTCGAGCGGCACCTCGGTTTCACGATCGCGGGAAGCTGGGAACAATCCTGGATCCTCAAGCGTCCGGGCTTCGACGTGGTAATCGATCACGTCAGCGACGACAGGCCGGCATGGCCGACGAATTTCCACGTCGGGTTCGAACTGCCGAGCCTCGATGAGGTTCGCACGTTGTTCGAGCGCTTCCGGGAGGAGGGCGTCGAGATGGTGACGGACGTCTTCAACAACGGGCGCGGTTCGCGTTTCTTCTGCCGCGCACCGGGCGGCGTGATGTTCGAACTGAACACGCGCGCGGATGCCGCGCCGGCATATCAAGGCACGTTCGATGACTGACGCAGGTAAGCGTCGCGCCGCGCTCAGCCGCTGGCGCGGGCCAGCCTGTCGATGACCGCGCGGGTGTGCGAAGGCCGGGTGATTTCCGTCCAGTGCAGATGCGCGAATGTCGGGTCGTCTCGCAGGGCGGCGAACTTGATGCGATTCCTGGCGAACGTGGTGTACGACCACAGCAGCACCGACTCCCGGGAGAATGCCATCCGCAGCGATTCACGGTTGCCGTGAGAAAGCTCGGTGCGCATGAGCCCTCGGCTCAACGTGCGCCAGAGCACCCGGGAGAACACCGTCCGTCGCCCGAAGTTGAGCCAGACCACGTGCGTGGCTCTCGACCAGAGCACGTCGCGCACGGCGCTGTAGTTCCCGTCGGCGACCCAGCGGTCGCCGGCGGTCGCGGCCAGCACGGCGCTCTCGAACTGTTCCGGCGGCACGGCTGTCCAGCCGGGGCCCCAGTAGAGTCGATCCAGCTCGATGCAAGGGCAGCCGGCTGCTGCCGCCAGCGCGCTGGAAAAGGTGGATTTCCCCGCTCCGCTGGTTCCAACGACGATGAAGCGCATGGGTTTGACCGCGGTTGAATTTTTGAAGCTGCGTATTGTGCCCCATGCGTGCCTCATGCAGGAAGCGGTCCCTCGAATGCCGCGGTTCATCGTTGAATCTTCGCGATGCCCAGGCTTGCTCCGCCAACCCATCTGCATTGGAGGGGCAGCCTGGTCAACGCCGAATCAGCCTGACGGGCTGTTGCCCGGCCCCGTCACACGCAGGCTGAAGACGGAACCCTTCCGGTCACTTCTTGAGCGACACCACCATGTTCTGCGTGTTGCCGACGCGAACGTACTCGAAGCGGAGTTGCTGGTCGTTCGACTGCGGCACTCCGTCGATGGCGACGACCTGCTTGTGCAGCATCGCCGACTGGTCGAACGCGCTGCCGGCGCCGTAGAAGGTGAACTTGCCCGTCGCCTTGGACTCGGGTGTCGACTGGAAGTTGAACAACCCCTGGGGATACGTCTTGTTGCCCAGGAAATCGAAAGGTTTTCCGCCGGAATACGTATCGAATTCCACGTTGGCGTTGTGCGAGATGGAAAACGTTGCCGTCGACGCACTGTCGTAAAACTCGACCGCGTCGGTAACGAACTTCGCATTGGCATCGTCCTGAGCCCAGACCCGCACGCTTTTGCGCAACGTAATCTGCTTGCTCGTCATCGCGCTCTTCGCACGCCTTCCGAACGCGAGACGCGATTCGGCGATCTCCATCTTGCCGCCCGTCGATTCCATGTGCAGCGAGTAATCGTTGCCCGGAACCCGGGGCAGCGCCGCCGGCAGAACGGCATACTCGCTGAATGTCAGCACGATCTCTTCGGCACGGACATTCACCGCGGACTGGCCCTGGACACGCAGCTTCTTGGTGCTGGCGTACAACCGGCAGGAGACGTCATAGCGGCTGGCGCCGGCCAGTTCCAGATCGAGGAGAAGGTCGATATACATGCCGAGCAACGGCGGGACCAGGCCGCCCGCATTCACCGTATCGAAACGGCTGGCCTCGAACGCGGCGTCGACGATCCTGAAGTTGACGAACGGGTGACCGATGAGCTTGTGCGGATACGGGCCCATCGTGAAATCGACGCCGCGCGCATCGCCGGAGATGCCGCGCATCACGAGGGCACCGCTACGAAGATCGATTTCAACGGGCGGGATGTCGTTGTCGAAACTTCCGCCCCATACCGACGACTGCCGGGACAGCAGCGTCAACGTTCCGGCGGGAGCGATCATCGAGAAGGATTTGCCGGCTTCCTTGTCAAAGGAAGGGGCGCTCACCTCATTCGTACCCGCCGTGCTGTATGTCTGGTTTTCATTGGGCTTCCAGATGAAGATGTCTGGCATGATGCTCTCCTGATTGATTCGAACGTTACGCACGGGAGCGTTGAATTCTTCCCCGTCAGTCTCGAGGTTGATCGAACGGCGACCGGCGCTTGATTGGCTCTGTTCGACCCGCCTGAAGTCAGGCGCATGGCGAAAGAGTGACGCCAATATAGGACCGGTTTTTTCCAGAATCGATTACACGTGATTACGCGGCGCGGCGTGCCGGCAGCGCCTGTATCGGGGGGGCGAGCAGACGTGTCCGGGCCGGGTAGTCTCGGCGTCCCGCAATGGCCGTTTGAATGTGACATCGAAGTCGGCTGTTCGCTGCCTGCGCCTTTGTACGACCAGCCACGACAATCCTGCCGCACACCGCGGCGGCCAACCCCGACAAGATCAAGAGAGAGAAACGATGGCGACCGAACCCGGGTTGCGGGACAGCATGCATGTGCGTAGCACCCGTGACGGCAACCCGTCATGTGTGCACGGATGGGTAACGGCCAGGCCCGCGTCTCGAGCGAATCGGGGGCTGGCATGAGCGACAAACCCGTTCTTGCCGCCGGTACACCGTGCGAACCGGCCGCGTCGACTGCGTCGCTGATGGCGCTGGCCTGCCTGGTCGTCTTCATGGCGCAAATGGCGACGACGGTGTACCTGCCGTCACTGCCTGTCGTCATGCGCGAACTGAAGATGACGCAAGGCGGCGCCGAGTTGTCCATCTCCGCCTATGTGATCGGCGCGGCGCTGCCGGTGCCGTTCTGGGGCGCCGCCGCGGAACGCTGGGGCAGGCGCGGCCCGTTGCTGATCTCGCTGCTGCTGTTCGTCGCCAGCAGCCTGCTGCTCGCCGTCTGCACGCTCGCGCCGGCGCTGCTCGCGTTGCGCGCCATCCAGGGCATCGGGGGCGGCGGCGCGGCGATCATCGCCAGAATCATCGTCCGCGACTACTGGCGCGGCGACGAACTGGCGCGACGGCTGTCGGTGTTGTCGATCGCCTTCATCACCGCGCTGGGCGGCGGCCAGTTCGTCGGCGGGCTGATCGGCCGATACAGTCACTGGCAAACGGGTTTCGTGCTGATGGCCGTCATCGCCGCGCTCGCGATCGGCCTGTCGGCGGCGTTGCCGTTGAAGGCGGGAAGCCGCACCGCGGTCACGTCGGGGATGGCCGGCACTTACCGGAGCCTGCTGCGGCGCCCGGGTTTCCTATGGCCGGCTTGCGCGGGCGGGTTGGGGTTCGCGACAACGGTGACCTTGCAGGAAGTGAGTCCGTTCGTGTTCCAGGAACATTTCAGGCTGGCCGTGACGAGCTTCGGCAGTATCGGCCTGTTGCTCGGTGTCGCCTATTTCAGCGGCGCGATGCTGGTCAATCGCGTCGTGAAGCGGCTCGGCGGCGTGCGGCTGATGCATGCCGGTGCCGCGCTGGTTGCGCTCGCAACCACGTTGATGCTGGCGTCCTGGCTGGGTGGCCGGCTGGATCATTTCGGCGGCCTGTGGATCTTCATCGCGCTGTATTGCCTCGCGATTTTTGGCCAGGCGGTGCTGTTTCCCAACAGCATGGCGACCGCCGTCAGCAATGCGCACGAACACGGCGCGCATGCGATGGCGTTGTGCGGTTTCCTGCAGCAAGGACTGGCGGGCATCGCGGCGACGGCCGCGGTGCTGCAGCACCACGGCGGCACGTGGACGCTCGCCGTGTTCGTGCTGGGCGCGCTGACGTGGCTGGTGGTGCGGTTCAAGGTGAGGACCGGCTAGGCAGCGGACGTCAGTGAATAGTGCATCGGCCGCACGCGCGTTCCCCGGCAACAACCGCGTGCGCAACCGCTGACTGGGCATGAGCCTTCCGATGCAAGAGAACGTGTGACGTGCACATCCGATGGGTTGCGCCGCGCCGCTCAAGCGAAAGATTCGTAGAAAGCATTACCTCGTGCGCCGCTCGGCAGGCTTTCACTACGAATTCAAAGGCATTGTCGTCAAAATCGAGAATCGAACGGCCATTAAAAGTTTCATTGGCGCGCCGGCAATGGCAACAATCAAAATAAATATTTAATAAAGCAACTAGTGTCTGGAGCATTACCCCCGGCTTTACCTCATTCGTCCTGCCCGACCCGCGCCACGTGCGGTCTTTCCCAGGCAGCGCCAGCCTCTCCGACACATTCCCCCGATGCAACCTTGTCGATCCCGCCATCGCGGCCGACGAGATCATTTCAAATTTCTCACCAAACAATGACTCGATTAACGACGATGACAGTAAAAAATAAACTGTCAGAAAATATCTTGTAATTATAAAAATGACCCTCTAGCATCCCTCTGCGGTTCGTGACATGTCTTACATCAAAGTCTGTACTTGATGCATTCCTCGAACATCACCCACTTATAAGCCGGGGGATTACATGAAGAAACTGTCTCGTCTGCTGTCCATCTCCGCGATTACCGTCGCGAGTCTCAGTGCTTTTGCCCAGGCCGGCGACCCGTCGGCTACGGTCGACAAGGCACTGCAACTGATCCAGCAGAACCCGTCCGCCTTCAGCCTCGCAGCCGGCGGCGCAGCACGCACGTTGAAGTTCGCAGGGCCGCAGGCGAGCGCGCCGGCGGATGGCGATCAGTTCCAGGTGCGCGACGTGATCGTCGACCCCGACGGCACTGAGCACGTGCGGTTCGACCGCTTCTACGCGGGCCTGCCCGTGATCGGGGGCGACGTGGTCGTCCATTCGAGCAAGGGGCAGTTGAAGCAGGCGAGCGTGACCCAGCTCGCGCCGATCAGTCTCGCCGGCACGATCGGCAAGGTTGGCGACCGCGCGGTCGTACGCAACGCACCCGACATCGGCGCTGCCCGGGTCAAGCGCATCGCGGCCGCGCGTTTCAACTCGGACGTGCGCCGCGTCGATGACGCGGAACTCGTCGTGTTCGCACGCGACGTCACGCCGACGCTGGCCTACGCGGTGCGCGTGTACGGCAAGGCGACCGAAGTGCATGGCGACGCGGTGCTGTACTACGTCGATGCGCGCACCGGCACCGTGCTCGACGCGCAGGACCTGATCAAGACGGCGGCCGCGACCGGCACTGGCCGCTCGTTGTACTACGGCAACCTGACGCTCACCACGGACCAGACGGGCACGAACGCGTACCGGATGCTCGATCCGAGCCGTGGCTCCGGCTCGGTCTACGACGGCCGCGGGCTGACCTCGGACGACGTCGAGCAGGCGACCGACCTGCCGATCTTCACGAGCAGCACGAACGTGTGGGGCAACAATACGACCACCGACCGGCAGACAGTCGCCGCCGACATCGACTATGGTCTCGCGCTGACTTGGGACTACTACAAGACGACGCACAACCGTAACGGCATCTTCAATGACGGCCGCGGCGTGAAGAGCTATGCACACGTGGTGTTCAACACGGGCAGCGGCACGACCGGCGCGAATGCGGCATGGCTGGATTCGCACGTGATGGTGTATGGAGACGGCCAACCCGGCACCAGCCTGCCGAAACCGGTCGTGTCGGTGGACGTCGCCGGACACGAGATGAGTCACGGCGTGACCGAGGCCACGGCCAACCTGAACTACTCGGGTGACGCGGGCGGCCTGAACGAGTCGACGTCCGACATCTTCGGCACGCTCGTGAAGTACTACGCCAACAACCCGAACGATCCCGGCAACTACGTGATCGGTGCGCGCGTGGTGAGCGGCGGCCTGCGCAAGATGTACAAGCAGGATCTCGACGGCCGGTCGTTCAGCTGTTACCCGTCCGGCGGATTCTCGTGGTCGAATCCGCGCCACGATCCGCATTTCACGTCGGGCGTCGGCAACCGCCTGTTCTACCTGCTCGCGGAAGGCCCGACGGTGCCGTCGACCGATACCGGCCTGACGAAGGCGCAGCTGGTGTGCAACGGCGACACGACCTTCAGCGGCGTGGGCCGCGAGAAGGCCGGGAAGATCTGGTACCGGACGCTGACCGTGTATCTGAACGCCAACTCCAGCTACCCGAACGCGCGTCGTGCGTCGATCCAGGCGGCGAACGACCTGTATGGCACGAACTCGGCCGAAAGCGCCGCGGTCGCTCGCGCGTGGAGTGCGGTCGGAGTGAATTGATGGCGGTTGTGTGAGCGCGTTGAACGCCCGGCGCGCGCGTGGTGAACCCTTCGCTTCGGCGAAGGGCGAACCGGTCGAAGCCACGTGACGCCCGGGCGAATGAAGGGCAGCCGTTGATCGACCGCCTGCGATTGCAGGCGGTCGATTTTTTGGCGGCCGGCTTTCACGACACTCGCCGTCTATCCTGCTGATCTCGCCGCGACGCGTCACCCGTCGCGCCGTTCGTCGGAACGCGTTCCGTCCAATCGATCACCTGTCCGGTGGCGTGCCATTCGAGCGCAATGTGCTCGGCCTCCGCCGCAGCCCGAACCTCCGCTCCCCATCCCGTCTCGTTCCGGCACTTTTTCCCAAAAAAATATCTGTCGTGCAATCGTTTGCGCCCGGCCACGCGGCGTTCAGTTTATTCATCACATGCCGATATCTGGAGGGCACGCCTGATCGAAGCGGCATTGCCCCCCGCTGCGTCGATCGGGCATGGCATCGGCCCATGCGACGGATAGGGGAAGAAAGGTTTTGGTGACAGTTTTCGGGTGCATCGTTCATCGGCACAACCACTGGCTGGTGTTGCTTGCCGCACTGCTGTGCGGAGGCGGCTCGTGGGTCACCGCGCGCCTGTTCCAGCGCACGGTGAACACCTCCGGCACGCAGCGGCTCGGCTGGCAGGTGCTGACGGCCATTTCGGCCGGCGTGGCGATCTGGTGCACGCACTTCATCGCGATGCTCGGATTCGACGCCGGCGCGCCCGTGCACTTCAACCTGCCGCTCACGCTCGTGTCGCTGCTCATCGCGGTCGTGGGCAGCACGATCGGCTTCGCACTGACGACCTGTCGCATCGTCAAGGTCGCGCCCGCGCTCGGCGGCGCGATCGTCGGCGTGGCGATCGTGCTGATGCACTACACCGGCATGCTCGCGTGGCGGGTCGAGGGGATCGTGTCGTGGGACGTCGGCTACCTGGTCGCGTCGGTGGTCCTGGCGATGACGCTCGCGGCGCTCGCGCTGCACCTCGCGATGCGGCCGTCGCCGCACGCCGTCAACCAGATGGCCGGCGTGCTGTCGCTCGCGATCCTCGCATTGCATTTCACCGGGATGTCCGCGCTGCGCATCACGCCGCTGATGCTCGACGGCAACTGGACCGACATGAGCGAGATGCGTCCGCTGGCGCTGGCGGTCGCGGGCACGTCGCTCGTGATCGTCTGCACGGGGCTCGTGAGCTACGTGATCGACAGCAACGTGCGGGCCGAATCGCTCGAACACCTGCGCCGGCTGGCGCTGAGCGACATGCTGACCGGCCTGCCCAACCGGGCCAGCTTCAACGAGCGGCTCGACCTCGAAATCGCGCTTGCGCAGGAACAACGCACGAAGCTCGCGCTGATCGGCATCGACCTGAACCGCTTCAAGGAAATCAACGACCTGCGCGGCCACCACGCCGGCGACGAGGTGCTGCGCATCCTCGTGCGCCGCATGACGAACCTGCTGCGCGAAGGCGAATTCGTCGCCCGCATCGGCGGCGACGAATTCGCGGCGCTTTGCCGGATGGACGACGACACGCGCCTGATGGATCTGCTCGAACGGCTCGAGCCGGCACTCTACAAGCCGGTCAGGCTGGACGACTACGAGGTCGTGCCGGGTGCGAGCTTCGGCGTCGCCATCTATCCGGACGACGCGGCCACCAAGGCCATCCTCATCAACAACGCGGACCTCGCGATGTACCGCGCGAAGGGCAGCATCGCGCAATCGATCTGCTTCTACGAGCCGGCGATGGACCTGATCGTCCGCGCGCGCCGCAGCCTCGCGGCCGACCTGCGCCGCGCGGTGGCCGACAACCAGCTGAGCATCCACTACCAGGTGCAGACGTCGCTCGCGACCGGCGAGATCCGCGGCTACGAGGCGCTGCTGCGCTGGCAGCACGCGACGCTCGGCACGATTCCGCCCGCCGAGTTCATTCCGCTCGCCGAGGAAAACGGCGTGATCCTGGACATCGGCGCATGGGTGCTGCGCGAGGCCTGCGCGCGGGCGGCCACGTGGGAGCCGCCCTATGCGGTCGCGGTGAACGTATCGGCCGTGCAGTTCATGCACGCGGACCTGACGGCGCTCGTGGCGGACGTGCTCGAAGCCACCCGCCTGCCGGCGTCGCGCCTGCAGCTGGAGCTGACCGAATCGACGATCTTCGCCAGCCGCGAGCGTGCGCTGGACACGCTGCGGCAGATCAAGGCGCTGGGCGTGAGCATCGCGCTCGACGATTTCGGTACCGGCTATTCGTCGCTCGACACGCTGCGCTCGTTCCCGTTCGACCGCATCAAGCTCGACCAGTCGTTCGTCGCGGACGCGGAAGCGAAACCGCAGGATCGCGCGATCATCCGCGCCGTGCTCGCGCTCGGCAAGAGCCTGGGCATTCCGATCCTGGCCGAAGGCATCGAGACGCACGACCAGCTGGCGCTGCTGGCCGACGAAGGCTGCGACGAAGCGCAGGGCTTCCTGCTCGGCAGGCCCGCCCCCCTCAACGAGATCGTCGGCAGCGGGCAGATTGCGCTGACCGGCGGCAACCGCGTCCGCACGGCGGTTCCTGCGTCCGAATCGGCCGTCGCGGCCGATCTCGACCCGGATCCGCGCGGGTAACCCTCGACGCCGGACACGGCAGCCCGCCCCCGGGTTGCCGCCGGCAGGCTCACATGAAAATCCTCTACGCACGGATGGCAAGACTGGCAAGCCTCGCGGCGCCGGACCGGAACCCGGACCTGCTCGCGGCGCAATACCGGGTATTCGCCGGCCAGATCCCGGTGTCGTACCTGATCCTCATCTCGAGCACCTGGAGCCTCGCCGTCACGCACCTCGGCAGCACGCCGTGGTGGCTGTCGGTCGCGATGCCGGCCGCGATGACGCTCGCCGCGCTCGCGCGGCTGCTGCACTGGCACCGCACCCGGCTGCTGGAGCCGACGCCGGACACCGTGATGCGTGCGCTCACGGTTACGAACTGGCTGGTGATCCCGGTCGCGGTGACGTTCACCACCTGGGCGCTGCTGCTGTTCCCGTACGGCGATGCGTGGCAAAAGGCCCAGGTGGCGTTCTACATGGCGATCACGATGATCGGTTGCGTCTTCAGCCTGATGTACCTGCGGACGGCCGCGCTGAGCGTGGCCTTGATCGTCAACGTCGCGTTCATCGTGTTCTTCATCTCGACCGGCCAGCCGACGCTCGTCGCCACCGCGGTCAACATGGCCTTCGTGTCGGCGTCGCTGATCGCCGTCATCTCCGTCAACTACCGGAGCGTCCTGCGCACCGTCGACGCGCAGGACGAATCGCGTCTGCGCGAGCAGGCGCAGACGCGGCTGATGCGGATGATCGACGACATGCCGGTGGCCGTGATGACGGCCGACCCGGAGACGTTCCGCATCAACTACCTGAACGCGACGTCGCGCAACCTGCTGCGCTCGATCGAGCACCTGCTGCCGATCCGCGCGGACGACGCGCTTGGCGCGTCGATCGACTTCTTCCACCCGCACCCGCACCCGCAGCACCAGCGCCGCCTGCTCGCCGATCCGGCGAACCTGCCGCATCGCGCCCGCATTCCGCTCGGGCCGGAAGTGCTCGACATCCAGGTCTCGGCCGTGCGCGACGCCCAGGGGCGCTACATCGGCCCGATGCTGTCGTGGTCGATCGTCACGCAGCAGGCCGAGGCGGAGGCGCGCATTCACCAGCTCGCGCATCACGATTCGCTCACCGGCCTGCCGAACCGCGCGACCTTCCTGGCCGAATTCGACGCGAGCCTGCGCCGCTCGGACAAGCTGCTCGCGCTGCTTTTCATCGACCTCGACGGCTTCAAGCTGATCAACGACGCGTGCGGGCATTCGGCCGGCGACGCGGTGCTGCGCCAGGTCGCGGAGCGCCTGCGCGGGCAGTGCCCCGAGCCGGGGATGATGCTGGGGCGCATCGGCGGCGACGAATTCGCGGTGCTGCTGCGCGACACCGACGCGGACCGCGCGATGGGTGCGGCCGCGCGGCTCGTCGACACGCTCGTCGCCCCCTATGCGCCGTCGCCCGACCGGCCGTTCCGCATCGGTGCATCGATCGGCTGCGTGCTGGCGCCGCATCACGGCAACGACGCCGGCGCGCTGCTGTCCCGCGCGGACATGGCGCTCTATGCGGCCAAGAAAGCCGGGAAGGGCACCTACCGGATGTTCTCGCCGGACATGGAATCGAGCGCGCAGGAGCGGGTCGCGCTCGAATCGAAGCTGCGCGTCGCGCTGGACGAGAACCAGGGGCTGTACGTGTTCTACCAGCCGATCGTCGATGTCCTCACCCGCCAGATCACGGCGCGCGAGGCGCTGCTGCGCTGGCATCATCCGCGCACCGGCTGGATTTCGCCGGGCTGCTTCATTCCGGTGGCCGAGCGCGGCGGCCTGATCGACCGGCTCGGCCGCTTCGTGCTCGAGCAGGCCTGCCGGGAGGCGGCGCGCTGGCCCGACGGTGCGCGCGTTGCCGTCAACGTGTCGGCGGGGCAGCTCGGCCACGGCACGATTGCGCCGACCTTAGCGGCGGCGCTGGCCGGCGCGGGCCTCGCGCCCGACCGGCTGGAAATCGAGGTGACGGAAACCGCGCTGCTGCACGACGAGGGCAAGGCCATCGCGGACCTGCGCGCACTGCGTTCGATGGGCGTGCGCGTCGCCCTTGATGACTTCGGCACCGGCTTCTCGTCGCTCGCGCATCTGCGCGCGTTCCCGTTCGACAAGATCAAGATCGACGGCAGCTTCGTGCGCGATGCAGTCACGCGCCCGGACTGCGCGGCCGTCGTGCGCACGGTGGCCGATCTCGGCAAGCGCCTCGGCGTGACGACCGTCGCGGAAGGCGTCGAGACGGAGGAGCAGCTGGCGTGCATCACGGATGCCGGCTGCCGCGAGGTGCAGGGCTTCCTGATCGGCAAGCCCGCGCCGGGCGAGCAGGATGCGCCGGCCATCCGCTGGATCGAGCGGGCCGCGCTGGCGGCGCAGGCCACGGCCAGGCAGGCGTGAGCGGCGGCGGGACGGCCGGACTGGCGAATACCCGATACGGATCGGCGGGCGCCAGCGCGGAACGGACGCCGTGTCGTCGGCACTGGCGCCGCTGCGTCTTTCAGCCGTCGGCGTTCACTTCAACGCGCCTTCGGCCACCAGCACTTCGTGTGCGGCCTTGAATGCGCTCAGGCCGTGCGGGATGCCCGAGTAGGCGGTCGCGTGCAGGAGTGTCGCCCTGATTTCATCCACGCTCACCCCGGTGTTGAGCGCACCCTTGACGTGCAGCTTGAGTTCGTTGGTGTGACCGGCGGCCGTCAACATCGCGAGATTGAGCAGGCTGCGTGTCTTGCGATCGAGCGTGTCGTCGCCCCAGGCCCATCCCCAGGCCCATGCGGTCGTCGCGCGCTGGAACGACATCATGAACGCGTCGGCCTTTTCCATCGACGCATCGACATACTCCGCGCCGAGCACTTCCCGGCGAATCGGCAATCCCTTCTGAAACAGCGCATCATCTTCGTTCATGTTCGACTCCTTGGTTGGCGCAAGCGCGCCTTTGCAAACCTGCCGTCATCGTTCGCACGGGAAGGCGGAGCGGCGCGCGAGCGCCGTTCCGCGTACACCTCGCCGGCGAACGGCCACCGTATCCGCTTGTGTTCACTTCATCGCCTCGGCGGCTACCGGGCACCCGCGGCGGGCACGCGAACCATTCCTCGACGCGAACAGATAGCAGGCCAGCGCCGTAGCGACGAGGCCCACCATCCACGAGATGTCCGCGCCACCGAGGAGCGATGCCCACGGGCCGTGGAAAAAGGGCTCGTCCATGAACGGCACCTGGACGGCAATGCCGAACACGTAGATCGCCATGGTCTTGACGTTGAACGCCCCGTACGCGCCACCGTGGCTGCCGATGATTTCAGCGACCCGGTAGTGCCGGTCGTTGACGAGATAGAAGTCGATCAGGTTGATCGCGACCCAGGGCGCCAGAACGATGCGCATCGCGAAGACCGCGTTGAGGAAGATCGCGATGAAGTTGCTCGATGCCCACAGCGCGGTGGCGGTGGACGCGACCAGCAGGATCGTCGAGACGACGACGCGCACGCTGCGGCCGGGAACCCAGTGAGGCCGGAAAGTCTGCGCGGCGGTGATGAAGGACAGCACCGCGCCATACAGGTTCATTCCGTTGTGGCCGATGATGTTGACCAGGAACAGAAAGATCAGCACGTAGCCGAAGGCACCGGTCTGATCGCGGATCGCCTGCATCGCGTCCGTGGAATGTCCGGTGCTGACGGCGAGCACGCCGAACAGGAACGCGAAGATCGTACCGAGCGACGTGCCGAAGTATGTGTACGCAAAGGTCTTCGCGAATCCGGTGGAGGCCGGCAGATAGCGCGAATAATCGGACGTATAGGGTGCGAAGCTGATTTGCCATACCGCGCACAGTCCGAACACCGCGAACCAGTTGGCGAGATCGAACTGGCCCTGCTGGAACATCCGGGCGTCGAAGTTCGGCGCCATCAGCGCGATGCCGACGACGAGCGCGCCGCCCATGAACCACGCGCCCACCTTGTTGAAGCGGTGAATGAAGTGACAGCCGATCACGCCGACCAGCGTTGCGAGCACGGCGCCGATAACGGTTGCAACCGGCACGGGCACCGAAGGCGCTGCCGTATGAAGCGTCTTGCCCGCGAGAATGATGTTCGACACGAAGAAGCCGAGGTAGATCAGCGTCGTGAATCCCACCACCAGCAGCGACCCGTATCGACCGAACTGGGCCCGGCTCTGGATCATCTGCGGTACGCCGACGAGCGGCCCTTGCGCGGACGTGAGCGCATGGAAGATCGCGCCGAAGAACTGCCCGGCCGCGATCGCGAAAATCGCACTCACGAAATCGAGGTGGAACACCAGCACCGACGTGGCGCCGGAAATCACGGCGAGCGGCGCGACGTTCGTGCAGAACCACAGGGTGAACAGGTCGGCCGGCTTGCCGTGCCGGGCCTCGTGGGCAACATAGTCGATCGAGTTGCTTTCGATAGCCAGAACGCCGCTATCGCTTTCCGGGTGTGTCATGCTGTCTCCATCCTTATTGCCCGGGCGAGCCGGAGCACGCACGTTCCTGCGCGGCCCGGCGCCACCTTCGAGGCTTTTGATCGGTACTGCGGGTGAATGCGCCGTTGCTCAACGCATCACGAACGGATCGCTGATCGGCTCGTCCGACGTGCGAAGCCATACGGATTTCGTCGTCGTGTATTCGAGCGCGGCGCTCAAACCGCCTTCGCGGCCGTGCCCCGACAAACCGAAGCCGCCGAACGGCACGAGCGGCGACACCGCCCGATACGTGTTGATCCAGACGATGCCCGAGCGCACGCGCTTCGACACACGGTGAGCGCGGGTGAGGTTGGTCGTGAAAATGCCCGCCGCGAGGCCAAAGGCCGTGCTGTTGGCCTTGGCGATCGCTTCTTGCTCGGATTCGAACGTGTCGACCGACAGCACCGGGCCGAACAGTTCCGTCGTGATGCTGTCGGCACCGTCGACGCCGGTGCAATCCAGAATCGTCGGCGCGTAGTAGTACCCGTCGCGCTCCAGCCTGTTCCCGCCGGCGAGCACTTTCGCGCCCTGGCGCACGGAGCGCGCGACGACCGCCTCGATGTGGCGAAGCTGTCGCTCCGTGCAGAGCGGCCCGTACTCCGTTGCCATCTCGCCGGGCGAACCCACGCGAATGCGCGCTACGCGTTCGACCAGCAGTGCCAGGAACCGCTCCTTGACGGAGGCCTCGATCAGCAGGCGCGAACCGGCCACGCAGCTCTGGCCGCTCGCGGCGAAGATCGCGGCGACCTGCGCATTGACCGCGCTCTGGATATCGGCATCGGCGAACACGATGAACGGCGACTTGCCGCCGAGCTCAAGCGACACCTTCGCGAGATTGTTCGCCGTGTTCCGCACGATGTGGCGCGCAGTCTCGGGGCCGCCGGTGAACGCGACCTTGTCCACGCCGGGATGGCTGCTCAGCACCGCGCCGCATTCCGGACCGAAGCCGGTGATGACGTTGACGACGCCGGGCGGAAATCCCGCCTCGTGCACGAGCCGCGCGAATTCGAGCAATGGGCCCGGCGCTTCCTCGGACGCCTTGAGCACCACCGTGCAGCCGGCCGCGAGCGCCGGCCCGACCTTGACCGCGGACAGGAACAGCTGGCTGTTCCAGGGCACGATCGCGGCGACCACGCCGACGGGCTGCCGTTCGAGCCAGACCTGCATGTCGGGCTTGTCGACGGGGATATGGCTGCCTTCGAGCTTGTCGGCAATGCCTGCGTAATACCGGTAGTACTCCGCGACATAGGCGATCTGGCTCGACGTTTCCCGGATGATCTTGCCGGTGTCCGTCGTTTCGATTTCAGCGAGCCGTGGCGCCGCCTGTTCGACGAGATCGGCGAGCTTGTGCAGCAGCTTGCCGCGCGCCGACGCGGAAAGGCCGGCCCATTGCGGATCGGTCAGTGCGCGGCCGGCCGCCACGACCGCGCGGTCGACCTCGTCGGTGCGGGCTTCCGGCATCTGCGCCCATACCGCGCCGGTCGCAGGATTCACGCTGCCGAACGTCGCGGCGCCGGGCTCGAACCGGCCATCGATATACAGCTGGAATTGCACATTCATGGCATCGGGACCTTATTGGAAGGCAGGCATCACGTCGCGGATCATCCGTTCGAGCGACGCCTTCTTGCGCTCGAAGCTCATGCCGGTGTCGATCCAGAACGAATACTCGTCGAAGCCGAGCGCTTCGTACGCTTTCAGGCGTGCAATGACTTCCGCGGGCGTGCCGATCACGTTGTTCTTGCGCATCGCTTCCGGCGTATAGAACGGGTGCGCGGCGATTTCTTCCTTGCTCAGCGGCTTGATCATCCCGCGGCTGATCGGACGCTCGTTCTTGAACCACGCGCCGAAGTAGTTGTAGAACACGTTGATTTCGTCGGCGGCCACCTGTGCGTCGTCCTCGCTGCTCGCCACGTAGGTGTGACGCAGCAGCATGATCTTCGGGCGCGGCATGTCGCTGAATTTCTCGCACGCGGCGTTGAAATGGCCGACCAGCTTCTCGACTTCCTCGTCGCCGAAATGCAGCGGCGTGACCTGCACGTTGCAGCCGTTGGCCACCGCGAACTCGTGGCTGTTCGGATCGCGTGCCGCTACCCAGATCGGCGGATGCGGTTGCTGCAGCGGCAGCGGCGACGACGTCGTCGCCGGGAATTGCCAGAACTCGCCGTCGTGCGCGTAATCGCCTTCCCACAGCTTCTTCACCGCCGGAATCAGTTCGCGCATGCGCTGGCCCGCGCCCCATGCATCGAGCCCCGGCATCAGGCGCTCGTATTCGAACGAGTATGCGCCGCGTGCGATCCCCAGTTCCAGGCGGCCGCCCGAGATGATGTCGGTCATCGCGGCTTCGCCGGCGAGCTTGATCGGGTGCCAGAACGGCGCGACGACCGTGCCCGTGCCGAGCCGCACGCGCGTCGTCTTGTTCGCGAGATCGGCGAGGTTGATGAACGGATTCGGCGCGATCGTGAAGTCCATGCCGTGATGCTCGCCGGTCCAGACCGCATGCATGCCGCCGCGATCGGCGATCTGACACAGTTCGACCATTTCGTCGTACAGCTGCTTTTGGCTGGTCTGGTCGGAGACGCGCTCCATGTGAACGAAAAGCGAAAAACGCATGATGTGACCTTTCAGGAAAGAAGCGGGCGGACGGTGCCGGTGCTGTGATCGCCGAAGTAGAGGCCGTAGCTCTTCAACTGGCTCTCCCTGCGATAGCGTTCGAGCATGCTCGCGAGGGCGCTGTCCTGGAACGCGCTCGTCTCGATGTCGTCGAGGTTCACGAATTCGCCGGCCGCCGCCACTTCGTCCGGTGCGCTGCAGAGGAACGAGATGTACTGGTAGTGCGTCTCGGTATTGTTGTAGACCGAATAGATAAAGCTTGCCGATGCGTCCGGCTGGTATCGCCGGAAGAGGTCGGCGAGCGCCTTGTCGGCGCCTTCGTTGCCGATTTCCTTCGTGGGCAGCGCCCACTTGCCGTCGGCCGTCTTCTCCATGAGCACCTTGTCGTCGCGCGTGATGATCGCGCTGACGATCACCTTCGGCCCGGCGATGACTTCGGCCGACACCTTCGCCGGCGTGAAATAACCGCCGCGGTAGTAGCCGAGGCCCGCGTAGCCGGCGGAATGAAACGCCTCGACCTTGCCGACCAGCAGCGCATGATCGCCCGCATCGATCACCGCGTGCGTCGTGCAGTCGAACCATGCGCTGACGTCGTCGATGAGCGGATTGCGATGGGCGCTGAGTTGCCAGTCGACCTTCGCGAAGCGATCTTCGCTGGGCCGGGCAAACGTGTTGGACAGGTCCTTTTGCCCCTCCGCGAGAATGTTGATCGCGAAATGGCCCGTGGTGGAAAACGTCTGGTAATTGCTCGACGTCTTCGCGATGCTCACGAGCAGCAGGGCGGGATCCAACGACACGGACGAGAACGAATTCGCGGTGAAGCCGAGCGGCTGGTCGTCGTCGCGGGCGGTGGTGACGATCGTCACGCCCGTCATGAACACGCCGAACGCGTCGCGCAGCTCGCGGGTGTTGATCGCCGGGGCTTCCTGGCTGGTTGCTTGGCTCATGTCACACTTCCGATTTCAGGGTTTCCGCCTGTGGCTCGGTCTGCAACCAGGCACGCAGGGCGCGATTGACTTCGTCGGGCGCGGTCAGGTTCACCATGTGGCGCTCGTTCTCGATCACGACGGCCTTCCCGTCGTGCGCGGCCAGCGCCATCTGCCTGGCCATCTCCGGCGTCGAATTCGGGTCGTCCGACCCGGTGAGCACGAGAGCAGGGCAGGCAATCCGGTGCCAGCCGTCCGCATACACTTCGTCGCCCTTCGCGAACGCCGTGTACGCGGTGGCGTAGCCCGCCAGGTCGACGGACTGCAGCCAGGATTCGACTTGTCGCGCGGCGGCTTGCTGCGCTTCGTCGGCGTTGAACCAGCGGCGCAGCGGCGTTTCCACGTCGATCGTTCCCGAACGCAGTTCCGCGGCGCGCTGCAGCACGGCTTCGCGTGCCTGCTCGGTGCGACGGTAGACGCCGTTCAGGACGGCCACCCGCTTGACCAGGTCGGGCCGCGTGACGGCGACGCCGGCGGCAATCAGCGAACCCATCGAGTGGCCCGCCAGGTTCACGGGGCCGGCGTGAAGCGCGTCGATGAACTCGATCGCCCACTGCACGAACTGCTGCAGGTCGGCGTCGGTGTCGAGGGCATCGCTCGCGCCGTGGCCCGGCATGTCGACCGAAATCACGCGGAATTCGCGCGACAGGTCGTCGATCTGCGGATACCACGCGTTCGCCTGCATGCCCACGCCGTGAATCAGGACCAGCGGTTCGCCGGCACCCTCGTCGAGATAGTGGACGACGCGGTTATTTGACAGCGGCAGGATTCTTGACGTCATTTCCGAGCTCTGCGAGATCTTTGTAGCGGTCGCCGATGCGGTGATGCGGACGGCCGGCGGTGGCGGCGCCGATGGCGATGACCAGTTCGTCGGCGGCCGGTGCGTCCGGAATCGAGAACTGGAGCGTCAGGTAGTGGGAACGGCGGCCTTCGTCGTTCTTGTCCATCATCGGGATCAGCAGCGGCGCATTGGCCGGGCCGCGCGTGTTGTTGAACGCGAGGTACGACTTCGCGCCGACGGCCGTGCGATAGGCGTTGCCGAAATGCAGCGTGTGGATCAGCGCGGACGCATGCTCGATCTCGCCGTCGAGGCCGACGATCGCACTCTTGCCGAACGCTTCGACGGCGTCGCCCGAACCGGCTTCGTCGAGGATCAATTTGGTCAGGTGTTCGCTGAGCTGCGGCGCGAGCGCGCGAATCTCCGGCGACAGGTCCTCGACATATCCGCGGCCCGCCCACGGGTTCTTGATCACGGCGACCGCCCCGATCATCTTCAGCGGCTTCGCCGCGACCTTGTCGCCATCGACGTAAAGGGTCTCGACATGGAGGACGGATTTCCGAATCAGGCTCATGGCACCTTCCTTTCGTGCGTTGATTGTGGAATTCATTGTGGTATACCATGTTACGGCATGCCATGAGTGTTAACCCTCGTCAGGAAATTTCTCGAAAGTGGAGGTGGACAATGACCGCGTACTGGATTGCTCACGTAACGGTGCTGAACCCCGCGAAATACAAGGACTACACGGACATCGCGCCGCAGGCGTTCAGGAAGTTCGGCGCCGTTTTTCTCGCACGGGGCGGTGCGTCGCAGGTGCTGGAGGGGGAGTCGTTCGAGCGCCACGTGGTGATCCGCTTCGACGACATGCAAACGGCGCTCGCGTGTTATCACTCGCCCGAGTACCAGGCGGCGAAGTCGAAGCGGGACGGGCATTGCCGGGCGCAGATCGCGATCGTCGAAGGGCTGGAAGGCTGATCCGCGCGCTGAGGGCGGTCGAGGGCCACGAGCCGAGGTCGCGCGGGATGGAAAGCCTGCTGACAGTTAAGTCATAATATGGCATTCCATGTCTGCATCCGGCTCCTGGCCGGCCGCAGGCCATCTACCTGTTTCCAGAGTGCCGCCCATGCAAGACCTCAAGATCGACCGCAACGCCAAGACCCTGCGTGAACTGACGCTCGACAAACTGCGCGGGGCGATCGTGCAGGGCTATTTCCGGCCGGGCGCACGGCTCGTCGAGCGCACGCTGTGCGACGAACTCGGCGTGAGCCGTACGGTGGTGCGCGAGGTGCTGCGCCATCTGGAGACCGAAGGGCTGGTCGAGACCGTGTCGCGGCAAGGGCCGGTCGTCGCGCGGCTCGACCCCGCGCAGGTCGGCGAGATCTACGAGTTGCGCGGCCTGCTCGAGGCCAATGCCGCGCGCGCCTGTGCCGAGGGCGCGACGCCCGACGTCGTGCGGCAGCTGCGCGAGGTCCGCGCGGTGATCGAGGATGCGTTCGAGAAGCAGGAGTTGCCGCGCGTGCTCGAGTACACCGAGCGCTTCTACGAAACGCTGTTCGAAGCAGCCGGGAAACAGGTGTCGCTGACGGTCGTCAAGACGCTCAACGCGCGCATCAACCGGCTGCGCGCGCTGACCATCGCAATGCCGGGGCGCGGCGGCGACTCAAACGCCGAGATGAATCGCCTGCTCGACGCGATCGAACGACGCGACGGCGACGCGGCGTCGGCGGCGTCGGCCGCGCACATCAAGCGCGTCTCCGAGTTGGCATTGGCGGCACTCGCGCAACAGAACGAGGCCGTCACCGACAATTGACGGAATCCCGAGCGCGGGATTCGACACCCGCGGTTCGACACGAAAGGCCGCCGGCACACCCTGCCGGCGGCCTTTTGTTTTGTCCGCCGTTTTGTCTGTCGATTCAACTCATGGTATTCCATAATACTGTGCGCATTGTTGTGGGCCATAAGATGGAATACCATAATCTCATCAAGTAACGCAGCGATCACGGGAGAACGCCATGGCTGAGTCGATGACCGGACAAATCGCGGAACAGGCATTCGACACGCCGGGATTGCGTCGCGCGCTCGGCGCGCGCGCCTACGTTGGGGCGATCCTGGAACATCGCGACGGGCTCGTGCTCGTCGACACCGCGCAAGGGCTGCGGTTGCCGGCCGGCATCAGGCTCGAACCGGCCAGCGACGCGGCCAGCCTGCGCGGCGTACTCGCGAAGCTCGGGCTCAACGTGCATCTCGACTTCCTGTTCGCGGTGTTCGAGGCGAGCGACGAGCGGCGGCCGGGCGTACACATCTATTACCGCGGCCGCGTGATTCCCACCGGTTCGCCATGGTTCGACGACAGCATCCGCATCGTGCCGCTCTGGCAGATTCCGTGGCACGACATCACCGACGCCGCCGTGCGCGCGATGCTCGAACGCTATGTGAGGGAACGCAGGCAGGACACATACGGCATCTATGTCGGCGATGCGGAAGCAGGAACGGTGCAGACGCTTGCGCTTTCACATTGAGGATACCTGCCTATCCACGAAAGCCGACGCGTAGCCTGCGTCGGCACCATCGCGGCGAAGCGATGCAAAACAAGATCATGAAGCCGGCGCGATCTGCGTCGCCGGCCCGAATACGCGTGTTCGGATGGCTGCCGCCCCGGTGGTCGCGATGCGCAACCGTTTTCCCCTGGAGAGAGACGATGAGCAGCAGAAGCCTTTCACGATTCGCCCCGATGGCCATGCTTTGCGCGGCGACACTCGCCGCGGCGCCGGCACTGGCCGCGGAGCCGATTGTGTTCACGAGCTGGGGTGGCACGACGCAATCGTCGCAGCAGAAGGATTGGGCGCAGCCGTTCACGCAGGCGAGCGGCATCAGCGTGCTGATGGACGGGCCGACCGACTACGGCAAGCTCAAGGCGATGGTCGACAGCGGCAACGTCAACTGGGACGTGGTGGACGTGGAGGGCGACTTCGCGTACGCGGCCGCGCAGGCCGGCCTCGTCGAGCCGATCGATTACTCGGTGGTGAAGAAGGACGAGCTCGACCCGCGCTTCTCGACGACCCATGCGGTGGGGAGCTTCTACTACTCGTTCGTGCTGGGCTTCAACAAGTCGAGCTTCAAGGGCGCGCAACCGCAGTCGTGGGCCGACCTGTTCGATACGAAGAAATTCCCGGGCAAGCGGACGCTCTACAAGTGGTCCGCGCCCGGCGTGCTCGAAATCGCGCTGCTGGCCGACGGCGTACCGGCGAACAAGCTCTATCCGCTCGACCTCGATCGGGCATTCAAAAAACTCGACACGATCAAGAGCAACATCGTGTGGTGGAGCGGCGGCGCGCAGTCGCAGCAATTGCTCGCGTCGGGCGAGGCGCCGATGGGCATGTTCTGGAATGGGCGCCTGCATGCGCTCGCACAGACCGGCGTGCCGGTCGGCATCTCGTGGAACCAGAACCTGACGGCTGCCGACATGCTCGTGATTCCGAAGGGCGCGAAGCACAAGGCCGAAGCGATGAAGTTCCTGGCGGCGGCCACTAGCGCCCAGGCGCAGGCGAAGTTCGCGGCGGATACGGGGTACGCGCCGATCAACGTGAAGTCGGCGGCGCTGATGCCCGCCGCGGTGGCGAAGACGCTGCCCGATCAGTACAAGGATTCGCAGATCAACCTGGACATGAAGTACTGGGCCGACCATCGCGACGCTATCGCGAAGCGCTGGTACGCGTGGCAATCGAAGTAGCACGACCCGACGTCGACGCAATCGACGCAGGCATGCCCCGACCCGCCCGTGACGCGGGCGGCGCATGACCGAAACAGGAGACAGGCAGGAGACACCATGCCCAATGTTCTGAGTACCGTCGCTCATCCGCCGGCGAAGGCCGCGCGCAGGCGGCCCGACTGGCGCAACATCCGCCTGCTGATCCCGGCGATGCTGCTGCTTGCGATCTTCTTCCTGCTGCCGGTGCTGTCGCTGCTGTTGCGCAGCGTGCTCGAGCCGGCGCCCGGCCTGCAGAACTACGTGCAACTGCTCGGTTCGACCACCTACCTGCGCGTGTTCGGGAACACGTTCCTGGTTGCAACCGTCGTGACGGTGGTGACCGTCGCGATCGGCTTTCCGACAGCATGGCTGCTCGCCATCGCGCCCAGGAAGCTGAGCTCGGTGCTGTTCTCGATCCTGCTGCTGTCGATGTGGACCAACCTGCTGGCGCGGACGTTTGCGTGGATGGTCCTGCTGCAGGCAACCGGGCCGATCAATCGGGTGTTGATGGCGCTCGGCATCGTCAGCGAGCCGCTGGCGCTGGTGAACAACCTGGTCGGCGTGACGATCGGCATGACCTACATCATGCTGCCGTTCCTCGTGATGCCGCTGCACGCGACGCTGCGCGGCATCGACCCGTCCACGCTGCGCGCCGCGGCGGTCTGCGGGGCGACCCGCTGGCAGGCGTTCTGGCGGATCCTCGTGCCGCTCGCGATGCCCGGCATCGCGTCGGGTGCGCTGATGGTGTTCGTGATGGCGCTCGGCTATTTCGTGACGCCGGCACTGCTGGGCGGCGCGCAATACATGATGCTGGCGGAACTGATCGCGCAGCTCGTCCAGCAGTTGCTGAACTGGGGGCTCGCCGGCGCCGCGGCACTGGTGCTGCTTGCGGTGACGCTGTCGCTCTATGCGCTTCAGCTGCGCTTTACGGGTGCCGCGCGCACCGGCATGGGAGGTCGCTGACATGTTGCTGGATTTCGACCGTCTGGGTGCGTTGCGCTGGCTGCTGCTGTCGGTCGGCGGCGCGGTTGCCCTGTTTCTTCTGCTCCCGATCCTGTTCATCGTCGCGCTGTCGTTCGGCGATTCGCAGTGGCTGATCTTCCCGCCCCCCGGCTGGACGCTGGACTGGTACCGCCAGTTGTTCACCGACGCGGGCTGGCTCGATTCGCTGATGACGAGCGCCAGGCTGGCCATCATCGTGACCGTGCTGTCGGTGCTGATCGGCTTTCTCGGGTCGCTGGCGCTAGTGCGCGGCAAGTTCCGCGGTCGCGCCGCCGTGCAGGCGTTCTTCCTCACGCCGATGGTGTTGCCGGTGGTCGTGCTGGCCGTGGCGCTCTATGCATTCGTTCTGCGCGTCGGCCTGGACGGCACGATGACGGGCTTCGTGATCGGCCACCTCATCATCGCGTTGCCGTTCTCGATCATTTCGATCAGCAACTCGCTCGCGAGCTTCGACACCGCGCTCGAGGAGGCCGCGCTGATCTGCGGTGCGTCGCCGCTCGAAGTCAAGCTGCGCGTGACGATACCCGCGATCCGGCTGGGCCTGTTCGCGGCCGCGATCTTCTCGTTTCTCGCGTCGTGGGACGAAGTGGTGGTGTCGATCTTCATGTCGAGCCCGACCTTGCAGACGCTGCCCGTCCGTATCTGGGCGACGCTGCGCCAGGACCTGACGCCGGTCGTCGCGGCCGCGTCTTCGTTGCTGGTCGGCTTGACGACCGTTCTGATGTTGGCGGGCGCGATGCTGCGGCGCCGCGCTCGATAAGTGAGGTGACCGAGCCATGACTTCCGCATTCCTGCAAATCCAGCGCCTGCGCAAGACCTACGACGATGTCGTCGCGATCGACCAGGTGTCGCTCGATGTCCGAAAGGGCGAATTCATGACGTTCCTCGGGCCGTCGGGCTCCGGCAAGAGCACCACGCTGTATATCGTCGCCGGCTTTCAGGAGCCGACCGAGGGCCGGGTGCTGCTCGACGGCAAGCCGTTGCTCGCCGTGGCGCCGAACAAGCGCAATATCGGCATGGTGTTCCAGCGCTACACGCTGTTTCCGCATATGACCGTCGGCCAGAACGTCGCCTTTCCGTTACGGGTGCGCCGCCAGCCGGAATCCGAGATTCGCAGGAAGGTCGACAGGATGCTGGCGCTCGTCCACCTGTCGGAGTTCCGTGACCGCATGCCGGCCCAGTTGTCCGGCGGCCAGCAGCAGCGCGTGGCGATCGCGCGCGCACTTGCCTACGATCCGCCGGTGCTGCTGATGGACGAGCCGCTGTCCGCGCTCGACAAGAAGCTGCGCGAAGAGATCCAGCTCGAACTGCGCCGCATTCACCAGGAAACCGGCGTCACCATTCTCTACGTCACGCACGACCAGGAGGAGGCACTGCGCCTGTCGGACCGGATTGCCGTGTTCAACAAGGGCTGCATCGAGCAATGCGGGACGGGCGAGGAGCTTTACGCGAACCCGGCTTCGCGCTTTGTCGCGAACTTCATCGGCAATTCCAATTTTCTTCCGGTGCGCGTCACCTCGGGCGGCACCGCGCAATCGAGCGCGGTGTTTCCGAGCGGCCACGCAGTGGCGACCGCGGGCAATGCGTCCGTCGCCGTCGGCGGAGACGGCACGCTGATGGTTCGCCCCGAGCAGATGCGCATCCGTGCCGCCAATGCGGTCGATGCGGCGCAACGCACGGCCGGCTTGCCGGTGACCGTACGCGACATCACATATCTCGGCGACGCGATGCACTACTCGGTCATGACGCCGTGGGAGCAGGAGATCTCCGTCCGGATGCCGGCAGGCGATCACCGGGACAGCGGCATCATCGTCGGTACCCAGGCGCTGGTGGACTGGGACGCGCGCGACGTGCGCCTGTTTGCGCAGGCATGAACCGGTAGTCGGCGATGCACGAATCGTTTCCATCCCTGAAGGTCGAGCGCCGTACGACCACGCTGCGGGAGCTCGTTCTCGAGAAAATGCGCACGGCCATCCTCGACGCGCGCTTCCTGCCGGGCGACCGGCTCGTCGAGCGGACCTTGTGCGAAGAGCTGGGCGTGAGCCGTACCGTCGTACGCGAGGTATTGCGCCATCTGGAGGCGGAAGGGCTCGTCGATACGGTACCCAACCAGGGCCCGATCGTCGCCGTGCTCGATCTCGATCGGGCAGCCGAGATCTACGAGATCCGGAGCTTGCTGGAAGGAGAGGCTGCTTCGGCATGTGCACGGCTGGCGGACGAACGGACGATCGCGGAACTGGAAGCGCTGATCGATCGCATCCGGGATGCATTCGAAAGCCGGGATTACCGCAGCGTCCGGATGCTCACGACGTCCTTTTACGAGCGCATGTTTCTTGCGGGGAAAAAGCAGGTGGCGTGGGAAATCGTGCAGTCGCTCATGGCGCGGATCAACCGCCTGAGAGCGATGACCATTTCGTCGGACGATCGCGGGCATCAGGCGGTCCAGGAGATGCGCCTGATCGTGGCGGCGATACGGGCCGGGAATGCCGCGGCTGCGAGCGAGGCGGCGATCGCGCATGTCGGCAGGGTCGCCGAAATTGCCCGGACGCTGTTGGCGGAGGGACAAGGGATCGCCGGTGGGAAACATGCCGGATGATCGTGCTGGCGCGTCGATCGGACCGGTTGAGGCGGAAGCGCTTTTTCTGACGCGAGTCCGTCCTGATTTTGTTGCAATGCTTGACCCGGCTTCGGAGCGCCATGACAGTCGACATGCCGCTGCGTGGCCGGATTTCATATTGGATTCGTATCGGATCAACCGATACATGTCTCTGCGAGTCGAGGAACGATGATGGAATTTGGAAGCGCGTTGAAGGATCCGGCGCTGTTCCGGCAACAGGCCTACGTGAACGGCGAATGGCAGGCCGCGGCAAGCGGCGAAACCTTCGAAGTCCGGGACCCGTCAACCGGAAACCTTGTCGGCACGGTGCCGTTGATGGGCACGGCCGAAACGCGTCACGCGATCGAAGCCGCGAACGCCGCCTGGCCGGCGTGGCGCAAGAAGACCGCGAAGGAACGCGCGGTCGTCCTGCGCAAGTGGCACGACCTGATGATGGAAAACGCCGACGACCTCGCGCTGATCCTGACCACCGAGCAGGGCAAGTCGCTGGCCGAAGCGAAGGGCGAGATCGGCTATGCCGCATCGTTCCTCGAGTGGTTCGCGGAAGAAGGCAAGCGCGTGTACGGCGACACGATCCCGACGCCGGCGAGCGACAAGCGCATCGTCGTGACGAAGGAAGCGATCGGCGTGTGCGCGGCGATCACGCCGTGGAACTTCCCGGCGGCGATGATCACGCGCAAGGTCGGCCCGGCGCTTGCCGCAGGCTGCCCGATCGTCGTGAAGCCGGCTGAGGCGACGCCGTTCTCCGCACTCGCGATGGCCGTGCTGGCCGAGCGCGCGGGCGTGCCGGCGGGCGTGTTCAGCGTCGTCACGGGCGATCCGAAAGCGATCGGCGGCGAGCTGACGTCGAACCCGATCGTGCGCAAGCTGTCGTTCACCGGCTCGACGCCGGTCGGCCGCCTGCTGATGTCGCAATGCGCGGCGACGGTCAAGAAGGTGTCGCTGGAGCTTGGCGGCAACGCGCCGTTCATCGTGTTCGACGACGCCGACCTCGATGCAGCCGTGCAGGGCGCGATCGCATCGAAGTACCGCAACAGCGGCCAGACCTGCGTGTGCACGAACCGTTTCTACGTGCATGAAGCCGTGTACGACCAGTTCGCGCAGAAGCTCGCGGCAGCCGTCGGCCAGCTGAAGGTGGGCCGCGGCACGGAGCCGGGCGTCACGCAAGGTCCGCTGATCAACGAAGCCGCCGTGCTGAAGGTCGAGGCGCACATCGAGGACGCGCTCGCGAAGGGTGCGACCGTCGTGACGGGCGGCAAGCGCCACGCGCTCGGCCACGGCTTCTTCGAGCCGACCGTGCTGACGGGTGTCACGCCGGCGATGAAGGTCGCGAAGGAAGAGACGTTCGGGCCGCTCGCGCCGCTGTTCAAGTTCGGCAGCGACGACGAAGTGATCCGCCTCGCGAACGACACCGAGTTCGGCCTGGCCGCGTACTTCTACAGCCGCGACATCGGCCGCGTGTGGAAGGTGGCGGAAGCGCTCGAATACGGGATGGTCGGCGTGAACACGGGCCTGATCTCGAACGAAGTCGCGCCGTTCGGTGGCGTGAAGCAGTCGGGCCTCGGCCGCGAAGGCTCGCACTACGGCATCGACGACTACGTCGTCATCAAATATCTGTGCCTGGCGGTTTGATCCGGCCGATCGCAACTGCGGTGCCGGAACAATCCGGCACGCAGTCGGAGCGGAGCAGAACGCCCTGAGTGACGGTTTTATTTCTCGGCCAGCCGATGCGGGTCCAAGCAGTTCAGGCCGGTCATCGTCGAAATCCGGAAAGACAACCACCCCGCGCGTGGTCAGGAATGCAGACTGATGCATCGCGACCGAATCCGTCAGCGTGCCGTCGATATCCGAGACAAGGATGTGTTCGGTTTGCGTTGAATGACATCGCGAAGGGGCGGCATGCCGTCTTTTCAGAACCGGCCGGTTCGATCAGTGGACTGGCGAGCCGCTATCATGAGCACCCGGGCCGCTGAATGCCGACGCATCACTCATGACAAGGAACTCCGATGGCGCATCGCATGTACATGTTCAACCTCCAGGACATCGGTCCGGCCGACACGCCATGCCTGAACATGGTGGAGTGGAACTATGACTTCCCGACGGTGCTGAGTCCGCTGCTCGCGGCTGGGCCATTCCTTGCGCGCAATCGTTGCAACGATACCGGCGACGATGACGGAATCTATGCCGAAGCGGAAGGCGGCAACGCACGGATGGCCCGGTTGTACGCGTTCCTGGAACGTCACGCCGACCGCCTGATCGACGATCTCGACGCATTCCGGGAAGCGAAGCGCAAGATATTGGCGTTCCTCGGGAATCGCGCGGTCCACCGCTACTTTCACCTGAACGGATGGGATGTGTTCAACCTGTCCGTGAAGCCGCACGTTGAACAGGCCCAAGCGCTGCTGGCGCGCATCGAGCGCGACAACGCGAGGATCGAGCACGCGATCGAGGCCGACGATCCCGCCATGCTCGACCAATGCGAAGGCCTGGCCGCAGAAGAGGTCACCAGCTTTCGCGAACTGATCAACCAGGATCACTACGACTACGGGTGGGAACCGTTGACGTCGATCTACTACGAGCAGATCGAAGTGTTCGAGCAGGACGAAAAAATGGGCATCATGGCGATCACGGGCGAGGTGCTGGTGCCGCCGCGCTACGACGAGATCGGTTTCGATTCATGGATGGAAGTTGCCGTCGTCCGGCAAGGCGACCGTTATGGGCATATCGATAGCCAAGGAAAAGAGATTACGCCGGTGCAGTACGAGCACGTCTGGGCATTCTGGCGCGGGGAATATGCGCGGGTGCGGCACGACGGCAAGTTCGGGGTGGTGGATCGCAACGGGGTACAGGTCGTCCCGTGCCGTTTTGCGGCGTTGACCGTGCTGCAACACTCCGGCAGCGAGTGTTGGGCCGCCCGCGAAGACGAACACTGGGGCGTGCTCGATGCTTCCGGGCAATGGCGTCTGCCGGCCGAGTACGATTCGATCGAGGATTCGATCGGCCGGATCGTTGCGATCCGCCCAGGCAGCGTCGTGCCGGACATCTTCACCTGCCGCTTCGCGCGGCTCGGAACATTGCCGGACGAGCAAATCCGGGCATACGAAGTCGAACAGGGTGAGGGCAGCAAGATGTATCACTATGAAGTGACGCATGCGGATACCGGTGCGGTCACCGTGTTCGATGAAGACGGCGTGCAGGTTCGCATCGACTGACGCCGAAGTACGTGAATTCGAAGACGGCGCGGGTTCGACGGGTTGCGCGACAGATCAGGACCGTACGTCCGCAATCACGCGTCGAACACGAAGTCTGCGACGACGGACTTGAGGCCGGTGGCGGGCGCCAGCCACCCTGTCCGGTGAGCCTTGAGCCCCGCGCCGGCATGGACACGGGCGCATGGTTTATCACCTCGGCACGGCTCAACGCATCCCTCGCGTTGCGCTGAAACAATTTGTTACAAAGAGCCGATTTCGCCCCCTTGAAGCGGGCGACCAGCACCTCTATTTCGCTTTCCGCCAGACAGTGGCACGGCTGCCCGGCAGCGGCGCTTGCGTCGCCATGCCCGGCAGGCGGATTCCTTTTTCGATCCTTTAATCGCTCAGGAGATGAGAATGCAGATTCGTCCCCTCTACGACCGGGTTATCGTCAAGCGAATCGAAACGCAGCGGACGACGGCCTCGGGCATCGTGATTCCCGATTCGGCCGCGGAAAAGCCCGAGCAGGGTGAAGTCGTCGCGGTCGGCAGTGGCCGGCTGCTGCAGGATGGAACGCTTCGCGCGCTCCAGTTGAAAGCGGGTGACCAGGTTCTCTTCGGCAAATACGCGGGCCAGACCGTCAAGGTCGATGGCGAGGAACTCCTCGTCATGCGCGAGGAGGACGTCATGGGCGTCCTCGAAGCCGATACCGGCGCGTCCCGCCAGGCCGCCTGAGATCCCGGGTAGATCGCGAACTCCCACCGGGTGTTCGTGACACATCGCATCAACGACTTCTATCCAGAGCCACAAGATGAGTGCAAAAGACGTCAAATTCCACGACAGCGCCCGCGCCCGTATCGTCGACGGCGTGAACGTGCTGGCCGATGCCGTGAAGGTCACGCTCGGGCCGAAAGGCCGCAACGTGGTGATCGAGCGCAGCTTCGGCGCGCCCACCATCACGAAGGACGGCGTGTCGGTCGCGAAGGAAATCGAGCTGAAGGACCGCTTCGAGAACATGGGCGCGCAGATCGTCAAGCAGGTCGCATCGAAGACCGCCGACGTGGCCGGCGACGGCACCACCACGGCCACCGTGCTCGCGCAGGCGATCGTGCAGGAAGGCATGAAGCACGTTGCCGCCGGCATGAATCCGATGGACCTCAAGCGCGGCATCGACAAGGCCGTGGCCGCCGTGCTGGATGAACTGCGCAAACTGTCCAAGCCGATTTCCACGAACCGGGAAATCGCGCAGGTGGGTTCGATCTCGGCCAACTCCGACGAGGCGATCGGCAAGATAATCGCGGATGCCATGGAGAAAGTCGGCAAGGAAGGGGTCATCACGGTCGAGGATGGCAAGTCCCTCGAGAACGAGCTGGATGTCGTTGAAGGGATGCAGTTCGATCGCGGCTACGTCAGCCCCTACTTCATCAACGATCCGGAAAAGCAGGCGGCGTATCTGGACGACGCGCTGATCCTGTTGCACGACAGGAAGATCTCGAACGTCCGGGATCTGCTGCCGATCCTCGAGGCGGCCTCCAAGGCAGGCAAGCCGCTGCTGATCGTTGCCGAAGACGTCGATGGCGAAGCGCTGGCCACGCTCGTGGTCAACGCGATGCGAGGCATCCTCAAGGTCGTGGCCGTCAAGGCGCCCGGCTTTGGTGACCGGCGCAAGGCCATGCTGGAAGACATCGCCATCCTCACCGGCGCAACCGTCATCTCGGAAGAAACCGGCAAGCAACTGCAGAAGGCCACGCTCGACGACCTCGGCGGCGCGAAGCGCGTCGAGGTTCGCAAGGACGACACGATCATCATCGACGGCGCGGGCGACGCGCAGCACATCGAGGCGCGCGTGAAGTCCATCCGTACGCAGATCGACGAAGCCACGAGCGACTACGATCGCGAGAAGCTTCAGGAGCGCGTGGCGAAGCTGGCCGGCGGGGTGGCCGTCATCAAGGTCGGGGCCGCCACCGAAGTCGAAATGAAGGAGAAAAAGGATCGCGTCGACGATGCGCTGCATGCCACCCGCGCGGCGGTCGAGGAGGGCATCGTGCCGGGTGGCGGCGTGGCGCTGCTGCGCGCGCGTTCCACGGCGACGAGCCTGAAAGGCGCCAACGGCGATCAGGACGCGGGCATTCAGATCGTGCTGCGCGCGCTCGAAGCACCGCTGCGTGTGATCGCCGCGAATGCCGGCGATGAACCGTCGGTCGTCGTGGCGAAAGTGCTTGAAGGCAAGGGCAACTTTGGCTACAACGCGGCCACCGGTGAATATGGCGATCTTGTCGAGGCGGGTGTGGTCGATCCGACCAAGGTCACGCGCACGGCATTGCAGAACGCCGCATCGATTGCCGGGCTCATCCTGACGACGGACGCAACGGTCGCCGAAGCGCCGAAAGACCCCAAACCGGGGCAGTCGGTCGCACCTGAGTTCGAGCACTGACCCCCGGCAGCGGGTCGTGTACGCACCGGCCAACAGTCGCGGCCGGTGCAAGTCGTTTGGCGCCGCAGGCTGCCTCACCTCATGCGGCGCCCCTTTTTGCCGATGATCGACATGAAACTCGAACTTTGCATCGACTCGAAGCCGCTCGACATCGAGCTTGACGACGTCGTGGCAGGACTGCTGGCTGTTCGGCTCGATTTGCCGGCAAACGCGGATCACCGGGACGCCATCACCCGTTATCTCAACGAGAAGGGGGCGCCCTGGAGCCTCGACGCGGACCACATGCGCCGACGGATTCTGCGCCGACTGATTCTCGATATCGCCGATCCGGCACTCGTGATTCGCTATCTGATGGAGGAAGACTGAATCGGCCCCGCCGGTTCCAAGCGACACGCGGGGCATGATGCGCGTCGACATCCATCAGTTGTCCTCCTGACTCGATCGCGTCGATGGCACGGGAAACCCGCTCAGCCGATATCGATCGTGCGACTGGTGGGCCTGGCCGGCTCCGATTTCGGTACGGTCAACGTGAGGACACCGTTGTCGAATTTTGCCAAGGTGTGCTCAGGGTCGGCATTGTCCGGCATCGGGATCGTGCGCACGAAGCTTCCATGGGCGCGCTCCAGCCGGTAGCAACCGTTTTCTTCACTGCGCACGTCTTGCCTTTTCTCTCCGCGCAGCACGATGGCGCCATCCTCGACGCTCACCTTCAGATCTTCGCGCTCCATTCCGGGCAGTTCGGCGGTCACGCGCAGCACCGGGCCTTCATCGACGACGTCGATGCGCGGCTGGAAGCGCGATGAACTGAAGTCGCCAAACCACCGTTCGAGCGCGCCGTTGCCAGCGAACGGGTCATGAAGGAATTCCTCCATGGCGCGCCATGGTTCTCGTGAAAACAGTCGCGAAATGTCGGGCCATGACGCACGCCCCGGCTCGCCTGTCGGCGGACTGTCCGGGCCTTCCGGATCGGACTTGCGGGTGGCCCCGCGAAGGAACTTGAACGGGTTCCACTTTTTCGGATCGGCATTCATGGCGTCCTCCGATTGATCTCCAGTCTGTTTTGAGCCTGGCGTAGCCGTCCGGTGCGGACACGCGCGCCGTGATTCGCGTCACGGGGATCGTGCGGATCCGGAGCGCGTGTCCTCACCCATACGCCTGCGTCGACTCAGGCAGCGAAGCGTCGCTGATCCTGTTCTGCGTCGACGGAGGGGCGCGTGCTGCGCCTTGGCTCATGACGCGTCAGCGGGTCTTGATTTCGATGCGTCGTGGACGCGCTTCGTCGCGGCGCGGGATGGTCAGCTTCAGCACCCCGTCCTGAAGGCTCGCCTCGATCCTGGACGAGTCGAGATCCGCCGACAGCGTAAACGTGCGGGCGAAATGCGGCTCCCGAACCTCGGCATGCTGAAGCCGCAGATTGGCCGGCGTCGGCACCACGGCCTCGGCCTCGATCAGGAGGCTGCTGTCGTGAACCTTCACGTCCAGCTTGTCCTTCGTCACGCCGGGCAAATCGGCCCACAGCGTGACGCCTTGACTGTCCTCGTAGACGTCGACGGCCGGCACGAGTGTCATCCGGCGCACGGCCTGTTCGGTATCGCGACGCGCAACGGCGGACGCGTCGCGTTCCGCCAGTTGGGTAGTGTCTTTCATGATCGGCTCCCTCTCTTACTGGACAGCGATGGCACGCGGCCGGGACGATTCACGCTTGCCAATACTGATGGATAGACACCCGTTTTCGTAGTGCGCCTGGACCTTGTCGGGATCGGCGGCCTCGGGCAGCTCGATGACCCGCCGGAACGTTCCGGCAAAGCGCTCTTGCGCATAGGTGCGCCGCTCACCCCCGGTGTCGCGTTGTGCCGATTTGCGTTCGCCGCCAATGGTCAGCAGCCCCTTGTCGATCGACACATCGAGCGCGGCGGCGTCGACGCCGGGCGCGAACGCGACGATCTCGATTGAATCGTCTGTCGCGCCGATATTGATCTGAGGGAACGTGCCGAAACGGCTCGCGCGAATGCTGGACGGGAAGCCGCCGAAGCGTTGCGCCATCTGTTGCTGCAGGCGGTCGAACTCGCTGAAGAGGTCGGTTCCGAAATAGAGATCGCTCATGATCTTGTCCTCCTGGCTTGTCGCAGCATGGAGGCGAACGGGCCTACGCGCTCCAGTTCGCCTGCCGGACTGCATGGCAAACAAATCGAAACACGCAGCGCGCGGAATGAAGCGACCCGCGCGTCTGCCTGAGCGAAACTTAAGATAGGAATTCTGCGGAGAATTTCAAGGGGGAAACCCTCATTTTTTGCCCTTGAAATTGTCGCGCTGGACCCTATCATCGCGGCGAATCGGTACTGCGTTACGGAGGGCGCCATGGAATTCGACACGGACTGGATTACGCTCGGCAGACACCGTATTCGGCTGCGCTCGACGAGGGGGTTTCCGACAGAGTCGATGCGCACCGTGGCGGAGGTCGTCCGGCTGGCGATCGACAACAACATGAGCGCGCGGGCTCGGCTCGTCGAGGTCGTCTGCCGGCAGGAAAAGACTTACGACGTCGTCGTGGGCACCACGATGGCGGAGGACAAGTTTTGTGCGCCGCAACTCGAAGCGGCCGTGGCGGTGGTGCTGGGCCTGCTGCCTGACCAGATCAACATCACGGTCACGCCCGTCACGCAAAAGGAGGTCGATCTGCACTTCGGCGTGTATGAGCGGATGCTGTCGGAGAAGCTGGGTACGACGTCGCCGATCCAATGATCGGCCGGGCCGGGCCGGCACGGGGCGGTGCGGTGGCCTCCAGCCGGATCGCCCGCAGCGTCACCGTGCAGCGACCCGGTCGCGATCGATATCCCGATGGAGGGCAGGCGGACCCCGCAACAAGCGGCCGTCCCGCCCGACCAGCGTGACTCGAAACATCACGCAGAAACAAGCGTGAGGGGGAGGCCTCGCGTGATCCACGAGGATCGAACCACCGCGCGTATCGGATGGCGACCGTATTGGACGGGTACGTGAATTGCTGAGGCCGTATCGGGAGGCCGCCATCATGAACGACCCTGAACCGCTCGAATTCGAGAAAACCGCGCCTAAGCCCGCCGGCCCGAACTGGGTACGTCGCCTTGGCCCCGGCTTGATTACCGGCGCGGCCGACGACGATCCGTCGGGCATTGGTACGTATTCGCAAGCCGGCGCGCAGTTCGGATTCGAATTGCTATGGACCCTCCTCCTGACCTACCCGCTCATGACGGCCATCCAACTGGCGAGCGCGCGGATCGGGCGAGTGACCGGCAAGGGGCTTGCATCGAACATGCGGGCTCACTACCCGATGTGGCTGCTCTACAGCGCGGTCGTGCTGCTGATGATCGCCAACGTCATCAACATCGCCGCCGACCTGTCGGCGATGGGCGCCGCGGCCGGCTTGCTGCTCCCCGGGCCGCACCAGCTCTACGTGGTTGGGCTGGGTGGCCTGTCGGTCGTGCTTCAGGTGTTCGTTCCCTATGAACGGTACGCACGCCTTCTCAAGTGGACGGCGCTGATCCTGCTCGCTTATGTGGCGGTTGCGTTGATCGTCCCGATCCAGTGGACCGAGGTGGGCCGCGCGATCGTATGGCCGCATATCGTGCTGCAATCGGACTACCTCACGACGGTCGTCGCTGTCCTCGGCACGACCATCAGCCCGTACCTGTTCTTCTGGCAGGCCTCGCAGGAAGTCGAGGAACTGCAATCCGCGCCGCGCGAGGGGCCGCTTCGCCGCGTTCCCCACCAGGCCCCGGCGCAACTGCGCCGAATCAGTTTCGATACCTGGCTGGGGATGGGCGTATCGAATGTCATTGCCTTCTTCATCGTGCTCACCGCGGCGGCTACGCTGCATGCGCACCACATCGAGGTCAAGACGTCGGCTGACGCCGCGCGGGCCCTTGCGCCGATCGCGGGTCGCTTCGCTTATATGCTGTTCGCGCTCGGGATCGTCGGCACCGGCCTGCTGGCGCTGCCGGTGCTCGCCGGATCGACCGCATACGCGGCGGCCGGCACATTCCGCTGGCGCAATAGCCTCGCCCTGAAGTTGACGCTCGCGCGAGAATTCTATGCGGTCATCGCATTGGCGACCGTGGGTGGTGTTGCCATCACGTTCATGCATTTCGATCCGATCCGCGCGTTGTATTGGAGCGCCGTGATCAACGGGGTAACGGCGGTCCCCATCATGGTCATCATGATGCTGATGGCTCGGAGCAAGCGGGTCATGGGCGAATTCGCCATTGCGGGGCCGCTTGCGTGGGGAGGGTGGCTTGCAACACTTGCAATGGCAATTGCAGCCGTGGGGATTTTTGTGCCGGGATGACGTCCACCAGGCGGCTCGGGCGTCGCAAAAAAGATCGATTGGCTCAGCGTCCCATCCCCGCATGTCGGCCTTCGATGCGTTGCTGGTGCCGTTCGGTTTCGGTATTCGACACGAGCCGATTCATTCGTGCAACGACCGGCACGGGTGTTCATCTGGAACGGCAAAAGGACGAAGGAGCGCAGAGCGGTGACGCGTGACCTTGGCGACCACCGAGCAAACTGAACTCGAAGCGCTGCTTGTTGTCCATCACGAGTGGCTTGCGTCCACCGCTACCTTGAGGCGATGGAGCAGGTGGCCCGGGCGCCGGCCGCTGTGGTGCATGCGGCAAGCAAGGCGATGGCGGGGGATTCGCCTCGCGCGCCGCGTCATCGCAGCGACATCTTTCTCGCGTAAATCTATGGCACTTCGCCAGTCGGCGAGGTACCGTTTTCTCAAGGAATACCGACCATGGCGGCAAAACGCCTTCGCATCAACATGATTACCCGTCGCCAGTCGACGTTCGATGGCCGGCATCTCGACACCGAGGCGGCGCGCCGCCTCGACGCGCACACGCAGGACGCGACGCCTGCTCATCTGAAAGGCACGCAGGGCGCCGAGGCCGAATGGCAACCACGCGTGAAGGTCAGCGAACGATAATCCGGCGACGCCGGGCGACGCACTGCGCGACAGCACCGATCGCGCAGTCCGGCGGCTCTCCCCATTTCGATCGAGATGGAACCCGTTCGCCGGACGGCGAGCGCCGGATCACGAACGTCTCGGCTCGCGTATCGCGTCCTGTCGTCAGACCCGCGCCGGACGGGGCGGGTTGCTGTTCTGCGGCGCCCGGCGCCGTCTCGCGGCATGTCGGCCGCCAAAGCAGTCTCGATGCACCCGCAAGCCGTGTCCATCTCGCGCCCGTGACGCGATAGGATCGCGGCCGCAGGCGTCAGCGCCGGCCTGAGCGGGCCCATTCGTCAAGTGACCGGCGGCGCGTGCCCGTGATCGCCCAATCCCCGAGCGTCGTCGTATTCCCGCGAAATATCCTTGTTCGTATAGTCGCCGAGCTTCGACGCGGCGACCACGCTCAGCACCGCACACACCAGCACGTACGCCGCGATCGCATACCCCGAGTGGTAGTAGGCAAACAGCGCGGTCGCGATCAGCGGCGCCGGGCCACCGGCAATGACCGACGCGAGCTGATAACCCATCGACGCGCCGCTATACCGCAGCCGCCCGGTGAACGATTCGGCGATCAATGCAGCCTGCGGCCCATACATCATCGAATGCGGGACCAGCGACAACACGATCGCCACGAAGATCCACACCGGGTTCCGGCTATCGACCATCGCGAAGTAGACGAATCCGAACACGCCGACGGCAGCCGCGCCGATCATGTACATCCGCCGCCGGCCGATCAGATCCGACACGTGCCCGAACAGCGGAATGGTGACGAACTCGACCACGGAGGCGGCCAGCACGGCGGCCAGCAGCAGTTCGCGCGTGACGCCCAGCGCCGTGATCCCGTACGTGAACACGAACGCCGTATAGATGTAGAAGGGCGCCTGTTCGGCCATCCGCGCAAACGCCGACAGCACGATATCCCGCGGCTGCTTGCGCAGCACTTCGAGCATCGGTGTCTTCTCGATCCGGCGCTCGGCCAGCAGCTTCGCGAAGATCGGTGTCTCGAGAATATTCAGGCGGATATAGAGCCCGATCGCGACCAGCACGACGCTGAGGATAAACGGCACGCGCCAGCCCCACGTCAGGAATGCGTTGCCGGAAAACCAGCTCATGGCCAGCACGGCAAGGTTGGCGAGAAACAAGCCCGCCGGCACGCCGAACTGCGGCCACGACGCGACGAAACCGCGATGCGCATTGGTGCGCGCCCACTCCATCGACATCAGGACCGAGCCGCCCCATTCGCCGCCTACGCCGACGCCCTGGATGAAACGCAATACCGTGAGGATGACGGCGCCCCAGATGCCGATCGCGGCGTAGGTCGGAACGAAGGCCACGGCGAACGTGGCGAGCCCCATCAGCAACAGGGTCACGATCAGTGTGGCCTTGCGGCCGATGCGGTCGCCGTAATGGCCGAAGATCGCCGCGCCGACCGGTCGTGCGACGAAGCCGACGGCATAGATCAGGAACGCCTGCAGCGTACCGACGAGCGGGTGGGATTGCGGGAAGTACAGCTTTGCGAAGACCAGGCCGGTGACCGTGCTGTAGAGGAAGAAGTCATACCATTCGATCGTGGTGCCAATCGTGCTGGCGATGACGGCGCGGCGTAACTGGCGCCGGGCTTCCTCGTCGGAGAGGGGCGTGGCCGCGGATTGCATGGCAGCCATTTTGATATCTCCCGGAACAGGGCGATAGAGAAATTAACCATACGCCCCGCGACAGGTTCCGGCAAGCGCGGGCGACGCATGGCTGCCTCGCTGCCCGGGTCATTCTTTCAGCGATCCTTAAATATCATAATATGACGTTTGACCGTCATTCGTCGCGGCGGCGTGATCAGCGGTGGACCAACCAGGCCCGCTCACCATTTATGCGTCTTTCAGCCAGGGCATTTCCACCGGTGACACGACTAGCTGCCGGAATTCGCGTTTCAGATCGAAGATGAACCCGACCAGGATCATGGAATCGGCGTAAGGAATCGGAAAGACATGCGGATTTTCCGGCGTACGCAACGGACGCTCGGGGCTGTCGACCGTCGCTGCGGCGTTCTCGCGAACGCTTTCCAGTTCGTCGGCCATGGCCGGACCACTGATTTGCAGCACGCGGCTACGCAGGTCACTGAAGGGCTCGATGCGCGCAGCGTCTTCGTGGTATTCGGGCACTTCGTAAACGAACCAGGACATTTTCGTCTCCTGTGAGAAGGGGCGCTATTTTAACGCTGCGCGAGGATGCGCCGAGAGTCGGCCAGGTTGTGCGGCGGCCGAGGTTGCTCGAGGTGGCCTCACGCATCCCGGTAAGCCGGTCTGGCCAGCGATAACGCACGCCGCGATCCGAATGGACCACAGGCCGGCTGTTGCTGCGATCGATTGCTTCGATGGCGGCATCGAGCATCGTGTTCACGAGCCCGGTTTATCCTTCCTGCTTGACCGCGGCAGACATGTACTGCTCGCGGACTGCCAATCCCCCGTATGGCAGGTGGGATGCGGTGACCGTCGCTACGTAATCCGAATAGGCGTAGCTTACCCGTGCAACCGCCACGGGTTTGCCTATCAGCGATTCCAGCGTGGTATCTCCCGACACCGATGTGGGTGCGCCGAGCACATCGTGCAGATGCCGGACGGCGATCTGCCAGCTCAGTCGTGTTTCCTCCACGGACATGTCGCGACGGTACACATTGATGGCCATCAACGTGCGATCCGGCGCGAAACTGAACCATATTTCGCTCACGGGTGGGCCGGTCGAGCCGAGCATTTCCGCAGGCACGCCTCGACAGCGCAGGTAGCGTAAGCCTCGGGTCAATTCGACGCACTGCGCGTTGTATCGCGGCATTTTTTCCAGCACGTCCGCTTCCGTACTGCGATCAAGCTGCAGGCCGAACGCGGGACGTTGCGGGGCCGCTGATACACCTTTCTCCTGCAAAATGGCTTTGTTCCGAATCGACAGCACCGTTCGGGAATCGACGGAATCCACTGGACACTTCACGCCCAGCTCGGTGAGGAGCCGTCGCCCTTGGGTCGTGTGCAACCAGCCGATGCCGGCAACACTCACGGAGAGTGCCGTAGCGACCCACGCGATCACGTGGGTGCTTCGCACCGCCGTCAGCCCGTACATGATGTCGCAACCGTCGGCGGAAGATACACCGGGCCGCCGGGTGTGGCGCTGATGATGGTATTACGCAAATTGAAGAGGATAGGCACCGCACTGAACTGGAATTTTGTGCCGACCGGGATGCCGGCCGAGTTTTTCTCGGTGAGCGTGTACGTTCCATTTGTCGTCGACGTCAGTGCGGCAAAGTCTGCGGCCGGGAGTTTGCTTTGCAGCGTCGCGACGAGATCCACCATGAACTGGTCGAACACGCAGCCTGGAACGCCGACGTCGTTATGGGCTGTCGTCATGTCTTGACACATCTCCGGTTGAGCGTCGATGTCTCCGGCCACCTTGACTGGGCCTGGGTAGGTGTACGGACCGCCGAGGAGCGATTCAAACTGCAGCGTGAGACATGCTTCAAGCCGCGCAGGCGTGTCATGGGCGGCACTGCTGTGGCTGGCATTACCGGTTACCGCCGCGAAATAGGGCGCTTCGACCGGGTCCGCCAACAGGCCCGCGACAGCTGCATCGACCACGCCGGCCACCACGCCGGGGGCCGCCGAATCACCGCCGAGCGCGGCCCAGATGGCCTGATTCTCCGGGTGTTGCGCTGCCACGGGCGCAATGTCATCTCCGCCTCCGCAAGCGCTGAGCGCGAACGGCGCCGCTGCGGCAACGACGATACCGATGAAAAGCTTCATGAGTTGTCTCCTCTGGATGCCATCGCGACGCCATTTCCCGAGGTGGGACGCCAAGCATCTTGGCTGGATGACATACGCAGATACGATGGAGGCGCGAGAGCGGATGCAGCGGCGGGTTTGCCGTGATGGAGCAGGTATTACGAGAATTTTCTCCATTCGAGTTCACTAAAGAACTTGTTCAACGACTCATTTTTGGCATCGTCAATGCGAACGATTCGCGTGCTTCGCATGATCGGAGATAAAGCCGGCTTGCGAGGCTCCCGGCTCTATCCGGCGCGGGCGTCGTTCATGTCGTCTGCGCCGGTTGGCGCAGGAGAATGAGGCGTTACGCCATCCCAATGGCTTGCAATCGCAAGCGCGGCCGGCAAGATGAACGCCCAGCCGGTTGCGACAACGACGAGCGCTGCGGCCGGATCCTTGAAATGAACGGCTCCCAGCGCCGCACCAGCGCGAAAGGACGCCGGGCCGGCGATCGCGCCGACGAGCGCCGAGATGAGCGGTCGCGCTCGAAGCCAGTGCAGCACGGTATTGAGTTGAATCGCGAACAGCGCCCACAACCCCGCGAGCCAGTACGGCGCTGTCCCTTTGAGAAAAACGCCGTCCGGGTACACGAGCAGGCCGGAATGGGCAACGGCGCTGTCCCATAACCATCCGGACACCGTGACCGTGATCACAATCCGCGCCTCGGATGTGGGTCGACGCGCGAAGAGAAGATGGCCGACTGTCGCGATCAGCGCATAGGTGACGCCCCACGCGGCGTGATGCGATGCGGCCGTCATCACGCAGACCAGCCATCCTGTTTGGGTGGTCGCGAGATAGACGTATACGCGAGCGACCCCAGACTTTTGCGTGCGGGACGTCAGTTGATTGGGAGTGCTTCTCATGATCGTTCGCGCGGGATCAGTAACGGCATGCTCGCCATGCCGCACCGTCGACGTTGCATCTCGGGGAAAACGGCAGGTAGAACGTTCATGGCAGACAGGTCTCGCTATCGTCGACGAGCGGATCCACCGCCGTACGATTGCGTCGCACGGAGCGATTGCCGGCATTCCGCGCTGATTCATCTATCCATTTCACATACGACGCTCCATTGCGGACGGATGCACTTGCGCAGGGAAGATCGGGATGTCGTTAAGGGGGGCGGCTGCCGTGCGATGCATGCATCCGCTTGCGCGCAAGCTCCGTAAACGACATACAAGCCGGCGGATGCGGCCGGAATCGTCAGGTGTGAGGATATTCATGAACATGAAAGTCGGACTTGCCGTCCTGTCGGTGCTGCTCGCGGCCGGTCTCCTCGCCGCGTGTAGCCCGGTGCGGCTCCTGAATGCGCTGACGCCGAGCTACACGTTCAGCCTTTTCGCCGGTATCCCGTACGGATCCGGCGAACGCCACGTGCTCGACGTCTACTTGCCCACGCGCGTCTTGCATCACTGGCCGGCCGATGCGAGTGCGGGCGCCCCGGTGGTCGTGTTCTTTTACGGCGGAAGCTGGCAGTCCGGCGAGCGCAAGGACTATCTGTCGTGGGAGAGGCGCTCGCGTCGAGGGGTTTTGTTGCCGTCTTACCCGACTACAGGACGTATCCGGCGACTACCTTTCCCGGTTTCGTCGACGATGCGGCGCAGGCGGTGGCGTGGGCGCGCGAGCATGCAGTTGCGTTCGGCGGCGATCCACGTCGCCTGTTTCTGATGGGGCACTCCGCGGGTGCGCAGATTGCCGCATTGCTTGCGACCGACGGCCGCTATCTGGCGGCACAGGAGATGCGCAAGAGCGATATCGCTGGTGTGATTGGCCTGGCCGGGGCTTATGATTTCCTGCCGCTGCGGGACACCACGCTTGAAAGGATCTTCCCGGAGGAAGCGCGCGCCGCGAGCCAGCCCATTCGATTCATCCAGGGTACGGAGCCGCCGATGTGGCTGGCCGTCGCGGAGAACGACACGGTGGTCGAGCCCGGCAACACGACCCGCTTCGCGCGCGCGTTGCAAGACAGGGGCGATACCGTCGTGGTCATGCGTTACAGGAACGTGAGCCATGCGTCGATCGTCGGCGTTCTGGGCGCGCCGTTGCGAGGCGTGGCGTCCGTGCTCGACGATCTCTCCGCGTTCGTGGATCGCGTCGCGAATGCGTCGAATGCCGGCACCACGAGCAGACAGCCGACGTCGCCTGCCGCAGCGGCTCGGGCTTCGGTTTCGGCTCAGTGATCGAGGCAAGCCCCGCATTGCACGCGAAAGCGCATCGCCACCTGTCGTCGCGGCCAGGCCGCAACGGCCGGCGGCGCTTGCCGCGCTACAGCGCCTTCAGTTCCGGCGTGGTTCCGCCCAATCCCTCTTCGCGAAGAATGACGGCCAGCGCCGTCTCGAGCAATTCGGCTGCCCGATTCGCCGCGTCTCCAAGGTGGCGATGCAGCAGCGCATCGGCCGGCGATCGCGACACGCATTCGTCGCTGTATCGCTCGAACGCACCGAGCTGCATGATCAATTCGGAGAGATGACGCGGACACTCGCATTTGACGGTGGTGGACAGGCCGCTGAGCGACGCGAGCGTCGCGTCGTCGAAGCGTCGCCGCGTGCGCAGCCAAAGCCCGCGATCCGCGTCATTCGATTGGCGCGACTTGACGACGGCTTGCGCCAGTCTCGACATAATGGCTATCGGGTTGGTCTGGCCTTCCGTCGACCGGAACAGCTCGAACCCCGACAGACGCGCCAGCTCGACCGCCTCTGCCGTGCCGAACGCGTACACGACGGCCACGGCGTGCGCGTTGAGCTGTTGCGCCACGGCAGCGAGCTGCGAAACGACATCCTCATGGAGCGACGTGGTCGTCGCGATGAGGGCGTCGACTGGCGTACCCGCATGCGCGCTCGCGTCGTCGATCGAGTCGATTCGCGCGGCGATCCGGATTCCCATGCGCGCTATCGCGGATTCCGGAATCGAAAGCGCGCCGACGACCGCGAGGCGCACGCTTGTCTCGTGAAACGACGGGTCACGCGTATTCGTCAACGACAACGCCTCGAGTTCCTCGCGGCTCAGGCTGGCGATGGACCCGATCGCGTGGCCCTGATTGACGAGCGTTTTCAGCAAACGAATTCGCTGGACGTCGTCGTCCGAGTACATCCGTTGTCCGGACGGCGTTTTGGGCGGAGCAATCACGCCATAGCGCCTTTCCCAGATTCTCAGCGTGGCTGCCGGCATGCGCGCCAGGCGCGCGGCCTCGCCGCTGCGATAGCGGTGCGGCGTATCGCGATCCTTGCGAGGGGGCATCGTTGCTCTCCTGAAGTCGACCTGCTGTTGTCTCGGGATTGTACGCAGTTTGCGTGAAATACGAAGCAGGAAAGTGATTCAATCGGCGGGCTTTCGTCCGAAAAGGTGGTTCGTGAAGCGCGAGCCGGCAGCATGCTTCGGAGCGGCACCGCTCGGTGTCGCGAGGTTGGTCAGGACGCGCGGAGGTGTTTCGAGTGTCCTCGAACCGCGAAGTGATTCACGCGCTCATGGCTCGAGATACGTCTTGAGTCGCATCAGGCTGCGCCGAATCCAGCTCTTCATCGTGCCGAGCGGCACCTGCATGCGTTCGGCCAGCTCCGCATAGGACGCGCCGCCATGAAACGCTTCGCGCAGCACATACGCCTGCCGCTTGCCCAGATGCGCGAGCCCGCGCTCCAGACGCAGGCGCTCCTGGCTCGCCTGCGCACCGAGATCGGGCGTCGGGTTTTCGTCGGGGATCGACAGCGCCAGTTCGTCGTCGAGCGGAAGCTCGCGGCGCTGCCTGATCCGGTCGATGGTCCGATTGCGTGCGAGCGTCATCAGCCAGGTCATCGCCGTGCCGCGTCCGGCGTCGAATGAATCGGCGCGACGCCACGCCGTCGTGAACACGTCCTGAAGCAGGTCTTCCGCTTCGTGGCGGTCGCGGATCATCCGGACGATCGCCCCGTACAGCCGCGCCGCCGTCAGTCGATACAGCTGCGCGAACGCGTGCTCGTCGCCGGCGGCGACGAGCGACAGCAACGAGTCGAGTTCCGCATGCGGGTCGGGTGATTCGTCGGGCTGAACGACCGCATCGGCGGTGAATTCGGTTCTGCCGCCGGGGCACGACCGCCCGCGGGACGCGCCCCGGCGTGGCTGCCTGCCTGAATGCAGCGTCGTCGATCGCCCCTGGCCGGAAGACGGGCGGAGTGAATCGTGCGAACCGTTCATCGGGAACTCCGTATGGCTTTGCGCGTCCTGCTGTTGCGCGCACGCGGTGACGAGCGGGCGCGGCTCATGGCCGGGCACGGTGCCGGCACATTCGTCACGAATGCCCGTCGTGCGCTTTACGCATTCTTTCCGGACAACAAGGCGAGAAACTCTCGGCGAAGCGATGCGTCCGCGAGAAATTTCCCGCGCATCACGCTGTTGGTCATTTTTGCCTGGTCGTCCTTGGTGCCGCGCCAATGCATGCAGAAGTGCTCGGCCTCGAGGACGACGGCAAGCCCATCGGGCGAGATGCGCGATTCGAGGAGGTCGGCAATCTGCTTGACTGCTTCTTCCTGGATCTGCGGACGCGTCATGACCCAGTTCACCAGCCTGCCGTACTTCGACAGGCCGATCAGATTCGACGCGGCGCTGGGTAGTACGCCGATCCAGATGCGGCCCATGATCGGGCAAAGATGATGCGAGCAGGCACTGCGCACGCGCAGCGGCCCGACGATCAGCAGCTCGTCCAGCCGCTCGACGTTGGGAAATTCGGTGACGGACGGCGCCGCGTCATAGCGGCCCGCGAACACTTCGCGGATGAACATCTTCGCGACGCGCCGCGCGGTTTCGCGGGTGTTGTGGTCGTTGTCGACATCGATCACGAGCGAGCGCAGCACCGCTTCCATTCCCTGCGCCACTTCGTTCTGCAGAGCATCCAGCTCGCCGTCGCGCAGGTGCGCGGCGATGTTGTCGTTTGCATGGAAGCGCGCGCCCGCGCTCTCGAGCCGACGACGGATGAGGTGCGACAGGGGAATGCCCTCGTCGATCGCAGTCAGGGTGTGCTCGGGAGCGTCGATCAGATTGCCCATTTCGGTTCTTTTCTCGAGGTTAGGGGGTCATGCGATGGATCGCGACTGAGGCGATGCGGTGATTTCCCTGTGTTCCTTGCGTAAAAATCGGCCGAACGCCGCCGCTATTTCGACGACGCGCCGACCGGGTGACGCTCACCTGCGCGCACGCGGGCGTGCATGGCGGCCCGGCAGCGTCACCGGAGATCCGGTCCTGATCCCGCACGACGGACCGACTGGCGTTGGCGGGGCGCAGCCGCCGACGTCCCGGCGGAACCACAACATAGGGTCGTTCGCCGTCGGCTTCGCTGCGAGCATGACGGCGGCGGATTGTTGCAACTGGGTCAGGACGTATGTTTGGTCGATACGTCCGCCGACCGAGTGAAACAGGTGGAACCCTGCAAGGCGGATCAACGAGAGGGCCTGCGCGCTGCCGTACGCATAGATGATCGCGGCCGCGCGGACACGGCGAGCCTGCGCCAGCGACACGAATTGAATGGCCAGATCCATATGCAACGACGAGACCTCGGCGATCAGGGCGTCGACAGCCAGGCCTGGCTGTACGAGCGCCCGCGACACCGACTCGACGCGCTCGCTGACGTGCAGGCCGAATTGCTCGATCGTTTCGTCGGAGGCAGTCAGGCCGCCCGTGACGAGCAGCGTCGGACACGCGCGAGCCGCGACGGTGTTCGATCGCCGTTCGGGCAGTGCGCCGTTCAGGCAGGCGCTTGCACACCCGTCGGTCAGCTGCGGCGAGCGGCGCCGGCAGCGTTGGCCGCGCTGCTGCGCGGCGACCCGCAAGCGCGATGCGATCGACCGGTCGGGCGCCGCACCGACGTGGTGTGACGGGCTGCGTGCCGGGGCAACGGACACGCGCGCCATCAATGAAGCCGGACACGCCGGAAACCGGCGCGGCTTGATGTCGTGATTGCGTGTTGGCACGGGGCCTCCCTCGGTCGATTCATGCGGCACAGCTGGATTGTATGCAAATTTTCCGGGAAGTGAAGCGGAAAAGTGATTCATGAAATAATTTGTGCTGGACGTTTATGCGTCAGTTGTCGATTCAGCATCGGAAAATTGCGCTTTCAGCACGTGAATGCTTATTTCTGCAAGCGCATTGCGGGTCTTTGATGCATGCGAAACGACTTTCAGGGTCAACGCTATGGCGACAACGACCGGTGGGGATGGGGCAGAAAGTACGCCGGAAGGGGGCGATTTCGATACGTGAATCAATCGTGTCGCACATTTTCGAGTCGATGCAGCAGGATCCGGCCTGCGGCCGTTTACGCCAACGAACATGACCGCGCATTCCCGCCAGCGTCGTGCAACTGAGACAGGGCGGCGTGAACCGCCTGGAGGCAACCGGGCATGCTGCAATCCAGACGGCCGTGGGGAAGGGGAAGGTGGAGGGCCGCGCTCACGAGCGCGCCTGCGCGCGCCGGTGCCGATCGATCCCGGTTGCCCGAAACAGGGGCGAGCATTCCGTCTCGGCCAGATCGAAGCGCTATCCGGGCCCGCGCGCTGCTCGCGACCGGATCATCAACGCGAAGTCAACGACGTTCAGCGTTCGTCTTCATGCGGGAAGGCGGCCGCCGATTCCGACGGCAACGCTCCGAGCAATATCGGACTTCGTCCCACGCGGCTTTCCATTTCTTTCTCCAGCTGAAAGGCAAGCCGCAGGTCTCGCAGGTCTTCTCGGGCAAGTGCATCTTGTTGGCCATGGCGAATCACGCGTCGAGACGGATCTCTGACGCACTGCCCGGCCGAGCAACGTTGCCGCGTCGATACACTGGATCAGTCGCCATCGCTCACTGTCGAATCAGCGCGGATCGTCGCCCAGCAACTGACGGCGCAACGATTTTGCCCGCGTGCGCGGGTCGAGCCAGATCGCGAAGAATGCACGCGCGAACGCCGGGTCGGTCACTTCGGCCGTGAGGCGGCCGTTGGTGTAGAAGCGTGCGCCGCGCTCGGGCACATACACGCCGCACAGCACGTCGCCGCGCGATACGTCGGTGAACGCCCGTTCGATATCGCGGCGCCATGCATCGAGCGTCGCAGCCGGCAACGGCGCGGGTGCGAGGCGCTCGATCTCGTCCATGCCCGTCGAGACGAGCCGTTCGCCTTTCACGTCATGACGGTAGGCCAGCGACAACGCAAACGGCGTGTCGAACGCACCCGGGGGCCGGGGCGCCCACAGCTGGGCATCGTACAGACAGATGCCCAGTATGCAGAACCGGCCGGATCCGATCAGTCGCGCCGATGAGATGTCGTCGACGCAGTTCGCGCCGGCGAACAAGGGTGCGGCAAGCGCCGCGGCCGCGACTGCGGCGAGCATCGCAAGCCGGCGCCTCATGTCAGCCGCCCGGCGACACGATGAAATGCATCACGTCGGTCCGCCGCTCGGCAAATCCCGCTTCGCAATAGGCGAGATAGAGGCGCCAGGTGCGAATGAACGTCTCGTCGAACCGTTGCGCGCGCACCGAGTCGATGCGCGCCTCGAACGCGGCGCGCCAGGTGCGCAGCGTGCGCGCGTAGTCGTCACCGAACGCGAACACCGGTTCGGCGGCCAGGCCGGCCCGCCGCGCGGCATCGACGAAACGCGCCGGGCTCGGCAGCATCCCGCCGGGAAAGATGAACTCGCGAATGAAGTCGCTCGACGTGCGATATGCGTCGAATAGCGACTCGATGATCGTGATCGACTGAATCAGCGCGCGAGCACCGGGCTTCAGGCGCTGCCGGAGCGTGTCGAAGTACACCGGCCAGAACGTTTCGCCCACGGCCTCGAACATCTCGATCGACACGATCGCGTCGTATTGGCCGTCGACGTCGCGATAGTCGCGCAATTCGAGCGTGACGCGATCGGACAGCCCGTCGCGCGCCATGCGCTCGCGGGCCAGCGCGTATTGCGCCTGCGAGACGGTGACGCCATGCACGCGGATGCCTTGCCGTGCGGCATGCGCGGCGAACCCGCCCCAGCCGCAGCCGATCTCGAGCACGCGCATGCCGGCGCGCAGGCCGAGCGAATCGACGATGCGCTGATACTTTGCCGTTTGCGCGTCGGCGAGCGAACGCTGCGCGTCGCCGTCGAAGCATGCGCTCGAATACGTCCACGTGTCGTCGAGCCACAATCCGTAAAAGTCGTTGCCGAGATCGTAGTGCGCGTGGATGTTGCGGCGGCTGCCGGCCCGCGTATTCATCCTCAGCCGGTGACGCAGCGCGTACCAGAGGCGTGCCAGGCGGCCGCCGGTCACCGTCTTCGCGATCACCGGCTGGTTGCGGATCGCGAGACGCAGCAGCGCGACGAGCTCGGGCGTGTCGATCCAGCCGGCGCGGTACGCTTCCGCGAATCCGATGTCGCCCGCGCGCAGGATCGCACGGCACGCCCGCCAGTCGCGGACCTGCAGCGTCGCGGCCGGCCGGCAGTGCGGATCGCCGAACACATGCTGCGCGCCTTCGGGCGTCACGAGCGTCAGGTGACCGTCGTGGATTTGCCGGAGCAGCGCGATGAACAACCGGGCCGACAGCGGCATCGCCGGTTGCGAGGCGGGAGACAGCAGGCGCAGCAAGGTCATGGGCGAGCCTCGTGATCGGACATCGCCGAGCGGCCGTGTGGCGACGCGCCCGGCGAACGGGACAATGGCGAATCGGCAGCGGCAGAACGGCCGAGGGGCGTCCTGCCGTGGAACGGCACGCGCGCGAGCCACAGCCGCAGCGCTTGCCAATGAATGCGCATGACGACGTTGACCGCGTTCAGCGGCTGCCGGGCCAGCGCGCGCCATGCGCGTGCCGCCGTCAGCGGCGCGGACCGCATGCCGATTGCCGTGCGCAGCAGCAGACCGTCGTCGTCGCGATAGTCGATTGCCACGCTCAGATGATTGCCGCACTGACGCACGCGAAACGCGTAATCCCCGACGATGTCGCAAAACGGCGAGACATGAAACGCCTTGCGGCAGACGAGCACGGTGTCGGCCTCGATCGGCGCGTGGCGCATCGCACTCAGCAGGTAGCCGTGGTGCGCACCGAACGTGTTGCGCACGTCGGCGTACAGCGCGCGCAGCCGGCCCGCGCGGTCGTAGCAGTACCAGAAGCTCACCGGATTGAATGCGTAGCCGAAGACGCGCGGGATCGTCTGCAGCCAGATCGGGCCGTCGGCGGGAATGCCGGCGTGCGCGAGGACATCGCGCATCCACGGGCCGAGCGCGCGGCCGTCGCGCGGGCCGTAGTCGCGGGAGGCGAGCGCGAGCGGGGCCCGGCGATCGATGCCGAACCAGCCGGCGTCGATCTCGTCCAGCCGCTCGACGTCGCAGCAGACCTGGAATAGCGGGTACGCGAACGCATGGCGCACCGGCCGCAGCCGTTCATGCATCACGGTGCCGACGAGCAGCCGGGCGGCCATGCCGTCGCGGGCAAAGGGCGCGTTCATGGGCAAGCCCAGGCCGGCGCGACGCCGAAGCTGCGGGCGACGCGCAACGCCGATTTCAGTCCATCCTCATGGAACCCATAGCCTGTCCACGCTCCCGCGTACCACGTATTGCGCCGCCCTTGCAGCATCGGCAGGCGATGCTGCGCATCCACGGCCGCGAGATCGAGCAGCGGATGCGCGTAATCGTAGCGGCCGAGCTGGGTGCCGGGCGCGGGCTCGTCGACCGGATTCAACGTGACGACGACCGGCGAGCGGAACGGCAGCGGCTGCAACTGGTTGAGCAGGTAGCTCACGCACACGGGCGATTCGCCGCCCGTGCGCCTCGGCCGACCGCCCAGGTAGTTCCACGCCGACCACACGCGCCGCCGGCGCGGCAGCAACGCCGTATCGGTATGAAGCACCGCGACGTTGTGCTGGTAGCGCACGGCGCCGAGCACGTCGCGCTCGGCCTTGCTGGCATCCGCGAGCAGCCGCAGGCTGGTCGGCGCATGGCACGCGAGCACGACCGCGTCGAAACGCTCGTGACCGGCTGAATCGGTCGCCACCGTCACGCCCGCGTCGTCGCGCCGTATCGCGCGCACCGGCGTATTCACGCGCACGTCGTCGAGCGTCGCGGCGATGCGCTCGACGTACTGCCGCGCGCCGCCCGCGACGGTGCGCCAGGTCGGCCGGCTGTTGACCTGCAACAACGCGTGATTCAGGCAGAAGCGCAGGAACGTCGCCGCCGGAAACCGCAGGATGTCGTTGGCCGCGCTCGACCAGATCGCGGCCGCCATCGGCAGCAGGTAGTGATGCTGGAACGAGGCGCCGTAACCGCCGGCCGTGAGCAGTTCCCCGACCGAAAGACGCTGCCGGCTCGCCGATTCGAGGTGATCGTGCGCGGACGCGTTGAAGCGCAGGATGTCGCGCAACATCCCGAGAAAGGTCGGCGAGAACAGGTTGCGGCGTTGCGCGAACACCGTGTTCAGGTTGCTGCCGGCCCATTCGAGCCGGCCGCCGTCGACCGAAACCGAAAACGACATGTCGGTCGAATGGGCGGCCACGCCCAGTTCGTCGAACAGCGCGACCAGGTTCGGATAGGTCCGGTCGTTGAACACGAGGAAGCCCGTATCGACGGGGTGGCGTGCGCCGTCGAGATCGACGTCGACCGTGTGCGTGTGACCGCCGAGATAGTCGGCGGCCTCGAACAGCGTCACGCGGTGACGGCGGGCCAGCAAGTACGCGCTGGCCAGGCCCGCGATGCCGGCGCCGACGACGGCGATCCGCCGGCCGGGCCGCGACATTGAAAGTTCCGGGTGCATCGCGAAGGGTCTCCGTCAGTCACAAGAGCAGGTTCTGGAATCACCTGTGCTCATATACGACGCACCGCGCGCGGCGGATGCAGGTGCGGTGTTCATTCGCGATCGCCGGGCGACGCGAAGCCCGGCTTGCCGAGCTGGTCCGGTGTTTGCGGCACCCGCCTGAAGCGCGATGTGTCGTAACCCATCGCATCGAGCCGGGCGAGCAGCGAGCGATAGGTGGCCTCGTCCATCGTCGGCGCGCGCGAGAAGATCCAGCCGAGCGTCTTGCCCGGGTAGCCGAGGATCGTGTACCGGTAGTCGGGGTCGACGTAGAGCGTCAGTTGCGTGACATACACGGGCCAGAACAGCCGCACGCGCCATTCGCCACCGCCGCTGCCGGGCTTGACGGCGTCGACGAACCGATAGTGCTTCTCGGGCTGGTCGAAGCCGCCGTCGCGGCCGACGAATGCGTCGTCGATCCGGCCGTCGTCGCGCAGGCGCCACTCGGCGCGGCTGCCGACGAAGCCGCGTTCCGCGAAATACGGGATGTTCGCGATCACGTACCAGCGGCCCATGTAGCGCGGCAAGTCGACGGGTACGGTCGACAGCGGAACGGCGGCGCGCGGATTCGGGTTCGGCGGGCTGCCCGAGCACCCGGCGGCCCCGATCGCGAGCGCCGTCACGACCGTGGCGGCGACGCGGCGGAGAACCCGGCACGGGATCGCGACCCTCACGCGAGACCCGGGCGCTTGTCGAACAGATAGTGGGCGACGCCCCATTCCTGCCCGTCGGCATAGCCGAACAGCTCGGCGACCGCCATGTAGAACATCCGCCAGCGCTGGAACCACAGGCGGGCGTCGGCGCCGTAGACCGTCTCGAAAATCGGCATGATCCGGTGGCGCGCCGCATCGAGCGACGCGAGCCACTGATTGGCCGTGCGGGCGTAGTGCGTCCCGTCGAGCCACCATTGGCGGGCGATGCGCACGTCGTCCTGGAACCGTAGCAGCAGGTCGGCCGACGGCATCGTCCCGCCCGTGAAGAAATGGCGCGACATCCAGTCGGTGTCGTCGCGCACCGCGAAGTGATAGGCGAGCAGCTTGTGCGCGAAGATGTGCACGAAGAGCTTGCCGTCGTCGTGCATCCAGCGCGCGATTTTGGCGAGCAGTTGCCCGTAGTTCTTCATGTGCTCGAACATCTCGATCGAGAGTACGCGGTCGAAACCGGCATCCGCGGGATCGAAGTCGAACTCCACCACGTTGCCGGTCACGATTCGCAGATTCGTCAGCCCGCGCTGCGCCGCGCATTGCTCGATGAAGTGGCGTTGACCGTGTGAATTCGACAGGCCGACGATCTGCGCCGCCGGATACCGCTCGGCGAGCCATAGCGACAGCGAACCCCAGCCGCATCCGAGGTCGAGCATGCGCTGGCCGTCCGCCAGCCTGGCGCGCTGCGCGTACAACGCAAGCATGGCGTCCTCCGCCTGCGACAGCGTTTCGTCGCCACGCGGGTAATAGCCGCACGAGTATTTGAGCCGCGGGCCGAGATGGGCCTCGAAGAAGCTGCCGGGCACTTCGTAATGCTGCGTGTTCGCCGCGAGCGTCTCGATTGCGATCGGGCTTGCGCCCAGTTCACGCACCAGCGTGTCGTGGGCCGCCGCGCGCTGTTCGCCGTCATACGCGTGTTCGGCGCGCAGGCGTTGCCGCATGAGCGAGCGCATGCCGGCCCGGATCAGCCGGTCCGGCAGCCAGCCGCGCTCGCAGCAGCGAATCAGCCAGGTGTCGTTGGGTGCCGCCACCGATGCCGGCGACGGTGGCGAGGTGGTAGCGGTCATGATCGCGTGCTCCGGTCGTCAGGGTGATCGGATCGAGTGGGGGAAGGGCCGGGCGCCGGCCTCGGAGGCCACGGAACGATGGCGCTGGTCGTGCGCATGTACTCGCGGTAGCCCGGCCGGCTTTGCACCAGACGCGCTTCGAGCAGCGGCAAGCCGGAAACCTTGAGCAGCAGCCATGCCATCAGGACGGGCGGCAACAGCGTCAGCCAGCCCCACGGCATGCCGATCGCCAGGGCCGTGTAGGCGAGCCAGTGCACGCACTCGAAAAAATAGTTGGGGTGCCGCGAATAGCGCCACCAGCCGGCGCGACAGACCTGGCCGCCGTGGTCGGGATCCGCGAGAAACCGCTTGAGTTGCCGGTCGGAGGCCGTCTCTCCGGCGACGGCGGCGATCCAGATCGCGACTGCCGCGGCAATCGCGAACCGGGACGGGGCTGCCGCGCTGTAGGCGGGGATGAAGAACGCGATCGACAGCAGCATCGAGATCAGCGCTTGCAACTGGAACAGCCAGAACATGTTGCGCGGCGCGGCGTCGCCCCACTGCAGGCGGAACTGTCGATAGCGCGGGTCCTCCGGCTGCCCGCGATTGCGCCGCCACAGGTGCCGCGCGAGTCGCAGCCCCCAGATGCCGCCGCCGGCGGCGACGAGCGCACGATTCAATTCCGGGCCGGTCGCCAGCACGGCGACGAACACGGCTACGCCGCCCAGCGTCGCGGCCCAGACCGGATCGATCATCCCGGCGTTCCGGGATTGCAATTGGATAATCCACACCGCCGTGAAGGACAGGATCAGTCCGACGAAGGCGAGGAGGGCAACGACGACGGCGGGCATACGGGCTCCGAGGGCGCGATACCCTTTATACGGAGCCGGCGACCGATCGGATGCAGACGAATGCGACGAGATGCGTGATGTCGTCGAGAGAGACGGCAGCGGGCGGCACGCCGCCGCGCTTTACGTTTACAGGGCGAGCGCGCGTTGCGCGCGTCAAGTGGTGTGCATCGCGCCGGTGGCGAGCACCGGCCCGGTGGGTTGGCCGCTCGGCGAGCCGCCGTGAGGCTCGAGCGATACGGCGAGCACCGCGCGTGCATCGAGTCGCGCGACGATCGCTTGCGGCAGCGTCATCGACGCTGGTGCGTTCGACGCGAATACGCCGAGCGAGATCGGCTTCGCATTCGGCGGAATCAGCCAGAGCTCCGTCGAGCGGTCCGCGGCGACCGGCGGCGTGTTCGCGGGCACCACGACCATCCGGGCACGCCGCAAGTCGACCGTGGCGGTCCACCGTGCGACGCCATCCGCTTGTGCCAGCGTGGCCGCCATGTAGTGGCTGTCTTCGGCAGCGGGGCGCGGCGGCGCTTCGCCCACCCGGATCACGTTGACCGTGAGCAGCCCGAGCGCCGCCACGCTCGCGCCCATGCCGACCCAGCGCCACAGTCGCAGGCTGTTCCACCATCCGGCGGATGGCGCAGCGCCGCGTGGGCGCGGCGGCGGGATGAAGCCCAGTTGGTGCTGGATTCTCGTCCAGGTTCGCGCGGGCGGGTCGACGGGCGTGACGTCGTCCGCGAGCGGGGCGAGGCGGCGCTGCCAGCGCTCGAGCGTGGCTTGCAACGCCGGATCGCGAGCGGCGGACTGCTCCAGCTCGCGGCGCGCGTCTGCGTCGAGCACGCCGAGCGCGTATTCGGCGCAGCGCAATTCGGGATCGTGATCGGCCGGCGTATTCATTGCTCCAGACACACCTTCAGCTGCATCAGGCTGCGCCGGATCCAGCTCTTCATGGTTCCGAGCGGCACACGCAGTCGCGCTGCCAGCTCACTGTAGGTCGCGCCGCTGAAGAAGGCCTCGCGCACCGCGCGGCCTTGCTGCGGATCGAGTTGCGCGAGGCAGCGCTCGAGGCGCTGGCGCTCCTGCGAGGCCTCCGCCAGCGCGGCGGGCGTTGGATCATCGGCGGGAAGCTCAAGCGCCTGTTCGTCGTCGAGTTGCGCGTCGCGATGCTGCCGCAAGCGGTCGATCGTCTTGTTGCGTGCCAGCGTGATCAGCCACGTCATCGCGCCGCCGCGCGTCGGGTCGAACGTGTCGATGCGTCGCCATGCGGTCGTGTAGACCTCCTGGAGGATATCCTCGGCTTCGCCGTGATCGTGAAGCATGCGCACGATTGTCCCGAACACCCGCGACGCGGTCAGCTGATACAACTCCGCGAAAGCCGCCTGATCGCCGGCTGCTGCCTGAAGCATCACCCGGTTCAGATGTTCGCGGCGCGCGGCATCCGCATCGGCATCGTGCGAAGGGGCTGACTGATCGAAGCCGCTGGCACCGCTTGGCGTGTCGCTCATGCGAAGTGGATGGCGCGGATCGCCATGATGTGAATGTCGAGCGAAATATAGCACTCCCGGATGCCTCTGATCGAACGATCGGCGGCGCGCCCGCTGTGAGGTCTTCAACCAGATACGAGCGACGCGTCCGCGCGGATTCAGGCAGCCGCAACGTGCGGCGAATGCGGCCGACTACCGTCGGTTGCGTGCACAATGAGCGGGTTTCGTGTCTGGAGAGTCATTCAATGAAGCGAAGTATCGTGGGCCGACCGCTGTGGGCCGCGGGCGTGATCGTGGCGGGCGCCGCCCTGGTGCTGGCGGGATGTGCAGGCCTCGCCGGCGGGCCCAGCGGGAATGCACACGTTCCGCAACCCGCGAAATCCGTCGATCTCGATCGCTACGTCGGCAGATGGTACGAGTTCGCGCGGTATGAAAACCGGTTCGAGCGCGGATGCGACGGCGTGACGGCCGACTATGCGAAGCGGGAAGACGGTCTCGTCGGCGTGCGCAATACCTGCCGCGAAGGCGGGCCGGACGGCCGCGCGCGAAGCGCCGACGGCCGCGCAAGGATCGTGGCGGACAGCGGCGGCGCAAAGCTGAAAGTGTCGTTCTTCGGGCCGTTCTTCTTCGGCGATTACTGGGTGCTCGATCGCGCCGACGACTACGCGTGGTCGATCGTCGGTGAACCGTCGGGGCGGTTCCTGTGGATCCTGACGCGCGATGCGAAGCCTTCCGCTGAACAGGTCGCGGCGCTCGTCGAACGGGTGCGGGCGCTCGGTTACGACACGACGATGTTGCGGCGCACTGTGCATTAGGGGCGGCCGCGTGCGGCATGCGTGTACGGCGCCGTCGGGCCTGGAGCAAAGCCGCCAGGTCCGTGCTCTCGATACCTGATGACCAGCCGTTCCACCTGGCGCACGTTCAGGTTCAGCCGTACGGCCGCACGTCCCGAACGGACATTTGAACTTAGCTACTACAATTAATGTCATACCCGGATTCAGATGTCGTAGTGCCAGCTAAATACAGATGTAGCATGTTTCATCGGCTTTCCGTCCTTCAGCGTTGAAGCGCCGAGCCTGAAGCAGCAGGGCGCTTACGCTCACCCGCGGGCCTTGGCAGACCGCCGCTCAGTTTCTGCTTTTGACGCAACTTCCAGAATCGCGGCTTCCATGTCAGTCACCGTGAACCGGCGAGGTTTCTTCGTGCCGGGTTGCGCTTCATTTGCCCGCACCGGCAGCCCCCGATGCGTTCGCGACGGCGCAGTGCCGATCCGCCGGCTGTCGCGCTGCGCCTGAAACGCTTGTGCCACCTGCAACGCATGGCTCAGGCGCTTGTGATCCACGATCGCGCCTTGATCCACCTCGGCCAGCCGATCGTAGGATTGTGCCGACAGTAGCTGGCCAGCCGCCCGAAGCTCGATGCGTCCGTCCGGGTACTCCCACACCTCGATGTCACGATGTATCCACGCCCGATTCCCCGGCGTATCGTCCAGCAGATAGAGCACCCGGTCGTACTGCACCGTCAGCGCCTTCGTGACCCGGCGTGTCTCGCGCCAGGTCAGCAGCAGATCCAGATCCTCGTCGGACCGCAGCGGTCGATGCGCATCAAAGCCGCTCTTCGGTGGCTTCGCGAAGCGCTCGTTATACATGGCCATGAAGGAGGGCGCGTAAGCGTTCGCGTCGGCCACCGTGCTGATGCCGCGCAGTCTCAACTCCTTGAGGAACCGATCCTGCAGCGTCAAGTGCGCTCGCTCGACACGTCCCTTGGCCGAGCTGCTGTTCGCGCAGAACGTGTCAATGTTCAGCTCGTACATCGCCCGACCGAAGTGCGTCACGCTTTGGCCTGTCTTGCTGGCGCTCGTATTGCGGAACACGCTGTACTTGTCGCTGTAAAACGCCACCGGCTTGCCATGGCGCTCCAGATACGCTCGCGTGGCCTCGAAGTAGCTGAACGTCGACTCGGTCTGCGTGAAGTGCAGCATCATCAGCCGGCTCGTCGCGTCGTCCACGTACACCAGCAGCGTGCAGGCCGGCGCCCGTTCCTCGAACCACCGATGATCGCAACCATCGATCTGGATCAGTTCACCCAGACACGCCCGGCGCGCTCGCGGCTGGTAGACCTTCGGCGGACGCTGCCGGCGCGGAATCCAGAGCCCGGCATCCGTCATCAGCTTCCTGACCGTTTCCTTGGCCAGCCGAATGCCATGGCATTCCCACAGCTTCTCGCAGGCCAACGTCGGCCCGAAATCGGCGTAACGCTCTCGAATAGTGGTCAAGGCGCGTAACGCTAGTCCTTCGTCGAGCTTGCGGTTGCCTGGCCGGCCACGACGGCCCGAAGCAACGCCGCTAGATCCATGCTCTCGATATCGGATGACCAGCCTTTCCACCTGTCGCACGCTCAGTCCCAGCCGTTCGGCCGCACGTCCGGGCTTCAGGCCCGTGTCCACCACGGCCTGGATTACCTTGAGTCGATCAAGCTCTCGCATCGTCAGTGTCACCAATCCGGCTGGCTGCATGGTCGGCTCCGCGCTCGCTCAACGAGCCGTCCAGCATGCCAGCAGTCAAAAACACGACATCTGTAAATAGCCAGAACACGACATTAGGATATGGCTGCTACAAACAAAAAATGCGATCATCAGCATTATGTCAAATAAATGATATTTGTTGATTGCCGTGGATACAGGACCGGCCCACCTCGCTGGAGCATTCGGACGGCCCGTGTGGGTGTTGCTGTCGGCTGCATGCGATGAGCGTTGGTCCAACAGCCATCGCGATACGCCGTGGTACAGGTCCATGCAGCTGTATCGGCAAGCGACATTGGGTGACTGGAGCAGCCCGATATCGGAAATGGCGGCGGCATTGTCTGGCCAGAGCGCGGTATGGTAGTCGACATCAAGCAGGCACATCGGCAGCGAGCGTGCTGTTCGAGATAAGCGTTGATCAGCGAATAGCGCACTCAACGTGTAAGACCAACGTCGCTCCACTTGATGCTACCGGCTCGCCGTCAATACCGACCTCGAGGCGGCAGCGACACGCCCATTCCGAATCAAACTTCACTCCGCTTCAGTCAGCGGCTTACTGATTTTCCCAGTGAAATGTCGTGAATTTAATCAAAAAGACCGATCAGGAGCCTGTCGTATGATTCGATTTGTCTCGAATTTGTCGACAGAAATCCACCGATAAATTCGCGCTGTCGATTTTTGTAGTCAACCCATTTCTCATCGTGCGAATCGATTGCCTGCCCGAGTTGCAGTGCACCCTCCTCCGCATCCTGTCCATTATAAAAATAACCAAGCTCACGGCAGAGGTATGCGTTATGGATCAATGCATACCCGTTCCAGCACACATCGAAATAGAAGTAATTCAGCGCAAGCCCTGATTGATGGGATATTACAATGTCGGTATGTTCCGAAAGAAATTGAGGGGTGTTGTAATAGCCGACAAAGCTTATCTTTGAGTCTCTCACCAGGTCGAGGTGGTGCGCGATGCCAACAAATTCGGGGCTGTTTTTTGCAAGATGCTCCGTGTTCGTCGCGTGCACGTAAGATATCTTTTCGCCAAACTTCCGATAGCCCAGTTCTGCAATCAAGAGCGGATAGAGGCAAAACTTCGTAACGTCGATATTCGGCTCCATGATGGAGAGGCGCTTCGATTGCCCGGTTGGACGATACTCCCCGCGATGCGGAAGCGCTGCCGACCGCTCTTCGACGCACATCGGGTCCCAAACGAACGGGACTTCACGAACCGGCTGGCGTCGTAATACGCTGAAGTAGCTCGCGCTGGTATCGACAACTTGCGGGATGATCCACACTTGATCGTAACGTTGGTTGATGAATACCGTTTCCGCATGCCGTCTGCCAAAAATCATGGCCTGCATCATGTGCACGTATTCAGGACCGCAGCAGTAGCTCACGACTTTTGTACCGCGTGCCTGCAGATACGCGGTTTGCTGCTGGTCAATTTGCCCCCCGAGTTCGATCAGGACATCGAGCGAGTCTTTCGCATCGTCGAACGAGCGTATCGGATACTGCGTGGTATCCCACGGAAGTTCCGACGTGATCCGGACGTTCGTGGTGTTGACGAGGGTGACCTGATGGCCAAGAGGCGAGTGTTGAAAGAGCTTCATCAGATACAAGGCGTTCTGCTTGATGCCGTTGACCCAGAGACTCTCTGCCGCGTGGTGAAGGCCAATTGTGATACCGACGCTGAGTGAGCGTGCCAAACTCATGGGAGGTTCTCCAGGATGCCCGTCCAACAAAGAGTTAGATCATAGCGCTGCACTGGTCTCCAGCTGTCAAGAACTGTCAAAATCTGACATGCGGCTCGGCACGGTTGACCCTGCCTCGTTTTCACGTCCGTCATGCCATACAGCGGCGCGCAGGGTTTCGTATTCGAGGAAGTGCGGTTGTCGATTGAAATCGCGTCGGATCCAGTCGACGATGTCCGGGCGGCCCTGAGCGCGAAAATGCGCGCCTAACCGGGACATTTGTTAAATAGCTTGAATACCCGCCAACGTGCGAATGATTTGCCGTACTATCCGCCCGTCATCGTGGCTAATGTCGAATGCGGTCGATCGACCTTGGGCAACGGCCATGGTTTTTTTTATCTTCGGGAGCTCGAGCCGGGCGCCGATTTCATCCGAACGCCAGGACCGATCATGTTCCAGTCCCCCGGAGATTCCTTCGTCAACGGTTCGTTGCTGGGCCTGTGCGTCGAGGTTCCGCTTGCCGCGATCGTTTCGCTGGCGATGCACGGCGTCGACTGGAACGGGCCGCGCATCGCGATGCTCATCGCCACGCCGGTGCTGATCGCGTGCATCACGCTGCTGACGCGCCCCGTCGCATTCAGCACGGTATGGAAGCACAAACGCTCGCCGTTCGTGCTCGACGACAATGTGCGCGCGTCGATTTACGGCCGGCTGTGCGGAATCGCGATCGGCGTCGTGTTCGGCATCATGGTCGCGACGACGTTCGCCTGACCCGGTCGAGAAAATCTCCCATCGGGGTCCGCGCAGGGCGTGAAGCCTCGCTCACGAAGGGAAAGCAGCGTTTCCCGAAAGCGCATGTGTCCTCAATCCCCCACTCACCCGGCCGCCTTCTCATTACCCCCGCTCACGTCGCCGCGACCAGCGCGTTGAACGACGTATCCCACAGCGGCGCGACATTGGCCGGCCCATCCAGCACACCGATCCGCGCGAACACATCCGCGACCTGCTGATGCTGCGCCACCACGTCGGGCGTCACCGGCAGCAGCGCGTAGTCTTCGCTGCGCTGGTCGAACATCGCGACGAGATCGGCGACCGGCACGCGCGTCTCGCGGTTCTGCACGAGCGCATAGTCGCCGAAATGCGTGTTCGCCCATGCATACGCGCGTCGAAACCGCAGCAGCAGATCGCCCGTCGCCGCGCGACGGCGCGCATCGTCGAGCGTGCGCGGGTTCGCATAGACCGGAAAGTTGCCCGACAGATAGCCCTTCCCCGTCTTCAGCACGCGCGCACCGTAGCGATTGCGCGCGAGCTGGCCGTTGTAGCCGTAGATCGCCCATGCGTCGATGTCGCCGCGATCGTAGGCGGACAAGCCATCGGCCGGCGACAGGTTGATCGGCTGGATATCGTCGAAGCTCAGGCCGGCCTCCGCGAGCTGGCGATACAGGAAGTAGTGCGACGTCGTCGCACGCACGTACCCGAGACGCTTGCCCTTCAGGTCCGCGATGCTGCGGATCGTCGTGTCCTTGCGCGCGAGCGTGACCTGGTTGTTCAGGTCCTCGCGCACGCGGGTGATGAGCCGCACGTTGGCCTTCTGTCGCGCGGCGAACACGGCCGGAATTTCGCTGCCCGAACCGATGTCGAGCGCATCCGCGTTGAGCGCCTCGATGTGCAGCACGCCGTTGTTCAGCTCGCGCCAGTCGATCCGGTACGGTGTGTCGGCCAGCCCGGCCGCCTGCAGCAGCGCGCGCCAGCCGCCCTTGTAGGTTGCGACGCGCAACGTGGTGCCGGCGAGATCGGTGCTGACCGCGGGCGTGGCGAACGCGGCCTTCGCGGCCCATGGCGCCGCCGCCACCGCGGCACCGGCAAGCAGCAAACGGCGACGTGCCGCCGAAATTGACGACATCGGATGCTCCTGTCGGTCGATCAAACGGGAAGTGAAAAGCGCTGCGTCAATGCAGCACCGGAAATCCGTGGCGCTCGGCCAGCAGTTCGAGGATGCGGCGCGCGTCGGTGACGAAGCGCACGTCGCCGAGCGTCTGCGCGTCGTCCGGCGCCGGCTGGTCGCGGCCGAGCACGAGGACCGGCAGCCCCTGGTGCGCATCGTCGAGCGCGTCGATCACCGCGTGCCGCGGCCGCTCGAAGCCGACACGTTTCACGTCGATTCGACTCGCGCGATCGGGCGCGCTCGCGAGCAGCCCCTCGATCGACAGTCCATGCGGGCAGACGAAGCGCTGGCCCGGATGCTTCGGATCGGCAAAGCCCGGTTCCAGCAGAAACAGCACATCGCGACTCATGACAGACGGCTCCCGTGTTCGTGGTTCAGCCGGGACGAATGCGCTTGGGCGCCCTTCCGTTCCCGGAGCATGCCGGCCCGAGGCCGGATGCCCGACTCTACCGTCATGCATCGCACGGCCCTACCAACGTTTTGCGGAATCGATATGCGGCCGCACGTAGCGCATCAGGCGCTCGCCGCACAGCGGGCGTTGCGTAAAAACATCGCACGCCGGGCCGCCGGTAGTGCGGACATCGAACGATTTCATCGATCGATATGACGGCGCCCGCGTGTATCCGGTGCTCGACGTTCGCCGTTCGCGCGATACGTTCGCCGCAGCATGGGTGCCGGACGCGATCGCGGCGCACATGCAGGGCTTGCGGCAACTCATATTGCAAATCGGCCGCGCAGCGATTTGCAAACCACGGATCGACCGTTCGCCGGCACCGCCGTCATCAATAGGATCGTGATCCTCGCAGATGTACCCATAAAAACAGAGGATAGTCATGATCAAAAAAACGGTAGTCCTGGGTTTGGTTTCGATCGGTTCGGTCAGCGCGCATGCGCAGAGTTCGGTCACGTTGTACGGCGTCGTCGATGCCGGGTTCGCTTATACGAACAATCAAGGTGGCGCGAGCAACATCCAGCAGACGAGCGGCAAGTTGAGCGGCAGCCGCTGGGGCCTGAAAGGCGTGGAAGATCTCGGTGGCGGCGTGCAGGCGGTCTTCACGCTCGAAAGCGGGTTCCGGCCGAGCGACGGCGGGCTCGGCCAGGGCGGCCGCCTGTTCGGCCGCTCCGCATACGTGGGCCTCGCCAGCAAGGGGCTCGGCACGCTGACCTTCGGCCGCCAGTACGAGCCGATCACCGACCTCGTTGCGCAGTACTCGGGGTCCGGCTTCTGGTCGCCGGCCACGCACGTGGGCGACAACGACAACATGAACCAGAGCTTCCGGCTGAACAACGCGGTGAAGTTCCGCAGCGACACGATCGCCGGCTTCACGGCCGACCTGCTCTATGCGTTCAGTAACCAGGCCAACGGTGGCGCGGGCACCGGATTCTCGAACAACAACGCGTGGGGCGCGTCGGCGAACTACGTGAACGGCCCGTTGTCGGTGGGCGCCGGCTATGTCCGCATCAATCATCCGAATTCGACGTCGAATACGAGCGGCGCGGTGGGCGGTGCGACCTCCACCACCGGCAACGACTACAGCGGCGGATTCTTCTACGGGCTGAACGGCGGCGTGCTCAAGCAGCAGATCGGCGTGGTCGGCGCGAACTACGCGCTCGGCCCTGCGACGCTGGGCTTTGCGTGGAGCCACACGCAGCTCAACTATCTCGACGGCTCGTCGCGCAAGTTCAACAACTACGACGTGAACGCGCGTTACCAGCTCACGCCGGCCGCCACGCTGATCGGTGTCTATACGTTCACCGACGGGCGCGCGAGCGGCCTGCCGGGCACCGGCGGCCAGACGCTGAAACCGCGCTGGCACCAGTTCACGCTCGGGTTCGACTACGCGCTGTCGAAACGCACCGATATCTACCTGTCCGGCATCTACCAGCTCGCGGCCGGCGACGCGAGCACGGCAACGTCGGGCGGCTATCGCAAGATCGCGGCGATCTCGAATATCGGCAGCGCGTCGTCGACGAACCGCCAGGTCGCGTTCGTCACTGGGCTGCGCGTGAAGTTCTGACGGCGAGCGTATCGGGCGCGGTGCAGCGTGGTGCGATAAGCAAAGCGGGAATCGTTGTTTGTCGCACCGGGTTCGGTTGCCGAGAATGGGCGTTTCCCCGCGTGCTGCCCCGGCGCACGATACGCGTTCGACCATGACCGACTCCCGTTTCCCGCCCCACCCACCGCGCAGCGGCCGGCGCGCAGCACTACGCCGGCTCGCCGGCGGATGGGCGGCAGCGATGCTGCCTGCCAGCGGCGCGCTGGCAAGCCAGCCGCTCGCCCCGCTCTCTCCGCGCTCCCCGCTCGACGTGCCGCCATGGACACGCGAACCGGGTGCGCCGCTACTGTCGCCGCCCTACGGCGTGCCGGGGCCGCACGAACGCGACGTGATCCGCCGCAGCGCCCGCACGCCGGCATTGCCCGGCTCCGGCTCGTCGATGACGCCGCTCGCCGACCTGTTCGGCGACATCACGCCGAACGGCCTCGTCTACGAGCGTCATCATGCGGGCGTGCCGGAGATCGATGCGCAGCGTCATCGCGTCGTCGTGCACGGCCTCGTGCGCGAGCCGCGCGTGTTCACGATCGACGACCTGCTGCGCTTTCCGTCCGAGTCGCGGATCCACTTCCTCGAATGCTCGGGCAACACCGGCAGCGAATGGAACGGCCCGAGCGGGCTGCCCGTTCAGTTCACGCACGGGCTGCTGTCGTGCTGCGAATGGACAGGCGTTCGGCTGTCGACGCTGCTCGACGAAACCGGCATCGATCCGGACGCACGCTGGCTGCTCGCCGAAGGCGCCGACGGCGCGGCAATGACGCGCAGCCTGCCGCTCGACCGGATCCTCGAGCGCGCGCTCGTCGTCTATGCGCAGAACGGCGAGCGGCTGCGCCCCGAGAACGGTTATCCGGTACGGCTGATCGTGCCGGGTTTCGAAGGCAACACGAACATCAAGTGGCTGCGGCGGCTGAAACTGGTGCGCGCGCCGGAGATGACGCGCGAGGAAACGTCGAAATACACGAACCTGCTGCCCGGCGGCTGCGCGCGCCAGTTCGTGTTCGAGATGGATGCGAAGTCGGTCATCACGCGGCCGTCGGCCGGCCATCGGCTCGCCGCGCACGGCTATTACCCGATCGGCGGCTACGCGTGGTCGGGACGCGGCCGGATTCGCGCGGTCGACGTCTCGACCGACGGTGGCCGCACCTGGCGGCCCGCTCGACTCGCGGGCGACGTGCGCGATCGCGCGCTGACGCGCTTCGAAGCCGACTGGATCTGGAACGGCGAGCCGGCCGACCTGCAAAGCCGCGCCACCGACGACACAGGCTATGTGCAGCCGACCCGCGAGGCGCTCGTCGCCGCTCGCGGCGTCAACTCGCAGTACCACTACAACGGCATCCAGAACTGGCGCATCGGCACGGACGGCGAGGTGCGCAATGCGTAAGCCGCTTGCCTGCCTGCTCGTCGCATCCCTGAGCGTCCCGAGCGCATTCGGCGCGGGCTACGGTCTCGGCCAGCCGGTCGACCGCGCGGCGCTCGCGGCGCTCGCGGCGTGGGACATCGACGTCGCGCCCGACGGCAGCGGCCTGCCGCCCGGCTCGGGCACGGTCGCGCGCGGCGCTCACGTGTTCGCGGACAAATGCGCGATGTGCCACGGTGCCGGCGGCGAAGGCGGCGTCGGCGATCCGCTCGTCGGCGGACTGGGCTCGCTCGCGAGCGCCAAGCCGAAAAAGACGGTCGGCAGCTACTGGCCGTACGCGACGACGCTGTTCGACTACATCCGCCGCGCGATGCCGTACAACGCGCCGCAATCGCTGAGCGCGGACGAAGTCTATGCGGTCACCGCTTATGTGCTCCATCTGAACGGCATCGTGCCCGCCGATGCACGGCTCGACGCGCGCACGCTGCCACGCGTGCGGATGCCGAACCGCGACGGGTTCGTGTCCGATCCGAGGCCCGGCACGCTATGACGCGGCTCGAACCGCGCGCACGCACATCGTGCATGACACCCGGGCGATTCGCCGCCGCACGTGCCGCGCGTTGTCGTCCGCTACATGTCCAACCCGCAAGGAAGCCTTCATGAGCGACACGTCCCTCGCCGCTCCGGTCGCGCCGTCGCCGTTCGTCGACGTGCGCTCACCGGCGGATTTCCCCGACAGCCCCGTCTCGCGTGTCCTCGCGCAGCCGCTGATGCTCGGGCTGTTCCTGCCGATCCAGGCCGGCGGCTGGAGCGCGTCGACGCTGCCGCGCACGACCGACTGGACCTTCGACTACAACGCCGACCTGGTCGCGCGCGCGGAGGCACTCGGCTTCGATCTCGTGTTCGCGCTGTCGCAGTGGCTGCCGAAAGGCGGTTACGGCGGTGTGTTCGACGGCCAGGCGCTCGACTCGTTCATGACGCTGGCCGCGCTGACCGCGCGCACCGAACGGATCATCCTCGTCGCGACGAGCCACGTGCTGTACGGGCCCTGGCATCCGCTGCATTTCGCGAAGTTCACCGCGACGCTCGATCACATCTCGCGCGGGCGCTGGGGGATCAACGTCGTGACCGGCCACCGCGCGATCGAGCACGAGATGTTCGGCTGGAACCGGATCGAACACGACCGGCGCTACGAAATGGCCGCCGAATTTCTCGACGCGGTCCAGCAGTTGTGGGCGCAACCGGACAATTTCAGCTACACGCCGGTGCTGTCGAGCTGGCGGCTGGGCGGCGCATTCGTGACGCCGAAGCCGCGCTACGGTCGCCCGCTGCTGATCAACGCGACGGGCTCCGATGCGGGCATCGATTTCGCCGCACGCTACTCGGACATCGTGTTCGTCACGAGCCCGGCCGGCACGGATGCCGAGCACGCGATCGCTGCGCTGCCCGCGCATACTGCACGGGTGAAGGCAGCCGCCGCGGCGCGCGGCCGAACGATCCGCACGTTGCTCAACCCGCTCGTGATCTGCCGCGAGACGGCGGCGGAAGCGCGTGCGTACCGCGACGCGATCGTCGCGCATGCGGACGAAGGCAGCTTCCACCGTTTCGACAGTGACGCGCATGCGTGGCGAGGCGGCTTCGAACAGCGCTCGCAGGCTGCCTCGCGCGCGATCGGCGGCAATATCTCGATCACCGGCTCGCCGGAAGAAGTCGCCGATACCATCGTGCGCCTGCACCGTGCAGGCATCGACGGCATCCAGTTGAGCTTCTACGACTTCAAGCCCGAGCTCGACTTCTTTGGTGAGCGCGTGCTGCCGCTACTGCGCGATGCTGGTCTGCGGCGCTGACGTCAGGCAGCCGTTTCGGTACGGGCGGTGGTGTCGTGGCGTACGGGCCGGCGCAGCCCCAGATGCTCGCGCAGCGTATGGCCCGCATAGTCGTCGCGAAACAGCCCTCGGCGGCGCAACTCGGGCAGCACCAGCGCGATGAAATCGTCGAGGCCACCGGGCAACGTCGGCGCCATCACGTTGTAGCCGTCCGCGCCGTAACGCACGAAGCGCTCTTCGAGCTGGTCGACGATCTGTTCCGGCGTGCCGACGAGCTGCCAGTGGCCGCGCGCGCCTGCGACACGCAAATAGAGTTCGCGGATCGTCAGGTTTTCGCGGCGCGCGAGCTCGATCGTCAGTGCCTGCCGGCTCTTGCTGGCGTTCGTCTCCGGCAGCGGCGGAATCGGGCCGTCGAGCGGATACGCGGACAGGTCGAACCCGCCGGTGAGGCCCGAGACGAGCGCGAGCCCGACCGTCGGGTCGATCAACGACTGCAACGCGTCGAATTTCTCCTTCGCTTCGCTTTCGGTACGGCCCACCACCGGAAACACGCCGGGCATGATCTTCAGCGTATCGGGATCGCGGCCGAACGCCGCGAGCTGGCCCTTCACGTCCGCATAAAACGCGACCGCGTCGTCGAGCGTCTGCTGCGCGGTGAAGATCACTTCGGCCGTGCGCGCGGCCAGCCGCGTACCGGCCGGCGACGAACCGGCCTGCACGACGACCGGGTGTCCCTGCGGCGGCCGCGCGACGTTCAAGGGCCCGCGCACCTGGAAGAAGCGGCCGCGATGGTCGAGTACGTGTCGCTTGTGCGGATCGAAGAAACGGCCGGATGCGCGATCGCGCACGAATGCATCGTCGTCCCAGCTATCCCACAGGCCAAGCACGACATCCGCGAACTCCTCCGCGCGCGCGTAGCGTTCGGCATGATCGAAATGCGCATCGCGATTGAAGTTGCGCGCCTCGTGCGCACTCGACGACGTGACGAGGTTCCAGCCTGCGCGACCGCCGCTGATGTGGTCGAGCGATGCGAACTTGCGCGCGATGTGGAACGGCTCGTTGAAACTCGTCGACGCGGTGCCGACGAGGCCGATTCGCTCGGTAACGGCCGCGAGCGCCGACAGCAGCGTCAGCGGCTCGAACTGCGCGACGTAGCTGTGCGCGGTGCGGCTCAGGAACTCGACGTCGTCGCCGCGCGTGCCCACGCCGTCGGCAAGAAACACGAGATCGAATTTCGCGGCCTCGGCCGCCTGGGCAAGCCGCACGTAGTGGCGAAAATCGACGCCCGCGTCGGCCTGCGAACCGGGATGGCGCCACGCGGCGATGTGATGGCCGGTCGGGTACAGGAATGCGCCGAGATGCAGGTGTCCGGTGCGGGTCGTCATCGGGAAGGGTTTCCGGAAAAGAGGGCCGCGCGCGCGGCCAGGTCAGAACACGCGGCCTTCGGTCAGGTGTGTCGTCACGCCGTTCAGCTCGTAGTCGCCGATCACGCGCGCCTTGTGCAGCAACGGGTTGTGGCTGAAGATCGTGCGCAGGTTGCGCCAGTGCCGGTCAAAGTTGTGTTCGCGCGCCGTCGCCGACGCGCCGCCGACCTCGAACAGCCGCTCCGCCGCATGCAGCGCCAGCTTGCTGACGATGAGCTGCGTGCGTGCCGTCGCGAGCGCGCTGTCGAGCACCAGCGCATGTGCATCGGCATCGCCGGCTGCGATCGCGTCGGCGGAACGGTCGAGCGCCCGCGCGTTTTCGCGCACGAGCCCGTCGATCGCATGACTGTGCGCGGACAGCTCGCCGACGACCTGCTGGATGAAATGATCGTCGCGTGCGGTCGGCGCCGGGCTGTGCAGCACCGGGCGGCCGTGCGCGAGCACGTAGCGGCTTGCATCGGCAACCACGTTGCGCACGATGCCCGCCCCCGTCGCGACGAGATGCAGCTGCCGCAGCGCGCCGCAATGGCGGCCGACGAGCGTCGAGCCGTCGCGCGCGGCCACCTCATCCGCGAACACCTGCACGTCGTTCAGCAGCAGGCTGCCGCTCGCGGTCATGCGCTGGCCCATGCCGTCCCAGTCGTCGAGCACCTGCACGCCGTCCCGCGCGACGGGAATGATCACGGCGACCGCGTCACCCTGCTCGTTCTCCACGTTGATGCGCGCGAAATCGGCAAACGCGGTGCCGGTCGAATAGTATTTGCGGCCCGTCACGCGATAGTGATCGCCGTCCCGACGCAACACCGTGGTGTTCTCGCCGGGCCGCGACGTGCCGCGCTCGGTCGACGCACCGCCGAAGATCGCGCCGGCCAGCGCCCGCTCGAGTTGTACGTCGTTGAACGGTGTGCGCGGCGACAGCCGCAGCGTCTCGATCTGGTCGTAGTGGATCCGCAGCGCGTGCGCGAGATTCGAATCGGCGGCGGCCAGCGTCGCGATCGTATCGAACAGATCGACCAGCGTGCCGCCGAGGCCGCCGCGCTCCACCGGAATCCGCAGCACGCCCAGCGCCGAGCGGCGGAAGATCGCAAACCCCTCGAACGGCAGTTCGCGACGCGCCTCGCGTTGCGCGGCATCCTGCCCGATCGCGTTCGCGAGATCGGGTAGCGCGGCAAGCGCGTCGCGCAACGCGTCGCGCGGATCGACGGCATCACGGGCAGTCATTCGGCAAGTCCTTGTCCGGGAAGATCGGGCGCTGCGCAGCGCGATCGCGACATGCGCGAACCGCCGCATGCGCAGCATCGCAAAGTATAGGGACGCACCCGGCGCGCGTGAAAAGCCGATTTCAGCTTACGTTATGCATGCGCCGGGAATTGCCGCGTGCGGTGACATCAGTGCTGGATGCCCCAGCGCCGCACGGTCACGCGTTCGAGCGTGTCGAACACGAGGTTCTCGACGAGCAGGCCGATCACGATGACGGCCGCGAGGCCGGCGAACACGCGATCCGTATACAGCTCGTTGCGGTTCTGGAAGATGTACCAGCCGAGGCCGCCCTGGCCCGCGCTCGCGCCGAATACCAGCTCGGCCGCGATCAGCGTTCGCCACGCAAATGCCCAGCCGACGCGCAGGCCCGACAGGATCGACGGCAATGCGGCCGGCACGAGGATCAGCGCGATCTGGCGCAGGCCCGTGAGGCCGTAGTTGCGCCCCGCCATCTTCAGCGTGGCCGGCACGCCCGCGAAGCCCGTATACATGCTGAGCGCGAGCGGCCACAGCACCGCGTGCACGAGCACGAACAGCAGGCTGCCGGTGCCGAGCCCGAACCACAGCAGCGCGATCGGCAGCAACGCGATCGACGGCAGCGGATTGAACATCGACGTCAGCATCGCCAGCAGGTCGCGGCCGATGCGCGTCGATACCGCGAGCGATGTCAGCGCAAATGCGAAGAACACGCCCAGCGCGTAGCCGCGCAGCAACACCGACAGCGAGATGCCCGTCTTCACCAGCAGTTCGCCGGACTCGATGCCCTGCACGAACGCGGCCAGCGTCGCGCCGAAGGTCGGCACGAGCAGATCGTTCGCGACGATGCGCGCGACGATCTCCCACGCGGCAATCAGCACGAGTGCGATGACGCTGCGCCGAAACCATCCCGCACCGGCGACGCGACGCCACAGCGGAGCCGGCACGGCACGTTCGGCGTCGGGCAGCGTGTCGAGCGTGCGTTCGTATTCGGCGCGCACGGGCGGTAGCGGGGGCAGGGCCGGATCGATCGTGCTCATGATGCAGATGCCTCCGTCGTCGGGGCGCGGGTCGTGTCGGTATCGAACAGCAGGCGATGGATCCGCGCGACGTTGTCGCGGAAGTCGCCGGTGTCGACGTTGTCGAGCGAATGCTCGTGGCTGTTGAGTTCCGCACGCACACGGCCCGGATGCGGCGACAGCAGCAGGATCCGGTTGCCGACGACGAGCGCTTCCTCGATCGAATGCGTGACGAACAGCAGCGTGAAACGGAACTCGTCCCACAGGCGCAGCAGTTCCTCCTGCATCTTGCGGCGCGTCAACGCGTCGAGCGCGGCGAACGGCTCGTCCATCAGCAACACGCGCGGCTGCATCGCCAGTGCGCGCGCGATCGCGACGCGCTGCTTCATGCCGCCCGACAGCGTGTGCGGATAGGCGTCGGCGAACCCGCTCAACCCGACCTTGTCGAGATAATGCAGCGCGCGCTCCCGTGCTTCGGCGCGCGACAACCTGGCGGCGGCACGCAACGGAAACGCGACGTTTTCGACGACCGTCTTCCACGGCGGCAACTGGTCGAACTCCTGGAACACCACGACGCGGTCAGGGCCCGGCCCGCGCACCGGCCGACCGTCGAGCGCGATCGAACCCGATACAGGCTCGATGAAGCCGGCAATCGCCTTCAGCAACGTCGACTTTCCGCACCCCGACGGGCCGAGCAGCACGAAGCGGTCGCTGCCATACACGTCGAAGCTGACCTGGTGGGTCGCGCGCACGATCCGCGCGCCGCTGCGGTATTCGAGGTTCACGCGGTCGATGACGAGCAGGCGTTCACTGCGCGCGCCGGCCTGTGCGGCATCCGGCGCGGGCCGGCCGGCGACCTGCGCGTCGGGCACGGGGTGGACGGCAGGCGCCGCGCCGCCGCGTGCCGCATACGGCGGCATCCAGGTTCGGGGAGAAGTGGCGTTCACGATCGAATCTCTTGCGGGTAAAGCATCAGCATGCGGCCAGACCTTTCGCGGACCAACCATCGATTGCCCATATCGAAACCGCACCGACGCATAAGCGTCGATCGCGGCGTCGAAGCGGCTCCGCTCAGCTGCCGCCGGCCGTCGCCGGATCGTCGAAGAAGTAATCGCGCCACGACTTCGGTTCGGTGCGGATCGCACCGGTGCGGTGCATGAACTGCGCGAGCGCGAGCGTGTTCTGCGGCGCGGTCTTGAACTGCACCTGCGGATTGCGCAGGATTTTCAGCAGCAGCGCGCGATCGATCTTCGATGCGTTCACGCGGATATAGGTATCGGCCGCGCGCTCGGGATCGGCCGCGATCTGGCGCGCGGCATCGGCCAGCGCGGCGACGAATGCACGATAGGTCTTCGGGTTGTCGTCGCGGAATTTCTCGGTGGCATACAGCACCGTCGCGGAGCTCGGGCCGCCGAGCACGTCATAGGAATTCAGCACGATGTGCGCATTCGGGTTGCCGGCGAGTTCCTGCTCCTGAAACGGCGGATTGCCGAAGTGGCCGGTAATCACGGTGCTGTTCGCCAGAATGGCAGCCGTCGCGTCCGGATGCGGAATCGCCTGCGTGAGCGCGTCGAGCTTGTCGAACTGCTTGTCGCCCCACTGCTTCGCGGCCGCGTACTGCAGCACGCGCGACTGCACCGACACGCCGACCGCCGGCACCGCGATGCGGTCCTTCGTGCTCAGGTCGGCGATCGTCTTCACGTTCGGGTTGCTGCTGACGAGGTAGTACGGGAAATTGCCGAGCGACGCGACGCCCTTCACGTTCTGCCGGCCGCGCGTGCGGTCCCACACGGTCAGCAGCGGCCCGACGCCCGCGCCCGCGATGTCGACCGCGCCGGACAACAGCGCGTCGTTCACGGCCGCGCCGCCCGACAGCCGGACCCAGTCGACCTTGATGTCGAGGCCGGCCTTGCGCCCTTCCTTTTCGATCAACTGCTGGTCGCGCGCGACGTTCAGCATCAGGTAGACGACGCCGAACTGCTCGGCGATGCGGATGCGGCCTTCCGCGTGCGCGGCTTGCGGGGCGAGCGCGCCGGCGAACGCAAGCGTTGCGGTCAGTGCGGCCGCCAGCGCGCGGCGCGCCGGCAAAAACGAGAACGGCATCGGAACTCCAGTCAGGATGGGGCGGAAGATTGACGCGGCACGTGGCTCAGAAAGGCGCGTCGCCTTCAATCGTCGTGCGGTACAGCTTGCGGCGCAGGTGGTCGGGCGTGCCGGCGGCGAGATGCATCAGCGAACGGTTGTCCCAGAACACGAGATCGTGCTCGCGCCATGGGTGCCGGTACACATGCTCGGCACGCACGCTGTGTGCGAACAGCTCGTCGAGCAGCGCGCGGCTTTCGTCGTCGGGCAGCCCGACGATGCGCGTCGTGAAATGCTCGCTGACGAACAGCGCCTTGCGGCCCGTTTCCGGATGCGTGCGCACGACCGGATGCACGACCGCGGCAACCTGCGCGATCTGCTCGGGCGACAGGTTCGGCCGCCACGGATTGCGCGCCTGCAGCTCCGCATAGCGTGCGAGATACGTATGCTCGGCACGCCGCCCTTCTACCGCGCGGCGCAGATGGGCCGGCAGCGTGTCCCACGCGAGATGCATGTTCGCGAACAGCGTGTCGCCGCCTTCGGCCGGCAGTTCCTGCGCATGCAGCAGCGAGCCGAGGCTCGGCTTCTCCTTGTACGACAGGTCGGAGTGCCAGAAATGGCCCGCGTCGCCGAGCCCGATCGGCTTGCCGTTCTCGACGACGTTCGACACGATCAGCACCTCCGGATGGCCGGCGAGCGCGAACTGGTGAAGCACGTGGATCTGCAGCGGGCCGAAGCGGCGGCTGAACGCGATGTGCTCGTCCGGCGTGATGCGCTGGTCGCGAAACACCAGCACGTGATGGTCGAGATGCGCGCGATGAATGCGCGCGAAGTCGCCGGCGTCGAGCGGTTGCGACAGGTCGACGCCGACCACTTCGGCACCGAGCGGCGCATCGAACGGCACGATGTCGAAATGCTGCGCCGCAACGCGCGGCCGCGACGCGGGCGGATGCCCGGCGCAAAGCGATGCGTCGTCGCGGATGGCGGTAGTCGTCATGGCACGGCCCCTGATTCGGTCAAAACGCGAATCTACGAGTGCGTGCCGGACGGCGTCAACGAAGCGATTCCGATACGTTTATCTGCTGCGCTGATAAAGATCGCTGCTCCCGCATACGGCGCGGCGGCGGACGGCGGGCTCACGTGCGAAAACGGCCGATCGCGGCGGCCGTCACGATTCCGTCGCCGGGTCGGGTACGTGCACGGCCCCTTCAGGACATTCGCGTGCTGGGCTCGGATACGACTCGGATGGCGCGTTCGGACATGCATTCAAGCGCATCGTGGGCTGCTCGCCCCGCGCGTATCGCCATGACTTTGCGAGTGAGTCGGGCGGATAACAGGCCGTTGAAATACCGCTCGATCGGATGCGGGTCCGATCCCGCATTTCACGACGATCACTGCACGGCTTTCGATTTCAGTTCGATTGCCGCATTCCGGCGCGTATTAATGGTGTTGGGCGCCTGTGGGCGTCCGTTTCAATGCATGACGGGCCCGACGGACGCAATGCGGCAAACGAGCTCAATCGACGCGCCGTGAAAACGCGCTTCAACGCACCAATCGGAAATTCGCGGATCGTTTGCCGCTGCAGCTTTTGTGAAGTGTGGTGACAATATCAGATCGAGAATCGATCGATATTGAGAGCGCGTGCAGACCGTTGGTCAACGGTCTGCACTGAACGGATGTGCCGTCTATTGGAATATTGGGTGGCCCTCGGAACAAGGTGTGTATTGAAACAAAATCCCGCGCCGCTGATAACTGACAACATTGACAGGGATTGTTCCAGTTTGAGTGGCTACCGAGACGACGACAGCACCGCCCGTTTGAAAATGAGCGGATGATCCTTTACGCGTGACGCCATTTTGCCAATGTAGGCAGTTCGTGCTCGGTGGCCGGATCATCCAGCCGGATCCAGCTATAAAACGTGCCATGCCATCCCGGAACGGGAAGCGGGGCCGCACGGCGAATGTCCGCGAGGCCCGGCCGATAGGCCTGAAATGGCCAGAATAGCGGCATGATGCGGCGCGCTTCCATGCCTTGGCGCAATTCGGCCGGTCCGCCCGCGTCGGACACGATATCGCAGTGGAACGCCCAGTCCTCTTCGCTCCAGGCGAGAAATACACTGGGCGCGCCGGCGGCATCGAACATCAGCACCGCGTCCTGATTGGGGCGCCAGTAGTATTCGACGATGCCTTCCCGCGCGGCCACCTCATCGATCAGCTTGACGATCCGTGGATCCCGGTAGGTCGCTCCCGCTTCATGCAGGCTGATGTGCCCGCGGGCCGCGCAGCACTTGCGTTTCGCGTCGTCCAGCGCGCTCGCCAGCTTGCGCGCCATCTCGACGTCGGTTTTCTTCAGATAGCAATCGATCAGTCCCGCGTTGAACGCGGCCACCGCCTCGCGCTCGTCGGCGATGCCGGTGAGCAGGATTTTCATGCAGTTCGCGTTGCGGATGGAGGTCAGGAACTGGATGCCGTCGACCTCCGGCATCGAATAGTCGACGACCACCGCGCCCACCGCCTCGAATCGGGCAGGATCGGCGAGCGCATCCTCGCCGATCGCATTCCCGCCGGTTTTCTCCGCACCGAAATAGTCCGCAGCCGTGGGGGGTATCTCCGCGTCGCGCGACGACACGAAGTCGAGCGCCGCCCGGGGGTGCGTAAAAAAGTGGTTCAGGCGTTCGTCCGGAAATGCGCCCCGCAGCGCCTGCAGGAAATCCGGATTGTCGTCGACAAATACCACGGACACGGGGTAAAGCACCGGCTGCCTGACGAAGGGTTGCATAAGGGTCTCGATAAATCAGCAAAAGAAAATGCGGCAACGGAGACGCTTTGCCGCGAATGATTATCGCGGCAATTATCCGGCGAAAGTGCGACGCACATCAACTGCTCTTCATTCGCTAATTCGGCACGTTTCGACTGCACCGCTCCGCGGAATTGCACGGGGAGAATCGGGCCATTCCTTCTCGTTGAAGGAATGCGCCGCTACCGCCAGTAGCGATTCAAGGAGTTATCCATGTTGACGCGAGACGCGATTCTTCACGTCCTTTCCAACGAAACGGCCCATATTTCCGAGAAAACCTTCCACCATGTGGTGGACATTTACCTCAAGGATTCCAATGCCTTCATGAATACCTATTTCGCACGCTATTTCGAATGGCAGGGCGTGTGCCGTGAACGCTGGTTTCACGAATGCATCCACAACAACCTGATGGGGGCCGGCGGGGCATTCGTGACGAAGCGCGCGCATCAGGAATACGTCCATGAGACGTTTCCGTTCCAGCGTGTCGATTGCTTTCTCAATACGTTCGAGGTTCGGCAATGTTCGGCCTACCTGCTGTTTCGCTTCTACGTGGACGGGCGGCAGGTGTCGCTGGGGTATCAGCAAATCGTGTTTGCCGGTTCCGACAAGCGGATCCGCCGGTTTCCGCCGGGCATCATCGAGCGGGTCAAGGCGTATGAGCTGATCCTGCCGTCCGCCGCGAACTGAACGTGAGACCGCCCTACCCGATGCGATAGCGCGGGGGGAGCGCCGGCGGACCGTTCAGTGTCGGGTCCGCCGGCGCCCCGGGCTCCGGCAGCCGGATCGTGAACGTGGTGCGGATGCCGGGAACGGATTCACACGTGATGGTGCCACCGAGCGCTTCACATGCGCGGCGGCAAAAACTCAGGCCCATGCCGGCGCCGCGACCGTGCGACTTGGTCGAGAAAAAGGCGTCGAAAATTTGAGGGAGCACATCAGGGGCGATGCCCGGGCCCGTATCGCTGAAACGCACCACGCAGTAACCGTTGCTGCGATGCGCGTCGATCTCGATCTGCCCACGGCCGTTGGCGTGGATCGCGTACAGGGCATTTTTCAGCAGATTGAAGATGACGAAGATCACGAGCGAGTCGGAGCCGAAAAACCGGATGTCCGTATCGATCGCGTCGACCGATACGCGGTCCCGCTCACCCGGACGGAACGGAAAGCGATCCACGGCGGCGTCGACACAGGCCCGTATCGGATAGGCCGCGAAGCTGTGGCGATCGAGTCGGTCCAGCGTAAAGGACGCCAGGGACATCTCGACCACCGTGCTGGTGGTGTCGACCTGGCGCCGGATCGACGACGCGAGCGTCGGCAGCCGCTCCAGCTGTCCGGGATACAAACCGTCGGCGCACAACCGGTGCTGCACCGCCAGCCGATACCCGCGCAGCAGCTCCGGCAGGACAGCGCGCAGCTCGTCCGCGTGCAGGCCGATCGCCGCCAGCGGCGTGGCCACTTCGTGCGCGACCGTCGCGGCCAGCAGATAGGGACCCATCAGCCCATAGCGGACGATCGACGTCGCGAGTATCCCGAGACTGATCGCGATAAACAGCACCCCCACCGGATAGAAGTCGACGCCGTAGTTCACCGCGTAGTCGGTCGCCGCGAGCGAGTAGAGGCCCAGGCTGACGAGGCATTGCGTGAGCAACTGCCGGACGTCTCGCGCCCGCCCCTGACGTCTTGCCTCGATCAGGAGCCAACCGCTGCGGCAGACCAGGAGTACCGTCTGCACGACGTGCAACGGATGCAGCGGGCCCGCCTTGGGATACGGGCCAAAGAAATGCGGGCGGAATCCATCGACGACCGCATTGCTCGTGACCAGCAGCACGGCCAGCAGGACGCTGAGTCCGTAGGACGCGAATATGATCGGCCGCTCGTCCCGACGCGACACGATCTCCGTCACGAAATGATAGAAGGTCGTCGGCAGAAAAAGGATGAACAGATAGCCGGCCTTGACCAGCACGTTGGCGACGTCCGCGTCGGTGGTCTGGAACAGGAAGGCCCACGTTCCCTGCCAGACGAAGGTCGTCGCGCACATCAGGGCGAACGGGACGGATACCCGCGTGAGCCCCTTGGTGGCCAGCACGTAGAGGCCGAACCCGAGAAACAACGCAGATACGAACGCAGGCAAGATCGAGTACATATGCGTGAATCCACCATGTTGACGGGTCGCGCACCACTGAACTGTCCTGGCCGGTGCCGTTCGCGAGAGTAGCACGCCGCGCTCGGCGAGCGAGCGCGGCGGCTTTGTCCATGGGGCCTCTGCGCATCACAACTGTTGCACGCGCGGTGCCGTGTGCCGGGTAGCGTTGACCAGAATGAAATTGTCGCGGTTTGCGAAGCAAGGTTGTCACCTAGCCGTTCAACGTTGGCCGGAAGGTGCGAAGGTCTCGTGAATTCATGAGGCTGCACGTCGCGAATTCAGGTTTGTCACTGGCCGTGGTCTCGCGAAGACCCGTGTCAACGCCCCTGCGCTGCCGTTGCAGCGTGGGCAGTCTCTGTCGCGCGTCGTGCGAAACCTGATTTTGGATCACACAACCCCATCATCACGATAAGTTTTCTTATCACAATAGATCGATGAGAGAGCCAAACTCGCATTTGCGCAAACGCCCCGCATGCAACGGGGCGTTCGCCTTTCAGCGCCCGATCGGCAACCCGGTCGGCTCGATCCAGCCCAGCTTGTAAGCGATCAGCAGCGACAGGAACAGCGTGACCGACAGCCCGACGCGTGCCGCGAGCGACCATGCCATCCGCTTGGACTTGCCGCGATCGTGATTCATGAAATACAGCGCGAAGATCAGGCTCGCGATGATCATCGCGAATGCCACGGAAACCAGCAGAGTTTTCATTGGTGATGCCCTTGAAGATCGGAATCGGCCTGAAGCAGTTCGGCCAGTTTGTGCCGCTCGTCGGCGAGCGCGCCGACGCCCGACGCCGGCCAGTCCAGCGCGACGCCATTGCCCAGCGAATCGCGCACGAGCGCCTGGTAGCGCCGGTCGTTGATCCGGCCGTGGTCCATCGTTTCCGAGATCTCGCGCCGGAACGGCAGCGGGAAACTCGCGTACGCGCGCGACAGCGCCGCATATTGTCTCGCATCGATCTCTTTCGACGATGGTATGACAGTCCAGATCACCACAGCCACGATGGCCGTGAACGGGATCGCCGTATAGCGAAGAATGAACTTGATCGGGGTCATGAAGCGGTGGGCAGAAGTGATCGCGAAGGCGGGCGGCGCGGCCGTGCGGCAGCGAAGCCGCAGTCGGGCCGCTGTCAGGCCGCGCCGGATGACATTGTACTGAAAGCCCTATTCGACTAACAGAGTATGATAATGGCATTATCATGTTCGTCACATGATTCGAGAGAGCCGGCACCTGTGGGCAGGCGGCGTGCCCGCCCTGCCGTCCGGTGCCGGTCGTCACGTCCGTGCCCGCGATTCGCGGCGATTGAGCGAAGCCCCTGAGCCCCTATGCCAGCGCAGTACTTTCGAAACCTGACGGGAAAACACCGCAGCGCGACCGCGAACCGTCAGCTCGGGTTTTCGCTGGCGTTCGTCGCCGGCGCGGCCAATGCCGGCGGCTTCCTCGCGGTCAAGCAATACACGTCGCACATGAGCGGCATCGTGTCGGCGATCGCCGACCAGACGGCGCTCGGCGACGTGCGGCTCGCGCTGGCCGGCATCAGCTCGCTGGGGTCGTTCCTGATCGGCGCCAGCTGCTCGGCGATCCTCGTCAACTGGGGCCGCCGTCGCGGCCTGCACAGCCAGTTCATGCTGCCGCTGCTGGTCGAGGCCGCGCTGCTGCTCCTGTTCGGGCTGCTCGGCAGCCACCTCGCGCTGTGGGAAACCTTCTTCGTGCCGGTGACCGTGACGCTGCTGTGCTTCATCATGGGGCTGCAGAACGCGACGATCACGAAGCTGTCGGGCGCGGAGATCCGCACGACGCACATGACGGGCATCGTGACCGACCTCGGCATCGAGCTCGGGAAGGTGTTCTACTGGAACCGGTCGGCGGTCGACGTCGACGCGCATGCGGTGGTCGCCAACCGCTCGAAACTGCGGATTCACGCGACGATGCTCGCGTCGTTCTTCATCGGCGGCCTGGCCGGCGCGATCGGCTTCAAGCATGTCGGCTACGTGTCGACCGTGCCGCTTGCCGCGGTGCTCGTCACGCTCGCGATCGTGCCGGTGATCGACGACCTGCTCGCGTTGCTCCGCAGCAGGCGCTGATCGCGCACCGGTAGCGCGCTTTCGGCGGTGGCGCCGAAGGCGGATCGATTATAATTTGATTAACATACCGACCACCCTCGCCCCGCAATGGAAACGAAAACCGCCCGCCTGACCGTCCTGATCGATCCCGCGAAAAAGGAAGCCTTCGAGATGCTCTGCGCGGAGCAGGATCTCACGCCGTCGCAAGTCGTGCGGCAACTGATCCGCGAGTATCTCGACCGCCACGGCGTAACGTACAAGACCAAGAGCGCGCTCGGCAAGCGCGTGAAGTAAAGACGGCCGTACAGGCCGCGCCTACCTGCAGGCTACGCGCCGATTTCCCATCGCCCGTGCGGCTGCGCACGCATCACCAGCCGCTGCGGGTCGACGCTCTCCCCGGCCTTCATCCGCCTCGCCGTGGCCGCCAGCTTGAGCTCGCCGGCCCGCGCACACGCCAGTGCGCGTTCGAGCAGGATCCGCAGCGACGGCAGCCGGCTGCCACCCTTCCATGCGAACGCGATGAAGTTGTTGTCGTCGCCGCACGGCGCCAGCGTATACGACATGCCGAATACGGATCGCAACTGCTCGAGATGCTCCGGCAGCGCGGGATCGTCGTCCATGAAGTTGATTGCCAGCACGCCGTTTTCGCTCAGGCGCGCGTGACATGCGGCGAGGAATGCGGCGCCCGTACAGCGGCCACGCATGCCGTCGGCGACGAACGCATCGTGCAGGATCACGTCCGTCCGGACATCCGCCCTGTCCAGATGATCCGCGCCGTCGGCGCACACCACCGTGAACCGGCCGTCATCAGCGGGAATCCTGAAAGCGTCACGCAGCGCGATCACGTCCGGATTGATCTCGACCGCGTCGATCGTCGCGCCGGGCAAGTGCCGGTAGCAGTACTTCGCCAGCGAACCACCGCCGAGCCCGAGCATGCAGATGTGCGCGGGCTCGGGCTGCAGCAGCAGAAAGCCCATCATCACGCGCGTATAGCCGAGCTCGAGCCGGCCCGGATCCCGGAGCGACATGAAGCTCTGCGTGCCGAAATGGTCGAAGTGCAGCGAAAGCGCGTGCTGCGTCTCCAGCACGAACGGCCGGCCGTCGTTCAGCGGCGTTGCCAGGAACCTGACGAACGCGTCGTAGGAAATTCGATCCTCGGCCATGAACGGGCAGTCAGTTACTGACGGTCGATTGGAGCGGGCGCGCTCAGACTTTCTTCAGGTAGCAGGCCTTCAGCATGAAGCCCCCCATGTCGGTCTTGCAGTCGACCTCGTGATCGCCGCCGACGAGCCGGATGCTCTTGACCTTGGTGCCCATCTTAAGCGTGATCGACGAGCCCTTCACGCGCAAATCCTTGATCAGCACGACCGAGTCGCCATCCGACAGCACGTTGCCGTTGGCGTCCTTGACGACGTCGCCCGCCGGTTCGTCGCCCGTTTCGGCGCCGGCGCCGGCCGACCATTCATGGCCGCAGTCCGCGCATACGGTCAGCGTGCCGTCCGGGTAAGTGTTTTCCATCGCGCATTGCGGGCAGGCGGGGGCGGCGTTCATTGCGGCTTCCATTCAGGGGGAGTTGAGTCGTCGATAAAAAGGCCGGGCGCGCTGGCAGCGTCGCCCGGCCCGCCTGAAGGCACGTGCCGACGGGTCGGCGAGCCGCCTTCGGCGCACACGGCATTATAATGCAATACACATATCTTGGCTGCTGTATTATAATGGGCTTTTTCGCGCCGTTCGCCGGACTTGCGGCCCGTTTCACCGAGAATGCCGGCACATCCACGCAGGATGCGCATGCCCCGGCAGCGCTGCCGGCGTTCCGGAGTCATGCGGAACAGCGCGTTTCTCGCCTGTCTGGCGCACCGCCGGCCCGGCGCCGCACACCGATCCCGACGTTCCGTCCAGAGGCTCTCCGACATCGTGGCAACCGTTGTGTTCGTTGAAATCGGCCCCGCGTGGAACCGCAATCGCGGCCACGCCGCACGAGCAGCCGCCGCCGACGCGGCGCGCGGCTTCGAAAGCGACATCCTGCTGATCGCGAACGGGATCAGCAGCGATGCGAAGGACAGCGCCGCCGTCGCGGCGCTGCAGGTGCACGGCGGCACGTCCGCACAGGTGCTGGCCACCGGCCCCGACGAGGAGGCAGCCCTGCAGGCGCTGCTGCCCGTGCTGCAAGCGCGCTGACCGGCGCGCCACCCGATGTCACGGCATCCCGCCCACCCCGAATCCCCTTTTCACGAGGAAGCGATGAGCGACAACTTCACGTCCAACACCCCGAACCTGTCGGCCTCCGCCATCTGGGCGCTCGAACGCCTCGCCGACGTCCGCTACGGGCGCGACGCGCCGGCGCTCGGCTGGTCGATCGCGAGCGAACTCGTCAGCGCGGGCTTCGTCAGCCATCCCGCACACGGCCGCTCGGGCGCCTCGATCACGGCCGAAGGCCGGACCTTCCTGAAGAACCGGAAGTAGACCGCCTGCGGCCGCGAATCGGATTGATCCCTCCGAGCATCATGTCGAATGACGGCGGCACATCGGAAGGGCGGCGCACCGCATGAAAGTCCGGTTATCGCGCGGGAAGCCGATGGAATTGCGCCCGCTTCCCGTGCGACGTCGTCGATGCGGCGGCACCACCTCCGGCCGGCCGCACCGAAGCTCGTCCGTGCAACGGTTTTGCTATCATTCCGGCTCCCTGTCTTGCCGAATTGGACATGCCCGCTCGCAGCGGGCCGCCGTCGCCTGCCGTCAATCGCACGTCGTCGCTCGCCGAGGAACATCGCCGGCCGATCTGCCTGCCGGTGCGTGAATGGGACCCAACCAGCGCGGCATCGACATGCTGACGGCCTGACCGTCCCATGCCCCTCCTCTCCGGAAGCCACGATGCCGCCTGTCTCCTCCCCGCCCGTTCTCGATACGCCGCGTCTCATCCTCGAAGGCCATCCGCTCGGCGACTTCGAGGCGCTCGCCACGATGTGGGCCGAGCCGAAGGTCGTCGAGCACATCTTCAGCGGCAAGCCGTCCGCGCCGCGCGACTCGTGGATGCGCATGCTCGCGTATCGCGGGCTGTGGCCGCTGCTCGGCTATGGGTACTGGGCGATTCGCGAGAAGGCGTCGGGCCGCTATGTCGGCGATCTGGGCTTCGCCGATTTCCACCGGCTCATCGAGCCGTCGATTCGCGGCGTGCCGGAAGCCGGCTGGGCCCTTGCGACGTGGGCGCACGGCAAGGGTTACGCGACCGAGGCGCTCTCGGCCGCGCTGGCATGGCTCGACGGGCAACACCGGTTCGAGCGCAGCGTGTGCCTGATCGCGCCGACCAACGTCGCGTCGATCCGCGTGGCGGAAAAGGCGGGTTATGGGGAGCCGATGCAGATCCGGTTCAACGATACCGACTCATTGCTGTTTTCGCGCGCGCGCCGATAGGCTGCCGGCGTACGGGTGACGAAGGCGTACCGTATGGACGGCACCCGCGCGCCCTCGCCGCTCACTCCACGACCGGTTCATACAGGCTCGTAAAGAGCCCGTTGTCCATCGGCCAGCAGTTGCCGCAATCATCGCGCAAGATCCAGTCACCTGACTTCACCGAACGCCAGCCTTCCGGTGTGGCGATCGCGCGCCCGCCTTCACGGGTTTCCACCCGATCGTGGTCGCCATCCGCGAACCACCGTGTTGCATCGACATAACTGATGCGTTTTCGAAATCGCATACCGCCACCGAAATGTTGAGACCCGACCGGCACGTTCAAGGACCTGTCCGTGTCAATGCGTGTACGGCGCGTACCGCCGTGAAATGGCTGAGCGCCACGAAGGGGATCGGGCGGCCATGGCATCCGCCCCGGGCGACGGCGGCCGGGTTTCGTACAACGCCTTCCGGCTCTCCGCGACGCGTGCCTCCAGCGCTTCCCGTGCGGTGATCGAGATCCGGATATCGATCTCCCGCATTCTCCGGATCGCCGCGTGAACCTCGTCGGGTTGATCGGGTGATAGCGCCGTCAAGAACGCCGAACGTGTTTCCGCTGCCCGGACGGCCTCGCTCCAGTCGGCGTGGGCGACCGCGACTTCGATCGCGTTCGTGAGTGAATCGAGACTCCGGATGATTTGAAGCGGCGTCATTTCGCATTCCTATCAGAGCATCGTGCCGGTCAGACGTTTGCCGCCTGGAAGGCGGGGTGACGTCGACATTGTTTCGCGCGCGTCGAGGCACCGACAGTGCCGCACCGAACGGACGCACCATGCGAGCAATGGCACGCCGTCAGTCACCGCCATCGCATTGGCATTCACTTCGGCGGCCGGCCGGAAGCCGGCGTGCGTCATGCTCGCCACCGAGTCGCCACGATTGTAAGGACCTGTCCGTTGCCCGTTTCGTAATATTTTGTAATGATATGTCGAGCAATCTTTACCGGCTTGCGGCGCGGGCGGGCGTGCTTTTCACGCGCCATTTTTCCGCAAACGTTTTCGTGCGAACGACATCGCGCCAGCGATCCTTGCCGGCCTTTAACCGGATTCCACGCCCGACCTTATCGCCCAACCGTCGCCCCGTTCCGCGACGACACGATTCCACCCCTTCGCCCATTTGCCTGGCTGCCTGGGCCGGGTGATTCGCGTGCGGACCGGGCGGTCGAGCGATGCAGATTTCGCCACATTCCACCGGATTGTTTGGACGTATCATGCGCGTCTCTTCAGCCACCCCATGCTCGGACTGGGCTTGAACGCTCGCCACTTTCCCGTTTCACCCCCTCGTTTAGCGATGCCCATCCGAATCCTGCTCGTCGAAGACGACGTCCCATTGTCCGCACTGATCGCAGACTATCTGCGCACGCATCAGTACGAGGTGGACCGCCTGTTCGACGGCACCGACGCCGTCGCCACGATCGTCGCACGTCACCCCGACCTGGTGCTGCTCGACATCAACCTGCCGGGCAAGGACGGCTTCGAGATTTGTCGCGACGCACGCACGCAGTACGACGGCATCGTCATCATGATGACGGCTCGCGACGAACAGTTCGACGAGTTGCTCGGCCTGGAATTCGGCGCGGACGACTTTCTCCACAAGCCGATCGAGCCGCGCATCCTGCTCGCGCGGATCAAGGCCCACCTGCGACGGGTGCGCATGCGCCCGGACGATGTCGAGCCGGCATCGCCTCATCGTTTCGAGTTCGGCAAGTTTTCGATCGACCGGGCCGATCGCAAGGTGCGTCTTCCCGACGGCAGCGCACCCCGCCTGACGTCGACCGAGTTCGACCTGCTGTGGGCGCTCGTCTGCCGCGCCGGCGAGGTGGTCAGCCGAACAGACCTGACGCTGCTGCTGCGCGGCATCGAGTTCGACGGCTTCGACCGCTCGATCGACGGCCGCATTTCGAAGCTGCGCCGCAAGCTGCGTGACGACCTGACGGAACCGAAGCGAATCAAGACGATTCGCGGCAAGGGCTATCAGTTCAGCAAGCACGCGTGGGACTGACGCGCTGCGCTCAGGTGCCCGTCGTCTTCTCGCCGGGCGCTGTAACGGGCGTCTCCGGGGCGCGCGCCAGCCCTTGCGCGAACACCTTCAACCCTTCCAGCAACGGCGTCAGCGCGTCCCACAGCGCTTCGTCGTGCAGCAGTCGGTAGACGCCGCGCACGCCCGGTGCGACATGCTCATGCTGCGCCGGCTGCCACGCGCCGACGTGATGCAGCGCGTCGGCGGCCGCGAACACGGCCTTGCCGAACTGTTCGGGCGGAATGCGCGACAGCGCCATCAACAGCACCGCGAGATTCTGCATGCCGCTCTGCATGCCCGGCTTGTCGAGCGCATCGACGAACGTGTCGGCCAGCCGCGCGTTCGCGCTGACGACCTCGGTCGCCAAATGCAGGAATCCATGCCGGTGCAGGCTGCCGAGCAAATGTTCGAGCGCATCGTGCGCGCTGGGCTCCGGGTGCGGAGGCGTCGTTTCGGGGGACTGACGTTCGGTCATCGGCTTTCTCCGGTTGGGACGCCACGTGGCCGCCGCGACGGCGGCCACGCGCGCCGGTTGCGTGTCGTTCGTCTGACGCCGCCCGCCCGGCGGCAGGCCGGGCAGGTGCGCGAACCGCGTACCGCTTGCGCCGCGCCGGTTGCGTGCGCGGGTTTCATCGGCGAGCCATGCGGCCCGCGTGTCGAGCGGCCGTGCCGGTACGCGCTGACCGGCCGCCGCCCTACCGCATGTTTCCCGTATGGCCCAGCGAATAGCGGCCCGGCTGCGGCCACACCGTCAGGCCGTGCGGCTCCATGCCGACGGGAATCGACCGGACCGCGCCGCTCGCGGTGTCGATCGCGTAGACGACGTCATCGAAGCGGCCCGACAGCCACAGCGTGGTGCCGTCCGCGCTGACGTTGCCCATGTCGGGGCTGCCGCCGCCGGGAATCGGCCAGGTCGCGACCACCTGGCGGGTCGCGAAATCGAGCACCGAGACGCTGCCCTTGCCGTGACGCGGCCCATGGACGCGATTGGAGCCGCGATTCGCGATATAGAGCTTCGTGCCGTCGCGGCTCGGGTACAGGCCGTGCGTCCCGACGCCGGTCGGGATGAAGCCGAGCTTCGTGAAGGCGTCGCCATCGATGACGTACACCCCGTCCGCCATCATGTCGGCGACATAGAACACCTTGCCGTCGGGCGACACGCGAATGTCCTGCGGCATTCCTTTCCGGTCGAGCTCGAGATAGCCGACCACCTTGCGGTTCACGAAGTCGATCTTGGCCAGCTTGCCGCCGAACTCGCACGTGAAGAGCGCATACCGGCCGTCGATCGAAAAGTCGGCATGGTTGATGCCCTTGCAGTGCGGCACATCGAGGCTCGATTTCAGCGCCATCGTTTTCGGGTCGCGGAAGTCGAGACGCGCATGCGCTTCGGCCACCACGATCGCGTCCTGGCCGTCGGGCGTGAAATACATGTTGTACGGATCGTCGACGCTCACCGGCTGGCCGGGCTTGCCCGTCTTCGGATCGATCGGCGTCAGGCTGCCGTCGGTTCGCCCTTCCGCATTGTTCGCGACCCACAGCGTCTGCAGGTCCCATGCCGGCACGACGTGCTGCGGACTGCGGCCAACGGCGAACCGGTCGACGACCTGATACGTGGCCGGGTCGATCACGTAGACGTCGTTCGATCTCAGGTTCGGCACATAGATGCGCGGCAACGCGCCCGCTACCGCCGCGCTCATGCGGCCGGCCTGCGCCTCGCTGTACAGGTTGTCGGGATGAAGGACGGGCGGCATGCCGGGTACGGTCGCGACGGCAGCCGCCGCGATCGCCCCGCGGGCACCGACGGCCAGCGCCGCCACGATGACGATCGCGGGACGGGAGAAGCGAAGATGACGGCGAAAGCGCGGTTGCATGACGATGTCCCGGTTCGATTGAAGGGAACGACGACAAAGGTAGCGCGATGGCGCGGCTGCGTCAGCGGCCGGCGATGTCCTTTCTGATCGCATCGACGGTGCGCGACACGATGGCGTCGGTGCCCAGCCGGCCGAGTTCGACACTCGCGTGACGCGGATCGCCGCCGTAGACGCCGTCGACCGCGCCCGGCTTCGCGGCGTTGCGCAGCTGGTCGACCCTGACCATGCGCGGCTCGACCGCCAGCAGCAGCGCCGTGTCGGCCAGCCCCGCATGCGTGCCGATCTCCGCGCCCGGCACGCCGTGCTCGCGCAGGATCTGGTCATAACCGTCGGAACTGGTGCCGTAGTACGCGGCCGGCACGAACGCGCGCGCCCCCGTGCCGGCCCAGGACTTGTTCAGCCGGGCCACGGATTGCTTGATGTCGTTCTGGTAGCCGCCGTGGTCGCCGAGGAACACGATGTTCGTGAAGCCATGGACGCGGAAGCTGTTGGCCGCGGATTCGAGGGTCTTTTCGAAGACGTCGTCGGGCACGGTGATCGTGCCCGGGAAGCGCATGTGCGACGTCGGCGGCGCATAGCCACCCTCGGGCACATAGGCGATGACGGGCGCGACGATCGCGTTGCCGAGCCCTTCCGCGATCCGCTCGGACAGCACCCTGACCCGCGCGTTGTGCTTGCCGAGCGCGACGTACGGCCCGCTTTGCTCGGTCCCGCCGATCGGAATCAGGATCGTGGTCTTGCCGGCCCGGATGCTGTCGCGCAGTTCGATCCAGGTCATGTCTTCGAGTTGCACCGTGCCCGGCGCCTGGGCGAGCACGGCTTGCGCGACGGTGACAGTGAGGGCGGCGAGGATGGCGCGTGGCAGGCATTTCATCGCGGATTCCCGGCGTAAGGAAAGAAACGACGCGGCGTTCCCTCGCACCATAAACGAACTCGCGCGACTTGTCGCTGACCGACGCATGACGCTTCACGCCGCGGGTCGAGAGAAAGGATTTCGTCAGGATGCCGTCTTGCGTCGCGAAGCCTGTCGCTCCCGGTCAGCACGCGACGAGCCGATTCGAGGCGCGGACCAAGGCACCACGCGCCCGCTCCTCATCTGCGCCCATCACACCGGCAACACGGCCACCGCCTTGATCTCGACGATATAGCCGGGCGCGCCGCCCAGCATGTGCGCACCGACCGCCGTCCACGCCGGCTTCGGGTGCGCCGCGAGGTAGCGGTCGCGCACCTGCATGAACAACGGCAGGTCGCGCATGTCGGTATGGAAGGTCGTCAGGTCGACCACGTCGTTGAACGATGCGCCCGCCGCCTCCAGCACAAGCTTCAGATTCTCGAACGCCTGCACGATCTGCGCTTCACGGCCTTCGACGAGCTGCATCGCCGCATCGCGGCCGATCTGGCCGGATACGTACAGCGTATCGCCGACCTTCAGGCCCGGTGCATAGCCGATTTTCTCGTACACCGCTTCCATTCCCGCCGGAACGATGGCTTTGCGATCACGCATGAGGGTCTCCGTGGCCGGCGTCTTGGCGCCGACCGGTGGGTTGTCGATGAACACAGGTTGAACACGTGCAGGTGGCGCCACGACACATCGCTCAACCCGTATCGCCGCCCGCGACCGGCAGCACCGTGCCGGTGATGTAGCTCGCCTCGTCGGACGCGAGGAACAGGATCGGCGCGATCTGCTCGTCGAGGCTGCCGTAGCGCTTGAAGAACGTCGACTCGGTGACCTGGCGCACCGCCTCGCCCATCCATGCCTGTTCCTGCTCGCTGTCACCGGCCGCATTGCGCGGCACGCGGCGCGGCGGCGCGCTGGTGCCGCCCGGCGCGGTCGCCACGACCCGGATGTTGTGCTCCGCGTATTCCATCGCGAGCGCTGCCGTCAGCGCATTGACGCCGCCCTTCGCCGCCGAGTACGGCACGCGGCGGATGCCGCGCGTCGCGTTCGACGAGATGTTGACGATCGTGCCGCCGCCGCGCGCGAGCAGGTGCGGCAGCACCGCGTGGCACGTATAGAGCGTCGGCATCAGCGAACGGCGGATTTCCGCATCGATCTGCGCGGGCTCGAATTCGGCGAACGGGCGCATGCGAATCGCGCCGCCGACGCCGTTGATCAGGATGTCGACGCCGCCGAACGTCTGCGCGGCGTACGCGATCGCCGCATGCGCACCGTCGTAGGTTTCGAGATCGGCGACGAAGCCGGCCGTCTCGCCACCGGTCGCTTCGGCCGCGACGTCGGCGACGAAATCCGCGCGATCGACGAACAGCACCCTGCCGCCTTCGGCCGCCGCGCGCAGCGCGACGCCACGGCCGATGCCCTGCGCGGCGCCCGTGACGACGATGACCTTGCCAGAGAATCGTTGCATGATCACGCCGCCTTTGCCGTGACGTTGGGGGTGAACTTCTCGTAGTGGAAGCTGTTCGGCTTCACGCCTTCGTCGTCGAAATACTGGCGCACCGCGTCGACCATCGGCGGCGGCCCGCACAGATACACGTCGACGTCGCCGTCGTTCAGCGCCTCGGCCGGGATGTGCTGCGTGACCCAGCCCTTGCGCGGATGGCTCGACGCGGCGTCCGCGACGACCGTCGCGAAGCTGAAGTTCGGCAGTTTCGCCGCGTAGGCTTCGATCGCGTCGACCAGCACGAGGTCGAGCTCGCGCGTCACGCCGTAGATCAGGTGCATCTTCTGCTGCGACCCGGCGCGCGCGAGCACCTCGAGCATCGACAGGAACGGCGCCAGCCCCGTGCCGCCCGCGAGGAACAGCAGCGGCCGCTGCACGTCGCGCAGGTAGAAGCTGCCGAGCGGCCCGTGCAGTTCCAGCGTGTCGCCGGGCTGCGCCGATTCGAGCCACGTGCTCATCACGCCGCCGGGGATCTTCTTGATCAGGAAGCTGACCTTCGCATCGGCCGGCGCCGACGAGAACGAGTAGGACCGGTGCTGCCCGCTCGCGGGCACGTCGATGTTCACGTACTGGCCCGGCAGGAAAACGGGCGCGGCCGCGCCGACGTCCAGTTCGAGCACGACGGCCGCGTCGTTGTGCTGCTCGACCTTCGTCACCGTAGCGGCGAAGCTGCTCTGGCCGGTCTTGCACGCGACCGACGACGTCGGCACCGCGATCACGCAATCGCTTTGCGGCACCATCTGGCAGGTCAGCACGAGGCCGCCGTCCTTTTCGTCTTCGGTGAGCGCGTCGTCGATGTAATCGTCGCCGAGGTCGTAGCTGCCGCTTTCGGCGCGGCACTTGCAGGTGCCGCACACGCCGTCGGAGCAATCCATCGGCAGGTTGATCTTCGCGCGGAAGGCCGCGTCGAGCACCTTCTCGCCGGCCTTGCAGTCGATGAAGCGGGTTACCCCGTCCTCGAAATTCAGTGCAATCTTGTAGCTGGACATGGCGTCGCCTCCACTTCCTTGTCTTTGATGACGAAACAACGGGCGTCAGACGTGATAGACGTCGAGCACCTGCCGGATGTAGTCGTTCTTCAGCACGATCTTCTTGTACGAGATCAGCAGCTCATCGCCCACCTGGCGCAACGTGACGAACATCGTGCCGAAGAAGTGATCGGTCACGCGGTAGCGGTGGTTCAGCGTGTGAAAGTTGTAGCGCACGTCCACCTCGTCGTCGCGTTCGGCCAGCACCTCGACGTTCGTCACGTTGTGGCTGGTGCGCGGCTCGGGCGTCGACGCGCCGCTGCGCTCGGTCTTGATCCGGAACACGCGATCCTCGAGGCCGCCGCGGTCCGGGTAGTACATCAGCGAGATCTGGCTCTGATGATCGTCGGTCGGCCGATCGTCGTCGTCCCATGCGGGCATCCAGTACGTGACGTCCTCCGTGTAGCAGGTCAGCCACGCGTCCCACTGACGATCGTCGAGCAGGCGCGCTTCGCGATACAGCGCCGCGCAAATGATCCGGTAATCGAAGCTCATGCTGCCACCTCCCCACGTTCCTTCTTCAGCGCATCGCGCATCACGTGCACCCAGTGTTCGTGCTGGCACACGAACAGCCCTTCGTCCTCGCTGCGCTCGCCGGAAATGCGCGGGTTCAGCCCCATCTTCCTCGCGTTCTCGTCGGGCCCGTCGATCCACAACGGCGCACCACGCGACAGGTCGTTCCACATCGCCGTGATGCCCGCGTAACCGGCCTGGCATGCGCGGAATTCCTCGAGATCGTCGGCGGTGCCCATGCCCGTCACGTTGAAGAAATCCTCGTACTGGCGGATCCGGATCGTGCGGTCGGCCTCGCTCTCGCCCTTCGGCGCGAAGCAGAAGATCGTGACTTCGGTCTTGTCGACGCCGAGCGGCCGCACCACGCGGATCTGTGTGCTGAACTGGTCCATCAGGAACACGTTCGGGTACACGCACAGGTTGCGGGTCTGGTTGACGATGAAGTCCGCCTGCACGTCGCCGACGCGCGCCTTGATCTCGTCACGGTGCTGGTACACCGGCCGCACTTCCGGGTTCATCGTCTGCGTCCACAGCAGGATGTGGCCGTTGTCGAAGCCGTACACGCCCGCGACCGACTTGCTCCAGCTGTTCGCGTCGACGGCCTTGGTGCCGTCTTCCTTGCGGCGGCCCATCGTCGCAGCGTAGTTCCAGTGCACGGTGCTGACGTGGTAGCCGTCGCAACCATTCTCCATCTGCATCTTCCAGTTGCCTTCGTAGATGTAGGACGAGTTGCCGCGCAGCACCTCGAGCCCGTTCGGCGCCTGGTCGACGATCTGGTCGATGATCACGCGCGCTTCGCCGAGGTAGTCCTCGAGCGGCAGCACGTCGGCGCTGAGGCTGCCGAACAGGAAGCCGCGATAGTTCGCGAAGCGTGCAACCTTCTTCAGGTCGTGCGAGCCGTGCGTGTTGAACTGCACCGGATACTCGGTCGTCTTCTCGTCCTTCACCTTCAGCAGCTTGCCGGTGTTCGAGAAGGTCCAGCCGTGGAACGGACACGTGAAGCTGCCCTTGTTGCCGTGCTTGCGGCGGCACAGCATCGCGCCCTTGTGGGCACAGGCGTTGATCACTGCGTGCAGCTCGCCGGTCTTGTCGCGCGTGATCACGATCGGCTGGCGGCCGATCCACGTCGTGTAGTAGTCGTTGTTGGCCGGGATCTGGCTTTCGTGCGCCAGATACACCCAGTTGCCTTCGAAGATGTGCTTCATCTCGAGCTCGTACAGCTCGGCGTTCGTGAAGATGTCGCGGCGGCAGCGGAATACGCCGGCTTCCTTGTCGTCCTGCACGGCGGTGGCGAGCAGGTGATCCAGGTCGGTGGCTTGGTCGATCGTGGCGGACATGTTGGCTCCTCCCATGCGCGTGCCGCGTCCTGCAAGCACGCTCGCATCGGTAATCGGTTGAATCTCGCGGGAACCCGGCCGGCGGCGGCGTATTCGCGCCGTGCCGGCGGGTGGTTACGCCGTCGCGGCTGCGCGCGGGCGGTGGACGATCTGGTTGTCCTTGCCCTGCACCCGCGGCGTCAGCACGAAGTTGAACTCGATGTCCTGGTACGCATCGGCCTTCATGCCGAGCGCCGTGCCGCCGGTCTTCGCGACCACGGGCGGGATCAGCTCCTCGCGCGTCGCATACGCGAAGTCATCCCAGATCAGCGGATCGCCGTCGATGTTGAACTGCGTCGTCAGCTTGCGGTGGTCGGGGCTGTCGACGAAGAAGTGCACGTGCGCCGGGCGGTTGCCGTGGCGGCCGAGGCCGTTCAGCAGCTGCTGCGTCGCGCCCTGCGGCGGGCAGCCGTAGCCGACCGGCATCAGCGTGCGGAATTCGTACTTGCCGTCGGCGCCCGTCTTCACCGCGCCGCGCAGGTTGAAATCGCTCTGCTTGCCGGTCGGGTCGAAGTGCGAATAGAAGCCGTGCGAGTTCGCGTGCCAGCATTCGACCAGCGCGCCCGCGACCGGCTTGCCGTCGAGGCCGGTGACCGTGCCGTGGATCACGAGCGGGCCCGCGCCGTCGTCTTCGTCGAGGTCGATCTTCGACACGCCGTCGCGCACCGGTGCGCCGGCCACATAGAGCGGCCCTTCGATCGTGCGCGGCGTGCCGCCGTCGAGGCCGGCCGCCTTGTCCGCGGCATCCATCCGGATGTCGAGATACTTCTCGAGGCCGAGGCCCGCCGCGAGCAGCGCCGCTTCGCCGTCCTGGCCGAGCTTGTTCAGGTAGTTGACGCCGGCCCACACCTCGTCGGGCGTGATGTCGAGATCGTCGATCGCCTTGAACAGGTCGCCGAGCAGCCGCAGCACGACCTGCTGCGTGCGCGCGTTGCCGCCCGACGTGCCGTTCGCGCCCGCGTTCGACGCGGCCTTCAGCAGATCCTGCACTTCCCGGGACTCGAAAACTTTGACGCTCATGATGGTGTCTCCACGTGTATTGGGGGGAATGACGGCCTTTGCCTGGCTCGGGTTATCTATCGCGCGACTTTCGTCAGCCCGTCGCGGGTGAAACGCCTGACCTTGTCCTCGTCGAGTTCGATGCCGAGGCCCGGGCCGTCCGGCACGGTCAGTTCGAAGTCGCTGTAATCGAGCGGCTGCGTCAGGATCTCTTCGGTGATCAGCAGCGGCCCGAACAGTTCGGTGCCCCACTGCAGGTTCGCGACACTCGCGAACAGGTGCGCGGACGCCACCGTGCTGAACGCGCCTTCGAGCATCGTGCCGCCGTACAGCTCGATGCCGGCCGCATCCGCGATCGCGGCGACGCGCTGCGCGGCGAACAAGCCGCCGCTTTGCTCGATCTTGATCGCGAACACGTCGGCGCCGTGGTGCTTCGCGATCTCGAATGCGCTGTCGGGGCCCTGCAGGATTTCATCGGCCATCAGCGCGACCGGGAAGCGCCGCATCAGGCGCGCCAGCGCCGCGGCCGAAGCCACCGGCTGCTCGACCAGTTCGCAACCGGCATCGGCCAGCGCCGGAATCGCGCGCGCGGCCTGCGTTTCGCTCCACGCCATGTTCACGTCGACACGCACCGCCGCGCGATCGCCGACGGCCCGCTTGATCTCGGCCACGTGGCGGATATCCGTCTCCGGCGACTTCGCGCCGATCTTCAGCTTGAACACGTTGTGGCGGCGCTGGTCGAGCATCCGCTCGGCTTCGGCGATGTCGGTGGCCGTGTCGCCCGATGCGAGCGTCCAGGCGACCGGCAGGCGATCGCGGCGGCGGCCGCCGAGCAGCTCGCTCACCGGCACGCCGAGCCGCTTGCCGTGCGCGTCGAGCAGCGCGGTTTCGAGTGCGCTCTTCGCGAAGTGGTTGACCTTCGCGAGCTTGCCGAGGAACGCCATCAGCGTCTGGATGCGCGTCGCGTCCTTGCCGATGATCGCCGGCGCGAGATACGTGTCGATCGCCAGCTTCATCGCTTCGGGGCTTTCCGGGCCGTACGCCATGCCGGCGATCGTCGTGCCTTCGCCGAGACCCGTGACGCCGTCGCTGCAGCACACCTTCACGAGCATCAGCGTCTGGCCATGCATCGTGGCCACCGACAGCTTGTGCGGGCGGATCGTCGGCAGGTCGACGAGACGGGTTTCGATGCGTTCGATGGTGACGGAGGACATGGGGCACGCCGTGGGGGTGAAGTTCTTGAGGCGATTTATACGTCTCGGCCAGATCGAGCGTCCAATACTTTTAGGCGGTCATTTCAATACCTCGCAGGTATTGAAATTCGCGGATATTCGGTTGATTTAGCTTGTCACCATACCCTCAATGACAGGCAATATGGCCGGGGAGCCGCGCTGGATCGAGAGGAGCGGTCAACCGGGATGCGGACGGCCGGATACGCGAAAGGCATCGGCCGCCATGCGCGCGGCGACGCAAAAAAGCGGCCTCGATGGGCCGCTGTCAGGGTTTTCCTGATGCCTCGCTCGGGGGGCTCGGGGGCAGGTTTCTCGATATGCGCTGTTGGCGGCCGGCTTCGCGTGCGTTGGTTCGAGCGGTTGTCGGGTCAAGACGCTGCGGCGCCAGCGGGATTCACGTCAGCGATGCTTGCGCATCGGGTTGGGTGCGCGAAGGGCCCGGCGTCACCGCAGGTCACCTCATGCGTATGCCGGCCGGCTTCGTGGCGAGCGTCACCGGCTCCGGCAATTCAACCGCCGCACCGCCCCCGGGGCGCGGCGGCACCGCATCACGACTCCCCATCGACACCCGCGTACCCACCCAACCTGCCCTCCACCCCGAATCCATCATTCGGCGCCGGCAACCGCCCGAGCACCCGCTCGACCTCCAGCGCGACCGCGATGAGTTCGCGATCGGTGCCGGCCGCCCCATCCAGTGCGAGGCCGACCGGCAGCCTGGCCGCCGTCAGGCCGGCCGGGACGGTCATGCCCGGTACGCCGGCATTGCTGCCCGGCTCGGTATTCCGGATGTAAGTCGCGAACACCGACGCAGGCTCGCCGTTGAGCATCATCACGTCGCCCGCCGGGATCGGGCACGCGGTGGCGATCGTGGTCGGAAACACCAGCGCGTCGGCGCCGCTGTCGGCGAGGCACTGCCGATACGCGGCACGCGACCGCGTACGCCGGTCGAGCGCGGTGCGGTATGCCGCTTCGCCGATCCCGTCGGGGCCGGTGATATGGCGGGCGATCTTCGCGACGTCCGGGCTCCCCACGTTCGCGACGATGTCGTCGACCGACAGGTCGTAGCCGTTCTCGACCAGATACGCGTGCATCGATGACCGGAATTCGTACAGGGCAATGACGGCCGGCTCGTCGTCGAAGAACCCAGGATAGTCGTTCAGGTCGATATCGACGCATTCGAAGCCCGCCTGCGCCAGTTTCGCCACCGCGACATTCGCCACCCTTTCGACATCTTGAGCGAGGCCGCGCCAGAACGTCGTGCGCGGGACCGCTAGGCGCAGGGGGCGCGTCGCACTGCGGACCGGCTGCGACGTGGGTGCGCCGGTGCCGGACAGAATCGCGTCGAGCAGCGCGATGTCCTCGACCGACCGCGCGATCGGGCCGACGGTGTCGCGCGTGCGCGAAATCGGTGCCACGCCGCCCGACGGGTAGCGCCCCACCGTCGGGCGAAGGCCGACGGCACCGCACAGCGCCGCCGGAATCCGGACCGAGCCGCCGGTGTCCGTCCCGAGCGCGGCGGGCACGACGCCCGCGCCGACCAGCGCGCCCGAACCGCTGCTGCTGCCGCCCGGAATCCGGTTGAAATCGTACGGGTTGCGTACCGCGCCCGTCACACGGTTGTTGCCCGACACGCCGAACGCCAGCTCGTGCAGGTTTGCCTTGCCCGCGATCAGCGCCCCTTGCGCGAGCAGCCGCGCGACGACCGGCGCATGCTGCGGCGGCACGCGGTTGTGCAGCGCCAGCGTGCCGTTGCCGGTCGGCAGGCACGCGGTGTCGATGTTGTCCTTGATCGCGATCGGCAGGCCCAGCAGCGCGTGCGGGGTGGACGACGTCGCGAGGTCGCGATCGCAGCGGGCCGCTTCGGCGAGCAGCCGCGCATCGTCGACGCACGTAAAGCCGTTCAGGTAGCGCCAGCGTGCGTGCCGCTCGATCATGGCGTACGCGTATTCGACGCAGGAAAACTCACGGCGCAGGATCGCGTGCCGGGCTTCGGTGAGCGTCAGGGTTCCCAGGGTGGGCATCGTCGTCGTTCCTCGTCACGGGGGATCGTCACAAGGTAGGGCGCGCCGATTTTGACGCCCATCATCACAATGGATGACCCCGGCCGACGGCCATGCAACCCGCCGTTACGCCAGCGTTGCCGCCAGGCTCGCGCGGTTGGCGACGCCCTTCTTCGCCATCACGCGCCGCAGGTGCGTGCGGACCGTCGGCACCCCGATGCCGAGCGTGCGCGCGACGTCCTTGTCGGTATAACCGGCGGCAACCAGCCGCGCGACGTCGCTCTCGCGCTCGGTCAGCCCCGCGCACGCATGGCGCCGCCGCAGCAGCGCGCGCCGGAAAAACGGCTCGATGCCGTTCAGCAGCAGCTTGTCGCGTTCGGTGAAATCGGGCCGCCCTTGCGCCCGCCAGATGCGCAGGTCGCCGACGTGGGTCGCGCCGTCGAACGCATAGACGTTGATGCCGTGGTGCATGCCGTCGCGACACAGGAAATCGGTGTAGAACTCGGTCTTCTCCAGCTCGCGCCGGCTCACCACCTCGTCGACGCAGGTCGCCACGCGGCGCGCGCGCAGTGGCGGCGTGACCGGATCGATATGCTGGAACCACGCTTCGTACCGGGCGATCTGCAACGGATCGAGGTTGTACGAGAAGCCGTTGCGCCACAGGCCGGTGTGTTCGTCGCAATCGAACGACGCGGCGAAATCAGCGCGGAGCAGCTGCGTGATCGCGGGCAGCACGACCGTCCTCACGTCGACGACCGGCCCCAGTTCTTCCAGGCGGGCGACGGTGTCGCCGAACAGCCGGAGTTCCTCCGGTGTGATATCGGACGCGGAAAGGTTCATGACGGACGGTTCCTCGGCAAGCCGGTGGAGAACACCTGCATCGAGCGCTTCGACGGGGGTGTCGCGGCGAAGGCCCGAACGAGCTTGGGTGCGTCGCGATGCGCCATGTTACCTGGCGGATCGACGCATTGCGTATCGACGTATATAGCCCCCTTTTTCTACCGATGGGCGGCACGTCCGCCCGTCAGTCTTTTGCGTCGGCTCTTCATACAGGCGGGTTTAACGCCACTGCTAGTATGGGTCCGGGCCAGCACTATCTTCACCAGGCACGCCCGGAGATCTCGAGGGAAGAGTCGGATTCGGATTTTCTGCCCCGGGTGGCTCGCCGGGATATAGCATTCCGGTATATCAATCTTCTTTTGGTTGGTAGGGCATGACAAATTATCCACTTCTTTTTTCCTCCTTTGCCCTTGTTGCTGTTATGGCATATTTAATGCTGATATTGACTGAGCAAGTGGTGAATTTTGTTCGCACCAGCAAAATGTGGGACGCATATCTTAGAATCGTTTTCGGAATAAATATAGCGAAAGTAAAAGATGAAACGATTTTTAAGATGGTTAAATTAAATGGATTTATCGCCCTTCTTATGACGGTGGTTTTGGGGTGGGGAGTGATGTCAAAATTATTTGCAAAATAATTGACTTTATTCTCCGCGGCTGATTTTCATCGCCTTCGTACCCGCTTGACGCGTCGAGATTGAGCATCGCGACGCGCTCCTCAATCTCGACTGGTCGCTCATCTACAGGCTTACCACCAGTGAGTGAAACGATCATTGTGAAACTGGGCTGTAATTTGGAACGAAGAAACGGGCTGGCAAAACTCCTGGGGGAATGACGGCCGGCCCACTGCGGCACACCGAGCCGCTGCGTCATAGCGCCAACGTGAAGCTCCGCTCAGCGGCTGGCAGCCCCCACCGACGCCTGCCATTGCGCGGCCACGCCGGCGTAATCCCGGACCTTGAACGCGGAGCCATCCTTGACGTGCACCCAGCCGAGCGTGCGCTCGGCGAGCGGCTTGTCGTGGTCGTCCGTCGCGATCTTGACGATCGCCTGCGCACGCACATGCACGAGACCGTCCGGATAGTCGGACGACGGGTTCGCCAGCGTCACCGTCACGAACGGCCCGAGATCCTGCAGCAGTTGAGCGGCGGGCGGATTGTCGGCCATCAGCAACGAACCGCCCTTCACGCGGTCGTCCACGCGAATGGCCGTGCCGCCCGGGCGCCGCTGCGCAGCGGTCGGCTGCGACATCCACAGCACGTGATCCGGGTTGAGATAGACCACATCGGGGTCGCCCATCGCGTCGCGGGTTTCAATCCGGGGTATCGGCATGCACAGTCTCCTGTCGAATATCGGGCACCGGGTGCCGGTGCGTCGGCTCCATGATGATGCCGCAATATGTCGGCTTGCCGCATGCATGGCGGTGAACGGCGAATGGCGCGACCACGCCGGGCCGGATGGCCGCGCGCGATGCACGTTACTCGCACGTCACCGTTTCGCCGGTGCGCCGACGTCGTCGAGTGGTGGTTGACACCGCTTCACGCCAACGCGATCCGTAGCCCGGCCGCACTGCCTACCCTCGCCATGTCGCGTCCGCGAGCTTCGCCACCAGTTCGTCGTACACGACCCGGATGCGCCGGGGCATCGGCCCGCGCCGCGGCCGATAGACGTGCAGCTTCCACGGCTCGGGTTCGAGGCCGGGCAGCAGCCGCACGAGGCGCCCGTTGTCGACGTACGGCCGGACGAGGTATTCCGAGCACTGCCCCAGCCCCACCCCCGCACAGATGGCCTCGATCTCCACCTCGGTATCGTCGGTCAGATACGCCGGCGACGACGGGACGAACTGGTGCTCCCCCCGAAACATCCACGGCCACGCGCGGCCGCTCGCGCGATCGATCAGGCACGTGACCGGCATCGATTCGAGTTCCTTGCGGTTCCTGGGCTCACCCAGCCGCCTGATCAGCGACGGCGCGCCGACGATCCACATCGGCAACGGCCCGACCATGCGCGCGACGAAGCGGTTGTCGCCGATCGCCCCGACGCGCACGCCGATGTCGATCTGCTCGTCGACCACCGGCGAAAGCACGTCCGACAGCCGCAAGTCGGGCACGAGCCCCGGATACCGCTGCATGAGATCGCTCAGGATCGGCTGCACGTAACGACGCCCCATGCCCGACGGCGCCGTGATCCGCACGACGCCCACCGGCTCGTCGGCTTGGCCAGTCGCGGGGCCGAACAGCCCGTCGACGGCAGCCAGCGCCGTCTGCGCGTCACGGGCGAACGCCTGCCCGAACGCGGTGATCCGGATGCTCCGCGTCGTCCGGTGAAACAGCGTTTCGCCGAGCATCTCCTCCAGTTCGCGCACCGCGCGCGTCACGACTTGCGGCGACACGCCGAGGCGCGCCGCCGCCTCGCGGAACGTGGGCGCCGCGGCGGCCGCGGAAAAGATCTTCAGGATGTCGAGTCGGTTGAGCATGGAGAACCCTCGTGGCACGCGCATGCGGCAGCGCTTTTCATTCCCAAAACGGGAATTATGAATGCGCCATTGTTCCATTTTTTTACGATCGGCGAGCGACCACAATGCCCATCAAGCGTGCATCTCAACCGATTCAACTCAGCCCCATGCGCCGCTTTCATCCCTCACTCTGGAGAATCTCATCATGAACGCAAGCACGAAACCGACCCAACTCGACAGCCGCATCGCCCTGGTGACGGGCGCCAGCTCCGGCATCGGCCGCGCGTCCGCGATCGAACTCGCGCGGCGCGGCGCCAAGGTCGTCGTCTCCGCGCGGCGCAAACCCGAGCTCGATCGACTGGTCGACGAAATCGTGACCGCCGGCGGCGAAGCGAAGACCTTCGTCGCGGATGTCGCGAACGAAGACGATCTGCGCAAGCTGTTCAATTTCGCAGTAGAAACCTACGGACGCCTCGACATCGCGTTCAACAACGCCGGCACGGAAGGCGTGTTCGCGCCGCTGCTCGAGCAGGATGCCGAGCGGTTCGACAGGGTGTTCGAACCGAACGTGCGCGGCGTGTTCAACTCGATGAAGTACGCCGCTGAAATCATGCTGCGGCAGGGGTCGGGCAGCATCATCAACAACGCGTCGATGGGCGGGCTGATCGGCTTCGAGAATGCATCGGTCTATATCGCGAGCAAGCACGCGGTGATCGGGATGACGAAGACCGCGTCGATCGAATGGTTCAAACGCGGCGTGCGCGTGAACGCACTGTGCCCGGGGCTGATCGAAACGCCGTTCCATCATCGCGGCATCTGGCCGTCGGAAGAGGCGCAACAGGCATTCGCCGCATCGACACCGGCAGGACGCTGGGGCTCCGCCGAGGAGATGGCGACGATCGTCGCGTTCCTCGCGTCGGACGATTCCAGCTACGTGTCAGGGCATGCGCTCGTGGCCGACGGCGGCTACTCGGTGGCATGACGGGCAACGCGCGAGCCACGTCCGCAAGCCCGTTATTAGCGTGAACAGGCCCTAGGCCACCGCCTGCCTCGCGTGCAGCCGCAGCGCCAGCCACGCGATCCCGACCGCCACAGCGCCGACCACGCCGCCGAACGTGCCGACCCACGGCAGCCCGAAGTCGCCGGCGATATGGTTGCCGATCAGCGCGCCCGCGCCAATGCCGACGTTGTACAGCCCGGAGAAGATCGACACCGCGAGGTCGGTTCCCTCCGGCGCCAGCTTCAGCACCCATGCCTGCATCGCCAGCCCGAAGCAGACGATCGCCCCGCCCCAGACCAGCGTATGCACGGACAGCGTGACGATGTTCAGCGCGCACGGGAACAGGATCAGCAGGCATCCCGCCAGCGCGACGATCGACCCGAGCAGGAAGTCGTCCGGCCGGTGCGGATAGAGGCGGTTGAAGCAGATCGCGGCCGGTATGCCGGCGACGCCGAACAGGATCAGCACATAGGTGATCCGGCTGCTGCTCGCGTGGTTCACGCTTTGGACGAAAGGCTCGATGTACGTGTACGACGTGAAATGCGCGGACACGACGAGCACGGTGATCGCGTACAGCGCCACCAGCGCGGGCTTGCGCAGGAACACGCCGATGCTGCTGAGCGACCCGGCGCCCTCGCTCGGCAAGACCGGCAACGTCGCGCGCAGCAGCAGCAACGCGACGCCCGCCGCGCCGGCGATGATCAGGAACGTGACGCGCCAGCCGAACGTCTCGCCGACCACGCGCCCGAGCGGAATGCCGGCCACCATCGCGATCGCCGTGCCCATCGCCAGCAGGCTGAGCGCGCGGCTTTTCCGGTCGCTCGGCGCGAGCCGCACGGCCAGCGGCACGGAAATCGACCAGAACACCGCATGCGCGCACGCGATGCCCAGCCGGCCAACCATCAGCACCGCGAAATTCCACGCGACGCCGGTCACGACGTGGCTAGCGATGAACCCCAGCAACGCCCACGTGAGCAGCTTGCGACGCTCGACGTGGCGCGTGGCGAGCGTCAGCGGCAGCGACACGACGGCCACGGCCCACGCGTAGATCGTCAGCATCAGGCCGACGTCGGTCGGCTGCATGTGCAGGCTGTCGCCGATCGCGCTGAGCAGCGCGACGGGCACGAATTCGGTGGTATTGAAGATGAAGGCGGTGAGTGCCAGGGTCAGGACACCCCACCACGAGTGCTTGGAACTGACGGCGTCCGGTGTAGCCATACCTGGAATCGGCGAAACGAGGGTTGGGGGCGCGCGGCGCGGAGAACCCGGCCCGGCGATCGCCGCGATTGTACCAGCGGCACATGACCCGGCGCGGCGCGGGGGAGCGTCGGTGGGCCGCGGGACATGGTCATGACACGGCCGTGCGCCGATAATGTGCCGACACGCTTCTCACGACCCGTTCGCTCGCCCCCTTTCGAGCCAGGAGGTACACATGCGCATTGAAACGTCTTTTCTGTTCGATCTCGACGGCACGCTCGTCGACAGCGTCTACCAGCACGTACTCGCGTGGAAGGAAGCGCTCGATGCCGAAGGCATCGAACTGTCGGTGTGGCGCATCCACCGCAAGATCGGCATGAGCGGCGGCCTGTTCCTGAATCAGCTGCTGCGCGAGACGTCGGGCGACCTCGACGCCGAGCGCGTCGAGCGGCTGGCGCGCCTCCATGCGGCCGCGTACCAGCGGCTGCGCGCGCAGGTCCGGCCGCTGCCGGGTGCGCGCGAACTGCTGGCCGCGCTGTCGGCGGCGGGCATACGCTGGGCGATCGCGACCAGCGGGCGGATGGAAACGGCCGCCATCAATCTGGAAGCGCTCGGCGTTGACCCGGCGAAGCACGTGGTGGTGACGCGCGACCAGGTCAAGTACGCGAAGCCCGACCCCGACCTGTTCCTGACGGCCGCCGCGCAACTGAACGTGCCGATCGAACACACGGTCGTGGTCGGCGACAGCATCTGGGACATGCTCGCCGCCGCCCGCTGCCGCTCGCTCGGCGTCGGGCTGCTGTCGGGCGGGTACGGCAGCGACGAACTCGAACGCGCGGGCGCGCTGCGCGTGTACGACGATCCGGCCGATCTGCTGTGGCATCTCGACGAGATTGCAGCGCGGCCCTGAAACGCCTGCTTCGCCGACGGCGCCTGCACCGGTGCGCCGTCGGTTTCGTCAGGCCGCGAACGACCACCGGCCACGCCTGCGCCGAACCGGCAGGCGGCCGCCGCGCAGCTCAATCGTCGTCAATGCGCTTGTCGATCAGATAGCGCCCCCGCTCGACACCCGCGAGCAGCGCTTCGTTCTCGGTCATCCAGTCGGGGCCATCGGCCGCCGGCGCGACCAGCTCGATGCGCTTGCCGCCCACATACACCTGCACCTCGTCGCGCCACGCGCCGCTGTCGTTGCGCCGCGCCCACACGTGTATCTCGTGCCCGCGATACGGATCCCGAATCTGTGCGTCCTGTTGATTTTGCACGGTGGCCTCCTTGTACCTATCTGCGATGGCGATGCAAAAAATACGCGCCGCATGATCGCCGCGCACCCCCTCGGCCCCGTACGCACGCGCCGTGCCTGATACCGGCCCGCTGGCACGCGGCTTGCGCGCCGCTCGCGCACCGAACCGCCACGGGCACGGGCCCGAGCCCGCGAAGCGGTTCCCCTGCAACCGGACGACGATCCGCGCACCGACGCCTTCCCCGGCTCCGCTCCCGCGACCCGGCTCGCGGATCGAACGTCCCGACCCTTCGAAGGAGCCTCGTGTGAATCAAACGACCGATCTGCTCTCCTATCTCGTGACGAGCCAGCTGGCCGCGCGCATGCGGTCCGGTGCATGGCTCACGACCGGTCAGCTCGTCGACGTGCAGCGGATGTGGCTCGCGTGCCATCACGCCGAATGCGGATGGCTTGCGCGGGTCAGGATCGCGGACGCGTCCGCGACGATCGCGCAAGGGATCTACGACATCGCAATCGCGAACCGCGATCCCGACAGCGGCGAACGGGTGCGGCTCGACGCCGATTCACCGGAACTGAACGCGCTGCGCGAACGTTGCGACGTGCTGCTGCAGCGAATCGACAGCAACCGGGACATCGACGCATGGTGATCGTGCCGGACGCGCGCGACGCCCCGCAGCGGGCACGTCGCTTGCGCGGTGAGCCCGTTTTGATCGGACGGAGCCGGCCCATGCGAACCGACGCACTCGACGGAAACGATCTCGACTACTGGTGTGCACGCGCGCTGTGCGCCGACGACGACGACACGCTGCGTTTCACCGCCGTCGCACCGCACCTGGTCGTGACGGCTGCATGCGACGCACTCAGGCGGCTCGACACGTGTTTCGTGCCGTCGACGTCGTGGTCCGATGCGGGCGCGGTGCTCGACCGTGTCGACGATCTTCGAATCGCACGGCACGGCGACGACGTCGAATGCGACGCGACCTTCGTCGACGGCCCGTGCACCTGCGGCGCGCACGGGCGCGATGCGCGTGTGGCCCTGCTGCGGGCGTTCGTGCGCGCACGCTTTGGCGACGAAATCGATGCACCGCCGCCGTTCCCGCACCGGATCGAACACGGTACGGTGGTGCGCTGCGACCCCGGCGTGCCGCTTCCCGAAGCCGATGACGATCGTGCCACGGGCGACAGCACGGATATCCGCTCGGTGCCGCGCATGTAAGTGCATGCAGTACCCAGCGGTCATGTAAAAACGACAGTCCCCGCCGCCGCGGGTCTCCCACCCGCCCTTGCCCCACGGGAAACCACCCGGCAGGCACGCGCGTTGCGGCGAACCGGCGTCATTGACTGCCGCCCGTACGCCCGCGCCATGGACTCCACGCCGCCCTTTTCTCCGCACCTCTACTTCTGCGACGCCCGCCTCGTCGGACCGCTCGACGCATGGCCGCAGACGTTCGCGCATGTCGCCGGCATGGGCTTCGATCATGTGCTCGTCGGCGCGTTCTGGGCCGCGAGCGTCGCCGGCTTTCCGCGCCACGTGGCCGATTTCCGGCGGCCGTCCCAAGCGTTCGCGACCCGCGCGAGCGCGCTCGAAACCTTCTCGCGGCTCGCCCAGCTCGCACACGGCCACGGGCTGCGCCTGCTGCTCGAAGTCGTGCCGGATCGGGTCGCGCGCGAGAACCCGCTGCGTGCCGAGCATCCGGACTGGTACGTCGAGCACACGCACGACGACGCGCTGATCGATCCGCGCGGCACCGCGCACGCGCTGGATGTCGCCCACGCGAACCTCGGCGATGAAGCCGCGCGCGATGCGCTGTCCGCGTGGTGGTGCCAGCACCTCGCCGCGTTCGCCGATGCGGGCGCGGCCGGCTTCCTGATCGACGCGCCGCATCATTTGCCGGCCGACTGGTGGCCCGGCTGGCGCGCGGCGCTGCGCCGTACGCGCCCGGACGCCGCGGTGCTCGCCGGCGTGCCCGGCCATGCGCGCGACGCGCTGGCGCAGCTCGAAGGCGCCGGGTTCGACGCGGTGTTTTCATCGGTGCGCTGGTGGGATCTGCGCGCGCCGTGGTTCGTCGACGAACACCGGCTGCTGCGGCGCATCGGCGCGCCGATCGCGTTTCCCGACGCGTTCGACGGCACACGCCTCGCCGACGACTGGCCCGGCGCGCCGGATGAGCTCGTCGTGCGCGCCTATCGCCGCGCATTGTGGACCGCTGCCGCCGTCGGCACCGGCTGGCTCGTGCCGATGGGCTTCGAGCGCGGCGTCACGGTGCCGCTGATGGCGCGCGACGCCGATGCGGCGCGCTACCGCGCCGCGTTCGAGCGCGCGCGCTTCGACCTGTCGGGCACGATCGCCGACGCGAACGCGTGGCGCCGCGCCACGCCTGTGGCGGCCGCACGCGGCGAAATCGTGCAGTTGAGCGCACCCGGCGCACCGGCGACCGCGTTGCTGCGCGGCACCGGGCCGTCGCTCGAACACGACGAAGCGGCGCTGCTGATCGCGTTGAATCCCGAGCTCGACGCAGCGGTGACGGTCGACCCCGCGACGATCCTGCCCGGCGTGCCGGGCGGATTCACGCATGTCGCCACGCACGGCGGCACGCAAACCCACCCGCCGGCCGCGCTCGAACCGTTCACGCTCGACCCCGGCGCGTACGCGCTGCTGCATGCGTGGCGGGCGCCGCCCGTCACGACCCGCCACGACGCCGCACACGAGCGCGGTGCGCTGTCCGCGGCGCTCGCGGCCGAACGGATCGCGATCGAGCGCGTCGAGCCGTCGGTCGACGGCGGCCGCTTCGCGGTCAAGCGCGTGATCGGCGAGACGCTCGTCGTCCACGCATCGATCTTCACCGACGGGCACGCGCATCTCGCGGCCGCGCTGCAGTGGCGCGCCGCCGGCGACGACGACTGGCGCGAAATCCCGTTCGAAGCCGAACCGAACGACGGCTGGCACGCCCGCGTCGCGCTCGACAGGCTCGGCCGCCATGAATTTCGCGTGATTGCCTGGCGCGACGACTGGGCCTCGCTCGTCCACGATGTCGCGAAGAAACACGCGGCCGGCCAGGACGTGACGCTCGAACTGCGCGAAGCGCAGCTGCTGCTCGCGACCGCGCTCAAGCTCGCCGATCCGCGCGATACGCGCGCGCTCACGCAGATGAAACGACTCGTCGCCGAATTCAACGATGCGCCGGCCGACGCGCGGCTCGCGCAGCTCGGCGCGGCGCCGCTCGCCGACGCGTTCGCGGCGCTGCGCTACCGCCCGTTCGTCACGCACGACACGACGACCTTCCCGGTCGACGTCGAGCGCCGCGCGGCGCGCTTCTCCAGCTGGTACGAGATGTTTCCGCGCTCGGCGAGCGACGATCCGCACCGGCACGGCACGTTCGACGACGTGATCGCGCACCTGCCGCGCATCCGCGACATGGGTTTCGACGTGCTGTATTTCCCGCCGATCCACCCGATCGGCACGACCGCGCGCAAGGGCCGCAACAACAGCCTGAAGGCCGGCCCCGACGACGTCGGCAGCCCTTACGCGATCGGCTCGCCGGACGGCGGCCACACGGCCGTGCATCCGCAGCTCGGCACGCTCGACTCGTTCCGCGCGCTGGTCGATGCCGCGCGCGGCCACGGGCTCGAGATCGCGCTCGATTTCGCGATCCAGTGCTCGCCCGACCATCCGTGGCTCGCCGCGCATCCGGGCTGGTTCGCGTGGCGGCCCGACGGCTCGCTGCGCTTCGCGGAGAATCCGCCGAAGCGCTACCAGGACATCGTCAACCCCGATTTCTACGCGCCGGACGCGCTGCCCGACCTGTGGCTCGCGCTGCGCGACGCGGTGCTGTTCTGGGTCGACGCGGGCGTGCGGATCTTCCGCGTCGACAACCCGCACACGAAGCCGCTGCCGTTCTGGACGTGGATGATCGACGACGTGCGCGGCCGGCATCCGGACGTCGTATTCCTGTCCGAAGCGTTCACGCGGCCGGCCATGATGTATCGGCTCGCGAAAGTCGGCTTCTCGCAGTCGTACACGTACTTCACGTGGCGCGAGTCGAAGCGCGAATTCATCGACTACCTGACCGAGCTGACGACCGGCCCGGCGCGCGAGTTCTTCCGGCCGAACTTCTTCGTCAACACGCCCGACATCAACCCGCGCCACCTGCAGAACGCGCCGCGCACGCAGTTCGTGATCCGCGCGGCGCTCGCGGCGACGCTGGCCGGCTCGTGGGGCCTGTACTCGGGCTTCGAGCTCGGCGAATCGGCGCCGCTGCCCGACAGCGAGGAATACGCGGACGCGGAGAAGTACGAGCTGCGTGCGCGCGACTGGAGCAAGGCCGCGCATATCGGCGCCGAGGTCGCGCGGCTGAACCGCGCGCGGCGCGCGCACCCGGCGCTGCAGACCCATCTCGGCCTCACGTTCGCCGACGCGGACAACGACGCGGTGCTCGTGTTCGTGAAGGCGACGCCGGCGTTCGACAGCGTGGTGGTCGTCGCGATCAGCACCGATCCGTGGCATCCGCAGGTCACGAACTTCACGCTCGATGCGTCGCTGTGGCGCGGCCTGGGGCTCGTCGACGGCGAACCGCTCGACGCGCTCGAACAGGACGCCACGCATGCGGAAACCTGGCGCGGGCATCGCCAGTACGTCTCGCTCGATCCGCATGTGCGCCCGTATGCGATCTGGCGGCTCACGCCGTCTCCAGGCGCCGCGCGGGCGGCGGCGCGCGAACCGGGCGACGCCCGGCCCTCCTCGGGAGCCCACGGATGATGAAACGCGAAGATTCCCTCGACGACGTACGCCGCGCGCAATTCCCGTCGCTGGCGCCGGCCGGCACCCCGCGCCGGCGCCGCGCACGCCGCCGCGCGCCGGCGCTCTGCGAGGACGATCCGCTGTGGTACAAGGACGCGATCATCTACCAGGTGCACGTGAAGTCGTTCTACGACTCGAACAACGACGGCATCGGCGATTTCCCCGGCCTGATCGCGAAGCTCGACTACATCGCCGAACTCGGCGTCGACACGATCTGGCTGCTGCCGTTCTACCCGTCGCCGCGCCGCGACGACGGCTACGACATCGCCGACTATCGCGACGTGCATCCCGACTACGGCACGCTGGCCGACGTGCGGCGCTTCATCCGCGAAGCGCATGCACGCGGCATTCGCGTGATCACCGAGCTGGTGATCAACCACACGTCGGACCAGCATCCGTGGTTCCAGCGCGCGCGCCGCGCGAAGCCCGGCTCCACGCATCGCGACTACTACGTGTGGTCCGACACCGACACGAAATACGCGGGCACGCGGATCATCTTCCTCGATACGGAAACGTCGAACTGGGCGCACGACCCGATCGCCGGCCAGTACTACTGGCACCGCTTCTATTCGCACCAGCCGGACCTGAACTTCGACAACCCGGCCGTCGTGCGCGAGGTGATGCAGGTGATGCGCTTCTGGCTTGACCTCGGCATCGACGGGCTGCGGCTCGACGCGGTGCCGTATCTCGTCGCGCGCGAAGGCACCAGCAACGAGAACCTGCCCGAGACGCACGCGATCCTGAAGCGGATCCGCGCGACGATCGACGCCGAGTATCCGAACCGGATGCTGCTCGCGGAGGCGAACCAGTGGCCGGAGGACGTGCAGGAATATTTCGGCAACGAGGACGAATGCCACATGGCGTTCCATTTCCCGCTGATGCCGCGCATCTACATGTCGATCGCGAGCGAGGATCGCTTCCCGATCGTCGACATCATGCGGCAGACGCCGGAACTCGCGCCGAGCAACCAGTGGGCCGTGTTCCTGCGCAACCACGACGAGCTGACGCTCGAGATGGTCACCGACTCCGAGCGCGACCTGCTGTGGCAGACCTATGCGAGCGACCGGCGCGCGCGGCTGAACCTCGGCATCCGGCGCCGGCTCGCGCCGCTGATGGAACGCGACCGGCGCCGCATCGAGCTGATCAACTCGCTGCTGCTGTCGATGCCCGGCACGCCGGTGATCTACTACGGCGACGAGCTCGGGATGGGCGACAACATCCACCTCGGCGACCGCGACGGCGTGCGCACGCCGATGCAGTGGTCGTCGGACCGCAACGGCGGCTTCTCGCGCGCCGACCCCGAACAGCTCGTGCTGCCGCCGGTGATGGGCGCGCTGTACGGCTATGACGCGGTCAACGTCGAGGCGCAGACGCGCGACCCGCATTCGCTGCTGAACTGGACGCGCCGCATCCTGTCGACGCGCCGCGCGTCGCAGGCGTTCGGACGCGGCACGATCCGCTTCCTGCGCCCGGAGAACCGCAAGGTGCTCGCGTACCTGCGCGAGCTGGACGGCCATGATCCGGTGCTGTGCGTCGCGAACCTGTCGCGGGCGTCGCAGGCCGTCGAGCTCGACCTGTCCGAATTCGCGGGCCGCGTGCCGATCGAGATGACGTCGGATTCGCCGTTTCCGCCGATCGGGCAGCTCACGTACCTGCTGACCTTTCCGCCGTACGGATTCCTGTGGTTCGTGCTCGCCGAGCACGGCCGCGAGCCGTCGTGGCGGCAGCCGCACGCGGAGCCGCTGCCCGAATACGTGACGCTCGTGATGCGACGCGGCGATACACGGCCGAACGTCGAACAGCTGCACGTGCTCGCGCACGATGCCCTGCCCTCGTGGCTCGCGCGGCGGCGCTGGTTCGCGTCGAAGGACCGCGCGATCGGCACGGCCCGGCTGAACGTCGTCACGCCGGTGCCGGGCGAACCGTTCCAGTATGCGGAGGCCTGGGTCGAATCCGGTGAGACGGGCGACGTCGAACGCTACGTCGTGCCGCTCGCGGCCGCGTGGGGCGGTGAAACCTCGCAGCCGCTGTTCGCGCAGCTGGCGCTGGCGCGCGTGCGGCGCGGCCATTCGGTCGGCTACCTGACCGATGCGTTCGCGCTGCCGGCGTTCGCGCACGGGATGCTGCGCAAGCTGCGCGACGGCGCGACGGTGCCGACCACCGACGGCGGCCGGCTCGCGTTCCTGCCGGAAGACGCGCTCGCCGCACTCGATCCCGGCGACGACGCCGAAGTGCGCTGGCTCGCGGCCGAGCAGAGCAACAGCTCGCTCGTGATCGGCGACGCGATCGTGCTGAAGCTGGTGCGCAAGGTCGCGCACGGCGTGCATCCGGAAGCGGAAATGAGCCGGTACCTGACGCGGATCGGCTACCCGAACACCGCGACGCTCGCGGGCGAAGTCGTGCACGTCGATCCGGACGGCACGCCGCACACGGTCGCGATCCTGCAGCGCTACGTCGACAACCAGGGCGACGCGTGGACGCGCTCGTTCGACTTCCTGCGGCGCGCGGTGGACGAACTCGCGCTGCCGGCCGCCGACGAAGAGCACACCGACGACGCCAACGAGGAACCCGACGCGCTGCTCGGCTATGCGGCGTTCGCGGGGATCATCGGCACGCGGCTCGGCCAGCTGCACGTCGCGCTCGCGCAGCCGTCCGACGACCCCGCGTTCGCGCCGGAGCATGCAACGCCCGAACACGTCGACGGCTGGTGCGCGGACGCGATCGCGTCGTTCGAGCACGCGCTCGACGTGCTGCACACGCGGCTCGATGCGCTCGATCCTGCCATGCGCGCGGCGGCCGACACGCTGCTCGCGTCGCGCGACGCGGCCGTGCGCGCGCTCGGCGAGCTCGTGCCGCGCACGCTCGATGCGCAGTGCATGCGGATCCACGGCGATTTCCATCTGGGCCAGGTGCTCGACGTGCAGGGCGACGCGCTGCTGATCGACTTCGAAGGCGAGCCGGCGCGCCCGCTCGAACACCGCCGCGCGAAATCGCATCCGCTGCGCGACGTGGCCGGCCTGCTGCGGTCGCTGTCGTACGTGAGCGCGACCGCGCAGTTCGCGATCGAGAAGGCGCCGCCGCAGGCGGCCGGCCGCAAGCGTGCGTTGTTCGACCGCTTCGGGCAGGCCGCCGCCGACCGCTTCGTCGACTGCTATCGCATGGCCGCCGAGCAGGCCCCCGCGCGTTTCGTCGACCCGCGCTACGCCGATCGCCTGCTCGCGCTGTTCCTGATCGACAAGGCGTCGTACGAGCTGTGCTACGAAGCCGCGAACCGGCCCGACTGGCTGAGCGTGCCGGTCGGCGGGCTCGCCGCGCTGGTCGAACGGCTGCTCGGCGACGGCGGCGCATCCGACGACGGAGGCACGCAATGACTGAAACGCTGTTCGAACGATCCGACATCGATGCGCTGCTCGCCGGCCGTCATCCCGATCCGTTCGCCTGCCTCGGCCCGCACGGGCAGGCCGGCGAGGTCGTCGTGCGCGCACTGTTGCCCGGCGCGAAAAGCGTGCATGCGCTGTCGCCGGAAGGCGACGACCTCGGCGCGCTCGCGTGCGTCGATCGCGCCGGCTGCTTCGCGGGGACGATCCCGCGCGACGGCGGCGCGCCCCACTATCTGCTCGCGATCGACTGGCCCGACGCGCGACAGGTGATCGACGACGCGTATGCGTTCGGCACGCTGCTCGACGACGCCGTGCTCGCCCGCTTCTCCGCCGGCGACCCGGCCGCGGTGCTTGACTGCCTCGGCGCGGCGCCGGCGCGCATCGACGACACCGACGGCGTGCGCTTCGCCGTCTGGGCGCCGAACGCGCAGCGCGTGTCGGTGGTCGGCGATTTCAACGGCTGGGACGGCCGCCGCCATCCGATGCGGCTGCGGCGGCCGTCGGGCGTGTGGGAGCTGTTCGTGCCGGGCATCGGCGCGGGCGAGTGCTACAAATACGAGGTGCGCGCGGCCGACGGGCGCGTGCTGCCGCACAAGGCCGATCCCTGTGCGCGCGCGACCGAGGCGCCGCCGCGCACGGCGTCGGTCGTCGCCGACGTTGCGGCGCTCGACGCGTTCGCGTGGCACGACGACGGCTGGATGCACGCGCGGCCGCACACCGACCGCTACCGCGTGCCGTGGTCGATCTACGAGGTGCATGCGGAATCGTGGCAACGCGTGCCCGAGGAGATGAACCGCAGCGCGACCTGGGACGAACTCGCCGAGCGGCTGATTCCGTACGTGAAGGGGATGGGCTTCACGCACGTCGAGTTCATGCCGATCGCCGAATACCCGTTCGGCGGCTCGTGGGGCTACCAGCCGCTCGCGCAGTTCGCGCCGTCCGCGCGCTTCGGGCCGGTCGACGGCTTCGCGCGCTTCGTCGACCGCGCGCACGCGGCCGGCATCGGCGTGCTCGTCGACTGGGTGCCCGCGCACTTCCCCGACGATCCGCATGGCCTCGCGCAGTTCGACGGCACCGCGCTGTACGAGCACGCCGACCCGCGCGAAGGGCTGCATCCCGACTGGCACACCTGCGTGTTCAACGTCGGGCGCACGGAAGTCGGCGCGTTCCTCGCCGCCTCGGCGCTCGCGTGGGCGCGCCGGTATCACGTCGACGGCATCCGCGTCGACGCGGTCGCGTCGATGCTGTACCGCGACTATTCGCGCGCGGAAGGCGAATGGGTGCCGAACGTGCACGGCGGCCGCGAGAACCTCGAATCGGTCGCGTTCCTGCGCATGCTGAACGACACGCTGCACGGGGCGGCCGCGCCGGCCGGCGTCGTCACCGTCGCGGAGGAATCGACCGCGTGGCCGGGCGTCACCGCGCCGACCGGCGACGGCGGGCTCGGCTTCGACTTCAAGTGGAACATGGGCTGGATGCACGACACGCTCGCGTATCTGCGCGAGGACCCGGTGCATCGCCGCTATCACCACGACCGGATGACGTTCGGGCTCGTGTACGCGTTCTCCGAGCGCTTCGTGCTGCCGCTGTCGCACGACGAGGTCGTGCACGGCAAGGGCTCGCTCGTCGCGAAGATGCCGGGCGACGCGTGGCAGCGGCTCGCGACGCTGCGCGCGTACTTCGGCTTCATGTGGGCGCACCCCGGCAAGAAGCTGCTGTTCATGGGCAGCGAATTCGCGCAATGGGCTGAGTTCGCGCACGACGCGACGCCGCACTGGGACCTGCTCGATGCGCCCGCGCATCGCGGCGTGCAGCGGCTCGTGCGCGACCTGAACCGCACGTACGCGGCCGAGCCGGCGCTGCATGCGCTCGACTGCCACGCGGCCGGCTTCTCCTGGCTGATCGGCGACGACCGCGACAACAGCGTGTTCGCGTTCGCGCGCCGCGACGACGCCGGGCATCGGGTGGTCGCCGTCTGCAACTTCACGCCGGTGCCGCGCGCGAGCTATCGCGTCGGCCTGCCCGCGCCCGGACAGTGGCGCGAACTGATGAACACCGATGCCGCGCCGTACGGCGGCACCAACGCCGGCAACGACGGCGCCGTGTGGGCCGAAGCCGTGCCCGCGCACGGCGAGGCGTGGTCGGCCACCCTGCGCCTGCCGCCGCTCGCGACGCTATGGCTGCGCCCTGCCTGATTTCCCGCACCCTGGACACGGAGATCCGCCCCATGCCGACCGCCCTGCCCGCCCGTCTCGAATCCGGCCGCAGCTATCCGCTCGGCGCGACCTGGGACGGCCTCGGGACCAACTTCGCGGTGTTTTCCGCGCACGCGCACCGCATCCAGCTGTGCGTGTTCGATCCGACCGGCCGCAAGGAGCTGGCGCGCCTCGACCTGCCCGAATGCACCGACGAGATCTGGCACGGCTACCTGCCCAACGCGCATCCGGGCACCGTGTACGGGTTTCGCGCGGACGGCCCGTACCAGCCGCAGCACGGCCATCGCTTCAACCCGACCAAGCTGCTGCTCGACCCGTATGCGCGCAAGCTGGTCGGCCAGTTCCGCTGGTCGGACGCGCTGTTCGGCTATCGCCTGCATTCGAACCGCGCGGACCTGTCGATGGACCGGCGCGACTCGGCGCCCGCGATGCCGAAGTGCGTGGTGGTCGACGAGGCGTTCGACTGGAGCACCGACCGGCGCCCGCGCGTGTCGTGGCGCAACACGGTGATCTACGAGACCCACGTGCGCGGCGCGTCGATGCGGCGTGCCGGGTTGCGGCCGCCCGAGCGCGGCACGTTCGCGGCGTTCGCGCATCCGGCGTTCATCGATCACCTGCTGTCGATCGGCGTGACGACGGTCGAGCTGCTGCCCGTCCATGCGTTCCTGCAGCAGCGCGCGCTCGTGAACCGCGGGCTGCGCAACTACTGGGGCTACGACACGGCCGCGTTCTTCGCGCCGGAGCCCGCGTATCTCGCGACGCGGCGGCTCGACGAGATGCGCATCGCGATCCGCCAGCTGCATGCGGCCGGCATCGAGGTCGTGCTCGACGTCGTCTACAACCATACCTGCGAGGGCAACGAGCTCGGCCCGACGCTGTCGTGGCGCGGCCTCGACAACGCGAGCTACTACCGGCTGAGGCCGGACGACCGCCGCTTTCATGTCGACGAGACCGGCTGCGGCAACACGCTGAACCTGTCGCATCCGCGCGTCGTGCAGATGGTGATGGATTCGCTGCGCTACTGGGCCACCGCGTTCAACATCGACGGCTTCCGTTTCGACCTCGGCGTGACGCTCGGCCGCGAGGAACACGGCTTCGATCCGGGCGCGGGGTTCTTCGACGCGCTGCGGCAGGATCCGGTGCTCGCGCAGCGCAAGCTGATCACCGAGCCGTGGGATCTCGGCCCCGGCGGCTACCAGTTGGGCCGCCACCCGCCCGGTTTCGCCGAATGGAACGACCGCTTCCGCGACACGGTGCGGCGCTTCTGGCGCGGCGACCCGGGCCAGCGGCCGGAGCTCGCCGCGCGGCTCGCGGGGTCGGCCGACCTGTTCAACCACCAGCGGCGCCATACGTGGGCGTCGGTCAACTTCGTCACCGCGCACGACGGCTTCACGCTCGCCGATCTCGTGTCGTATTCGACGAAACACAACGACGCGAACGGTGAGGACAACCGCGACGGCCGCGACGACAACTGCACCGCGAACTGGGGCGTCGAGGGGCCGACCGACGACCCGGCGATCCGCGCGGTACGTGCGCGGGTCGCGCGCTCGATGCTCGCGACGCTGTTTACCGCGCTCGGCACGCCGATGCTGGTGGCCGGCGACGAGTTCGGCCGCACGCAGCACGGCAACAACAACGCGTACTGCCAGGACAACGAGCTGTCGTGGCTCGACTGGGAGCTGGCGCGCGGCGACGAAGCGGTGACGCTGATGCGCTTCGTGTCGCGGCTTGCCGCGCTGCGGCGCATGTATCCGGTGATGTCCGCGCCGCGCTATCCGTCGGGCGACCGCGAAGCGGCGCCGGGCATGGCCGAGATCGGCTGGTTCGACGAGCACGGCGACGCGATGACCGTGCCCGCGTGGCAGGACCACGAGCGCCGCGCGCTGACGATGCGCCGCGTCGGCACGGGCCGCACCGGCCGCACCGAGGCGCTGCTCGTGATGCTGAACGCGTCGTCCGAGACGGTCGTGTTCGCGCCGCCCGCGCCGGCGCTCGACTATCGCGTGCTGGTCGACACGGCCACGCCGGACGCCGGCCCGCGCTCGTGGCCGGCCGACGGCCTCGACGTCGCCGCGCACGCGGCCGCGATCGCGGTGGCCGCCGTGCCGACCGACCTGTCTCCGGGAGACCCGACATGAGATCACGCCCCGCCCGTCCATCGGGTTCGCACGCGTTCGACACGTCGTTCGGCGCGACCTGCGTCGAGGCCGACCGCACGCGCTTCCGGCTGTGGGCGCCCGCGAGCCGCACGGCCGCCGTCGAGATCGAAGGCGAAAACCGGCCCGCCGTCCCGATGACCGCGGTGGGCGAAGGCTGGTTCGAGGCCGTCGTGCCGTGCGGCCCCGGTACGCTGTATCGCTACCGGCTCGACGGCGATCTCGCAGTGCCCGATCCCGCGTCGCGCTTCCAGCCCGGCGGCGTGGATGGCCCGAGCCAGGTCGTCGATCCCGCTGCGTACCGCTGGCGCCACGACGCGTGGCGCGGCCGCCCGTGGCACGAAACGGTGCTGTACGAACTGCACATCGGCGCATTCGGCGGCCACGCGAGCGTCGAGCGGCGGCTGCCGGACATCGCCGCGCTCGGCGTGACCGCCATCGAGCTGATGCCCGTCAACACGTTTCCCGGCGCGCGCAACTGGGGTTACGACGGCGTGCTGCCGTTCGCGCCCGATCCGTCGTACGGACGGCCCGAGGAACTGAAGGCGCTGGTCGATGCCGCGCACGGGCTCGGGCTGCAGGTGTTTCTCGACGTCGTCTACAACCACTTCGGCCCGCAAGGCAACCTGCTGCCGCGCTACGCGCCCGCGTTCTTCCGCGCGGACCGTCAGACCGCGTGGGGGCCGGCGATCGACTTTTCGCGGGAGCAGACGAGCGCGTTCTTCATCGAGAACGCGCTGTACTGGCTCCACGAATTCCGTTTCGACGGGCTGCGCATCGATGCCGCGCACGCGATCGACGACGACGCGTGGCTGCGCGAACTCGCGCGCCGCGTGCGCGCGTACGCGGGCGACACGCGCCATGTGCACCTCGTGCTCGAGAACGAGCGCAATGCGGCGAGCCTGCTCGGGCCCGGCGGTTTCGACGCGCAATGGAACGACGATTTCCACAACAGCGCGCACGTGCTGCTGACCGGCGAGCGCGACGGCTACTACCGCGCGTACGCCGACGCGCCGCTGCGCCATCTCGCGCGCACGCTCGGCGAAGGCTTCGCATACCAGGGCGAACCATCGCCGCTGCACGACGGCGCCCCGCGCGGCGAGCCGAGCGCGCATCTGCCGCCGACCGCGTTCGTCGCGTTCCTGCAGAACCACGACCAGGTCGGCAACCGCGCATTCGGCGAACGGCTGCGCACGCTCGCGAACGAAGACGCGTTGCGCGCGGCGACCGCGCTGCTGCTGCTCGCGCCGTCGATCCCGCTGCTGTTCATGGGCGAGGAAGACGGCAGCACCCAGCCGTTCCAGTTCTTCACCGACTATCGCGGCGCGCTCGCCGACGCGGTGCGCGAGGGCCGGCGCCGCGAATTCGCGGCCTTTCCGGCATTCGCCGACGCCGCGCATCGCGACGCGATTCCCGATCCGAACGACATCGCGACGTTCGTGCGTTCGACGCTGCACGGCAGCAGCGACGAAACCACGCCCGACACCGACGCCTGGCGGCGCTTCTACCGCAGCGCACTGACCGTGCGTGCGGCGCTCGTGACGCCGAACCTGCCCGGCGCGCGCGCACTCGGCGTCGACCTGCTCGCGGGCGACGGCGACCCGCAGGCGCTTGCGGCGCGCTGGCGCCTCGGCGACGGCAGCACGCTGACGATCGCGTTGAACCTCGGCTCGCGCGACGCGGTGCTGCCCGCGCTGCCGGTCGGCAAGATCGTGTTCGAGACGCCGCCGCGCGCACGCGACCGGTTGCGCGACCTGCGGCTGCCGCCCCGCGCGTGCATCGCGTGGCGCGACGGCGAGGTCAACCACGATGCGCGGCAGCACCGCATGAACGGGCAGGGCCGATCATGACGGCCGACGTGTCGATCACCGAACTCGCGCGCACGGCCGGCCTGGAAACCGACTGGACCGATGCGGGCGGCATCGCGCGGCGGGTGGACGATGACGCCCTCGTCAGGCTCGTCGACGCGCTCGGCTGGCCGTGCGGCACGGCGGCCCAGCGGGTGGAAAGCGCCGACGCGCTCGCCGACGCGAACGCGGCGCCCCCGCGCATCGTCACCGGCGACGCGGGCCTGCCGCCGACCCTGCCGGCCGCGATCGCGCCGCCCGGCGCGCGCTTCCGGATCACGCTCGAAGCGGGCGGGCATGTCGACGGGCGCGTCGGCGGCGAAGGCGAACACGGCACGCTGCCGCCGCTCGCGATCCCCGGCTATCACGCGCTCGACGTCGGCGACCAGCGCATCGGGCTCACGATCGCGCCGCCGCGCCCGCAACCGGTCGATCCGCGCGCGGCGGATGCGGGCGGCCGCTGGGGCATCGCGGCGCAGCTCTACAGCCTGCGCCGCGCCGGCGACGACGGCGCGGGCGACTACACCGCGCTCGCGCGGCTGGCCGCGCATGCGGCGCGGCACGGCGCGCAGGCGGTGGCGATCAGCCCGACCCACGCCGGCTTTCCGGCGCTGCCCGCGCACGACAGCCCGTATTCGCCGTCGTCGCGGCGCTGGCACAACGTCGCGTATCTCGACTGCGACGCGGTGCCGGGCGCCGCGGCCGTGCCTCACGCAACCGGCGCCGCGGCCGACGCACCACTGATCGACTGGCCGCACGTGCTGCCGCTTAAACTGCGGCGCCTGCGCGCGTGCTTCGACGCATGGCGCACCAGCGACGACCCGTCGCGTGACACCTTCCAGCGGTTTCGCGCCGCGGGCGGTGCGGCGCTCGAGGCGCACGCGCGCTTCGACGCATTGCAGGCGTTCTGCCTCGAGCACGGGGCGGGCTTTGACTGGCGGAAATGGCCGGCGCCGTGGCGCGAACCGGGATCGGCTGAAGTCGATGCGTTCGCGCACGCCCATGCCGACACGGTCGCGTTCCACACGTACCTGCAATGGTGCGCGTCGCGCGCGCTCGGCGACGCGCAGCACGCGGCACGCGGCGCGGGCATGGCCACCGGGCTGATCGCCGATCTCGCGGTCGGCTCCGATCGCGCGGGCAGCGACGCGTGGGCGCACGGCGCGACGCTGCTGCGCGGCGTGTCGCTCGGGGCGCCGCCCGACCTGTTCAATGCGGCCGGCCAGGCGTGGGGCGTGACGACCTGGACGCCCGCCGCGCTGCGGGCGGAAGGCTTCGTGCCGTTCGTCGAGCTGTTGCGCGCGGCGTTCGCCCATGCGGGCGGCATCCGCATCGATCACGTGCTCGGCTTCGCGCGGATGTGGATCGTGCCGGACGGCGGCTCGCCGCGCGACGGCGCGTACCTGCGCTATCCGGTCGACGATCTCGTGCGGCTCGTCGCGCTCGAGGCGGCCCGTTATCGCGCGCTCGCGATCGGCGAGGATCTCGGCACGGTGCCGCCCGGCTTCCGCGAACGGCTCGGCGCGCAGGGCATCGCCGGGATGCGCGTGCTGTGGTTCGAGCGCGACGCCGGCGGCGCCTTCCGGCCGCCGTCGGCATGGGATCGCGACGCGATCGCGATGCCGTCGACGCACGATCTGCCGACCGTGGCCGGCTGGTGGCGCGGGGTCGATCTGGCCTGGCGGCGGATCGCGGCCGAGGCGGCGCAGCAGTCCGACGACGCGGAGGCGCGCGACGCAGCGCCGCCCACACCGCCGGATGAAGCGAGCGCGGATGATCGGCACACGACCGTGCCCGGCGCCGCCGCCCCGCCCGACACCGCGGACACCACGCCGCCCCCGGAAGCCGGCCCCGCCCCCCCGCCGCCCGCCGTCGACCCCGACGTCGTCGCCGCGCATGCTGCACGCGCCACCGAACGCGCGGCGCTGTGGCGAGCGTTGCAGGAAGCAGGCTGCGCGCCGGCCGGTGACACCGCCCCGCCGGCTGATGCGCCGCCGGTCGCCGAGATACTCGCGTACGTCGCGCGCAGCCCGTCGCCGCTCGCGATCCTGCCGCTCGAGGACCTGCTGGCGCTGGACACGCAGCCGAACCTGCCGGGGCCGCCCTGCGGGCACCCGAACTGGCGGCAGCGCCTGCCACGCCCGATCGACACGCTGTTCGACGCCGACGTGCGCGACCGCATCGCGGCCGTGGTGCGCGCACGCGGTTCGCGGGAGCCCGGCCCATGACGCCACGCGCGACGCTGCGACTGCAGCTGCATGCGGGCTTCACGTTCGACGACGCGGCCGCGCACGCCGGCTATTTCGCGCGGCTCGGTGTGAGCCACCTGTACCTGTCGCCGGTCGCGACGGCCGAACCCGGTTCGCGGCACGGCTACGACACCGTCGATTACGGCACGCTCAACCCCGAGCTCGGCGGCGAAGCCGGTTTCGTCCGGCTCGTCGATGCGTTGCGCGCGCACCGGCTGGGCGTGATCGTCGACATCGTGCCGAACCACATGGGCGTCGGCGGTTCGTCGAACGGCTGGTGGAACGACGTGCTCGAATGGGGCCCCGCGAGCCCGTACGCGCACCACTTCGACATCGACTGGCATCCGCCGGACGCGGCGCTCGACGGCAAGGTGCTGCTGCCCTGCCTCGGCACGCCGTATGGCGAAGCGCTCGCGGCCGGCGACATTACGCTCGACGCCGATCCGGCCACCGGGCGCTTCTTCGTGTCGTGCCCCGGGCGACGGCTGCCGGTGGCCGCCGCCACCTACGCGGAACTCCTGCGCCTCGCGAACCGCGCGGACCTGAACGCGCTCGCCGAACGCTTCGACGCCGCGCCGCCGCGCGACAGCACGCGACTGGCCGCCGCGCATGCGGCGCTGCGCGATCACGCTGCCGCGCACGGCCCGCATGCGCTCGACGCGGTGCTGCGCGGCGCCGATCCGCGCCGCGCGCGCTCGCGTGCCTGCCTGCACCAGGTGCTCGAACGCCAGCACTACCGGCTCGCGTGGTGGCGCACGGCCGCCGACGAGCTGAACTGGCGGCGCTTCTTCGACATCGCGACGCTCGCGGCCGCCCGCGTCGACGACGATGCGGTGTTCGATGCCGTCCATGCGCTGCCGCTGCGGCTTCATGCGGCCGGCTACATCGACGGCCTGCGCGTCGATCACGTCGACGGCCTCGCCGATCCGCGCGCGTATGGCCGGCGGCTGCATCAGCGGCTGGCCGCGCAACGCGACGCGCGGCCGTACATCGTCGTCGAGAAGATCCTCGCGCCCGGCGAATCGCTGCGCGCCGACTGGGCTGTCGACGGCACGACCGGCTACGACTTCATGAACGATGTCGGCGCGCTGCTGCACGATCCCGCCGGCGCCGCGCCGCTCGCCGCGCACTGGGCGCACGTGTCGGGTTCGTCGCGCACGTTCGCGCAGGAAGCGCTCGACGGCAAGCGGCGCGTGCTGATGCGCCAGCTCGCCGTCGAGCATGCGCGCGCCGCGCGGGCGTTGCACGGCGTGGCACGTGCGGCACCCGCGACGCGCGACGTGAGCCGGATCGCGATTCGGCGCGTACTGGGGGAACTCGCGGTGCAGTTGCCCGTGTACCGGATGTATCCGGTGCAGGACGAAGAACCCGCCGACGCCGACCGTCGCGTACTCGCGCAAGCGTACGAACGGGCGGTCGAGGCCGTCGATCCTGCCGACCGGTTCGCACTCGATCACGTCGCCACCTGGCTCGGGTTGCCGGTCGCACGCGTGCCGCGCGCGGATGCCGCCGCGCTGCACGCGGCGCGCGTCGCGTTCGCGCAGCTCACCGCGCCGCTGGCCGCGAAGGGTGTCGAGGATACGGCTCACTATCGTTACGGCCGGCTCTTGTCGCGCAATGAAGTCGGTGCCGACGCGGGCGACTTCAGCCTGTCGCGCGGCGCGTTCCATGCGCGCAACCGGCGCCGCGCGCGCACCGTGCCGCACGGGCTCGTCGCCACCGCCACGCACGACCACAAGCGCGGCGAAGACGCGCGTGCGCGGCTCGCCGTGCTCAGCGAAATGCCCGACGCGTGGCGCGCGGTATCGCTCGACTGGTCCGCGCTCAACCGGCCGCATCGCGGCGGCGCGCATCGCGACCTCGCATGGGCGCCGGGGCCGGCCGCCGAGGCGATGCTGTACCAGACGCTCGTCGGCTGCTGGCCGCCCGAACTCGCGCCCGACGACGCGGCGGGGCTCACGGCGCTCACCGAACGCGTCGTGCAGTGGCAGACGAAAGCGCTGCGCGAGGCGAAGCGTCACACCGACTGGCTCGCGCCCGACATGCGCTACGAGCGCGATTGCGAAGCGTTCGTCCGCGCGATCCTGCGGCCGCGTGGCGCCGGCGACTTCGTCCATCGGCTCCATGCGTTCGTCGCGCGGATCGCGCCGGCCGGCGTCGTCAACAGCCTGACGCAGGCCATGCTGCGAATGGCATCGCCCGGCGTGCCCGACCTGTATCAAGGATCTGAAGCATGGGATCACTCGCTCGTCGATCCGGACAACCGCCGCGACGTGCCGTTCGCCGCGCTCGCGGCCGAGCGGGTCGACGGGCCGGTCGCGTCGTATCTGGCGACGTGGCCCGATGCGCGCGTGAAGCGGGCGCTGGTCGAGCGCATGCTGGCGCTGCGCGCGCGATGGCCGGCGACGTTCGCGGACGGCGCGTACGTGCCGCTGCGCGTACGCGGCCCGCTCGGGCGTCATGCGGTGGCGTTCGCGCGCTGCAGCGACGAGGCCACCGTGGTGGTGGTCGCGACGCGGCTCGCGGGTCGATTGCTCGGCGAAGCGCCGGAATTGCCGCGCGTGGAGCCCGCGCAATGGGGCGATACGGCGGTCGTGCTGCCGCGCGATATCGACGGGCCGTGGATGGATGGACTGGAGGCGGGGGATGCGGTCGACGTGCCGGGAGGGTTGATCAAGCTCGGTGACTGGCTGGCCGCGCTACCGGTTGCCGTGCTGGTGGCTACGCGTCCAACGAGCGAATCGTGATCGTCCAGCGCACGCTCGTTTCCGCCGATGAAATTCCGGGAAGTCGTGGCGTTTGTCTTTAGTCACGAGCATCGCGCATTTGCTCGTACCCCCAGTTGCCAGGGAAAATCAAATTTGTGCAAGACAGCCTGCGTGTAATCGTTTTTGTACATCCAAAATCGATTTACGCCCGAAACGAGCTTCCATAATCGGTTTTGCGCATTGGCTGGGCCGAAGGAAATGCCCGTCTTGCAGCAGCCGGGTATCTGGCCCGCGATCGTCGAAGCAGTATTCTCGGCCTTTCGCGACGGCGACTCCACGGATGCCGCGATCGTTGATCGATACCGCCCTGAACGACCGGCCGGACAATAAAGCAAGCCTCACGACAACGCGCCCGCCGGCAATCCGCAGCTAGCCGCTCACCGGAAACCCCGCATCCACCCGTCACGCGTCGGTGACATCGGGCTCTCGCGCGTCGTTGCGCTGCACGCACTGCACGACCGACAGGCCGTCGGCCGTCAACGCGGGCCGGCGCTCGCCGGACGCGTCGTCGTGCTGCATCACGATCAGGTGCTGTTCGACCAGCGCAAGGACATCCTCGCGGTCAATCTGGATCTGCTCCGGTGCGCGATGCACCAGGAGCAGCGTGGCGAATTCATGGGCGGTCAGCATGCTCGTTCCCCGTTGGCGGCTGCGCGAGATGCGCGCCGGCGAGCAGCAATGCATGCAGGGACCATGCCGGGTTGCGTGGCGCCCTCGTTATCCGTGCCGCTTGCGCGCGGCACGATGTGGCACCACACGGCGGCCCGTGCGCGGTGCAAAGTTTTCAACGGCGTGTAATGCGGGAGACAAATCGGCGGGAGGCAAACCGGTGTACGACACGCGGGGGGAACCACAGCCGGGTCAGGATCGCCGCGACCGGAACAGGCCCGCTCGCGCACGACCGGCCGGCGCACGGAAATAGCCGCTGTGCAGCACCACGCCGCCGTTACCGTTACCGTCACCGTTGCCGCCGCCGCTGCTGTCGCCCAGCACGTCGGCGCAGGCGGCTGCGATGCGCGCGCGGCCCTGTTCGAACGCATCGCGCAAGTCGGCCTCCAGCGCGGAGCGTGCGCCGAAATGATCTTCCAGCGCTTCGACCGTGATGGCGCAGGTTTGCAGCTCGCCATCGACATCGACGACGAAACGCAACTGCAGCGCCGCCCCGTCGAACACGGGCGGCTCGTCGACCAGCGTCACGCGGCGGGCGGAATCGGCGGCCATCGTCTCAGGCGCCCCGCGCCGAAAAGCGATCGATCGGTGTGTCCCCGACCGCGAGCATGGCTACCTTGCAATGCCTCAACTTTCCGCTCATGAGCCCCTCCGTCCGCGTGGCGGCACGTGTCGTGCCATGCCGGTCGCGCAGCAAGCGGCGTGCCTGCCAGCCCGTTCGCGCGCGCCAATCTCGAGTATCGGAAAGCCGATCCGTGCGGCTACTGCAGCCGGCGCGCGGCGTCGAGCATCGCATCGGTCAGCTCGATCGTCAGCGTCACGTGTTCGTCGGGCAGGCGCTCGAGCAGGTCATCCACCGTGGCGTGCAGGATCGCGTGCACGCGTATCCGCGTGCTTTCGTCGAGATCCGCATAGCGCTCCATCGTGTCGCAGTCGAGCACGAGCACGACCGAATGCCGCGCGGTCTCGGGCGGCGGGTCGGCCGCCTCCGCCCACGCCGCCTGAAACATGATCCTGCCCGTCGAGACGTCGACATGGACCGTCGTATCGAGATCGTCGGCGTCGATCATGTCGCCATCGGCATCGTTGTCGATCTCGTCGTTTTCCAGCCAGATCCGGGAATGCGATTGCATGATGTCCTCCTGCGTGTTGGCGGGATGGCACGTCCAGCCCGTCTTGTGCAGCAACACCCGTGCCGCGTCCGGCACGGGTTCGTCGTACGGATCACGCGCGCCGCGCGGCACGCGGTTTGCGTCGCCAACCCGTCACCTACGTCCCTGTCACCCCAATGGAGCCGACTTAATGCCTTCCGCTACCGCTACCCACGCGCATGGCAAGCACCTGACGCGACGCCCGGGCCGCGCCCGCGGCACCGACCCGCACCACCGCAAGCGCTGGTCCGCCGACGTCACGCAAAAAAGCGATGCGCTCGACATCGAACCCAATATTTTCAAGTCCGACGACCCGGTCGCGATCGCCGCGTCGCTGAAGCATTCGGCCGAACACAGCCGCCGCCGCCACGGGTCGCCATTCCAGTCGGCGATGTCGATGCTGAACTTCTACGTGAACCGCGCGGGCCGCAACCTGCCGAAAACGCGCCGCGCCACGCTCGAACGCGCGAAGCGGAAGCTGCGCGAGGCGTTCGGCCGCAAGCCCTGACGGCGCGCGACCACCTGATCGGCCTGCCACGGCACACATGCACGAGACGCTCTGGTACCTGATCGTCGGCGCGGTGCTGATGGGCATGGGCGTCGCGACGTCCGCGCTGCGCCACCTGCCCGTCAGCACCGCGATGATCTATCTCGTGCTCGGCGTCGTGCTCGGCCCGGCCGGCGCCGGCCTGCTGGATCTCGATCTCGAACGCGATGCACGGCTGCTGCGTGAAATCGTCGAGATCGCGCTGCTCGTCTCGCTGTTTGCGATCGGGCTGCGGCTGCGCGTGCCGCTCACCGACCGGCTGTGGCACGTGCCGTGCCGCCTCGGCCTGCTCGCGATGGGCCTCACCGTGCCGCTGCTGGCCGCGTGCGCGATGCTCGCCCTCGGGCTCGACTGGGGCCCCGCGCTGCTGCTCGCGGCGATCCTCGCGCCGACCGACCCGGTGCTCGCGCACGACGTGCAGGTGCACGACCCGGGCGATCGAGATCTCGTACGCTTCGCGCTGTCGGGCGAAGGCGGCCTGAACGACGGGATCGCACTGCCGTTCGCGCTGGCCGGGCTCGCGCTGTGCGGCGCACCCGGCACGACGCACGGGCTGCCGCCGCTGTCGGGCGCGTTCGCGCTCACCGCGCTGTGGGGCATCGCCGGTGGGGCCGCGATCGGCGGCGGCCTCGGCTGGATCACGACGAAGACGATCGGCTGGCTGCGCACGCGCCACGCGCAGGCGCTCGGCCTCGAAGGCTTCTTCGCGCTCGCGCTGATCGTGCTGTCGTTCGGCGCCGCGCAGTTCGCGCATGCATTCGGGTTCATCGCGACGTTCGCGGCCGGGGTCGCGATGCGCCGGGTCGAGCACCGCGCGAGCGGCGATCGCGCGCCGCGCGACGTGATCGGCCAGATCGATTCGTCCGACGTCGTCGCCACCGAGAAGCATCCGGACAAAGCGCACGCGTTCATGGCCGAATCGGTGCTCGGCTTCACGATCGAGCTCGAACGGATCGCCGAAGCCCTCGTGATGACGATGATCGGCAGCGTGCTCATGACGCTGCCCGGCCCGCTGCTGACGTGGCGCGCGGCCTCGCTGGCCGTCGTGCTGTTCGTCGCCGTGCGCCCGCTCGCGGTGCTGGTCACGCTCACCGGTTCGCGCGCGACGCATGCGCAGCGACGGCTGATGGCATGGTTCGGCATCCGCGGCATCGGCTCGTTCTACTATCTGCTGTTCGCGCTCGAACATGGGCCCTCCGCCGCGGTGCGTCCGCTCGCGGCCCCCGTGCTGGCCGTCGTGTCGGCATCGGTGATCGCGCACGGGATCACCGCGACGCCGCTGATGAACTGGTATCACCGGCTGCAGCATCGGCGCTGACGCGTGCACGACGATGCGCGCTGCCACGCAATCAGGCCGCCACGCGGGTGGTGGCGCCGCAGGGGTGTGAGGGAAGCATCGACATCGACATGCGCTCGCCGCGTTCGGGATGCAGCAGCCACGCGGATCGCCGCGCCGCCGCCCTGCGAGCGGCAGCGGCGTCAGGGCGCGCGCAGCGCCGCGTCGAGTTCGGCGCGCGTCACGTCGAGCGCGACGTTGCATTCGATCACCGCCTCCTCGACGCGCGGCTTGCGCTCGTCCACCGCGCGCCGCGCGCGGTCACACAGAACCGTGCGCACGCGCAGCCGGTCGGCCGCGCCGAGCGACGCATAGCGCGTGATCACGTCCGGCTCGAACCGCAGGTCGACCGTGCAACGACATTCGCGCGCGTCCTCGTCGGACGGCACACGCACCCACGAGACCTGGATCGTCAGCCGCCCGGACGTGTCGTCCGCGTGCACGACGACGGTCGATTCCGACGGAAAGCCGATCGCGAGCGCATGCTCGAGTTCCGCGATGCGCTGCGACCGGATGGGTGCGCCGCTCATCGTCGCACGACGCCCAGCAGCAGCGTGACGAGGAAGATCACGACGAAGATGTAGAACAGGATCTTCGCGATCTCGGCCGCGCCGGCCGCGATCCCGCCGAAGCCGAACACGGCCGCGACGATCGCGATGATGAAGAAGATGACCGCGTATCGCAGCATGGATACCTCCTGGATGGCAGCAGTGGTCAATACACGTCGTCGCCGGTCACGCATCGTGCTTGTGCTCCGGTTTGCCGCATCGCGGCGTGGACGCCATTTTTTCACGTTCCTTTTCGCTCATCGACCTGGCCATCGGCTTCGCCGACGGCATGAGGTCCCGCATTTTCGTGTTGCCGCGCCCGGCCGACAGCACGGCGCCCGCCGCGCTCTGCCGGGCTTGAGACTTTGCCGGCATGGTTGCGCGCCTGTCGTGGGCGCACGCGTCGACGCGACGGTCGGCACGTGCACGCGACAGGCTCGCCCGGGCCGCCGTCATGCGGCGTCGCGGCGGCGCAGGTCAGCCGGCGGAATCTTCATCGCCTGGCGATACTTCGTCACCGTGCGACGCGCGAGCAGGATGCCGCGGCCCGCGAGGTTCTGCGCGAGCGTGACGTCGGACAGCGGATCGGTGTGCCGCTCGGCCGCGATCATGTCGCGGATCAGCACCTTCGCGGCCGCCGCCGAGCACACGCCCTTGCCGGCCGCCTCGAGCTTGCGCGGGAAGAAATGCTTGAACTCGAACGTGCCGTGCGGCGTGGCCATGTACTTGTTGCCCGTCGCGCGCGACACGGTCGATTCGTGCAGGTCGAGTTCCTCGGCGATGTCGCGCAACACGAGCGGCTTCATCGCGATCTCGCCGTAGCGGAAGAAATCGCGCTGCCGCGCGACGATGCATTCGCCGACGCGCTGGATCGTCTCGAAGCGCTTCTGCACGTTGCGGATCAGCCAGCGCGCTTCCTGCAGCTGCTGGCCGAGCGGCGAATCGCGTTCACCGCTCGACTGCGCGAACAGCGTCGCATAGCGTTCATGCAGCCGCGCGCGCGGCAGCACGGCCGGGTTGATCGTCACGATCCACTCGTCGCGCACCTGGCGCACGATCACGTCGGGCACCACGTAGTCGCCGCGCGTGCTGCCGTAATGATTGCCGGGGCGCGGATCGAGCCCGCGCACCAGCGCGCAGGCCGCCTGCAGCGTCGGCGCGTCGCAGCCGAGCCGCCGCTGGATCTCGGCCGTCTCGCGGCGGGCCAGACGCTCGAGATGCTCGCGCGCGATTGCCTTCGCTTCCGCGAGCGCCGGCGTGCCGGCCGGAATCGCGTCGAGTTGCAGCACGAGACACTCGGACAGCGAGCGCGCGGCCAGGCCCGGGCGGTCGAGCATCTGCACGAGCCGCAGTGCGATCGCGAGATCCTGCTCGGAGAGCAGCAGCGCGGGGTCGGCCGCGACCAGCAGTTCGGCCAGTTCCTGGCGCAGGTAGCCGTCGTCGTCGAGCGCGTCGATCACGAGGCGCGCGGCTTCACGGTCACGCCGGTTCAACGGATAGAGCCGCAACGCATCGTGCAGCTGCTGATTCAGCGACGGCTCCGCGGCCAGCCACTCGCCGGGCGACTGGCCGCCCGCATCGTCGCCCTGGCGGCTCGTGCCGCGCGGCGTGGGCGCGGCCGTCAACGACACCTCGGACACCTCCGGCACTTCGGGGGCTTCGCCGTCCTGCGGGCGAGCGTCGTCAGGCTGGGGGGCCGCTTCGGGCGCGGCGGCTTCCGCCGGTTGGCCGGGGGCATCGGCGGCAGCCTCCTCGTCTCCCTGGCCATCCTCGAGGAACGGATTCTGATCGAGCGCCTGCCGCAATTCCTGTTGAAATTCGAGCGAGGACAACTGCAGCAACCGCAGCGACTGCTGAAGCCTCGGCGTAAGTGCCAGATGCTGTCGCATCTGCAGCGCAAGCGAGACGGACATCGATGGTCCTCCTGACGTTTCACGGGTTTCGTTTCGTATTCGGTCAGGATTGATGCAGCTTCCATGCCAGAGGGCGCGATCGCACCGCGTCGCGGCTCGCGCAGGTTCGTACCCCGTCTTGCAGCGCGTCGGGGCCGCTTTTTTACAAGCTGTCGGCAAGTTTTGGGCACGCGTTTCGCGCACCGTCCCGCGTCGCGCCGGCTGTGGGATGTATCAGTACTGCGTCGGCGGCGGCGTGCCCGGCAGCGTCGGGTCGCCCGGCGTGCCGTTCGGGCCCGGTGGCGGCACGTCGACCGGGTCGCCACCGGTCGCACCCGGCGGCAACGTGTTGCCCGGCGACGGCCGTGTCTCGTAACGCGTATTGGCGTCGGGCATCGTCGTGCCCGGCGACGGCGGGTGGGCGCCCGGCGGCGCGGGCGGCGCGCCTCGCGCGCCGTAGGGGCCAGGTTGCGTGCATGCAGCCAGCGCGCACGCGGCGGCCAGCAGGCATGCGCCCGTGCGGATCGTGCGGATCGGTTTCATCGAACACCTCCTGACATCCGCGGCAGCCGCGGAATCGGTTGGGCAGGTCCCCGCCAATTCGCAATCCACGTGCCGTCCGTTCACGCGTCAAGCACATCGTCCCGCGGTGTGCCGCGCGTTTGGGACCACCGTCGTTCGCCGCGATGCCTGCCTGCGCGCCGCTATGCGTCGTACGCGGCCATCACGAGCCACAGCTCGCGGCCGTCGTCGCGCACGCGTGCCGCGAGCGCATACGTGTCGGTGGGCTCGCACGCACGCTGCAGCGCGAATCGCGCCGGCTCGGTCGAGCCGAACGTCTCTTCCCCGAGCGGCCGTACGTCCGCCTTGCCCTCGAACATCCGGCGCTCGGGCCGGTAGATCAGCGGTTCGCTCTTCCATTCCTGGAAGTGGCTCTTCACCGAATCGAACCCGCCACCGCAAACGTTGAGCTCGTAGCGCACGCCCTCTCGCCGTTTTGGAATCGTCATCGTGCCTCCGTGTGGTGTGTGCGCAGCCGGCACGGGTCGCGCCGCACGTGGTCGTCGTCATCTTCGTCGTGTTCCCCGTCGATACGGCAAGTCGCGTGCCGCGTGCCGAGCGCGGGCATGGTCGTTGCGGAAACGTTCGCGTCTTCGTCGTCCGCGGGCGCGTTGCCATGAAGGATGCGACCCGGCCCGGCCATGACGCGCCAATGCACGAACGACGCACCGATCCGTCGCCGCCGCGGAAGCAGCGGGATCACAGGCGCACGCGCCATTCGTCATTCGGAATGCCCTATCGCCCCGCCGCTCGAGGACATGTTCCGCGCGACGGGCGGCATTACGCGATACGCATGACGAAAGGCCGCATCAAAACCCGCGCAAATGCGCCGGCGAATCACGAGCCGAGCGTGCCGCACGGCATGCGGTTTGCCGAATCCGCAGAGGAATCACCCCATCCAACCCGCCAGGAGGTCGTCATGCATCGCGTCAACGAAATCATGTCGCAGGACGTCGTGCGCATCGCGCCGACCGATTCGATCCGCCATGCCGCGCAGTTGATGGAGCGCTACGACATCGGCGCGCTCCCCGTATGCGACAACAACCGGCTGGTGGGGATGGTGACGGACCGCGACCTCGCGGTGCGCGCGATCTCGGTCGGCAAGCCGCCGGAGACGCGGATCCAGGAAGTCGCGTCGGGCCCGATCGAATGGTGTTTCGAGGACGATTCGCTGGACGAGATCCAGCATTACATGGCCGATGCGCAGTTGCGGCGCCTGCCGGTCGTCGATCACGACAAGCGGCTGGTCGGGATGCTGTCGCTCGCGGACATCGCGACGCGCTCGACCGGCCCGGCGCGCGACGACGTCGCGAACACGCTCGAAGGCGTGTCGCAGCCGAAGCGGACGTGATGGCGCATCGCATGCCGCGCGCGATGCAGCCTGCCGGCCGCCGGTCGAGGCCGGCCCCGCATCACCGAAACGGGCCGTCGCAACAGGGCAATGACGGACGGCCGCCGCGTCAGCCGTCCTGCTTCGTCACGCGCACGATCTTGTCCGCCAGTTCGCGCACGTCGACCGGCTTGCACAGATAGCCGTCGAACCCGGCCTCGAGCGCGCGGCGTTCGTCGGCCAGGCCCGCATGCGCGGTCACGGCGAGCACCCGCATGGCGGGCGGCCCGCCGCCGCCGTTCATGCCGGCGCGCCGCAACGCGTCGAGCAGCCAGAAGCCGTCGCCGTCGGGCATCGCGAGATCGGACAGCACGACGGTCGGCCGCAGGTCGGCGGCCACCGCGAGCGCTTCGCGCCCCGTCGACGCGATCGCGACGGCCGCGCCGAACGTCGTCAGCGCGGCGGTGAGGCTCTCGCGCGTCGTCGGATCGTCGTCGACGATCAGGACGCGTTGCGTATCGAGCGTCAACGGGGCGCGATGGCCGTCCACGTGCGCATTCCCCCACGCCATCGCGCCGACCGGTTGCCAGCCGGCCGGCAGCGTCACCGTAAACGTCGCGCCGCGATTGCGGCCCGCACTCTCGACCGTCACGCCGCCGCCGTGCAGCTCGGCGATATGCCGCACGATCGACAGGCCGAGGCCAAGCCCGCGCCGCGACGACGCCGGCGAATCCTCCGCGCGGCGGAACATGTCGAACACGTACGGCAGGAACGCCGGCACGATGCCCTGCCCCGTGTCGCTCACGGTCAGCACCACCCGCGCATCGTTGCGGGCGAGCCCGACCGTCACGCTGCCGCCGGACGGCGTGAACTTGAGCGCGTTCGACACGAGGTTCGACAGCATCTGCCGCAAACGCTCGGCATCGCCCGACACCACGCAGGTCGACGCCGCACAGTCGAATTCGAGCACGATGCCGGCCGACGACGCGGCCGTCTGGAACGCGCCGACCGAATCGGAGAACAGCCGCACGACGTCCACCGGCCGCGCGTCGAGCTGCAGCTTGCCGGTCGCGAGCGACGACGCGTCGAGGATGTCGCCGACCATCCGCGTGAGCGAGCGCGCGCTGCGGTCGATCGCGTCGACCGCCTGCTGCTGCAGCGCGCTGTCGCCCGAATTGCGCAGCACCTCGACCCAGCCGTAGATCACGTTCAGCGGCGTGCGCAGCTCGTGCGACACCGTCGCGAGCAGTTCGTCCTTCAGCCGGTTCGACGTATCGGCCTGGTCGCGCGCATCGCGTGCGCCCTGCAGCGACCGCTGCGCGCGCAGGTCGCGGCGGCGCTGCGCGCCGGCTTCGCGCAGCGTCAGCGACAACGCGACGGAGGCACGCACGTCGCCGCGTACCGGGCCCGCCGACACGGTCGCCCGGAAGCGCCGGCCGTCGCGCCGCACGCACAGCAGGTCGATCGGCCCGACCGCCGCGTGCATGTCGTCGAACGACTGCACGAGCGGCTTGCGTTTCAGCCAGCGCATCGCCACCAGCGACTCGAACATGCGCCCGTGCGCCTGGCTTTCGTCGTAGCCGAACATGCGTTGCGCGGCCGGGTTCCAGCTGACGATGCGGCCGTCGCCATCGATGCCGACGATCGCGTCGGGCGACGCGTCGACGACCGCGCGCTGCAACCGCGACGCATCGGCCCGCGAACGGTCGGCACCGGCGTCGCGCAGCAGCAGCACGGCGCCGTCGACGTTGCCGTCCGCATCGCCGAGCGGCGCGGCCACCTCGACGATCGGCACCGGCTCGCTCCCTTCCGCCTGCAGCCAGTGGCGATCCGATGTGACACCCTCGCCGCCGAGCGCGAGATCGAGCGGTGTCGATTGAACGCGCCGGCCGTCGCGATCGGCGATCCGCAGCACGTCGCGCGCGGCGCGGCCCATCGCATCGTCGGGCCGGCAGCCGACGAGCGCGGCCGCGGCGGCGTTGAGGTAAGTGAGCCGCCCGTTCGTGTCGGTGGCGATCACGCCATGCGGCAACGCCTGCAGCACGGCTTCGAGCCGCCGGCGCGCGGCCACTTCACGCCGTAGCGCCGCATCGCTCGTGAAGCGCGCGTGGCGCAGCATCGACGCGATCGCGCAGACGAGCGCGCAGATCAGCACGAAGGTGCCGAGCCGCACGAGCCGATCGGGCAGCGGCTGCGTATAGGCCGCGGGATCCGAGAGGAACAGCGTCCACACGAGCAGGCCGCTGACGACCGTCGAGGCCATCCCGAACAGGAACGACGTCGCCCACGCGGCGCCCGCGAGCAGCGGATAGTAGAGGACGAGCGGCAGGTTCACGCCGCCGAAGCGGATCGCGAGCGCCTGCAGCACGGTGGCGATCGCAACCAGCATCACGGCCGTGACGTAGTTGCCGGCGCGGGTCCGCGAAATGTCGATCATCGATCACACTCCTGCCGGCGGGTCGGTCGCGGCGGCATCAGGATTCAGGCTTGTCCACTTCGTCTTCGAGCTGCGCGAGCCGGTTGTAGATCGTCTTCAGGCTGACGTCGAGCACCTCGGCCGCCTGCGCCTTCACGCCCCCGCATTGCGCGATCGTGCCGAGGATCAGCTTGCGGTCGGCTTCCTCGAGCGACGTGCCGAACGGCACGGTCACACGATCCTCGTGCGAATCGGCCAGGTTCGACAGTTCGTCCATGATCGGCGGCGGCAGCGTATCGATCACGTCCGCGTCGCAGAAGATGCTCGCGCGCTGCACGAAGTTGCGCAGCTCGCGTACGTTGCCGGGCCACGCATAGGTCTTCAGCGCGTCGCGCGCGGCCGGTGCGAAGCGCAGGTTCCGGCCGCTTTCGGCGTTGAACTGCTGCAGGAATGCGTCGGCGAGCATCGGGATGTCGTCGCCGCGCTCGCGCAGCGACGGCAGCGGGATCGGGAACACGTTGATCCGGTGGAACAGGTCGGGCCGCAGCTTGCCGTCGGCCATCGCGGCTTCCGGATCGCGGTTGGTCGCCGCGACGATGCGCACGTCGACATCGATCTCGCGCGTCGAGCCGAGCCGCGTGAGGCGCCCGGTCTCGAGCACGCGCAGCAGCTTGACCTGTGACTCGAGCGGCATCTCGGTGATCTCGTCGAGAAACAGCGTGCCGCCGTCCGCGCGTTCGAAGAAGCCCTTGTGCTGGCGCTCCGCGCCGGTGAAGCTGCCGCGGTCGTGACCGAACATCTCGCTCTCGACGAGGTTCGCGGCGATCGCGCCGCAGTTCACCGCGAGGAACGGGCCGCGGCGGCGCAGGCTCAGGTCGTGCACCGTCTGCGCGGCGAGCTCCTTGCCGGTGCCCGATTCGCCCGTCAGCAGGACCGACGCCTCGGTGCGCGCGACCCGGCCGATCGCATCGTAGACGGTCTGCATCGCGGGCGAGCTACCGAGCATGCGGCCGAAACGGCCGAGGCGCTGCAGCTCCGAACGCAGTTCGGCAATCTCTTCATGCAGTGCGGTGGTGCGCGGCACGCGCGCGAAGATGCTGTTCAGCCGCTGCATGTTGAGCGGCTTCACCAGGTAGTCGGTCGCGCCGCGCCGCAGTGCGTCGATCGCGGTTTCGAGGCTTGCGTGGCCGGTGGTCAGCACCATTTCGCAGTGCGAATGCTTCGGCAACGCATCGAACAGATCCATCCCGTTGCCGTCCGGCAGCACGAGATCGCACAGCACGAGATCAGGGGGGTGCGTCGTGACGAGCGTGCGCGCTTCCTCGAGCGTCGCGGCCGTGTCGCACGCAAGCTGCTGCGTGCGCGCGAGCGCCGCGAGCATCGTCCGCGTGTCGGCGTCATCTTCGACGATCAGGACGTAGGGCATCGTGGCTCCTTGTGAGGCGGCCCGGCGCGCTTGCCTGCCGGGACCGCGGCGGATTGTAGCGAGGTCCGGCCGTCGGTCGCACGACGATATGGCTTGATCGATGCACTCGTGCGGATGGGCTGTCCTCCCGTGAAAAGCGTCCCTGTGAGTATAGGAGAGGCATGTCGTGCATTCGCCGGTCATCGAATAAATCTATCCGCCCACGTAACCTGCATTGCCAGATTCAATGCGCGGCAATCGGTAAGAACGCCATCGCTTCAAGGCGATCATGTAGCGTGAAGTCGCCCGGATCCCGTCTTTTGTGCACGTTGACGCGCCATGCGGTCAAACTTTCCGATCTGATTTTTCGCATGTCGGAATTCTCGGATGACGAGAGTGGCCGCTTGATAGCGTGCGTTCGATTCAGACCCTGCCGCGTGACTTGCCGACCATCGAGCGCTCTATCCGCTTCGTCGAACCGTCAGTCGGTTGAGGCCTGACTGCCGCCGTCGCGCGCTTTCGAGATCGCTTCGACGAGCTTCAGTTCGTCGTCGATCGACAGCGTCGTGTCGATCACGTCTCCGCCGAACGGTGCGAGCGCCGTGCTCAGCGCGTAGATATCGAGTTGCGTCGCGGCCAGCCCGAGCGACACGGTGCCGGGGCGCGCCTTGCGCGCGACGCGGTCGATCAGTGCGTCGTCCACCGGCTTCTCGCGCCATGCGTCGAGCGACGATTCGATATGTTCGACCACGCTGTCGAGCAGCGACGCGGGCGGCGTGCGATCGGGGTCGACCGCATGCGCGCGCAACTGTCCATCGGCCGTGCACTCGACGATCGCCACTCCCGACAGCGCGACGACGTGCCGGTCGCGCAACGTATCGAGTTCGGCGAGCGCGCGATGGGCGGCCGCGAGGTCGGGATAGGACAACACGATCAACGTATTCATCAACGACTCCATGAAATCAGGCGGCCGGTTCGAGATGGGCGGCACTCAGTGCGGCAGCCCGAATGCGGCCTTCAGGCTCGCGACGATCATCTGCATCGCGATCGCCGCGAGAATCATCCCCATCAGCCGTTGCGTCACCGCCGTCACGCGCGGCGACAGGTAATGGCCGATCAGCGGTGCCGACAGCAGCGAGACGGCCAGCAACACGAGAAACGCGGCAAGCCCGAGCGCGAACGCGAATTCCTGCCCGGTCGAGAACGCGCCATGCCCGAGCACGATCATCGTCGCGATCGTGCCGGGGCCGACGAGCAACGGGATCGTCAGCGGATAGATCGCGACGCTCTCGGCCGCGGCCGGATCGGCGCCTTCGTCGTCGCCCGGCGAATGCTGCCGGCTCGGCGCGCCGTGCAGCATCGACAGCGCGATCAGCAGCACCAGCAGCCCGCCCGCGAGGCGGAAATCGTCGATCGTCAGGCCGAACACATGCAGGATCGCGCCGCCTGCCACCGCCGACACGATGCAGCCGACCGTCACGCCGATCGCGGCCGTCAGCGCGACCTTGCGGCGCACGCCGTCCGCCGCGCCTTCGGTCAGCGACAGGAACACCGGAATGTTCGCGATCGGGTTCATGATCGCGAACAGCGCCGCGAACACCTTGATGGAAAACGTCAGGTCGAAGGCCACAGGTTCGCTCCCGTCTCGCGCGTCGACACGTGCGTCGAATCGCGCGCAGGTTCCGTTTCGTTCCGGATGCACGGCGCACGCCATGCTGCTACGATCGACGCACCGCGTTCACGCACGACGGAGGGCCCCGACCGATGCAAGCCACCGACACCTTCATGGATCACGAGATTCGCGTCGATGCGACGCGCAACGCGAACGGCGCGTGGGTCGCGCAGGTGCGGATCTTCCGCGACGGCGCGCCGGTCGACCTGCCCGCGCCCGAGCTCGTCACACCCGAATGGCTCACGTGCGACGAAGCCCTGCGCGGCGGCATCGACCAGGGCCGCGTGATCATCAAGACACGCGACCGCTAGCGGCAACCGGCTCATCCGCGCGCATCGCACGGCGCGTTCACGCATCGAAATCCAGATCGCCGATCAGGATCTCGCGATCGCGCTGGGTGCGCGTGCTGAAATCGACCGGCAACTCCATCTGCCAGCGTTCGATCGTGGCCGGCAGCGCCGCGAGATAGCGGTCGAAGCGGCTGCGGTCGGGCTCGGCCAGCAACGCATCGATCGCATCGTCACGCCACGCGAGCCGCGCGTTCAGCCGGTTCGGCAAGCCGACCGTCGACGTGAGGCCGATCACGTCGACACAGGTCGGGCTGCCCTGCCCGTCGTGCGGCACGACGTCCACTCTCACTTCGCCAGGCTGATACAGGCCGAGCACGCGCGCCGCGATACGCGGCGCAAACTCGGTTTCGAAACGGGCACGCACATCGGGATTCATCTCGCCTCCGGGTTCGAATCATGTCGTCACATCGCTGTCACGCGGCTGCAATCTGCTGCTCGAATGCTGCTTCCGCCTTCAGGCTGTCGAGATCGCGGCCCACCGTCGCGACCGCAAGCCGCGTGTTGCCGCGCCAGTACGCGATCGAGCAATCGTGCGCGGCGAGGTCGCCATCGATCTCGACCCGATCGAATTGCTCTGCATGCCCGACATAGTTGACCGTCAGGTCGTAATGCTGGCTCCAGAAGAACGGCACCGCGTCGAACGGCCGCTGCTGCCCGAGCATGTTGTGCGCGGCGACGATGCCCTGCCGCTCGGCGACGACCCAGTGCTCGACGCGAATCCGCTCGCCCGTCAGCGGATCGGGCCAGCGCGCGATGTCGCCGGCCGCGTAGATGCCGGGCGCACTCGTCTGAAGGAAGCGGTCGACCGTCACGCCTCGGTCGACGGCCAGCCCCGCGTCCTGCGCGAGGGCCACGTTCGGATGCACGCCGATGCCGACCACCACGAGATCGGCCGGCAGCACGTCGCCGGTCGACAGCGTCACGCTGTCCGGCGTGATCCGCGCGGGCGTCGCACCGAGATGGAACACGACGCCGTGCGACTCGTGCAGTGCCTGGATCGTGCTGCCGAGCGCTTCGCCGAGCACGCGCGCCATCGGATGCGCATCGGGCGCGACGACCTGCACGTCGAGCCCGCGCGTGCGCAGCGCGGCGGCCGCTTCGAGCCCGATGAAGCTCGCGCCGACCACGACGCAGCGACGCGCCGTTTTCAGCTTGCCGATCAGCGCGTCGCAGTCGGCGCGCGAGCGCAGCATGCACACGTGCGGCAGATCCGCGCCGGGCACGGTCAGCCGGTTCGGCTCGGCACCCGTTGCAAGCAGCAGCGCGCCGTAGCCGACGCGGCTGCCGTCGGCCAGTTCGACCGCCTGCTGCGCTGGGTCGATGCGTACGACGCGTGTGCCGCACCGCACGTCGATGTGATGGTCCGCATAGAACGACGGCGCACGCAGCGGCAGCCAGTCGGCATCGGCCGTGCCGGCGAGATAGTCTTTCGACAGGTTCGGCCGGTCGTACGGCGGATCGACATCGGCCGTGAGCAGCGTGACGGGATGCGGATAGCCTTCCTGCCGCAGCGTCACCGCGGCCGCGATGGCAGCCGCGCCACCGCCGACGATTACCACCGACGCGGGCAGTCCGGCGGCATTCAATACAGGCGGCGCGGCGGCCGGCCGCTCGTCGAGCACGACGGCGCGGCCGTCGCGGCGTTCGACGCGCCAGCACGGCAGCCCGTCGAGCGCGGGCGCGCGCAGCAGCGCGCCGGTGCGCAGGCAGAACGCCGCGTGATGCCACGGGCAGTGGATCGTGTCGCCCTCCAGCAGGCCGTCGGCCAACGGCGCGCCGTAGTGCGGGCACTGCGCGCCCACGGCAAACAGTTCATCGGCGCGGCGCACGAGCAGCACCGCTGCATCGCCGACATGGCCCTCGATCATTGCGCCGTCGGCGAGCTCGTCGAGCGCGATGCCTTGCGTGAGATCGGGGCGTGACGACGAATCGTCGCTTGCAGTCATGACGTGGCTCCCGAAAAGTCAGGTAACGATCCCATTATCGACATCCCTCCTGAAAAGAACAGGTACAGACGTCCCCGCAGCGCACGCAAACACGCACTGTAGCTTGTACGAGATCCATGACGGGCGTAGAACGTCATCAACGTTGCGGCGCAACACGGCAGCGGCCCGCGACGCACGCCGCGCCTCCCGCGCAAGCCGCGTGCCGCCTTCTCCCCGTCACCAGGAGTACTACCCGATGGCCACCGTCCTGTGCGTGCTCTACCCCGATCCCGTGGACGGCTATCCGCCGCGCTACGTGCGCGATGCGATTCCGGTCATCACGCACTACGCGGACGGGCAGACCGCGCCGACGCCGGCCGGCCCGCCCGGCTTTCGTCCCGGCGAACTCGTCGGCTCGGTGTCCGGCGCGCTCGGCTTGCGCGCCTATCTGGAAGCGCACGGCCACACGCTGATCGTCACGAGCGACAAGGACGGCCCCGACTCCGAATTCGAGCGCCGGCTGCCCGAAGCGGACATCGTGATCTCGCAGCCGTTCTGGCCCGCGTACCTGACGGCCGAACGGATCGCCCGCGCGCCGAAGCTGAAGCTCGCGCTGACGGCCGGCATCGGCTCCGATCACGTCGATCTCGACGCCGCCGCGCGCGCGCACATCACCGTCGCCGAAGTCACCGGCTCGAACAGCATCAGCGTGGCCGAGCACGTGGTGATGACGACGCTCGCGCTGGTGCGCAACTACTTGCCGTCGCATGCGATCGCGCAGCAAGGCGGCTGGAACATCGCCGATTGCGTGTCGCGCAGCTACGACGTCGAAGGCATGCATTTCGGCACGGTCGGCGCGGGGCGCATCGGGCTCGCCGTGCTGCGCCGGCTGCAGCCGTTCGGGCTGCAGCTGCACTACACGCAACGCCACCGGCTCGATGCATCGATCGAGCAGGCACTCGGGCTCACCTATCACGCCGATGCCGCGTCGCTCGCGAGCGCCGTCGACATCGTCAACCTGCAGATTCCGTTGTACCCGTCGACCGAGCACCTGTTCGACGCGGCGATGATCGCGCGCATGAAGCGCGGCGCGTACCTGATCAACACCGCGCGCGCCAAGCTGGTCGACCGCGACGCGGTCGTGAATGCCCTCACGTCCGGGCATCTCGCGGGCTACGGCGGCGACGTGTGGTTTCCGCAGCCGGCGCCGGCCGATCACCCGTGGCGCACGATGCCGTTCAACGGAATGACCCCGCACATCTCGGGCACGTCGCTGTCCGCGCAGGCGCGCTACGCGGCCGGCACGCTGGAGATCCTGCAGTGCTGGTTCGACGGCAAGCCGATCCGCAACGAATACCTGATCGTCGACGGCGGCACGCTCGCGGGAACGGGCGCGCAGTCGTACCGGCTGACGTGACGCCGCGCGCGTGCCGCATGACACGCGACGCGCGGCGGCTCACTCAGTCGAGGCAGTAGGCGGCGAGCTTGCCGACCGCGATCACCGCCTGTTCGATCTCCGGCGACCACGGGCTGCTGTAGTTCAGCCGGATGAAGTTCCGGTAGCTGTCCGTGATCGAGAACATGTAGCCGGGCCCGATCGTGATCCCCTGCTCCAGCGCAAGCTGGTACAGCCGCATCGCGTCGATCTGCGCAGGCAGTTCGATCCACAGCACGTAGCCGCCCGCCGGGCTCGAGATGCGCGTGCCTTCCGGAAAGAACCGCGACACCATCGTGCGCATCAGGTTCGCCTGCTGCGCATAGGCCTTGCGAATCCGCCGCAGGTGATGCTCGTAGCCGTCGCGTTCGAGAAACTCGGCAATCGCGAGCTGCGGCAGCGACGGCGTCGCGAGCGTGTTCAGGAATTTCAGCTTCTCGACCTGCTCGCGATAGCGGCCCGGCAGCGCCCAGCCGATCCGGTACGCGGCCGTCAGGCTCTTCGAAAACGACGAGCAATGCAGCACGATGTCGTGCCGGTCGAACGACTTCAGCGTGCTCGGATGCATGTTGCCGAAGTACAGTTCGTTGTACACGCCGTTCTCGATGATCGGCAGGTCGGCTTTCGCGGCGAACTCGACCAGCTCGCGCTTGCGCTCGTCCGGCATCTGGAAGCCGAGCGGGTTCTGGAAGTTCGGCATCACCATGCACGCGGCGATCGGCTGCGACTTCGCGATCGCGGCCAGCGCCGCGATGTCGATCCCGTATTCCGGATGTGTCGCGACCTCGATCGCCTTCATCCCCATCCGCTCGATCGCGTGCAGCATCGCGTAGAACGTCGGCGATTCCACTGCAATCGTGTCGCCCGGTTTCGCGACCGCCTGCAGGCACAGGTTGATCGCCTCCGTCGCGCCGACCGTCACGATGATCTCGTTCGGATCCACCGACATCCCGTTTTCCAGGTAGCGGCGCGCGATCTGCCGGATCAGCCGCGGATGCCCCGGCGGCAAGCCGTCCGTCACGCCCCACAGCGACTTGTCGCGGCCGGCCGCATACGCGTAGCGGTTCAGCTTCTCGAACGGAAACAGGCTCGGGTCCGGGTACGGCGAACCGAGCGGCACCGCGTCGTCGGTGCCGATCGAGCGCAGCGTCGACAGCACCAGCCGGCTCACGTCGACCGACGACGAGATCGCGATCGGCTTCGACGGCCGCAGCTCGCGCACCGGCGCATGGCTGTCGTCGCGTCGCAGGTTCACGAAATAGCCCGACTGCGGGCGGCTTTCGAGCAGCCCGCGGCTTTCCAGCAACAGATACGCATGCAGCACGGTCGTGATGCTGATCCGGTGCTGCTGGCTCGCCTGCCGCACCGAAGGAACACGATCGCCGTGTCGATATACGCCCTGCCGGATGAGTCTCTCTATGTCGTTTGCAAATTTCTCGTAGAGCTTCATCCGCCTCGCCCCGCCAGCGGTGAACCGGCGTGCGATGCACGGGCGGCATGGCCGCGCGGGTGCACGAAGCCGGATAGCCGTGCCCAGGCGCGGGCGTCCCGGTGCGAACCTCGTCCGTTATCGAAATTGAAGGCGGATAGCAATGCGAATCTCATCTAGACAAGGTTCGGCATCCTACTGCGTCATTTCGACGAATGTAAGTGACAGTTTGGCGAGGAAACGTGAAATCCGGCCGGCGTGGTGAACAGATTCGAACGCGACCGCAAACGGCCCCGCGCGATCGCGTGGCAAGCATTCGCCGGGCGCGGTGCCGGCGTGCGTCGTCGCGGTTTGCCGGCGGCCGTCGGGCGGCCAGTCACGTGAAGCCGGCTGATGCGCCGGCCCCGCGTGCGCTCAAGCGTCGTCGACGTTGTCCGCGTAGTGATCGATCGCGACCTTGCACTCGTCGAACACCACCGTCAGCAACGCGATGTCGTTCGACTCGACCCACTTGCGGATCTGCAGGAATTGCCCGGTGCCGAGATCGGCGAGGCGGGCCGGATCGTCGGTCGTCACCTCGACGCTCGCGATCGCGCGGTTGCCGTGGCCGGGCAGCGGCGACAGCGTCGCCGTGATGTCGAAGCGCCGGTACGATTGTTCGATGTGCATGCGGTTCTCCCTTTACGGTTCGACGACGACACGCTCAGTCGAGCGACTGGCGAAACACCTTGCCGCCGAATCCGGTCACGACGTTGTCGACCGAGAACGGCGTGTCTTCCTTCGCTTCCAGGATGATCGCGACGCTGCCGGGCACGAGCCGCGCCGCCACCGTCTCGACGAACGTGCCGTCGAGCAGCGCGTTGCCGGCCGCTTCCGCGAGAATGCCGGCGCCCGCACCGGCCGCCATGCCGGTGACCACGCCGAGCGGCCCGGCGAGCAGGCCGAGCAAGCCGCCCGCGATCGCGCCGATCACGCCGCCCTTGAACGGACGCGATTCCGCGTGGAGGACCGCGAGCTTGCCGGTCGCGTCCTTCTCGACGACGACGCCGTTCTCGATGTGGAATCCTTCGTCCTTCTCCGACAGCGCCTCGAAATCGTTCGCGGCCTGGCGGGCCGTGTCGACGCTGCCGAACACGGCGACGATCAGTTGCTTGGTCATGCGATACCTCGCTCGGTGGGAGGGTCAGTGGCAGCGCCGCAACCGATGCGGCACGCCAAGGTTCGATTCAGATGCCGATGGCCGCCTCGCGTGCACGCGCCGCGTCGGCATAGGCGTACGCAGCTTCTCGCTGCAACCCGGTGACGGTGGGCGCGCGGGCGAGCGCCGGATCGGCATCGCGCGTGTCGCGCGCCAGCCGGTAGGCGTCCGACGCCGCGTGCTGCAGCTCGATCGCCCGCTTCGATTCAACGGAATGTGTGCTCATCCAGCTCCCTCCTTGCAGGGACAGCGAAAATGCATGCGGCCGGCCGCGCGTTACCTGCGCGCATGCGCATCGTCCTCGACATCGGCGACGTCGGCCGGGAAGCGGTGCTGGCCGAAACTCAGGATCAGCACGCCCACCGCGAGCAGCACGATCCCGACCGTCGTCATCAGCATCCGCTCGGGGCTGTCGGTTGCGCCGCGCAGTATCAGGTCGCGCGCGAGCGACGTCATCGCAATGAACAGCGGAAACCGCACGGGCAAGCGGCCGAGCCGCAGGTAGCGCACGTCCATCGCGAGCACTTCCAGATACAGGAACATCAGCAGCAGGTCGGTCAGCGACACCTCGCCCGCGAGCACGACCTTCCACGCTTCCTGCGCCATCGCGAACGCGGTCGCGAGCCCGATCACGATCAGTCCGGCCAGTTCGGCCGCGTGAAGGAAATGGCCGAAGCGGCGGCGGATGCGCTCGGCGGGCGAGCAGGGAATGGAGGTCGTATTCAAGGTGACAGTCGCTGGGTTGAGGCATGAGCGGCGCCGGGCGGCGGCGGGAACGTCGCGTCGCGCGCGGCGGCATGCACGGCATCGTGCGCGTCGGGCCGATCCGGCCTGTCCTGCACACGCGGGCCGGCCGCGCCGGTCGCCTGCTCGACCGCGGACAGCGTCCGGCGGCAGCACACGTGGAACGCGTCACCCGCATCGGTGCAGGCGACGTCGTCGTGGTCGCGGCACAGCAGCAGGCGGCAGCCGAGATACCGTTCGAGGCCGTCGATCCGTTCGCTCACCTGCGCTTCGTCGAGTTGCAGCTCGGACGCCGCACCGGACAGGCCGCCATGCTCGACCACCGCGACATACACACGCATCGCTTCCAGCAGGTTCATGATGACGCTCCTCGTGGCGGCGCAGCGGGACCTAATCTACTGCACGCCGCACGCACGCTCAAGAGCACAGCGCCGCATGGGCCAGGAGTACAGCTGAGCGGGCGCCGGCCAAAATCCGGCCCTGTTTGACGGATTCGCATGACAGTTTGGCGATTCGTGTTCCAAAGACCGGTCGAAGCTGCTAGATTGCTTGCTCGACGACGTCACGCGGGGCAGGCAGGTCGCGCGCCCCGTGCGGCCGCCACCGCTGCGGCCCGTTGCGGGATGCCCGCACTGCGTCCTTCATCCGCGTGACACAAAGAGAACAGTCGCATGACACAGTTCAACCGTTCGCCCTCGCGCGCCACGGCACTTCCGTCCCGACATGACTGACCGGCAGCCCACGATGCAGACACCTCCCCCGCTCCCCCAAAACGTTCACAGCACGATCACGCGCAGCGCGATCTTCCTCGTGGCGACGATCAATCCCGGCGCCGATCACGCCGACACGATCCGCTCATGGTGCGGCGACATCGCCGCGCTCGTGCGCTCGGTCGGCAAGCGCGTGCCGGGCGGCAACCTCACCTGCGTGTGCGGCTTCGGCGCCGACGCGTGGGATGCGTTGTTCGGCAACCCGCGCCCCGCCGCGCTGCATCCGTTCCGTGAATTCGGCGCGGGCCAGCGCGTCGCGGTCGCGACGCCGGGCGACATCCTGCTGCACATTCGCGCGGAAGCGATGGACCTGTGCTTCGAACTCGCGACGCAGCTGCTCGGCGCGCTCGGCGATGCCGTCACGGTCGTCGACGAGGTGCACGGCTTCCGCAATTTCGACCAGCGCGCGATGATCGGCTTCGTCGACGGCACCGAGAACCCGGAAGGCCGCGCGGCGGTCGACTTCACGGTGATCGGCGACGAGGACGCGGAATTCGCCGGCGGCAGCTACGTGATCGTGCAGAAGTACCTGCACGACATGGCCGGCTGGAACGCGCTCGCGGTCGAGACGCAGGAGCGCATCATCGGCCGCACCAAGCTCGCCGACATCGAGCTCGCGCCGGACGTGAAGCCGTCGTGCTCGCACAGCTCGCTGACCACGCTCGACGAGGGCGGCCAGGAAGTGAAGATCCTGCGCGACAACATGCCGTTCGGGCGCCCGGGTGCGGGCGAATTCGGCACCTACTTCATCGGCTATGCCCGTTCGCCGGCGCCGATCGAGCAGATGCTCGAGAACATGTTCGTCGGGCGCCCGCCCGGCAACTACGACCGCCTGCTCGACTACAGCCGCGCGGTCACCGGCTCGCTGTTCTTCGTGCCGTCCGCCGACCTGCTCGAAGCGCTCGCCGATCGCGCGGCGCCGGCCGCCGACGCCGTGGAGCCGGAACCGGAACCGGCATCCTCCGCGCCGCATCGCGACGGCTCGCTGAAGATCGGCTCGCTGAAAGGCGTGCCGTCGTAACGCACATCATCACCAAGGGCAGTCCGGCGCGCCTACCCCGCGCCGGACGAGACGCATGGTCGCGCCATGCACGCCCTTCACTCGTTGCGAAGCTTCAATAGACTGCGCCTATGATTCATCCGGGCTCGGCCCCGGCAACTGAACGCGGCCGAGCCCCGGCGTCCGGAACCCCTGCCGGATGAATGTTCGTAAGAATGCACGACACGCGATCGGCCGTCGGCCGCCAAGGGTTCGGCACGCCGTCGAGCCCGGCCCGAGCGACGCGGGCGCCGGTGCGCCCCCGGGTATCGCCATCCGCCGCGGTGTTCAGCACAAGCGCACACCCTCTCCCCGCACGTGAATTGCAGAACAGTTGCGCCACCGCAGCGTGTCGTTTCGATTTGTGCTGCAGCGGTGTCAATAGAGCCTGCTAATATGCATTTCGTCCTCGATCGGCCTGCGGTGCTCAGACGCAGTCCGTCAGCCGATCGGCCACCATGAAGTGTTTTCGCTGACGTGAGGCAACCCAAACCCATGAATAACCTGCACCGCGAACTCGCCCCGATCTCGTCCTCCGCCTGGGAGCAAATCGAGGAAGAAGTGGCACGCACGTTCAAACGATCGGTGGCCGGCCGCCGCGTCGTCGATGTCGACGGCCCCGAAGGCCCCGAGCTGTCGGCCGTCGGCACCGGGCACCTCGTCGACGTCGCCGCCCCGCGCGAGCTGGTGAATGCGCGGCTGCGCGAAGTCCGCACGATCGTCGAGCTGACGGTGCCGTTCGAGTTGAGCCGCGATGCGATCGACAGCGTCGAGCGCGGCGCGCGCGACGCCGACTGGCAACCGGCGAAGGACGCCGCGCAGCGGCTCGCGTTCGCCGAAGACGGCGCGATTTTCGACGGCTACCCGGCCGCCGGCATTCTCGGCATCCGCGAAGGCACGTCGAACCGCAAGCTCACGCTGCCGGCGGACGTCGCCGCCTACCCCGACGCGATCAGCGACGCGCTCGAGGCATTGCGGCTTGCCGGCGTCGACGGCCCGTACTCGGTCGTGCTCGGCTCGGATGCGTACACGGCGCTCAGCGAAGCGCGCGACCAGGGCTATCCGGTCCTCGGCCATATCAAGCGGATCGTCAGCGGCGAGATCATCTGGGCGCCGGCGATCAGCGGCGGCTGCGTGCTGTCCACGCGCGGCGGCGATTACGAGCTGCACCTCGGGGAAGACGTATCGATCGGCTACACGAGCCATACCGACAAGGTCGTCCGCCTGTACCTGCGCGAAACGTTCACGTTCCTGATGCTCACGAGCGAAGCATCGGTGGCCGTGGCGCCGCAGGCCGGCACGGCGGCCTGACCGCGGTTGCCCGCGCGCGATGCCCGCCGGGTGTCGCGCGCGAGCGGCCGCCCCGCCGGCCGCATGTTCGTCGCCGATCAAACCCATCTTGCATGGAGTGTGTGATGAGCGAGTCGAATGAGGCATTGCAGGCGCTGCAGGCGTCGGTCGACCACCTGAAGCAGGCGGTCGACGCGAACGCGAGCAGCCAGGCCGGCGACACCGCCGTGCTGTTCACCGTCTTGTCGCTGGTCCTGGCGGAGTTGCCGCCCGACACGCGCAACCTGATCGAGGATTCGTTCTCCGTCTGGGCCAATGGCCTGCCGGATGCGGCACTGTCGAAGGACGTGAAGCGGATCGCCCGGCAGCGGCTGGCGATGCCCCTCCCGGACTGACCGCGGCACGCCACGGTTGCGACGTGTCCGGCCCGGACCGTGCAACCCGCCCTCGCCAGCGGCCGCCCCACACGCATCGTCTGCGGTGCGTGCGTGGTGGCGCTTGGCCGCTCGCGGCACGCGCCCCGTGCCGCGCTTGCGTCGCGCCGCCCCATCCGTGCTGCCTTTGATCCCCCGATAACCGGCGCCCTGCGCGCCGATGTCGCACCGCGATCCGTTCGCGCGCCGCCCGCTTCCGCTTCCTGTCATCACACGCTACGCACGCCGCGCACGCCCGTGGCGCCGTGCGCCCGCCCGTCTGTACTCCTTGCCGCCCGTGCGCGCGCGCATGCGAGGGTGCAATTCACGGCCGGGCCGGTGCAGAACTGTGCCTTGGATAGCCTCCGCCGATTCGCTATTTTGAACGCAGTCGAAGCGATGCCGTGGGCTCCTCCCGGCACGCACGCTTGCCGTCCTGACCGCGACCGTGCACGACGCCGACGCGCGCTGCGTGACAGCACCGGTGCCGCCCGCGCGCCGCCGTGCCGCGTGTCGTGCGTTCGCGGTCGGCATGCGCCCAAGCGCCGCACCGCATCGGGACTTCACCCTTCGACCCACTTTCACCGACAGGAGCCAGACCACCATGCCCGCACTTTGCGATATCTGCCACGCGCGGCCGGCCGTCGCGCGCGCAACCGTGATGCAGGACGGCGAGCGCAAGACGATCTCGATCTGCGATTACCACTTCCGTCAGCTGATGCGGCATCAGAGCATGCTGAACCCGTTCGATTCGCTGCTCGGCGGTGGCGGCTCGTCGTCGCTGTTCGGCGGGCTCGACGACGAATCGCCGCTCGCCGCCGAGATTCCGCGCGAATCGGTCGATCCGACCGACGCATTCAGCGAGCAGACGCTGGAGCTGCTGCAACGCGCGGCCGAGAAGGCGCACGAGCTGCGCCGCAGCGAGCTCGATTCCGAACACCTGCTGTACGCGCTCGCGGACACCGACGTGTGCGCCGCGCTGCTGAAGGAACTGAAGCTGTCGCCGGAGGACATCAAGTCGTACATCGACGCGCATGCGCACACCGGCACGGCCGATCCCGATGCGCCGCTCGACAAGCTGTCGATCTCGCCGCGCGTGAAGAAGGCCGTGCAGTACGCGTTCCAGGCGTCGCGCGATCTCGGCCACTCGTACATCGGCCCCGAGCACCTGCTGATCGGGCTCGCGTCGGTGCCGGACAGCGTCGCCGGCACGCTGCTGAAGAAATACGGCGTGACGCCCGAGGCGCTGCGCCAGAAGGTCGTGAAGGTGGTCGGCAAAGGCGCCGAGGACGGCCGCGTCGATGCGCCGACCGGCACGCCGAACCTCGACAAGTTCGGCCGCGACCTCACCGCGATCGCGCGCCAGGGCAAGCTCGACCCGGTGCTCGGCCGCGCGCAGGAAATCGAGAGCACGATCGAGGTGCTCGCACGTCGCAAGAAGAACAACCCGGTGCTGATCGGCGAGCCGGGCGTCGGCAAGACGGCGATCGTCGAAGGGCTCGCGCAGCGGATCGTCAACGGCGACGTGCCCGAGGTGCTGCGCGACAAGCGGCTCGTCGAAGTCAACATCAACTCGATGGTGGCCGGCGCGAAGTATCGCGGCGAGTTCGAGGAGCGCGCGAAGCAGCTGATCGACGAAGTCACGGCGAAGCAGGACGAACTGATCCTGTTCATCGACGAGCTGCACACGATCGTCGGTGCCGGCCAGGGCGGCGGCGAAGGCGGCCTCGACATCGCGAACGTGCTGAAGCCCGCGCTCGCGCGCGGCGAGCTGAGCCTGATCGGCGCGACGACGCTCAACGAATACCAGAAGTACATCGAGAAGGATGCCGCGCTCGAACGGCGCTTCCAGCCGGTGTTCGTGCCGGAGCCGAGCGTCGAGCAGACGATCGTGATCCTGCGCGGGTTGCGCGACAGCCTCGAGGCGCACCACCAGGTGACGTTCGCCGACGACGCGTTCGTCGCGGCCGCGGAATTCGCCGATCGCTACATCACGTCGCGCTTCCTCCCCGACAAGGCGATCGACCTGATCGACCAGGCCGCCGCGCGCGTGCGGATCGGCGCGACCTCGCGCCCGGTCGACATCCAGGAAGGCGAAGCGCAGATCGCGCAACTGAAGCGCGAGCAGGACTACGCCACGTCGCGCAAGCGCTTCGACGAAGCGAAGCAGTTCGAGGAGCAGATCAACGCGAAGCAGAAATCCGTCGACGAGATGATGGAGGCGTGGCAGCGCAAGACGGGCTCCGAAACGCTCGAGGTCACCGTCGAATCGGTGGCCGAGGTCGTGTCGCGGCTCACCGGCATCCCGGTTTCCGAACTCACGCAGGAAGAACGCCAGAAGCTGCTGAAGATGGAAGAGCAGCTGCGCGAGCGCGTGGTCGGCCAGAGCGACGCGGTGGTGGCCGTCAGCGATGCCGTGCGGCTGTCGCGCGCGGGGCTCGGCCAGACGCACCGTCCGATCGCGACGTTCCTGTTCCTCGGGCCGACGGGCGTCGGCAAGACCGAACTCGCAAAGGCGCTGGCCGAGACCGTGTTCGGCGACGAGCAGGCGATCATCCGCATCGACATGTCCGAGTACATGGAGCGGCACGCGGTCGCGCGGCTGATCGGCGCGCCGCCCGGCTACGTCGGCTACGACGAAGGCGGCCAGCTCACCGAGCGCGTGCGGCGCCGCCCATACAGCGTGATCCTGCTCGACGAGATCGAGAAGGCGCATCCGGACGTCTACAACGTGCTGCTGCAGGTGTTCGACGACGGCCGCCTGACCGACGGCAAGGGCCGCGTGGTCGACTTCAGCAACACGATCATCATCGCGACGAGCAACCTCGGCGCCGCGATCATCATGGACAACCTCACGCAACCGGAAGCCGCGCGCAAGACCGACAAGGCGATCCGCGAGGAACTGATGCAGGTGCTGAAGGGCCATTTCCGCCCCGAGTTCCTGAACCGGATCGACGAGGTGATCGTCTTCCACGCGCTGTCGAAGGAGAACATCCGCGCGATCGTGCAGATCCAGCTCGACCGCGTGGTGCGCACCGCCGCCGCGCAGGACATCACGCTCGTGATGGGCGATTCGCTCGTCGAGCACCTGACCGAAGCCGGCTACCAGCCGGAGTTCGGCGCACGCGAGCTGAAGCGCCAGATCCGCCAGACCATCGAGACCCGGCTCGCGAAGGAGATCCTCGCCGACCGGCTGAAGTCGGGCGACCGGTGCGAGGTCGACTACGACAAGGCCAGCGACGAAGTGAAGTTCACCAAGCTCGCCGCGCCTGAAGCGAAGGAGACCAAGGACGCGAAGAAGGACGCCGACGGCAAGGCGAAACCGAACGGCAAGGCGGCCAAGGCCACCGACGATGCGAAGACGGGCGACACGCCCGCCGACGCACCGCCGCCCGCGCCTGCCGCGAAAGCGTCCGGCAAGAAGTCGTCGGGCGCGAAGAAGGACGCGCACTGAAAAACAGCATGCCCCGCACGCCCGGGGCATGCATGACCGGCTCCGTCCACCGGACGGAGCCGCCCCACGCCGCGACACGGCGCAAACCGAGCCGCCCGCACCGGGTAAGGCTGATGGAGATTCAACATGACAAATCGACGCGAAGTGCCAGGCATCAGGAAGTACGACGGGCCCGCCGGTGGTTGGGGCGCGCTTCGCGCGACAGCCGATGCGGTGCGCACGCAAATGGAAACCATCGAGGCGCCGATCGTGCTGATGCGGACCAACCAGCCCGACGGCTTCGACTGCCCCGGCTGCGCCTGGCCCGACAAGGAACACAAGTCGACGTTCCAGTTCTGCGAGAACGGCGCGAAGGCCGTCACGTGGGAAGCGACGACCAAGCGCGTGACGCCCGAGTTCTTCGCGGCGAACACCGTGTCGTCGCTGCTGCGCATGTCGGACTACGAACTGGAGAACATGGGCCGGCTCACGCATCCGCTCGTCTACGATCGCGCGACCGACACGTTCCGCGCGATCGAATGGGACGACGCGTTCGCGCGCATCGGCGAAGTGCTGCGCGCGCTGCCGCCCGACCAGGTCGAGTTCTATACGTCGGGCCGCGCGTCGAACGAAGCCGCGTACCTGTACCAGCTGTTCGCGCGCGAGCTCGGCACCAACAACTTCCCCGACTGCTCGAACATGTGCCACGAACCGACCAGCGTCGGCCTGCCGCAGTCGATCGGCATCGGCAAGGGCACCGTATCGCTGGAGGATTTCGACCACTGCGAGCTGATCATCTCGATCGGCCACAACCCCGGCACGAACCACCCGCGGATGATGGGCACGCTGCACGAGTGCGCGCGCCGCAACGTGCCGATCATCGTGTTCAACCCGCTGCGCGAGCGCGCGCTCGAACGCTTCGCCGATCCGCAGGACATGATCGAGATGGCGTCGTTCGGCTCGACCCGGATCGCATCGACGTACTACCAGGTCGACGCCGGCGGCGACGCGGCCGCGCTGAAGGGCATCATGAAGGCGCTGCTGCAGCTCGAAGCCGAGCGCGGCGACGTGCTCGACCGCGACTTCATCGCACAGCACACCAACGGCTTCGACGCGTTCTCGGCCGACCTCGAGGCCACGTCGTGGGACGACATCGAGCGCGCGAGCGGGCTCAGCCAGGCGCAGCTCGAACAGGTCGCGCTCGCGTATGCGAAGTCGAACGCGACCATCGTCACGTACGGGATGGGCGTCACGCAGCACAACAAGGGCACCGCAACCGTGCGCCTGATCGCCGACCTGCTGCTGATGCGCGGCAACATCGGCAAGCCCGGTGCCGGCGTGTGCCCGCTGCGCGGCCACTCGAACGTGCAGGGCAACCGCACGGTCGGCATCACCGAGAAGCCGTCGGCCGAGTTCCTGAAGAAGATCGAGGACGTGTGCGGCTTCACGCCGCCCGCGCATCACGGGCATGACGCCGTGCAGGCGATGCAGGCAATGATCGACGGCACCGCGAAGGCGCTGCTGTGCCTCGGCGGCAACTTCGCGGTCGCGCTGCCCGATCCGGAACAGTCGTTCCCGGCGATGGCGAAGCTCGACCTGAGCGTGCATCTCGGCACCAAGCTGAACCGCTCGCACCTGCTGGTCGCAAAGGAAACCTTCGTCCTGCCGGTGCTCGGCCGCACCGAGCTCGACATGCAGGCCACCGGCCGGCAGTCGATCACCGTCGAGGATTCGATGTCGATGGTTCACGCGTCGGCCGGCAAGCTCAAGCCTGCGTCCGACCAGCTGCGCTCGGAGCCGGCGATCGTCGCGGGCATCGCGCATGCGACGCTGCCGGCCAGCAAGGTCGCGTGGCTCGACCTGATCGCCGACTACGACCGCATCCGCGACCTGATCGACAAAACGGTATCCGGCTTCGAGGCGTTCAACGAGCGCATCCGCACGCCGGGCGGCTTCCGCCTGCCGCTGCCGCCCACCGAGCGCGTGTGGCCGACGCCGACCGGCAAGGCGATGTTCTCGGTCTACAAGGGCGTGAAGGAAGATGCCGACGTGCTCGGCGCCGAGCAGGTGCTGCGGCTGATCACGCTGCGCAGCCACGACCAGTACAACACGACGATCTACGGGCTCGACGACCGCTATCGCGGCGTGTTCGGCCGGCGCGACGTGCTGTTCATGAACCCTGCCGATCTCGCGAAGTACGGGCTCGAACACGGCGACCTCGTCGACATCGAGACGGTCACCGCATCGGGTCGCGCGCTGCGCCTCGAGAAGATCACCGCGATCGAGTACGACATCGCGCCGGGGTCGGTCGGCGCGTACTACCCGGAAGCGAACGTGCTCGTGCCGCTCGACTACATCGACAAGGAAAGCGGCACGCCGTCGTACAAGTCGGTGCCGGTGCGCGTCGCGCGCTCGGCGGTGGTCTGACCGACTGACGGGCCGGCTCGCGGCGCACACGCTATCGCGAGCGGGCCCGACCTCCTCCACGGGCCACCGTGTCTCGACGGATGCGATGGCCCCCTTCCTTCCCCGTCGTTACCGCGCCGCCGTCGGCGGCATCGTCGCGCCCGTCTGCCGGCGCCGGTACGCGCTGTCGCGCGTCGCGAGCCAGTAGTACAGCGGCGACGTCAGCACGAGCCCCACCAGCCACGACAGGTCCGCGCCACCGAGATGCGCGGGAATCGGGCCCGCATACATCGGCGTGTTCATGAACGGAATCTGCACGAGGATGCCGATCGCATACGCGAGCAGCGCCTGCGGGTTGAAGCGGCCGTAGATCCCGCCATCGACCATGAAGATCGACTTGATGTCGTACTTGCCCTTGTGAATCACGTAGAAGTCGATCAGGTTGATCGCCGTCCACGGCACCAGCACGACGAGCAGCGCGAGCACGAGATCGACGAGGTTGCCGACGAAGTTCGTCGACGCACCGATCGCCGCGTAGCAGCACGCGACGAAAATCACGACCGACACCACCGCGCGTGCCTTCGCGGTCGGAATCCACTTGTATGCGAACGTCTGCACCGACGTGATCACCGCGAGCACCGCGCCGTACAGGTTCAGCGCGTTGTGGCTGATCACGCTGAGCAGGAACAGCACGAGCATCAGCGGGCCGAGCGGGCCCGTCGCCTGCTTGACCGCATCCATCGCGTCCGCGCCGGCCGGCACCGCGAGCACCGCGACCGCGCCGAAGATGAACGCGAGCGTCGAGCCGATCGTGCAGCCGAGATAGGTCGCCCAGAACGTCGACGCCACGCCGACGTTTTCCGGCAGATAGCGCGAATAGTCCGACACGTACGGCGCGAACGCGATCTGCCACAACGCCGACAGCGACACCGTCGCGAGCCAGCCGGCGAAGTTGAAGCCGCCGCGCGTCAGGAAATCGTCGGTCGTCACGTGCGTGAGGATCATCCAGAAGCCGACCAGGATGCCGATGCCAAGCACCCACGTGCCGATCCGGTTCAGGATGTGGATGAACCGGTAGCCGACGATCCCGATCAGCCCCGAGCCCACCGCGCCGATCACGATGCCGACGGGCACCGGCACCGACGATGCGATGCCGTGCACCGACTTGCCGGCCAGCACGATGTTCGACGCGAAGAAGCCGACGTACATCACGGCCGCGATCACGGTCACGAGCAGCGCGCCCCACGAGCCGAACTGCGCGCGGCTCTGGATCATCTGCGGGATGCCCATCTGCGGCCCCTGCGCCGAATGCAGCGCCATCAGCACGCCGCCGACCGCCTGGCCGACGACGATCGCGACGATGCCCCACATCAGGTTCAGGTGGAAGAGCTGCACGCCGAGCGCGCCGGTCACGATCGGCAGCGGCGCGATGTTGCCGCCGAACCAGAGCGTGAACAGGTCGCGCACCTTGCCGTGGCGCTCCGCGGGCGGCACGTAGCCGATCGTGTGCTTCTCTATCATCGGGGACGCGTTGCGGTCCACGTTCGTCATGGTGATGTCTCCTGTCCTGCGCGGCGATGCGCGCTTGCCGTGTCAGCCGGCGCGCGTTGGGGGGCGCGCCGGCAATCGGGTCCGGATACGCGAGCGACGACGCGCCGCGTGCACGCGCGGCGGGTCGAGCGAAGCGGACGATGCGCATGCGGGGGCGGGGGCGGATGCCATGTCCCGCCGGTGCGTGCGCGGCCGCTTCGTTTGCTTCTTGATCCAGGTTGGAGACGATGGTGCGCCACGACCCGCGCGACCGGAAAATACTAAAAATATTTCCGGGACATACGAAAAAGCTCTGCAGCGGACATTTCGGCGCCGGGGGGCTTTCAGGTAAGGTGCTACGCAAACCATGGACAGATTGCGCCCGCGGCGGCACGCCGGGGCCGTGCATCAGAGGTGCTTGTGGCTCACTACACTTTGCGGCAACTGAAATACTTCGTGACGACGGTGGAATCCGGCAGCGTCGCCGAGGCGTCGCGCCAGCTGTTCATCGCGCAGCCGTCGATCTCCAGCGCGATCAAGGGTCTGGAGGAAAGCTTCGGCGTGAAGCTGTTCATCCGCCATCACGCGCAGGGCGTGTCGCTGACGCCGAGCGGCACGCGCTTCTACCGGAAGGCGCAGGAACTGCTGCGCATCGCGCACGAATTCGAACAGAACGCGCTCGCCGACAACGACGTGGTCACCGGGCAGATCGACATCGGCTGCTTCGAGACGGTCGCGCCGCTCTATCTGCCGCAACTGATCGCGGGCTTTCGCGAGCGCTACCCGGGCGTGAACATCCGGCTGCGCGACGGCGACCAGCAGGAACTCGTGCAGGGCCTGACGTCCGGCACGTTCGATCTCGCGCTGATGTACGACCACGATCTCGACGGCACGATCGAGACCGAGCCGCTGATGCCGCCGCAGCAGCCGTACGTGCTGCTGCCGGAGAACCACCGGTTCGCGGGCCAGACGCACGTGTCGTTGCGCGACCTCTGTGTCGAGCCGATGATCCTGCTCGACGTGCAGCCGAGCCGCACGTATTTCGTCAGCCTCTTTCACGAACTCGGGCTCACGCCGAACATCGTGTTCGGATCGCCGTCGATCGAGATGGTGCGCGGGATGGTCGGCCAGGGGTTCGGCTTCTCGCTGCTCGTCACGCGCCCGCATTCCGAATACACGTACGACGGCCAGCGCGTCGTGACGATCGGCCTCAGCGAGACGGTGAGCCCGTCGGGGCTCGTGAGTGCACGGCTGAAGCGCGGGCAACTCACGAAGCAGGCGCAGTCGTTCGTCGATTTTTGCCGCGAGCGGCTCGCGCAGATCGTCGCGGAAACGGTGCGATAAGGAACCTGAAGGAACCGGAAGGAACACGAAAGCGCACGCGCCGCGGGAGGCGGTGCGTGCGTGTCGGTCAGGCGCGCCGCGTCAGGCGGCTGCGGAAAGATGGGCGGCCAGCCGCCCCAGCATCGCGTCGCAGCCGTGGAGCTGGTCGAGCGTGACGAACTCGTCGGGCTTGTGCCCCTGGTCCATGCTGCCGGGCCCGCACACCACGGTCGGAATGCCGGCTTGCCCGAACAGCCCGCCCTCGGTGCCGAACGCCACCGTGCCGAACGCATCGGAGCCGCTCAGCATCGCGAGCAGGCGCGCGGCCTCGCTGTCCGGCGCGGTCGCAAGGCCCGGATACGCGCCCAGCGGCTGCAGTTGAATGTCGGTATCGGGCTGCACCGCACGCATTCTCGGCAACAGTTCGGATTCCGCATAGTCCTGCAGCTTTCTCGGTACGTCGTGCGCATCGAAATCCGGCAGCGCCCGCACCTCGAAATCGAACTCGCATTCGGCCGGCACGATGTTCAGCGCGCGGCCGCCCTTGATCAGCCCCGTCTGCACGGTCGAGAACGGCGGATCGAATCGTTCGTCGTGCCGTTCCGGCCGCGCGAGCGCTGCGCCGATCTCGCCGAGCCGGCCGATCAGCTTCGCCGCATAGTCGATCGCGTTGACGCCCGACGGCGCGTACGCCGAGTGGCAAGCAGCGCCCTTGACATGGCAGCGCATCGCGAGCTTGCCCTTGTGACCGAGCACCGGCTTCAGCTCGGTCGGCTCGCCGATCAGGCACAGGCGCGGCCGGTGCGCGCGTGCAGCCAGTGCATCGAGCATCGGCCGCACGCCGAGGCAGCCGACTTCCTCGTCGTACGAGAACGCGAGATGCACGGGCATGCCCAGCGGCCGGGCGACGAACGCCGGCACGGCCGCGAGCACCGACGCGATGAAGCCCTTCATGTCGGCCGTGCCGCGGCCGTACAGGCGGCCGTCGCGCTCGGTCAGCCGGAACGGCTCGACCGTCCACGCCTGCCCGTCGACCGGCACCACGTCGGTATGGCCCGACAGCGCGATGCCGCCGCGATCGCGCGGCCCGATCGTCGCGTACAGGCTCGCCTTCGTCCGTTCCGCGTTGTAGAACAATTCGCTCTCGACGCCGAAGCCCGCGAGATAGTCGTGGATGAACGCGACCATCTCGAGGTTCGACTCGCGGCTGACCGTCGCGAAACCGATCAGCCGTTCCAGCAATGCGCGGCTCGACGTGTCATTCATCGCCCGGCACTCCGTAGCTCGGCGCGGCGGTGGGGTTCAGCGCGCGCGTCTGGTAGTCCTGCATCTGCGGCCGATACGCCTGCCACAGCGCATCGAGCTGCCCGATCGGATCGGTGTCGGCCCAGTCGACACGCAGGTCGACGATCGGCCAGGTCACGTCACCGGCCACCTTCAGCGCGGCCGAATGCACCGGCCCCGCCTCGCCGCCGGCCGCCATCGCCGCGTGCATCGCGGCCAGCAGGCGATCGGCGAGCAGGCCGGGCGCCTGTTCGAAGGCACGCGCCATCGCGTCGATCACGGCCGGCGCGGCCAGCAGGTTGCCCGCCGCCACGCATTGCTCGCCCTGCACCGCGTGATGCGTGCCGAGCGCTTCCTTGCCGGTGAAGCACGCCGTCTGCCCCTGCCCGTCGATCACCGTGACCTGCCGGTACTGGCTCCAGCCGTTCGCGCTGAGCGCGCGATCGAGCGCCGCGGCGGGCGCGAGCTGCTCGTGCTCGATCAGGTCGAGGATCTGGGGCCCAAGCGCCGGCAGCGTGATGTTCTGCGTCGCGACGGCGCCGACGCCCGCGCGCACCCACGGGCAGCGCGCGCCCACCGCGATGCTCGACGAGCTGATCGCGATGCCGAGCTGGCCCGTCTCCGGGCAACGCCCGACGATGGAGAAAGTCATGTCGCCTCCTACGCGCGGTTCGGCTGCCAGTTGTCCGGGATCACGGCGATCACGTCGATTTCCATCAGCCACTGCGGCTGGCCGAGCGCCGACACGACGAGCCCCGTCGAGATCGGATACACGCCCTTCAGCCACTTGCCGACTTCCTGGTACACCGGCTCGCGATAGCGCGGGTCGATCAGGTAGGTCGTCGTCTTCACGATGTGCGTGAGGTCGCTGCCGGCTTCCTCCAGCAGCTGCTTGACGTTCTTCATCGCCTGCTCGGCCTGCGCGCGCGGATCGCCGAGACCGGTCAGCCTGCCGTCGAAATCGGTGCCGACCTGGCCGCGCACGTAGACGGTGTTGCCGGCTCGCACAGCCTGGCACAGGTCGTTGTCGAGCGTCTGGTTCGGGTAGGTATCCTTCGTGTTGAACATGCGGATACGGGTATGGGTGGGTTGGCTCATCGGAATCCTTCAGTCGTCAGGGGTCACGCCGCCGCACCGGAAGCAGACGCGGTGCGGCACGCGGCGGGGGTTCGGTCAGTTCACCGTATCGGCGAGCGGCTGCGTATCGGCGTGCGGCTGCGCGTCGGCGTGCGGCGCGGCGCCGTCCTGCTCCGCGTGCGAAGTCGAGCGGCGCTGCGATGCGTCGTGGTACTCGAGGTAGGTGCGCTGGATCGCGATGTGGTCGGCGATGTGCCGCGCGTCGTGCCACACGCCCCAGATGAAGCTGGAGCCGCGCCGCGACAGCCACGGCAGCCCGAGGAAATAGATGCCCGGCTCCTTCGACACACCGCGCTGGTGCTGCGGCTTGCCGTTGTCGGCGAACGCGTCGACCTTCAGCCAGCCGTAGTCGACCGCGTAGCCGGTCGCCCAGATGATCGACGTGACACCCGCGCCGGCAAGGTCGAGCGCGAGGATCGGATGCGCGACGCAGTCGGGGTTCGGCAGGATGCGGCGGGCTTCCGGCTCTTCCGGCAGGTCGAGACCGTTGCGCGCCGCATAGGCGTCGGCCGCGTCGAGCAGCGACAGGTAGTTCTCGTCGCCGCGTGCGAGATTGATCGCCAGATCGCGTTCGAACACGGCCACGCCGCCGTCGAACGACTTCGTCAGCCCGACGAGCGTCACGCCCTGGTTCGCGAGCTTGCGGAAATCCACCGTGTGGCCGCCGCGCGCGCCGCTCACCGCGATCGTCACGTGCTCACGGCCGGGCGTCGCGACTTCCTTGTCCCATTCGCCGAGCACGCCGAGCCACCAGCAGAAATCGCGGCCGCGATACGCACGCGGCGGCCGATCGTGCGGGCCGACCGACAGGTAGACCTGCCGGCCCGCGCGCTGCAGCTCGTCGGCGATCTGCACGCCCGACGACCCCGCGCCGACCACCAGCACCGCCCCTTCCGGAAGCTGCGCCGGGTTGCGATAGTCGGCGGAATGAATCTGCACGAGGCGGGCGTCGTCCGGCGCGATCGGCGGAATCACCGGGCGCTGGAACGGCCCGGTCGCGACGACCACGCGGTTCGCCTCGATCGTGCCGTCGGACGTCTCGACGATGAAACCCGGCTTGCCGGCATTGCGCACGACCTGCTTCACCTCGACGCCGGTGCGGATCGGCGCGTTGAACTTGCGCGCATACGCTTCGAAGTAGTCGGCGACCTGGTCTTTCGTTGCGAACGCATCGGGATCGAGGCCGTCGAATTCGAGGCCGGGGAAGCGGTCGTGCCATGCGGGGCCGTTCGCGACCAGCGAATCCCAGCGCCCGGTGCGCCAGCGTTCGGCGATGCGGCTGCGCTCCAGCACGAGATGCGGTACGCCCAGCTTGCCCAGGTGCTCGCTCATGGCCACGCCGGCCTGACCGGCGCCGACGACGAGCGTATCGATTGAGGTTGTTTCGACTGCCACGGCTGTCTCCTTCGGAAGTGCGGCTCGGCGCGACGTTCGGGCTGTCGCGTGAGTTGGAATGGAGACATTCTGCTGATGCGCAGGCGTAGGCGAAATGATGTTTTTTGTGGTTGTTGACGAGAAAAAAGCTGGGGGATCAGGGATACCTCCGGACGGAGACATCATGCGTTCCGACGCCGGGTCGGCACTCGCTGCGAGGTGGCGCGGCGGCAGGTCGACGTGGCGAGCGAGGCATCTGCCGCGCCATACGGGAACGAATCATGCGCGCGAGTCGTGGTCGGCATTCAATGGAGGACGGCTCGATGAAACCCCTGACAATTGCAACGCGTCGCATTCTGGCGACCCTCGTGGCAGGCGGGGCACTCGCCGCGACCAGCACGGCCTTCGCGCAAGGCTACGGTGCACCACCACCGAGGGTCGAGGAGCGAGAGCGCGCCCCGGAAGCCGGTGTATCGGTCGAGATCGGCATGCACGGCGACCGCTACTGGGACGGCCATCGCTACTGGGAACGCGACGAGTGGAGGCATCGTCATCCGCGCGATCGTGATCCGTGGCGCGAGCATGAGCACGAGCGCGAGGGCGAGCATCGTGAATAGTGACGACCGCCGCCTGGCGTACGCGCAACTTCCGTGTGACGCGGGTCAAAACCCGGATTCCGATGCCAAAGCGCTCCGGTAAATGAGCGCAAACCGTGTCATCACACTTTTCCAGATCAGCTTGAACGCGGCCTCGTCTGACAAGAGATGGCCGCGCCTTTTTTTGATATTGCGCAGTGGCATGGTCGCCCGATCAACTGCATTCCTGCGACCTTCCACACCGTCACATCGAAAGTAGGCGTGTACTCGCTGCCGGCGCATGCTCGTTGCGCGGCGTCGGCGCGAACGCCACTGCGCGCACGACCCGACGTCCAACGCGGCGATTCGCAGGCAAGCGCCCAGCGCATCCCCACCGATACCGTTGCGCACCATTCGCTTGCCGCCGAACGCGTGGTCCTCATTATTGCAATCGACTCACGCCACGATCATGTTTCGTCGAATACGATCTTCAGTCTTTTGTCATCCTGAGTAATATGGCCGTTTTTATTTCGTAATCGACCATTCAGTGCCCGCCCTACGCGTGCCGCCCGATCGCTCAATGCGTAGAACGCCGGCATGCTGGCGAGCATCGACACCGAACCCGGTGAAGCATCGCTCGCTCTTCGCGATCAGCACCGGATCGAAGGTGCCTTCGCGGTCACGCGGAATCTCGACGTCGAGCAGGTCGTCGTCGGTCGCGATGCGCTTGCGGCTGCTGCCGTTGCGATGGTTCGTGCCGCCTACCGGCTTGGTTTCGTCCTTCTCGTAGTCGAGGTGGTGAGTCAGTGCGCAGCACAGTGCGTGCTCGAAATTCGCCTTCTTGAGCGCCGCGGGATGCGCGTTGATCGTCGCCCGATCCAGCGTTCCGGGTACCCGTTGCTTGATCAGTTCCGGGTCCAGGTTCAAGCCCTTGCGCGGTCCTACGGTCGCTTCGTCCTGACGTTTGCGTGGCATAACGTGGCTCCTTGGCCATCAGTTCATGCCGCGCACACAAAAGTTCGGATAGGTTCGTTACCGTTGCTTCAATCCCCGACGCTGGCCGTCATGCTCCCAATCAGCGTGCACCCGCACTCGGTACGATGGCCATGCAGCGCGACACGCTGACCGTCGATCGTCACGGTCGGATGTGCCTCGACGATCTTGTTCACACCGTGGGGCCGCCCATCCGGATATTTTTCCGGGCAATCCACCAGATCATGCAGACGGGCAATTTTCTTCCCGTCGATGCTGTGGGTTTCCGATCCCGTGATGACCCGTCCACCATGCGAGGTCGCGTCGCCAACCACGATCATCTTCAATGCCATGTCAACTCCTCATATCGTTACCGATTGCGACGCAATCCCGGTGTCGCGCACCGCTCCCCGTTCGATCTCATCCCATACGCTCGCCGGAACGCCCGCGATCGCGGCCCCGAACGGTTCATCAGACTGCTGACGCTGAATCAGCAGATCGTTGACAACCCGATGCTGATCAAAATCAGCACCGTACAAGTAGGTGTACTGACAGAAAACCAGGCGATCCCCCGGCTCGCGAATCCCCCACTGCACTGCACGGAGATATCGCGGAATAAAATCCTCGAACCGGTCAAGATAGGGGCGCTCGCCATCGACGTCACCGGACTCGACCAGTGCAGCCAGAATTTCGTCAGGTTCCGTGTGCACGGTCAGGACGTCGATATCCACCTGCTCCAGTCGAATCATGACTGATCGGCAAACCCTGGCTGGCGCGGTCGAATCGTTCCGGATATGCTGCCAGGCCCTATGGCGGCCCCTGTACATCCACCTCTCGAAAGGTCCCATGAACATGGCGCGGACCTGCTCGCCCCATACGCCGAATACCGCCTCGGTGTTACGCGGATCGAAGAACCGAACCATCGCGGTCATGTTGTCGCCTATGTCGGCAAACAGGAATGCCTGCAGATGCGTGACGAGCGCATCCATTTCGACCGTGCTCCAGATCAACGATAGGCATGGACTTTGAAGATCGAGTCGATCGAGTTCCATGAACCAGTCCGCTTCCGTGTCGGTCACTGACACCAGAAACAGCGACGCGTGCCCGAGTTCGTCTTCGGGCAAGCCGGCGAAAACGGAGAGATACGGGACGCCGGCGCGCTCCAGCAAAGGCACGACCTTCGGCGGGCATACCGCTGCGTCGATCAACCCCATCAGGCGCGCTGGCGGTGAGGAAGTCTGTAGTTCCATCAGAAATTCCGGTTATCGGTGCGCGTTCCAACCTACTTCACGCCCACCCAGCCTGGGTCCTGCCACCACCAATGTCTAGTGGCGCCCCGTTCGATGCAAGACCGAGATAGGCCTTGCGATTGTCCCCGCCGATAAACACGACTCGCGGGAAGCCGTACCCGCCCGGCGCGTACTCGTGAAAATACGGAATACGGAACCAGCAGCGGCTATCGTGCACGTAGTCATCGAACAGGGCAATCGCCCCTGCCGGCAGTTTGTTCACTGCATCAGGCGACGTATGCTGCCGCAGGAATGATTCCACGCCAGGCAGCGGCGCTGCCACGACGTCGTCCTGCGGACGGTAGTGCTGCACGAGCGTCGACCAGGTCGAATTGAGCAGTATCCCGCTATATGCAAGCGTGACGCAGGGGGAGTCGCTACCGGGTTGATCGTGCGAGACGGAGAACGTCGTCGGCACCTTGATTACGTCGCCGCCGCGGGTCACGATCGAGCGATGGTCCACGCGCTTCACCTGCCATCGCTCACACTGGTCCGGATACAGGTACCCGAGAAGCAACCGCATTTCCTCCGCCCCTTGCCGCATGTCGGTCTGGTCGTTGGTCACAACATCGAGCGGCCCCTCGCCCGGGCGAGCCGGTCTCGGGTTGGCGACCCCCGGATGGGCAATCACGCCGCACAGTTGCTCATTGCGGCGGTCCATGGCTTCTTTCAGCGCCGTCACCTGCGCCTTCTGCAGGTTCATGTACGACGTGTATCCCGCACCCATCGTCAGCGCGTTGGCCTCGAGCAACTCGGACTGCGACTTGAGCTTGCGCATGGCCGGATCGTTTTCCCCTGCCTTCGGCAGCGCCTGCTGAACCTTGTACGGCGTCATCTTGTCTTCATGCGCCCGCTTGAAGAACGGTTGCCCGGTCACATAGCGCTGTGGATTTCCGATATCCGCACGCAGCGTCCGCCACGTCAGCAACTGGCCCAGTCCGACCTTCAGTGCGTCCTCCACGCTGCTGACGTTATCGACGGTCTTGCGCCATGCATTGAAGGCATCGATCACTGATTGGTCGAGAGCGAAGTCCTTTCCGAGCGGAGACCGTGGGTCAAAGTCATCCTCGCCTCGAAGCGGCACACCATATGCAGCAGCCTTCAGATACATGTCGTGCAACGGGATTTGGCTCAGCTTGAAGCTGTCGTCGTTCGCTTTTGACGTAGCCCCTCCCTTGCCCTGTTCATTGGGCGCATAGCCACCTCCCACGTCCGAATGAACCCCTGGATAGGCCACCTCCTCACGGATACCGCTGCCGTAGCTGTCTCCATTGCGGATCGAATCGAGCGGAAAACTCATGCGTTGCTCGTGTACCGAGAACGCGTGATAACAGAATCGCACCTCCTTCGGAATATCGAGCCGACCGTCGTTGGCGAACGCGAAGTGCCCATCGAATTTGCCGATGTCCAGGGTCGCACGAGTCGAGTCAGGTGGTCCAACGGAAGCAACCGTGTCGAACAGGCCAACGAAATTAACCTTGTAATTCAGCGCGTACTGGCCAGTCTGGTAGCCGATTCGCCCGTTTCGTGCCCATTCATTGATCAGCTTGTTGACGAATACACGCGCACATGCGGCCCCTCGCGAGAAGCCGATCACGTTAATCCAGATCTGCTTGATCGTCTGTGGATATCGCCCCTCGTTGACGGCCTGTCTGTGAGCGAGGCCTAGTCGGTCCGTGTAACCAACCAGCGGGAGTTTATGGCCATCGGACACCTCGTCGCATACATTTTTAGCTTCGCCATCCGGAATCAGTCTTCGGGTTTTGTCCGTTGCAATAGCCTGATATATGGCGTTCAGCACTCTCGTATAACCCCAAACACAACGGCTTCCAAATCCCGCTGCCATTGACTTTCCGGAAGTTGAATACGTCAGTTCGCCAATTTCCTTGAACGGTGTGCCTACACCGGGAATGTAGAATGCGTAAATCCCTTGCTCGCTCTTGTCCGCTGCCGCGTTGTAGAGTCGGGCAACGTTGGAATGTGTGTGAACCAGCGAATCCCTGAACGGATTCGTCTGCCCATCATTATTGTTCGTACCGTCGAAGAATAGTGTGATGTGAAGCGTTTGAGGGCAGGACATCAGCGCATCGCACACCAGTGCGCGCCCCTTCCTCAACGCTGCGGCGCTACCCACCACTCGCCCCCCCGGAGGCATCGGGTCTGCCCATCTGAGACTCATTGCGCACTTCCTCCATCCCGGTGTAGCCGGTTCCACTCCTGATCCACTACCCCTTGTGCGATGTACGGATCGCTGTCCAACGGACGTATGCCGGGATCGTTCAGATCACCTTTCTGACCATCAGCTACCATGATGCGGACCCGCTCACCTGGCAGGAAAACTGCCCACAGCCCCCCCATGATTTTTCCGTATTTCGGTATCCTGACGTTTTCAGCCTTGTACCAATTCGTTGTGTGGTCCTCTTTCCGATAGGCCAGCCAACGCACGGTCAACCTCAAATCCGGCTGCCAGACAGACGGGATGTCACTACAGCACGTTTCCTTACCTCCACCGGACGGCTTGCCACCAACCTCCGCAGGCCACACATTGGGACCACCACCGGCCACACCAGACCCTTCAGGCCCCTCTATCCCCCACTGGTGGATATACCAAGGGGAATAGTTCAGAGTCGAGGTGCCAACACCTAGCGTGTCGTAATGCTTGGGCAAGCTGGAGAGGTCAAGGGATTGCGCCATCGCGCCGGGATGCTTGTCGCATGCTCCGAGACTCAATACGGCGATAAGCGCCGCAACCCGGATCGCGCGTCGTCCATACCCGGAAAGTCGGCCTGTCCGGATCGACCTGGCTATCTGCACTTGTTCATACGCTAACGCGTCCTCTCCGTGACACATTTGGTCTGCCCATCTACGACTCATTGCGCACTTCCTCCATTCCGGTATAACCGGTTCCATTCCTGATCCACCGCACCGTGCGCGATGTACTGATCGGTGTCCGGGGGGCGTATGCCAAGGTCGCTAGCATCGCCTTTCCAGCCGTCCGCTACCTTGATGCGCACCCGGTCACCCGGCAGGAAGACAGCCCGCAAGCCTCCCATAACTCGCCCATAGCGCGTAACGGGAAAGGCGGTCTGTCATCGTGAATAGGGTCTACGGTTTAACGAGGCACCAGTGCTGCCCCACCCCGCGCCGCCTTCAGCATGCATTCGACACAGATCTTCTTGGGCGACAGATCGACCATCTGATCCTTCGGGCCCGGCAGATCGTGAGACGCCGCATACGCAGTGAACTTGCCCGTTGTGCCGCTCATCACACCGCTTGAATCCATGTTCAGAAAGCTGCCGTTGACCTCGACGCGGAATTTGTGTGCACGCAACAGGATCTCCTCGCTTTCCAGCAGGATCTGCTTCTGCGCCCGTGCCACAATGGATTTCGTCAGCGCATTCAATACGATGTCGCCCGCAGCCGAAACGAGGTGCATGGGGCCGGTCTGCGCAAACAGGCGAACTGTATCGCGCACCGATGCAAAGAGACTGCGTCCGCTCGCAATACCGATATGCCCTTCCGTCGTGATCGCCGCCTGTTGAGACGCCACATGCACGGTAGCTGGCGTAGTAATCTCGATGCCCGCCTTGCCATCGATCACCAGGTGCGGTTCCGACAGTTCCGGGAACGTGTTGCCGCTGCTCGTACCCGTACCGCGGATTTGTTCATTCTGTGCCCCGATGGTATTGACGATGTCAGTCTGATGGCCGTCCGCATCCTGCGCTTCGCTCTGCTGGGCAATTTTCGTCAGCGCCTCATGCAACTGCTGCGCCTTCTCCAGTCGCGTGACGGTCTCGCTCATGTCCTTTGCCGCAGCAGTCGCGCCCGAGCGTGTCTCGGTCGTCACCAGCATGCCGCGGTTCGCGCGCAGCACGCCCCACGAATCCGTTGCCAGTTCCCACCCCATACCTCGCGCTTCGCTGCGCCCCGCATTGCCGTTGATGCGAGTGTTGTAGCCGACGACGAGGCGCGACTGCTCGTAGTCGCTCGATACTTGCACCTGCAGTTTCCCCGGTGTGTCGTCGGCCACAACGTGATTCGCCTGCGTCCCCTCAAGGTCGCGAGAGCGCAGCCCCGAGAGCATCTGGTTATCCGGCAGCTTCCATTGCACGAAGTTGGTGCCGTTCGGCACGCGGCCCGTAATGATCGGGCGGTCCGGCGCCCCATCCAGAAACGACACGACGACCTCATCGCCAATTCGAGGAATATGGATCATCCCGAATCCCTCGCCCGCCCACGGATGACTCACTCGAACCCAGCAAGAACTGCGCTCATCACGCTGACCGATCCGATCCCAATGGAACTGGACCTTGACACGACCCAGCTCATCGGTATAGATACGCTGGCCTTGCGGACCGACAACGGTGGCCGTCTGCATCTGCATGACAGGCTGACGATGTTCGTACGGGCTGCGGAAGGGCACGGATTTGCGCTGCGCTTCGATTTCAACCACGAAGAAACCTTCGGATCCGTCGAAATGCGTCACGCCCGAGGCTGGCTGCCCTTTGAAATTTGCTTTCGCTTCGGCCAGTCGCCCATTCAAGCTATGCGGAAGATCCCCGTGATGGCTCGATCCTGGCAGGTTGTTCTCTATCAGCCACGCAACTTCGATGACCGCGAATTCGTTGCGCTCCCGCGATGCCCGATCGTGCTCCGGGTGCCCAACGAGTTCGAACCACCGTCCGGCGTCGACACCGCGCAATCCCCCCATACCGTGGAATCGCTTTGCGCGCGACTCCCACTCCTCCATCCGCACTTTGGTGAGGTGATCGCCGCGCTCCTGCTCCAGATAGGTATAGGGACCGGTGTACTCATACATCTCGAGCTGCTCCGGCAACTCGTGCGACACGGTCGGGATCGTGGTGCCCTTCGGATTGGCAAGCGGTGACGGATGCTTGTAATCGAACGTACGCGTCGTCAGAGCCGCGCTATGGAGGGTTCGCAAGCCGGACCAGTAAACCAGCGCATCGACCTCGCTACTCGTGCCGTATCGGGAAAACTGAACCGAGCGCACCGCGAGTGGCTCGCAGGTATCCAGATGATCCGTGACCGTCAGCGTGTGCGACTTGCCGTCGTCGGCTTGCTTCCAGATGCCGAACAGCCCTTCCTCTTCCATCAGCCGATGGACGAAATTCCAGTCGTCTTCGTACTGCGTACAGTACGATCTCGACGGAAGCGACCTGGAGAGCGCGAAATCGAATCGCCCTTTCGCCTGCGGATGGGCGTTGAACACATCCCTGAGAATTTCATCGACAGGCTTGTCCTGCCAGATACGCTGATCGCGTCGGAATTTCAGGAAATGCATCCACGATGCAAAGCGGAGCTGGTAACTGGTCAGTCCACCTTCTGATCCCAGCCTACGCACGGCATAGACGTAGCCGTTTCGCGGAAGATATGACCGGTTTGCCTGTTGAATCCACAGGGTGATGGATTGCCCGATCAGTTTTTTCAGTTCGAGATCGTTGTGCGTCGACAGGACGTCGATCGTGAAGTCGAAATGTCTGCCGACTCGGGACCAGCCTGCGGCACGCTGAGGTAACAATACATTGTCCCCAAGGGGTGTATCGAGCTTCAGCAGCCGATCTTGCTGAAGTAATCCACCCTGCATCGCCCTCACGATGTCTTGCGCATCCATTTTTATCCGAACCTTACATTTATATTACTTATTGTCACCGATATGACACACATCTCTCCCGCGCGATTCTACAGTCAAATGAATCGGAAACAAGGTCAAGCAAGGAAAGATCGGTGAGTCCAACGATCCGACCTGGACAAAGTTATATCTTTCTAACCCCGGCCCGTTGTTTTGGCTTGATGTCGAAGCCGTACCGTCACCGGCAGGGGTTGAAAACTCATATTTCGCGCTGGTCCCCGCCCAACAATTCTTGACTGCGCCCACCTCGCTAGACTGGTACCATGCCGTTCGCCTTACAACAGGCAGCACAAGCCTGCCCCGTGCCTGATCGATACCACCGATCGCCCCCTTATTTTGGTGCTGCGCAACCGGCGATACCCGCCAGTGCGACGGCGGCACGCCACCCGCGCCCCTTGTAACCTTCGCAACACCGCGGCGTTAGGCTCCACCCGCCTGACCCCGTTGCAGCAACCGTTGGAGCGGCGCCTTTCGCGCCGGCAAGTCTGAAAGCATGAAGAACTCGAAGCAGCCCCCCCGCCCCCCGCAGCACAAAGACCGCACGCCGCTGGCGCGCGCCGGCGCGCTGCTGCTGATGGCCGGCCTGCTGTATCTGCTGTGGCCGTCGGCCGAAACCGCGTATCTCGCGATGGAGTCGGTGATCCGCTGACGCGCCCGGCCATCCGTCCCCGCACTACGCTATACTCACGCAATGGAAACCCGACCCGCCTCGCCCAACGTGCATTGCTGGTGGCGCGCCTGACCCAGGCGGCCCGTTTCCTTTTGCATGTCCCAAACGTGATGCCGCCAGCGATGGCGGCATTTGCGTTTCTGCGCAGACACCATGGCTGGCGGCTTCGATAACCTGGAGCCACGACCAACATGACCCACCCCGCCCGACCGACCATCCTCACCGGCGACCGCACGACCGGCCCGCTGCACCTCGGCCACTACATCGGCTCGCTGCGCGCGCGCGTGCAGATGCAGCACGAAGCGAAGCAGTTCCTGCTGCTCGCCGACACGCAGGCGCTGACCGACAACATGGGCCGCCGCCAGCGCGTCACCGAGAACGTGATCGAAGTCGCGCTCGACTATCTCGCGGTCGGCATCGATCCGGCGATCTCGACGATCGTCGTGCAGTCGCAGGTGCCCGAGCTCGCCGAGCTGACGCAATACCTGCTGAACCTCGTCACGGTCGCGCGCCTCGAACGCAATCCGACCATCAAGGAAGAGATCCGCCTGCGCGGTTTCGAGCGCGACATCCCGGCCGGCTTCCTGACCTACCCGGTGAGCCAGGCAGCCGACATCACCGCGTTCAAGGCGACACACGTGCCGGTCGGCGACGACCAGTTGCCGATGATCGAGCAGACCAACGAACTCGTGCGCCGCTTCAACGCGACCGTCGAGCAGCCGGTGCTGGTCGAATGCGAGGCCGTGCTGTCGGCGGTCACGCGGCTGCCGGGGATCGACGGCAAGGCGAAGATGAGCAAGTCGCTCGGCAACGCGATCACGCTCGGCTCGACGCCGGACGAGATCACGCAGGCCGTGAAGGACATGTACACGGACCCGAACCACCTGCGCGTGAGCGATCCCGGCCAGGTCGAGGGCAACGTCGTGTTCACGTTCCTCGATGCGTTCGAACCTGACGTGCAGAAGGTCGACGAGCTGAAGGCGCACTACCGTCGCGGCGGGCTCGGCGACAGCGTCGTCAAGCGCGTGCTGAACGAGCGGCTGCAGGCGTTGATCGAGCCGATCCGCGCGCGCCGTCGCGAATTCGAGGCCGACAAGGCTGAAGTGATGGCGATCCTGAAGTGCGGCACGATGCACGCACGGGACGTGGCCGGCGCGACGCTCGCCGAGGTGAAGGGCGCGATGGGGTTGAATTACTTCGATTGAACGGCACAGGCTGCGAGCACGCGAACCCGCTTTGCGCGCCGGTCGGTACCGAGCCGGCGCGTGGCGTTCACCGCGTCACGTGCGCGAGCGATCGAGCGAGTGCCGAGCGAACCGCACCTTCATCACGATGCCCGCACTGGCACGGACGCGTGGCACACCGCTTCCACGCGGTTACCGGCCGGGTCGACGAGAAACGCGCCGTAGTAGTCGCCGTGGTAACGCGGCCGCAAGCCGGGTTCACCGTCGGACTGCCCGCCCGTCGCCAGGCCGGCCTCGAAAAACGCATCCACCTGCTCGCGGCTCGCGGCCTTGAAGCACCAGTGCCGCTTGCTCGCGCCGATTTCAGCGGGATCCAGATAGACCGCCAGAAACGTCGATGCGGTGTCGTTCGCATTGCAACGTTCGCCATAGCCGAGCGCGGTCGGCCGGTCATAGACCTTGGCTGCGCCGAGCGCGGCCATGATGGCATCGTAGAACGGGCGCGCAACGTCAATATCCGGCACGCTGATGGATACGTGATCAAGCAATTGCATAGGGTTTGCTCCATGGAATGAGCATGAGTCTACACACCCGTGCGCGTTTTGCCTCGACCGCCCCTCCCTGCTGGCGTCCGTGCGACCGGTCGCGGCATTCGGTCAGCATCTCGGCTCGCTGCACGCTCAAACGGATGCAGCACGAAGCCGCTTTCAAGACGGGCATTGGCCCTGAACACGGCCAGCGACTGATGGAAGGTGAAGGGATCCTGTATCACGTCGTGCGCAAGTACCTGCTCAGGAAACCTCATACGTTCAAACGGGAGGCACTGACCGTCAACATGCTGTGCAAAGCCGTCACACTCGGCAGGTGGGACTCCGAGGCAATCAAGGAATGATCGGCACTGGTCGCCTCCCGCGCCTGCTCGACTGATCGTGAATCTCTAGCCGCCTTAGTCCACTCAGCCGATGCCACCCCCGCACGCCCCCGGTATCGTTTCCCCGTCATCCACCTCCCCACGACAGCATGACGCCCCAGGAAACGATCGACCGGATGGAGATCCAGGATCTGCTGACCCGCTATTGCCACGCCGTCGACCGCCACGACTGGCACGAATTCGAACGCCTCTTCGCGGCCAACGCGACGCTCGACTACACGGCCTTCGGCGGTCCGGTAGGCAGCCGTGCGGAAATTGCCGGGTATCTGGAACAAGTGACGTCGGCGATGCGCGGCACGCAGCACACGATCTCGACGTCGCTGCTGATCGTCGACGGCGACGCGGCGACCGCGCGAACGGCCGGCCAGGCGATGCTGATCTCCGCCGATGAAGCCGGCGACGATCGCGTGTGCTTCGTCGGGCTCTGGTATCGCGACCTGCTGGTGCGGACCGAATGCGGGTGGCGCATCCAGCGCCGCACGCAGGAGCGCAGCTGGATGCACGATGCGCCGCCGGTCGCGGTGCGCTGAGCGCCCCGCGCGCGGCGCGTGACGTCACTTCATCTGCATCAGCTGAATCAGGTTCCCGCACGTATCGTCGATGATCGCGACACGCACGGGCCCCGCGTCCATCGGCTCCAGCGTGAAGCGCACACCGAGATCCGTCAGCCGCGCAAACTCCGCATCGAGGTCGTCGACCTGGAACGATGCCGCCGGAATGCCGTCCTCGTACAGCGCCTGCTTGTAAGGCCCGACCGCTCGGTGGTTGCTCGGCTCGAGCAGCAGCTCGGTGCCGTCCGGCTGGTCTTTCGACACTACCGTCAGCCAGCGGGTCTCGCCCACCGGCACGTTGTTCTTCAGCTTGAACCCGAGCTTGTCGGTATAGAACGTCAACGCCGTGTCCTGGTCGTCGACAAAGATACTCGTCACGTAGATTCGCATTTCAATCGCTCCTGTCGCGGCAGCCACCGCCCTGCCACTATTCTTCGTCGAAATCGATGACAAATGCATCACCGTTGTCGATCAGCTTGCGCAGGTAGCCATCGAAGTCGTCGGCGATCGCCGCATAGCTGTCGGGATCGTGCAGGAAACGCACGACCCTGCCGCCCGACGTCGGCCCGAAATCGACGCAGCGCCGCGACGTGCCGCCGCTTACGTGATCTGGTACGTCGACGCCGGCACGAATTCCTCCGGCAGAGGGCGGTCGCCCAGTTCGAGCACCGACCGCTCGATCGTGCGCGTCATCGCATCGAGCGCCAGCGCGTTCGGCGCGAGGCCGAACGGCTCGGCCACCTCGCTCGCGATCGCCTCGAGCGCGATCAGCGTGTACGAGATGAACACGCAGATCAACGGCGTGAAGAACTCCGTCGAATCGACAAGGCCGAACGGCAGCAGCACGCAATACGCATACACCGTGCGATGCAGCAGCACGCTGTACGAGAACGGGATCGGCGTCGACAGGATGCGTTCGCAACCGCCGACCGATTTGCCGACCTCGTCGAGTTGCGTCTCGAACATCCAGCAGGTCGCGTCGCTGCCGGGCGCACGGCCCAGCGCGCGGACGATGCCGCCGCGCAGCTCGTCGAGGATCGCGACGGGCTTGAAGCATTTGCCTCCCAGCTCGGCCGTGCGCTCCGCACCGAGAATGCGCTGCAGGTCTGCGGTCGGATCGGTATGACGAAGCTGATGCTTCAGCGCATAGGTGAGCGCGATCAGCAGGTCGGCCAGCCGATTGCGCTCGGCGTCGCTCACGCTGTCGGGCAGGTAGCGATTGAACTGCGACGTCAGCGTACGCGCCGCGATCAGCAGGTTGCCCCACAGATGCCGCGCCTCCTTGAAGCGCTCGAAGCTCGCGCTGTTGCGAAACCCGAGAAAGATCGCGAGCGCGAGCCCGAACAGCGTGAACGGCGCGGTGTTGAGCGGGATCTTCTCGCCGAAGATGCGCCCGTTCGTGAAGACCGCCAGCGTGCTGACGATCGCCATGAACACGAGCTGCGGAATGATCGATTGCAGCACGGAGCCGTTCCAGACGAACAGCATCCTGAGCCAGTTTTGTTGTGGTCGGACGATCATGGTGTTTTCTCGACTGCCAAGGGATGCATCGTACGGCGCGCCTGCGCCCGATGCGCAACGGCCCGCGCGTGGCGGGCCGCTGTCGGGTGAATGCCGGGCACGTGTGCCGCGCTGCGCGTGATGATACGCCCACGCCAGCGCCCGCCGCGCCCGTCACATCATGCGGCGTTCATCGATGGCCGCTCAGTGATGGCCGCTCAGTGATAACCGATGTCGCCCTCGCGCACCTTGCCGCGGAACACGCGGTACTGCATCGCGTTGTACACGAGGATGATCGGCAGCACGATCACGGTGCCGACGAGCGCGAACAGCTGGCTCGAGTGGCTCGACGACGCGTCCCAGATCGACAGCGACGGCGGCACGATGTTCGGCCAGATGCTGATCACGAGCCCCGTGTAGCCGAGGAACACGAGCGCGAGCGTCAGCAGGAACGGCGTGGCCTCGTGCTCGCGCTTCACGGTGTGGAAGATGCCCCACACGCAGGCGACGACGAGCACCGGCACCGGCAGGAACCAGCCGAGGTTGCCGCTGCCGAACCAGCGGTGCGCGACGGCCGGCAGCCCGATCACGGTCCACAGGCTGACCACGCCCATCACGGCGAGCAGCACGCCCGCGAGCGGCTTCATCAGCAACCGCATCTTGCGCTGCAGCTCGCCGTCGACCTTCAGGATCAGCCAGCCGCAGCCGAGCGTCGCATACGTGACGAGCACGCCGATCCCGCACAGCAGGCTGAACGGCGACAGCCAGTCGAACGGCCCGCCCGCGAACTGGTTGTTCTCGATCTTGATGCCCTGCAGCAGCGAACCGAGCACGATCCCCTGGCAGAACGCGGCCAGCGCCGAGCCGCCGATGAACGCGAGATCCCACATGTGTTGCGTGCGCGTGGCCTTCGCGCGCAGCTCGAACGCCGCCCCGCGGAAGATCAGCCCGACCAGCATCAGCACCAGCGGCAGGTAGTTCGCCGGCAGCAGCGTCGAATACACGACCGGGAACGCGCCGTAGAGCCCCGCGCCGCCGAGCACCAGGAACGTCTCGTTGCCGTCCCACACCGGTGCGACGGTGTCGAGCATCACCTGGCGCTCGGCCTTCGCGTCGAAGAACGGAAACAGCAGGCCGATGCCGAGATCGAAGCCGTCCAGCATCACGTAGATGAACACGCCGAGGCCGATGATCGCGGCCCAAATGACAGGAAGATCGATGTGCATGGCTTACTCCGCTTCGGTGACGTTCAGCGGCGTGGACAGCGCGCTCTTGCGCAGCCCCGGATGCCGGTGCAGCTCGATATACCCGGCCTGGGCAGCCGGCCCGCGCTTCATCAGTTTCATCATGTAATAGATACCCGTTCCGAACACCAGGAAATACACGACCACGAAGATCAGCAGCGACACGCCGACCTGCTGCGCGCTCAGCGGCGCGACCGAATCGATGGTGCGCAGCACGCCGTACACGGTCCACGGCTGACGCCCGACCTCGGTCGTGATCCAGCCGGCCAGCAGCGCGAGGATGCCCGACGGCCCCATGCATACGACGAACCACTGGAACCAGCGCGTTTCATACAGGCGCCCGCCCTTTCTCAGCAGCAGCCCGAGCAGCGCGGTGAGCAGCATCAGCATCCCGAGGCCCGCCATGATCCGGAACGTCCAGAACACGATCGGCGAATACGGGCGGTCCTGCGGCGGGAATTCCTTCAGCCCGCGAATCTCGCCGTCCCAGCTGTGCGTGAGGATCAGGCTGCCGAGGTGCGGCACCTGGATCGCATAGCGCGTGGTTTCGGCCTGCATGTCGGGCAACCCGAAGAGGTTCAGCGCGGTGCCGCCCTTCTCGGTTTCCCACAGCCCCTCGATCGCCGCGATCTTGGCCGGCTGGTATTCGCGGGTGTTCAGCCCGTGCGCATCGCCGACGACGATCTGGATCGGCGCGAGGATCAGCAGCATCCACAGCGCCATCGAGAAGCTGCGCTTCACCGGCTCGTCGCGGCGCCCCTTGAGCAGGTGCCACGCGCCGCACGCGGCGACGATGAAGCCCGCGACGATGAACGCCGCGATCGTCATGTGCACGAGACGGTACGGGAACGACGGGTTGAAGACGACCTTGAACCAGTCGACCGGCACGACGAGGCCGTTCTCGATCTTGTAGCCCTGCGGCGTCTGCATGAAGCTGTTCGACGCGAGGATCCAGAACGTCGAGATCAGCGTGCCGACCGCGACCATCAGCGTCGCGAAGAAGTGTGCGCGGGGGCTCACGCGCTGCCAGCCGAACAGCATCACGCCGAGGAAGCCGGCTTCGAGGAAGAACGCCGTCAGCACTTCATACGTGAGGAGCGGGCCCGTGATGTTGCCGGCGACGCGCGAGAAGCCGGCCCAGTTGGTGCCGAACTCGTACGCCATCACGACGCCGGAGACCACGCCCATCCCGAAGCCGATCGCGAAGATCTTCGACCAGAACTGGAACATGGATTTGTAGGCGGCATCGCCGGTGACGAGGTAGCGCCATTCCAGCACTGCCAGGAAGCTCGCCATACCGATGCTGATCGCGGGAAACACGATGTGGAACGACACCGTGAACGCGAATTGCAAGCGGGCGAGATGGAACGCATCGAAGATTTCCATGACCGTAATTTGCTCGTGGTTGTGAGGACGTACGCTCGAAGCAGGAAATCGCGCGACGGCTTGGCGACAACACATGCGAACACAAACGGTCACTCGCATGGCATCGAAGCGTGAATGACGATATCGCGTTTGCAACGATACTCGCAATCGTTCGAACGTGCGTTGAAACTGTGCTGCTTACGCCGCCGAAGATGTGTGCACGGAAAACACATTTCGTGCCTGCGGGAGGGTCAGCTGTACTGCTTTCGGCGTTGCAGCGCTGTATATCCGGCGTGCCTGTCATCCCCCTTAACATCCCATGAAACGCCTGCCGGAAGCGACGGCGCGCCCCCTCGGCCGCGCCCGCCCGGCAGCATCCCGATTCCCCTGGTCCGGCGTACCTGCCCGACCCGGCCGGCCCACCGGCCGATCCGCCTGGAGAAAACCGCATGGAGTCCTGCATCCGCCGCGACGAGCCGACCGGCAGCACCGCGTGTCAGGTGACGCGCCACCGTGCCGGCGAAGCGCGCGACACCGTCGACAGCGTCGTCGAGGAAACGCCGGTTGCACTCGTGTTCAACGACATTGCGCACACGGTCATGATGGCGACCCCGATCGACCTCGACGTGTTCGGCCTCGGCTTCGCGCTGAGCGAAGGCATCGTCGAGCGCGCATCGGACGTGTTCGACCTCGAAAGCGAATGCCGGGCCGGCAGCGCCGAAGTGCGGCTGACCGTGTCGCAGCAGGCATTCATGGCGATGAAGGCGCACCGGCGCGCGCTGGCCGGCCGCACCGGCTGCGGCGTCTGCGGGATCGAAAGCATCGCGCAGCTCGACCTGCACCCGCCGCGCATCGCTGCCGCCGGCACGGCCGCCGGTATCGGCACGGCAGCGATCGAACGTGCCGCGCGCGCGTTGCCGGCCCACCAGACGCTGATGCGTGAGACGGGCGGCATCCATGCGGCCGCGTGGTGCAACCGCGACGGCGACGTGCTCGATGTGTTCGAGGACGTCGGCCGCCACAACGCGCTCGACAAGCTGATCGGCCGGCTCGCGCGGCGCCGCGCGAACCTGCACGACGGCTTCGTGTTCCTGTCCAGCCGCGCAAGCTACGAACTGGTGCGCAAGGCCGCGCGGGTCGGCATCCCGATGATCGCGACGATCTCGGCGCCGACCTCGCTCGCGATCGACGTCGCCCGCGAAGCTGGCGTCCGGCTGGTCGGCTTCTGCCGCAACGACGGCTTCGTCGAGTACGTGTCGCCCGACGCCGCTCAACCCTCTCAACCCGATCAACCCGCGCTCGCTCAAGCGCATCCGGCGCGCTCCTGATGAAACCCCTGACCGATTTCGACACCGCGCAGCAGCATTTCGCCACTGCGTTCGCGCCGCTCGGCGCCACCACGTCCGTCCCGGTCGCGGAAGCCGCCGGCCACGTGCTGGCCGCGCCGCTCATCGCCGTGCTCGACCAGCCGCCGGCCGACCAGAGTGCGATGGACGGCTACGCCGTGCGTCACGCGGATCTCGCGCACGGCGAGCCGCTGCACGTCGCGCAGCGCTGCTACGCAGGCGACACGCCGGCGCCGCTGGCCCCGCGCACGGCCGCACGCATCTTCACCGGCAGCGTGATTCCGCCCGGCGCGGACACCGTCGTGATGCAGGAACACGCACGCGAGCAGGACGGCTGGGTCGCGTTCGACGCGCCGCAGCGCAGCGGCTCGCACATCCGCCGCCAGGGCGAGGAAGTGCGCGCCGGCGACCGGCTCGTGCCGGCCGGCGTGCGCATGGGCCCGATGCACGTCGGCGTGGCCGCCGCGCAGGGGTTCGCGCGCGTCGACGTGCGCCCGGCGCTGCGCGTCGGCATCCTGACGACCGGCGACGAGCTCGTCGCGTGCGGGCGGCCGCGTGCGCCGCAACAGATTTACAACAGCAATGCGCCGATGCTCGCCGCGCTCGTTTCGGGAACCGGTGCCGAAGTCGCGATGCGCCTGCATGCGGCCGACACCGCGGCCGCCGTCGATCGTGCGCTGCGCGATCTGCACGCGGGTTGCGACCTGGTGATCTGCGTCGGTGGCGCATCGGTCGGCGACAAGGATCTGCTGCGCCCCGCGCTGGACGCGCTCGGCGCGTCGTTCATCGTCGCCGGCGTGCGCATGAAGCCGGGCAAGCCGGTTGCACTCGCCCGGCTCGACACGCGGCCGGTGGTGTTGCTGCCCGGCAATCCGGGGGCCGCGATGACCGCGTTCGCGCTGTTCGTCGCGCCGCTGATCCGCCGCCTGCAGGGGCGCAGCGCACGCCTGCCGATCGTGCCGTCGCTGCCGATCGACGCCGACTTCGAACCGGATCCGCAGCGCGAACGCTTCGTGCGCGTGCACTGCACCGTCGGCCTCGACGGCACGCCCGCGCTCGACACGCTGCGCCAGCAAGGCGCCGGCACGCTGCAGTCGCTCGTGCAGGCGAGCGGGCTCGCGCGGCTGCCGGCCGGGCAGCGCATCGCGTGCGGCGACGCGGTACCGTATTACGAATTCGCGCACTGGCTTGCATGAGCGCGATGACCCTCACCCGCCCGATTCACGGCCTTCGCCGTCGCGCAGGTCGTACGACGAACTGTATCCCTGCAATTCGGGCGCGATTGTGTCCCTGCCGCGAAAACCCCGCGGACTATCCTCACGATGAGGCTCGTCACGCGCCGTGCGCCTGCCCATCCGCACACGCACGGCCGACCGGCGACGCCCCACCGCTTACTTCTTGCAGGCCGACGAACCGATCGTGAATGCCATCGTTTCCGCCGCGCCGGCCGCTGCCGCACTATCCGGCGGCGCATCGCCCGGCGCATTCCCCCGCACGACCGACACGCTCGGCCGCCCGCTGCGCGACCTGCGCCTGTCCGTAATCGATCAATGCAACTTCCGCTGCGGCTACTGCATGCCGCGCGAAAGCTTCGGCGCCGACTATGCGTTCATGCCGTCGTCCGAGCGGCTGTCGTTCGCGCAACTCGAAAAGATCGCCCGTGCGTTCACGTCGCTCGGCGTCGAAAAGATCCGCATCACGGGCGGCGAGCCGCTGCTGCGCCGCAACCTCGAAGCGCTGATCGAACGTCTCGCCGCGCTGACGACCGTCGACGGCAAGCCCGTCGAGATCGCGCTGACGACCAACGGCTCGCTGCTGGCCGCGAAGGCGCGCACGCTGCGCGACGCGGGCCTGTCGCGCGTGACGGTCAGCCTCGATGCGCTCGACGACGCGGTGTTCCGCCGGATGAGCGACACCGACGTGCCCGTGTCGCGCGTGCTGGCCGGCATCGAGGCCGCGCAGGCGGCGGGGCTCGCGCCGGTCAAGGTCAACGCGGTGATCGAGCGCGGCGCGAACGACGACCAGATCCTCCCGCTCGTGCGGCACTTCCGGCACACCGGCGTGGCCGTGCGCTTCATCGAATACATGGACGTCGGCGGCGCGAGCTTCTGGTCCGGCGACAAGGTCGTGCCGGCCGCGCGAATGCGCGAGCTGATCGACGAACACTATCCGCTCGTGCTCGTCGGCGAACCGGCGCACGATGCGACCGCGATCCGTTGCGCGCACATCGACGGCGCGGGCGAAGTCGGCTTCATCGCGAGCGTGTCGCATCCGTTCTGCGGCACCTGCTCGCGCGCCCGCGTGTCGGCCGACGGGCAGCTCTACACGTGCCTGTTCGCGACGCAAGGCACCGATCTGCGGCCATGGCTCGACGACGCAGCGTCGAGCGCCGACCTCGCCGCCGCCGTGCGCGAACGCTGGACGCACCGCGACGACCGCTATTCCGAGCGCCGGGCCGCACGGCCTGCCCGCGCGCCGGGCAAGACCTATCCGACCGTGCGCATGTCGCTGGTCGGCGGCTGAGGGGCCGCCGCGCGCCCCAGGCCGCACCGCCTACAGGAGAATCGTCATGACGAGCTTCACCGAATCCCGTGCCGGGCTGCCGGACGATCCGTTGCACGCGGGCAGCCCCGCGCCCGACAACGCGACCGACCCGCATCCCGAACCGCCACCGTCGATTGCCGCGGGCTTCGAAGTGCGCGTCCAGTACGCATCGATCGATGCCGGCGCCGAGCTCGCGCCGATCGTTCGCAATCCGAATGTCGGCGCGGTCGTGAATTTCCTCGGCGTGGTGCGCAACGAAGGCGACGTCGATGACGTGATCGCGCTCGAGGTCGAGCACTATCCGACGATGACCGAACAAGCGCTATGGAGCATCGTCGAGGAAGCCAGCGCGCGCTGGCAGCTCGAAACGATCAAGATCGTGCATCGCGTCGGGCGCATTCCGCTCGGCCAGACGGTCGTGCTGGTCGTGGTGGCCGCCGCGCATCGCGGCGCCGCGTTCGACGCGTGCGAATTCCTGATGGACTTCCTGAAGACCCATGCGCCGTTCTGGAAGAAGGAGATCCGCCACGACGGTGTGTCCGGCTGGGTCGAGGCGAAAGCGCACGACGACCAGGCGATGCGGCGCTGGGGCTGATTGCGTTCGCTTCGTGTTTCCGATTCCGCCGCTCCTTCTGAAGACAACGCAATGAAACTGACGATCAAATACTTCGCAAGCATTCGCGAACAACTGGCAATCGATGAAGAAACCGTCGAGATCGATGCGCGCGAACTCACCGTCGACGCGCTGCGCGACACGCTGGCCGCACGCGACGCGCGCAGCGCGGAAGCGCTGCGGATGGACCGGCCCGTGCGGGCCGCCGTGAATCTCGAGATGGTGACGGGGGGATTCGTCGTGCGGGAGGATAGCGAGGTGGCGTTTTTCCCGCCGGTGACGGGCGGCTGAGGTCACGACGAGCCGGACGGAACCCGGCGCGACATCGATTGCCCGTTGCAGGTCACACGCATCGACGCTGCGTATCAGCCGCTCGCGGACGGCATCGCGGCCCGGCCCGACAGATAGTCGACCATCCGTTGCGCGGCCGGTTGCAGTGCGTCGAAGCTCCTGAAACAAACGACGAACCGGCGCTTCGCCCACGCGTCGACGAGCGGGATCACCTTGATGCCGAACACCGGCCGATACGTGTCGGCCACTTCCATCGGCACGACACTGATCCCGAGCCCGGCCGCTACGACGCGAAACGCGGCATCGAAACCCGACACGATCACGCGATACGACACGGTCGTGCCGGCATCGGCAGCCGCGCGCTGCAGCAGCGTGTGGACGGCGGTCGTCGGCAGCAGGCCGACATGCTCGTAGCCCAGCGTCTGCTCGAAGCGCAGCGACGGCTCGTTCGCGAGCGGATGATCGCGATGCACGGCCAGCGCCAGCCGGTCCTGCCGATACGGCCGATGCTGCAAACCTTGAAGATCGACGTTGTCCCAGCACACGCCCACGCTCGCCGCGCCCTCACGTAACTGCCGCACGAGTTCGGACGACAGCCGCTCTTCCACGTCGACCCGGATGTTCTCGTTGGCCGGTTCGCGCATGAACGACGAGATGTCGTCGAGCAGTGCTTCCGCGATCGCCGATGCCGACGCGCAGATGCTCACACGCCCCTTCAGCCCGCCGCCGAACGCGGCGACATCGCTCGCGATGCGCTCCATCGTGAAGAGCACGCTGCGCGCGTGCTCGAGCAGCGCATTGCCCGCGGCCGTCGGCTCGACGCCGCGCCGCGATCGCGTGAGCAGCGGCACGCCCAGGTCGCTTTCGAGTTGCGCGATGCGCTTGCTGATCGCCGACGGCTCGATATGAACCGCCTCCGCCGCCCGCGCCATGTTGCGGTGATCGCACACGGCCACCAGCAGCCGCAGCGTTTTCAGGTCAATGTCACGCATCCGCCGTCTCCAGGCAATCAGGCAATCAGGCATTCAGGCATTCCATTCCGGAAACATGGCGGTTCCGAAATACCGCTTTAATGTCCATCAGGAATGTCTAAAGTTAGCACGACGCCGGTGCATCGACACGGGTGAAATCAACGGAGACAAGCGACATGCGGTCGTTCCCCCAGCATGCAGTCATACGCGAAGTCGGCTTGCGCGACGGGCTGCAAAGCATCCCGCGCATTCTTCCGACGAAACGGAAGATCGAGTGGATCGGCGACGCGTATGCGGCCGGCCAGCGCGAAATCGAGGTCGGATCGTTCGTGCCGGCGCGCCTGCTCCCGCAACTGGCCGATACGGCCGAGCTCGTGGCGTATGCGAAGACGCTGCCCGGCCTGCGCGTGTCGGTGCTGGTGCCGAACCTCAAGGGCGCGGAACACGCGCTCGACGCGGGCGCCGACCTGATGCTGGTGCCGCTCTCGGCGAGCCGCGCCCACAGCATCGCGAACCTGCGCAAGACGCCCGACGAAGTCGTCGCCGAGGTGGCGCGCATCCGCGCCGCGCGCGACGCGGCCGGCTCGAAGACGCTGATCGAAGGCGGCATCGGCACCGCGTTCGGCTGCACGATCCAGGGCCGCGTCGCGCAGTCGGAGGTGCTGCGTTACCTGCATGCGCTGCTCGATGCCGGCGCCGACCGCGTGAGCCTCGCCGATACGGTCGGCTACGCGGGGCCGGCCGCCGTCGGCGAACTGTTCGGCAAGGCGCGCGCCGCCGCCGGCGAGCGCTTCTGGTGCGGCCATTTTCACGACACCCGCGGCCTCGCGCTCGCGAATGTGTACGCGGCGCTCGAAACGGGCGTCACCCGCTTCGACGCGACGCTCGCCGGCATCGGCGGCTGTCCGCATGCGCCGGGCGCGAGCGGCAACGCATCGAGCGAAGACCTCGCGTTCATGCTTGCCGACATGGGAATCGAGACCGGCATCGACATTGCCGCGCTGCTGACGCTGCGCGCGAAGGTCGCGCGCTGGCTGGACGGCGAAACGCTGCACGGCGCGCTGTGGCGCGCGGGCCTGCCGGCCACCCATGCCGCCGCCACCACCACCGTCTGAATCCATCATGAACCACGACACCCGACTTCCACTCGACGGCATTCGCGTCATCGAATTCACGCACATGGTCATGGGACCGACGTGCGGGATGATCCTCGCCGATCTCGGCGCCGAAGTGATCAAGATCGAGCCGCCCGGCGGCGACAAGACGCGCAACCTGCCCGGCCTCGGCATCGGCTTCTTCCGTTCGTTCAACCGTAACAAGAAGAGCGTCGTGCTCGACCTCCATACGCCCGAAGGCAAGCAGGCCGCGGTCGAACTGATCGGCACCTGCGACGTGATGCTCGAGAATTTCCGCCCCGGCCTGATGGCGACGCTCGGCCTCGACTACGACACGCTGTCGGCCCGCTACCCGGCGCTCGTCTACGTGACGCACAAGGGCTTCCTGCCCGGCCCGTACGACCGGCGCCTCGCGCTCGACGAAGTCGTGCAGATGATGGGCGGGTTGTCGTACATGACGGGGCCGGTCGGCCGGCCGCTGCGCGCCGGTACGTCGGTCAACGACATCATGGGCGGCATGTTCGGTGCGATCGGCGTGCTCGCCGCGCTGCGCGAACGCGAACGCACCGGCCGCGGGCAGGAAGTACAGAGCGCGCTGTTCGAGAACTGCGTGTTCCTGTGCGCGCAGCACATGCAGCAATACGCGATGACGCATGAACCGCCGCCGCCGATGCCTGCGCGCGTGTCCGCGTGGAGCGTCTACGACGTGTTCACGCTCGCGGACGGCGAACAGCTGTTCATCGGCGCGGTCAGCGACCGGCAGTTCGTCACGCTGTGCGACGTGCTCGCCTGCCCCGGGCTCGCCGCCGAACCGGATTTCGCGACCAATGCGCAGCGGGTCGCCGTGCGTCCGCGGTTGCTCGAACGGCTCGGCGCGATCCTGAAGGACCATCGCGCCGCCGAGCTGTCGCCGAAACTCGAAGCGGCCGGCATTCCGTATGCGCCGATCGTCCGTCCCGAGCAACTGCTCGACGATCCGCACCTGAAAGCGAGCGGCGGGCTGGTGCCGATGCAGACCGACGACGGGCACACGACCGATGTCGTGCTGCTGCCGATCACGATGGGCGGGCGACGGCCCGGCGTGCGCCAGGCGCTCGCGCGCGTCGGCGAGCACACGCAGGAAGTGCTGGCTCGGCTGACACGCCGCGCGGTCGCATGAGCGGCAGCCGCCGAAGGCCCGGCAGCAGGTTGCGGGCGTCGATTCAGGCGCGGTCGCGCGCCGCCATGAATCCGGCACCCCGTGCACGCCGCGTGCGTCTATAACCGTTATCAAGGCAGGCAGCTCGGAGAAGCATGCCGCCGGACAGAAGATCAGGAGACAACCCATGCATCAGACCGTCACCGCGGGCGGCGCCCCGCTCGATACGCCGCAGGTACGCGCCGGCATCCGCACCGGCGCGGACATCTCCGCGCGCATGGACCGGTTGCCGATCACCCGGCACCAGTGGATGCTCGTGCTGCTGATCTCCCTCGGCGGCTTCTTCGAAGTCTACGACCTGATCTTCACCGGCTACATCGCACCGGGCATGGCCAAAAGCGGCCTGTTGCAGACCACCACGCAGGCATTCTTCGGCTTCACCGGCATCGCCGCCTTCATCGCGGCGACCTTCGCGGGGCTGTTCGCCGGCACGTTCGGCTTCGGCTGGATGCCGGACCGCTACGGGCGCCGCGCCGTCTTCACGTACTCGCTGCTGTGGTACTCGATCGGCTCGGCCATCATGGCGTTCCAGACGACGCCCGAAGGCGTGCTGTTGTGGCGTTTCATCACCGGCATCGGCGTCGGGCTGGAGATCGTCACGATCGACACCTACGTGACCGAACTCGTCCCGCAGCAGATGCGCGGCCGCGCGATCGCGTTCAACCAGGTGGTGATGTTCGCCGCCGCGCCGGTCGCCGCGATCCTGTCGTGGTGGCTCGTGCCCGCGACGGTGTTCGGGCTCGACGGCTGGCGCATCGTGGTGCTGGCCGGCTCGGCCGGCGCCGTGATCGTCTGGTTCATCCGCCGTGCGGTGCCCGAAAGCCCGCGGTGGCTGGCCGCGCACGGCGATGCCGAACGAAGCGAGCGGATCGTGAGCCGGATGGAAGCGATCGCCGAGCGCGAGTCGGGCATGCCGCTGCCGCCGCCCGCGCCGACAAGCGAAGCGCCTGAAGTGCACCGCGCGGCGTTCGCGGCATTGTGGCGTGCGCCTTATCGCACCCGTCTGCTGATGCTCGTCGCGTTCAACTTCTGCCAGGCCATCGGCTACTACGGATTCGCGAACTGGGTGCCGACACTGTTGATCGGCCAGGGCATCACCGTCACGAAGAGCCTGCTGTACGCGTTCGTCATCGCGTTCGCGCTGCCGGCCGGGCCGTTGCTCGCGATGCGCTTTGCGGACCGGATTCAGCGCAAGCACCTGATCGTCGGCGGCGCGCTCGCCGTGATCGTCTGCGGGCTCGCGTTCGCGCAGGTCAGGACCGTCGTGCCGCTCATCGTGCTCGGCGTGCTGATCAGCCTCGCCGGGCAAACCATCTCCGTCGCGTATCACGCGTACCAGTGCGAGCTGTTCCCGACCGAGGTGCGCTCCCGCGCGAGCGGCATCGCGTATTCGGCCAGCCGCGCCGGCGCGATGATGTCGGGCTTCATCATCGCGGCGCTGCTGAAGGATTTCGGCGTGCCCGGCGTGTTCACCGGGATCACCGTGTTCATGCTCGTCGTGGTCGTCGTCATCGGCGCGTTCGGCCCGAGGACCAATGGCGTGCGGCTCGAGGAGCTCAATCGCTGACGCCTGGCGCCGTCCGGGTTACGCCGGACGGCGCCAGGCAAGCACGCCCCCTTCTACCGCATGCACGCCGCCGCCAGCTTCCCGACCGTGATCACCGCCTGCTCGATTTCCGGCGACCACGGGCTGCTGTAGTTCAACCGGATGAAGTTCCGGTAGCTGTCCGTGATCGAGAACATGTAGCCGGGCCCGATCGTGATCCCCTGCTCCAGCGCGAGCTGGTAAAGCCGCATCGCATCGATCTGCGCGGGCAGCTCGACCCACAGCACGTACCCGCCCGCCGGGCTCGAGATGCGCGTGCCTTCCGGAAAGAACCGCGACACCATCGCGCGCATCAGGTTCGCCTGCTGCGCATACGCCTTGCGCAGGCGCCGCAGGTGATGCTCGTAGCCGTCGCGTTCGAGAAACTCAGCGATCGCGAGCTGCGGCAGCGACGGCGTCGCGAGCGTGTTCAGGAATTTCAGCTTCTCGACCTGGTCACGATAGCGGCCCGGCAACGCCCAGCCGATCCGGTACGCGGCCGTCAGGCTCTTCGAGAACGACGAGCAGTGCAGCACGATCCCGCTGCGGTCATACGACTTCAGCGAACTCGGATGCGCATCGCCGAAATACAGTTCGTTGTACACGCCGTTCTCGATCAGCGGCATCCCGGTCTTCGTCGCGAATTCGACCAGCTCGCGCTTGCGTTCGTCCGGCATCTGGAAGCCGAGCGGGTTCTGGAAGTTCGGCATCACCATGCACGCGGCGATCGGCTGCGACTTCGCGATCGCGGCCAGCGCCGCGATGTCGATCCCGTATTCCGGATGTGTCGCGACCTCGATCGCCTTCATCCCCATCCGCTCGATCGCGTGCAGCATCGCGTAGAACGTCGGCGACTCCACCGCGATCGTGTCGCCCGGTTTCGCAACGGCCTGCAGGCACAGGTTGATCGCCTCCGTCGCGCCGACCGTCACGATGATCTCGTTCGGGTCCACCGACATCCCGTTTTCCAGGTAGCGGCGTGCAATCTGGCGGATCAGCCGCGGATGGCCGGGCGGCAAGCCGTCCGTCACGCCCCACAGCGATTTGTCGCGGCCGGCCGCATACGCGTAGCGGTTCAGCTTCTCGAACGGAAACAGGCTCGGGTCCGGATACGGCGAGCCGAGCGGCACCGCGTCGTCGGTACCGATCGAGCGCAGCGTCGACAGCACCAGCCGGCTCACGTCGACCGACGACGAGATCGCGATCGGCTTCGACGGCCGCAGCTCGCGCACCGGCGCATGGCTGTCGTCGCGTCGCAGGTTCACGAAATAGCCCGACTGCGGGCGGCTTTCGAGCAGCCCGCGGCTTTCCAGCAACAGATACGCATGCAGCACGGTCGTGATGCTGATCCGGTGCTGCTGGCTCGCCTGCCGCACCGAAGGAATCCGGTCGCCGTGCCGGTACACGCCCTGGCGGATCAGGCGCTCGATGTCGTCCGCGAGTTTTTCATAGAGTTTCATCGCGTGCCTCCCGCCGGGCGGCGCAGCTGGGCTGCCCCGCCGTTTGCGTCCGACACGCCCGTGTTTCGCCCGCCGGCCGGGCCGTCGTGATTCCTGATCTTTCCCTCCGGTTTTGCCTTTTCCATCGCACTGGCTCTCTCTTGAAGATGCGCCGACAGGGTTCCGGTCCGACTGGATCTGCGGCACTGTGCACTTGATGATGGAATCTTAAGAGCAGAACAGTTGGCGACGAGTACACACATCGATCGCGCGAACAAGAGTACAGTTCGGCGCGCATCGCTCACGGCAGGAAAACTGTACGTCTTAAGAATGGGCGCGAGGGCGGTGAATCGCGCGCAGCGACGCCGGACGGTACGCGTGGCTTTCGGGGAAGGCACGACAACGAACCGCGAATGCACCATGCGGTCGCGGGGCGGCCGGTACACGTTGCCGGCCATTCGGAGATGAAAAACTGTTCGATCTAACAGTTTTTCTTTCGATACCGTCGCCAACGAGCCAAAACTCGTCGATCGCACGGTTTTTCCTTGAATTCTTCCATCGAGATGCAATACTGTTTGATCTCACAGTTTTTATCTTGCCGCACCGGCAACGGTAGCGGGGCCCAACCATGCGATACACGATCGAACAGGCATCCGACATCGGCGGCGTGATCCGCGCCGCGCGGAAAGTGCAGCAACTGCGCCAGGACGACGCGGCCGGCAGCGTCGGCGTCAGCGAGTCGTTCATGGTCAAGGCCGAGCGCGGCGCGGACACCATCCAGTGGGCCAAGGTGTTCCAGATCCTGCAGGGGCTCGGCGTTCGGGTCGTCGTCGACATTCCCGACGCCAGCGAGGAACTGCTCGAACGCCAGTCGGCGCGCGCGAGCCATCGGGCCGGCGTGCGTGCACGGCGCGCGGCCGAGCGCCTGCTGCTGCGCGCGGACGCCGCGCACCCGGCCCCGGCCGGCGAATCCGCGCCGCCCACCCGCGCGGCCGCACGCGTGCTCTCGGCCGCACGTCTCGTGCTGTCGCCTGCCGAAGCGTTCGGCGTGGGGACGGACGACACGCGCCGCCCGCGGATCAGGACGACCGACGCCGGCCGTCAGGCCTCGGCCCGTGCAATCGAGATCGCGCGCCGCGTGCTGACAGACGCCGGTGAAGCCGTACCCGACCACGCGCGCCCCGCCGGCGAGGACGCGTCGCATGACTGAGCGCACCCTCGTCGCCGCCATCGACGGCCAATCAATCGGCACGCTGCATGAAAACCGCAATCTGTGGGCGTTCGAATACGCGCCGTCGTGGCTCGCGCAGGCGTCCCGCTTCGCGCTGAGCCCGCATCTCCCGCTGCAGGCCGGCGTGCTGCGCGACGGCGCGACCACCCGCCCCGTCCAGTGGTATTTCGACAACCTGCTGCCGGAAGAATCGGTGCGGGCGCTGCTGGCGCGTGACGCGGGCCTGCCCGACATCGGCGACGCGTTCGCGCTGCTCGAGCACTACGGACGCGAATCGGCCGGCTCGGTGACGTTGCGCCTGCCGGTGGACACGGCCGACGAGGACACGCGCCTGCGCCCGCTCGACGATACCGAACTCGACGCGCGCATCCGCCACCTGCCTGCCGTGCCGCTGACGCACGACGCGCCGAAGAAGATGTCGCTCGCCGGCGCGCAGCACAAGCTGCCGGTCGTGCTGCGCGACGGCGCGCTGTTCGAGCCGAGCGGCCAGGCGGTGTCGACGCACATCCTGAAGCCGAATCATCCGCACGCGCACGACTATCCGCATTCGGTCATCAACGAGTGGTTCGTGATGACGCTCGCGCGCCGCGTCGGCCTCGACGTGCCCGAGGTCGAGCGCCGCTACGTGCCGGCGCCCGTGTACGTGATCCGCCGCTTCGACCGCGCGCAGACGGATACCGGCGTCGAACGACGCCACGCGATCGACGGTTGCCAGGCGCTCAACCTGCCCGCGACGATGAAATACACGGGCTGGTCGCTCGACGCGCTCGCAACGCTCGCCAACGCGTGCCGCGCGCCCGCACCGGTTCGCCTGCGCCTGTTCCGCTGGCTCGTGTTCTGCATCGTCGTCGGCAACGGCGATTCACACCTGAAGAATCTGAGCTTCCTCGTCACCGACAGCGGGCTCGCGCTGGCACCGCACTACGACCTGCTGTGCGACGGTGTCTACGAAACCGCGACTTACAGCGCGCGCAGCCGCTGGCCGGACCTGACGGAATTCACGCGGCCCGTCGCGGGTGTGCAGCGCTATGCGGATTTCACGCGCGACGTGCTCGACCAGGCCGGCGCGACGCTCGGGCTGACGCGCGCGACCGCGCAGCGCCACATCGACGAACTGCTCGCGCGCATTCCGGTGCAGGCCGACGCGCTGCTGCTCGAGATCGCCGCCGACAACGACGCGATGAAGACTGCCCGCCCCGAACTCACGGCGACGCTCGGCGGTGAGATGCACCTGCTGCGCGCGATCCGCCATATCGTCATCCACGAGATGGTCGAGCGCCTGCGGCCGCGCTGACGCCACGACACCACCCAAGCCGATCCGATCCCGCCACGCGAGGGCCGCCCAACCTCATGACCGAATCCGTCCACCCGCCCCTCGTCGACCAGCTCGTCGCGCGGCTGACCGGCACTGCCGACCACCCGCGCTTCACCGGCGCGCCGCTCGACCTGTCGACGCTCGACGCGCACGCGCTCGGCGCGGTGTGGCCCGCGCTGCGCCGCACCGAGGAACACGTCGCGCAACACGACTACGCGTACGACGATCCGCGCGCCGAGTTCGCGCGCTGGCTGCGCACCCAGATCGACGCGCTCGGGCTCGCGCCGCTCGTCGACGCCGAAGCCGCGCTCGAACTGTTCCGCAACATTCCGGCCGGCGCGTGGCAGCGCGCGTTACAGGAACTGTCGTGTCTCGACGCGCTGCCCGCGCCCGCACTGCAGGCCGAACTCGCGCGCATCCTCGGCGAACCGCAGAACGACGGCCTGCAAAGACTCTCCGTGTACGGGAAATATGCCCTGCACGCGTTCGCCGGCCAGCGCGACATCACGGCCTTGCGCGACGCGTATGCGCAGTTGAACGCCGATTCACCGGCGCGCGTGCGCGAGCTCGACGTGCTGCCCGAACTCGGGCCGGCGGCGCTGCTCGCGCTGGCCGCGACGAACGACGGCTATTTCGCGCCGAAACGGCTGTGGTTCAACGCCGACGATCCGGCCGCCACGCTCGCGGAAGAGCCCGCTTACGTCGACTTCGCGCGCGACACGCTGACCGACGCCGCGCGGCACGTCGCCGCGATTCACGCGGGTGACGTCCCCTATCAGGCCGATCGCGCGTTCACGACCGACGACGCGCAGGTCGTCGCGCGCGCGGCGCGCGTCGCGGCCTATCGCGACGCGCCGTGGCTCCCCCCGCTGATCGGGCCGCTGCTGACCGGCGTGTGCGTCGCGCCGACCGCCGCGAAAACCGCGCCGTCGCAATCGCTCGCGATCGCGCTCGGCCATGCGGTCGAGACGATCCCGACACCCGAGAGCGTGCGTGCGCTGCGCGATGCGCTGGCCGCCGTGCGCCACGCGGGCGTGCAGAAGAAGCTCGCTCGTAACCTGAAGCCCGCTGAACGCGCGCTCGGCGAACGACCGCACACCGCGCTGCGCATGACGCTCGACGCGAAACCCGACAAGAAGCAGCTCACGATGCTCGCCACCTGCATGGAAGCGGGTTTCTGGCAGTCGATGACGCTCGGCCATGCCGAATGGCGCGAGCGCCTCGTCGATGCGCCGGCCGGCGCCGCGTTCTCGACCCGCACGATCTGGCAGGCACGCGCGCGCGACGGCGCGACGGTCTCGTTCATGCCCGATATCGCGAAGGGCAAGGTCGTACTGCGCGACGCCGCCGGCGTGGCGTGCGAACTCGACGTCGACAGCGAGATCCGGCTCTGGCATCCGCTGCTGGCCGATGCTGACGAGCGGCTCGCGTGGCAGCGCGCGATCGTCGGCCGTGCGATCCGGCAGCCCGTTCGGCAGGCGTTCCGCGAGTTCTACGTGCCGGCCGACGAAGACACCGCGACCAGTCATTCCGCGATGTTCGAAGGTCATGTCCTCGCAAGCCGCCCGCTGCTCGGCGTCGCGCGCCGCGAAGGCTGGTCGATCCGCGCGTACGACGACGGCCTGGCACGCGAGTTCGGCGACGTGCGCGCGACCTTCAGCGTCGCCGCGCGGCTCTTTCCCGGCACGGACGGCCAGGGCACGTCGGGCCGGCTGCACGTCGAACGCAGGCTCGAGCGGCGCTGGATGGCCGCGCCGATCGGTGAAATCGATCCCGTCGTGTTCTCGGAAGTGGCACGCGCGGTCGACCTGCTCGTCAGCGTCGCCGCCTTCGCGCTCGACGATGAAGCGCCGCGCGCGGCCGACACGCCGGCGGACCCGGTGCGCCAGCGCGCCGCGCGGAACGCGCGCGAGCAGCGCCTGCACCGGCTGTCCGACCTGCCGCTCGGCGCGATGGCGCGGCATCGCAAGCAGGTGCTCGCGCTCGTGTTCGCGGAGCCGATCGCGCAAGGCCGGGTGACGCTCGACGAACGCCATGTGCGCGTCGGCGCGTGGTCGGTGCATTGCGCGACCGGGCGCGTGACGCGCGACGGCGAACCCGTCGAACCCGCGATCGAACCGCCGCCGTCGCCGCTGCGCGCGGTGCCGTGGCTGCCTTATGACGAAGCGCTGCTGCAGCGGATCGTCGATGTGGTCGCGGGGTTGCTGGGCTAAACCGGAAAATGAATAGCGCCGTCGAGATTCATTTCTCGACGCCGATAAAACGATCGACGCGTTTCCGATCGCCCTATTCATTCGGTATATATCGGTCGGGCGGCTATGATAACGTTTTGCTTTCGCTTTCTTTGCGCGCCATCACGACATGCCTGCCTACGTCAAACCCAGATGGTTACGGGATCTGCTGCGTTTCCTCCCGTTGAAAAGCCAGTTCGTGCTCTCGGGAAACGTCCGCGATTTGCAGGCCTGTGAAGTGGCCCCCGACGTGGTGACGGCGCAGTCGCTAGTGAATACGCTCGGCGACAATCTCCGCGAGGCGGGTTATGCGCAGCTGGTCGTCTGGAATCCGGTTTCAGGCTTCACGGTGCCCGATAGCCGGGTATCGCACACGGAGCCTCCCGATGAAACCCTGCGACGTCTCGGCCTGACACCGGTCGATGGCACGGCGCCGGGCGGCATCGATGTACTCACCGCATGCATTGAACGCCTGGTCGCGCTGCCCGGCCCGCCGGTTGCCCTCGTCGTCGATTTTGCTTCTCGACTGGCGATTCGCGCCGAAACGCTGAACCCGGCCGAGCACACGCTGTTCACACGCGCCCTGGTGCTGGCACATATGGCGGCCCCGCGCCCCGCGGGAGAACTGCGACGTCCGTTTTTCAATACCGTGATCTGGATCGTCGACAAGGAAGGCGATCTGCCGGACTGGTTGCTGATCGACAATCCGCGCATCCGGCATATTCCCGTGTCGAAACCCGACAGTGCCGCCCGTCGCGCGTTGGCCGGTGCATTGCTGCGCGGCGTACCCGGTGCGCAGGCCGCTACGCCGGATCATCTGGCCGAGGCGGCATCCGCCTTCGTCGACGGCTCCGAGGGATTGCTGCTCGCCGACATGAATGCGATCGCCACGCTCGCCCGCGTCGAGCAGGTGCCCCTCGATAAAATTGCCGACGCCGTGCGACGTTATAAAGTGGGCGTCACCGAGGATCCGTGGCAGCAAATCGACCGCGACAAGATCCGTCACGCCGACGCGTTCATTCGCCGCCGCGTCAAAGGCCAAGCGCATGCTGTCACGCACATGCTCGATCTCGTCAAGCGCGCCATGACGGGGGTGGGTTCTCAACGGAAAGGCAACCGGCCGCGCGGTGTCGCCTTCCTCGCCGGCCCGACCGGCGTCGGGAAAACCGAACTCGCCAAAACGATCACGAGCCTGCTGTTCGGCGACGAAAGCGCCTACATCCGCTTCGACATGTCGGAATTCAGCGCGGAACACGCCGACCAGCGACTCATCGGCGCGCCGCCCGGCTACGTCGGCTACGACGTCGGCGGAGAATTGACGAATGCGATTCGCGAACGCCCGTTCAGCGTGGTGCTCTTCGACGAAATCGAAAAAGCGCATCCGCGCATTCTCGACAAATTTCTGCAAATCCTCGATGACGGCGTGCTGACGTCAGGGCGCGGCGACCGCGTGTATTTTTCCGAAGCGCTGATCGTTTTCACGTCGAATCTCGGCATTTACCGCCAGGACGAATCGGGTCAGCGCGTCGCGAATATCCATCCAGGAAACGCCTTTGCGGACATCCAGAAAAAGGTACTCGGGGAAATCCAGCAGCATTTCAAGTTGGTCCTGAACCGGCCTGAAATCCTGAACCGCATCGGCGAAAACATCATCGTCTTCGACTTCATCCGCGACGATGTCGCGACGGAGATCTTCGAGCAGATGGTGCGTGCCGTGCTCGACGACGTCGCCTCCCAGGGGATCGCCGTCGACCTGGACGCCAGTTCCAGGATCGCGCTCCAGGCGCAATGCCTCGGCGATCTGTCCAACGGCGGCCGCGGCATCCGCAACCAGATCGAAGCGCACCTGCTCAACCCGCTGGCACGCGGCCTGTTCGATCAGGACGCGGCCGCCGGCGATCGATTCGTCATCTCGGGCATCGACTCGGGTTCGTTCCAGTTGCAAAAGCAGTAGGCCATGGACATCCGTGTTTCGCGCCTGCACTTTCCCGTGACGACGCTCGGGCCGGGGCAGCGGATCGGCATCTGGTTTCAGGGTTGCGCGGTCCGATGCCCGGGCTGTATTTCGATGGATACCTGGGCACATGCCGGGGGCGAAACCACCGTCGATGCGCTGTTGGCCCAGGTCCGAGCCTGGCTGCCTGACGCCACCGGCATCACGATCTCGGGCGGCGAGCCGTTCGAGCAGGCCGATGCGCTGATTGCGCTCCTGCATGGCCTGCGGCAACTGTCGGCGGGCGACATCCTCGTCTACAGCGGCTACCCGATCGAATCCCTGGCCGATACGCTGGCCCGCGCCGACGGCCTGATCGATGCGCTGATCTCCGATCCGTTCGACATCGACGCGCCGCAGACACGCGCGCTGCGCGGCAGCGACAACCAGCGATTGCATTGCCTGACGGCCCTCGGCCACGCGCGCTTTGCGCAGTACGAGCGCGCGCCGCCGCACAGCGGCAAGGCGCTGGATGTCATGTTCGACGAGGACGGTAGCGTCTGGTTCGCGGGGATACCGGGCCGGGACGATTTTCATCGATTGAGAGACCTTTTGACCGATCAGGGGCATCACGTCCGGATCAGTGCCGACAAGGCGAGAAACAGATAAGACAGGAAATGTCAGCCATGATGCGTTTTTGCCCGAATTGCCGAACCGAGCGGTCGGTGGACGAGTGGTACTGTGCCGGCACGGTCGGCGATGCCGTTTGCAACTGGGATTTGTCAGGCGTACCGATCCGGGCAAACGGCTGGCGCCCCCAGGATGTGGTCACGGTCGAGACGGTTAGCCAGCAAGTGGCTGCGGACGTGCCCGGGTCTGCCCTGCCGCCCTCGTTGTCGTGCACGAACGGCCATCCGATGAACGACGGCGACCTCATGTGCCTCGAATGCGGCGCGGATCCGGCCATGCCCGCCGCCGCCCAGCCGCTCGGCGCCGGCGACGAGGGTCCTGCCGGCCGCTCGGCAGAGGACGCGCCGCCGCCCGTCGAAGAAACGCGGATCGACGGCTGGCGGTTGTTGCGCCAGATTTCCAGCACGGATGGCGTGCGCGAACGCTACGTGGCCCAGCAGGACGGGACCGGCCGGCAAGCCGTCCTGACGCTGTATCGACCGGGCGCGGAACCGGATCCGGCGGTCTACGACGTGGTGCGCCGCCTGCCGCGCGAGCATGTGCCGGAGATCATCGCTACGGGACGCTGGGATCAACGTGCGTACGAAGTCGCCGAGGAGATGAGCGGCGGGACGCTGGCGGATCTCGGCATGGCCGTCCGCGATAGCGCGACGATCCGCCATGTCGTCGATGAACTGGGCCAGGCCTTGCAGGCGTTTTCGGACGTGGGGCTGCGGCATCGGGACCTGCGGCCCGGCACGCTGCTGGTGCGCAGCCGCGAACCGCTGGATCTCGTCATCAGCGGCTTCGGTTCGGCACGGCTGTCCGAATTCGATCTCGATATCGTCTCGCCGCTCGAAACGACGCGCTACATGGCGCCCGAGGCCATTGCCGGCGGTGTCGCCGCGGCGTCCGACTGGTGGAGCCTCGGCATGATCCTGCTCGAGCAGCTGACCGACGGCCGCTGCTTCGAGGGCATCAACCCGCGCGCGTTTCTGATTCACGTGCTGGCCAACGGCGTCACGCTGCCGGACGACCTGGATCCGTCGCTTCACCTGCTGCTGCGCGGCCTGCTCGCGCGCGATCGACATCAACGCTGGCAATGGCCGCAAGTCAAGGCCTGGCTGGACGGCAAACCGGTCGATGCACCATCGGCGGCGACGATCGATGCCGATGGCGACGAAGGCGCCAGCATCGCATTGGGCGCCCGCCAATATCGCAAGCCGGCGATCTTCGCGCTCGCCGCGGCGGAGCGCGAGAACTGGGAAGCGGCACGCGATCACCTGAATCGCGGCGTCGTCCTGACCTGGGCGGAACAAGCCGGTGCCGATGCGAAAGTGCTGGCCGGCCTGCGCCAGGTTGCGCAACTCGACGGCGTCGATGACGATGGCCGCCTGATGATCGCGCTCAAGCTGCTGAATCCCGACATGCCGCTCATTCTGCGCGGCGACATCGTCACGCCCGGCTGGTTGCTGCACAACCCGTTGGAGGGTTACGACCTGGTGACCGGGCCGGTGCCGACGTTCCTGGCGCGGCTGGGCACGGAAAGCTGGCTGTCCAGGCTACGCGCTCGAGCCGATGAAGTACGACACCGGGCCGCGCAACTTGGCATCGAACTGAACGAGGATCTGGTGCGCATCGCGCTGCTTTCCACGTCGCGTGCCCAATTGGGCGCGCAATGGGAAGAGCGACGCCTGTTGTTGCCGGACTCCGATCATCACGGCCTGCTGTCGCTGTCGGAACGCCGCGTTCTCAGCGAGGAAGACCTGATCGTTCTGCTGAGCGCGGCCATTTCGCAGTTTCGCTCGGTCGACGAGATCCTCGACCAGGCGGCGGCCATCGCGCAACGAGAGCAGATTCTGGTCTTCGATCGCCAGGCTGCCCGGACCGCGCTTGCGCTGCCGCGCGTTGACCTGTTCCATGCCGTCGACGACCGCATCGCCGGATTCGCGCGCACCGGCAACCCGACCGTCGATGAATGGGCGGAGCAGTTCCGGCTGGAACGTCGCTTGCCGCTGCACGAAGTGGTCGTTCTGCTGTCGGTGCCCGCCGAGCAGTGGCTGGAGCCGCAGAAGCAGCAATACGTGTCGCAGATCCTCGACTTCTTCGAGAAAAAAGTCGCCACGACCGTCTTGCGCGGCCCATTGGTACGGATGACCATCGGCAAGACCACGGGGCGCGTCGATCTTCACGAACTGAACGGCGAGCGATTCGCCAGCACCGCACTGCTCGACCATCTGCTCCAGCGCAATGTCCAGACGGTATCGGTGGACCCGGCCGTGTTCGGTGCAAACGGAACGCTCGAGGGCCGGTTGAACACGCTGTACCGGCAGACCTCGCTCTACAAGCGGGATACCGGCATCGACGGCCTCTATCTCGGTTTCCCGTTCCTGCTTTCCAAGGATCATCGCAGCACGACACGCCCTCGTATCGCCCCCGTTCTGTTGTGGCCGGTCAAACTGCTGATGGAACTCGGCACGCGACGCCAGGTGGCGATGGCTTTTGACGGCGAGCGCGAAGAGGTTCGCCTGAATCCCGCACTCGAGGGCCTGCTGGGACGCGAAGCCGTCAAGGCGTGGCGTGTCGCAGCCGACGAGGTGCTCGGACGTTCCGCGTTGAAAGCAGCCGACGTGGTCGATGCGTTCGGCCTGCTGGCCGACGTGGAAAGCCGCAAACTCGGCGCGCTGCCGCCGCCGACCCTCGACCTGCCCGCCGGCGCGACGCGTCTCGCCTGCGCCGGCGTGCTCTTTCACGTCGACTTCGCCGGCCAGGCCATCGGCGAGGATCTGCGTCAGCTCAAGCAATTGTCGCCGTCCGGCACGGCGCTCGAATCGATGCTGCGGCTCAAGGACAAATCCGACTACGATGCGTCCGAGGCCAAGTCGACCGAGCTCGACCGATTCCTGACGGTGGCGAGCGATCCGTCGCAGGAAGCGGCCATCCTGCAGGCGCGTCAGGGCCCCGGCCTGCTGGTCGAAGGGCCGCCGGGTACCGGCAAGAGCCAGACGATCGTCAACATGGTCGCCGACGCGATCGGACAAGGCCGGAGCCTGCTGATCGTCTGCCAGAAGCATGCGGCACTGGAAGTCGTTCGCAAGCGTCTCGTCGCGGAAGGCCTGGGCGATCGCATCGTGATGCTCAACGACGTCAACAAGGATCGCGAGCCGACGATTCGAGCCGTCCGCGAGCAACTGGATGCGATCTTTCACGATGCCGTGTTCGACCACGGTTCGATACGCCAGCGTGAACGCATGGCCGCGAGAATCGAGGCCCTCGAGGGCGAACTCGATCGCCAGCATGCCGCGCTGCATCGCGTCGACGAATCGACCGGCCTCAGCTATCGGGGGCTGCTCGGCGAATTGATCCGACTCGAGGCCGGCACGCCGCCCGTCAGCGTGCCGCAGTTGCGTACCCGGCTTGCCACGCTGGATATTTCGGCACTGACCACGCTGGAAGAACACTGCGCACCGCTCGCCCGCTACTGGCTACCGTCGAAGTTCGAGGGCAGCCCGCTGGCGCAATTGAAATCGTTCGCGACCGATGCCGCCACGCTCGACGCGTTCAACGCGGCCTTCGCTGATTTCCGCGAAGCGGAGCGCCTGCGGATCGAGACGCTCGCCGCGCATCCCGCGCGCTTCGATGTCGACGACCCCGCCCCGTATCGGGCGTGGCTCGATGCCAACGCCGGCCGCCTCGTCGCGCTGGACGAGACGCAACGCAAACGGCTGGCTCAATGGCTCCCCTTGTTCCGACCGGCCGACAATGCCGATGCGGAAGGCCATCGGTATTACACGGCGCTCGGTGCGTTGCATCGCGATCTGTTGGCCGTCGACACCAGCGGCTTCGACGCGGTGCTGTCGGCGGCCGTCGCGCACCTGCCGGATCCCGCGCTCCGCAAGCTCGAGGCCCAGGCGACGTTGGCGACTCGCGCCCCGTCGCTCTTGCGCCGCCTTAACCCGGTCACGTATCTGCGGCGTGGCCGCCTGATGAAATTCGTCACCGGCTGCGGCGCGCCCGCAACCGACGAGACGCTCCGCAAGCTGCTGGCCGCCAGCCGGCTCGAACAGACCTGGCGGCCGCTGCGCGACACATTGAACACGATCAGCCGGGCCTTGCATCTCGAGACGGTCGAACCCGCCTGCGGGCCTGCGCTCGCCGATGCCTGCCTGACCCGCCTGCGCCAGCTCGAGGAGATCCGCGAACTCGCGCAGCATCTGGCGATCGCGCCCCGCGGCGACGAATTCGACTCGGCCGTGATGACGGGCGACCGGGCGCCCGTCGAACAGTTGCTCGACGGCTTCGAGACCGCGTTCGTGCGGCACAACGCGCGCCAGCATAGTCTGCGGGCGCTGAGGTTGCTCGACGAGTGGCTCTCGGCAGAACTCGTCACTGCGTGTCGGCAGGCCATCGCCGACAACATCAGTTATCAGGCGCCGTTGAACCGAATCGGCGATGCGTTGCCGACGCTGGCCGCGTACCAGCAATTCCGCACCCGGGCACGGCATGTCAGCGCCGACGCACTCGACGTGTTTGCGATCATGCGCGACCACGAAGACGCGCTGACACGTCTGCCGCCTGAACGCCTCGACGACGCCGTGCGGCGCATGATCAACCGCGAGGCGCGGCTCGGATGGAAGCGGCGCATGGAGCAGGACCATCCCGAGTTGCTGCTTGACCAGAGCGAAACGGCCGCCAAGATCGAAGCACTCGCGGCCGCCGACGCGGAAATGCGGCGCCTGAACCGCGAGATGCTTCGCAACGGCATCGACCACGGCCGACTGGGTTCGGCGCGCGATTGGGAAGACGTGACGCGCTTGACCGGCAGGCGCTCCCGGCGTCTGCGCGAATTCATCGAACTCGGGACGGGGCTGGGCCTGATGGCGCTGCGGCCGGTCTGGCTGATGAACCCCGACGTCGCGAGCCGCGTACTGCCGCTGAAATCCGGGCTGTTCGATTCCGTCGTCTACGACGAGGCCTCGCAGATGCCGGTGGAATACGCGATTCCGACGCTGTTCCGCGGCAACCTGTCGATCGTCAGCGGCGACGAGAAGCAAATGCCGCCGACGGCGTTCTTTTCGAGCCGCGCGGACAGCGACGAGACGGACATCTTCGACGGCGAGCAACCCGACGAGGGCGCGACGGAAGACGAACGCGAGCGCTTCGAGGACACCTGGAACCGGCGCGAAATCAAGGACTGCCCTGACGTGCTGCAACTGGCACGGAGCGCACTGCCCGTGTCGACGCTGCAGATTCACTATCGTTCGGCGTATCGAGAGCTGATCGGCTATTCCAACGCCGCGTTCTACGAGAACAACCTCAGCGTGCCGGTTCGCCATCCGGATGCCACGGTGCGCGAGGTCAAGCCGCTCGAACTCATCCAGGTGAATGGCCTTTACGAGCAGCAGACCAACAGCGACGAAGCGGATCGCGTGGTCGCCTATCTGGCGCAACTGTGGCAACAGCCTTACGCGCAGCGTCCGTCCGTCGGCGTGGTCACGTTCAACCGCAAGCAAGCCGACCTCATTCTGGAGCGCCTGGAGCAGCGCGCGGAAGAGGATGAAGCATTCCGCGACGCGTATCGCGAGGAACTCGAGCGAACCGATCGCGGCGAGGACATGGCCGTGTTCGTGAAGAACGTCGAGAACGTCCAGGGGGACGAACGCGACATCATCGTCTTCTCCACGACCTTCGGGCGCAACGGCCAGGGCACCTTCCGGCGCATGTTTGGCGTGCTGGGCCAGAGCGGCGGCGAGCGGCGCCTCAATGTGGCCGTGACGCGTGCGCGCCACAAGGTCGTGCTCATCACGTCGATGCCGATCCGCGAGATCTCCGACATGCTCACGACGCAGCGCAAGCCGGCGATTCCGCGCGATTATCTTCAAGGCTATATGGAATACGCTCGCGCGATGTCGAACGGCGAACTGCCCGCCGGCCGCGCGTTGCTTGGCCGCATGAGCAGCGAGCGCGCGCATGCGAAGTTGCGGCAGACGGGTGGCGTCGACGGCTTCGCGGAAGATGTGCTGGCTTATCTGCAGGAGCTCGGCCTGTCGCCGGTGCCCGCCCAGGAAGGCGACGCCTTCGGGCTCGATTTTGCGATCGCCGATCCGGAAACCGGCCTTTACGCGATCGGCATCGAGTGCGATGCGCCGCGTCATCCCCTGCTCGAACATGCGCGTGCGCGGGAAATCTGGCGGCCGTCCGTGCTGAGGCGCGCCATTCCGACGCTGCATCGCGTCTCGTCGCAAGCCTGGTACCACGAACCGGAGACAGAGAAGGCTCGCCTGAAAGCAGCCGTAGCGCAGGCACTGAACCAGGAGGTGATGGCATGAGCGGCCCGAAAGTCGTCAGGATCGTGACGCGGGAGGAAATCGTCGCGATCTGCGAAGGACATCTGCAGCGCCTCGACCAGGCCATTGCCACCTGGATTGCCGAAGGCCGACGTACCGGCGTGCTATCGGACGACGAGATCGCGGCAACCCGGGCTCGACGTGAAGCGCTGGCCGCAATGATCGCCGCCGACGCGTTCCTGGAATTACAGAAGAAAGTGCCCGACGAGATGGCTTTCCTGAAGGCGGATCTCGCCCGGCGTCAACAGGTGGCAGTCGAGCAGGCCGAGCAAGCAGCGACACGCCGACGGCAAGGACGGCACGGCGCGACGACCTTGCTCGGCGCGCTGGAAGCGAAAGGGATAGAAATTCCGGCCGAACTCCGCGGCCAGCTTGATCGCCTGCGCTCGGGCGACCTGCTCGAGCAGGCCGATGCGCTGCTGGCGCAAGGGTTCGCCCTTCTGACGCCGGCTGTTGGACGCACACTCACCGATGCGCAACGGGCGCTGGCGAATCGACTGATGCCCGCCGAAGCATCGGCGGACTTCGAGACCTGGAAGGCCGCGCAACGAGCGGCGTCTCGTGATCCGTCCATCGACCGTGTCGATCGACAGATCGGGGAGGCACGGGTATTTCTGGATCCGCAAGCCGTTGCGGGGTTTTCGTCGAGACTGGATGCGCTCGAAGACGAGCTGAACGACGCGCGCAAGAACCTGTTGCTCGACAGCCTGATCCTCGACCTGTCGAGTGCAATCGAGGCCGCCCGTGCACGTCGTGCGGCGATCGCGGCACTGGAAGAACTGACGGCGGAGATTCGGGCTTGCCACACGGCAGACGCGACGATTTTTGTCGACCGCGCTCGACAGTGCGATCTCGCCACCGCGCCGGACATCGTGGCCGAGTTGACCCGAACCGGACAGGACCTGATCACGCAGGTGCGGCAGCAACAGGCAGCGGAGGCGCGGCGCAACGCGATCCTGAACGGTCTGGCGCGACTCGGCTACGAAGTGCATGAGGGCATGGCGACCGCATGGGCGAAGGACGGCCGGGTCGTCGTCAAGAAATCTTCGCTGCCGGATTATGGCGTCGAAGTCGGCGGTCAGGCGCAAGCCGGTCGCCTGCAGGTTCGGGCCGTCTCCCTCGTCGCGAATCGCGACGTGGCCCGCGACAAGGATGTCGAAACGCTCTGGTGTGGCGAGTTCGGCCGATTGCAGGCGTTGCTGGCCCAACATGGTGACGACTTGCTGATCGACCGTGCGATGGGGGTGGGCGAGGTACCGCTCAAGGTGGTTGCCGAACTGGCCCCTACTTCCGGCACGGAAGCAGCCGTGCGCACACTGAAGTAAGTCGTGCTGGAGAGCATTTTCCGGGCGCGGTAGGCCGCGCGCCGTCACGCATGCACCGCCTACCGCGCCGCCTGCTGCCGCTGCACCTCCTGCGCTTTCATCTGCAGATAGGCGCCGCGCTCGACCTCATGCAGTTGCTGCGGATACTGCTCGGTCGCATCGAACCAGCGCGCGAGGCGCTGGTCGAGCGGCTTGTCGAGCGTCGCGAGATACGTGTCGATCGCGAGGTAGTAGCGCATCGTGTTGCGCTCGAGCAGCCCGCGCACGCCGCCGACGTACTGCGGCTGCGCGGCCGATCCGCCGCTGACGGTCGTGAAGCCGACCTTGTCGCTGCCGACGGTCGCGAGGTAGGTCTTCATCGCCATGCGGCCCACCGTGCCGAAGCCATACGAATACGTCAGATGCAGGAACGTGCGCGACGCGCCGACCGGCACGGCCTCCAGCGCGATCCGGTAATCCTTCGTGCCCATCGGGCCACTGTCGGCGGTCAGGTCGACCTGGAAATAGTCGGGCGTCGCGGCCGCCACGCGATAGCGGAACTGCACGCGGTAGGTGTCCGGCAGCTTCTGCTGGATCTTGCGGCCGAGGTTCACGTCGAGCACCGGGCCGTTGCTGCCAGTCGACGCGTGGCAATACTTCGTGTTCAAGTGCAGGATCAGCACCGCGCACCAGTTCGCGGGGCCCTGCGCGGGATCGTCGAGCTGGCCGCTCACGACCGCATACGGATAGTCGACCACCGCGTAGATGTCGCCCTTCAGCGACGACGACGCTTCCGCCGATTCGAGCACCAGCGGCCGGTGAAACGCGTTGTCCTTCAGTTGCGGGCCGAGGCTGCGGTAACGTTCGAGCAGGGTCGCCGCATCGTCCGCGCCGAACGACAGCGCGCTCCAGCCCACGCACAGGGCCGCGACGAGCGCGTGCCGGGCGCGGCGAGCAAGCCACGTGCCGCGCGGATGTCCGGATGTCTTCATTCTTGTGCTCCCACCGGATGCGCGATGGTCGCGCACATGTGACACAGAATACGCCTGGCCGCAGCGCAACATGGCACGCGAACGAACCCTTATCGGCGCCGCCTCACCGGCACCGGCAACTGCGCGGCGGTGATACGGATCAATGCCGACAGCCATTCGCGATCGTCCCAGCGCTCGCCGGCGATGACGAGGTGCGGCTTCGCGGCCGGATACGGCGAACCTTCTTCGCACGTGCCGAGAAACGCGCGGCCTTCTGCCGTCGGCTTGACGAACAGCCGATCGTCGCAGACGAGCGCGACCATCTTGCCGTCGCAATAAATGCCGTATTCGCCGAACATCTTGCGTGCCGATACCGTACCGGCCGCCGCCATCTGCTCGACGATGAAATCGACCGTGCCTTGGCTCGATGCCATCGCTGTTCCTTTGAAAAAGTTTATGACCGCAGTGGGTGGCCGACCGTTCCGCCTGATTGGAAGAGAGATGGCAGCGTGTCATCCATTCGTCTGCGGAACGCGCATTCAGGCACGGGCTGCGAGCCTTTCCGGCTCACGACGCGCGGCCAGCTTCTGCCCGATCGGCACGACGCCGTTACTTCTCGGCCGCGAACGCGCTCGACATCTGCCGCGCCCGCTTCACGTCGTCGCCATGCAGGTAAATCGACGTCGTCGAGATCGACGCATGGCGCAGGTTGTCGCGCACGGTCGTCAACTCCGCGCCGCGCGCCAACGCGTGCGTCGCATGCGTATGACGCATCCAGTGCGGGCTGGCCTGCCGCAACTTCTGCGCGAGCGCGGGGTTGTCGGCATCGACCTGATCGGCCGTCTGCGCGAAGAAGCGCTGCATCACCTTCCACAGCCGCACGCTCGTGATCGCGGCCGCACCGTCTTCCGCGAGGCTCGGGATCAGCGGCGTGTCGGGCCGCCAGCGCGACGGCGTGACCGGCAGCCGGCGTGCGACCAGGAAACGGTCGAGCCCCGTGCGCGCAAGCGGCGGCAGCGCGACGCGCGCGGCCTTGCTGCCCTTGCCGATCACCTTCAGCCACGCGTCGCCGTGCGCATCGGTCTCGATGTCGCCGAGCGTCGCGCCGACCAGCTCGCTCGCGCGCAGCCCGGTCGCATAGCCGAAATCGAGAATGAAGCGCAGCCGTTGCGCGGCGGCCGGCGTCCAGCCCGACTGCGGCGCGGCCGGCGTGCCCTTGCGGAACTCGAGCCCGTCGGCGATCGTGCGCACGAGCAGCCACTCGCCTTCGGTGAACGCATGCGACGTGTCGAGTGCGTTCGGGCCGCGCGTGTCGCGCACCTTGACGCCCGCGAACGGATTCGCGAGCAGGTAGCGCTGCTCGATCAGCCAGCGGAACAGCGCGCCGAGCACCGACAGCGTGTAGGCGGCCGAGCGCGCGGACAGCGCACCGGAGAACGGCCGCCAGTCGGGCGCGCTGCGCGGCCGCACGGGCCCGACCCAGCGCTCGTGCGGTGTCGGGCGCCGCACGAACGCGCGATACGCGACCGCATCCTCGGTCGTCAGCGACGACAGCGCGCGGCCGCGCTCGACGATCGCCCACAGGATCAGCCGCTCGGCCTCCTTCCGGTACGCCCGCCGCGTCGCGGCCGATTCGTGCAGCGACAGCCACGCGTGCACGGCCGCGTAATCGTTGTCCGCATCGAGCGTGCTGGTCGCGCGCGGCGCGCGGAAGGTGCCGGCGGAGCCGTCGACCTCGTGCGGCAGCTTCAGTTGCTCCCACGGCACGATGGCGCCGCGCGGCGTCGCCGCGATCAGTGCGCGCGCCCGTTCGGTCAACGCCGGATGCGCGGTGAAAAACGCCTCGATATGCCGCGCACCGGCCATGCCGAGGCCCGCGATCGCACGCCACCACTGGCGCCGGCGCGGAATCCGCACCGTGAGATCGGCCAGCGTCGCGATCCCGTGCGCACGCAGCGCGCCGACCGCACGCGTGGGCAGCCACAGGCCGACGTCGTCGCTGATCTGCGGAACCGGCGCACGCGCATGACGCAGCAGGCCGATCGCTTCGGCGGCCGCCTTCGCTTCCTGCCTACGCTCACCGTCGGCATGACCGAGCCGTTCCGCGAGATCGGGCCGGCCCACCTGCCGCGCGACGCGCACGAGGCGGCGGCGAATGCCGCCGATCACGCCGCGCGCCGACCGCCCTTCGCCGAGCCGATCGGGCAGGTAGCGCTCGACGGCCTGGCGCACGGTCATGCCTGCGTACCACGCACGCAGCGCGGCCAGTTCGTCGGCGTCGGGAAAGCCTGCGGGCGCAGGCGCGGAATCGGAGGAAGACGGTGAGGCGAGGCGCGGTTTCATGACCGCGAGTTTGACAGAAGCGCGCGCGGCCGGATACGTCGCGCGTGGGGTTCCGGGCGAGATACGCGTTCACACGCAGGACGCTCAACGTGGCCTGCTATGCTGCGCGCTGCATTCCCGCGTCATCCGTCCGCCGCTTCTTCGCATCACGTTGCGACGGGCGGGTTCCGCATTGAACTGCGCTGGACGATCCGGCCATCCGTATCAATATGCGCCGCCGGATATCAAAGGCTGCGTGGATCGTCCAATGCAATTCCGGCCGTCGTCAATCACACCATTACCAACAAGAACCGAAATTTCATGACATCCCGTCTTCTCGCCGCGCTCGTTGCCGCGGCCTTGAACTGCACCGCCCTGCCCGCCGCGTACGCACGCACCTACATCGCGCCGACCGCGTCGCTCGGAAAAGGGGCTTACGTTCACCAGTTCGTGCTGCGCGACCCCGTCACGCACCAGCCGCTGCCGAATGCGCGCTACCGGCTGTTCCTGCCCGGTCAGGTCATCGCGGGGCTACCCGTCAAGCCGGAGGAGCATGACAGCGTGATCTTCGGCACGACCGACGCGGCCGGGCGCACCGTCCGGATCCGACTGCCGAAGCTGCATCCGGAGAAGCAGTGGGTGTTCAACCCGATCGTCGGCGACGGCGATCTCGGCGAATCGTTCCGGCTGGTCGAGCCGGGCGGCTCGGCACCGATCGGCCATTTCCCGTACGTGCTGGACGTGGAGAACGAATACCTGGCGTGCGGCTATTCGGATGCGAACGGCTACACCTACTACGCGCAATCGCGCACGCCGCGCAACGTCAATCTTTACGCCGGCACGCTGGCCGGGTCGGCCGACACCGACTGGTGCGCGGGCGCGGGCCTGACCATCGCGAACAGCGCGAATGCGCCGGGCGCGCCTGACCTCTACACGCAATACCTCGGCAGCCTGGTCGCCAACCGCGACCGGATCAGCAGCGAGTTGCGGCAGCAGATAGTCGCCAAGCTGCTGTCGCTCGCGATCGCCGAACGCGATGAGGGGCGCGTGGCCGCCGCGCTCGATCTCGACAGGATCCCCGACGATCGCCGGAACGACATCGGCTATCGGCTCGCCGACGCCGGCGTCGCAGTCGAGCGCGGGCTCGCGATGATCGACGCACATCTGGCGGAATCGCCGGACGATGCGTATGCGCTCGACAGCAAGGGCTGGGCGCTGTATCGCCTCGGCCGCAACGACGAGGCGCTGACGTGGTTCGACCGCTCGATTGCGATCTTCGCGAAGGGCGGCGACACGGACAAGGACGCAAGCGAAGCCCATGCGACCGGGCTGACGCACAAGGGCGAAGTGCTGTGGAAACTGGGCCGCCAGGATGAAGCGCGCGAGGTGTTCGCGCAGGCGCGGAAGATTCAGCCGAAGAACGACGAGCTGGCGGAAACGTTGAAGCGGCTGGCGATACGGATCGGGCAGGACGACACGAAGGCGCCGGGTACCGCCAGCGAGTAAGTGGAAAAGCCGCGCGGCAGCGACTGTCGCCGGTCTTGCGGAAAGCGGTTGCCGGCTGCCTCCCGCCCGCTCGGACGCAAGCAGCCGTGCGGGCCTGCCCGCCTCACTCTTCGCCCTTCGCGCCCGGGTTGAGCATTACGACGAAGCCGGCCACGCCGACGACCAGCGCGATCGCGCCGCCGTGCAGCGCCATCGCGTTGTCGAACAGCAGCCCCGACACGACGGCCATCATCCCCGCGAGCGACACGAACACGGCGATCGCCGCGACGACGACGCGGGACTGGCGGCGGATCATCGCGCGCCGCGTCAGGCAGCCGCGGCGGTAGCCGCGACGTCGTCATCGTCGCCGCGAATCAGCAGCACCGGGCACTTCGAGCCGCGCACGAAGCGCTCCGCGACGCTGCCGAGCAGCACGCGCCGGATCCCGCGCCGCCCATGCGTGCCGACCACCGCGAGATCGAACCCGCCTTCCTTCACGTAGCGCTGCAGCCGCTCCGCGATGTCCTCGCCGATGCTTTCGGTCTCGACGAGTTCGGCCTCGCCCTTCGCGCCGGCCAGCGCGATGATCTGCTCGGCTTCGCGCAGCACCTTGCGCCCGTCGTCGCGGATCTCCTCGACCAGTGCGTGCGGATCGAAACGGCCCGCGTAAGTGAACAGCACCGACTTGTCCACCACATACACGACGCTGACGTGTGCGTCGCCTGCCAGCGCGACCTTCACTGCCTCGGCAAGCGCCTGCTTCGACGAAGCGCTGCCGTCGACGGCCACCATGATCTTCTCGTACATGCGAACCTCGCTGGGGTGAGTTGCCACGCGTCCGATCGCGCGGCCTTGTCACCATCATCGGCGGATGGCAGGTTCGAATGTTGATGGCGATCAAGGTCGACCGGACACCGTCCGTGCGGCAAAGCGTCGCGACGTGATGCCGCTACCGCTCGCTTGCGGCCAGGTCGCAAACCCGGCTGACACGGAAGCCGACGCAGCGGGATCGAGCGGTCATCGTGCCGAAAGCGCTATCATCGAATGTGCGACTTTCGTCCGGCCCTTATTTGCCGGCCCACATTCAACTCGCTCAACCGACATGACAACGACTACCGAACGCGTGGACGGCGCCGCCCAGCATCTCGTCGCCGCCCGCCATGCCGGCTCGCCCGGCCCGCTGCTGCCCGATGCGCTGCGCCCCGAGGACGTCGAGACTGCGCTCGCGATCCAGCAGCGCGTGGCCGACCTGCTCGGCGAACCCGTCGGCGGCTGGAAATGCGCGCTGCCGCCGCCCGACCGCGTGATCCTGGCGCCGATCTTCGCGTCGACGATCCGCGAGGCCGATGCGCCGTACCGCGTCGTCGGCGGCCCGATCGTACGGATCGAACCGGAAATCGCGTTCGTGCTCGATCGCGACCTGCCTGCACGCGAACAGCCGTACGACGAACAGGACGTGCGCGCCGCGATCCGCGAAGTGCGCATCGTGCTCGAAGTGCTCGGTTGCCGCTATGCGGAGCCCACGCGCGCGTCGAAGTTCGAGCTGCTGGCCGACGGCCAATTCAACCAGGGGCTGTGCGTCGGCCCGGTCGTGCCCGACGGGCTGAACGTGCCGCTCGAGACGCTGGCGCTGTCGTTCGAAGGCGCGCTGAACCGCACGATCGACGGCCGCCATCCGGACGGCGATCCGCTGAAGCCGCTGGTGTGGCTCGTCAATTTCCTCGCGTCGCGCGGCGATCCCCTGCGCGCCGGACAGATCGTGACGACCGGTTCGTACGCGGGCGCGATCGACGTGCCGCTCGGCGATGCGCTGACGGTGCGCTTCGGCGAACTCGGCAGCCTGTCGGTGACGTTGACGGCGTGATGCGTGGGGTGTGCGGGAGCGGTTGCGCTGATCGCTGACGCGCAGGTACGCCTGCGCCGTCGTGCCGACCGACCCGGCGTGATAACGTTGCACATCATCATCGCGTCCACCACACCCTACCCCCGGGCCCGCGCATCGCCTTCAAGCCGATACCGACCATGTCGCTGACACCGCTTCCCGCCCTGCTCGACGAAATCCTGCACACCGTCGCGCGCCGCTACCGGCTGCCGCCGCTCGACAGCACGCTGTCGCCGGCCGACGCCGCGAACCCGGCCGCCACGCTCGCGATCGTGATCGAGGAAGCGCGCCGGATGCGAAGCGACGGACGGACGCCCGACGCGGCGCTACGGCAGCGCTTCATCGACGCCCTCGCGCGGATGATCCGCGATGCAATGGACACGCACGCCGGCGATCCCGCCTTTCAGGCCGCGGTGCTGCGGCACGATGCGCCGAGCGTGCGCGAATACGCGTCGTTGTCCGCGCACGCCGAGCAGGACCGTCGCGCGCTGCACTCGGCCGTCAACGCGATCGCGCACCCGGCCAAGCTCGAGCGCAGCGCCCGCCCCTGGCAACGCGACGGCCTCGCGCGGCTGCATGCGGCCGCCACCACCGCGTCGTGGGCCGACCTGCACGACACGCTGCTGCACCTGCTCGCGCTGCCCGACATGGCGACCGACGCCGCGTTCGAGCAGGACATCGTCAAGCTGAAAGACAGCCCCGCGCTCGAACGCATGCTGCGCGTCGCCGCACTGGCATCGGACGAGCACGTGCGGCGCTACCGGGCGCTGTGGGTGCGCCAGGGCCCGCTCGAAGGCAGCACCGTCGCCGTCGCGCAGGGCGTCGCGTCGCAGCAGCGCGGCGCGGCCGTCGAAGCGCTGGCCGCGCAGGCGCTCGATGCGCTGGCGCGCCGGCTCGACGCCGTCGACGCACGCCGCACGTACCGGGTGGTGACGTCGATGCGCGTGCCGTCATCGATTCCGGGCCGCCACGATCGCGCGAAAACCGAATGGGACGCGATCCTGCTCGAACGCCCGCGCGGCGATGACCCGGCGCCCGCCTGGAACGTACGCTTCCTCGTCGAAGCGAAAGCGTCCGCGGATGCCGCGACGACCGATCTGCCGCGGCTGCTGCGCGGCCTGAACCTGCTCGCGCAGGCCGACCCGGACACACTCTATGCGTTCGAGACGCACCAGGGCACGGTGCGCGTGCACGGCGCGTCGCTGCGCGCACTGACGACCGATGAAGCGACGCTGCCACGCGAAGTGCTCTATTGCTGCGATGCGTCCGCCGACACGACGCCGCGCCTGCTGGGCGCCGCCAGCCGGATGCAGTTGCTGTCGGCACAGGCGAGCCTCGAATACGCGAGCGCGCTCGCGCAGCGGCCGGATGCCGATCCGGACGGCCTCGGTGTGGTCTGGCACGCGCTGCTGACGCTGCCGCAATGGCATGCGGTGCTGCACCAGTACCCGTCGTTGCGGCAGGTCCGCGAGCTGATGGTGGCGATCGACGACTTGCGGGCCGCGATCGACGATGTCGACGAAGGCGGTGTGGCGAGCAGCGCGTACGCGTGACGCACGACACGAACCGCCGTGCGGCGGCCGGCGTGCCCCGCCCGCTCAGTTGGTGAGCACGCCGAACGGCAACGTCCACCCTGTCAGCCGGCCGCCGTCCGCCCATCGATCCTCGGCCGCATCGCATGGCAGCAGCACCGGCGCGGTCGCGCATTCGAGCGTTTCCTTCGGCGTGTGGCCGAACTCCGCCTTGAACAGCCGGTGGAAATACTTCTCGTCGGGAAAGCCGTGCGCCCACGCAATTTCCGCGATGCGCCGATGCCGGCGCTGCGGGTCGCCCAGCACGTGGTACGCATGGCGCAGCCGCCGGCGCGTGATCTGCCGCATCACGCCGCCGTCCTCCTTGAACAACTGGTAGAGCCGCGCTCTCGACACGCCGATGTCGCGGCAGATCCGGTCGGGATCGAGATCGGGCTCCAGCAGATGCACGTCGATGTAGCGCCGGACCCGCTCGGCCAGCGCCCCGTCGATCGGGCCGCGTGCGTCGTGCAGCGCCTGCGTGGTGGGTGAAACGGCCGCGGCCAGCAGCAGCAACATCGATTGCACGATGCCCGGGATCTCGTGCGTGCGCAGAGTCGGCAGGTTGCGGAACAGCGACAGCAGGTGATCGCCCAGCAGCCGCCCCACGCCGCTCGTCAGCGTCTGGCCGTGGGCCTGTGCGGCATGGCTCGGCAGCAGGTACCTCGGCACGACCAGGCTGATCACGTCGCCGGCCTCGACCCGGCAGTCGTTGACCTGCGCGACGTCGTAGACGAACACGTCGCCGGCGCGCTTGACCAGTTCGGGCCCGCCGGTGTAACTGGCCAGCCGCCCGCCGAGCAACAATGTGAAGCGGATCGAATCCTGGCCGTCGAGCCGGATTCGCCGTGTGGTGCGATTGACCCGATAGGCCGGTGCGCGCGACCGCCATTGCCGGCCCGACAGGATCAGCGGGCCGAGCGCCGCGCCGCTCGCTTCCGCGTCGAACGCGCCGTGGCCGCCGTCGTCATCCAGACGGTAGTCGCACAGCATGTCCTTGACCCAGACGTGGAACCGGTCCTGTTCGGGGTAGTCGATCGTGCGAAACTTGAAAACAGGGACGAATGCCGCTTGATCCATGACAGTTTTTTTTATCGAGCCGACACGGGAGGATAGATCGGTTCGTCGATTATCGGACCAAATTGCGCCGGCGCAAGGCCGGCGCGGCATGTCGTCCACACAAGCGGCCGACCGGCGCCCTGCAACGGGCGCCGTCGATCTCACGGCCATCAGCGTTGCGGATGGCATTCCCAGTTGTTGTACGTCGGCCGATCGATCGGCGTGAGCCCCGGAATCATGAACACCGTACAGCCGAAACGCCGCCCCTTGCCGGTCGTCGCGTCGTAACCCACCTTCTGGCCACCCAGCCCGTCCTTCTTCCCGTACTGCACGTTGGCGATCGTGATCTCGTCCGACGACGCGAGGCCGAGCGTCTTCGCGGTCGACGTCTGCACGTCGACCATGTTCATCTGCGTCGAACCGCACGCGGACAACACGAGGCCGGCGGCCGCCGCGCCCAGCGCGGTCCGCAAGGTAGCAACAGTGCATTGCAAGACTTGCTTCATGGCTTCTCCTTCGAATGCCCGACGCGACATGATTACGAGCCCGGCGTATAAAAACTGGACTGGATCTGGCTGCCGATGTTCGCGGCAAACCCCTGCCAGACGAGCGCCATCGCCCCCGCCGCGTTGACGGCCAGCGCCGGCCACGTTCCATCCTGCGGATCCGCCGTCGACGTGCTCCACGCGCCGTTCCGGTAGCCGGCCACGAGGAGGACCGACGCGTTCGGCGTGCCCGTGTCCTCCCAGGCGACCGTCACGTTGCCGGCCGGGTCGATCACCAGCGGCGGGTACTGGAGCGCCGCCCCGTTCAGGTGTTCCGTCAGCTTCTGCAGCGGCCCCCAGTTTCCGCTGGCGTCCGACACGCTCGCCTGCAGCACCGCGCCGCCTTCCGCCCACATCGCGGCGGCCACGCCGTTTTCGTTGACGGTCAGCATCGGCGTCGCGATGAAGCCCGTGGGCACCACGATCGCCGGGGCGACCGGCTGCGCGGGCTGCCACCCGGTTCCGGACACATAGCGCTGCGACATCGTGGCGTTGTAGAGCTTGCCGCCCGTCACGTCGAGTTGCCCCCAGACCAGCGTGATGTTGCCCTTCGCGTCCATGCCGGCGACCGGCGAGATGATCGTCGTGAACAGGCTCGAGTTCGAGACGACCGGGTTGACGTTGGTCCAGCCGTTGGTCGCGTCGTACGTGGCCGTCCACAGCGCCGATTTCGTATGGTTGGTCTGCCGCCACGCGAGCACCGCCCGGCCGGACGACAGCACCGACAGCATCGGCCGCACGTTGTCGGTGTCGCCGGTCACGGCGTCCGGGCCGCTCTGCACCGGCATCTGGACCAGCGCCGTCGGCGACCACTGCCCGGCCTGCGTATAGCGCGACCACGCGATGCGCGTATCGAGCAGGCTGATCGACTGCGTCCAGGTGACGAGCGCGTTGCCCTGGTTGTCCATGCCGGCCGAATAGGACGACCCGGCCATGTCCGGCGCGAGCGTGACCGGCGTGCCCCAGCCGCTACCCGGGCTGTACGGGCGCGCCCACAACGCGTACGTGTTGGCGCCCGGCGTCCATTCGGTCCAGAACGCGACCGCCTGCCCGCTCGCATTGCCGACCAGTTTCGGCTGCACGCCGGTCAGCGTGTTCATCGCATGCGAACCGTCGCCCGTGTCGAGCCGCGTCGCGCTGCCCCAGCCCGAGCCCGCCACACGGCGCGCGCCCCACATTTCGTTGCCGTTCGTGCCGGCCGGGCCATTGGTCATCCAGGTGGCGAGCGCGTTGCCGCTCGCGTCGATGGTCACGCTGGGCTGGCCCTCCGGCCCGTTGCCGTCCACGGCGGCAGCCTTCGACCAGCCGGCCTGCGGTTGCGTCGTCCCGCCGCCGCCCGTCGGCCCGCCGTTCGAGCCGCCGTTCGAGCCGCCACCGGGCGAGGTCGGGCCGGAAGGCGTACCGGGCGTGTTCGGCGACGACGACGCGCCGCCGTTCGTGGCGACGTCGTCGCCGCCGCAGGCGGACAGCGCGAGCGCGACTGCCATGACCATCCATGTAATGGGTTTCATCGGGATCCTCTTCTTTTCGTGTGCCGGCGCACTCTCGTCTGCCGTTCGCCTCACGATGCCTCGCGTCGATCGGCCTATTGATAAGCAATACTATTGAACAGGCATGGAAACCGGCGTCCGCTCACCCTCAATCATGATCGACCCGGTCGTGCGGATCGATGCGAACGCCGCTTCCGGCAGACCGCCCCCGTCAGGCAGCGAGGACGACGACAGGTCGTCTATCGTCGGATGTCCGTCACTGCCGGCTGCATCTTAATTCAGGCGGTCCGGATTCAAGGTGGCGTTGCGTCTACAGTAAGTGGACTTCCATTTCGCCGGCCCGCATTCGATGCGGCGATCGGCCGGCCTGCGCGCGCTCGCGGCCGAAGCGACCAGTGAGGTACGATACGCGCCGGGGCGAAACGCCTCACCTGAGAGACCCGGCCGCTGCGGCCCCACACCCGGCACAAGAAAAAATGCCTAAAAGCCCATTGCTGCATCGAAACCTGTTCGCCGCGCTGGCGGTCAGCCTGTTCTGGATTCCGGCGGCCCATGCCAGCTCGGACGATAGCTGCGAAGCGCCGGTCACGCTCCGGCAGAACGCGTACTTCTGCGGCAACCTGCCGATACTGAGCCCCGCCAACGACACGCGTATCAACGCGATGCTGATGATGGTCGACAGCACCAAGGTCGCGCAGGCGTTTCCCGACCCGAAGACGATCCCGGCGAAAGACCGGATCCACCAGATCATCGTGCCGTTTCCGATGGACTTTTCCGGATGGATCTCTATCGGGCAGAAGACGCCCGACAAGACCGGCGGCGCGGCGCAGACCGAAACACCGTCGAACCAGTACGCCGACGGCGAAGGCAGCATCTGCCGCAGCATGACCTCGGGCGCCGACGCATTCAACGACGCACTGGGCAGTGCCGGCGGCCTCCCCGCCGACGAAGCCGCGCGCCTGCGCGCAGCGCGTGCCGACATCGCGCAGAAGACCTGCGCCGCCGGCGGCGCGAGCGCCGCGTGGACGAAACCGCCGGTCAAGTCGCCGCTCGGCCAGCAGTTCGCCGCGTACCTCGACGGCACGAACGCGTTCTACCGCGCCGACTTCCTCACCGCGACCCGTGCGTTCGCGAGCGCGTCGCACAGCGCGAACCCGTGGCTGAAGGAAACCGGACTCTACATGACCGGGCGCGCGCAGTTGAACGCCGCGCAGGCCAACGTGTTCGACAACGACAGCCCCACGCCGTCGCGCGGCCGCGTGACGAAGGTGTCGCTCGACGCCGCGAATACGGTGTTTCGCACTTACCTGAAGGTGTACCCGCAGGGGCGCTATGCGACCTCCGCGAACGGGCTGCTGCGGCGGGTCGCGTGGCTCGGCGGCAACGTCACGCAGCAGGCCGACCTGTACGGCCACGCGCTCGCGCGCTGGTCGCCGGCGACGTCGAACGTGCCGCTGATCCAGCTGGCGAACGAACTCGACAGCAAGCTGCTGTTCGGGTCGGAATTCGACGCGAGCCAGATCCAGTCGCCGACCGTGCTCGCGACCGTCGACCTGCTGCGCATGCGCACGTCGGAAAACAGCGACTCGAGCCGCGCCAAGCCGCTGACGCTGGACGACCTGCAGGCGCAGAAGCCGCGCTTCGCGAACGCGCCCGCGCTCTACGACTACCTGCTCGCGACCTGGTACGTGCAGATCGGCCACAAGCCGGACGCCGCACTCGCGTTGCTGCCGCAGACGCCCGCCGAGCCGCTCGATTACTTCGGCCTGAGCCAGCAGGCGCTGCGCGGGTTCGCGCTGGAGGATAGCGGCCAGTCCGACAAGGCGCGCCAGCTGTGGCGCGACCTGATCCCGCTCGCGACATTCCGCTTCCAGCGCGAGGCGCTGGAACTCGCGCTCGCGATCAACCTGGAGCAGGCCGGACTCGTCAACGATGCGTTCGCCGACGATTCGCCCGTGCAGAACGCCGCGATCCGCGCCGTGCTGCTGCAACGCTCGGCCAATGCGGACCTGCTGCGCGCCCAGGCGCAAAACCAGGCGACCGGCGGCGCGCTGCGCGACACCGCGCTGTACACGCTGCTGTACAAGGAGCTCACGCGTTCGCATTACGCCGAATTCATCGCCGATGCCGCGCTGGTGTCCGGCAAGCCGGCCGATCCGCTGAAGCCGTTCATCGCGGCCGGCGCCAGGAACGAAGACGGTTATACGTGCCCGTCCGCGCACGACATCGCCACGGTGCTCCAGCAGAATCCCGCCGATGCGAAAGGGCTGAACTGTCTCGCCGATTTCGTGCGCCTGCACCCGCCCGCGGCCGGCCTCGAAAACGATCCGGTGCCGCTGTGGATGCGCAACGCGTCGACGACGGCCGCCACGCGCATCCCGCCGACGCTCGGCGCCGCGCCGTCCCAGTTCGCGGGCAAGCCGTTCGAGCGGATGTCGAGCTACGTGACGGTGATGGCCGATGCGCAGGCGAACCCGAACGACCGCGCCTACGCGTACTACCGCGCGATCAAGTGCTATGCACCGGGCGGCTCCAACGAATGCGGCGGCAAGGAAGTACCGAAGAACGTGCGCAAGCGCTGGTTCGATACGCTGAAGGCCAGCTACGCGGGGAGCCCGTGGGCGCAGAAGCTTCGCTACTACTGGTAAGCGCCGCGTGACGCGCATCGCATGCCTGGCGTGCCTCGCACTGCTGCTGGCCGGACGCGTCGCACTGGCCGGCACCGTCGACGCCGCGCGGTACGACGCGTTCTGGCTGTGGGCAGGCGTGAAGCCGCAGGCGGTCGTGCACGGCGCACGTGCCGTCTACGTGCTGCAAGGGCAGATCGAGGCGTCGCCGCGGGACGAGTCGCAGGTCCGCGTGATCGCGCAAGGGGTGGCGCTGCCGCCCGCGCCGCAGGCGCGCGTGTGGCTCGTCTATCGCGCGCATACGCTACGCTGGACGCCGCGCGTCACGCAGATCATGCTCGCGCAACTCACGCGCTGGCGCGCGTCGGGCCGCACGATCACCGGCATCCAGATCGACTTCGATGCGCGCACGCGCCACCTGCAGGATTACCTCGAATTCCTGCGGTCGCTGCGCGACACGCTGCCCGCCGATTGCCGGCTGAGCATCACCGGGCTGCTCGACTGGAGCAGCCGCATCGATACCGACCAGGTCAACCAGCTCAGGGGGATCGTCGACGAGGTGGTCGTGCAGACCTACCAGGGCCGCCGCACGATCCCCGACTATGCGGACTACCTGCCGCGCGTCGCACGGCTGCAGTTGCCGTTTCGCATCGGCATCCTCCAGGGCGGCGAATGGGACGCGCCGCCGTACCTCGCGACGAATCCGTGGTTCCGCGGCTACGTCGTGTTCCTGCGCAACGACTAGCAGGCGCAGGCGCGACAGCCACGCGCCTGTCCACGCGCCGGATTCAGGCCGGTCGCGGCGAAGTCGCGTCCACGTACACCCACGCGGCGACGCCCGATTCGAGCACCACGCGATCGCGGCGATACGCGTCGACTTCGTAGTCGTCCGCGTGCTGCAGTTCTGCCGGCGTGATCGCGAACACGGTGCCGGTGACACGATCACCGAACTGGCCGGTATAAGCCACCACCGGATGATGCGTCTTCCCGCTCGTCGCCACCACTTCCGGATCGTCGATCTTCAGCATCGTCATCGCGTAACCGGGCATCGCATCCTCGCGACCGTCGAGCTTGCGGCCGAAGGTCGCGAGCTGCACGGGTTCGAGTTGCAGCGTGCCATAGGAAAAGAGGTGTTCGGAGAAAGCCGGACGGGTGCTGGACATGATCGAAATCGGTCAAGGAGTGGGAGCGAACGAAGCGTCACGCAGATCGCCGGCGGCCTTACGCGGCGCCCGCGATCGTGCTGCCGAGCCCGGCGAGCGCAATCACGAGCAGCGCACCCGCCGACGACGCCGTGATCCAGCGCTGCTTGCGCTGAATCAGCGGATGGTTGATCGCGGCCACGTAGCTGGTCAGGATCGTGAAATCGACCGCGATCCACAGTGCGGCCAGGATGGCCAGGCTCACGCGCGAATCCGGCGTGATGCCGACGAACTGCGGAAAGAACGCGACGAAGAACAGCAGGTCCTTCGGATTCGCGATGCCGACGAGAAAGCCGCGCACGACGCCCGGCAAGCCGCGCGCCTGCGCTGCCGGTTCTCCTTCCCGCGCGCCGTTGCCGTTACGCGTGCGGCCGGCGCGCCATTCGCCGAGCAGCGTCCGGACCGCCAGCACCGCGATGAACACGCAACCGGCCACATGCAACCCGGTCAACAGACGCTCGCTGACGAGCACGACGCCGAACACCATCAGCATCGCCCCCGCGATCATCACGAGGCTCGCGGCATTCGCGCCCACCGCGGTCAGCATCCCCTGGCGGAAGCCGCGCCGCGCGACGGTGCCGACCACGAGCATGACGACCGGGCCGGGTGTCGCGATGAGCAGCACGATCGCGGCGAGATAGGCGAACAGCAGCGGGTAATGAAGTGCCATGAAAAAAAGTTGTGGGGTGAATGGACGCGCGTGCCCGCCACGGTGGCATCATCGTGCTTCAGCGCACCGGATTGCACGGTTTTCTGAAGTATTGCGTACCCGGCCTGCTGTTAAAAAACGGAAAATCCTGCCGGATGACATGAGTTTTATTCCTGTTCTAAACCCATGAAGGCCAAACCGCTCCCGCCTGTCTACGCGCTGCGCGCGTTCGAAAGCGCCGCGCGCACCGGCTCGTTTACGCTGGCCGCCGAGGAACTCAGCCTCACGCAAAGCGCGGTGAGCAAGCACGTGAGGACGCTCGAGGCGTACTTCGGGCGGAAGCTGTTCGTCCGGCACGGCCCGAAAATGACCGTGACGGCGGAAGCGCACATCTTCGCGTCGGGCCTGCGGCGCGGCTTCCGGCAGATCGAGGAAGCGTGCGTGCTGTTCCAGTCGCAACGCGACGTGCTGCGGCTCAAGGCGCCGTCCACGCTCACGATGCGCTGGCTGCTCGACGCCCTGGCCGCGTTTCGCGCCACGCGGCCCGCGTTCGAGGTGCAGATCGCGAGCGTGTGGATGGACGTCGATACCGTCGATTTCTTCAGCGAATCCTACGATTGCGCGATCCTGCTCGGCGCGGGCAAGTTCGGCGAGGCCACGCAGTGCGTGAAGCTGTTCGACGAATGGCTGATTCCGGTGTGCTCGCGAGCGACCGCGACGGTCGCACGCACGAATCCGGCGGCGTGCGAGCTGATCCACCCGTCGCCCGACCGGCGCGACTGGCGCCGCTGGCTCAAGGGCAGCGGCCATGATCTCGAGGTGGACATCACGCGCGGGCAGGTGTTCGACATGCTCGAACAGGGGATCGCGGCGGCGATTGCCGGCCACGGCATTTCGATCGGCGATCTCGCGCTGTGCGCGACGGCCATCGACGAGAAGCAGCTCGTGCTGCCGTTCAAGACCGCCGTCAATACGGGGGACGCGTACTACCTCGTCTGGCCGGACGATTCCGCCAAGGCCGCGCAGGTGCGCGAACTGCTCGCGTTTCTGGAAAGCCGGCTGCCGCGCCTGACGTTTCCGGGCATCCGCTTCAACGGCCCGGGCTGAACCGCAGCGGCCAGTGATCCGGCCGCGTGGCCGACGGCGCGACGGGCGCGACCGCGCGCCGCCGGCCCGCAAGGGCAGCGCAGCCCGCCGAAGCGGGCCTGCGCTCACACTGTTACGCCTGCACGAAAGCCAGCAGGTCGGCGTTGAGGACGTCCGCGTTGATCGTCAGCATCCCGTGCGAGTAGCCCGGGTACGTCTTCAACGTGCCGTTCTTCAGCAGCTTGATCGACTTCAGCGCGGCATCCGCGATCGGCACGATCTGGTCGTCTTCGCCATGCAGCACGAGCGTCGGGACGGAGATCGACTTCAGGTCTTCGGTCTGATCCGTTTCCGAAAACGCCTTGATGCCTTCGTAATGCGCCTTCGCGCTGCCTTCCATCCCTTGTCGCCACCAGTTGCGGATCACGCCCTGATGCACGGTTGCACCTTCGCGGTTGAACCCGTAGAACGGGCCGCTCGGCACATCGAGGAAAAACTGCGCGCGATTGTCGGCGAGCGCCTTGCGGAAGCCGTCGAACACCTCGATCGGCAAGCCTTCCGGGTTCGATGCGGTTTTCACCATCAGCGGCGGCACCGCGCTGACCAGCACCGCCTTCGCGACGCGGCCGGCCGGCTCGCCGTGCTTCGCGACGTAGCGCGCGACTTCGCCGCCACCGGTCGAGTGGCCGATGTGCACCGCATTGCGCAGGTCGAGCGCCTCGACGACCGCGAACGCGTCCGCCGCGTAATGATCCATGTCGTGGCCGTCCGACACCTGCGCCGACCGGCCGTGGCCGCGCCGGTCGTGCGCCACCACGCGATAGCCCTTCTGGACGAAGAAGAGCATCTGCGCGTCCCAGTCGTCCGATGACAACGGCCAGCCATGATGGAAGACGATGGGCTGCGCGTCCTTCGGGCCCCAGTCCTTGTAAAAGATCTCGACGTGATCCTTCGTTGTGACGTATGGCATCGCGATGACTCCTGTGAGGTGGATGAACGGCGCACTGGCCGGCAGCCATTATCGGACAGGTTTGTTAAACGAGGATGCCAAGTTGCGAATGACCGTCGACGATGTCGACAACGTGGACGAACCCGCTACGGGCGAACGATCGTGCGGCACGGCACGTCAACCGTCCGTCGACACCGTCACGGCCTCCCACGCGCGGATTTCCGCGTCCAGCGCCGCCAGCTTGCCGCGTACCAGCCGCAACGCATCGCTGCCGAGCAGCAGGTGCGCGGGCGGATGGTCCGCCGCGATCGCCGCGAGCATCGCCCGCGCGGCCTTCGCGGGATCGCCCGGCTGCTTGCCGCTCTTCTCTTCGCGCGCCTGGCGGATCGGATCGAACAGCGCGTCGTAATCGGCGATCGAGCGCGGCGTGCGCAGCATCGAGCGGCCGGCCCAGTCGGTGCGGAACGAACCCGGCGCCACGGCCGTCACCGCGATGCCGAACGGCGCCAGCTCCTTGCCGACGGTTTCGGTAATACCTTCCAGCGCGAACTTGCTGCCGCAGTAGTACGCGATGCCCGGCATCGTGATGTGGCCGCCCATCGACGTGATGTTCAGGATGTGGCCACGCCGCCGTTCGCGCATGTAAGGTATGACCGCCTTCATCATCGCGACCGCGCCGAACACGTTCACGTCGAACTGCCGGCGCATCTCCGCGAGCGGCGCCTCTTCCATGATCCCTTCGTGCCCGTAGCCGGCGTTGTTCACCAGGACGTCGACGGGCCCGACGTTCGCCTCGATGTCCGCCACGACGCCGTCGATGCGGTCGAAGTCGGTCACGTCGAGCACCCGCGCGAACGCCCGCGCGGACAGTGCGTCGAAATCCTGCGCCGCCTGCGCGCTTCGCACGGTGCCGACCACCGTGTAACCCGCCGCGAGGGCCTCCTGCGCGAGCGCGCGGCCAAAGCCGCTGCTGACGCCGGTAATGAGCATGAGCTTGCCGGATGCCATGTGAGCTTCTCCCGAATGTCGATTGGAGCGTGCATACTAGTCTGACGAGCCACGTCGAATAAGCCCGATTCCGCTGATTTTCTTGCACAAAACTATGAGCGCCGATCCCGTCCCCGCCCGATCCCCGACGCTGCCGCCGCGCGACCGGAAGCGCCTGGTGGCGCTGCTGCGCACGCTGGCGCCCGACGAAGGCTACAACCTGACGGCGCTGCCGAGCGTGCGCATCCTGCGTTCGAACCGCGCGCTGTCGCGCACGCCGGTGCTGTACGACCCGGGCATCGTGATCGTGTGCCAGGGCTGCAAGCGCGGCTACTTCGGCGGCGAGCGCTATCTGTACGACGAACATCACTACCTGGCGGTGTCCGTGCCCGTGCCGTTCAGCATGGAAACCGACGCCACGCCCGAGCGCCCGCTGCTCGCGCTGTATCTGCACCTCGATTTCACGATGGCCGCCGAACTCGCGGCGCAGATCGACCGCGAAGGGACGGCGGAGCCGGTGCAGGCGCCCAGGAGCATGATGTCGACGCCGATGGATGCGACGATGCACGCGTCGGTGCTGCGTTTCGTCGAGGCGATGCACCGGCCGCTCGACGCCGCGGTGCTCGGCCCGGCACTGCTGCGCGAGCTGTATTTCCGCGTGCTCACCGGCGCGCAGGGCAGCGCGATGCGCAGCGCGCTGGCGATGCGCGGGCAGTTCGGCCGGATCGGCCGGTCACTGCGCGTGATCCATGCCGATTACGCGCAGCCGCTCGACGTGCCGCAACTGGCCGACGCAGCCGGCATGAGCGTGCCGAGCTTTCACAGCCACTTCAAGGCGATCACGCAGGTGTCGCCGATGCAGTACCTGAAGTCGACACGGCTGCATCAGGCGCGCCTGCTGATGGTGCGTGAGGACCTGACGGCGGAGGCGGCCGGCTACGCGGTCGGCTATGCGAGCCCGTCGCAGTTCAGCCGCGAATTCAAGCGCCTGTTCGGCCTGACGCCGGCGAAGGAAACGCAGCGCATGCGCGACAGCTTCGCGATTCCGGAAGCCTTCGAGGATGCGCAATTCGTGTCGTCGCATTGACGTGCGTCGGCATGCGACCGTCGACGCATGCCGTCAACGCATGGCATCGCGCACCAGACCGGCGAGCGATCTCAGGATGAGCGCCGTCACGCCCCAGATGTCCTGCGCCTGCTCCGCCCAGTACCATGCGCCCGTGCGTTCGCCGTCCGTGTATTGCCGCAGCAGATCCGGATTCAGCAGCACGGCGAACGGAAACTCGAAGATCTCCGCGACTTCCGCGGGCGCCGCCTCCCATATCGCCGTTTCCGGCACGATGCCGACCACGGGAAAGATCGCGTGATTGCGTTTTCTGGTTTTGTGGATCGGCAAGCTGCCGGCCACGCGGACCGCATCAGGCGCGAGACGGATTTCCTCGAATGCCTCGCGCAAAGCGGTCGTACCGATATCGCGGTCGGACTCGGCCGGGCGTCCGCCCGGAAAACTCACATGCGACGAGTATTCGCTGAGGTCCGACGCGCGTCGGGTCAGCAGGATCGTCGGCTCGCGCCGCGCGACGATTGGGACCAGCACCGCCGAGAATTTCCACTGGCCATCGTTGTCCGCGAGGAGTTGCTTCGCGGTCGGCCAATCGGTGCCGGCAGGAATGCCGTGGCCTTCGACGCCACGGACGATCGCGTCCAGGAGCGTTTGCGGCGAGCCGGCATTCGCTTGGTCGCCGCCGGTGTCCGGGGCGCTTCCGTCAGATCCCATGTCGTCCCCCTGCACGCTCGAACCTGCACGTTGCGGATAGTCGAATGATCGAACCGGATCTCCATCCGCAAACCGGAGACCCCGATCATGCATGAAAAACGGCCAGCCCAGATGGCGCCCTTTCATCGCATCTTGCGGGCACAATGACGCACCGCATTGCGACGCGATGTCGCCGCCGCTCTGCCGCAAGCCGCCGACAAACGTGCCCCTCGGTCCGTCGATTGCCGCACCCACACGAGATTCAAATGCCTGCCTACGCCTTCCGCCTGCTGAACGTATTCGCCGAATCGACTTTCGGCGGCAACCCGCTTTGCGTATTCGACGATGCGCGCGGCATGGACGACGCGACCATGCGGGCGCTCGCGGTGCAGTTCAACCTGTCCGAAACGACCTTCGTGCTGCCGTCGGAGCGCGCCCATGCGCGGGTTCGCATCTTCACGCCCGGTTATGAAATGGCCTTCGCGGGCCATCCGACGCTCGGCACCGCGCATGTCGTGCGCGACTTGCTGGGCGCCGGCGGCGATCTCGCGCTCGAATTCAAGGCCGGCGTGGTCGACGTGAGCGCGCATGACGACGTGTGGACGTTCACCGCGCCGCACGCAGGCATGCCGAAGACGGCGCCGTGCGAATTGTCGGACGCCCGGATGGCGGCGCTGCTGGGGCTCACGGAAGACGATCTGCTCACGTCGCCGATCTGGGTCGACACCGGCGCCGACCAGTTGCTGGTCGCGCTCAAGGATCCCGCCGCCGTGCGCCGCGCGCAGCCCGACAGCGCCTGCCTCGATATCTGGCCGACCAGCAGCCTCGGCCGCAAGACCGCCTACGTCTTCGCGTTCGATGCCGAGCGTCCGGGGACGGTGGTGTCGCGCTACTTCTTCGTGAAGCAAGGCAGCGTTTCCGAAGACCCGGGCACGGGGTCGGCCTGCGCGAATCTGGGCGGGTGGCTGCTTGCGATGAAGCGCGACCTGCCGGCCGCGTTTCAGGTCGAACAGGGCGACGCCGTCGGCCGGCCTTGCCGGTTGCGGTTGTCGGTCAATGCGAGCGGCGAAATCGGCGTGGGCGGCCGCGTGATCGAACTCGGGCGCGGCGTGCTCAACCTGTAGCGGAGACGATCCGGGCCGCGCCCCGGCTCATCGCGCCCCCACCCGCCACACCGTCACTTCGTGCAGCGTCTCGCCGGGCTTGAGCACCGTCGTCGGGAATGCCGGATGATTCGGCGAATCGGGAAAATGCTCGGCCTCCAGCGCAAACGCATCGGTTTGCCGATAGACCGTCCCGCCCTTGCCCGCGACGCTGCCGTTCAATCCGTTGGCCGTATAGAACTGCAGCCCCGGCTGCGTCGTGTACACCTCGAGGAAACGCCCCGACGCCGGGTCGTAAGCGCGCGCAGCAAACGCCGGCGCCGGCTGGCCGCCCTGGTCGAGCACCCAGTTCTGGTCGTACCCATGCGCGATGACGAGCTGCGGATAGGCGTCGCGCAAATGCGCGCCGATCGGTGTCAGCTGGCGCAGATCCATCGGCGTGCCCGCCACGCTCGCCAGTTGCCCGGTCGGAATCGACGTCTCGTCGGTCGGCGTGAAGCGCGAGGCGGCGATCTCGATCAGTTGCCGCTCGACGCTGCCGCCGGCCTGCCCGGCCAGATTGAAATAGCTGTGGTTGGTCAGGTTGACGACCGTGTCCTTGTCGGTCGTCGCGCGGTAGTCGATGCGGATCTGGTTGTCGCGCGTCAGCGTGTAGGTGACGTCAGTCGTCAACGTGCCGGGAAAGCCGTTCTCGCCGTCGGGGCTCACGTAGCGCAGCGTGACGCTCGACCCGCTCGCGTCGCTGTGCGTACCGGTGACCGTCCATACCTTCGCGTCGAAACTGCCGGGGCCGCCATGCAGCGTGTTCGGCCCGTCATTGACCGGCAGCGTCCACGTCCGGCCATCGAACGGGAACCGGCCGCCGGCAATGCGGTTCGCATACCGGCCGATCAGTGCGCCGAAATGGATGTTGCCGTTGTGCGCTTCGTAGTCGTGCAGCGAATCGAAGCCGAGCACGATGTCGGCAACGTGGCCGGTTCGATCCGGCACGTCGAGCGCGGTCACGATAGCGCCGTACGTGATGACTTTCAGCGTCACGCCGCGCTGGTTCGCCAGCGTGTACTGGCTCACCCGCTGCCCGGACGCGGTCGTTCCGTCATCCGCGCGGCTGATCGATACATCGGGCGCCGCCGAGGCGAGGTCTGCGTACAGCGCGAGCGCCCCGACCGCCCAGATCGCGAGCAGCGGGAAGCGCGGCCAGATTCGTTTCATGGCAACCTCCGATACGGTGCAATCCGTGCGCGTGCGCAAGCGGCATGCCTGCTCGCGGCCACGTTTGCTATGCTGCGCGCATCGCCCGCCCGAGCCGATCGCCGCCATGAACGCCCTCGATCCCGATATCGCGCGCACGCTGCGCGCCGCCTGCAACGCCTGCTTCGGCACGACGGCCGTGTGGCCGCTCGTCGAGCGCGCGTACGGCGAGCCGCAGCGCTTCTATCACACGCTCGCCCATCTGGCGGAACTGTTCGCTCACCTCGCGCCGTATCGTGCGAACCCGCTGTGGCCGGCCATCGAGCTGGCCGTGTGGGCGCACGATATCGTCTACGCGACGACCCTGCCGGCGTATGCGGACAACGAAGCGCTCAGCGCGCAATGGCTCGCGCAGGTCACGCACGCGCGTTGCGACGCAGCCTGGTTGCATGCGCATGCATCGCACGTGTCCGTTGCCCGCGACCTGGTGCTGGCGACGAAGTCGCACCGGCTGCCTGACGGGTTCGCCGCCGATCCGGAATTGCAGCGCGCCACGCAAATTTTTCTCGATGCCGATCTCGCGATCCTCGCGGCCGCACCCGACCGGCTGCGCGAGTACGACCGCGCAATCGCGTGCGAGTGCGCGCAGGATCCCGATGCACCGTCGGCAGCCTTCCGCGCCGGCCGGAAGCAGGCGCTCGAGCATCTGCGCGCGCAGGCCCCGTTGTTTCGATCGGCGGAATTCGCGCCGCTCGAGCCGCACGCGCAACGCAATCTCGACATGCTGATCGGCTTCTACGCATAAGCACCCTGCGCACACCGCTACAGGCGCGCGCTAATCCGGCCGGCGTGGCGCAAGCCGCGCGCCGCACGTGCGATCGCCGCTACCGCGCCCGCCCCGCACCCGGCCGAATCGAGCCGCGCAGGATGCACACGCTCCGATACCGGATGACGAAGCGAACCTCGCCTGCCCGGCCCCGCATCACGACGCTCAGGTATGGTCCGCGCGCCAGCGGCGAGGGCTGACGCCGGTCAGGCGCGTGAAGGTCCGCGAGAAGTGGCTCTGATCGGCAAAGCCGCACGCGTCGGCGATCATGCTCAACGGCAGGCTCGGATTGCGCATCCACTCCTTCGCCCGTTCGACGCGCTGCACGATGAGCCAGCGATGCGGCGGCAGCCCGGTGGTCTGGTGAAACGCCTTCACGAAATAGCTGCGAGACAGCCCGCATGCGCTCGCCACGTCGGCCAGCCCGAGGTTGCCGTCGAGATGCTCGAGCAGCAATTCCTTCGCACGGCGCGCCTGCGACGGCGTGAGTTTCCCGTACGTCTTTTCCCGTCGCTCGCTGACGCCGCCATAACGGTGGGCCACGTGCGCCTGAAACGCGAGGCCGACGTGATCGATGAACATCTGCGACGCCTCGCCCGGCCGCGCGAGCGCGGGCAGCAGCGACTGGCCGAGCGAGTGGATGATCGGATCGTGCGCGCTCAGGTGAGGCGGCAGGTAAAGCCGCGGCCGCTGCCGGCCGCCGAGGTCGTCCACCGTTTCCTCGAGCAGCGGGCGCGGCATGTGGAAATGCAGGCAGTCGAACGCGCCCTTCAGATCGGCTACCCAGTCGCGATCGAGATCGTAAACCGTGACCGTGCCCGCGCCGTACGGCACGAACGGCGCGCGGCGGCCGTCGAGCCACAGATCCTGTTCGCCGAACGGGCGCAACTGCAACACGATGAGATCCGAATTCTCCAGTTGATAGGGCGCGGTGAGCCCGCTGTTGCGGCGCAGCGTCTTCAGCCGGACGATGCTGACCTGTCCCTTCGGCAGCGCCTGCGCGACGACGGTCTGCCTGACGTCGGCCGGGATGAAATCGGAAGAAGCGTTGTCCGCCTGACGCGCAGTCATGAGTGGAGACAAGCAAGTGAATGACGAGGCGTGTCAGTCTAGCAAACCACCATGACGTGCGCTGCCCTTCGTGCGGCACGCGCTGGTATGATGCGCCAGCCTCCTCCACCCGGAACTCGCGATGAAGCTGTCATTCGAAGCGCTCGAAGCACTGGATGCGATCGACCGTACCGGAACGTTCGCCGAAGCCGCGGAACTGCTGCATCGCGTGCCGTCCGCCCTGACCTACCTGGTACAGAAACTCGAGAGCGATCTCGGCGTCATGCTGTTCGACCGCAGCGGGCGACGCGCGAAGCTCACGCACGCGGGCCGCATCGTCGTCGAGGAAGGCCGGCGGCTCCTGCATGCGGCCGAACAGCTGGAGATGAAGGCGCAGCGCGCGCAGGAAGGCTGGGAAACCGAGGTCCGCATCTGTATCGACGAGATCCTGCCGTTCGATGCGATGTGGCCGTTCGTGCACCGGTTCTATGCGCTCGAGATGGACACGCGGCTGCGGCTGTCGACCGAAGTGCTCGGCGGGGCCTGGGACGCGCTGATCTCGCGCCGCGCGGATCTCGTCGTCGGCGCCGCCGGCGCGCCACCCGAGCTGCCGAACATCATCGCGCGCCCGATCGGCGCGCTGAAACACGTGTTCGCCGTTGCGCCGACCCACCCGCTCGCCGCGCTTCCCGAGCCGCTGTCGATGGCAACGGTCGTCCGGTATCGCGGCGCGGTGATCAGCGATACGTCGCGCGAACTGCCGCCGCAATCGGTTGCGATCGACGCGGGCCAGCCGACGCTCGCGGTGCCGACGCTCGCTGCCAAGCTCGATGCGCAATGCGAAGGGCTGGCGGTGGGCACGCTGCCGGAATGCATCGCCGCCCGTGCGATCGCCGACGGCAAGCTCGTCGCCCGCAGCGTGACCGGCATGCGCGACACCACGCATTGCTATCTCGCCTGGCGCAGCGACGAGGCCGGCCGTGCACTCCTGTGGTGGGTCGAGCAACTCGATCGCCCCGATCTCGTCGATCGCCTCTTGCAGCTCGCGTGATCGCGCCGTCCGTGCGCCGCGCGCACGCGTGCTGTCTGCCTTCCGGCCTTCCCGCCTGAACGACCTGACTCGCCTGAACGCTTGCAACGCGCCGGCCCTTAGCCGCTGCGCTTGCCCGGGCGCGTGGTTCGGCGCCAGCGAAGGTCACTGACCGCGGCGCGACCCGCGTCAGACGATCGAATCGTGCACGCGCTTCATTTCCTTCTCGAGCCACGCGATCAGGCTGAATGACGCGTGCGCCTTCTCGACCGGCGGGATCATCATCCTTTCCTCGGCCGCGATGTGCTCGGTCACCGATTCGCACATCAGCCTGCCGAGCTCCGGCTTCCTGCGGATCAGCGCCGACAGGTCGTCGCTGCGCAGCTGCAGGACGGTCATCGCGGTCACCGCATGCACCGTCGCATGCAGGCGCGTGCCGGCCAGCACGACCGATTGCCCGATCGCATCGCCGGGCGCCATGCGCCGCACCTCGACGTCGCCCGACGGGCCCGGCACGAATACGGCCGCGACGCCGGATTCGACGATCGTCAGCACGCGCGTATCCGAATTCGACGCATAGATCACGTCACCCTGGCCGAACGAACGCGGGACCAGCGCATCGGCCAGCGCGGCGAGATCGTCGCCGTCGACGCGCGCGAACAGGTCCACCGCACGCAACAGCAGCAACCGGCGCGACACGTCACGTCGATCGTGCCCGTCGCGCCCGTCCGGCGCCGCTGCCGGCGCGGCGCTCGCGAGCGGCCGCCACGCGGTGCCTGCCGCGGCCAGATGCCGATGCGCGAGATCGTACAGCGCGTTGCGCACGGCCGTCGTCTTCTGCAGCGCGTCGACGTAGCCGAGGAGCTCGTAGCGGATCGCGTTGGTGCCGAACGCCTTCACGACGGCAACCGGCGCGGGGCGCGCGAGCACGTCGAGCGAACTGGCCGCCGCGCGCTCGAGCGCGCCGACCACGACCGCCGGCCGCACCGCGGGATCGACGTCGAGCGTGAGCGTCACGCCGTGCAGGCCGGACGGTTCGCTGAGGTTCACGATGGTGGCGCGGGCCGCGGCGCTGTTCGGCACGACGACCAGGTTGCCGAGGCTGTCGATCAGCTTCGTCGCCCGCCAGTTGCTCTCGACGATCCGCCCTTCGATTTCGCCGATCGACACGGTGTCGTTCAGCCGAAACGGCTGCGTGGTATTCAGCACGAGTCCGGAAAATACGTCGTTCAGCGTGTTCTGCAGCGCGAGACCGAGGATCACCGCCACCGCGCCGGACGTCGCGACGACGCCGCTCAACGGCAGGCCGAGCACGTAGCCCAGCGCGGCGACCATGGCCGCGCCGAACACGATGCCCGCGGCGATGTCGTGAAAGAGCCGCTGGCTGCGCCACGCGGGCGGCAACAGCAGATGATCGAGCAGCAGGCTGAAGACGATCGCGCATTGCAGCCACCACGCGACGCAGATGGCCTGGAGCGCGACGCGATCGAGGCCGGTGGCCGACGCGGGAACGGCGAGCGGGCTCACGCCGTGCGCGAACAGCACGGCGGTCAGTGCGGCGAACGCCGCACAGCGCCACACCGCCCGCGTCGCGCCGCGACCGCGTCCGAACAGGCGCCACGCGACGAGATCGGCCAGCACGATCGGCGCGCCGTAGAGCGCCGTGTCGGAGAGATTCAGCATATCGGAACGAAACGGAACGGAACGGAACGATGGCGACGGCAGCGTGACGGTCGGTCCGCCGTCGCTGCGACGGGATGATGGGCGCGGGCGACGCCCGCCGCCACGTTACTCGCGCCGGCGCACCACGCCCGGCAACGCATAGCGGCCGGCCCCCGCGATCGCGATCGTGCCGAACAGGATCAGCAGCATCCACGCGAACTGCGCATCGCGCAGCGACCAGTCGGGATGGACGAACACCAGCGCGACGAGCGTGATGATCATCACCGGCAGCGCGGCCAGGCGCGGCCATACGCCGACGATCATGAAGACCGGGCACACGACTTCCGCGAAGATCGCAAACAGGATCGACAGCGTGCGGCCGAGATGGAACGGATCCTCGATGGCGGCGGCTTCCGACGTGTAGTGCAGGACTTTCGGCAAGCCGTGAACCACGAGCAGCAGCACGCTGGCGGTGACGCGCAGGAACAGCAGGCCGAGGTCGGCCGCGTGGCGGGAAAGGTCGGATTCGGGAAGTTTCATGCGGCGGTTCGTCCGGTTGGGCGGGTACGCGGCGGCGCAGGTGGCACCGCACGCGTCGCGACGCCCGCGTGGCGAATGGCGTCGCGATATCTCGGCGCGCGCACAGGGTCGCCACGCAAGCGTGCCGGAATGGCCGCGCCTTACGCACGCAATCTACGCGTGCCGCGTGCCCGTGTCCTTGAGCCGCGCTGAAACGTTCTGAAGCGCGGCAGGCACACCGCCCATTCGCCGTCAGCCGTCGCGCGCCGGCAGCTCCGCCTCGGCCGCATCGAAGCCGAGCGCGTGCACTTCCGACCACGCGTCGTGCACCGCCTGCGTCGATCCGGCCGTATGCGCGAGCGCCGCCGCATAGGCGGCGAGCAGGCGCACGCGCGCATCGGCGGCCTCTGCCGTGGTGTCGGCGTCGCGCATCGCATCGAGCGCCACGCGCGCCCGTTCGCGGCATTCGTCGACGAGCGACAGGTCGAACAGGCAAGGCACCGCGACGGCCGCGAGCGCGACGCCGAGCGCCGCATCGCCGTTCGCCGAGAATGCCCAGTCGAGCGCGGCACGCAGGTTGCCGAGCTCACGCCGCACCGCCTCGAGTTGCGTGGAGCCGCCATGATCGCTGCCCCGCGCGCCGCCGCCATGCGCCGCTTGCCGGAACAACTCGAGGAAATAGCCGGCGTGCGCCCGCGCGGCCGCCGCGCCGTCGCCGTGCGCGTCGAGCTGCTGCTGCGCATACGCGCGCGTGGTCGTCAGCAACCGGTAGCGCGGCGCGCCGTGCGCGGTCTCGAGGATCAGCAGCGATTTCGACACGAGGCCCGCGATCGTATCGAGCAGGTCGGCGCCGGCCAGCCCGTTCGGGCCGACCACCGCGCGCACGGCCTCGATCGAGAAACCGTCGCGGAACACGCCGAGCCAGCGCAACAGCAGGCGCTCGGCATCGCCCAGCAGCCGGTCGCTCCAGTCGTACATCGCCTGCAATGTCTGATGGCGCGGAAGCGCGGTGCGAAAACCGCCCGTCAGCAGCCGGAAATGATCGTCGAGATGGGCCGCCAGCACGTCGATGCCGAGCACGGCGGCACGCGCCGCGGCCAGTTCGATCGCGAGCGGCAGACCGTCGAGCCGGCGGCAGACCGACGCCATCAGCGACAGGCTGCGCGCATCGAGCGGAAAACGCGGATCGGCCGCGCGGGCGCGTGCGGCGAACAACTGCACGGCGCTCGCGCGCATCGCATCGTGTTCGGCCGCGCCTTCGTCCGGCACGTCGAGCGGCAACACCGGGCACACGCGCTCGCCGTGGATGCGCAGCGATTCGCGGCTCGTCGCGAGCACGCACAGCCCGTCGTCCGCATCGGTCAGCGCGCTCGCGATCCGCGCCGCGGCATCGAGCAGGTGCTCGCAATTGTCGAGCACGAGCAGCATCCGGCGCCGTGCGACCGCGGCGAGCACGGCTTCGAGGGTCAGCGCGCCGGTCGGCTGCGCGATGCCGAACGCGCCCGCGAGCGCATCCGGCACGAAGCGCGGGCACGCGACCGTCGCGAGCGACACGAACACGGTGCCTTCGGGAAAACGCGCATCCGCGCGCGCGGCCGCCTCGATCGCGATTCGCGTCTTGCCGATGCCGCCCGCGCCGACCAGCGTCACGATGCGTGCGTCCTGCAACGCGGCCAGCACCTCGCCGACCATGCGTTCGCGGCCGAACAGCGCGCCGGGCGCGGCGGACGGCCGCGACATCGCGGGGCGCACGGGCGCGCCGCCGTCGTCATGTTGCTCGATGACGAGCCGATAGCCGCGGCCCGGCACCGTCACGATCAGGTTCCGATCGTCGGCCAGCGCCTTGCGCAGCGACGCGATGTGCACCTGCAGGTTGTTTTCTTCCACCACGGTGTGCGGCCACACGCGCTGCATGATTTCGTCTTTCGATACCAGTGCGCCGTTCGCCCGAATCAACAGCTCGAGAATCTCGAATGCGCGGCTACCGATGCGCAACAGCTTGCCGTTCGAACGAATTTCACGTCTGTCGAGAAAAACGTGAAGTGTTCCAATTCGGATCATCGCAATTTCTTGATGGTGACATTCAACGGCGCACGGTTTAACCGCGCGCCGGTTTCGCGTCAATGCTACGGTATTTACGTAGCAGAATGATTCAAATTATCAGAATGAAGCGATCGAATTTTTTGAAATGACGAAAAATGCCGTGACGACGTCGTGTGGCAAGCGTGTGGCCCTATGCACCCGAATGCGGCAAGAGAAGCACGGCGGCGCACGATTCATGTGCGAATTGCCGATTCGCTCGTAAATATGATTTTCATATATCAGACGATATGCTTGCCGGTTCGGGAAAATTCGACGTATTTTCCGTTTGATTCGGCCGGTCGATCGAATGCGCGCGGGCTCCACCTATCGCGCCAGTAGATCGTTGCTCCGTGTCGATAGCGGAACGATTCCCGCTTCGAGCAGCCGTGCGATCGGGCCGGTGCAAACTGCGGCCATTCGTCACGCGGTATCGGCGAGCGTGTCGCGGTCGCCTCCATTCCGCGGCTGGCGGCTTCACGATGTATCGCGCCGGTCGCAACCGGCGCAGCGCCGCGCTGCCGGCGTCATGGCCGGGACTGTCGCGCGGCGAACACGTCGAGCGCCGACGCTAGAATCATCTCGCGGCAGTTCGCCGGCCGTTTCGCGCCGCGCCACTGGGGCTTGTAGATGGCATCGCCGACCCGGATCGGCCCGCCGGTGAGCGCGCAACGCCCAATCCCGCGCGCCTTGGCGCTGATCCAGCGCTGCTCGTCGTAGCGGCAGTGCGTCGGGTCGCTCCACGACACCAGCATCGACGAATCGGTCTGCCGCTCGGCGGTGACGATCGCGCTGCGGCGGCGGATGTCGCCGCTCGACGGCGTCGGCGCGTCGCCGCGATGACCGCGGCGCGGGCCGTCCGCCTGTCGCGCGCGCGGCATCGGCATCGACCGGAGGCCCGCCACGGAAGGCGGCCCGAGCGACGTGATCATGTGCTCCCAGCGATTGAAGGCATCCATGGCGGCATATCCAGGCGAGTGACGGGCGGTGCGGGTGTCGGATCCGTGCGCGCGGCGCGAAAGGTGCGCGGATGATCCGATGTCGACGATAGTCGCCGCGCGCTGAAGAGTCCCGGTTGCGCGCTTAATTTTTCTGCAGCCCGGCGAATTTCCGTCCGCGACGCAGCGCGTTCAAGAAAATTCAGCCGGATTTCAGTACGGCGCGCGGCGCACCGCGATACGCTCCCGACGGCATTCGTTCGCCCACGCGGCACGAACCGACGTGCGACGACGCAAGCGGACCGGCTGCCGGCGGGATGGCCGCGGCCGGTCGTCACCGATCCACCCTCCCGCGCGGCATCGTTGCGCCGCATATTTCAGGAGTCCAGATGCACCCCGTACAGACCGACGCCGTTTCGTCGGCGCGCCGCCGCGACATGCTGCTTGCCGGCGCGACGGCCGTCGCGGCCGCCGCGCTGCCCGCGATGGCGGCCGCGGCCGGCACCCCCGCCCGCAGCGCCTCTTCAGCCCACCCAGGAGCCCATTCGATGAACACGATCACCACCCAGGACGGCACGCAGATCTACTTCAAGGACTGGGGCACCGGCCGCCCGGTCGTGTTCTCGCACGGCTGGCCGCTGTGTGCGGACGCGTGGGACGCGCAGATGCTGTTCCTCGTGCAGCACGGCTATCGCGTGATCGCGCACGACCGTCGTGGCCACGGCCGGTCGAGCCAGCCGTCGCGCGGCAACGACATGAACACGTACGCGGACGATCTGGCCGCCCTGCTCGACGCCCTGGACGTGCGCGAAGCCACGCTCGTCGGCCACTCGACGGGCGGTGGCGAAGTGGCGCGCTACATCGGCCGCCACGGTACGAAGCGCGTGGCGAAGGCCGTGCTGATCGGCGCGGTGCCGCCGCAGATGGTGAAGTCGCCGACCAACCCCGGCGGCCTGCCGATGGAGGTGTTCGACGGCATCCGCAAGAACGTCGCCGAGAACCGTTCGCAGTTCTACAAGGATCTCGCGGTACCGTTCTTCGGGTTCAACCGCCCGAACGCCAAGCCGTCGCAGGGCACGATCGACGCGTTCTGGTCGCAGGGCATGATGGGCGGCATTCACGGCCAGTATCTGTGCGTGAAGGAGTTTTCCGAAGTCGACTACACGGACGATCTCAAGAAGATCGACGTGCCGACGCTCGTGCTGCACGGCGATGACGACCAGATCGTGCCGATCGACGATTCGGCCCGGCTGTCGTCGAAGATCGTCAAGCACGCGCAGTTGAAGGTGATCGAAGGCGGCTCGCACGGCATGTGCGTCGTGAACGCCGATCGCATCAACGCCGAGCTGCTCGCGTTCCTGCAGGCGTAAGCGCGCCGTCTGCCGTCGCGGCGCGCATGCCGCAGCGGCAGACGTGCCGTTCAGGATTTTTCAGAAAAATTCAGCCGCGCCGCGCTCACGGCGAGCGCACCGGCCGCAGCAGGATGCCGATCAGCGCACCGGCGAGCGCGCACGCCATCGCCACGCGGAAATTGTCGGCCAGCGCGAGCGTGGTCGCCTGCACGCGCACCGCCCGATCGACGAGCGCGTAGGCAGCCTGGTTGCCGGTCGCGACCGTGGCGCCATGCGCGACCAGCGACGCCGCGCCGGCGCGCAGCCGCTCGAGCGTCTCGGGATCCGACAGCGACACATGCAGACCGACGAGACTCGAATGGGTACCCTCCCTGATCCGCTGAATCACCGCGATCGACGTCGTGCCGAGCTGCCCGCTCAGCAGGCGCGTCGTCTGCACGACCGCGCCGAACGTCAGCGCGTGTTCGGCCGTCACGTGCTTGCCGAAGAAGAAGATCACCGACGTCAGCGCCATCGTCTGCCCGAGCGCCTGCAGCAGTTGCGACGGAATGAAGTCGGGTTCGGCCCACGCGGACGTGAGGCGCGCACCGAGTGCGAAGGCGAACGCCACCGTCACGAAGCCGGCCACGATCAGCCGGCGCGGATCGACGCGCTGCAGCAGCAGGGCGACGCACGGCGCGAACAACAGCTGCGGAATCGCGATCCAGCGCAGCGTATCGCCGATCTGCAACGGCCGCAGCCCGTAGGTGCTGGCGAGGAACAGCGACGGGATGAAGCTCGTATTGAGCACGGTGAAGCGCACGAGGCCGACGAGCACGATCAGCAGCGCGACGTTCGGCCGCGCGAGATAGCCGAGGTCGAGGCCCGCACGCGGCGACGCGAGCTCATGGATCAGGAACGCGGCGACCATCAGGATGCCGAGCGCAAGCAGCGCGACGATCAGCGGCGACTGCAGCCAGAACAGCCGTTCGCCCTGGTCAAGCGCGACGCACAGGCACGCGAAGCCGCCGGCGCCGAGCAGCATCCCGCGTGCATCGAGGCCGGACGCGAAGCGCTTGACCGGCTCGTCCGCCAGCGACAGCAGCAGGCACGCGATGAACGGCACCGTCAGCACCGCGTTCTGCCAGAACAGCCAGCGCCAGCTCAGGTGTTCGCTGTACCAGCCCTCGAGCGTGGCCGACAGGTTCAGCGACATCTCGAGATTCATCGCATACGCGGCGATGCCGAACGCAATGAGGCGCGGCGGCAGCGTCCGGACGACGAAGCCGACCGTCAGCGGGACGAACACGCCGGACGCGAGCCCCGCGATCGCCTGGAACACGACGAACGCGCCGAACTGCGTGCAGAGCGGCAGCACGGTTTCGGCGCCGAGAAACACGACGGCGCCCGCGACCAGCACGCGGCGCGTGCCGAACATGAATGCCGCGGCGATCGCCAGCGGCCCGACGAACATCTGCGACGCGGTAAACGCGGTGTTGATCCACGCGCCTTCGTCGACGCCGACGCCGAGCGCGCCTCGCACGTCGGCGAGCCCGAGCGACGTGATGCGCGAGGTCAGCGTCGCGATGATCGCGCCGAGCAAGACTGCCGCGATCGCGGCGATCGAGCGGAACGTCGGGATGTCCGGCGCCGCCGCCGGCGCGGCACGACCGGTTGCAAACGTGGTGTTCATCGTCAAGCGGCTCCCCGCTGTCAAGCTGGCGCAAGCATAACGCGATGCATCGAACCCTGCCCGTACGATGGAGTTTGTCGACCATGACCTCACCTTCTGCCGATACGCCGGCCGCTTCGGCGCCGCCGACCGCCGCGCCCGTTCGCTCGCGCCGGCCCGCGATCGTGGCGATCGCCGCGATCGCGCTGCTGCTCGTCGGATTGCTCGTGTACGAGTTCGACGCGCGCGATCGCGGCACCGACGACGCATATGTGACCGGCCACCTGCACGTGATCTCGCCGCGCGTGGCCGGCACCGTCGAACGCGTGCTCGTCGACGACAACCAGTTCGTGCACGCGGGCGACGCGCTCGTGCAGATCGACCGGCGCGATTTCGACGTGCGGGTCGCCGCGCAGCGCGCACGCGTCGCCCAGGCACATGCCGATGCGAGCCGCGCACACGCGCTGATCGAGCAGGCGGACGCGGCGCTCGTGTCGGCGCACGCCGATGCCGACAAGGCCGAACTCGATTACGCGCGTGCACGCGAACTGACCCGCGAGACGCCGCGCGGGCTGTCGAAGCAGGAGTTCGATGCGGCCGATGCCGCCCGCAAGTCGGCCCGCGCGCGCGTCGCGGCGGCCGATGCGCAACGGCGCAGCGCCGTCGCCGCCGCCGAGGCAGCCGATGCCGCGGCGAGCCAGAACGATGCCGAGTTGCGCGACGCGCTGCTGCAGCTCGGCTACACGGCGGTCGTCGCGCCGTCGGACGGCTACGTCGGCAAGAAGACCGTCGAGACCGGCGAGCACGTCGCGCCCGGCCAGGCGCTGCTCACACTGGTCGAGCCGCACCCGTGGATCGTCGCGAATTTCCGCGAGACGCAGCTTCGCCGCGTGCGCGCCGGCGATGCCGTGCAACTGCGCTTCGATGCGCTGCCGCAGCGTGTGTTCACCGGCCGCATCGACAGCCTGTCGCCCGCGACGGGCGCCCAGTTCGCATTGCTGCCGCCCGACAATGCGACCGGCAATTTCACGAAGGTCACGCAGCGCGTGCCCGTGAAGATCCTGCTCGACGGCCCGGCCGCGACGGAGCCGCGCATCCGGCCCGGGCTGTCGGTCGTCGTCACGCTGCAACCCGGCGGCGAATCGCGATGAAGCGCGCCGCCGCCGTACTCGCCGCCAGCCTGCTCGCCGCGTGCTCGATCGCGCCGCAGCCGCTCGCGCCCGTGCCGGTCGGACACGACGGGTTCCGCCATGCCGATCCGTCGACCAATACGTCGCCCGCTACGCGCACGCCGTCGCTCGCTGCGTGGCCCGCGTGGTTCGGCGACCCGCAGCTCGGCACCCTCGTCGACGCCGCGCTCGCGCACAACCTCGATATCCGCGCAGCGGCCGCACGCGTCGACCAGGCGCAGGCGCTGCTCGGCGTGCGCGATGCCGCGCTGGCGCCGACCGTGCGCGTCGACCCGTCGTTCAGCCGCACGCGCGTATCCGGCACGGTCGACAACGCGCTGCCGAAGCGCACGATGCACAACTGGTCGGTTCCCGTCGCCGCGAGCTACGAAGTCGATCTATGGGGCCGCTTGCGCGGCGGCGCCGACATCGGCGAACAGAACGTGCTGCAGGCGGCGGCCGATCGCGATGCGGTGCGTCTGCGGGTGGCGACCGAAGTGGCCGTCGACTACCTGACGCTGCGTTACGTCGACGACGATCTCGTGACGCTCACGCGCGCGATCGGGCTGCGGCGCACCGCGCTCGACGTGATCGCCGCCCGCGTGCGGGCCGGCGCGGCGAGCGATCTCGACGGGCTGCGCGCGTCGGCCGATCTCGATACCGCGCATGCCGATCTCGCGGAGAGCCGCCGGCTGCGCGAGAACCTCGTCGACGCCATCGCGGTGCTGACCGGCGTGTCGCCGACCGCGTTCGACGTCGACGCGCGCCCCGTGCCCGTGCAAGTGCCCGACGTGCCGGCCGGGCTGCCGTCCGCGCTGCTCGCCCAACGCCCGGACGTATTCGCGGCGGCACGGCGCGCCGATGCGGCGTCGCTCGAACTGGGCATCGCGCGCACCGCGTGGCTGCCGACACTGACGCTGACCGCCGACGGCGGTTTCGCCACCCGCGACCTGCGGTCGTTTCTCGACCGCAACAGCTCGCTGTGGAGTCTCGGCGCGAACGTCGCGCTGACGCTGTTCGACGGCGGCAAGCGCGACGCCACGGTGGCCGCCGCGCGGGCCGGCATGGACGCAGCCGACGCGAACTATCGCGCCACCGCGATCGGCGCGTTGCGCGACGTGCAGGACGCGCTCAACGACATCGCCGCGCAAAAGGAGCGGATCGTGCGCTACGACGACGCGGCGCGCGCGACGGATGCGGCGGCGCGGCTGTCGCTGAGCCGTTATGCGCATGGGTACGTCAGCTATCTGGAAGTCATCGACGCCGATCGCGATGCACTGAATGCGCGACGCCAGCTGATTCACAGCCGGCAGGCACTGGCCGTCGCGACGGTGAGTCTCGTGCGTGCGTTGGGCGGCGGCTGGACACCGCCGGCGCGCGCCGCCCGGGACGGATTGCGCGACGCGACGCAGGCGGACGCACGATGAATCCATCGAACGGCCCGCACCTGCGTCACGCGCTCGCGAGCCGATACGCATCCTCGCCGAGAAACCGGTGCACGAAGGTCACCGCCATCGCGCCTTCGCCGACCGCCGACGCGACGCGCTTGACCGATCCCGATCGCACGTCACCGGCCGCGAACGATCCCGGCACGCTGGTTTCCAGGTGATACGGCCGTCGTTCGAGCGGCCACACGCGTTCGAACGCCGGACAGTCGTACAGGTCGCCGCCGGTGACGAGATAACCGTCCGGATTGCGAATGATGTCGGTGTCCTTCGCCCAGTCGGTATTCGGCGCGCCGCCGATGCACACGAACAGGCGCGTGGCCGGCAGCCGTTCGCGCGTGCCATCCGCCGAGCGAAGCTCGATCGCGTCGAGCCAGCCGTCGCCGTGCAGCGCGGCGACGCTCGACCGGTAGCGGACCTCGATGTTCGGCGTGCGCTCGATCCGGTCGATCAGGTAGCGCGACAGCGTGTCCGCGAGCGACGCACCGCGCACGAGCATCGTCACCTGGCGCGCATGCCGCGAGAAATTCATCGCGGCCTGGCCGGCCGAATTGCCGCCGCCGACGATGAACACCTGCTCGCCCGCGCACATCGGCGCTTCGCTCGACCCGGCGCCGTAGAACAGCCCCGCATTCAGAAACGCCGGCTCCTCCGGCAGCCCGAGGCTGCGATATTCGATGCCGGTCGCGCAGATGTTCGCGCGCGCGACCAGGATCGACCCGTCGGCGAGCTCGACGCGGATCTTGCCGTCGACGAACGTCGCATGCACGCCCTCGCGCATCGTCAGCAGTTCGACGCCGAACTTCACCGCCTGCTCGCGCGCGCGTTCCGCGAGCGCCGCGCCCGGGATGCCGTCGGGGAAGCCCATGTAGTTCTCGATCAGCGAACTCGTGCCGGCCTGCCCGCCTATCGCGCCGCGCTCGATCACGACCGCGCGCAGCCCTTCGGACGCCGCGTAGACCGCCGCCGACAGCCCGGCCGGCCCCGCGCCGTAGATCGACACGTCGTATTCGACGAAGCGCGGGCGCGCGACCCAGCCGAGCCGCGCGGCGATCTCGGCCAGGGTCGGCTGGTACAGGCGCGAGCCGTCCGGAAAGATCACGACCGGCAGCCGGATGTCGCGCAGCGGCGCGATGCCGAGCACCTGCGCGCAGTCGGCGTCGGAGGTCAGCTCGCACCAGTCGTACGCAATCATGCGCCGCTGCAGGAAATCGCGGATCGCGTACGCGTCCCTGCTGCGCGGCAGACCGACGATCCGCACGTGTTGCGGTTGATCCATGAGCGCCTCCCGATGATGTCGATGTCGATGTCGGATGCGGTTCGGCCGGTGCCGCGGCGTGGCCGAACGCATTCGCGACTGTACGCCGCCGCCGCGCGCCGCGCGGGCCGCTTCATGACAATTAAGGTCCGGCCGCGACGCGACGCTGCACAATGCCGCGTATCCCTCCCGCTTGCGGCCGCGTGCCGGCCACGCCGCGAGCGTCGCTCCCGCGCCGGCATCGGAGCGCAAGATGGCCAACGACTGTACGCATCTCGACGAAGCACGCGTGTTCGACACCGACAAGGACTACTGTGAGGAATGCGTCAGATCGGGCAGCGGCTGGGTGCATCTGCGGATGTGCCTGAGCTGCGGGCACGTCGGTTGCTGCGACTCGTCGCCGAATCGCCATGCGAGCCGGCATTTCCGTGACACCGGCCACCGGCTCGTTCGCTCGATCGAACCCGGCGAGCGCTGGATCTGGTGCTACGCGGACGAAGTCGTCGCCGGCGAGATTCCGTCTTGACGTGACGCGCGGGGCCGCCGCGACACGGCGCGCCCGTCATCCGCCCGCGCGCCGCGGCCCGGCTGATCCGGGGCCGGACACCGTTCAGAACGTTTCAGCGCCGCTTCAGGCCATGATCGCGGCCTCTGCGTAGACTGCGGTCACGAGCTGCCGCGCAGGACGGCGCTCGGCGCCCGTTATCGACTGCTGGAGTGACAACTTGATTCCCGTCGCCAATCAACGCCGCGCCGCAAGACGGTCGCGGCCGCATCGGACGGCCACGCACGGCCGATGCGCATCGTCCGGTGTTGCCGCGCATCGCATCACTTGCGCCGCACCACTTCGCCTGGAGCGCGCATGAAGCACAAACGACTCTGGATCGGCGCGGCCGGCATCGCGATCGCGGGCATCGCCGTCGCGATCGGCATCATGATCCGGCCGTCGATCGCGCCGATCGATCCGCCCGCCCCTGCTTCGTTCGATCCGCAGCTGGTGCGCGCCGGCGCGCGCGTCGTCGCGCTCGGCGACTGCGTCGTGTGCCATACCGCGAAGGACGGCAAGCCGTTCGCCGGCGGCCTGCCGCTGGCGACGCCGTTCGGCACGATCTATGCGACCAACATCACGCCGGATCCGGAAACCGGCATCGGCCGCTGGTCGCGCGACGCGTTCGCCCGTGCGCTGCGCACCGGGATCGGGCGTAACGGCCAGCCGCTGTACCCGGCGTTTCCGTACATTCATTTCACGAAGATGTCGGACGACGACATCGCCGCCGCGTATGCGTACCTGATGACCCGCACGCCGGTTCGCGCGACGACACCCGCCAACGACCTGATATTTCCGCTGAACTTCCGGCCGCTGGTCGCGTTCTGGAACGTGCTGTTCCTGCGCGAAGGCGCGTCTCAACCCGACCCCGCGCAGTCCGCGCAATGGAACCGCGGCAGGATGCTCGTCGACGGGCTCGGCCATTGCGCGTCGTGCCATTCGCCGCTGAACGCGATCGGCGGCGAGCAAAGCGGCCGCGCATTCGACGGCGGCATCGTCGACGGCTGGGAAGCGCCACCGCTCAATACGCTCGGCCATGCCGCACGGCCGTGGACGCAGGCGCAGCTCGTCACGTACCTGCGCACCGGCCGCGCGAGCGAGCACGGCGCGGCGGCCGGGCCGATGCTGCCCGTCACGCGCGATCTCGCGACGGTGCCGGTGGAGGACGTGGAAGCGATCGCCGCGTACATCCTGTCGATCCAGAAGCCGGCGAACGGGCATGCGACCGCGGCCGCCGCACCGGCCGAACGCGCCGCGACGACGCCCGCCGCGCAGCGTGGCGCGGTGCTGTTCCAGGCATCGTGCGCGCAGTGCCACGGGCCGGCCGCGCCGATGCAGTCGATCGGCGAGCGGCCGACGCTCGCGTTCAGCACGGCGGTCAACGCCGATGCGCCGCGCAATGCGATCCAGATGATGTTCAACGGCATCGGCTGGCACGGCGAAGACACCTTGAACTACATGCCGTCGTTCATCGACCAGTACGACGACGCGCAAATCGCCGATCTCGCCGCATACGTGCGCGCGACCTACACCGATCGCCCCGCATGGTCGGGCATCGACGCGCTCGCCGCGAAGCTCAGAAAAGAGGACACCGCCCGATGATTACCCTCACCGTCAACGGCGTGCGGCACACGCTGGACATCGATCCGTCCACGCCGCTGCTGTATGCGCTGCGCAACGACCTGCACCTGCACGGCGCGAAATTCGGCTGCGGCCTCGGGCAATGCGGCGCCTGCACGGTGATCGTCGACGGCAAGCCGACGTTCTCGTGCCTGATGCCGGTGGCCGCGGTCGGCGCGCGCAGCGTGCGCACCATCGAGAGCCTCGGCACCGCCGAGCATCCGGGCCCGCTGCAGCGCGCGTTCGTCGAGCATCAGGCCGCGCAGTGCGGCTACTGCATCGCGGGGATGATCATGCGTGCGCAGGCGCTGCTCGAGCGCAACCCGAAGCCGACCGAACAGGAACTGCGTACGCATATGGAGCCGAACCTGTGCCGCTGCGGCACCCATATGCGGATCCTCGCGGCCGTGCGCTCGGTCGCCGGGCTGCCGCCCCCGGAACCCGCCTCCGCCCCCGTTACGATCAGCAAGGGACTTTGTTGACGTCCTCCGCTCCCTAAAGGGAGAGGATTCCCACACCTGGCGATGCACGTCCGCATCGGAGAATGTTCAACGCAGCGTTGGTATCTCGATCATGCTCGACACCACAGTCACTGCAGGCCCACTCTCTTATTCGCAGTCCCGCGATACCTTTCGGCCGCGTCGTGCTGTCTTTCGACCCGCACGCCGAACAGGACTGGGTAGAACCGCTTTCGTCGACTTCCTCGAACGTGGCCCCGTGCGCGATCGCCTTGTAGCGGAGCTTGCTTCGGAAGGACGACCAGGATGCGTCGTAGACGCTCTTCGCCATCCTGGTTCTGGCGAGCTTGGCAGCCGACACGTTGCCGACCGCGATGTAATCGAAACGCCGCACCAGATCGAGCGCGAGCTTGTGTTGGAAATCGGCACGGGCATTCGCGACCTTGGCGTGCAGCTTCGCGATATGCCGTTTGTGTTTTCGCGCCCGTTGCGCTTTCGCCAGCTTGTCCGCCGCTCGTCGACCGAACGGGTCATTGGGCAGCTTCTCGCCCGTCGAAAGTGTGGCGAAGTCTTTCAGGCCAAGATCGATGCCGACGCCGGAACGGATCGGGCGCGCCTGAACATCGGGCATCTCGATCACGATGTTGAGAAACCAGTTGCCGCGCGCATCCTGCGCAAAGTTGGTCCCGTCCTTGATCTTGCCTTCGGGAAGCGGGCGGCTGTTGAACACGCGAAACGTGTTGCCGGCGAAACGGAACGCGTCACCCTCGCGTTTCAGGTCACGGCCCTTCAGCGGCACCCAGCCCAGCGATTTCCTGCCGCGATAGCGCAGGTAGGGCCGACGGTGTTGGCTGCGCGACTTCGCGTATTGCTCGCACGTTGCGTTGACCGTGCCGGAATGGATCCCGAGTTCCTTGCTGCTGCCGGTCGTCAGTACGTTCAGGTCGAATCCTGTCGGCCACTTCTTGCCCCACTTGAGCGCGTGCTTCTGCGTGTCATTGCAGAAGTTCCAGACGTAATTCACCGCACGGCTCTGCTTGTTAAGCAGTCCGTTGAGCGATTTCACCCGGTAGCGATAGACAAGGATCATGCCGGTGATCCTAACCCGTGGAAGAAGCAGCCTGTCAACAGCACGCCTTTCCTCCCCGTCTTGAAGGACGGGGTTTCTCGGAGCAACTGATGAATTCCCACGACGACATCGACGAAGGCCGCCGGCACTTCATCGTCTCCGGCGCGCTGTTCGTCGCGTTCACGCTCGCGCCGGCCACCCGCGCGGCCGCGCAGCTCGTGATCGCGGACGAAGGCGCCGCCGTGCATGTGGCGAAAGCCACGCAGGCGCTCGCCGGCAGCCTGAAGACCAATCCGCTGCTCGACGCGTGGATCAAGATCGCGCCGGACGGCAAGGTCACCGTATTCACCGGCAAGGTCGAGCTCGGCACCGGCGTGCGCACCGCGCTGCTGCAGGTGGCGGCCGAAGAACTCGACATGAAGCCGTCACTGATCACGTTCCTGACGGCCGACACCGGCGCCTCGCCCGACGAAGGGTTGACCGCCGGCAGCCACACGATGGCCGACAGCGGTTCCGCGCTGCTGAACGCGGCCGCGCAGGTGCGTGCGCTGCTGGTGGAAGGCGCGGCGAAGCGCTTCGGCGTCGACGCGCGCACGCTGACGACCGCCGACGCGGTCATCAAGGCGCCCGACGGCCGCACGATGACCTACGGCGACGCGATCCGCACCGTCGACCTGCATCGCAGCGCCGCGCCCACGTCGCCGCTGAAGAGCCCGGCGACGTTCACGGTGATCGGCACGTCGCTGCCGCGCATCGACATCCCGAACAAGGTGACGGGCGGCGTCAGCTACGTGCAGGACATGGAATTGCCCGGCATGCTGCACGCACGCATCGTGATGCCGCCGGTGTACGAAGCGAAGCTGCTGTCGTTCGATGACGCGGCGATCCTGAAGCTGCCGGGCGTCGTGCGGATCGTGCGCAACGGCAGCATGCTCGCGGTGGTCGCGCAGGGCGAATGGCAGGCGGTGGTCGCGCAACGCGCGCTGGCCGCCGCGTGCCGCTGGTCGCCCGGCCGCAAGCTGCCCGATCGCGCCACCGTGCATGCCGACCTGAAGCGGATCGCAACGCAGCGCATCGAGATCGCCAACACGCACGCGGCCACCGCGCCGGCCGTGAAGACGCTCAATGCGACGTTCCTGAAGAACTACCTGCTGCACGGCTCGATCGGGCCGTCGTGTGCGGTCGCGCATCTCGAGAACGGGGCGATGACGGTATGGACCCACTCGCAGGGCGTCTATCCGCTGCGCGACGCGCTGGCCGAGATGCTGTCGATGCCGAAGGCGAGCATCCGCTGCATTCATACCGAAGGATCGGGCTGCTACGGACACAACGGGGCGGACGACGCCGCCGCGCACGCGGCGCTGATCGCCGCCGCGATGCCCGGCAAGCCGATTCGCGTGCAGTGGATGCGCGAGCAGGAACATACGTGCGACCACTTCACGCCGGCGATGGTGACGGAGGTCAGCGCTTCGCTCGACACGAGCGGCCGCATCGTCGACTGGAACTACGCGCTGTGGAGCAGCTCGCACAACGAGCGGATCGTCAACGCCGGCAGGCTGCTGCCGGCGCGGATGCTGGAGCCGCCGTTCGTGCCCGCGCCGTCGACGCCGATGCTGCAACCGGAGGGCGGCGCCGATCGCAACGCGATTCCGCTGTACGCGTTGCCGAACCAGCACATCGTGAACAACTTCTCGCCGACGATGCCGCTGCAGACGTCCGCGATGCGCTCGCTCGGCGCACACACCAACGTGTGGGCGATCGAAAGCTTCATGGACGAACTCGCGCACGCGGCCGGTGTCGATCCGGTCGAATTCCGGTTGCGCCACATGGAAGATCATCGCGCGCTTCAGGTGATCAAGCTCGCCGCGACGCACTTCGGCTGGCCGCGGCCGCCGCGTGCGCGCAACCGCGGCGTCGGCTTCGCGTTCGGCAAGTACAAGAACCTGATGGCGTACGTCGCGATCGCGGTCGAGGTGTCGGTCGTGCCGGAAACCGGCCAGGTGACGCTCGAGCACGCGGAAGCCGCCGTCGATGCGGGGCAGGTCGTATCGCCGGACGGGATCCGCAACCAGATCGAGGGCGGCATCGTGCAGGCCGCGAGCTGGACGCTGTACGAGGCGCTGAAGTACGACACCGAACGAATTCGCAGCTTCGACTGGAGCAGCTACCCGATCCTGCGCTTCTCGGCCGCACCGCGGAGCGTGAAGGTCCACCTGATCAATCGCCCGGGCGCGCCGTTCCTCGGCGCGGCCGAGGCGTCGATGGGGCCCACCGCCGGCGCGCTGGCCAACGCGATCTTCGACGCGACCGGCCAGCGCATGCGCGAAATGCCGTTCGCCGGCGACGCGCTGAGACGACGCATCGACGCATAGCGATCCGGTCGCGCCCGATATGCGCGACCGACACCCGACACGACGGACGGCGCCGGCATGAACCGGCGCCGCGACCCGACAGAACTGGAGCCCCCCGACGATGGATACCTTGCTTTCGATGCGCGTGTTCACGCGCATCGTCGAAACCGGCAGCTTCACGCGCGCCTCCGACACGACCGGCCTCACGACGCCGCGCGTGTCCGCGCTGCTCAGCGCGCTCGAACAGCACCTCGGCTGCCGGCTGCTGAACCGCACGACGCGCCGCATCTCGCTGACCGAGGACGGCCAGGCTTACTACGAACGTTCCGTCGCGGTGCTGCGCGAAATCGACGACATGGAGGCGTCGGTCTCGCAGGCGCGCAACGTGCCGCGCGGCCGGCTGAAGGTGAACCTGCCGCCGGCGATGGCCAAGCAGGTCGTGGTGCCCGCGCTGCCCACCTTCCTCGACGCCCATCCGGGCATCATGATCGAGCTTGGCGTGACCGACCGGCAGATCGATCTCGTCGGCGAAGGCGTCGACTGCGTGGTGCGCATCGGCGCGCTCGACGACTCGGGGATGGTCGCGCGGCGCATCGGCAGCCTGACCACCTGCACGTGCGGCTCGCCCGCGTACCTGGCACGGTGCGGCGAGCCGGAGACCGTCGACGATCTCGCGCAGCACGTGGCGGTCAGCCACATCTCGGCCGATACCGGGCGCCCCCGCGTGTGGGACTACGTCGTCGACGGCGAGCCGCGCGTCGTGCAGATGTGCGGCACGGTCGCCGTCAACGATGCGGACAACTACATCGAGTGCGGCATCGCGGGCATCGGCCTGATCAAGACGTCGCTGTACCTCGTCGAGCCCTATCTGAAATCGGGGCGGCTGCGCGAAGTGCTGACCGACTTCAACGCGCCGGCCCGGCCGATCTCGGTGCTGTATCCGCCCAATCGCCACGTGCCCGTCAAGCTCAAGGTGTTCGTCGACTGGCTCGCGGGCCTGTTCGAGCAGATTCCGACGCTGCAGGGCAAGCGCGGCTGACCGGACGCGACCTTTGCGTGTCGCGCAAAGCTCGATTGCGCTGCGGCTCGATTCCGGTTTGATCGACCGGTCAATAGTATGGGCGGCAACGCGGTGCACCGTATCGCGCCCCCGGCGAACCCCGTGCAGGCGCGGCGACACGGTGACCCACCTCTCTCTTCTCAAGGAGTCCACCATGTCAGCAGATTCCACGCCGCTCGCGCCGCCTGCGCACGGCACCCAACTCACGCAGGGGTTGATCCTGCTGTTCGCATTCAGCTGCGGCGCGATCGTCGCGAACCTGTACTACGCGCAGCCGATCACGGAACTCATCGCGCCGGGCCTGCACATGTCCGGCGGCACGGCGAGCCTGATCGTGTCGTTGACGCAGATCGGTTATGCCCTCGGCCTGTTCTTCATCGTGCCGCTCGGCGACCTGCTCGAGAACCGCAAGCTGATGATCGTGACGGCAGTCGTGTCGATTGCGAGCCTCGCCGCGGCGGCGCTCGTGCGCACACCCGGGCTCTTTCTCGCGATTTCGCTGCTGATCGGCTTCAGCTCGGTGGCCGTGCAGATCCTCGTGCCGCTCGCCGCGCATCTCGCGCCGGATCATTCGCGCGGCCGCGTGGTCGGCACGATCATGAGCGGGCTGCTGCTCGGCATCCTGCTGGCCCGCCCGCTGTCGAGCGTCGTGGCCGACGCGTTCGGCTGGCGTTTCGTGTTCGCGGCGGCCGCCGTGCTGATGGCGCTCGTCACGGCCGTGCTCGCGCTGACGATTCCGCCGCGCCAGCCCGACCATCGCGCGACCTATTTCGAGCTGATCGGCTCGCTGCTGCAACTGGTCCGCACGATGCCCGTCCTGCGCCATCGCGCGTTCTACCAGGGCCTGATGTTCGCGTCGTTCAGCCTGTTCTGGACCGCCGTGCCGGTCGAGCTGACGCGTCACTACGGATTGTCGCAGTCGGCCATCGGCCTGTTCGCGCTGGTCGGGGCGATCGGCGCGACGTCGGCACCGGTGGCCGGGCGCCTCGCGGACGCCGGCCATACGGTGCGCGCGACGCTGATCGCGCTGGTCGCCGGCACGCTGTCGTACGCGATCGGGTTCGTGCACGGCACCGGCCTGTACGGGCTCGTCGTGACCGGCATCGTGCTCGACTTCGCGGTGCAGATGAACATGGTGCTCGGCCAGCGCGAGATCTACGCGCTGCACGCGGCCAGCCGCAACCGGCTGAACGCGCTGTACATGACGAGCATCTTCGTCGGCGGCGCCGTCGGCTCGGCGCTTGCGAGCCCGCTGTACGAGCATGGCGGCTGGTCGCTCGTCGCGGCGGTGGCCGGTGCGTTCCCGATCGTCGCGCTCGCGCACTACCTGCTCGTCGGGCGGCCGCACGCGCAACGTCACGTACTCGGCTGAACCCCGCCGCCGCCCTTCAAACCGATTCGTTCGCGGGGCGCGTTGCCGTCCCGCTCCCCGTCGAAGAAAAGGAGTCCATCATGTCTTCCCTGCTCAGTACCTATGATCTGCGCGGCCTCGCGCTGCCGAACCGCGTCGTGATGGGACCGATGACGCGCTCGCGCGCGCCGTCGCGCGGGCTGCCTACCGAACTGATGGCCGAGTACTACGCGCAGCGCGCGTCGGCCGGCCTGATCGTGACCGAGGCGACCAACGTCAGCCGGGCCTCCGCCGCATTCGAGCTGACGCCGGGGCTCGTCGACGATGCTCAAGCCGCCGGCTGGAAGGTCGTCACCGATGCCGTGCACGCGAACGGCGGCCGGATCTTCGCGCAGCTGTGGCACGGCGGCCGGGTCAGCTCGCTGACGCTGCTAGGCGGCGCCGCGCCGCTGTCGCCGTCCGGCGTGAACGACGACCTCGAACGGCTGCAGGTATGGGCGCAGTTGCAGAACGGCTATTACACGAAGATTCACGCGACGCCGTCGCGCGCGATGACGACCGACGAAGTCGTCGCGGCCGTCGATGAATTCCGGCAAGCGGCAACGCGCGCGATGGCCGCCGGCTTCGACGGCGTCGAGATCCATGCGGCCAACGGCTACCTGCCGCACCAGTTCCTGTCGTCGACGCTGAACCGCCGCGACGATCGCTACGGTGGCTCGGTCGCGAACCGCGCGCGCTTTCTCGCGGAAATCGTCGACGCGGTCGGCGGCGTGATGCCGCTCGGCCGTGTCGGCGTGCGGATCTCGCCGTACGCGAAGTACAACAACGTGCGCGATGCCGATCCGGATGCGACGCTCGCGTACGTCGGCCGGATGCTCGACGACGCGGGTGTCGCCTACCTGCACGCGGCCGACACCAACGGCTGGAGCGGCGAGCCCGACCTGCCGCGTATCGTCGAGCACGCGCGCCGGTCATTCGGCGGCACGCTGATCGTCAACGGCGGCATTTCACCGGACGCGGCGAACGCGCTGATCGACGCAGGCGACGCCGATCTCGTCGCGTTCGCGCGCGCCTATATCGCGAACCCCGATCTCGTCGAGCGCCTCGCCGCACGCGCCCCGCTCGCGGAGCCGAAAAACGTCGGCTGGTACGGCGGCGACCGCGCGGGCTACGTCGACTATGCGCGGCACGACGCGGCCGAATCGCCCGCGTAACCGGCGAATGCCCCGCGCACGGCACGGGTCGTCACGCACCCCATCGCGATACCGGGCCCGCGCGGCCGATTCCCGCGCGGGGCAACGGCGCCGTCACGCGTCGTTCCAGCGCGCCCCCAGCACGCGCCCGCAGAAATTCGGCCGCTGGAAATCCGGATCCGCGCGCTCGAGCACGTCGGCGCTCCACGTGCCGAACGTCGACTGCGGCCGATGCTCGACGCCGCGCGCGACCGCAGCAAGGAAAGTTTCGCGAAATCCGCTGCCGCGCGGGTACGCGGCGAGCAGCGCGGCGCGCTCGTCGTCGGTGTAGCGGTCGAAATCGGTTGCCATCAGATCCGTCGACACGGCGCGGGCCAGCGCGCGGGCGAGCGGCGACGCACGCGCGGCCACACCGGGCGTCGTATGCAGCGCGATCGCGTGCCATACCTCGTCGCGCATGCTGCGCGCGCGCCGATGCCGCACCAGCAGCGCGTGCGCGGCATCGGCGCCGTCGAGTTCGTAACGTTCGGGCGAACGGCAGTAAGCGGGGCTCAGCCCCATGTTCGCGTACATCGCGGCGACGTACAGCGCATCGGGATCGCACCCTTCGCCCGCGCGCCGCGCGGCGAGCGACGCGAACACGAACACGCGTGCGGCATGATCGGCGAGCGCGGCAGGCAACGATGCGCGCGCCGCGTCGGCCGCCTCGACCGCAAGCGTCGTGCGCGGAATGCTGACGCCGGCCACTTCGTCGGCGCTCGACGGTGCGCGCGTGTGCGCAACGTTCATCGTGTCTCCTTCCTGTCCCGTGCACGGGACACAAAAATCGTTCAAGGCAAGGCCGTGCCCCGGCCGCACCGGCGCGCGCACCGGTGCGTGCCGGCTAGCACACGGCGCAGCGGCCGCCGCACGCGTCGCAGCGGCCGCCGGCCGCGCTGGCCGTCGGATAGCGCGGCCGCGCGAAGCGGCGCCCGGGGCCGCGTGCCCGGCACGCATCGGTACCGGGTTCCGTGCACGCGTCGCCCACCGCCGCTGCGCGCGGACCGCCGTGCCCGTTCGCACCGGGCGCAGGCGTGCCGCCGCCGTCGGCGACCGGCGACCATTCGGGGCTGACGGGCGGCGGCGGCGGCGGCGCGAGCGACGCAAATTCCCGTTCCGCGTGCACGACCTTGCCGTCGACGACCGTCAGCACCGACGACAGCTGCGGGATGCGCGCCATGTCGATCGTGAAATAGTCGTCGCTCAGCACCGCGAAGTCCGCGTAACGGCCGGGCACCAGCGCCCCCTTGCGATGCTCGTCGGCGGAGAACCATGCGCTGCCGACCGTGTAGCGGCGCAGCGCCTCCATCCGGCCGAGCCGGTTGCGCGCCGGATACAGCACGGTGCCGCCGACGCTGCGCCCCGACACCATCCAGTACAGCGCGACGAACGGGTTGTAGCTCCCGGCATCCAGCGCGCCGGAGCCTGCCCCGACCGGCAGCCCGGCCGCGAGCATCGCGCGGATCGGTGGCGCGCGCGTCGCCGCGGCCGCCCCGTCGCGCGCGATGAACGCCTCACCCTCGAACGCCATGCGCGGCTGCACGGTCACGCCGCCGCCCAGCGCCGCCACGCGCGCGATGTTCGCATCCGACATCGTCTCGCACCGGTCGAAACACCAGCGCAGCCCGGCGAACGGCGTTTCGCGGTTCACCGCCTCGAACACGTCGAGGAAGCGGCCGATCGACTCGTCGTAGGTCGCATGCAGCCGGAACGGCCAGCGGTGGCGGACCAGCAGCCGGACGACGGCGGCCAGTTCCGCATCGACCGACGCGGGCAGCTCGGTGCGCGGGTCGAGAAAATTCCCCAGGTCGACCGCCGAAAACAGCAGCCGCTCGCCTGCGCCGTTCGCGCGCAGGAACGCATCGCCGTCGCCGGGCGAGGTCAGCGCGATCCACTGCGCGAAGTCGTCGATTTCCCGGCCGGCGTGCCGCGCGCCCAGCGCGTACGCGATGCGCGTCGTCAGTTCGCCGCGGCGTGCCAGCGCGATGACCGCCGCGTAATCGTCCGGATACGCCAGACCGTCGCCGCCGGCGTCGATCGCGCTCGTCACGCCGACGCGGTTCAGCGCGTGCATGAACTGCCGCGTCGAGTTGACCCGGTCGGCCGCGCCGAGCACCGGCGCGCGCGCGAGCGCCGCGGCCAGCACGGCCGGATCGGGGCGCGCGAGCAGCAGCCCGGTCGGCCGCCCATGGCGGTCGCGCCGCAATTCGCCGCCCGGCGGATCGGGCGTGTCGCGCCCGTAGCCGATCGCGCGCAGCGCGGCCGCATTCAACCACGCGCTGTCGCCGAGATGCCGGACGAACACCGGCGTATCGGGTGCGATCGCATTGAGCTCGGCCACCGTCGGGCCACGCTTTTCCGCGAACTGCAGCGCGGTCCAGCCGCCGCCCACGCGCACCCAGTGCGGTGCGGGCGTGCGCTCGGCCTGCCGATGCAGCAGGTCGAGCGCGGCGGCGAGCGACGGCACGCCGTCCCAGCGCAGCTCGAGGTTGAAGTGCGTGCCGCCGCGGATCGCCTGCAGGTGCGCGTCGACGAGGCCGGGAATCGCCGTGCGGCCGTTCAGGTCGATGCAGGTCGTGTCACCGTGTGCATGACGCAGCACGTCGCGATCGTTGCCGGTCGCGACGATGCGCCCGTCCTTCACCGCCAGTGCGCTGACGAACGAGCGCTGCTCGTCCTGGGTCGCAATCTTGCCGTTGAAGACGACGAGGTCCGCCGCGCGCGCGGGTTCCGTCGCTCTAAGCACCGTCGGGCCTCCCGTGCGCACGCGCACGCCGCGCCGCGCCGCACGTGCGGCGCGTCGTCGAACGACGGAACAGGGCTGCGTCGCACGCATCGGCACGCATGCCGCGATCGCGCAGTCGCGCGGCTGCCAGGAACGCGCGCATCGCTATGCGGCCTGCTGCGCCGCGTCGGCGGCGTCGTGGCGCGCACGCGTGCGGGACGGCGGAGACGGCGCGTCCTGGCGCACGAAATTCTGCACGCGCAGCAAGCGCCGCACGTCATGCGCGCGCGAATGCGGATCGAAGTGCCGCGCGACGCCGGCGACCAGTGTCGACGCGTGCGCGGTGCGCCCGCGCTCGATCAGGTGATCGGCGAGATCCAGCGCGCCGCGCAGCGCCCACATCGCGGCGCCCTGCCCGTTCGCGGTCTGGATCGCCATCTGCAGATGACGATGCCCGTCGGCCTCGTACGCGAGCGCGACGTCGGGGGCCGCGGAGCGTGCCTGTTCGAGCATCGCGACGCCCGTCACGCGCAGCAGTTCCGGCACGAACAGATGCTCGCCGTGCGCACGGCAGCGCGCGAGCGTCGCATCGAGCCGCATGCGCGCCTCGCTTGCGCGGCCGACGCGCACGAGGCCCTCCGCATACGCGACGTTCAACGGGGCGAGCAGCCGCCGGAATCCGCTCGCCTCGACACGCCGCAGCGCGGGTTCGAGCCGCGCGAGGCCCGCGCCGGGATGACCGGCCTGGATGTCGAACTGGCCGGTCAGGCATTCCGCGTGATTGCGCCAGATGTCGAAGCCGTGCGCGCTCGCGGTCGCGCGCAGCGTCGCGAGATAGTCGGACGTGATGTCGTGGTCGCCGTAGCGCAGTGCGATCGGCACGGCGGCCGCCCCCAGCACCACGCAAAGCGCGAGCGCGGACGGGCCGCGGCGCGCGCACTCGACCGCTTGCGCGGCGATGCGCATTGCATGGTCGGGGTCGCCCTGCATCCACACGAGCCGCGTGAGCATCGTGCGCGCGAGCGTCGTCATGTCGACGCCGAGCGCTGCCTGCGCGCACGGCGGCTCGCCCACCGCGCCGAGTTCGGCCGTCGCCGCCTCGAGCCGCTCGCGCGCCTGCGCGTGCTCGCCGAAGTAGTGCAGCGACGTTGCGACCATCGCGTTGGCCAGGAGCCGCTGCGAGCGGTCGCCGCGCCGCTCGGCCGCGCGCTCGAAGCGTGTCGCGTAGCGCAGCGATTCGTGAATGTCCGACAGCGTCAGCATCGTATGCCACTGCCCGACCAGCGCGCGCGCATCGAACGTATCGTCGCCGACCTGGGCGGCAAGACCGAGCGTGCGGTCCCACATCGCGGCCGCGGCCACGGCGTCGCCGTCCGTATGCAGCAGTGCCGACGCGCAGGCCGCGCGCAACCGCATCTCGCGCGCGGCATCGACCGGGTCGGCCGCCGCCGTGTCGAAAGCGTCGAGCACCTGGCGCGCCCGCGCCGCGCACTCGTGCATCCGTGCCGGCTCCAGCAGCGCGCGCGCCAGGCGGTCCGCTTCGGGCACGGGCGTTGCGTCGGCGGCCAGGACGGGCGCGTCGGTTGATGGATCGGCTGGTGCGTCGTTCGGCGCTGTCGTGACCGCACCGGCTGTTACGTCGTTCAGTGCCCCGGTGACCGCATCCGCTGATGCGTCGTTCGGTGTTTCGGTGACCCCATCGTCGCGCCGCGCGGCGTCCACGCTCGCCGCCGCGTGCGCGTGCTCGCGTTCATGCCCTTGCTCACGCTCGTATCGTGCGTGACGCGCCGCGATGCGCTCGAACTCGCCCTCGTTGTGCAGTTTTTCCAGCGCATACGCACGCGTCGATTCGGTCAGCCGGTACCGCGCCGATGCGCCGTGGAACTCGACGGTCACCAGCGACTTCGCGACCAGTTCGCCGAGCACCGCGATCATGTCCGCGGCCGATGTGCCGGGCTCGGTGGCGACCGCGTGCGCGGCATCGAACGTAAACGGCCCGATGAAGCATCCCATCCGGCGGAACAGCGCACGCGCGGCCGGGTCGAGCAGCACGTAGCTCCAGTCGAACGTCGCCCGCAGCGTCTGATGACGCGGCAGCGCCGAGCGCAGCCCGCCGGTCAGCAGGTTCAGCCGGTCGTCCAGCCGCGACGCGACGACCGCGAGCCCGAGCGTCGCGACGCGCGCCGCGGCCAGTTCGATCGCGAGCGGCAGCCCGTCGAGTCGCCGGCAGATATCGGCGATCAGCCGCATGCCGGCTTCGTCGACCGGACAATCCGGCGCGGCCGTGCGAACCCGTTCCAGGAACAGCTCGACGGCGGAACAACGAACGATCTCGTCGGTGCGCGCGTCGTCGTCGGGCACCGCGAGCGGGCTCAAGCGCAACACCGCTTCGGCCGAGATATGCAGCGGCTCGCGGCTCGTCACGAGGACGCGCAGCGAGCCGGCGCACGACGTCAGCGTTTCGACGAGGCTCGCGACGAGGTCGACGATGTGCTCGGCATTGTCGAACACGAGCAGGTAGCGCGACGCCGCGAATGCGGCGCCGATGTCCTCGATGGCGGGCACGCGCTGCGTGTCCAGGCCGAGCTCGGCCGCGACGGCGATCAGCATGTCGGCGCGCGTCCCCGCGCGCGCCAGCTCCACGAACAGCACGCGCTCGCGCGAGCGGCTGCGCACCGCGTGGGCCACGCGTACGGCGAGGCTCGTCTTGCCGATCCCGCCCGCGCCGACGAGCGTGACGACCGGCGTGCGTTCGAGCATCTCGACGATCTGCGCGATTTCGGCGTCGCGTCCGACGAGCGGCGCGATTTCGGCGTCGCGTCCGGCGAGCGGCGCGGGCAGCGACGACGCGTGGGCATCGGTCGGTAGGGCGGAAGGTACGGTCGGTACGGCGGCCGGCGTGTCGGCCGCGGGCATGGGTTCCGGGCCCGGCGACGCGCACGCGACCAGCAGGTAGCCGCGCCCGGGCACCGTCTTGATCAGATCGCGGCTCGTGCCGAGCGCCTTGCGCAGCGTCGCCACATGCACCTGAAGGCGGTTTTCCTCGACGATCAGCCCGGGCCAGACCGCGTCCATGATGTCGTCTTTCGACACGACCGCCCCGCTCGCGCGGTGCAGCACTTCGAGAATGTCGAGCGCGCGTGCACCGATGCGCAACGACGCGCCCTGACGGCGAATGTCGCGCTGCTCGAAATCCACCGACAACGTTCCGATCTGGATCATGGCCGCCTCCGGGTCCCTCAGGATGACCGCCCGGTGAACGCGGCAGTCCACCCGGCAGGATGTCCGGCCCCGGCGCACCGTGGCGCCGGCCGGACACTGTTGAATTACGGGCTGAGTGTAGACGGGCGCGCGACGAAAATCTTGAAGGAAAATGCACTGTGGACGGCGGCCGGATCACGCGATCGGCGCATTCGCTTGCATGTAAAAGTGGGGCGCGATACTCTGCCGGGCCGCTCGCACGCCGGACGTGACGGGCGATGCGGCGGCCGTGCGCCGTCATTGAAAGCAATTCGTCAGATTCACGAGCGGACGTTTGTGCAAATTCATTTTGAATGTTCACTTGCGTCGCTAAACTGGACTCGCCATTTCGCGCGCCGAGTCACTTGCCCGGGAATTCCATGTCAGACTCCGTTACCGCAGCGCCGGCGGTATCCCCGCCCCCACCGCCGAAGGACACGCTCGGCTGCGTGGCCAGCCTGCTGTCGAAGGATGTCGAGACCGCCACCGGCGGCCTGCGGCTTCACCGCAAATGCATGCGCGAAGCGCACGTGGAACACATCGACATGCCCGCGTGCGACCGCGGCTTCCTGGTCGGCGTATCGCTGGCCGCCGGCCATCGCCGCACGCTCTACGGGCGCGCCGGCGCGAGCGAGCGCCGGTTCCAGCATCACTCGATCTACATTCGCGATTTCTCGCGCCACTTCCATGCGGACCTGTACGGCAACTTCGACTTCGTGCTGGTCGAGCTGCCGCATGCGTATCTCGAGCGCGTCGGCCCGGAGCACGGCGGGCAGGCAATCGGCGGCCTCACGTGCCGCCCCGACGTGCGTGATCCGGTGCTCGGCCATCTCGCGCACGCGGTGGCCGGCAGCCTCGACGCGCCCGGCCCGCTGAACGCGCTGTTCATCGAGCAGGTGGGGCTCGCGATCGGCACGCACCTCGTGCGCCGTTACGGCAACGCGCGCACGCGCGAACTCGACCACAAGGGCAGCCTGTCGCCGGCGAAACTGGCGCGCGCGCAGGAGCTGTTGCTGGAAAAGGCGGATCTCGGCGTATCGATCGAGGAAGTGGCGAACGAATGCGACCTGTCGCGCGGCTACTTCATCCGCGCGTTCTCGCGCACCACCGGCCGCACGCCGCACCAGTGGCTGCTCGAACAGCGCGTGACGCGTGCGCGCGAACTGATCGAGACGTCCGACATGACGCTCGCCGACATCGCGATCGCGTGCGGCTTCGCGGACCAGAGCCATCTGAACCGCATCTTCGCGCGGATCGTCGGCCATCCGCCCGGCGCGTGGCGGCGCGCACGCTCGCGCTGAAGCCTCTGCGCGGTCGCGGACGCGCGCACCGGTAGCCCGGCCGATTGTTCAATCGAGGTTCATGCCGCCATCCGTCTGATCCGACAGATTGCGGCGCCAGCCCGCTCCATCCACCTTTTTGGTGGAGGAGGCGGGCTCATCGCTTTATCCCGGTCGTCGTATCGTCACCGAACGACGGGACGACTGCCAGCCGGGTCTCGTCCATGGTCGAGCAGAAGTGACGAGAACGAGCCCGCCGATCAGTCCCGGGGGCTCGCAAAAGGCGTCAAGGGCGATGAAGCGCGCGGACCCACGTCGCGGAGTCGCAATGGGGCCGCGCGCCGTGTCAGACCGCCCAGCAGGAGCACCCGAACGCGCCCCAGAAGCCCTTTGCGTCGGACGTCGGTAGCGCACTTGCCCATGCGCTCGCATGCGCATGCTGGTGAACGTTGCATGCGTTCGCGCAACCGCACATCGCAGCGGCGGCCGCCCGTTGCAGCGGCGCGCCGGCGCGCTGCGTCGCCCCCCAGCCGCCATAGCCGCCGAACTCACGCACGGGCGACCAGTCGGGCATCGCGGGCGGGATCGGTGCATCGTACGACTCGAACGGCCCCGCGCCCCACACGATCTTTCCGCCCACGACCGTCAGCAACGCCGTCGTGCCGGCGATGTCGTCCTCGGCACACGCGAAGAAATCGCGATCCGGGACCACCAGGTCGGCCAGCTGCCCCACCGCGACGCGCCCTTTCTTGCCCTCCTCGTTCGAGAACCACGTCACGTACTCGGTCCACATGCGCAGTGCCGTCTCCCGATCGAGCAGGTTGCGCTGCGGATACATCCGCATCCCGCCGACCGTCTTGCCGGTGACGAGCCATGCGAGCGACACCCACGGGTTGTACGACGCGACGCGGGTCGCGTCGGTGCCGGCCGAGACCTTGAGTCCCTTGCCGAGCATCTTCGCCACGGGCGGTGTGGCCTCCGCGGCTTGCGCGCCGTAGCGCTCGACGAAGTATTCGCCCTGGTACGCCATCCGGTGCTGCACCGCGATGCCGCCGCCGAGCGCGGCGATCCGGTCCATCGATTTCTCGGTGATGGTTTCCGCATGATCGAAGAACCAGTTCAGCCCGTCGAGCGGGATGTCCTGGTTCACTTTTTCGAACACGTCGAGCGCGCGGCTGATGGTCTCGTCATAGGTCGCGTGCATGCGCCACGGCCAACGGTTTTCCGCGAGCACGCGCACCACGCCTTCGAGATCATCCTCCATCTGGTCGGGCAGGTCCGGGCGTGCCACCCGGAAGTCCTCGAAGTCTGCCGCGGAAAACGCCAGCATCTCGCCGGCGCCGTTGTTGCGGAAATAGTCGGTGCCGTCGTGGTACTTGACGCTCTTCGTCCAGTTCACGAAGTCTTCCTTCTCCGCGTTCGGCTTCTGCGTGAACAGGTTGTACGCGATCCGGATCGTCATCTCGCCCGAGTCGTGCAGCTTGCGGATCACCTCGTAGTCGTCGGGATAATTCTGCGAGCCGCCGCCCGCGTCGATCACGCCCGTCACGCCGAGCCGGTTCAGCTCGCGCATGAAATGGCGCGTCGAATTGTACTGATACTCGAACGGCAGCTTCGGGCCCCTCGCGAGCGTCGCGTAGAGGATCGTCGCGTTCGGGTTCGCAAGCAGCAGGCCGGTCGGGTTGCCGGCGGCATCGCGAACGATGGTCCCACCCGGCGGCTCCGGCGTGTCCTTCGTGTAGCCGACCACCCGCAGCGCGGCCGCGTTCAGCAGCGCGCGATCGTACAGGTGCAGGATGAACACCGGGGTGTCCGGCGCGGCGGCATTGAGTTCGTCGATCGTCGGAAGCCGTTTCTCCACGAATTGATGCTCGGTGAAGCCACCGACCACGCGGACCCACTGCGGCGCGGGCGTCACGGCCACCTGGCGCTTGAGCATTTCCATCGCGACCGCGAGCGAGGGCACGCCGTCCCACCGCAGTTCCATGTTGTAGTTCAGTCCACCGCGAATCACGTGGCAGTGGTTGTCGATCAGACCCGGCAGCACGCCACGGCCGCCGAGATCGACCACCTTCGTCGCGCGGCCCGCGAGCGGCATCACGTCCGCGTCGCTGCCGACGGCGACGAAGCGGCCGGCGGCAATCGCGACCGCCGTCGCGACGGGGTTCGCGCGGTCGAGCGTCGTGAATCTTCCGTTATGCAGGATCAGATCCGGTTGGGTCACGGTTGCGGTCATAGACATCACCTCTTGTTGATCAGAAGCCAAGCAGCTGTTTCACGGTGGGCAACGCCTGCACGCCAATCAGCATGCCGAGCAACCCGACCAGCGCAATCAGCGGCGGTGCGGGAGAGCGAACCTTGATGGCGCTGTAAATCACACCGATCAGCAGGCCCGCACCAAGGGAAACCAGATAAGGTTCCATGCGATAAATCTCCCGGAAATTTCGAATGCAGCGGCCGTGTTCCGATCAGCCTGCTGCGGGCGGCATTCGTGTTTCGGTCACGTCCGCCGCCCGCGCAAGGGAGCCAATGCGGCGCGTTCGCCTCGAACCCGCCGCACCGGCATCAACGATCGCAGGCCGTCCGCGCTTACTTCGCCGGAACGGGCGCGATCGACTCGTGCGGCGTCGCGGTGCGCGGCGCGGCCTTGTGGACCATCGTGTACGCGTAGTCGACGCCCATCCCGTACGCGCCCGAATGCTCCTTCGCGATCGCCATCACGGCGTCGTACGTCTCGCGGTGCGCCCAGTCGCGCTGCCACTCGAGCAGCACCTGCTGCCACGTGACGGGCACGACGCCCGCCTGCACCATGCGCTGCATCGCGAAGTCGTGCGCGGCCTGCGTGGTGCCGCCCGATGCGTCGGCGACCATGTAGATTTCGTAGTCGCCTTCGAGCATCGCGCACAGCGCGAACGTCGTGTTGCAGACTTCGGTCCACAGACCGGACACGATCACCTTCTTGCGGCCGTTTGCGGCCAGCGCGTCGCGCACCTTCTGGTCGTCCCACGAATTCATCGACGTGCGTTCCAGCGTCTTCTGGTTCGGGAACACGTCGAGCAGCTCCGGATACGTGTGACCGGAGAAGCTGTCGCTTTCGACCGTCGTGATCGTGGTCGGGATGTTGAAGACCTTCGCGGCCTTCGCGAGCCCGACGACGTTGTTCTTCAGCGTCTGGCGATCGATCGACTGCACGCCGAACGCCATCTGCGGCTGCTGATCGATGAAGATCAGTTGGCTGTTGTGCGGGGTAAGTACTTCAAGCTTCGGGTTGCTCATGGCGGTGATGTCCTTTGACGCAGAGAGAAATGAGGCTCGCCGGGCCGACGAATCCGCGACGCGTCGAATGCGCTGGGGCGGAAGACTCGGCAGCCGGCCTGCGTCATTCAATCGACTAATGCGCGGCCACACCAATTAATTGTTCTGATTCTCGCGACCTTCATGAATCCAGGCTGAAAAGATCTGAATTTCATTGAACGGACCCGCAACGAACAGGCAGAACTGATAGGCTGACCCAGGACTTTCGGATCGACTCAAGATCGGTAGTTGTCCATATTTCCAACTGCCGACACACCATTCCAGACCTATGAAACCGTACACTGCTTCGCTGTTCGCCGGCATCCTCGCCGGCATCGTTTATGCGCTGATCGGCGTGCAATCGCCGGCGCCGCCCGCGGTCGCCCTGGCGGGCCTGCTTGGCATTCTGGCCGGCGAACAGATTCTCCCGCTGGCACGACGGCTGTTCAGCGGCATCCGGCTGGGAACCGCATGGCGCGACGCGAAGTGCAGCCAGCACATGTTCGGTGCGCTGCCGGGCGCCCATGCAACCGACGCTGGCGCGAAGCGCCGCGAATCGACACCGCTGTGATCGGAAGGTTCGAGCGCATCCGACCAGGACGGTCGGGGCGCTTGCATGTGTTTCAAGACGTTCGTCAATGGCCTGCGTGACGCCGCTGTTTCTGCGACCGTCCGCCGGCAGCACCGCCGGCTGCTCGAACGACGCATGACGCGTGCTCCGCATCTGATCGGCACGCCGACCTGACCTTCGCCGAGATCGGGGCCATTTGCGACTTTTCCGATCGGCACCCTCTGAACGACGTATTCGCGCAGGTCGTTGGGCGACCTGCCCCGTGCCCGGCGTCGTTCGGTTACACGCGCGCCGCCCTGCAGAAGCGGCAGCGCGCGCCGCGTCACCAACCGAACTTCGCTTCCACGCCGACATAGTCGGCATTACGCGCGCCCAGCGCGCGAATCGAATCGGCGAGCTGGAAGTGCACCGCCTCGACGGCCAGGGCCGTGTTCGCATTGACGAGCCAGTCCACGCGAGCCTGCGCGTACACCCCCGTCCACGCGCCGCCCTTGCCCGCCGTGCCCGGCACGGCCGACATGCCCTGTCCGTAGATCGCATCGGCCGTCGTCTGCCGCCACTGGAAGCCGACGGCGGTCAGCACCGTTACCGAGCTGGCGGGCTTGAAGGTCAGCGAAGGCTTCACGTGGATCAGGTTGCTGTATCCGGTATAACCGGCGAGCGTGAAGTAATAGCCGTTCGGAAACATCGGATTGAACGTGCCCACGCGCCGGTCGCCCGGGTGAGCATCGCCCGACGCACCGTCAATCTGGATCCCGATGCGCGGCGTGCCGGCCGTCTTCGCGAACGTATAGCCGCCGAGCGCGCCGAACGCCCACGCACCGACCGTGTCCTGCCCGACGTGGCCCGTCTGCAGCATCGCCTCGACGTCCCAGTCGAGCCCGTCGGCCTTGCCCGCATAGCGCATGTCGAACACGTCGCGCCGCTCGGTGCCCGACGCATCCGGAAAGCGCGCGTTGTCGCGCGTGTAGCGCGACCAGTACGCGGACAGGTCGCCCGGCCCCGTGCCGTTGCGCTCGACGCGCACGCCGTCGAATCGCAGGTGCCGGTTCGACACGTCGTCGAACGCGGCGGCGTCGCGATACTGCACCGGGCGCGTCACGTAGCCGATCAGCCGCCACTTGCCGATTTCGTAATCGGCCCACAGCGCGTCGAACGCCTGCCGCACGTTCGGGCCGTCGCGCACCGACACGAAGCGTTGCAAGTCGAACGCCATCTCCTGCCGGCCGACCCGCGTCTTCAACGTGCCGGGGCCGATCTGGTCGACATACGCGACGAACGCCTGCTCGATGTCGAGCTGGTCCCTGTCGACCGGGCCGACCGTATTCTTGCCGAACGGCCGCGCATCGACGAACTGCACGAACGCCTGCAGATGGCCGCGATAGCGCAGGTCCGCGTGCACGTTCGTGCGCTGGATCACGTAGTTGTCGTCGTGCGCGGAGCCGAGGCCGAACAGCGGCGCGTTGTTCAGCTCGAAACGCTCGCGCAGGTTCGCGCCGAGCGACAGGTAGGTCGACGGGTCGTCGCCGAGCGGCACGTATTTCAGAGCGTCGAACGGCTTGCGCGGCACGCACGGGTTCGCGAGCACCGACCAGTCCTCCTGCCAGCGGTTGAACAGCACGGTCGGACGCTTCGCGGTGCACGCCACGGCGGCGCTCGCTGCCGCCGGCGCCTGCGGCTGAACGACGGGTGCTGCTGCGGCTGCTGCGGCCGGCGCATCGGCACCGGCCGCCGTCCCGGCATGCAGCGCGACGCCGCCGGCCAGCACGACGCCCGGCAGCGCGCCGCGCCACGATGGTTTGATCGGCCGGCGCACCGTTATTTCGACCGTGCGTGGATTTCGGCGACGTAGCCGCCCGGGAACTGCACGAGCGCCGCGTCGCGGCCGTCCGACGTGAACGGCGGCACGAGCACGGTCACGCCCGCGGCTTCGGCCTGCTTCAGCGTCGTGGCCAGGTCGGCGACTTCATAGCCGGTCATCTCGCGCCCGAACGGGAACGGCAGATGGCCGTCCGTCGCGAGCACGGTCATCTTGCCGAAGCCCGATTCGATGCGGATGCGGCGGTACGTGTCGTTCGGCCGGCCGATCTCGATGCCCGGCGCCTTGCGCACGTCCGACACGATCTTGCCGTGCGAGAACGCGGCGAAGTCGTGCGCGAGCTTGCCCGCGCGTTCCGGCGACACATACACGCGGTTTTCCGGCACCGTCTGCAGCGGGTCGTAATTCGGCGCCTGCGTATGCCAGTACAGCTGCATATTCACGCCGCCCGGCCAGCGGATGATCGCGTCGCGCCCGATCGGATCGGGGAAGGTCGCGACGACCACGTCCGCGCCATGCGAACGCGCCGATTTCACGGCCATGTCCATGTCGGTCACCAGATAGCCGGTGCGCTCCTCGCAGAACGGATACGGGATCGGCGTCTTGAAGCCGAACACCGAGATCGTGCCGACCGGCGTGAGCACCAGTTGCGACATCGTCTGGCTCGGCGTCGGCGTGACCTGGAACACGCCCTGCTTCGACTTCTTGCCGCCGAACGTCGCGACGAAGCTGTCGGTGAAGCGGTCGAAGTCTTCCGGCGCGACGCACACGTGCGTCGTGTCGTACTGCGGGCCGACCGCGACCGCCGGGAAGCGCGCGGCGGCCGGCTGGCGCGCCGTGTCGTCCAGATGCGTTTCGTCGGCATGCGACGGGGCGGCCGCCAGCAACGCGGCGAGCATCGCCGTCGACGCAGTCGTCATGCGCAGCACGTGGCGCAGGTTCAGTGAAATCATCGGGTTCTCCTTGAAGGTGGCGCGCAGCGGCACGCCGCGCGCGAAAACGGGTTCAGCGCGACGCGGGCAGCTCGGCCAAGCGTGCGGATCGATACGTGAGAAAGCCCAGCACCGCGAGCGGCAGCGCGAGCGCCCAGAACGCGGCATACAGGTACGCCGTCGCGCCGGCGCCCGCGCCGAGCGCGAAGCCGGCCACCGGCGGCAGCGTGCGCTGCAGCCGCGCGCGGGCGGCGTCCCGTTCGGCCGGCGCGGCGATCGGCACGAGCCAGTCGAAGGCATCGATGACGGCCTGCGTGACGTTGCCGGTCATCACCGTGTTGGCGACCACCGAGCGCGCGGTCAGCCGGCCATGCGCGTTCTGCACGCCCATCGCCGCCGCGCCGAGCAGCCCGCAGACGATCGTCGCGGGCGCGTCGGCGCTGCCGATCGGCGACGCCGCGATCCCCGCGAACATGAAGCCGGCGAGCAGGATCGCCTGCAACGCGTACAGCGAACCGGCCCGCGCGCCATGACCGCGCACGCGCATCCGGTGGTCGAGCAGGCGGGCGGCCACGATCCCGGCGATGAACGCCGGAAACGCGAGCCATTTGATCAGCAGCCCCTGCCCGACCCCGGCCAGGCCCGAGCCGATCAGGATGAAGTTGCCGGTCACATGGGCGGTAAAGAGGCCGAACAGCGCGACGAAGCCGAGCGTGTCGACATAGCCTGCGATCGACGCGAGAAAGACGTCTTCGCCGGGCAGGCGATCGGGCGCGGCCGCGCCGGCGGCCGTTACGTGTCCAGGTTGCATGTCGTGGTTTCCTTGGTTTTGCCGGCGCAGTCCGCGCCCTCGACCTGCGCGCCCGGCCCATGCGGCGGTTCGGTAGCAAGACTAGGGGACGTGCGCCTGAAAGTCATGGCGGCGAACTGAATTTTTCTGAAGCAACGCCGGCGGCGGAAGCGCAGCGCAACGCGCAAATCGAACGGGGCTGGAGCCCGCACGCGAGCCTCTTCCCTCTGGGCGTGTGCAAGCGGGTATACGGATTGCCGGTGCCCGACGATCTCGACGCCGAAATCGAACGGCAGGTCGACGCGTTCCTGAACGGCACGCCGGCCGCACTGCAATGCGTGGCATCCGGCTCCTGCGCCGCCCCCGCCAAACGCCGCCGAGGCTGAGCGGCGGCGCACGCGTCACGCTGTCACGCAGGCCGCTTCAGAACGATTCAACCGCTGCGTCCGTTGCTTGCCCTATGCTCGGCCATCATCGGGAGACATCGGATGGAACACGGATCGGGCCGCAAGGCCGTCATCGTCGGCGGGTCGGTCGGCGGGCTGTTCGCCGCGACCGCCCTGCGCGCAGCCGGCTGGGACGTCGGCGTATTCGAGCAATCCCCGCACGACCTGGACAGCCGCGGCGGCGGCATCGTGCTGCAGCCGCCGATCGAGCGGGCGTTCGCATTCGGCAACGTACCGCTGCCGCGCGAGGCCGCCGTCGATTCGATCGACCGGATCTACGTCGATGCGCAAGACCGCATCGTGCAACGCTTCACGATGCCGCAAACGCAGACCGCGTGGAACGTGATCTACACGGCGTTGAAGCGCGCGCTGCCGGCCGGCATCGTCCAGGCGGGCGACGCGTTCGAGCGATTCGAGCAGGACGGCGAGCGCATCGTCGCGCATTTCGCGAGCGGCCACGCCGAGACGGCCGACCTGCTGATCGGTGCGGACGGCGGCCGCTCGGCGGTGCGAGCACAGTTGATGCCGGACGTGCGGCCGACGTATGCGGGCTATGTCGCATGGCGCGGGCTCGTCGACGAGCGGGCGCTGCCCGAACAGGTGCTGGATCTGCTGCGCGAGCGCTTCACGTTCCAGCAAGGCGACGCGCACCTGTTCCTCACCTATCTGGTGCCCGGCGCGGACGGCGCGATCGAGCCGGGCAAGCGGCGCGTGAACTGGGTCTGGTACCGGCGTCTCGCGTCCGACCGGCTGCGGTCGCTGTTCGTCGCGCGCGACGGCACGCAGCGCGACGGATCGCTGCCGCCCGGCGCGATGCGCGACGACAGCCGCGCGGAACTCGTCGACGCCGGTGGCCGGATGCTCGCGCCGACGCTCGCCGCGCTCGTCGACGCGACACCCGCGCCGTTCGCGCAGGCGATCCAGGATCTCGCGGTCGAACGGATGGCGGTGGGGCGTGCGGTGCTGCTGGGCGACGCCGCGTGCCTCGTTCGCCCGCACACGGCGGCCGGTGTCGCGAAAGCGGCGGACGACGCGGTCGGCCTCGCGCAAGCGCTGCGTGAAGTCGGCCACGGCCGCGGGTTCGACGCCGCGCTGGCGGGCTGGGACGCCCGTCAGCGCGCCGCGAGTGCGATGATCGCCGCGCGCGGCATCGCGCTGGGCGCCCGCCTGATGGGCGCGGCTTGAACATGGGCCGGCCGCGCGTGGGCGGGCCGGCGCAGCGTATCGCTCGACGGATCGAGCGCGCGCAGCACGCTGGCGCGCCCGCCATCGTCGTCGGGCAGTTGCGGCTGGCCACGCGCGGCGGCCGGCGCGCCATGCGCCGCGAGCCACGCGGCGAGCGCCAGGCCCGCCACGCGGGCCAGTACGGCAGCCGGCTTCATTGCGCGCTCGCCGTTGAAACAGCCGCGCCCGTTCCCACGCCCGCCGTCGCGGTGCGCGGCTCGCCGTGCGCGATCGCATACAGCTCGCGATTGCGCGCGATCGTCGGCGCGCTCGGCGGATAGTCCCAGTTCGACGTCGGCAACGTGCCGTCGCGCTCCGCCTGAATCAGGTCGGCGACCACGTCGGCGCGGGTGAGCGCATGGTCGGCGGTTTGCGCGAATGCGGCGACGGGTGCGCTCAGTGCGCAGGAAAGCAGGACTGCACGAATCAGGTTGTTCATGACGTTCACCTCTCGAGATGGCGTGTTCGCGTCCGCAGATCAGGCCGGACATCCGCTCCGCATCGATGCGATGAGGAGTGTGTCCATTCTGCGATTCGCGCGCTTTCCGGAAGGTGAGGCTTCGATTACGGTCTTGTTATCAGGTCGCGGCCCGGCCGCACGGCCGTGTCAGTCAGCGCGCAACCGTTTCCGGGTTCCGCACGCTGCCCAGAAACCGCGTCAATTCCACCGTCTGCGGACGCTCGAAGATCTCGTCGGCCGTCCCGCTCTCCCACACGCGTCCCTGGTGCATGAACACGATCCTGTCGCTCACCGCACGCGCGAAGTTCATCTCGTGGGTGACCATGATCAGCGTCATGTCCTCGCGCGCGAGTTGCTCGATCACGCCCAGCACCTCGCCGACGAGCTCGGGATCGAGCGCCGACGTGATTTCGTCGCACAGCAGCACGCTCGGCTTCATCGCGAGCGCACGCGCGATCGCGACGCGCTGCTGCTGGCCGCCCGACAGGTGTTCCGGAAACGCGTCAAACTTGTCGCCGAGGCCGACGCGCTCGAGCATCAGCTCCGCGATCGCGCGCGCCTGCTGGGGGTGCGACTTCTTCACCACCGACTGCGCGAGCATCACGTTCTGTCCGGCGCTCAGGTGCGGAAACAGGTTGTATTGCTGGAACACCATGCCGACCTTCAGCCGCAGCGCACGCAAGTCCGCATGCCGCGCATCGACGCGTTCGCCGTCGACCGAGATCGTGCCCGCGTCGATACTCTCGAGCCCGTTGAGCGTGCGCAGCAGCGTGCTCTTGCCCGAGCCGCTGCGGCCGATGATCGACACGACCTGCCCGCGCTCGACGGACAGGTCGATGCCCTTGAGCACATGATGGGTGCCGAAGTGCTTTTCGAGACCCCGGGTTTCAACGAGCGGCATGCCATCTCCTTTGCAACGTGCGCGCATAACGGGTAAGCGGATAGCAGAGCGCGAAATAGATCAGCGCAACGAGGCCATACACGACGAACGGCCGGAACGTCGCATTCGAGATCGCGATACCGACCTTCGTCAGCTCGGTGAAGCCGATGATCGACACGAGCGCCGTATCCTTCACCGCCTGCACGCCGAAGCCGACCGTCGGCGCGATCGCGATGCGCGCGGCCTGCGGCAGGATCACGTGACGCAACTGCTCGACATAGCTCATCGCCAGGCTGGCCGACGCCTCCCACTGCCCTTTCGGCACCGCCTCGACACAGCCGCGCCAGATCTCCGCCAGATAGGCGCTGGTGAAGAACGTGAGCCCCGCCGTGGCCGCGACCCACGGCGGCACGTCGAGCCCGACGAGCGGCAGGCCGAAGAACACGATAAACAGTTGCATCAGCAACGGCGTGCCCTGGAACACTTCGATATAGAGCTTCGCGATGCCGCGCAGCACCGTCGAACCCGACACGCGCATCACGAGCAGCCCGAGCCCGACGAGGCCGCCGGACACGAACGACACGATCGACAGCACGATCGTCCAGCGCGCGGCCAGCAGCAGGTTCGCGAGAATCTGCCCGAACGTGAAATCGGTCATCGCGCACCTCGCACGCGGCGGGAGAACAGGCGGCGGCCCATCGCGCCGAGCGTGGCGCGCATCAGCAGCGCCATCGCCAGATACGCGAGCGTGATCACGAAGTACGTCTCGAATGCACGGAAGTTGCGCGACTGGATGTAGCCGGCCGCATAGGTCAGGTCGGCCACCGAGATTTGCGACACGACCGCCGAACCGAGCATCGTGATCACGATCTGGCTCGACAGCGCGGGAAACACCTTGGCGAGCGCCTGCGGCAGCACGACGTGGCGCAGCATCTGCGCGCGCGACATCGCCAGCGCGGACGCCGCCTCCAGATGCCCCTTCGGCACGGCGGCCACGCCCGCGCGCACGATCTCGACCGAGTACGCGCCGAGGTTGAGCGTCATCGCGAGGATCGCGGCCGTGTATTCGTCGATGTGCACGCCGAGCGCCGGCAAGCCGAAGAAGATGAAGAACAGCTGGACGACGAACGGCGTATTGCGAATCGCCTCGACGTACGCGCCGATCAGCGGGCGCAAGCGCACGGCCGCGCGCGCGTCGGCACTGTACGCGGCCGCGCCGAGCACGCCGACGGCCGCGCCGAGCACGGTCGCGACCGCGGTCAGCGCGAGCGTGATCGCCGCGCCGCTCGCGAACACGCCGGCGTAATCGGCGAGCTCGCCGAATTGAAGCTGGTAGCTCATGGGAAGCGGATGAATTCGGGTTCGGACAACGACACGCGCCACGCCGGGCATCCCGGCCGCGGCAACGTGTCAGGCTGCACTGCGATACGTCACAGCCCGGCCGGCAGCGGCTGGCCGAGCCACTTGCGCGACAGCTCGCCGAGCGAGCCGTCCTGCTTCGCATGCGCAATCGCATCGTCGATCTTCGCGAGCAGGCGCGGTTCGTTCTTGTTGACGCCGACGAAGCACGGCGAATTCTTGATCACGAACTTGACCTCGGGGCGGCGCGGCGGATGCTTCGCGAGAATCGCCGCCGCGACGATGTTGCCGGCCGCGATCAGTTGGACCTGCCCCGACAGGAACGCCTGGATCGTCGCGTTGTTGTCCTCGAAGCGCTTGATCGTCGCGTTCGGCGCGAGCTGCGACAGCGCGATCTCCTCGAGCGCGCCGCGCGTCGCGCCGACCGTCTTGCCGGTGAGGTCGGCGGGCACGCTCACCTTCACGTCGGACGGCCCGAACACGCCCTGGAAATACGGCGCGTACGCGCTCGAGAAATCGATGACCTTCTCGCGCTCCGGCGTCTTGCCGAGCGACGAAATCACCATGTCGACCTTGTTGGTCGTCAGGTACGGAATCCGGTTCGCGCTGTTCACGGGCACCAGCTTCAGCTTGACGCCGAGCGCCTTGGCGAGGAGGCCTGCCATGTCGATGTCGTAGCCCTGCGGCTGCATGTCCGTGCCGACCGAACCGAACGGCGGATAGTCCTCGGGCACCGCGACGCGCAGCGTGCCGTTTTTCGCGATGGTGTCGAGCGCATCGGCGTGGGCCGGCGCGGCGGCGAACAGCGCGATCACGGGGGCGGCGAGCAGCGCAGCCAGCCAGGTGCGTCGGGGGAACGGTCGGGTCGTCGGGCTCACGGTGAATCTTCCTTGTCTGGTATGTCGTCGGGCAGCGCGCAACGATTGCGCGGCCGACACCACTCCAGCAAAAACCGGGCCATCGCCGTGAAACGCTTGCCGCACCGGCGCGAGACGAAAAATTCGATGTGCCGGATTCCTCATTTCGGTGCATGAGCCGGCGCCGTCGGTAACGGTTGCCCCCGCAGCGCGCGCCGGCGCACCAAATTACCTATCCGGTTCACCCGGCGCCGACACCTATGCATGGATTCGACCAGGCTCAGTCCAAATTTGCATTCCGTTTGTGACCGGAATTACGGCTGAATACGTTCGCGACGTACCGTGCCTTTCGTCACGTCCGACGAACCGCAATCTGGACGGGCGCGCGCGATTGCGCGCGCCGGACCTCCGGTACCGGTGGTCCCGATCGTCCGCGACCGGGACGAATCCCATCCCCTCCATGCGCGAGGAACCCGTCATGGCATCGATTCCCGACCCGTCGACAACCGGCGAAACCGACAAACGCAGCTGGCTCGAATCGCACGAAGCCGGCTATCACAAGACCCTCGGCAATCGACAGGTGCAGATGATCGCGATCGGCGGGGCCATCGGCACCGGGCTGTTTCTCGGCGCCGGCGCCCGGCTGCAGGCCGCCGGCCCGGCGCTCGCCATCGTCTATCTAGTCTGCGGCGCGTTTTCGTTCCTGATCCTGCGCGCGCTCGGCGAGCTCGTGATGCATCGCCCGAGCAGCGGCAGCTTCGTATCGTACGCACGCGAATTCCTCGGCGAGAGGGCGTCGTTCGTCGCAGGCTGGATGTACTTCCTGAACTGGGCGATGACCGGCATCGTCGACATCACCGCCGTCGCGCTCTACATGCATTACTGGGCGCCGTTCGCGGCCGTGCCGCAGTGGATCTTCGCGCTCGTCGCGCTGTGCATCGTCGCGACGATGAACCTGATCGGCGTGAAATGGTTCGCGGAAATGGAGTTCTGGTTCGCGCTGATCAAGGTCGCCGCGATCGTGCTGTTTCTCGTGATCGGCGCGGCGATCCTCGGCACGGGCATGCCGGTGGCCGGCCATGGCACCGGCCTGCATCTGATCACCGACAACGGCGGGTTCTTTCCGCACGGACTGATGCCGGCGCTGGTGCTGGTGCAGGGCGTGGTGTTCGCGTTCGCGGGCGTCGAACTGGTCGGCACGGCCGCCGGCGAATGCAAGGATGCGCGCAAGGTGCTGCCGCGCGCGATCAACAACGTAATCTGGCGCATCGCGATTTTCTACGTCGCATCGGTCGTGCTGCTGGTCTGCCTGCTGCCGTGGAGTGCGTACAAGGCGGGCCAGAGCCCGTTCGTCACGTTCTTCGGCGCGCTCGGCGTGCCGGGCATCGGCTCGGTGATGAACCTGGTGGTGCTCACGGCCGCGCTGTCGAGCCTCAACTCCGGCCTGTATTCGACGGGGCGCGTGCTGCGTTCGCTGTCGATGGGCGGCTCGGCCCCCGCGTTCCTCGCGCGGATGAGCGGGCAATCCGTCCCGTACGCGGGCATTCTGGTGACGGTCGCGATCTATGTGGTCGGCGTGCTGCTCAACTATCTGGTGCCGTCGAGCGTGTTCGAGATCGTGCTGAACATCGCGTCGCTCGGCATCATCAGCACATGGGGCTTCATCGTCGTATGCCAGATGAAGTTCCGCGCCGCGGTCAGGCGCGGCGACGTGGAGGACGTCTCGTTCAGGATGCCCGGCGCGCCCGTGACGTCGTGGCTCACCCTGCTGTTCCTGCTCGGCGTGCTGGTGTTGATGGCATTCGACTACCCGAACGGGACATGGACGATCGCGTCGATCCCGCTGGTCGCGCTGCTGCTCGTGGCCGGCTGGAAGTGGCTGAGCCGTCGCGCGCGCCGCGCGTTGCTGAAGCCGACGATTCCGTCGATCACGCTGACGCAGAACGTGCTCGAGAAAGGCGACGACTGACTCGCTACGGCATGCGTGCCGTCCGTTGAAGGAACCGCCGTCGGGCCGCGGACGGCGGTCGCCAATCGCGCTCAGTGATGGTCGTACAACTGGTGCTCGTCGAGCGACGCGAGCGATTGCGCATCAGTGCGCTTTGCGGCGACGCTCGGCCGCGCGGCGGCCGATTGCGCTTGCTGCGCGGCGACCTTCGCCTCGGCGGCCTGGATGTCGTCGGGATAGTTCGGATCGTTACCGATCGGCCGATAGCCGGCCTGTTCGACGCGGACGAGATCGGCGCGCACGTCGGCCCGTGTGAGCGCATGGTCGGCGGTTTGCGCAAATGCGACGATCGGTGCGCTCAGTGCGCAGGAAAGCAGGACTGCACGAATCAGGTTGTTCATGATGTTCACCTCTCAATGATGGCGTGTTCGCGTCCGCAGATCAGGCCGGACATCCGCTCCCCATCGATGTGATGAAGAGTTGGATTCATTCTGCGATTCGCGCGCTTTCCTGAAGGTGAGGCTTCGATTACGGTTTTGTTATCTGATCGCTCGCGTCCGTCGTGGGCGGGCCGCCCCGGTTCGCCGGACATCGCGCGGGCCCGCGACGCGATGCGCGTGCCAGTCGATCGTCGCGTTCATGCGGGCGCGTCGAGCGGCCGTACTTCCGGAATCATCGCGGCCTGGCCGTGCACGACTCCGTCCGCGTCCATGAGCTGCCACACGGTCGCGCGTTCGATCCAGAACCGCTTGCCGGACTTCGTCACGCGCACGCCGCGATATTCGGCCACGAAGCCATCGCGCATCACCTTGTCGAGAAACACCTGGCGCTCGTGTCGCTCCATCGGCTCCGCCGACAGACGGGACGGCAACGCCGTCAGTTCATCCCAGTCGTATTCGAAAATCGCCTGCGCGCGCCGGTTGCCGTACACGAACACCGGGTCGGCCGACGTGTCGTGCGCCAGGATGCCGAACGGCGCCGCTTCGTACAGCCACGCGGCGCCGTCGGATGCGCTCATGCCGTCGGGCACGAGCGGGCAGTTCACGAGCCGGCGATACGAGTCGGCAAGAAGGCGGAAGAAGTTTGCATCGGTGCGCAACGACATCGGTCTGGCTCCTGAAATCGGCGAGATACGCGAATGAGCGAAGGTTTGCCGCCGGACATTATGGATGAAGCGGCGCCCCGCCGTCGGCGGCGAGAGTCCGGCCAGCCCGCATCGCGCTGCGCGGCCCGCCGCACGGCCGCTGCCGCCGCGCCGGCACGGATAACGGTTTCGTAATCTTCGAGTCAGGGTCGGGTCAACGCCGCGCCGGCAGACTGCGTGCTCGTCGCATCGAATGCGCGTCCATTCCCCGCTTCGAGGAGCACCATCATGTGGATCGTCCGGCTGGCGTTACGCAGGCCCTACACGTTCGTCGTACTCGCGCTGCTGATCTTCATCGCGGGGCCGCTCGCGCTGCTGCGCACCCCCACCGACATCTTCCCGAACATCGACATTCCGGTCGTCAGCATCGTCTGGTCGTACAACGGCTTCTCCGCGGAGGACATGGCCAAGCGCATCACGTCGAACTACGAACGCGCGCTCACGTCGGACGTCGACGACATCGAGCACATCGAATCGCAATCGCTGAACGGCGTGTCGGTCGTGAAGATCTTCTTCCACCCGGGCGCCGACATCAATCGCGCGATCGCGGAAGCCTCGAGCAACGCCGCGTCGATCCTGCGCATCCTGCCGCCCGGCACGCTGCCGCCGAACATCATCACGTACAACGCGTCGACGGTGCCGATCCTGCAGCTCGGGCTGTCGAGCAACACGCTCGCCGAGCAGCAGCTGTACGACCTCGGCAACAGCTTCATCCGCACGCAGCTCGCGACCGTCCAGGGCGCGGCCGTGCCGTTGCCGTTCGGCGGCAAGATCCGCCAGATCGTCGTCGATCTCGACACGCGTGCGCTGCAGGCGAAGGGCCTCGCGCCGATCGACGTGGTGAACGCGATCAACGCGCAGAACCTGATCCTGCCCGGCGGCACCGCGAAGATCGGCACGCACGAGTACGACGTGCAGATGAACGGCAGCACGCAGACGGTGGCCGCGCTGAACGACCTGCCGGTGAAGACGATCGGCGGCACGGTCGTCTATGTGCGCGACGTCGCTCATGTACGCGACGGCTACGCGCCGCAGACCAATATCGTGCGGGTGGACGGCAAACGCGCGGCGCTGCTGACCGTCGAGAAAACGGGTAGCGCGTCGACGCTGACGATCATCGACCAGGTGAAGGCGATGCTGCCGAAGATCGCGGCCGGGCTGCCGAAGGCGCTGCACATTTCGCCGCTCGACGACCAGTCGGTGTTCGTGAAGGCGGCAGTCCAGGGTGTCGTGCGCGAGGCGCTGATCGCCGCGTGCCTGACCGCGCTGATGATCCTGCTGTTCCTCGGCAGCTGGCGCGCGACGCTGATCATCGCGATCACGATCCCGCTCGCGGTGCTCACGTCGCTGCTCGCGCTCGCCGTGCTCGGCCAGACCATCAACATCATGACGCTCGGGGGCCTCGCGCTCGCGGTCGGGATCCTGGTGGACGACGCGACCGTCGCGATCGAGAACATCACGCATCATCTCGAACGGGGCGCGCCGCTCGAAGAGGCCATTCTGACCGGCGCGGGCGAGATCGCGGTGCCGACCTTCGTGTCGACGCTGTCGATCTGCATCGTGTTCGTGCCGATGTTCCTGCTCACCGGCGTCGCACGCTACCTGTTCGTGCCGCTGGCCGAAGCCGTGATCTTCGCGATGATCGCGTCGTACTTCTTCTCGCGCACGCTGGTGCCGACGCTCGCGATGGCGCTGATGCGCGCGAAGGGCCACGGCCGGCCGCCGCGCGGCGTGTTCGCCCGCTTCGTGCGCTTCCAGGCCGCGTTCGAACATCGCTTCGAGGCCGTCCGGCTGCGCTATCGCGCGCTGCTCACCGCGGCGATCGCGCGGCGCCGCCGCTTCGCGGCCGCGTTCCTGCTCGCCTGCGTCGCATCGACCGGCCTGTTCGCGTTCGCCGGCCAGGACTTCTTTCCGTCGGTCGATACCGGCGAGATCCGCCTGCACCTGCGCGCGCCGACCGGCACGCGGATCGAGGAGACCGCACGGCTCACCGACGAAGTGGAAGCGAAGATCCGCGGCGTGATCCCGGCGGACCAGCTCGCGGGCGTGCTCGACAACATCGGCGTGCCGGTGAGCGGGATCAACCTCACGTACGACGCGTCCGACCCGATCGGCACCGGGGACGCCGACGTGCTGATCACGCTGAAGCCGAACCATGCGTCCACGGCCGCGTACGTCGCGACGCTGCGCAACGTGCTCGCGCAGTCGTTCCCCGGCGTGACGTTCGCGTTCCTGCCGGCCGACATCGTCAGCCAGATCCTCAATTTCGGGCTGCCCGCGCCGATCGACATCCAGATCGTCGGCAACCAGCTCGACCAGAACCGCGCGGTCGCGAACGCGCTGCTCGCGAAGCTGCGCGGCGTGCGCGGCCTCGTCGACGCACGCATCCAGCAACCCGGCGACGAGCCGGCGATCGACGTGAACGTCGACCGCACGAAGGCGATCCTGGCCGGGCTGCAGCAGCGCGACGTCGCGCAGAACCTGTTGATCGCGCTGTCCGGCAGCTCGCAGACCACGCCGAACTTCTGGCTCGATCCGCGCAACGGCGTCAGCTACCCGGTGCTCGTGCAGACGCCGCAGTACACGGTGAATTCGCTGCAGGCGCTCGCGAACGTGCCGCTGCCCGCCGGCACCGCCCGCGCGCCGCAGACGCCGGCCGGCGGCCCGGCGGCCGGCGCACCCGCGCAGAACCTGCTCGGCACGCTCGGCAGCTTCTCGCGCACCACGCAGCAGGCGGTCGTGTCGCACTACAACGTGCAGCCGGTGCTCGACCTCTTCGCGTCGGTGCAGGGGCGCGACCTCGGCGGCGTCACCGCCGACGTGACGACACTCGTCGACGAAGCCCGCGCGCAACTGCCGCCCGGCGCGTCGATCGTGCTGCGCGGCCAGGTGCAGGCGATGCACGAGTCGTTCACCGGACTGCTCGGCGGCCTCGTGCTCGCGATCGCGCTCGTCTACCTGCTGATGGTCGTCAATTTCCAGTCGTGGCTCGACCCGCTCGTGATCGTCGGCGGCCTGCCCGCGTCGCTCGCCGGCATCGCGTGGATGCTGTTCGTCACGCGCACGACGCTGTCCGTGCCTGCGCTGACGGGCACGATCCTGTGCATCGGCATCGCGACCGCGAACAGCATCCTCGTCGTGAACACGGCGCGCGAACTGCTCGCCGGCGGCGCGCCGCCGTGGCAGGCCGCGCTGGACGCCGGGTTCAACCGCTTCCGCCCGGTGCTGATGACCGCGCTCGCGATGCTGATCGGGATGCTGCCGATGGCGCTCGGCCTCGGCGACGGCGGCGAGCAGAACGCGCCGCTCGGCCGCGCGGTGATCGGCGGGCTCGCGTTCGGCACGGTGTCGACGCTGCTGTTCGTGCCGGTCGTGTTCGGCTTCGTCCACGCATGGCTCGACCGGCGTCGCGAGGCCGCGGCCGCACGGCGCGCGCAGCCCACCTCCGATACGCCGGCGCTCGGCTGATCGCGCCGCCGCCCTTTCATCCGATTCGTCCAACCTCGAGCCCCCATCATGAACGACTCGATCGAACCCCTCGCCCCGCCGGCCGCCGACGCGGCCCACCCTGCCGGAAGCACGATCGAACGCGCGGCCGTCCCGCCCGGCTCCCGCGAGGCGGCGCCCGATGCGCCGCACCGCCGACGCGGCCGCCGACTGACCGTGCCGCTCGCCGCCGTCGCGCTCGCCGCCGTGCTGCTCGCGATCGGTATCGTGCCGCGCATCGATGCGCGCGCCGCGCAGCGCGCGCAGGTGGCCGCGCAGCAGGCGCTGCCGGTATCGGTGATCGCGCCCGGCACGGCACCCGCCGACCAGACGCTGACGCTGCCCGGTTCGGTGATGCCGTTCGCGGAAGCGTCGATCTATGCGCGCACCAGCGGCTACATCGCGCACTGGAGCGCGGATCTCGGCGCGCACGTGAAGGCCGGCCAGCCGCTCGCGCAGATCGCCGCGCCCGATCTCGATGCGCAGTTGCGCCAGGCGCGCGCCGACGCGGCCACCGCGCAGGCGAACTACGACTATGCGAAATCGACCGCGCAGCGCTGGCAGGACATGCTGACGTCGCAATCGGTGTCGCAGCAGGACACCGACACGAAGGTGGCCGACATGAACGCGAAGCGTGCGATGCTCGCATCCGCGCAGGCGAACGTCGCGCACCTGAACGAGCTGGTGTCGTACGAAGCGGTCAGCGCGCCGTTCGACGGCGTGATCACCGCGCGCAACGTCGACGTCGGCACGCTCGTCACCGCGGGCGGCACGCCGGGCAGTCCGGGCTTGTCCGGCGAACTGTTCCATCTGGAGCAAACCGGCACGCTGCGCGTATTCGTCGACGTGCCGCAGGACAGCGCAGCCGACGTCTCGACCGGCACGCCGGTCTACCTGACCACGCAGCAGTATCCGGGGCGGCACTTTGCCGCGCGCGTCGCACGCACGGCCGGCGCGATCGATCCGGTCACGCGCACGCTGCGCGTCGAAATCGACGTCGACAACGCCGATGGCGCGCTGCTGCCCGGTGCGTATGCGCAGGCGCACCTCGTCGTCGCGAGCGCCGCGCCCGCGTTCGAGCTGCCCGTCAGCGCGCTGCTGTTCCGGCCGGACGGCGTGACGGTGGCGACCGTCGCCGCGAACGGACGCACCGCGCTCAAGCGCGTGCAGATCGGGCGCGATTTCGGCACACGCGTCGAGATCGTCTCGGGGCTCGCGGCAGGCGATCGCGTGATCGACAACCCGGGCGATGCGATCACCGCCGGCGAAGTCGTGAAGATCGTGTCGATCGCGCACGCGGAGGCACCGGTTGCCGCTTCGTCCGCGCAACGCGCGCAACCCGCGCCCGCGAGCGGTGCAGGCGGCGTGCCGCCGATGCGCGCGAGCGGCGCAGCACCGGCCGCGCCGGCCGCATCGACACCCGCCTCGGCGCCCGCACGCGGCTGACCTATCGAAGACCCCTGACGAGATATCCGCCATGCGCCTCGCTCATCCGTTCCCGTTCGCCCGCCGCGCCGTCGCGCTCGGCGCCGCCGCGGCATTGGCCGCGTTGACCGCCTGCACGACGCTGCCGCCGTATTCACCGCCTGCGGTCGCCGTCCCGACGCACTTTGCGGGCGCACCGGCCGCACCGACCGCACCGGCTGCGCAAGCCGGCTGGCACGTCGCGATGCCCGCCGACGCCGCTGCGCGCGGCGCGTGGTGGACGGTGTTCGGCGACGCCGACCTGAACGCGCTCGAAGCGCGCGTCGACGTATCGAACCAGACGGTGAAGAAAGCGCTCGCCGATTTGCAGCAGGCCCGCGCGATGGTCGACTACCAGCACGCGGGGTTCCTGCCGACGATCACCGCGGGCGCCGCGCAAAGCCGCGCACGCGTGTCGCAGAACCGGCTCGGCTCGTCGCTGGCCGGCAAGACCACGCCCGACTATCAGGCCGGCGTGGCCGCGAGCTGGGAGCCCGACGTATTCGGCCGCGTGCGCGATGCGGTGACGGGCGCGCAGGCGAACGCCGCCGCGAGCGCGGCCGACCTGCAGGCCGTGAAGCTGTCGGTGACGGCCGAGCTCGCGACCGACTATTTCGCGTTGCGCTCGCTCGACACGCAGAAGCAACTGCTCGACGACACGGTGCACGCGTACGCGGACGCGCTGACGCTGCTGAAGCAGCAGCTCGCGGCCGGTGCGATCGACGCATCGGCGGTCGCGCAGGCCGACACGCAGCTCGAAGCGACGCGCACGCAGGACACCGACATCGACGCGTCGCGCGCGCAACTCCAGCATGCGATTGCAACGCTGGTCGGCGAAAGCGCGTCGACGTTCGCGCTACCGCCGCGTGTGCGGTCGTACGACGTGCCGGCCATCCCGCCCGGCGTGCCGTCGCAACTGCTCGAGCGTCGGCCCGACATCGCGGCGGCCGAGCGCCGCGTCGCGGCCGCGAACGCGCAGATCGGCGAGGCGCGCGCGGCGTTCTTTCCGGACCTCGTGCTGTCGGCGAGCGCCGGGCTCGAAAGTTCGTTCTTTGCGCCGTGGCTCACCGCGCCGAGCCTGTTCTGGTCGCTCGGCCCGCAGCTCGCCGGCACGCTGTTCGACGGTGGCCGCCGCAGCGCGTCGCTGCGCGGCGCGCATGCGCAATACGACGGCGCGGTCGCCGATTACCGGCAAACCGTGCTGGTGGCATTCCAGCAGGTCGAAGATCAGTTGTCGTCGCTCGATGCGCTCGCGTCGGAGGCACACAGCCAGCAGCGCGCGACCGACGCGGCCGACCTGTCGCTGCGGCTGACGACGAACCGGTTCAACGCAGGTGCCGTCAGCTACCTGGATGTCGTGACCGCGCAGACGATCGCGCTGACGAACCGGCGCACGGCCGACCAGATCGACGCGCGGCGAATGGAGGCCGAGGTCGGGTTGTTGAAGGCGTTGGGCGGTGGCTGGCAGGCGGAGCCGGCGCCCGGCGCGGCGGCACAGACGCAGACGGGCATCGCAAGCGACGCGGCCGCCGCGCCGCACGATACCGCCGTTACGACGCCGACGGCCGGCTGAACGTGAGCATGAAACGCGTGCCGGCCGCATCGCTTTCGACGCGCGCGTTCCCGCCGTGCAGTTCCATCACCGACCGCACGATCGCGAGGCCGAGCCCGGCCGTGCCGCCCGGCGCACCGCCGCTGCGCGCCGGGTCGCCGCGCACGAACCGGTCGAAGATCCGCGGCAGCAGCGCGGGATCGATCGGCTCGCCGGGATTGGCGACGACGACGCGCACCGCATCCGGCGTTTCGTCGACGGCGAGCGTGATGACACCGCCGGCCGGGGTGTAACGCAGCGCGTTCGCGAGCAGGTTGCCGATCGCGCGGCGAAACAGCTCGACGTCGGCAGTCAGCCGCCCCTGCCCTTCGACGCGCAGCGTCGAGCCCGCTTCGTCGGCGAGCCCCTCGAAATACCCGGCGATGCGTTCGAGTTCGTCGCGCACGTCGAACGCCCGCTGCCGCGTGACGAAGCTCGGATGCTCGGCGCGCGCGAGAAACAGCACGTTGTCGATCATCCGCGCGAGCCGGTCGTACTCCTCGAGATGCGATTCGAGCAGCGCCTGGTATTCATCGGCCGGCCGCGGCCGGGCGAGCGCGACTTCGGTCGCGCCGCGCATGTTGTTCAGCGGCGTCCGCAGGTCGTGCGCGAGATCGGCGCTGAATTGCGACAGGTGCGAGAACGCCTGCTGCAGGCGGCCGAGCATCGCATTCTGCGCATCGACGAGCGCCCGCAGCTCGCGCGGCGCGCGCGACGCGTCGAGCCGCGTGTCGAGCTTGTCGACCGTGATCCGGCCGGTGTTGTCGACGATCTCGCGCAGCGGCTCGAGTGCCCTGCGGATCAGCCCGTAGCCGAGCAGCAGCGCGAACAGCGCGCCGACACCGCCGGCAAGCTTCAGCCGGTCGCGGTAACCGTCGAGCAGCGCGGCCCGGTCGCGCATGTTGCGCGCGATCGCGATGTGAATCGGCGTGCGATCGCCGAGCACGGCCTCGATCACGACGCCGCGCATCGGCGTGCCGCTCGCAGCGATCCATGTGACGAGCTGGTCGGCCGTGATCCGGTCGTTCGCGGGTATCGGCGTCGCGTTCGGCGCAACCAGCTGCGCGTCGGCCAGCGGCATCGACGCGGCCGGCCGCGCGTCGTCGAGCGCGGCGAGCGTGACGTTGTGGCGCACCAGCATGTCGCCCTGCCCGTCGGTGACGACCATCGACAGCGCCTCGTTGCCGAGCACCTGGCTCGTGAGCCGCTCCGTATGCGCGCGCACCGCGTCGAGCGATTCGAGCTCGCCCGCGAGCCGGCGCGTATGGCGCGCGGCGAGCACGATGTCGAGGTCGTCCTGCGTATTGACCTGCCGCTCGAGGCTCGCGTACACGTACACGCCGACGAGCCCGAACGCGGCCAGCGTGGTCGCGGCAATCGCGAGGGCGAGCGTCGCGGCCAGCGAACGCGGCCACCTCATGCGTCGTCCTTCGGCTCGAGCACGTAGCCGACGCCGCGCACCGTGTGGATCAGCTTCACCGGGAATGCGTCGTCGATCTTCGCGCGCAGGCGCCGGATCGCGACTTCGACGACGTTGGTATCGCTGTCGAAATTCATGTCCCACACGTAGGACGCGATCTGCGTGCGGCTCAGCACCTCGCCCTGCCGGCGTGCGAGCAGCTGCAGCAGCGAGAATTCGCGCGGCGTCAGGTCGATCCGCGTGGCGCCGCGCTTCACGCGGCGGCGCACGACGTCGATTTCGAGGTCGCCCACCGCGAGATGCTCGGTTTCGCGCGGCGGCCCGCGCCGCGCGAGCGTGCGGATGCGGGCCAGCAGCTCGACGAACGCGAACGGCTTCACCAGGTAATCGTCGGCGCCGAGCTCGAGGCCGTGCACGCGGTCCTGCACGTCGTCGCGCGCGGTCAGGAACAGCACCGGCGTCGTATGCGTGTCGCGCAGCCGCTTCAGCACGCCCCAGCCGTCGAGCACCGGCAGCATCACGTCGAGCACGATCACGTCGTAGCGCTCTTCCTGCGCGAGCGTCAGCCCTTCGCCGCCGTCCTTCGCGAGATCGACGCTGAACCCCGATTCCTCGAGGCCCTTCTTCAGGTAGGCGCCCGTCTTCGGCTCGTCTTCAACTATCAGGATGCGCATGGCGGTTCCGTCGCGGTCGTGGTGACATGCGGCGATGTTACCGGGAAACGGCGACGGCGCACTGCACGGTGCAAGCGGGAACGGGGTGGATGACAAAACGGTAATCAGGCCGTCAGCGTGGCGTGCGGTGGCGAACCCCCGAATCCCCATTGGCGGCGCCGATCGGTATTCAGGGGACGGGCAGCTCGGCACACGCGGGCGCGGTGCGGACGACGGGTACCGAGGACGACCCGGACGGCGATGTCCGCACATCGCACGCGTCGTGAACGCGTATGCAACCGAACTTAAAGGCGCCCTCCCGAGCCCCTGCCGCCGTTATTTGGAGCCGGCCTGCGCGAACCCGCACGTCGGATCGAACGCGTCGAGGATCGTCGCCGACGTGCCGGCCATTCGCGTGGCCGTCGCGTCCGGATTCGCGCGCGCGGGCCCTGCCGAAGCCGGTGCACCGCCGTTCACATCAGGCCGCCGCCCAGCAAGGTGAGGCAGCCCCTTCCGCTGCGTTCGGATTCCCTCATGCCTGCACGCCGCACCCATTGAGCAACGCCGAGCTTGCTGAGCGACATTTCGTCGAGCGGTTTCGTCACGGCCAGGACGAGCGCATCGGAACAGCGCCGAAAGCGCCGCCCGGCCGGATCAAGGCTTGCATCAGGCGGCATCGGTAGCACATGCCGGCACAGCTGCGCCCCGACAAAAGTAACCCTCCGAACATCACATGATTGCATTATCACATTTTATGTGATTTTATTACCACCTGTCGCACGCCGCCGCCCACCACGCGCGCGGCGCACCCCATACCAAGGAAGAGACGCAGATGGAGACAATCGCCGTCATCGGCAGCAACATGGTCGATCTCGTGACCTACGTCGCACGCATGCCCGCCCGGGGCGAAACGCTCGAAGCACCGAACTTCGAGCTCGGCTGCGGCGGCAAGGGGGCGAACCAGGCCGTCGCGGCCGCCCGCCTCGGCGCGCGCGTCGTGATGGTCACGAAGGTCGGCGACGACGTCTTCGCCGACAACACGATCCGCAACTTCGAGCGCGAAGGCATCGACACCACGCACGTGCGCAAGGTCGCCGGCGTGCCGAGCGGCGTCGCGCCGATCTTCGTCGAACCCGATTCGAGCAACAGCATCCTGATCGTCAAGGGCGCGAACCGCCACCTGACGCCGGCCGACATCGACGCGGCCGCGCCGCAGCTCGCCGCATGCGCGCTGATCGTGCTGCAGCTCGAGATCGAACTCGACACCGTCTATCACGCGATCGCATTCGGCGCGCGACACGGCATTCCGGTGCTGCTGAACCCCGCGCCCGCGGTGGCCGATCTCGATTTCGAGCGGATCCGCACCGTCGAATTCTTCGTGCCGAACGAAACCGAGCTCGCGATCGTGTCCGGCATGCCGGTCGATTCGCGCGACAGCGCGGCGCGTGCCGCCGAAGCGCTGGTCGCGCGCGGGCTCAAGCACGTGCTCGTCACGCTCGGCAGCAACGGTTCGCTGCTGGTATCGCGCGACGGCGTGCGGCATGTGCCGGGCGTGCCGGTCGACGCACGCGACACGACGGGCGCCGGCGATGCGTACATCGGCTGCTTCGCGCGCTGCTATGCCGCGTCACGCGACGCGCTCGACGCGATGCGTTACGCGTCCGCGTATGCCGCGCATTCGGTCACGGGCCTCGGTACGCAGAAGTCGTATGCCGACACCGCGACGTTCGAACGCTTCCTCCGCGACGCCGGCATGTAAGCGGCGCCTTCATCGACGAGACAATTGGGAAGGAGACACCCATGAGCCGAGCCAGGATCGAACACACCCCCGACGGCTATTACCTGAACCGCACGCCGCTCTTCGCGTTCACGCTGCTGTGCTGCCTGTTCGCGCTGTGGGGCACCGCCGCGAACCTGAACGACGTGCTGATCGCGCAATTCAAGAAGTCGTTCTTCCTGTCCGATTTCGAATCGGCATTCGTGCAGTCCGCGTTCTATCTCGGCTACTTCTTCCTCGCGATTCCGGCCGCGACCGTCGTGAAGAAGTTCAGCTACAAGACGACGATCCTCGTCGGCCTGCTGCTCTACACGACCGGCTGCCTGCTGTTCTTCCCCGCAGCATCGATGGCGAAGTACGGGATGTTCCTCGTCGCGCTGTTCGTGATCGCGGCCGGCCTGTCGTTCCTCGAAACCGCATCGAACTCGTATTCGACGCTGATGGGCCCGCGCGCAACCAGCACGCGGCGGCTGAACATCTCGCAGACGTTCTATCCGTTCGGCGCGATGGCCGGCGTGTACATGGGCAGCTTCCTGATCTTCAAGGAAGGCGATGCGTCGCATGCGCAGCTCGCCGCGATGTCGGCCGCCGACGCGCACGTGCACCAGCTCGCGATGATCCAGGCCACGCTCGAGCCGTACAAGTGGCTGATCGTCGTGCTCGTGGCCGTGTTCATCGTGTTCGCGCTCACGCCCTACCCGGCCTGCAAGGGCAACGGCCCGAGCGTGGCCACGCACCGGATCGACGCGCGCGGCACGCTCGCGCGCCTGTTCGGCAACCGGCGCTTCGTCGCGGGCGTCGTCGCGCAGTTCCTGTATGTCGGCGCGCAGGTCGGCGTGTGGAGCTTCACGATCCGGCTCGCGATGCAGATCGGCGGCCTGACCGAGCGCGGCGCGTCGCACTACCTGCTCGCGACGTTCTTCGCCTTCTTCGTCGGCAAGCTGGTCGCCACGCTCGTGATGAAGCGTGTCGGCCCGGCCAAGGTGCTGATCGTCTACGGCATCCTGTGCATCGCGCTGCTCGCGTACACGATCAGCGTGCACGACATCACGGCCGTCTATGCGGCCGTGGGCGTGAGCGTGTTCCTCGGCCCGTGCTGGCCGACGATCTACGGCCTCACGATCGACGGGCTCGGCAAGGACACCGAATACGGCGGCTCGATCCTCGTGATGAGCATCGTCGGCGGCGCGGTCGTGCCGCTGATCCAGGGGCTGATCTCCGATCACACGGGCGGCAACATGCAGCTCGCGTTCGTCGTGCCGCTCGCGTGCTTCGTCGTGATCGTCTACTACGGCTTCTACTGCCTGCGCCACCTGCCGGCCGCGACGCCCGACGCAGCCGCCGACGGCAACGCGCCCGCGCGCTACGCCGCCACGCGCAACACGTCGGGAGCCTGAGCATGCGAGGCGAAATCGAACTGCGCCGCGACGACTGCCGCGACACGCCGCGCACGCTGTACCGCACCGACGGCCTGACCGTCACAGCGTTCGCGTATCCGTCCGGCGTCGAGGCGCTGAAGCTCGAGAACCGTCGCGGCCACCTCGTCGTGCTGCCGTATCTCGGCCAGATGATCTGGGCCGCCGCGTTCGACGGCCGCGACCTGACGATGAAGCACATGTTCCGGCAGCCGAAGCGCGCGGCATCGATCATCGATACCTACGGCTGCTTCATGTTCCACAGCGGGCTGCTGCGCAACGGCTGCCCGGGGCCGGACGACACGCATGCGCTGCACGGCGAAATGCCGTGCGCGCCGATGGATCGCGCGAGCCTGGTCGTCGGCTCGGATGCGCGCGGCGCGTTCGTCGAAGTGACCGGCGAATACGAATACGTGCAGGGTTTCGGCAGCCACTATCTGGCCCGCCCGTCGGTCCGGCTCGCCGGGCACGACGCGCAGATGACGATCGCGATGGACGTGACGAATCTCGGCGGCACGCCGATGGACCTGATGTACATGGCCCACCTGAACTACGCGTACGTGCCGGGCGGCCGTTTCGTGCAATCGCTGCCGCGTGGCGGGTTGCGCTTGCGCGACAGCGTGCCGGCACACGTGAAGCCGACCGCCGCGTGGCGCGACTACACGGCCACGCTCGCGCACGAGCCGGAACGGCTTCACACGCTCGATGCGCCCGCGCTGTACGACCCGGAGATCGTGTTCTTCATGAACGGTGCGGAAACGGATGCAGACGGGCTCGCGCATTTCCTGCTCGAACATCCGGATGGCGGCGCCTTCCATACCGCGTACGGCCCCGAGCAATTCCCGCATGCGACGCGCTGGATCCTGCACAACGCGGACCAGCAGGTCGCCGCGTTCGCGCTGCCGTCGACCTGCGAGCCGGAGGGGTATGAAGCCGAGCGCCGCAAGGGCCATGTGGCGGCGCTCGCGCCGGGCGCGACGCGCCGCTTCGAAGTCGTCACCGGCTACCTGAGCGCGGCGGAAGCCCGCCATGCGTGAAGCGATGCGCGGCCGCGCGGCGTCAGGTCACGAGCGCGATCCCGTGTTCGCGGATCGCCGTTTCGTAGCGGCGGCTCAGTTGCCCGTCCGAGATCACGTAGTTGAAGTCGGTCAGCTCGGCGAAGTAGGCCGCGCGCACTTCGTCGAACTTCGTGTGGTCGACGAGCAGGAAGCGGTTCTGCGCACGCGCCATCACCTTCTTCTTCGCGTCGACTTCGTGGAAGTTGAAGCAGGTCACGCCACATCGGTCGCTCACGCCGGCGGCGGAGATGAATGCCTTCGACACGCGCACCGTGTCGAGGATGCCCGTCTCGGCTACCGACTCGAACACCATGTTCTTGCGGTGGTACACGCCGCCGCACAGGATCACGCTGCAATGCGGCTTCTGCTGCAGCTTCGCGAACACGTTCAGCGAATTGCAGACCGCGGTGAATTCGAGGTCGTCCGGAATGAAGTCGACGATGAACGGCGTGGTCGAGCCGCAGTCGACGAAGATCGTGTCGCCGGTCGTCACGAACTGCGCGGCCAGCTTGCCGATGCGGCGCTTCTCCTCGGTCTGCCGGTCGTTCTCGGTGCTGACCACGTACTCGCCGATGTCGCTGCGCTGCGCGGCGAAGTGGCGCGTCACGTAGCCGCCGATCAGGCTCAGGCCGTGCGGGTTGTCCGCGAGATCGCGGCGGATCGTCATCTCGGACACACCGAACAGCTCGGCCACTTCCTTCAGATGAATCGCGTTCTGCCCTTGCAGCACGTTCATCAATGTCTTGATCCGTTCGCCTTTCTTCGTTTCCATGCCAGTATCCTGCGTGCCCGCTGCATCCGTCGCTCGTCGTGCCGGGCGCGCGGGCCCGGCCGGAATGTCGTATTTGTAACAAACCGATGTGAAAACATCAACTTTACGTGTGCCCTCCCGGCACACGCTCCGTGGAGTCCTGAAACATGCCGCTTTCCAACGCCCAACTCGCTCAAACCATCGATCACACGCTGCTCGCGCCCGACGCGAGCGACGCGCAGATCCGCGAACTCTGCCGCCAGGCGGCCGAGCATCGCTTTTACTCGGTCTGCGTGAATTCGGCGAACGTGCCGCTCGCCGCGCGCGAGCTGGCCGATACCGGCGTGCTCGTCTGTGCGGTGGTCGGCTTTCCGCTCGGTGCCGGGCTGTCGGCCGCCAAGGCGTTCGAAGCCACCGCCGCGATCGCGGCGGGCGCCGGCGAGATCGACATGGTGATCAACATCGGTGCGCTGAAGAGCGGCCGCGCCGACGACGTGAAGGCCGACATCGACACCGTGCACCAGGCATGCGGCGCGGTGCCGCTCAAGGTGATCCTCGAAACGGGGCTGCTGACCGACGACGAGAAGGTGCGCGTGTGCGAGATGTGCCGCGATCTCGGCGTCGCGTTCGTGAAGACGTCGACCGGGTTCGGCCACGGCGGCGCGACGCTCGCGGATGTCGCGCTGATGCGCCGCACGGTCGGCCCCGTGCTCGGCGTGAAGGCGTCGGGTGGCGTGCGCGACCGCGCGGCCGCGCTGGCGATGATCGAGGCCGGCGCGACGCGGCTCGGCACGAGCTCGGGGGTGGCGATCGTGACGGATCAGGGCGGGAGTGGGTCGGGGTATTGACCGATGCTGCAGGCCGCCGACGGATTGGCGGACGCGGACGCGGGCACGACGCCAGGCTTCGCGCCTGTGCGCCGGCTTGCGCGCGGCGCCTGCGTCCATCCGACGAGAGCGCTCTCCGCCTGCTTGAAATCCCCGGCATCCTGCTCGCGATCGACATGCCCTGACAGTTTCGACAGGGGCACCGCAACGCCTCTTCCACCCGCCCCGCGACATCGGCACAATGCCGCTCATGCTCCAGGACAACGCCTTCGTTTCCCCGTCCGCCGGCCCCGTCGGCCGCCTCGTCAACCGGCTCGTCGCGAGTCGCCCGCTGCTGCGCACACGCCGCGCGCTGCTGTCGCGCCTGCCGTTCCTGCAGCTCGCGAGCGAGGTCGAGAACGTCGTGTACTGCACGTGGCTCGTCGATGTTGCGGCGGTCGCGCATCTGGTGCCGCGCGGCGTCACGCTCGCGAGCCGCGACGGCCGCACGCCGTTCACGATCCTCACCTATGCGCACCGCCATTTCGGCCCACGTATCGCAGGCCCGCTGCGACGCGTGTTCCCGTCGCCGTTGCAAAGCAACTGGCGGCTTTACGTCGATGCGCTGCCGGGTGGTGTGCCGGCCGATCGCACGGTGCTGTTCGTCAAGAACGTGTTCGATCATCCGCTCTATGCACTCGGCAGCCGACTCTTCAGCGATGCGCTGCCGTCGCATCTCGCCGAACGCTTCACGCATGCCGAACAAGATGGACGGTATCGGACGCGGCTGTCGGGCGGCAGCGGAAGCGCGCCGGATTTCCATTGCTCGGCGGCGATGTCGGATGACGCCACGCTACCCGAGGCGTTCGCGCCGTTCTTCGAAAGCTGGCGCGACGCCGTCGCTTACCTGTCGCTGCAGCACGCGGCCGTCGCGCATGTCGCGGACTGCGACCGCCTCGCGCATGCGTCGATCGAACTGCCGATCGATGTCGACGCGGTTCGGCCGCTGAAACCGGTCGAACCGGTGGGCGGCGGCGAATTCCTCGCGCGCATCGGCGCGACCGGCGAGCCGATGTGCTTCGTCGTGCCGGATGTCGCGTTCAAGGTGCTGTCGGAGCGGGTGTTGTAACGCCCTGCTCAACCCGCTCGCAACGCGCGGGCGCTTTCCTCCGCGTCACTTTCGTCCGCCATCCGCCCGATGTAATCCCGCACGAACTGCACGGCAATCCGCCCCGACCGCGCACCGCGTTCCAGCGCCCACCGCAGCGCCGGTTCGCGCGCCGCGCGAATCTGCTCCGTATCGAACCCGGCTTCGCTCAGCCGGCTGTCGACCACCGCCAGATATGCGTCCTGCGTGAACCCGTAAAACGTCACCCAGATCCCGAATCGCTCGGACAACGAAATCTTCTCCTCCACCGCGTCGCCCGGATGCAGCTCGCCGTTCTCCGCACGCGACACGTTCGCATTGTCGCTCGCCTGCTCGGGCATCAGGTGGCGGCGATTCGACGTCGCGTACACGAGCACGTTCGACAGGTCGCTCGCGACCGAGCCGTCGAGCACCGTCTTCAGTTCCTTGTAGCCGGTCTCGCCCGCCTCGAACGACAGGTCGTCGCAGAACACGATGTATCGTTCCGGCCGCGCCCGCACCAGCTCGACGATCGCCGGCAGGTCGCTCAACTGCTCCTTGCCGACCTCGATCAGCCGCAGCCCGTGCGGCGCGAACGCATGCAGGCACGCCTTCACGATCGACGACTTCCCGGTGCCGCGCGCGCCGGTCAACAGCACGTGATTCGCCGCGAAGCCGTGCACGAACTGCCGCGTGTTCCGCTCGACGATCGCCACTTGTCGCTCGACGTTGCGCAGCGCATCGAACGCGATGAGCGCGGGCGCCGCGACCGGTTCGAGCGGCGCCGCTCGCGGCCCGCCGTCGAAGCCTCGCCAGCGGAATGCGACGGCCGCATCGAAATCGACTTGCGCCGGCTGGCCGGTGCCCGCCAGCGCTTCGAGCGCGGCTGCGATCCGTTCGAGCTGATGCGCGAGCGCCGGGCCCTCCACGGATGCAAGCGCGTCCGGCAGCGCGGCCATCAGGTGCTGCATATCGCGGTCGCCGCTCATTGCCGCACGCCCTGCGAAGCGCTCGCCTGGAACGGAAACCGCTGCGCGATCGCCACGCCGACAAGCGCCACGCCGCCGCCGATCAGGTGATACAGCCGCAGCGATTCGCCGAGCAGAACGATCGCGCCGCCGGCCGTCATCACCGGCAGCAGGTTCATGAACATCGCGCACCGGCTCGGGCCGAGCAGCCGCACGCCCTGCATCCACAGATACGGCAGCACGACCGACGCCAGCACGCCGGCATACAGGATCAGCGGCACGCTCGCACGCGTCGGCCATGCCGCCGGCGCGGGCAAGCGCAGCAGCATCGGCACCATGAAGACGAGCGCGGCGAGCGCCTGCACGTAGGTCGACTGCCACGCCGGCAGCGCACCGATGCGCCAGCGCTTGAGCAGCACACCGTACAGCGCATAGGCGGCCGACGCGGCCAGCATCAGCAGGTCGCCCGTATGCACGCCGCGCGCGGCGATCGTCGTCGGGTGCCCTTCGGCAATCAGGTAGACGACGCCCGCGAGCGACAGCACCCCGCCGCCGATCATGCCCACGCTGGGCGGATCACCGAGCAGCAGCGAGCTGAGCGCCATCGTCATCAGCGGCACGAGCGCCGTAATGATCGCCATGTTGGTCGCGCTGGTCGATTTCGCGGCCTCGTAGGACAGGCTCTGGAACAGCGCCATCGCGAGAAAGCCGAGCACCGCGAGCTTCGGCAGGTGCGCGACGAGCGCCGCGCGATTGCGCCACGCGGGGCGCAGCGTGAACACGCTCATCAGCGCGACGGCGAGCAGCAGCCGGTAGAAGGTGATCGCCGACGGGTCGATCGTCGACGCCGACAGCTTCGACACGACCACGTTGCCGGCCCACAGCGCGATCGCGCAGAAGGGAAACAGAAAAGGAGACTTGTTCATCGCATTCGACGGATTAATATCCTGGCAGGGGGTTGGCGTGGATGGGAACGCCATCGTGCCCGCCCGTCCACCTGCCTGTCTCACGCCAAAATGTCACGACTTGTCGCCAATCGGACACTCGAGTCCACCCCGCCCGGTGCCCACCTGCGCTTCGAATCGACGCCGATGCCCGTCTCGGCGATGGCGGCGACGTACGCGCACGGCACGTCGATCGCGCCGCACCGGCATCGCCGCGCGCAGCTGCTCTATGCGATCGAGGGCGTGATGCACGTGCAGTCCGAAGGCGCGTCGTGGGTCGTGCCGCCGACGCGCGGCGTGTGGCTCGAAGCCGGTCTCGACCACACGGTGCAGATGAGCGGCGACGTGCAGATGCGCACCGTGTTCGTCGAGCCGGGCGCGGTCGAGCACCTGCCCGCGCGGAGCTGCGTCGTGGAAGTGCATCCGCTGCTGCGCGAGCTGATCCTCGCCGCGGTGGACGTGCCGCTCGACTACGCGCCGGGCTCGCGCCACGACCACCTGATGCACCTGCTGCTCGCCGAGGTGACGGTCGCCCCGCTGCTGCCGCTGTACCTGCCGTGGCCGCACGACCCGCGCCTGCGCACGATCTGCGACGCGCTCGTCGCCGCGCCAGACGACCTGCGCACGATCGCCGAATGGGCCGACCGGCTCGGGCTGTCGGTCCGCACGCTCCATCGCGCGTTCCGCCGCGAGACGGGGCTCAGCTTCCGCCGCTGGCGCGAACAGGCGCGGCTGCTGCTCGCGCTCAAGCGCCTCGCGCACGGCGAGAAGGTGCTGACCGTCGCGATGGATCACGGCTACAGCAGCCAGAGCGCGTTCTCCGCGATGTTCAAGCGGCATTTCGGCGTGTCGCCGTCGGCGTTTTATGCGTAGGGCGGGTTCTTGTGCGGCACGCTCGACGAATGCCGGTTGCCCGCACAGGCCGCGTCCACCGCATGACGCCCGCCGCTAGCGCGCCGCGATCCCCGCGATGAAAAACACGCACGCGGCGGCCGACGCCACCGTGCGCACGTGATTCCACATCGTCCAGTCGTGCACGTAACGCGTCCACAGCGCCGCGCCCTGCGCGGTCGACGGATCGGCCGCGGCGAGCGCATCGTTGAGCGGCACGTTGACGGCCATCGTCACCGCGAACATCCCGACCACGTACAGCACGCCGCCGGCGACCGCCAGCATCGCGCCCGGCTGCTCGCGATCGAACAGCGCGAGCACGACTAGGGCAAGCGCCATCAGCGTCGTGACGAGGAACAGCGGCATGAACGGCGAGCGCACGATGTCGACGTTGATCGCGTTCATCGCGGCCACGCCGGCCTGCGGCGCGATCCGTCCGAGCGACGTCATCACGAACGTCGAGAACGCGAAATACACGCCGGCCATCAGCCCGCAGCCGATGGCCGAGCCCCACAGCAAGGCGGCGGTCGCGAACGCGATCATGATCGTGCGCGCCACACGCCGGTGGCGGCCGTCGCGCGCGCATAGTCGGCGAAATCGCGCGCCGGCCGCCCGAGCGTCGCTTCGATACCGTGCGTCACCGCGCTGTTGCGCCCGTCGAGCACCACGCTGAACAGATCGTCGAGCAGCGCGACGACCGGCTCCGGCACGCCCGCCTCGCGCAATCCGGCGACGAACGCATCGGCCGGAATCTCGCGATAGACGACCGGCCGGCCGGCAGCCCGTGCGATTTCGCCGACCGCTTCGGCGAACGTCAGCGCGCGCGGCCCCGTGACCTCGATCACGCGGTTCGCAAAGCGCTCATCGGTGAGCGCGGCCACCGCTACATCGGCGATGTCGTCCGCATCGACGAACGGCTCGCGCACCGCGCCGGCCGGCAGCGCGACCTCACCGGCCAGCACGCCGTCGATCAGGTAGCCCTCGGAGAAGTTCTGGTTGAACCAGCTCGCGCGCACCACGCCCCAACCCACGCCCGACGCCTGCAGCGCGGCCTCGGCGGCCTGCGCGCGGGGCTCGCCGCGCCCGGACAGCAGCACGACCCGCTCGACACCGCTTTCCCGCGCAAGGCGTGCAAATGCGGCGATCGCATCCACCGCGCCTTCGACAGCCAGGTCGGGCTGATAGGTCACGTACGCGGCCGATACGCCGTCGAGCGCGGCCGGCCACGTGTCGGGCGCCGTCCAGTCGAAGCGGACGGCCGACGTGCGCGACACGGGCCGGGTCGCGATGCCGCGCGCACGCAGCCGGGCATCGACGCGGGCGCCCGTCTTGCCCGAACCGCCGACGATGAGGATGGGAAGTGCCGACATGACCGTCTCCTTTGACTAAAATACGAGAGCGTCTCGTGTTTATAAAACACGATAGACTCTCGCATTAGCAACGTCAAGTTTTTCTGGAGGCGGCATGGGCCGACAAAAATCGGGGCAGAACGACGGGCCTGCAACAACGGCGGACACAGCGGATACACCGGCGCGCGCACGGCTGGTGCCGACGCAGCAGCGCAGCCGCGAGCGGTTCGAGCGCATCCTCGCGTGCGCGTCGGAAGTGATGATCGAGAAAGGCTGCGATGCGTTCCGGATGAGCGACATCGTCGAACGCACGGGCATCTCGTTCGGCTCGCTGTACCAGTACTTCCCTGACAAGGCGGCCGTGATCGGCACGCTCGCGGAGCGCTACAACGAAGCCGGCCACGTCTGCGTGCGGCGCGACCTCGCGACGATGAAGACGCTCGACGACCTGCACGCCACGCTCGCCCGCATCACGGACAGCTACTACCGGATGTTCGTCGACGAGCCGCTGATGCGCGACATCTGGCGCGCCACGCAGGCCGACCGCGCATTGCAGGCGCTCGACCGGGCGGACGGGGAATTCCTGGCGGGGTTGTTCGCGGATGCGCTGGGCGAAGTGGCGCCCGATATTCCGCATGCGCAACGGAGCACATTCGCCGAGCTGATGATGATCCAGATCGCGGCGGCCGTGCGCCATGCGATCACGCTGCCGCCGAAGGCGGCGCAGCAGATTCTCGCGATGTTCAAGCGTGCGCTGCCGCGGGATCTGTCGGTGCTGGGCGCGTAGTCGTGTCCAACGCAGTACGCGGCCGGCACCGACTTCACGCCGCGCCTGCCGGACACGCAATCCGCCGGCGGCAAGCAAGCCCGACGTTCGTCACGGCATGACGGGCGGATGGTAGCTGAGCGTGCTCGCAAGCGCCCAGAGCATGACGATCACCAGCGGCAAATGCACCACCAGCTGCGTGAACGTGAACCCGACGATGGAAGAAAGGCGCGCGATAGACGCGCGCGATGCCGACGGCGCGTGACTGACATCCGGGAAGTGCAACCGTTCGTGCAGGCCGGCGCGTCACACCCGGGCAGAGCGGGGGTGACGATCGGAGGCCGGCGTCCGATCACGCGGCGCCGGCCCGTGCCGGTCAGCGCTTCGCCGGCACCGGCGGCTCGCCCGCCGTCGTCGCGCTGCGCGCCCAGTCGACGAACTCGGTGTCGTAGCGATTGCCGATGTAAGCGACATGGTTTGCGTAACCGTCGTAATCGCCCACCCGGAAGCGTGACACGATCGTGTCGACGTCCGCGCGATGGCGCTCGAACATGAAGCGCGTCGCCATGTAGCCCCACCGGTACGCGCGCGTGACGTAGTCGCTCGACGTGTAGCGCGTGCCGAGCACGTCAGAGAACCGGTACGTGCCCGTGCGCACCGCGTCGATCGACTCCGGGTTGTCGTTCTTTCTCGACAGATACTCGGCGACGCCTTCGATCCACCACACGGTCGGCTTCGCGGTGCTCACCGAGAAGTCGCCCGCCATGTCGTAGCGGCCGTCGAGATAGTGCGTGAACTCGTGCTCGAGATTCCACACCTTGAACTCGGGCCGCAGCCACGATGCCTCGTGCGCGATGAAGCGCGCCTGATTGCCCGGCGCGGACGGATCGCCCTCGAGGTACATGCCGCCGTTGTCGGTGCTGATGCCGTAGATCACCGACGCGTATTTTCGATAGTTCGCGTAGTCATCGAAAATGACGAGTTCGATCGTGTCGTTGCGGTCGCCCGCGACCGGCTTGCGCCCGGTCTTCATCATCCGGTGGAAGTAGTCGTCCTGCCGCGCGACTGCCGTGCAGACCGACTGCAGCTGCGGCGGCGTCATGTCCTGCGCGAGAATGCGCACGCCCGCATTGCATGCGTAGCGATGCGAGAGCACCGCGTCGGTCAGCCGCTTCTTGTAGTCGCAGGTGCCGTAGTCCGCGCAGTTGCCCGGATCGCCGTAGTCGACCGCTTCCGCCGCCGCGAGCCAGAGGTCGCTGTCCGCGCCCGTCATGCTCGTCGACGCGAGCATGTCCTGGATCATTTTCTTCACGCGCGGCTTCTGCGCCGGATAACGGAGGAAGCGAAACGTCTCGCGCGCCGCGTCGGCCAGCTGATAGGCGGCGCTCGTGTTCGACAGGCTCGCGCGGTTCGCGGTGACGAAGCGGTTGAGCGTCTCCGGGAGCGTCGCATCGCTGTCGAGCATCGGTTGCGCGCCGCTGCGCTGGTGCGCGTAGAAGAACACCGTGAGCAAGCCGGTGAAGCCGCCCGCCGCACTGCGCTGCAGCAGCGGCGCCGCTGCCTGCGGATTCGACGCGCTCACGGTGTAGGACGCGATGCGGTTCTTCAGCGTCGGCAGGTAGTACGCTTCGTCCCGCATGTTCGTGATGAGCTTCATCAGCTCGTTCGCGGTGCTCGGCGCACGCGAATTGTCGCGATAGAGCGCATCGCCCTCCAGGCTTTGCCTGATATACGGGCGCAGCGACACCGCGAGATTCGGAATCGGGTTTGCGATGCCCGATACATCATATTGGTAATAAGCGGCACGCAGATAAATCAGCAAATTGACCAGGATCAAATTGCTCGCGTCGTATTGATAAATTTCCTGCACGAAACGACCCGCGACAGCGTGCACGTTTTCGGCATTGAATATCTGCGTAGCCTGCGCTTTATCGACCGAGAACAGGCCGTAATGGCATTCGTAATCGGGAAGATTCGCGATGTAATCGGCGAGTGCCGCGCCGCGATACTGGGTCATCACCGACATGTCGCGGCAATCGGCGCCCGACGTGCTGCGCTTGCTGCGCGTGGCCGGCTGCTTGAGCGGCGAGGGCCGGGTCAGCGCCGCGCGATCCTGCTCGCTGAGCGGCAGGTTGTACTGCGCCTGCTCGGGCGACACCGGCAGATTCTGCGGCACGCGAGGCATGCGCGCCTGCCTGGGTTGCGTCTGCTGCGCCGGCTCGGTATTGGCCGATGCGGCGCCTGCCAGTCCGGCGAATACCGACCACGCGACGATGGCCGACCAGCGGCATTTTTTTTGAAACCCCTCGTTTATTGCCACTTTATTTTCTCTCGGTTGTTTTTGGGCAATCACGATATAACATTACACATTGAAACGTCAATTTAATCGATATGAAAGATAACTCCAAGTTAACTGACTTAACTATTTAACGATTAAAATCTATTTTCGAAATAATTCAACCAGCGGACAGTATTCGGCGAGCCGCTTCCATCAATGAAAAACGCGGGTGGCGAGCCGCACCGGATGAATTACACCATCCGACACAACTCGCCACCCGCGTTGATGACTTTCCAGCCTTCTGCTTACTTGCTGTAGTCGTACACCCCACGCCCGGTCTTCCGCCCGAGCCTGCCGGCCGTCACCATCTCGCGCAGCAGCGGGCATGCACGATACTTCGGATCGCCGAAGTCCTTCACGAACACGTCCATCACCGCGAGGCACACGTCGAGGCCGACGAGGTCGGCCAGCGCGAGCGGCCCGATCGGGTGGTTCGCGCCGAGCTTCATCCCCGCATCGATCTCCTCGGCCGACGCGATGCCTTCCGCCAGCACGAAGAACGCCTCGTTGATCATCGGCACGAGAATCCGGTTCACGACGAAGCCCGGCGAATTGCGCACGCCGATCGGCGACTTGTCGAAACGCTCGGTCAGCTCGCGCACCGCCGACGCGGTCGCGTCGCTCGTCTGCAGCCCGCGGATGATCTCGACGAGCGGCATCAGCGGCACCGGGTTGAAGAAGTGCATGCCGACGAAGCGCGCCGGATCGGCGAGCGGCGCCGCGAGCGCGGTGATCGAGATCGACGACGTGTTGGTCGCGATGATCGCTTCAGGCCGCGCGACGGCCTCGATCTGCTTCAGGATGCGGCCCTTCAGCTCGACGTTCTCGGTCGCGGCTTCGATCACGATATCGGCCGCTGCGAGCTTCGCGTAGTCGGTCGACGTCGTGATGCGCGCCAGCGCCGCATCGCGCGTGGCGGCGTCGAGCTTGTCCTTCGACACGAGCCGCTCAAGGCTGCCCTTCAGCGTCGCGATGCCCTTCTCGAGCGCCGCGTCGCTGACGTCGATCATCACGACGTTGAGACCCGCAACGGCGGCGGTCTGCGCAATGCCGTTGCCCATGGTTCCGGCGCCCACGACGCCGACGATTTCGATGGCCATGAAATTTCCTGTGTGTTCGGGTGCTGAGCGTTCGATTATCAGATGTTCTCGAAGATCGCAGCAATCCCCTGGCCGCCGCCGATACACATCGTCACGAGCGCGTAACGGCCGCCGATGCGCTTCAGTTCGTACAGCGCCTTGACCGTGATCAGCGCGCCGGTCGCACCGATCGGGTGGCCGAGCGAGATGCCCGAGCCGTTCGGGTTGACCTTCGCCGGATCGAGGCCGAGCTCCTGCGTGACCGCGCATGCCTGGGCCGCGAACGCCTCGTTCGCCTCGATCACGTCGAGATCGCTGATCTTCAGGCCCGCGCGTTCGAGCGCCTTCTGCGTGGCCGGCACCGGGCCGATGCCCATGTACGCCGGATCGACACCCGCGTGCGCATAGGCGACGAGGCGCGCGAGCGGCTTCACGCCCTGCGCGCGCGCGGCGTCCGCGCTCATCATCAGCACGGCCGCGGCCGCATCGTTGATGCCCGACGCGTTGCCGGCCGTCACGGTGCCGTTCTCCTTCTGGAACACCGGCTTCAGCTTCGTGAAATCATCCGCGCTGGCTTCGAGGCGCACGTGCTCGTCGGTGTCGAACGCAACTTCGCCCTTCTTCGTGCGGATCGAGATCGGCAGGATCTGATCCTTGAAGCGCCCTTCCGCGATCGCGCGCGCCGCGCGACGATGCGATTCGAGCGCCAGCGCATCCTGCGCGTCGCGCGAGATGCCGTACTTCGCCGCGACGTTCTCGGCCGTCACGCCCATGTGGATCGTCTGGAACGGGTCGTGCAGCGCGCCGAGCATCATGTCGACGAGCTTGCCGTCACCCATGCGCTGGCCGAAGCGCGCGGCCGGCACGGTGTACGGGGCGCGGCTCATGCTTTCGGAGCCGCCGCCGATCGCGATGTCGGCGTCGCCGAGCATGATCGTCTGCGCGGCCGACACGATCGCCTGCAGGCCCGAACCGCACAGGCGGTTCACGGTCAGCGCGGGCGTATGCTGCGCCACGCCGCCATTGATCGCCGCGACGCGCGCGAGATACATGTCCTTCGGCTCGGTGTTCACGACGTGGCCGAACACGACATGCCCGACTGCGTCGCCCGACACGTTCGCACGCGACAGCACTTCGGCGACCACCTTCGCACCGAGGTCGGTCGGCGAGAAATCCTTCAGGCTGCCGCCGAAATCACCGATCGCGGTACGAACACCGCTCACTACCACGACTTCTTTCGCTGCATTGCTCATCGTCTCACTCCGGTTCGTTCGCGCCCGCAGGCGCGGGGATGCGTTGCGTTACATGTTCGGGTAATTCGGCCCGCCGCCGCCTTCCGGCGTGACCCACACGATGTTCTGCGTCGGGTCCTTGATGTCGCAGGTCTTGCAGTGCACGCAGTTCTGCGCGTTGATCACCAGGCGATCGCTGCCGTCGTCGTTCTTCACGAATTCGTACACGGCCGCCGGGCAGAAGCGCGCCTCCGGCCCCGCGTACGTGCGCAGGTTCACGTTCACCGGCACGTTCGCATCCTTCAGCGTCAGGTGCGCGGGCTGGTTCTCTTCGTGGTTCGTGTTCGAGATGAATACCGACGAGAGACGGTCGAACGTCAGTTTGCCGTCCGGCTTCGGATACTCGATCGGCTGGCATTGCGATGCCGGCTTCAGCATTTCGTGGTCCGCATGCTTGTGGTGCAGCGTCCACGGCACGTTGCCGCCCATCACCTTCTGCTCCAGCCCGACCATCAGCGTGCCGAGGTACAGCCCCTTGGCCATCCACTGCTTGAAGTTGCGCGCGCGGTACAGCTCCGTGTACAGCCACGACTGCTTGAAGGCGTCCGGGTACGCGTTGAGCTCGTCGCTCTGGCGGCCAGCCTGCACCGCGTCGAACGCGGCGTCGGCCGCCAGCATGCCGGTCTTGATCGCCGCGTGGCTGCCCTTGATCCGCGATGCGTTCAGGAAGCCCGCGTCGTCGCCGATCAGCGCGCCGCCCGGGAACACCGTCTTCGGCAGCGACA
>NZ_NKFG01000002.1:0-245093 GCF_002223155.1 Burkholderia sp. AU31652 | reverse complement strand
AGTTAAGAACCGGTCGCTCACTCAAAGCTGACAGGAATATGAATTGCTTCATAAACCTGACTTACTTTAGTGTGAGACTCTTGATATTTTCGCCATCTGATCCGAGGATCAGCTCGCTTTCATCAAGCGCCCACACTTATCGGCTGTTAATTTTTAAAGAGCATTCTGCGAGGAACTTCGTGTTTCCCGGCAGCGCTGCGTTTTCAGCAGCAGAGAAGCGAGATTATGAACCGTGTTTCGCAGATCGTCAACAACTTTTTTACTGCATCGTTGCGACTGCGGGGTTCAACTTCCAGGTCAGCTGCGCGCTTCAGACTCCAGCACACCACCGCCTTGCTTCCCTCTCCCGCGCTGCGTTTCCGTTAGCGCGAAAGAGGCGTGATTCTAAGCACCCGCCCCCGTCTACGCAAGCCCCTTTGTGAAAATATTTTGAAAAGGCCCCCGTGCGCTGGCGCGCACGGGGGCTTCGGGCTCGACGGGCCGGGCAAACATGCCGACGACCGATACCGCCCCGTCGCCGGCCAACTACCCCAGCATCCCGATCAGCGGTGCTTGAACACCGGCTTCCGTTTTTCGACGAATGCCGCCATCCCTTCCTTCTGGTCTTCGGTCGCGAACAGCGAATGGAACAGCCGACGCTCGAAGTGGACGCCTTCGGCCAGCGTCGTCTCGTACGCGCGGTTCACCGACTCCTTGACCATCATGACCGCCGGCAGCGAAAACTCGGCGATCGTCGCCGCGGCGGCAAGCGCCTCGTCGAGCAGCGTGTCGGCCGGCAGCACACGAGACACGAGCCCCGCGCGCTCCGCTTCGGCAGCATCCATGAAACGTGCAGTCAAGCACATATCCATCGCCTTCGCCTTCGACACCGCGCGCGGCAGACGCTGCGTGCCGCCCGCACCCGGCATGACACCCAGCTTGATTTCCGGCTGGCCGAACTTGGCCGTGTCCGCCGCAAAAATGATGTCGCACATCATGGCCAGCTCACAACCACCGCCAAGTGCAAAGCCCGAAACCGCCGCAATGATCGGCTTGCGGATCTCACGGACCGTCTCCCAGTTACGCGTGATGTAGTCGCCCCGGTAGACATCCATATAGGAGTAGGTCGCCATCATGCCGATGTCCGCGCCAGCCGCGAACGCCTTCTCGCTCCCGGTCACCACGATCGCGCCGATGCCATCGTCCGCATCGAACGCCTTCAGCGCGTCGCCCAGCTCATCCATCAGTGCATCGTTCAGCGCATTCAGCGCCTTCGGACGGTTCAGCGTAACCAGCCCGACACGCCCCCGGGTCTCCACCAGGATGTTCTCGTAAGCCATCTATTTCTCCTCGATCAATGAAATGAGAAACGCCTCGCACATGCGAATAGTTTGATGCTACCATTCTCCGACCAACCGGTCGGTTAATTAATCGATCCAACCCCTCTCAACGTCCATCAGGCTGCCGCCATGACCCATGCACTGTTCACGAAGCACGAAGACACGCTGAAACACGCACTCGCCGCAATCGAGAGCCGCGGGTACTGGAGCCCGTTCACTGAAATGCCGAGCCCCAAAGTGTACGGGGAAAGCGCGAACGCAGATGGTGAGGCCGCGTTCAAGTCGCACCTCGACAAGACGTTCGCGCTCGACCAGCCGGCGTCCGGAGAAACGGTCGGCGCAGAGCGGTCGCCGTACGGCATTGCACTGGGCATCCGGTATCCGAAGTCGACGCCCGACGAACTGATCGCCGCCGCTGCCGCAGCACAACGCTCGTGGCGCGAAGCCGGCCCGAGCGCCTGGATCGGCGTCAGTCTCGAAATCCTCGCGCGCCTGAATCGCGCCAGCTTCGAAATCGCCTACAGCGTGATGCACACCACGGGGCAGGCATTCATGATGGCGTTCCAGGCCGGCGGCCCGCACGCGCAAGATCGTGCGCTCGAGGCAGTCGCCTATGCATGGGACGAACTGCGCCGCATCCCGGCCGACGCGCACTGGGAAAAACCGCAAGGCAAGAACCCGCCGCTCGCGATGCACAAGCGCTACACGATCGTCCCGCGCGGCACCGGGCTCGTGCTCGGCTGCTGCACCTTCCCGACCTGGAACGGCTACCCCGGCCTGTTCGCCGATCTCGCAACCGGCAACACCGTGATCGTCAAGCCGCATCCGGGTGCGATCCTGCCGCTCGCCATCACCGTCCGGATCGCTCGCGACGTGCTGCGCGAAGCCGGTTTCGATCCGAACGTCGTCACGCTCCTCGCGACCGAACCCAACGACGGCGCACTCGTCCAGGATCTCGCGCTGCGCCCCGAGATCAAGCTGATCGACTTCACCGGCAGCACGCAAAACGGCACGTGGCTCGAACGCCATGCCCACCAGGCACAGGTCTATACAGAGAAGGCCGGCGTCAACCAGATCGTGATCGACTCGACCGACGACCTGAAGGCCGTCGCCAGGAACATCGCGTTCTCGCTGGCGCTGTACTCCGGCCAGATGTGCACGGCACCGCAGAACATCTACGTGCCGCGCGACGGCATCCGGACGGCGGACGGCCATGCGAGCTTCGACGAGGTCGCACAAGCCATCGCCGTTGCCGTGCAAAAACTCACCGGCGACCCGGCACGCTCGGTCGAACTGATCGGCGCAATCCAGAACGAAAGCGTGACCGCACGCATCGACAACGCCCGCGAGCTCGGCCGCGTGCTCGCCGACAGCCTGACCCTCCAGCACCCTGCGTTCCCCGATGCCCGCGTGCGCACGCCGCTCGTGCTGCAACTCGACGTGGCCGATCGCGAGAAATTCACGCAGGAATGGTTCGGCCCGATCTCGTTCGTGATCGCGACCGACTCGACCGCGCAGTCGCTCGACCTCGCCGGGGAAATCGCGGCCGAACATGGCGCGCTGACCCTCTCCGTCTACAGCACCGACGACGCGATCGTCGACGCCGCCCACGACGCGGCGGTACGCGGTGGCGTCGCACTGTCGATCAACCTGACGGGCGGCGTGTTCGTGAACCAGTCTGCCGCGTTCTCGGATTTCCACGGCACGGGCGCGAATCCGGCAGCCAACGCGGCGTTGGCCGACCCGGCGTTCGTCGCCAACCGGTTCCGCGTAGTGCAAAGCCGTGTCCATGTTGCGCCGAAAGCAGCACCCGTGGAAGCCAGCCAACCGGCATAACCCGAATGGCCGACGTGCAAACGCCGCCACGTTCTCTACCATGAACGAATCCGCCACCCGGCGGGTTCGTTGCTCATCGATACGCCCATGACAGACGCCTATATCTGCGACGCGATTCGCACTCCCATCGGCCGCTACGGCGGCGCCCTGAAAGATCTCCGCGCCGACGACCTCGGTGCGGTGCCGCTCAAGGCGCTCATCGAGCGCAACCGTGATGTCGACTGGGCGGCGATCGACGACGTGATCTACGGCTGCGCGAACCAGGCCGGCGAGGACAACCGCAACGTCGCGCGCATGTCGTCGCTGCTCGCCGGCCTGCCGACCGACGTGCCCGGCACGACGCTGAACCGGCTGTGCGGCTCCGGGATGGACGCGATCGGCACGGCCGCGCGCGCGATCAAGGCGGGCGAGGCGCGCCTGATGATCGCAGGCGGCGTCGAGAGCATGACGCGTGCGCCGTTCGTGATGGGCAAGGCCACGAGCGCGTTCGCACGCCAGGCCGACGTTTTCGACACGACGATCGGCTGGCGCTTCATCAATCCGCTGATGAAACAGCTGTATGGCGTCGATTCGATGCCCGAGACGGCCGAAAACGTTGCGGTCGACTACAACATCAGCCGATCCGACCAGGATCTGTTCGCGCTGCGCAGCCAGCAGAAGGCTGCACGTGCGCAGCAGGACGGCACGCTTGCCGACGAAATCGTTGCCGTCACGATTCCGCAGAAGAAAGGCGATCCGGTGGTCGTCGCGCGCGACGAGCATCCGCGCGAGACATCGCTCGAAGCGCTCGCGAAGCTGAAGGGCGTCGTGGGCCCGGACGGCTCGGTGACGGCCGGCAACGCATCGGGCGTCAACGACGGTGCGTGCGCGCTGCTGCTCGCCAATGCGCAAGCAGCCGACCAGTACGGCCTGCGCCGCCGCGCACGCGTCATCGGCATGGCGACAGCCGGCGTCGCACCGCGCGTGATGGGCATCGGGCCCGCGCCGGCCACGCAAAAACTGCTGCACCAGCTCGGCATGACCATCGACCAGTTCGACGTGATCGAGCTGAACGAGGCGTTCGCGTCCCAAGGTCTCGCGGTGCTGCGCATGCTCGGCGTCGCCGACGATGATCCGCGTGTGAACCCGAACGGCGGTGCGATCGCACTGGGACACCCGCTCGGCGCATCAGGCGCCCGGCTCGTGACCACGGCGCTCCACCAACTCGAGCGTACGGGCGGCCGCTTTGCGCTCTGTACGATGTGCATCGGCGTCGGCCAGGGCATCGCGCTCGCGATCGAACGCGTGTAACCGACGCACCGCGCGCCTATAACGAAGTCATGAAGGAGACACTGCATGTCCTATCAGGCGATTCAGCTGGAAATCGATCAGACCTCGAACGTAGCCACGATTACCCTCAACCGCCCCGACAAGCTGAACAGCTTTACGCGGGCGATGCATCGCGAGTTGCAGTCGGCACTCGATGATGTCGAGGCAGCCGGCGCGCGTGCACTGATCCTGACGGGTGCGGGGCGCGGCTTCTGCGCGGGCCAGGACCTGGCCGATCTCGACTTCACGCCGGGCGCGTCCACCGATCTCGGCACGCTGATCGACGAGCACTTCAATCCGCTGATCCGCCGCCTGCAGCGTCTGCCGATTCCGGTGATCGCCGCCGTCAACGGCACGGCGGCCGGCGCCGGCGCGAATCTCGCGCTCGCCTGCGATCTCGTGTTCGCCGCCCGCTCGAGCAGCTTCATCCAGGCCTTCGTCAAGATCGGTCTCGTGCCGGATTCGGGCGGTACGTGGTTCCTGCCGCAACGCGTCGGCATGGCACGCGCGCTGGGGCTCGCGCTGACCGGCGACAAGCTCGGCGCCGAACAGGCCGAGCAATGGGGCTTGATCTGGCGCGCGGTCGACGACGACGCGCTCGCTGCGTCAGCCCGCCAGCTTGCCACCCAGCTAGCGCAGCAGCCGACGCTCGCGATCGCATCGATCAAGCAATCAATGCGTGCCGGCGTCACGAACACGCTCGACCAGCAACTCGACATGGAACGCGACTTGCAGCGCTCGCTTGGCCAGTCGCACGACTATGCGGAAGGTGTGAAGGCATTCATCGAGAAGCGCGCGCCGCGCTTCGAGGGGCGTTGACATGACAAACGCCACTGCCACGCTCGACCCCGATGCACTCGCTCGCGCCACCGCGCGGGCCATGTACGACGCCGACGCATGCAGCCGTGCGTTCGGGATGGAAATCGCCGAAGTACGCGCCGGCTACGCGCGCCTGCAGATGCGCGTGCGGCCCGAATTCCTGAACGGGCATCAGACCTGCCATGGCGGGATCATCTTCACGCTGGCCGATTCGACGTTCGCGTTCGCGTGCAACTCGTACAACGTGAATACCGTCGCGGCCGGCTGCTCGATCGAATTCCTGCGCCCCGTGCACGGCGATGACGTGCTGACGGCCGAGGCGATCGAGCAGGCGCGCGCCGGCCGCCAAGGCATCTACGACATCCGCGTCACGAACCAGACCGGTGAAACCGTCGCGATGTTTCGCGGCAAATCCGCCCAGATCAAGGGCACGGTCATCCCGGAAGACCGCTGACGTCGACGGCTCGCACATAACAAACACTGGAGACATGCATGACTACCCCGCTACCGCTCGAGCCGATCGAGACCGCCTCACGCGACGAGCTGACCGCGCTGCAGCTCGAGCGCCTCAAGTGGTCGCTCCGGCATGCGTATGACCACTCCCCCGTCTATCGTCGCAAGTTCGACGACGCGGGTGTCCACCCGGACGACCTGAAGACGCTCGCCGACCTGTCGCGCTTCCCGTTCACGACGAAGAGCGACCTGCGCGACAGTTACCCGTTCGGGATGTTCGCGGTGCCGCAGGACCAGATCTCGCGCATTCATGCGTCGTCGGGCACGACCGGCAAGCCGACGGTCGTCGGCTATACGGCCCGCGACATCGACACTTGGGCGAATCTCGTCGCGCGCTCGATCCGCGCCGCCGGGGCGCGCCGCGGCGACAAGGTGCACGTCAGCTACGGCTATGGCCTGTTCACGGGCGGGCTCGGCGCGCACTACGGTGCCGAACGCGCAGGGCTGACCGTGATCCCGTTCGGTGGCGGCCAGACCGAGAAGCAGGTGCAGCTGATCCAGGATTTCCGGCCCGACATCATCATGGTGACGCCGAGCTACATGCTGTCGATCGCCGACGAAATCGAGCGCCAGGGCCTCGATCCCGTGCAGAGTTCGCTGCGCATCGGCATCTTCGGCGCGGAACCTTGGACCAACGACATGCGCGTCGCGATCGAGCAGCGGATGGGCATCGATGCGGTCGACATTTACGGGCTGTCCGAAGTGATGGGCCCCGGCGTCGCGTCCGAATGCGTCGAGACCAAGGACGGCCCGACCATCTGGGAAGACCACTTCTATCCGGAAATCATCGATCCCGAAACCGGCGAGGCGCTTCCGGACGGCGAACTCGGCGAGCTCGTGTTCACGTCGCTGACAAAGGAGGCGCTGCCGATCGTCCGCTACCGGACCCGCGACCTCACGCGGCTGTTGCCCGGCACTGCCCGCACGATGCGCCGGATGGAGAAGATCACCGGGCGCTCGGACGACATGATGATCGTGCGCGGCGTCAACGTGTTCCCGACGCAAATCGAGGAGCAGTTGCTCAAGCAGCACGCGCTCGCCCCGCACTATCAGATCGTGCTGACGAAGGAAGGCCCGCTCGACGTGATGACGCTCAATGTCGAGCCTTGCCCCGAGACAGCACCCGATACGGCGGCGATCCATGCGGCAAAACAGGCGCTCGCCTACGACATCAAGTCGCTGATCGGCGTAACGGCCGTGATCAACGTGCTTCCCGTGAACGGGATCGAGCGGTCGGTCGGCAAGGCGCGACGCGTCGTCGACAAGCGCAGGGGCTGACGAAAATCGCTACGCGTGCATGACGCGCGGTGAATCCAAAGTGGCAAATGAAACAGCCCGATCGGCCAACACCGATCGGGCTGTTTCATTCCAGGACGCCTTTGGGCATCCGCCGACGCAACAAGCGCATCACGAAATCTGGCACCGCAGGTACGCCCTCACGATCAGAGCGACGTGCCCCACGCACACCGCCGCTTCCACGCCGCACCTATCGCATCGGCAGCGCCCCGAGAAACCACGAGCACCCGCGCCGCGTCACATCACGAATTCGGGAACAGCAGCCACATCCGGCCGACCTGCTTCATCCGCCCGGCCTGATCGCCTGCATCGTCGCCGAGCCCCCAGAAATAGTCGGCCCGCACGCCCCCCTTGATCGCGGAGCCCGTATCTTGCGCGAACACGAGCCGGTTCATCGGCGTATTCGTCAGCGGGCGCGTCGTCTGCAGGAACACGGGCGTGCCGAGCGGGATCGACGACGGGTCGACGGCGATCGAACGCTCCGGCGTCAGCGGTACGCCCAGTGCACCGATCGGGCCGTCCGCGCCGCCGTGCGGTGCATCTTCCTTGGTCGGCATGTCGCGGAAGAACACGAACCGCGGGTTCGTATCGAGCAACGCGTCGACCCGGGTCGGGTTCGCCTTCGCCCACGCCTTGATGCCCTGCATCGTCGCCTGAGCGGGCGTCAGCTCGCCGCGATCGAGCAGCCACTTGCCGATCGAGCGGTACGGCTGGTTGTTGGTGCCGCCGAAGCCGACCCGCATCACCGAACCGTCGTCGAGCAGCACGCGCCCCGAGCCCTGCACCTGCAGGAAGAACGCTTCGATCGGGTCGTCGACCCACACGAGTTCGTTGCCGTTCAGGATGCCGGCGCGTTCGAGCTGCGCGCGTGCCGGCAGCGCGGCGCCCGCGCGATAACCGGCCGGCCAGCGGTAGAGCGCGTACTGATACGGACCGCGACGCACGCGCGAACCGTGCAGCAGCGGCTCGTAATAGCCGGTCACGAGCCCGTCGAGCGTACCGTCGGTGTTCGCAAGCTGGAACGGCGTGAAATACGTTTCGAAGAACGTGCGTGCACTGCTGACGTCAAGCTCGTCGAGCCGGTCGGCGGCCGCGCAAGCGCGTGCCCAGGCCGGCTGGCGCGCGAGCCGCACGCAGTTCTGTCGCAGCGCGGCGGTTGCGCCGAGCAGCGAATCGTCCTGCCAGCCCGGCACCTGTTGCCACGCGACCGGCGTGAGCCGCTTCGCGGCAACCTGACCCGGCACGATCGCCGCGCCGGTCGGCGGCTTCAGCGACGACGTCCGCGTCGGCGCGCCACCGCACGCTGCCAGCAGCGCCGCTGCCGCAGCAGCCGCAACCCACCCGGCCACCCGGGGCCCAAACCACATACAATGTCCGTTCTTGATGGAAACCGCCATGTCAGATTTTCTCGACCAATATCCGATGCTCATCTTCGCGCTCGAAGCCTTCGTCGCGCTCGCCCTGCTGATCTTCATCGTCGTGTGGACGTCGTCGGGCAGAAAGAAGCACACCCGCAAGCCGCGCTAACACCCTGACGCACTCCGCCCGCTCAATGCAGCGTGCGCGGCATGTGCAGTGCGAACTCGTCGACCGGCGCCTCGAAACGCTCGCCGTCCTCCGCCACGCAGAAGTACGCGCCACGCATCGTGCCGACCGGTGTCGCGATCACGGCCCAGCTCGTGTACTCGAAGTGCTCGCCCGGCTGGAGCAGCGGCTGGTGCCCGACGACGCCGAGCCCCTTCACTTCCTGCACGTGGTTCTCGCTGTCCGTGATGATCCAGTGACGCGCGATCAGCTGTGCCGCGACCTGTCCCGTGTTGCGGATCGTCAGCGTGTACGCGAATGCGTATTGACGGCGATCGGGGTCGGATTGTTCCGGCAAGTAGCTGGTTTTCACCGAAACGGTGAATTGATACTGACTCATGGTGTTTCCGCTGGAAGATGACTGCCCGCGCCGGCATGGGCAACGGGGCCGCGGGCGCGCCGCATTGGTTCGGCATTCTATGCGCAATCCGGCCTCGACCGCACGGCCTGCCGCCGCGCACCGGGTCGCCGGACGGTAGAATGGCGGTTTTGCGCCGCAACGTCCCCGCTCCCCTGCCATGACCCAATTCCGCATCGCTCCCAGCATCCTGTCGGCCGATTTCGCACGGCTCGGCGAAGAAGTCCGCAACGTGGTCGCCGCCGGCGCCGACTGGATCCACTTCGACGTGATGGACAACCATTACGTGCCGAACCTGACCATCGGCCCGCTCGTGTGCGAAGCGATCCGCCCGCACGTGCAGGTGCCGATCGACGTGCACCTGATGGTGCGCCCGGTCGACCGGATCGTGCCCGATTTTGCGAAGGCCGGTGCCAACCTGATCAGCTTCCACCCGGAAGGCTCCGATCACATCGACCGCACGCTGTCGCTGATCCGCGACCACGGCTGCAAGGCCGGCCTCGTGTTCAACCCGGCCACGCCGCTGAACTACCTCGACCACGTGATGGACCGCCTCGACTTCGTGCTGCTGATGTCGGTCAACCCGGGCTTCGGCGGCCAGTCGTTCATTCCGGAAACGCTGAACAAGCTGCGCGAAGCACGCGCACGCATCGACGCGTACACCGAGCGCACCGGCCGAGAGATCCTGCTTGAAGTCGACGGCGGCGTGAAGACCGACAACATCGCGGAAATCGCGGCGGCCGGCGCCGACACCTTCGTCGCGGGTTCGGCGATTTTCGGCAAGCCGGACTACCGCAAGGTGATCGACGAGATGCGCGCCGCGCTCGCTACCGTCGAGCGGAGCTGACGCCGTGGCCGACTCGTCGCTCGCCGGCCATGCATCGGCCGGGGCCGCACCGGAAGCCGCTCCGATCCGCTTCGCCACGCCGCGCATCGACGCGGCGCTGATCGATCTCGACGGCACCATGGTCGATACGGCCGACGATTTCACGGCCGGCCTGAACGGGATGCTCGCGCAGCTCGGCGCGCCGGCCACGTCGCGCGACGAGGTGATCGGCTACGTCGGCAAGGGCTCCGAACACCTGATCCAGAGCGTGCTGAAGCCGCGCTTCGCAGCCGACGAGGCGCACGCCCGCTTCGACGACGCACTCGCGATCTACCAGACCGAGTACGCGAAGATCAACGGCCGCCACACACGCCTCTACCCGGACGTGGCCGCCGGTCTCGACGCGCTGCGCGCAGCCGGCATCCGGCTCGCGTGCGTGACGAACAAGCCGCATCGCTTCGCGGTCGAGCTGCTCGAGCAATACGGGCTGGCCGATTGCTTCGGCATCGTGCTCGGCGGCGACAGCGTCGCGCGCAAGAAGCCCGATCCGCTGCCGATGCTGACGGCCTGCAACGCGCTCGGCGTCGCACCGGATGCGGCAGTCGCGATCGGCGACTCGGAAAACGATGCGCTGGCAGGCCGCGCGGCCGGAATGGCGACGCTGACGGTGCCGTACGGCTACAACCATGGCAAAGCTATACAAACGATAAATTCGGATGGTATAGTCGATTCGTTGCTGGTCGCAGCTCGCGCGATCTCCGCGCACAACGCCGGCCGGCCAACCCTCTGATTATTTCTTCCATCTGCATGTTTCTGAATAAAAAACGGAGTCTGAGCAGCATCGACCGGGGAGCCTGGCCCTGGCGTCGCTGGTCGCGCTAACCTCTTCGATGAGGTACGCTGAAGCACGTCTTCAGCGCCGTTTTTTATCTCGCTGCGCATCCGCGCGCCGATCGTCGCACCACCTCGAGTTCTACCGCGTCCGAACGCTTGCGTTCAGGTGCGGCCGCTGGCTCGCGACGTTCACGCCCGGAGTGCCGGCCGGCAACAGGCACTTCTCGATCGACCGCCCTTTCGCCGACGGCAACCCGCGCAGCGTCAAGTGATCCCTGGCGCACGCGCCGCTCGTCCCGAACAGGACCGGAACATGACCGAACTCGAATTTCAATCGCTCGCGAACGAAGGCTACAACCGCATCCCGCTGATCGCGGAGGCCCTCGCCGATCTCGAAACGCCGCTGTCCCTCTACCTGAAGCTGGCCCAGCCCGAACGCTCGGGCGCCAACTCGTTCCTGCTCGAATCGGTGGTCGGCGGCGAACGCTTCGGCCGCTATTCGTTCATCGGCCTGCCCGCCCGTACGCTCGTGCGGACCCGCAACGGCGTGTCGGAAGTCGTACGCGACGGCGAGGTCGTCGAGACGCACGACGGCGACCCGTTCCAGTTCATCGAATCGTTCCAGGCGCGCTTCAAGGTGGCGCAGCGCCCGGGCCTGCCACGCTTCTGCGGCGGTCTCGCCGGCTATTTCGGCTACGACGCGGTGCGCTACATCGAGAAGAAGCTCGCGAACACCGCACCGCGCGACGATCTCGGCCTGCCCGACATCCAGTTGCTGCTGACCGAGGAAGTCGCGGTCATCGACAACCTCGCCGGCAAGCTGTACCTGATCATCTACGCGGATCCGAGCCAGGCCGAAGCCTATACGAAGGCGAAACAACGCCTGCGCGAACTGAAGCAGCGCCTGCGCACGACCGTGCAGCCGCCGGTCACGTCGGCGAGCGTGCGCACCGAGACGTTCCGCGAGTTCAAGAAGGATGATTATCTGGCCGCCGTGCGCCAGGCGAAGGAATACATCGCGGCCGGCGAGCTGATGCAGATCCAGGTCGGCCAGCGTCTGACGAAGCCGTACCGCGACAATCCGCTGTCGCTGTATCGCGCGCTGCGTTCGCTGAACCCGTCGCCGTACATGTACTACTACAACTTCGGCGATTTCCACGTGGTCGGCGCATCGCCGGAAATCCTCGTGCGCCAGGAAAAGCGCGGCGAAGACCAGATCGTCACGATCCGCCCGCTTGCCGGCACGCGACCGCGCGGCAACACGCCCGAGCGCGACGCGGAACTCGCGACCGAGCTGCTCAACGATCCGAAGGAGATCGCCGAGCACGTGATGCTGATCGACCTCGCGCGCAACGACGTCGGCCGCATCGCGGAAATCGGCTCGGTGCACGTGACCGACCAGATGGTCATCGAGAAATACTCGCACGTGCAGCACATCGTCAGCTCGGTCGAAGGCAAGCTGAAGCCCGGCATGACGAACTACGACGTGCTGCGCGCGACGTTCCCGGCCGGCACGCTGTCCGGCGCGCCGAAGGTCCGTGCGATGGAACTGATCGACGAACTCGAGCCGGTCAAGCGCGGGCTGTACGGCGGCGCCGTCGGCTACCTGTCGTTCTCGGGCGAGATGGATCTCGCGATCGCGATCCGCACGGGCCTGATCCACAACGGCAACCTTTACGTGCAAGCGGCGGCCGGCGTCGTCGCGGATTCGGTGCCCGAATCCGAATGGCAAGAGACCGAAAACAAGGCGCGCGCGGTGCTGCGTGCGGCCGAACAGGTCCAGGACGGCCTCGATAGCGACTTCTGACCGGAGACTGACCATGCTGCTCATGATCGACAACTACGACTCGTTTACCTACAACCTGGTCCAGTACTTCGGCGAACTCGGCGAGGACGTGCGCACCTACCGCAACGACGAAATCACGCTCGACGAAATCGCGCGCCTGAATCCCGATGCGATCTGCCTGTCGCCCGGCCCGAGCAACCCGCAGCACGCGGGCATCACGCTCGACGTGCTGAAGGAATTCGCGGGCAAGAAGCCGATCCTCGGCGTGTGCCTCGGCCATCAGGCGATCGGCGAGGCCTTCGGCGGCCGCGTCGTGCGCGCGAAGACCATCATGCACGGCAAGGTGAGCAAGATCGAAACCGACTGCCGCGGTGTATTCGCCGACCTGCCGAAGCACTTCGACGTCACGCGCTATCACTCGCTCGCGATCGAGCGCGAATCGCTGCCCGACTGCCTCGAGGTGTCCGCCTGGACCGACGACGGCGAAATCATGGGCGTGCGCCACAAGACGCTGCCGATCGAAGGCGTGCAGTTCCACCCGGAATCGATCCTGTCCGAGCATGGCCACGCGCTGCTCGAGAATTTTCTGAAACAGGCCCGCGCCGCGGCCGCGCAAGCCGCCTGACGGGAGCCTCACGATGACGATTACCCCGCAGGAAGCGCTGCAGCGCACGATCGAACACCGCGAAATCTTCCACGACGAGATGCTGCACCTGATGCGGCTCATCATGCGCGGCGACATGTCGCCCGTGATGGCGGCCGCGATCATCACCGGGCTGCGCGTGAAGAAGGAGACGATCGGCGAGATCGCCGCCGCCGCGACCGTGATGCGCGAATTCGCGAACCACGTCGAGGTGCAGGACAACTCGAACTTCGTCGACATCGTCGGCACCGGCGGCGACGGCTCGCACACGTTCAACATCTCGACCGCGTCGATGTTCGTCACGGCCGCGGCCGGCGCGAAAGTCGCGAAGCACGGCAACCGCGGCGTATCGAGCAAGTCCGGCAGCGCCGACGTGCTCGAGGCGCTCGGCGTGAACATCGACCTGCAGTCCGACCAGGTTGCCGCGTCGATCGCCGAAACGGGCATGGGCTTCATGTTCGCGCCGAACCATCACCCGGCGATGAAGAACATCGCGGCCGTGCGCCGCGAGCTCGGCGTGCGCACGATCTTCAACATCCTCGGCCCGCTGACCAACCCGGCCGGCGCGCCGAACCAGCTGATGGGCGTGTTCCACCCCGACCTCGTCGGCATCCAGGTGCGCGTGATGCAGCGCCTGGGCGCGCAGCACGTGCTGGTCGTGTACGGCAAGGACGGGATGGACGAGGTATCGCTCGGCGCGGCAACGCTCGTCGGCGAGCTGCGCGACGGCAAGGTGCACGAATACGAGATCCATCCGGAAGACTTCGGCCTGCAGATGGTGTCGAACCGCACGCTGAAGGTGGAAAATGCCGACGAATCGCGCACGATGCTGCTCGGTGCGCTGGACAACCAGCCGGGCGTCGCGCGTGAGATCGTCACACTGAACGCCGGCACCGCGCTCTATGCGGCGAACGTCGCCGAGTCGATCGCGGACGGCATCCAACTCGCCCGCGAAGCGATCGCGAGCGGCAAGGCCCGCGCGAAAGTCGACGAACTCGTGCGCTTCACGCAGCAGTTCAAGCGCTGACTCCCCTTACGAATCAAGCAGGAATCCACATGAGCGACATTCTCGACCGAATCATCGGCGTCAAGCGCGAAGAAGTCGCGGCGGCCATGCGCAGCGCGCCGCTCGAGGCACTGAAACTGGAAGCGTCCGCGCGCGACCTGCGCGACTTCGTCGGCGCATTGCGCGCGAAGCATGCGGCCGGCCACGCGGCCGTGATTTCCGAAATCAAGAAGGCCAGCCCGTCGAAGGGCGTGCTGCGCGAGCATTTCGTGCCTGCCGACATCGCGCGTTCGTATGCAGCGCACGGCGCCGCGTGCCTGTCGGTGCTGACCGACGAGCAGTTCTTCCAGGGTAGCGCCCGCTATCTCGAACAAGCGCGCGCGGCCTGCGAACTGCCGGTGCTGCGCAAGGACTTCATCGTCGACGCGTACCAGATCATCGAAGCGCGCGCGATGGGTGCCGACGCGATCCTGCTGATCGCCGCCGCGCTCGACACGCCGCTGATGCAGGATCTCGAAGCGTATGCGCACTCGCTCGGCCTCGCGGTGCTGGTCGAAGTCCACGACCGCAACGAGATGGAACAGGCGCTGACGCTCAAGACGCCGCTGCTCGGCATCAACAACCGCAACCTGCGCACGTTCGAGACGTCGATCCAGACCACGCTCGACATGCTCGACATGATTCCGGCGGACCGGATCGTCGTGACCGAATCCGGCATCCTGTCGCGCACCGACGTCGACACGATGCGTGCGGCGAACGTGAACACGTTCCTCGTCGGCGAGGCGTTCATGCGCGCCGGGCAGCCGGGCGAGGAACTCGCACGGATGTTCTTCTGATGGCGATCGAAAAGGAAATCAAGCTCGCGCTGCCGGCCGGCCAGGCCGACGCCGCGCGACGCTTCTTCGAGACGCTGACCGGCGAACCCGGTCGTGAGATTACGCTCGCGAACGTCTACTACGACACGCCCGATCTCGCGCTGGCCCGCTCGAAAAGCGCGGTGCGCGTGCGCCGCACGCCGCAAGGCTGGCTGCAGACGTTCAAGACGGTCGGCAGCGCCGAAGGCGGCCTGCATCGCCGCCACGAATGGGAACTGCCGGTCGCCGGCGACGCGCTCGAGATCGACGCGCTCGTCGCGGCCTGCGACGTGCCGGAAGCCGCCACCGCGCTGAATGATGCGGCCGGCTCGCTGTCGGCGCTGTTTCGCACGGATTTTTCGCGTACGCTGTGGCGCATCGCAATCGGCGGCGCAACCGTCGAAGCCGCGGTGGACCTCGGCGAGATCGTCGTCCAGGCGGAACACGAAACGCGCCGCGAACCGATCAGCGAAATCGAACTCGAACTGATCGACGGCCCGGAGGCGGCGCTTGCAACGCTCGCCGCCGAATTGCAGCAAGCGCTGCCGGGCCTCGTTCCCGAAAACATCAGCAAGGCGCAGCGCGGCTACCGGCTGCGCGCGCAATAACTCGCATCACGCATGGCAACCCGCAAGACTTCCCGCGCGCCGCAACAGGCGTCGCTGTTCGATGATCCCGTGCCGGAAACGGCACCGGCCCATATTCCGCCGCCGGCGCCCGAAGCGCCCGCGGCCGGACGCAAGCCCGGCAAGAAAGCCGCCGCTCCGGCTGCGGCCCCGACGGCACCGCAGCCCGTTGCCGCCGACGTCCCGCACCTCGCCGCGCAATTCGACGCGCTGCCGCCCGTCTGGCGCGACGTGCTGAAACCCTTTACCGACAGCGACGCGTACGCGCCGCTGTGCCGCTTCGTCGATGACGAGCGTGCGGCCGGCAAGACGGTCTACCCGACCGACGTGTTCCGCGCGCTGCGCCTGACGAGCCCTGACGACGTAAAAGTCGTGATCCTCGGCCAGGATCCGTACCACGGCGACGATCGCGGCACGCCGCAGGCGCACGGGCTCGCGTTCTCGGTGCCGCCGGCCGTGCGCACGCCGCCGTCGCTGCGCAACATCTTCAAGGAAATCGCCGCTAACTTCGGCCACGACACACCGCGCCACGGCTGCCTCGACACCTGGGCGCGCCAGGGCGTGCTGCTGCTCAACACGGTGCTGACGGTCGAGCGCGGGGCCGCCGCGAGCCATGCGAAGCGCGGTTGGGAGCAATGCACGGACACGCTGATCCGCGAACTCGCCGGCCGCCATCAGGGGCTCGTCTTCATGCTGTGGGGCGCCCACGCACAGGCGAAGCGCGCGCTGTTCGACGCCAGCGCGCACCGCGTGCTCGAGGCGCCGCATCCGTCGCCGCTGTCCGCGCACCGCGGCTTCCTCGGCTGCCGCCATTTCGCGCTCGCGAACGACTATCTGGTCGACGCAGGGCGCGAACCGATCGACTGGCGCCTGCCTGACGTGGCGGAAACGCTCGCGTAACCGCCGCACCGCCGTTCGTTCGCCACGGCAGCCAGCATGCAAAAACGCCGCGCCCCTTTCGGGACGCGGCGTTTTTTTATCGGGCGACGCGGCAGGTGCGACGCACCCGCATCGACCTTACGCGGCGGCGATCGCTTCGCGTGCGCCAGCCAGCGCTGCACTTTGCGCATCCGCGCCGAGGTTCAGGCCTTCCGCGAAGATGAAGTTCACGTCGGTCATGCCGACGAAGCCGAGGAACGTGCGCAGGTACGGGGTCTGGCTGTCGTTCGGCGTACCGGCGTACTTGCCGCCACGAGCCGTCACCACGTGAACCTTCTTGCCCTTGATCAGGCCTTCCGGACCGTTCTCGGTGTAGCGGAACGTGACGCCTGCACGTGCGATCCAGTCGAAGTACGTCTTCAGTTGCGACGAGATGCCGAAGTTGTACATCGGTGCGCCGATCACGATGATGTCGGCAGCTTGCAGTTCGGCGATCAGTGCATCGCTCTTCGCGACGATCGCATTCTGTTCCGCGGTGCGCTTGTCGGCCGGCGTGAAGAACGCGCCGAGCACCGATTCGTCGAGGTGCGGCAGCGCATCGGCCAGCAGGTCGCGAACCACGACGTTCGCGCCGGGGTTCGATTGTTGCAGCTTTGCCGTCAGTTCGTTGGCCAGCAGCGTGGATTGCGCACCTTGCGAACGCGCGGCGGAATTGATTTGCAGAATGGTCGTCATGTCAGGCTCCAGTAGGGTTGCGCTTTGGTAGCGCGAGTGACGCCATTGTGCGTGGCCGCATGATCGCGAAAAAGCGGGTTCAGGGCGACGGATTGTTGCAGCAGCAGAACAATCTTTGATCGTGCCCCGATACCCGCTTCCGACCGTTCACCCTTTCAGCCAGGCCTCTCGGGCCTTCGAGACCGCAGCCGGCTTCGCGGCCGCCGTCAGCCGGTAGCGCGTGACTTCCGGGCCGTCGAGCTTCAGTTTCGCGGTGCGCAGCTCGTCGCGCCGGAACGCGTGAACCTCGACCTTGTCACCCGGCCGGTAGCGCGCGAGCAGTGCGTCGAGGTTGGTGCCCGTGACGCGCAGCCCGTCGACCGCGATCAGCGTGTCGCCGGCCGACAGCCCCGCGCGATGTGCGGCGCCGCCTTCGTAGACGGCCGCGAACGTGCAGTCCGCGCCGCCGCGCAGGCGCGCGCCGATCGTCGGCTTCGCGAGCGCGCCGTTCGCCACATCGGGCGCGAGCGTCACGCCGAACGGTGCGAGCAGTTCGGCGAGCGGCAGGTCGCGCGTGCCGTGCACGGCATCGGCGAACAGGCGGCCGAGCGCGACGCCCGTCGCCTCCTCGATCAGCGCCTCGACTTCGTTCTCCTCGACGCCTGCCTGCTTGCCGCGATAAAAATCGCGGCCGTAGCGCTGCCACAGCAGGCGCATCACGTCGTCGAGCGACTTCTTGTTGCGCGTCTGCGCGCGGATCGCGAGATCGAAGGCGAGCGCGACCAGCGAACCCTTCGTGTAGTAGCTGACGATTGCATTGGTCGCGTTCTCGTCCTGGCGGTAGTACTTGATCCACGCGTCGAACGAGCTTTCGGCGACGCTCTGCTTCAGGCGCCCCGTGCCGCGCAGCACGCCGCCGACCGTTCGGCCGAGCGCCGCAAAATATTCGTCCTGCGACATCAGCCCGCTGCGCACCAGCATCAGGTCGTCGTAATACGACGTGAAGCCTTCGAACAGCCACAGCAGCGACGTGTAGTTTTCCTTCGACAGGTCGTACGGCACGAACGCCGCCGGCTTGATGCGCTTCACGTTCCACGTATGGAAGTACTCGTGGCTGCAGAGCCCGAGATACGTGCGATAGCCTTCCGTCGTTTCGGGCCGCCCCTTCACCGGCAGGTCGGTGCGGTTGCAGATCAGCGCGGTCGACGCGCGGTGCTCGAGGCCGCCGTAGCCGTCGCTGACCGCCAGCGTCATGAACACGTAGCGGTCCATCGGCGCTTTCTTCGATTTCGGCTCGAACAGCGCGATCTGCGCTTCGCACACGCGCTTCAGGTCGGTGCGCAGGCGCTCCAGGTCGAGCTGCGTCACGCGCCCCGCGATCACGATGTCGTGCGGCACGCCGTGCGCGTCGAACGTCGCGAGCGCGAATTCGCCGATCGTCACCGGATGGTCGGAGAGCTCGTCGTAGTTCGCTGCGCGATATGCACCGAACCCGTAGCGCTTGGTGCCGCGCGCCTCGGGCAGCGACGTACCGACGCGCCATGCGCGGAACGCCGCACCGGCCGGCTTCGCGATGTCGACTTCACACGGCGCATCCTCGCGGCCCGCAACGCTCAGGAACACGGCCGTCGCGTTGAAGAAGCCGCCCGACTCATCGAGATACGCGGAGCGCACCGACAGGTCCCACGCATACACGTCGTAGCGCAGCGTCAGCGTGCCGTTCACGGGTGCGGCCTGCCACGTGTGCTTGTCGGTCTTCGCGATCCGCACCTTGCGGCCCGCGTCGTTGAAGGCGCCGAGCGTCACGATGTTGCGCGCGAACTCGCGCACGAGGTAGCTGCCCGGAATCCACACCGGCAACGAAAAGCGCTGGCCTTCGGGGTCGGGATCGGTGACCGTCACCGACACTTCGAACAGGTGCGCGGCAAGATCTTTCGGAACAATCGAATAGCGGATCGGCTGAGTCATCGTGGCAATCGGTCGGTCGAATACGGCGGCGGAAACGAAGAGAGGCGCCGGCAGATGCGGGCGCCCCTCGCTGGCCAGGCCATGCGGCCCGGCGGGTGGTCGGTTACTTGCTCGAGGCGAGCGCCTGGTTGAGCTGGTCGGCCGACACGGCGCCCGGCAGGCGGCGGCCGTCCGGCAGGAAGATCGTCGGCGTGCCCGTGACGTTCATCCCACGGCCGAGTGCGAGGTTCTTGTCGAGCGCGGTCGTATCGCAGGTACCGGCGCCGGACGGCGCGCGGTGGTCGAGCATCCAGCCCTGCCACGTTTTCGCGCGATCGGTCGCACACCAGATCGCCTTCGACTTCGCGGTCGAATCCGGCGACAGCACCGGGTACAGGAACGTGTAGACGGTCACGTTGTCGACCGACTGCAGCGTCGTCTCGAGCTTCTTGCAATACGGGCAGTTCGGATCGGAGAACACCGCGATCTTGCGGGCACCGTTGCCCTTGACGACCTTGATCGCATTCGCGAACGGCAGGCTCGCGAAGTCGATCTTGTTGATTTCGGACAGGCGCGCGTCGGTCAGGTTCTTGTGCGTCTTGGTGTCGACGAGATCGCCGAGCAGCACGTAATCGCCTGCCGCATCGCTATAGATGATCTGCGAGCCGAGGTTGACTTCGTAAAGGCCGGCGACCGGCGCTTTCGACACGCTCTTGATCGGCGCGTCGCTGCCGAGGCGGGCCTGCAGCGTTGCTTTCAGCTTGTCGGTGGTCTGGTCGGCCTGCGCGGTGCAGCCAAGCGTCGCCATCGTGACGGCCAGCGCCAGCGACGCGATGCGGATCGTTTTTTTCATCGAATTCTTCCTTCAGCTCAATCGGAGTGCACGGCACAGTGTACGCCGTAACGGAACCGTGTCCGACCGGCGAAGCGGCCGAAGGTTCGATCGATCAGCCGAGCGCGGCTGATACGAGCCAGCGCTTTACCAGCGGCTGCGCGCCGACGAAGGCCATGCCCGCGTTGCGCACGGCCTTCGCGAGCGAGCCCGGCACCGCGAATAGCCGCTGCAGCCCGTCGGTCGCGACCATCAGCGCGCGGATGTCTTCGCGACGCGAACGCTCGTAGCGACGCAGCAGCACCGTATCGCCGAGGTTGCGGAAGCTTTCCTTGCCTGCGATCGCGTCGGCAAGCGCCGCGACGTCGCGCAGGCCGAGGTTCATCCCCTGCCCCGCGAGCGGGTGGATCAGGTGCGCGGCATCGCCGACGAGCGCGACGCGCGGTGCGATCAGCTTGTCGACCGTCTGCAGCGCCAGCGGGAAGCCGGCAGCCGGCGTCACGCAGTCGAGCGTGCCGACCTGGCCGTGCGACACGCGCTCGACTTCGGCCGCGAGCTGCGCCGGATCGAGTGCGAGCAATTCGTCCGCATGCGCGGTGTGCGCGGACCAGACGAGCGACACATGGCCGTCCGGCAGCGGCAGCAGCGCGACGATCTCGCCTTCGTGGAACCACTGGTAGGCGGTCTCGCGGTGCGGCAGCGATGCCTTGAAGTTCGCGACGACGCCGGTTTGCCGGTAGTCGCGCCGCTCGACCTTGGCCCCCATTTGCGAGCGTACCCACGAATGCGCGCCGTCCGCGCCGACGACGAGGTCCGCTTCCAGCACCTGTCCCGACGACAGCGTGAGCACGGCCGCGTCGTCGCGCACGTCGAAGCCCTGTGCGCGCGCATCGAACCACGTGAGGTTCGGCTGGAACCGCAGCGCGGCGTCGAGCGACGCCTCGACCAGCGACGATTCGGCGATCCACGCGAGCTGCGGCACGGACGCCTGGTACGCGGAGAAATGCAGTTCCGCGTGCGCGTCGCCATACACGCGCATGTCGTAGACCGGCGCAAGCCGGCTGTGATCGAGCGCCTGCCAGACGCGCAGCCGCTCGAGCAGCGCCTGCGAACTGGAGGACAGCGCGTAGACGCGCGTGTCGAAGGCGAGATCGGCGGGGCGCGGCGTGGCCGGCTGGGCGAGCAAGGCTGTCTTGTAGCCGGACTGGGTCAGCGCGAGCGCGGCCGTCTTGCCGACGAGCCCGCCGCCGACCACGGCGACGTCGAAGGTGTGGTGGGCAGTCATGGCGGGCATTATAGCCGCGGGGCCAAACCCTTACGCGGCCGGACTTTGCGGGAAATCAGCAGAATCGCAGGCCGATGCGGCAGCGCGGCGGCCCGCCGCATCGGCCGTTCGGCGCCCGCCCGGATTCCGGGGCGTCGGCACGGTACAATAGCGACTTTGACCGTCGGCCCGCCGCGCCCCACGCGCCGGCCGCCCTTTTTTCCCGCGCCGCCGTGCCCTGTCCGGCCGCGCCGCCTTACCCGTCCGAAGGATTCCATGAGTCTCAAATGCGGCATCGTCGGCTTGCCCAACGTCGGCAAGTCCACCCTGTTCAATGCGCTGACCAAGGCCGGCATCGCCGCCGAGAACTACCCGTTCTAACAGCGGGGCTCGCTTCTTCCTTCGAATCAATCGGTTAGGCAACCGAGCAAAAAACCAGAGACAAAACTAGTACAAAATCTGGACGCACCTGCCGCCCTCTTAGCGGCCTCCTGATGATAGCGAATTGAGATGCTTTCGGAGCCGGCGCGTGTTGTTTTTTTTGGCTTCGTGAAGCATGCGGGAACCTGCGCACTGAGTGCTCCACTAGAGGATTGCTGCCCCAGCTCAAGCGGTTATCCACTGTACCCCACGGGGTTACGCAAGGCCCTATCCCATTGCTACCGTGCATCCCCTGACAATCAATCAGAGAGGCAGCAATGGAACACATCACCGAACTCCCTAGCGGGCGGTTTCAGGCCCGCATATCCTACTCGGACAGGAAGGTAAAGACGCGCAGCTTTGCCACTATTGAAGAGGCCGAGCAGTGGCTACAGGATCATCTTCCAGGAAAGATGCTCCCCGTTAGAACACCGATCAACCAGCAAGCGAAGGCGACCACGTCTGTCGTGCAGCTCCCAGCCCAGAGCAGCGACATCACGCTAAGGGAGGCCCTCAACAAATATGCGCAAGAGGTAACGCCGCTCAAGAAAAGCGCCCGTACCGAGATGAGCGTCATCAATCAATGGCTCAAGCATCCCCTAGCAGACCGCCCCTTTTACAGTATCAGGGGCGCAGACTTGACCGCGCATATGAATCAGCGCTTAGCGCGCGGCATCGCAATTGCCACCATACGCACCGAGATTGCATTGATCTCCCACTTATACGAAGTTGCGCGTACTGACTGGGGCTATGAGGACCTGCAAAACCCCAGGAAAGCCATGCGCAGAATCAAGCAGGGGAACGTTAGAGACCGCCGCCTTCGGCCCGGGGAGTTAGACAAGCTCATGGCGTGGTGCGACCGGAACGGAGACCAATGGCTCAAGGTCGCCATAATTGTCGCGGTGGAAACAGCGATGCGAAGTGGTGAGATAGCCACGCTCACTTGGCAGAACCTCAACCTGGATAGTCAGCTTGCATATCTCCCCGACACCAAGAATGGCACACCCCGCACGGTCCCTCTGTCACGTGCAGCAGTGGCAGCCCTCCGAACACTCCCAGTGAACCCCGACCGGTACGTATTTGACATCCTGAGGGGCAGCATAGCGCGGCGCTTCAAGCCAGCCCGCATTGCTTGCGACATGGAGGATTTCAAATTCCACGACTTCCGGCATGAGGCAGTATCTCGCCTATTCGAAAAGGGATTCAACATGATGGAGGCTGCGGCCATCAGTGGTCACAAGACTCTTCAGATGCTCAAGCGCTATACGCACCTGGACCCTAGGAGCCTGCTCACACGGCTCGGTTAGTGCCGCTCCTTACGCGCCCTACTAAGGTGGCTGAGGGTGAACTAATGATATAGGGAGAGAGGTGGGTGGGTGTGTGCTCGTGAGTATTGCCCATCACAGACCCACACTCAGTCAGCCCAGTGAAGCACGCCGCAGGGGCTTCAGTAGTCAGCCTGAAGATTGACCTATGCTCCGCTACTGGATTCCATGCGGTCGGCCATCAAGCAATGCTCACTGCTGCATCCAGCCCAGTATGGGCTTGAAACTCTTCTAGCATGATGGCCTTGGCCTCCCCCACACGACCGGCAGCCACGATAGCAGCATCGTGAACGGGTAATGCGACGGTGCCAGCGGCCTTCATGCGCAGCAACGCAGAGACCATAATCTGGCTTTCTTGGAACATGACCGCCAAACCTCTCTGTCTATGGAAGTGGTCAGCAATGGCCGGGTGGTGTCTCAGGATTGCGCTACACACGCTTGTCACCTTGGCTCCCCGTGGGAAGAGTTCCCGGGTCTTCGCAGGGAATCTGACGAGCGGAGCGCCGGTGTTGATCATCGCCGCGAATAGTTTCTTGATTCCATCTCGATTGGATTCGTAGCCGGGGACAGCATACGCATCGCGGTCCATCTTGGTCGCGGCCATGCCGTAAAGGATTCGCGGACCGACTTGGCTGAAGTCCAGCTCCACCGCCTGCTCTCCGTCGATAATCAAGCCCTTTCGCTCGGCCTTGGTCATTCCCTGCCAGAAACCGCCAAAGAGCCGTCCGCCCAGTTCAAAGCTGCCCGCGTTGAAATAGCGCTTAAGATACCGATTCCCTAGGTCTACGCCCTGCCCTGATACACCGGCCATCTTGATGTCAGCACTGCGCAACCATCCATTAATCTCGCGCACCTGCTCACGGTATCTGTTGGTCTCGTCGGTGTCCGCATACTCCAGTCGCTCCGGGTCACTCCAATGGTCTTCCCGTGCCTCTTTGAGGACAATGACCTCTTCCCCCTCCAGCCTGTCAAAATCGTCCCAACCAATGCCAAGGCGGAATGCCTGAGCAAGTAGTGCTTCGGAAGCTCTGAACGTCGTCTGCGGGCCTCGCGCGAATGCTGACGGCTCACCCTTGCGCTGCTCCAGAAGTCCCACTGAAGCCCCGGAAAGGGCATCCAGTACGGTGGCGATACTGGCTCGCAGCACGGGAGCCCGATAACGGCTTTCTTGTCCGAGCTTCGTTTTTGCTCTGGGGATTGTCACCCACTGCTCCGAAGCCTCCAGCTCGCGATAGATGGCCTCGCACACAAGCGCTTCAACCTGAGCCTCGAACATCTGCTGGTCCACCACGCGCCGTGCCCGCTTCCTCGGCATAGCCGCTTCGACTTTGCTCGTTACATCGCGAACAAGCTCATCCATTTGCTCACTTCCCGAAACCAGGAAGCCGCTGAAGTGCCGGTCGCGCGCCTCGGATTCATCGACCACCACGCCACCCATATCCATCCTCTCTAGAAAAACGAAAGCCCCCACCTAAGTGAGGGCTCAAATTGATTTGATGCCATTCGTTGCGCGCGCATCTTTCCTTGAAATTCAGGCGAATCTTGACTAGCCTGCTACCGGCAGGCTACGCAGCGACCGACGTTCATGAAGCGCTCCACGTCGCTGAATACATTCTTCGATGGTCTGGTCGAGCTTGGCCAGGACGGCCGGCTGACTTGCTACCAGTGCTGCCCTCTCTGCCTCCCGCTTATCCTTCGCTGCCTTGCGCGCCCTCTCCCGCCTCTTCTTTTGCTGAGGCGTAAGTGGCTGCTTAGTCAGAGCTTTGGTCAGCTTCCCGTCCCTCTTGAGCTGCTTGATTAGCTCCTGACCGGCTGGCGTGACATACAGCGCGTGGCCCCGATCCACCTTGACGCTACGAAACCACTCCGCATCGCCATACCTCCGGGAGCGCTGCTGATAGTGGCCCGCTCTGTGGGTCAGCAGGTCAGCGGCTAGAAGGTCCTTGAAGATGGCCACGCTGTTGAGTCCGCCCAGGCTGCGGACGAACGCGCTGATTTCCGGGAGGTCTGGCGGTGTGGTGTCGCTGGGCGCATCGGCATCGCATGCGGGCGTCTTCGCGGAGGCCATAGGCTGCACCTCAGCCTCTATAGGCCTCCCGCCGTTAGCTAAGCAGGCATGCTGAGCGGCCAACGCATGAGCCTTCGCCTCCACCAGCTCATCCTCCCCTTCCCACGGAAGCAGCCCTGCGTTACTCACGCGCCCTCCTTTGCTTCGCCGCTGTGCTCGATGAAGGCCACGTGACCCAGGCCCTCCAGCACCGCCAGTTCCCTGGCCAGTTCCTGCCGGTCAAATCCGGCCAGCGCCAAGAACTCATCAGAGATTCCCGTGTGCTTCCCGAACCCAGCCACCTGAAGCTCATCCCGATGCCTCTCCCAGCCAGGGAAGCCCCACGCCCAACGCGCTGTGCCTTCACGTTTCGCGATGGCCACGGGTGGGTTACTGCGGATAATTGATGCGAGCTCGAAGGGGCTCTGAGCTCGAATGGTTGTGCCGTCATCGTTGAACACTGCGGCCCCGTCCGTAGCCGTAGCGACTACAGACAGCAGCGGCGCAAAGGCTCCATCGAGAGCCATGAGGGTTTCGTTACGTTGGTTCATAGGTTTCCTGAGGTTGAAAAAGAAAAGCCGCCCTCACCATCACTGGCGGGGCGGCATGGGTGGGAGCGGATGGACAGGGCTATTTCGCAGTTCGCTTTGCTTCCGCGAGCCCCTGTGTCCAGGCTGAGATACCGTTAATCATCAGAGAACGAAGATTGTTCCTACGCTGATCTTCGCGGCGGGTGCCATCGTCAGCCAAGTAGGTGACTTTCAGCGCTTCGTTAAAGCCCCCGATGTCCTTCCGAGCAAGAGCTCCAATAGCCTTTTGGAATTGCCCCACATCTCCGACCTGATACGCCACATCAGTCAGTGCAGCACGCTGACCCGCACTAATCGTGTACCAAAGCCCCGGACGCGCGGCGTCTACAGCTTGCTTGGCTCGCTGCTCGTAACGCGGCAGTGATACCTCCAGGAGCCGCGCGGCCTGCTCAGGGGTAATCTGAACGGTGCCCGCCTTGATACCGTCGATGCGGTCGGTGGGAATGCCAGCGCGGCGGAAGTCTTCCCCGATGGTTGCGTCATTTGCCCTGAGGTTGTAGCCGTAGCCGACATTCAAGCCCGCCTTAGGGTTCGGGTCAGGCGTTGCCTTGAGTACCAGCCCCTCGCCCATAGCAGTAAGCGAAGCTGCCAAGCTGGTGGATTCGAGTGGATTGAGGCGATTGACGCTGAAGAGGAAATCTTCAGCCTGCTTCACCTGAATCTTCGAACCTTGGCCGGTGAGGCGAGAACCTGACAGCCCCGCAAAGCTCGCGGGCGTGGTCGGAAAGTTGAATACGTTACTCAGCGCTCCATTGAAAGCTCCCTCCCGAACCTTCGCAATTTGCCCACGCATCGTGTCGTTGATCTGGTTGAGGTTGTACGCCTTCGCGAGCACTGCGGAATTCTCGATGAGGTCCTGAGAAGTAGCCGTGTTGGTTACGAGTTTCTGATGCAGCATGGACATTACCGCACGCTCATCCTTCGTCAGGAGCTTGGTGTCAGCCGTCTCCTGCATGATCTGGCTGAACGTAACATCCGCCAGTTTGTGAACCGGCGCACCGTTGATGAATGCGGCCAGCGTGTACTTACCATCCTTGCCGTAGATGAGGCCGGGGCTGTTGTCTTCCCCGTACTTATCGCGCGCCTTCTCTAGATAGTTCGTAATGGCCTCCTGCGTCTTTTCATTCGCCTGATTCGGAGGGACTTGAAGGTCCATTTTGTTTACCGAGTCGTAAACGAAATTTGACTGAACCTGTTGCTGAATCCACGCCTTGGCTTGATCTTGCGTGGCGCTTGGGTTGCGCAAGTAGTAGTCGTGGAGCTGAAGGCGTGCCCATGTACTGGTTGCCTCTTCGTTTTGCGGTGAACCTCCGAAAAGCCTCCCGACGATCCAGACCCGCTGAAGCAGTCCGGTAGTTAGTCCGGATACATCTTTGGCCACCTGAGCCTTCCATTGCGGATCACTGGTGAGCTCATTCGCGCGCTTCTGCGCTTCAGGCGATAACGTCCGATACGCCGTCTCGTATGCCGTTCCATCTGACACACCAGCCGCAACCTGCTTCGTATATGTACGGAACAGATTGCTTGCCTTCTCGTCAAAATAGAGCGCCCGCATTTGGTCCGGTAGATGAGCATAAAGGGACGCGGCAATCCTAAACTGGCTGGAAATCCACCCGTCGCGCGTTGGGGCAGCATTGACCGTCCCATCAATGAGAGCCTTGAGCTTGCTGTTTGCGATGTCGCTGCGGCCGGACAGAGACGTAGTACGGATGATTTGATCTACCGCTTGCTCCACGGCTGGCACTCTTGAAAAATCCCCCGATTCGACAGCACTAGCAGCACCTAGCATGGCCCGCACTGCTGGCTCCTGGATTGAATCAAGCGCTGCCTGAGCCTCCTTTTGGCCTAGAGCCCAAGCGGTCCCCGTGCTAACCGCGCGCACTGCTTGCTGAGCCTGCAACGCGCTATCAGCCATGCTCTGAAGCCGTCGATACTCGCCCAGAGCCGCGCTTGCGCTCTTGAACTGATTCAGCGGGCCGATGCGGTTCACGAAGTCATTGATGTCCGGCTGCTTGCCCTGACTCGCTGCCTCTTCATCCGCCACGGTCCTCTTGAAGAAGTCCGTCTGCTGCGACTGCTCGATGCGCTGGTTCTGCTCTTCGAGAGCCCGATGCTGGAGGCGGGTGGCTTCAGATTGAATCTTCGGGTTCATCTGCTGGAGCGTCAGGCCCGTGTGAGGGTCCTTGAACTGCGTGAACAGGTCGAACAGTTCCGGCCGGCCACCGGCTTGCGAGGAAAGATTGTTGATCTTGTCCAGGAGCATGTCGGCCATCTCCGGGCGGGTCATCATGCCCATCTGACCACGCATCGGTTCCAGCGTCTGCTGAACCCCATCCCACATCTGCTGGAGGCTCTTGGTCGGGTCCAGGACGCCATCAGCGACGGCGGAGAAGTTGCCGAATGCGGTTTCCTTCAGACGCTGGAACTGGACCTGAGCGTAATCCTTGCGGACACTATCGGCCGTCGTAGCGACGCTTTTGGAGACCTGATCGACAATCGCGGGGTCAGTGAGGCCAGCTGTATGCTGCGCTACCTGCTCGTGGAGGAACTTCTCTGGGTCGAACCCATCCTGGTTCTTGTGCTCCTGATAGGCGCTCAGGATGTCCGTCTGTACCTGATTGCCAATCTTCAGACCGACCGCGTTGCGATAGCCCTGAGCGAACGTATCGGTGAACGCGGGGTCCACGCGGGAGTCAGCGGACGGAGGCGGAACCTTGATACCTCCGGTCTGCGCGTCGATGAGCCCAGCGTCACTGAGCTGGCCCGCTGAGGTGCCTGCTTTGAAGGCCTGAGTGGCGTCCTTCTGGTTCTCCAGGTTGACGTACTCCTGGAGTGCAGGATTGAACGTCTGGAGCCCCGTAAGGAGCCCGTGAAGGGTTGAGTCCTGCTGCGGTGCTGCGTAGGTATCGACAGGACGCTCTTGAGGCTGAGCGAAGACCTGACGGCCCGTCACGGGAACCTCAGGGCGGCTGGTGATGGACAGAGGGGGGTTTGGTGATTGCGGCATGGTGGGATGAGGTCGTTAGGTCGATGACCCAGGCATCTTGAAACCGTAGGTGTTGGAGCCTGGGACTCCGCCCGTAACGCGGTTCTTGATGGATTCCTGGGAGGTGTATGCGCTGAGTGCGCCACCGGCAATCTGGAGGCCTGTACCAATGAGGCTCGGCTGTTGGATGCTGGCCGTTCGTGAGACCGCTTGTGCGTAGCTGCCATTGAGCTGGCTGACCATCTGGCGCTGCTGAGAAAACGCGTTGGCCTGCATGGCCGCAATGTCCTGTCCAGCGTTGAAGTTCGCTTCGTTCGTCACGCGGTCATTGCTGCCGCCACCGTTGGTCCCAGAGTCAGCCGCTAGGGCCTGAAGGTGTCCCGTTTCGACCATCGCTTGGCGAGCTCGCTCAGACATCTGCTCGGCCGCTGCTTGACCCTGCTGGGTCATCTCGTTTCGGGTCTGCGTTACCTGCGAGTCGTAAGCAGCCTGGGCGGCGTCACCCTGGCGCTTCGCTGCTTGGCTCTGCCCCACATAACCGGCAATCGCAGTAGCCGCGCTGGCTGCCATGCTGGCCATAGTGAGGGTGGTAAGGCCGCTGATAGTCGCCGGTTCACACATGGCGCGGTGCCTCATAGAAGAATCGGAAGCTGCCCGGAGGCCCCTGGTTTGGTGCTGCATCGCCAATGACAAAGCCCAGGCGCTCCAGAAGCTTGTGAGCCTCCGTATTGCCTGAAGCCACGGTGTTGGCCAGCGGCACGTCAGTAACGCGGACGCTATCAAGCCACGCGCGCGCATGCGCCAACAGCTCGCGGGTATGACTTGCAACCGCAGCGGAACAGCGCATCCAAGGGACATTGACCAATGGGTAGCTGACGAGCCCAAACAGGGCCTCAATCTCGCCGTCGATCAGCAGCGCCCAGGACTCAGCCGATGTCCGGACGGATTCGGCCAAGCGCGCTTCCGGCGAACCGGCCCAGGTCAAGGACATCTCAGCGATGTCCGACTGGCGAAGCTTAGGGGCCAGCTCGGTGGCGTCTTCGGGAGTCGCTGGGCGGTACGTGATGCGGCCGGAAGGGGAAACCGGAGGCCAGCCGGATGGAGGTGTGGAGGTAGTCATATGGGGTCCTGAGGTGGGCAGAGGATGGACGCGACCAGCCCTGCCCGGTGGGCATGGAAGCGAGAGGGATGGGATTGAGGAAAGACCCCACGCAGAACACGCGGGGCGAGGGGCTAGATAGCAACTAGTTTGTTGACTTTTTTGGCCGTCTCGATGGTGAGCCGAGCGCGGGGCGCGGGGGAGGTTGACAGGTCAACTTCAGGGGCCGGGGGGGACGGCTCGTCCTTCGAACGGGTGCGGATGGCTGTGGGGTGCGTGTCTCCCGTTTTCCAATTGTTGGAAGACGACCAGTTAGCAGCCAGCCACATCGCATCGGAGCGAACACGGGCATCCATATCGAATCCCATCTCCACGCACCACTTACCGAACTCTTGGTTGCTGGTGTGCTCTTTTCGGCCAACCATCAGCGCCTCACCCACCTCCTTCCAGAGCTGGCGCTGTTCTGCTGCGGTTGCTTTGATTCGGCCCCAGGCCCGCTGTCCGCGAAGGACTACGGCTGAGGTGAGGGGGATGGGTAGGGTGTTCATGGTCGTTTTCAGGTGAGTGGCTGCTGGTTCAAAAAATAGGTGTGCTCAGCCACACGCTTGAACATTCGGGCGGGGCTACTCGCGAGAGTCTGGGTTTAGCCGGTGCTGGTCGTCCCGCCCCTCCAGCACGTAGGGCGAGAGTGAGTTTTTAGCGTGCGGGTTTAACCGTACATATCCTTGCGATGCCCCGCCGGGTATGGGTCAGAGCGTCTTGTAGAGCGAGAGTCGGTGTATAGGCGTGGGAATCAGCCTGTAGCCCTTGCCCAGCTTGGCATCCGGCCGATTGGAAACAAAAAAGCGCCAGCCGTTTCCGGGAGGCGCTTTTGCGATGAACTGCGGAGGTGCTCAGGAGATGTCGAATCCCCAGAAGCCACCATACCCACGGTCAGGGTGAATCCAGGTGAGCTCTCGACGCAGGATGCGGAGATAGAAGGTTCTCTGGTGCAGCTCAATGCTGAAGAATTTGGTGTCGATACTGAAGTCGAACATCTGAACACTCCTGGGAGCAAGTGCGCTTAGCGGGCTGCTTCGCGTCACGGTGATACCATAATACATACGCTGTATGTATCAAGTCAACTCATTTGCGGGCCTTGTATTCCGGATGCTCGCCCAGCTTGATCAGAAGTAACTCCCATGCAGCGAGGGGCATCGGCCGGTGATTCGAGCTACCCTCTGGTGCGCTCCAGGCGTGCCACGCGGTGATCGATGCGTGTACGAGCTGGGCTGCCTCCCCACGCGTTAGGCCGTGCCTCTTGATGGTCTCTCGCAATTGCTCAGGGCTGGGCTTGGTAATTTCGGTCATGGCGTTCATGCTGTTCGTGATGTGGAACCGAAAGTTTACGCGCCGGGGTAAACCGGTGTCACGGAATACCATAGCGAAACATCGGCATTGCCGTTGTTAGATGGGGTAGCGCGCCACCACCCCATGACCCCAAAAGCAAAAGGCCGGGAATCACTCCCCGGCCCCTCTCATCACGTCACGGGCTTGTATGCTTGCCAGTGTGTCAGGCACCGGCTGTAGCCTTCTCCCGAAGCCGCATGATGGTCTGACGGCTGGTCTTAAAGGCCCGCGCCAGGGCTGCTACAGCCTCGCCCTTGGTCAGTCGCTCAGCTACTTCCGCTTGCTGCTCTCTCGTCAGCGCTGAAGGCCTGCCGAACTGTTTCCCCTCAACTCGCGCGCGCTGGATGCCTGCGTTGGTCCGCTCAATCAGCAGGTCCCGTTCAAACTCAGCTACGGCGTTTAGCACCTGCATCGTCATCTTCCCTGCTGCGCTGGTCAGGTCTACCCCGCCCAGGGCAAGACAGTGGACCTTCACCCCCAGCCCCGCCAGAGCCTCCACGGTGGCCCGCACGTCCATCGCATTGCGGCCAAGCCGGTCCAGCTTGGTGACCACCAAGACATCGCCTGACTCCATGCGGTCCACCAAGCGCGTGAAGCCGGGGCGCTCGGAGGCAGCTACAGAGCCGCTAATGGATTCCTCAACGATGCGGCGCTTGTCGATAGCGAACCCTGCCCGCTCAATCTCTAGGCGCTGGTTTTCGGTGGATTGGTCATGGGTGGACACACGGCAGTAAGCGAAGACGCGGGACATAGCGGACACCTGTACGAAAGAGATGTACGAATCTTATGCTATGTCCGAATAGTTTACAAGCACACTTTCGTACATCCCTGACATCCCATGTCCGAAAGGGAACGGTTTTGGATGCTCAAAGTAAGCGGTGCTGCCGCAGCTCTTTCGCAACCGCATCACACCATCCGATCAAGTCATCGGGACATCGCTGAGGGCTGGTTAGAAGCATGTCCTCATAGCAGAGCGCTAGATTGCTGAGGTACGAGAGCCGTTCTGAGTTGACGGTACGCGTCAAGCTACTGGCAGTCATCACGGCAAAGGTGATGATGCTGCGCTGGCGGATAGCGCCAAGTGTTTTAACCGCCCCAGCCGATTGCTGGATCAGGTACAGAGCCGCCCCAAGTCTCTCCTTGAGCGCGCGCCTATCCGGAGCGTGATGAGATACCGCGCCCGCCAACTCTGCTGAAACCAGCAGCGTCGCCACGGCGGCGGTCTCTTGATGTGTGAGCGTGTTACTGACGAACAGTCCCATGGCTTCCCCGGAATCGGCTCTAGTGGCCCGAGGCACCATCCTACCGGACCCGGCCCCATCGTGCCCCTATTGTCGACCTAATGAGATGCGCGCGCCCGCATCAAGGTATCGCGCGGGTTACCTGATGCGCGTCAGAGGGGCTGCGCGTGTGACCTGCGCGCGGGAGGGCCACCGGGGGGAATTTCGCGGCGGGACTTTATCAGATACCCTCTCGGAAATTTCCGAAATTTTATTTGGACCTCATCGAGCACAATTTAGCGCTACCTGAACGGCCGTCAGTGCTCGTACAACGTCACGCGCTGCGAGACTCACATAGTGCCGATGCAGTACATCACCACGCTTCGGCGCATGTCCTAGGATTCGCCTGAGTACCGCATCTCCGATCCCCAAGCGAGCCCCCACACTGGCCAGCAGTTTCCGTAAGTCGTGCAGCGTGAATGTGGGAGCGCCGGTCCGCTCTGCCATCTCTGTTACGTGATCCGCTGAGACCCCATCAAACAGCATTGCGCCCGGCTCCAGCCCATCACAGCGGGTCTCCAGAATCTCCCTCATGAGCTCCGTTATCGGCAACGTGTGAGGCTTCCTCCCTTTGGTCTCGGGGATGTTGAGAACCCCTGCAACCAGATCCACGTCCTGCCGCTTGATCCCGGTCCCTTCATTCTTGCGAAGTCCAGTCAGCAGCATTAATCGTAAATAGTCCCGCTGGCGCTCGGGGAGCGTGGCCACGGCCTTATGCCAAAGCGGTAGGTCCCCCTCAGTCAACTTCCTCACCCTGGCCTCTGGACGCCCCGGTAACAAGCCAGCAGCCCCCAGCCTGACAAACGGGCTCTCGATGGTCACCCCATAAACCGCTCCTAGGTAGCTGGCGATTGACCCGATAATCGCGCGCCCCAGGTCCACCAGCGCCGCCCCCTTGCTCCGAGCGAACTTATGACAGTGATCCCCAAAGGCTGACTCACGCAGAGCGGAGACAGGCCTATCAAGCCACTCGTGGAAGTGGGTTCGTAGGAGCGACTCATACCGGGTCAGGCTGGACGGCTTCACCTTCTTCGCCCTCGCGTACTCCCCCAGCGCCTGCCGTAGGGTTGGCGATTGGACCCGTACCGCTGCTGCCGAGTATTCACCAGCACGGCACTTGCGAAGAATCGGAAGCGCCAGCTCACGGGCCTCAGCAACGGTAATCAGCGGCCACCGTCCCAGCGTCACCCTGACCTGCTGCCCTCGAACACTGGTCGCCACGCAGAAGGTCTGCACCCGCCTTCCGACTCGGACGCACAGTCCGCACAAAACTTTGTCTCTCAAGATGGTCCCAGGCTTACCCGCCTGCCTGCCAAGAAGCACGTCCGAAAGCGTTACAATTGACATTTTCGTGGGCAAAACTCGTACAAAATCGTTGGCGTAACGCCCAGATTTCTGTCCTTTGTCCCGTCCCCGGATTCGTCCAGCGGTTGCTACGCATGCCCCTACAGGAGCGCTTGAGGCAACTCACGGGACAGCCGTAACCTACTGAATTTCCGAAGGATTCCATGAGTCTCAAATGCGGCATCGTCGGCTTGCCCAACGTCGGCAAGTCCACCCTGTTCAATGCGCTGACCAAGGCCGGCATCGCCGCCGAGAACTACCCGTTCTGCACGATCGAGCCGAACGTCGGCATCGTCGAAGTGCCCGATACGCGCCTGAAGGCGCTCTCCGAGATCGTCAAGCCGGAGCGGGTCGTGCCGGCCGTCGTCGAATTCGTCGATATCGCAGGCCTCGTCGCGGGCGCGAGCAAGGGTGAAGGCCTCGGCAACCAGTTCCTCGCGAACATCCGCGAAACCGACGCGATCACGCACGTCGTGCGCTGCTTCGAGGACGAGAACGTCATTCACGTCGCCGGCAAGGTCAGCCCGATCGACGACATCGAAGTGATCAACACCGAGCTCGCGCTCGCCGACCTCGGCACCGTCGAGAAGGCGCTCACGCGCTATTCGAAGGCGGCGAAGTCGGGCAACGACAAGGAAGCGGCGAAGCTCGTCGCGGTGCTCGAAAAAGTGCGCGCGCAGCTCGACCAGGGCAAGGCCGTGCGCGGCCTCGAATTGTCGGACGACGAAGAGGCGCTGATCAAGCCGTTCTGCCTGATCACCGCGAAGCCGGCGATGTACGTGGCCAACGTGAAGGACGACGGTTTCGAGAACAACCCGCACCTCGACGCGGTCCGCAAGTACGCGGAAAGCGAGAATGCGCCGGTGGTCGCCGTGTGTGCGGCGATCGAGGCGGAAATCGCCGATCTCGACGACGCGGACAAGGAAGCGTTCCTCGCCGACATGGGCATGGAAGAGCCGGGCCTCGACCGCGTGATCCGCGCGGGGTTCAAGCTGCTCGGCCTGCAGACCTACTTCACCGCGGGCGTGAAGGAAGTGCGCGCGTGGACGATCCATATCGGCGACACGGCCCCTCAAGCGGCCGGCGTGATCCACACCGACTTCGAGCGCGGCTTCATCCGCGCGCAGACGATCGCATTCGACGACTTCGTCACGTACAAGGGCGAGCAAGGCGCGAAGGAAGCCGGCAAGATGCGCGCGGAAGGGAAGGAATATGTCGTGCACGACGGCGACGTGATGAACTTCCTGTTCAACGTCTGAGCGTTGCGTTATCGCTTCAGTGAAAAGCCCGCTTTGTGCGGGCTTTTTTCTTTTCGGCGCACCGGTTACGTCACGACCGGCGTTGGCCGTCCGATTTCGATCCGGCTATGCATGGCGGCATGGTGACCACCCAGTGCCGCCTCATTGCATTGCGCAATTCGACGTACGCGCCATACGGTTGCGCGGATGGTATTTCGACCAGACAAACTGACTGAAATAGCTTTCAGCAACCTCCGTCCATGTCCGAAGTCCGTCGTCTTCCTGCAGTACATGCCTCGCGTTAACCAGCAACCAGGAAATCACGGCCTGGCTGTCACGGCACTTCGCACATTCTCCTGATGTACAACAGCGCGCAAGCGAGACAAAGTCGGCACGATATGCATTGAACCTGGGCAGCGAGGGCCACCCCGATGCGAACCGATCCACGTTTTGCGGATGATCCTCGCTAACGCTCGGACAACTCGCACCATTGAATGCTCCCCAAGCTGTCTCGCCCCTCATCAGGGCCGCCAGATAATAGGGATGGCTTGCGACGGTTTCAGGGTATTTCACCTTTAAGTCGAGCAACACGTCCAGCAATCTCTCCTCGCCTCGCCTGCGTAACGGTCCGTCAACGTCGTAGGGGCTGTAGTAATTGAACAGCAAGCGATTCCCGTTATCTCGAATTTTACGCACCGTTTCCTCGATGTACGCGATACCGTCAATCGTCACTGCGTAGACAAAACCCGCACGTTCGTCGTCGCGATAGTTTGCCAGTGCCTTGTCAAACAAGCCGGTGAAGCGTTTTCCGTTCGGACCGATCGCACGCAATTCATCGTCGAGTGGCCCGCCGCCAAATACGGAGATCGCGATGGTGATGTCCTCGAATCCTTCATACGGGATTTTTCGAAGTCCATTCGTCGACACTGACACTTTCGGCATGTATTTCCGGAACATCCGTATCCGATCGAGGTGCAATGCAGGCTCGCCGCCAATCAATAGCGGCGCGTTGATCCCGCGCGCAGCTTCCTCCCTCACACGCTGCTCAAGGCGAATCGCATCGCTCAACTCTTGCGATGCCGTATCGAATTCGTTCTCGAAAAACCAGCAGCCCTTGCAACGTAGGTTGCATTGATTCGTGAGATGGTAAAGCGACGCGCGCGTCTCCTTCGCCTCATTTCTGACGGCCTTGAAGCGCAATTTCATTTCAATTGAATCATCCATCGTGGTCTCCTGATGCGAGGATGCAAACGACGCGCTCCGTCAGCGCAGCAACCCTCTGGTGAGTTCCGGCCACAGCGACGAATGCTCGCGGCGGAACATGCCGACGTGGCCAATTGCTCGGCCGTCGGGATTTTCTGGATGGATGAAGTGAACGTCGGACTTGGCTCTCGGCAACAGGCGCAGCCAGTCTGCAATATTGGCCGGCGTGGCAAGCGGGTCGTCGGTTGCGGCCACAACGGTGACGGGAGCGATAAATTCGTCGTAGTAGTGGCGTGCCACCCCTACTCCGAATTCGTTCGCCACATATCCCGGCCGACGGCACCATCGGGCCCACTGAAGTCCGACGCACGGCGGCAGATCATCACCCCAACCGAGTACCCTGGCCGGAACGTAACCGAGCAATCGAACGGAAATCGGCACGTACATATGCGCAAGCAGCAAGGCCGCGAAACGCTTTGGCCAGCGAATGTTGCCGACATACCCGGAAGACGCCGAGATGGCGCATAGCGAACGAATGGATGCGTGATTCGGCATCAGGCCGACCAGTTGTGCGCCTGCGCTATGCCCGATCAAATGTGCGCCGCGCACACCGGTTTCGCCAAGAAGCCAGTCGAGCGCCGCAGGCATGTCGAACTGCCCCCAGTCCTGTTTCCGCGCTCGGGACTGGCGGACGTGCTCCGTATCAAGCGACGCGCCGATTCCCCGATAGTCGAATACAAACGTCGAGTGGCCCTCTTTGCGTAGCCAGTCTGCAAACGGGAAATAAAAGGATTGCCGGATTCCTGTCGCAGGGCAGATGAGCACGGGGGAACGATCACCCTCGGCCGCCGGGAAATAGGTTCCCTTGAGCTGGAATCCGTCGCGGGCGGAGAAAGCTATGCCGACGCGAGCAGTCGAACGCTCAGTCATTGTTTCGACCTCGATACAGTCGACGAACGACAAGGCGTATCGATCGCGCAATTGGATATCAGGCTCTGCCCGATAATGCCGACCATCAACAAAGGAGGCCAAATTGATTTGCCCATCGATTCACCTCGGTAATCGAAGCAATCAATGTACGAGCATGTCTGTGTTGATGAAATCAGACGAGTTCGATTATTACGCGCTAGTTTCGTCTTGCTTCTTGCCCCCTCACACAAGATCGCGGTCCACATTTTCCGCCGCATTGGATAATGCCAAAAGCAAATGGCCCGACCGGCAAACGCCGATCGGGCCATTTTTCGTGACGCGGGCTTTCCGCCCGCCACACTTCACGCCATCACGTCGCCGACACGCGCCGCCCTTCGCTCGCCTGCGCGTCGCGACCACGCTTGTTCAGCCACGACGCCAACAACACGATCAACGCGAGTACAGCCGTCGCCCCCACTTCCATCCGGTGATCCTCGCTCACGAGCATCACGGTCAGCGTGCCGCAGATGAACAGGATCACCGCCCACGTGAGCCACGGGAACAACCACATCCGCAGCGTCAGGTCCGCGCCGGTCGATTCGAGCGTCTTGCGCATCCGCAGCTGCGAGATCGCGATCACGAGATACACGAGCAGCGCGATCGCGCCCGACGTCGCCAGCAGGAAGCCGAACACCTGCTCTGGCATCAGGTAGTTCGCGATCACGGTCACGAAACCGAACGCGGTCGACGCGAGCACGGCCGCGCGCGGCGTGCCGGTCGAATCGGTGCGGTGGAGGAACGCGGGCGCATCCTTGCGCTTGGACAGCGAGAACAGCATTCGCGACGCGGTGTACAGCGCCGAGTTCAGGCAGCTCGCGACCGACACCAGCACGATCACGTCGATGATCGCCTTCGCGTTCGGGACGCCGATCAGCTCCATCGCGCGCTGATACGAGCCGTGCTTCGGCAGCAGCGGGTCGTTCCACGGCACGATGGCCGCGACGACGAGAATCGAGCCGAGATAGAACAGCGTGATACGCCAGATCACCGAATTCGTCGCACGCACGATCTGGCGTTGCGGGTTGTCCGATTCGGCGGCCGCGATCGTCACGATCTCGGTGCCGAGGAACGAGAACATCGTCGTCAGCATCGCCGCGAGCACGGCGCCAGCGCCGTGCGGCATGAAGCCGTCATGCACGAACAGGTTCGACACGCCCGATACGGCCGGCGCCGGGATGATGCCGACGATCGCCGCCCCGCCGATGCACAGGAACACGACGATCGCGACAACCTTGATCAGCGCGAACCAGAATTCGAATTCGCCGTAGTTCTTGACCGAGAAGAGGTTGGTCACCGTCAGCACCAGCGTGATGCCGAGCGCGAAGACCCAGGTTGCAACGCCAGGAAACCATGCATTGAGGATGGTCGCGGCGGCAGTCGCCTCGATCGGGATCACGAGCACCCAGAACCACCAGTACAGCCAGCCGATCGAGAAACCGGCCCAGTGGCCGATCGCGCGATCGGCATAGGTGGAGAACGAACCGCTGTCCGGATGGGCGACTGCCATCTCGCCGAGCATGCGCATCACGAGCACGACCAGCACCCCTGCGATCGCATACGCAAGGATCGACGCCGGGCCGGCTTCCGCGATGGCGTGGCCGGAGCCGACGAACAGGCCCGCGCCGATCACGCCGGCAATCGACATCATCGTCACGTGCCGCTGCTTCAGGCCCGTACCAAGGCCTGTGTTGCTTCCACTCATCTGTCTCTCTCCAAAAAACGGTTCCGGTATGGCCGGGTATCGCGTGAAGGCAGCAACGGGGGATTGTCGTTCTTGAGCCGGGCCGGATGCGGCGCCTGCATGGGTGCAGGCGCGCAGCCGGATCGGGGGCCGTTCCGGAACGGGTCGCGACGCAGTCTGCGAAGCTGCGGGTGCGATGCGGCACACGGGGCGCCGGCGCATCGCGTGCGCCCTTTCCGTCGGCTTTCGTCAGCTGCCTTCGAAGCGAAGGAGTGTAAGCACCAAACGGTTCTTCACTAAGAACCAATTGAAGAATTTCGATGGAACCACTTGTTGCATCGACATCGATCGATGCAACGCTTGTACCGTCCGTGGCGACTCGCGAGCGCCGAAAGCACCTGGCGACACCGGGTCAGCCAGTCGCAACCGGCGGCGCGTCAGTGCGTGCCGTTCGCCATCTCGTCACGCCATTTGGCGGGGACGACGGCCTGCCATTCTCGCAGAAGCAGGTTTTTCACGGCGTCCGGATGGGCCGCCGACAGTCGCACCAGCACGATCGGCCAGCCGACGTAGTGATCCGTCACGTAATACACGTCGGGTTCCGATTCGATCAGCCACGCGCGCTCGTCGGGGCCGACGCCTTTTACGACGAGCGTGTCGCCGTCCTCGCGCAGCCGCGCGAGCATCTTGCCCTTCACCTTGAGTGCGGGCGTGCCGTATGACGTGCCTTCCTCGACGCCGCGCCAAGCCAGTGCGATCTGCCGAACTTCGTCGAATGTCACGGGGCCTCCCGGCTGGATGCCTTCGGTTCACGATCCGGCCACCGTACCGGAATTCGCGAAGCCGTGCCGTGGGAAGTGCGCTTATCCGCGCGCCGCATGTGCGGCCGTCGACGCGCCCCCCGTCGTCGCGACGATCGCGAACGCGATCGCATTCGCGGCGGCACTGGCCAGGATCGGCACGAGATAGCCGCCTCCCGCGTCGTAGATGAAGCCGGCCGCGGTCGGCCCGATCAGCGTGCCGAATGCGACGCTGGTATAGAGCACGCCGATGATCCCGCTCACGTTGCGGCCGCCGAAATAGTCCATCACCACCGCCGGCAGCACCGCGACCCAGCCGCCGTAGAACACGCCGAAGACGAGTGCGAACGCGGCAAGCGTGGCGACGGTGCCGGCGCCGGCCCATGCGACGAGCGCGACGGCCATGCCCGCGAACATCGCGAGCAGCGAGGTGCGGCGGCCGAAGCGGTCGGCGAGGCCGCCGAGGAAGAAGCGGCCGGCCGTGCTGCCGACGCCGATCGCGCCGAGCAGCAGCACGGCCGTCGATGACGAGACGCGATGATCGAGCGCGTACGGCACGAGATGAACGAACGGGACGAACACGCCGAACGAGCAGATGAGGCATGCCGCGTAGAGGCTCGCGAACGAGCGCGACGTGACGGCTTCGCGCACCGTCGCGCCGGCAGCCGGCTTGCGACTAGCGGCCGCACCGGACACCGAAGGCCCCGCATCGCGCGCGGTGGCCTTCGCGCCGCCGCCCTCGACGGGCTCATGCGCCGCCTCTCCGTCCGGCAGCAGCCCCCGCCCGCGCGGATCGTTTTCGATCAGCAACGCCATCCCCGCGCCGATCACGACCGCGATCACGGCCAGCGTGAAATACGCGCCGCGCCAGCCGACGTGCGCGATCAGCGCGGACGCGAGCGGCGGCATCACCAGCGTGCCGACGCCGATCCCGGCGACCGCGAGCCCCGACGCGAAGCCGCGCCGGCGCACGAACCATCGCTGCACGGCGCCGACAGCCGGCACGTACGCGCAGCCGACGCCGAGACCGACACCGAGCCCGTACGCGACGTAGACCTGCACCAGCGTATGCGCGGCGCCGGCAGCCGCGAGCCCGATGCCCGCCAGCAACATCCCGGCGACGGCGAGCCGCCGCGAGCCGAAGCGGTCGGCCAGCGGCCCGCTGACGATGCCGAAACCGAAATACAGGAAGCCGGCGAGCGAAAACACGAGCGAGATCTGCCCGCGCGACGCGGCAAAATCCCGCTGCAGCGACTCGACGAAGGCGCTGAACGTGTATGCGCTGCCGAAACCGACGAACGTGACGGCAAACGCGGCCGCCACCACGTACCAGCCGTAGAAAACGCGCGATGCGCCCGGGCGGTTCATGACGATGCTCCTCTCAGGTTCCCCGGCCGCCGGTCGGCGTCCGGATTGCCTCTTGGATATAGTTGAACTATGTTGATCGCATCGGCTGCCGACAGGCAGTCGCGCAGCATGCGATCCGATGCGTCAACGGTACTCGCGCATATGCATCGTCTCAAACGATATTTCGTCGGACTTTCGATTTAGAAAAACTGAATGAACCGTTCCCGCTTGCCGCCTCTCAACCCGCTGCGCGCATTCGAAGCGGCCGCCCGCCACCTGTCGGTGAAGGCGGCCGCCGAGGAGCTGTCGGTCACGCCCGGCGCGGTAAGCCAGATGATCCGCACGCTCGAGACGCATCTCGGCGTACAGCTGTTCGAGCGCGTCAACCGCGGCATCCTGCTCACGGCCGCCGGCCGCGACTACCTGCCGCCGGTGCGCAACGCGTTCCGGCAGATCGCCGATGCGTCGCAGCGCGTGTCGGGTGCGGCCGACAGCGGCGTGCTAACGGTGAGCGTCACGCCGTTCTTCGCATCCGCGTGGCTCGTCCCGCGCCTCGCGCAGTTCCGGGAGGCTTGCCCGGACGTCGACCTGCAGGTCGTCACGAGCCATGCACTGGCGGACTTCTCGCGCGACGGCGTCGACGTCGCGATCCGTCATGGCCTCGGGCGCTACATCGGGCTGTGCAGCGAGCGCCTGCTGACGGTGGAGATCGTCGCGCTCGCATCGCCCGAACTCGTCGCGCGGCTCGGCATGCCGGCGACGCCGGCCGAGCTCGTCGGCTGGCCGCAGTTGCACGACGCCGAGCGCAAGGGCTGGCGCATCTGGTTCGGCGCGCAGCGGATCGACGATTTTGGCCCGCCGCGCGGCCCCGCGTTCGACGACTCGGGCCTGTTGCTGCAGGCGATCGTCGCCGGCCAGGGCGCCGGGCTGCTGCCGGCCGCGATGGTGCGCGGCGAGCTGGCAAGCGGCCGGCTCGTGCAGCTCGCCGACGTCGCGTGGCTCGACGATTTCGCGTACTACCTCGTCTATCCGCCGCATCACGCGGAACGGCCAAAGGTTGCCGCCTTTCGCCGATGGATCCTCGACGCCGCACTGGCCGACGGTGCGGCATCGATGTCCGGCGCGGCGTAGCGCCCTGCGTCACGGCGCGCTTCCTCTGCCGATCGGCTAACATGCGGCCCGGCACCGATAACAATAGACCGAGAGAGACCATGCCCGCCCTGCTCCGCCGCGCGACACGCGTCGCGACGCTGTCCGCCGCATTTTTCGTCGCGTGCGCCGCGCTGCCCCTTCCGGCACACGCGTATCGCGCACCGACCGGCTACAGCAACGAAGCCGATCTCGACCGCCACGACACGTATCGCAACCGCGACGGCGAAACCGTGCACGCCCCCGCGCATTCGAAGTCGGGCCGCGTGCCCGACGGTGCGAGCGCGCGCTGCCGCGACGGCACGTACAGCTTCAGCCGTCACCGCCGCGGCACGTGCTCGGGGCACGGCGGCGTCGCCGCGTGGCTGTAGCCTCGGCCGAATGGCCAATCCGGACCGCTGCAGCACTCCGCCGCTGTCAGCGACACTCGGCGGCGAAGTACAATAGCCGCTCGCGCCGCCCACACGCGGCGACGCCGCCGCGCCTCGCGCGGCACGCTCCGTACCGAATCACCCGACGCCGCCACGCCCACGCGCTGCGCGGCAGTCTCAACCACTTCTGACTTTCACACCGAAATGGCCCAATACGTTTTCACGATGAACCGGGTCGGCAAGATCGTGCCGCCCAAGCGCCAGATCCTGAAGGACATCTCGCTGTCGTTCTTTCCCGGCGCGAAGATCGGCGTGCTCGGCCTGAACGGCTCGGGCAAGTCGACGCTGATCCGCATCATGGCGGGCGTCGACAAGGACATCGAAGGCGAAGCCACGCCGATGCCGAACCTGAACATCGGCTACCTGCCGCAGGAGCCGCAGCTCGACCCGACGAAGACGGTGCGCGAAGCCGTCGAGGAAGGCCTCGGCGACCTGTTCCAGGCCAACAAGAAACTCGAGGAAATCTACGCGGCGTACGCAGAGCCGGACGCCGACTTCGACGCGCTCGCAGCCGAGCAGGCGAAGTACGAAGCGATCCTCGCGTCGAGCGACGGCGGCAGCCCCGAGCAGCAGCTCGAAGTGGCCGCCGACGCACTGCGCCTGCCGTCGTGGGACGCCAAGATCGAACACCTGTCGGGCGGTGAAAAGCGCCGCGTCGCGCTGTGCAAGCTGCTGCTCGAAAAACCCGACATGCTGCTGCTCGACGAGCCGACCAACCACCTCGACGCGGAATCGGTCGACTGGCTCGAGCAGTTCCTGGTGCGCTTCCCGGGCACCGTCGTCGCGGTCACCCACGATCGCTACTTCCTCGACAACGCGGCCGAGTGGATTCTCGAACTCGACCGCGGCCACGGCATTCCGTGGAAGGGCAACTACAGCAGCTGGCTCGACCAGAAGGAAGAGCGCCTGAAGCAGGAAGAAGCGTCGGAATCGGCGCGCCAGAAGGCGATCAAGAAGGAACTGGAGTGGGTGCGCCAGAACCCGAAGGGCCGCCAGGCGAAGTCGAAGGCGCGTATCGCGCGCTTCGAGGAGCTGAGCAGCCAGGAATACCAGAAGCGCAACGAAACGCAGGAAATCTTCATTCCGGCCGGCGAACGCCTCGGCAATGAAGTGATCGAGTTCAAGAACGTCAGCAAGTCGTTCGGCGACCGTCTGCTGATCGACAATCTGAGCTTCAAGATCCCGGCCGGCGCGATCGTCGGCATCATCGGCCCGAACGGCGCCGGCAAGTCGACGCTGTTCAAGATGCTGACCGGCAAGGAACAGCCGGATTCGGGCGAAGTCGTGATGGGGCCGACCGTGAAGCTCGCGTACGTCGACCAGAGCCGCGACGCGCTCGACGGCACGAAGACGGTGTTCGAGGAAATCTCGGGCGGCGCCGACGTGCTGACGGTGGGCAAGTACGAAACGCCGTCGCGTGCGTACATCGGCCGCTTCAACTTCAAGGGCGGCGACCAGCAGAAGATCGTCGGCAACCTGTCCGGCGGTGAACGCGGCCGCCTGCACCTCGCAAAGACGCTGATCTCGGGCGGCAACGTGCTGCTGCTGGACGAACCGTCGAACGACCTCGACGTCGAAACGCTGCGCGCGCTGGAAGACGCGCTGCTCGAATTCGCGGGCTCGGTGATGGTGATCTCGCACGATCGCTGGTTCCTCGACCGGATCGCGACGCACATCCTCGCGTTCGAAGGCGATTCGCAGGTCACGTTCTTCGACGGCAACTACCAGGAGTACGAAGCCGACAAGCGTGCACGCCTCGGCGAGGAAGCCGCGAAGCCGAAGCGCCTGCGCTACAAGCCGATCAGCCGCTGACCGGCACGGCACGGGTGCCCGGCGCCGCGGCAACGCGGGGCCGGTCGCCGAGGGGGGGCCGCTTCAGGAAGCGTGACAACAAAAAAGCGGGCCGCTGGCCCGCTTTTTTTATCCGATGGCGGGCTGCTCGCCCGCCGCTTACGCGAGCGCGCCCAGTTCGCGCAGCCGCGCCTCGGTCGTCGCCGCACTCGTGTGATGAATGCCGTGCCAGCCGAGCGCCGTCGCGGCCGCGGCGTTCTTCGCGTTGTCGTCGATGAATACGAGTTCGTGCGACGCGATGCCCGGCAGGTGCGGTTCGATCCGCGCATGCATCTCGCGGTAGATCGCCGGATCGGGCTTCACGAGCTTCACACGACCCGACACGACGATCTCCTTGAAACGCCGCAGCACCGGGAAGTTGTCCCACGCATACGGAAACGTCTGCGCGGACCAGTTCGTCAGGCCGAACAGCGGCATCCCCTGCGCTTCAAGTCGATCGACGAGCGCGGCGCCCTCTTCGAGCACGCCGCCGATCATTTCGTGCCAGCGCGCGTAGAACGCGCGGATCAGCGCCTCGTGCTCCGGAAACTTCGCGACGAGCTCGGCCGTGCCTTCCTCGATCGTCTGCCCGCCGTCCTGGCGGATCACCCAGTCCATCGCGCACACATGCGTGAGAAACCAGCGACGCTCCGCGTCGTCGGGAATCAACTCCCGGTAAAGGTACTCGGGGCTCCAGTCGATCAGCACGCCGCCGAAATCGAACACCACGGCCTTGATCGTCATGCGAACTCCGTCGAAAGGACGTCCGCGAGCGGACGCGGCGTCACCGGGTTACCCGACAGCGAATTGCTTTGCCATACGAAGTGATGGTGCGCGACGATCTGCGCGGCCGACAGGTGCGTGCGCTCGTTCGTCGTGTGCAGATCGGACACGACCGTCGTCCGGTAGCCGAGCAGCGCCGCGCGGCGCGCGGCCGAATCGACGCAGAACTCGGTCGCATAACCGCAGATCAGCACCGAACGGATGCCGTGGCGGTCGAGTTGCGCCGCGAGCGGCGTGTCGTGAAACGAATCGCTCACCTGCTTGCGCACACGCCAGTCGTCGTTCCCGACAACCAGCCCCGCATGCAGCTCCCAACCCGGCGTGCCGGGCACGATGTCGTCGTCCGCATCGCCGTCGTGCTGCACGAAGCACACGGGCGCGTTCGCCGCACGCGCCGCCGCCGTCAGCCGGTTGATGCCCGATACCACATCGTCGAGCCGGTAAGCGGGCCGCGCCCGCTCCACCAGCCCGCGCTGCATGTCGACCACGATCACTGCGGTGTCCGCCATTGCCTGCCCTCGGTTGTGTCGTTCGGCCGTTATCGCGTGTCGTGTCAGATCGGCTGCGTGCGCGCGTCGAGCCACGCCTTCGCATCGCCGCTCAGGTGCCGGCCGACACGCTCGCGCACCGTCGCGTGATACGTGTTCAGCCATGCGCGCTCGTCGTCGTGCAGCATCTCGATCAGCACGCAGCGCGTGTCGATCGGGCACAGCGTCAGCGTCTCGAATGCGAGGAAATCGCCGAATTCCGTCTGCCCGGCCGCGCGGTTCACGACCAGGTTCTCGATCCGGATGCCCCACTGGCCGGGTCGATACACGCCCGGCTCGATCGACGTGATCATGCCCTCTTCCATCGCCGTGTGCGGCTCGGCCGGCGCGTAGTGCGAGATCACCTGCGGGCCTTCGTGCACGTTCAGGAAGTAGCCGACGCCATGCCCCGTGCCGTGGCCGTAGTCGAGCCCGGCCGCCCACATCGGTGCGCGCGCGATCGCGTCGAGCATCGGCGAGCGGATGCCGCGCGGGAAGCGTGCGCGCGACAGCGCCATCATCGACTTCAGCACGATCGTGAAATCGCGCCGCTGCAGGTCGCTGAGGGTGCCGACCGGCACGACACGCGTGATGTCGGTCGTGCCCGTCACGTACTGGCCGCCCGAATCGATCAGCAGCAGGCCGTCGCCGGCGATCGTCGCGTGCGACGCCGGCGTCGCGTGGTAGTGCGGCATCGCGCCGTTCGCGTTGAAGCCCGCAATCGTCGCGAAGCTCGCCGACACATAGCCGGGGCGCCGGGCGCGGGCGGCCGTGAGCTTTTCCTCGATCGTCAGCTCGGTGATCGTCTCGCGGTTCACCGCCTGCTCGAACCACGTGAAGAATTCCGCGAGCGCGGCGCCGTCGTGTTCCATCGTCACGCGCACGTGCTCGATCTCGGCGGACGTCTTGCGCGACTTCGCGAACGTCGACGGATTCACGGCCTCGACGAGCTTCACGCCGGCCGGCACGGCCTGGAGCGTGCCGAACGTCACGCGGCGCGGGTCGATCAGCAGCGTCGCGCCGTCCGGCAGCGACGCGAGCGCGGCGCGCGCGGCGTCGTAGGCGCGCACGTCGACACCATCCTTCGCGAGCGACGCGGCCAGCGCCGGCGACACCTTGCCGTCGGCGACGAACAACGTCGCGCGATCAGCGCCGATCATTGCGTGCGCAACGAATACGGGATTGAAGTTGACGTCGGCGCCGCGCAGGTTGAACAGCCATGCGAGATCGTCGAGCGTCGACACGAAATGCCATTGCGCACCCTGCGCGTCCATCGCGCGGCGCACTTCGGCCAGCTTGCTCGCGCGCGTCGTATCGGCCTGCGGCGCCGCGTGCTCGAACACCGCATCGCCGGGCAGCCCCGGCCGCTCGGGCCAGATCGCGTCGAGCAGGTCGAGATCGGTGCGCAGCGCGATGCCGCGTGCGTTCAGCGCGCCCGTCAGCCCGCGTGCGGCCGCGACACCCAGCACGGCGCCGTCGACGCCGACCGTCGCCCCTGCCGCCACGTTCTGCGCGAGCCAGTCGACGTGCGGCGCGCTCTGCTGCCCGCCCGTCATCTTCATCAGTTGCACGCCCGTGCCGGCCAGTTCGGCATCGGCCTGTACCCAGTAGCGGCTGTCGACCCACAACCCCGCGAAATCCGCGGTCACGACCAGCGTGCCGACCGAGCCCGTGAAGCCGGACAGCCAGCGACGAGCCTGCCAGCGCTCCGGCAGATACTCGGACAGATGGGGATCGGCGGACGGCACGAGATAGGCGGCCAGGTCCTCGCGGGCCATGGCGCCACGCAGCAGCGCGAGGCGGGCCGGCACCGGCGAGACTTCGGGAAGACGGGCATTCATGATTTCACCTGAGAACATTCAGCGACGGGCCGACAGCGTAACCGTCACGGCTACGACGAGGAACGCGACACCGGTGCAGACCGGCCATTCGAGCGTCTCGCCATCGTAAAACAGTCCCGAGAGATTGCCGGCCATGCGGGCCGCGCCCGCGCCGACGATGCCGGCGAGCACCGCGATCCACCATGCCGGCCGGCCCGTGCGCCGCATCGGGTGCAGCCATCGGCCGAACAGCCCGACGGCCGCTCCCAGGACAAGGATTCCAAACCAGTTCATTCGACGCCTTCTATAAATTCAGATTCGTCCCATAGGCGTGAACGTTGCCAGCGGCTAGCATCGATTCATCCATCGAACCCGAGACCAGCCGGGTGCCGCCAACATTCGAGTGTAGGGGCCGACTCGACGTTATGGCAAGCGCGCGCCGGCTGCCGTATTGAAGAAATTCTCATGCGAATCGCTCTGATCGATCCGGACGCGCGCCATGCCGCGCTCCTGAACCGCCTGCTCTTTGCGGGCGGTCATGTGTGCCACGCGTTTCCGTCCAGCGCGGCGTTGTTCGAGTGGCTCGCCACCGACAACACGTGCGACATGCTGATCACCGGCCACTGGGCCGGCGACCAGCCGGCCGAGGAAGTCATCCCGCGTGCGCAGACGGTCCTGCCGGGGCTGCCGGCCATCGCCGTGATGCTGCTGCCGCGCGAGAGCGAAATCGTATCGTGCCTGCACGCGGGCGCCGACGATTGCCTCGTACGCCCCGTGAGCGGGCCCGAGCTGCTCGCGCGCGTCAACGCGCTGAGCCGGCGCGCCGGCGTCCGCCGGCCACCCAACCGCTCGCGCGAAATGTATGGCGAATACGCTTTCGACGCCACCCACTGCCTCGTTCGCTTCGACGACGCAATCGTTTCACTCACACCGAAGGAGTTCCGGTTCGCGCAGCTGCTGTTCACGAACCTGTCGCGGCCGGTGTCGCGCGCCCATATCCTCGAAACGGTGTGGGCGCGCCGCCGCGACATGAAGTCGCGCACGCTCGATACCCATGCGTCCCGGCTGCGCAGCAAATTACGGCTGCTTCCGGAGCGCGGCTACCGGCTGCTGCCGCTCTACGGCTACGGCTATCAGCTCGACCGCGTGCCGATCGAGCCCCCAAATTCCCGGCCCCGCCACGCTGATGCCCGGTATGCGGCGAGTGAGGAAATCGCTGAAACGCTATAATATGGGGCTAAACGATAGCCCTCGATATGCAACTCCTCACGATCGGAATCAATCACCACACTGCGCCTGTCGCCTTGCGCGAACGCGTGGCGTTTCCGCTCGAGCAGATCAAGCCGGCTCTCGTCACGTTCAAGAACGTGTTTCTCGGCCCCCAGGCGCCCAATACGCCCGAAGCGGCGATCCTCTCCACCTGCAACCGCACCGAACTGTATTGCGCGACCGACGATCGCGCGGCACGCGAAGGCGCGATCCGCTGGCTGTCGGAGTATCACCGGATCCCGGTCGACGAACTCGCGCCGCACGTCTATGCGCTGCCGCAGTCGGAAGCGGTCCGGCACGCGTTTCGCGTCGCATCCGGCCTCGATTCGATGGTGCTGGGCGAAACGCAGATTCTGGGCCAGATGAAGGACGCCGTCCGCACCGCGACGGAAGCCGGCGCACTCGGCACCTATCTGAACCAGCTGTTCCAGCGCACGTTCGCGGTAGCGAAGGAAGTGCGCGGTACGACCGAAATCGGCACGCAGTCGGTGTCGATGGCCGCCGCCGCGGTGCGCCTCGCGCAACGGATCTTCGAAAAGGTGTCGGATCAGCGCGTGCTGTTCATCGGCGCCGGCGAAATGATCGAGCTGTGCGCGACGCACTTCGCCGCGCAAGGCCCGCGCGAACTCGTCGTCGCGAACCGCACGGCCGAACGCGGCCAGCGGCTCGCCGAACGCTTCAACGGCCGTGCGATGCCGCTCGCCGACCTGCCGACCCGCATGCACGAATTCGACATCATCGTGTCGTGCACGGCGTCGACGCTGCCGATCATCGGCCTCGGCGCAGTCGAGCGCGCAGTGAAGGCACGCCGCCACCGGCCGATCTTCATGGTCGACCTCGCGGTGCCGCGCGACATCGAGCCCGAAGTCGGCAAGCTGAAGGACGTGTTCCTCTACACCGTCGACGATCTCGGCGCGATCGTGCGCGAAGGCAATGCCTCGCGCCAGGCTGCGGTCGCGCAGGCCGAAACGATCATCGAAACGCGCGTGCAGAATTTCATGCAATGGCTCGACACGCGCAGCGTCGTGCCGGTGATCCGTCACATGCATACGCAGGCCGACGCACTGCGCCGGGCCGAAGTCGACAAGGCGCAGAAGCTGCTCGCGCGCGGCGACGATCCGGCCGCCGTGCTCGAAGCGCTGTCGCAAGCGCTGACCAACAAGCTGATCCACGGCCCGACGAGCGCGCTCAACCGCGTGAACGGCGCCGATCGCGATTCGCTGATCGACCTGATGCGCGGCTTCTACCAGCACGCCCCGCGCTCGAACGACCAGTCCGGCCACTAGCGCCGCCAATCGCCCTGCCGCCGGCCGCGCGCCGGCCTATCCTTTCCGAATACCCCTTGCCCGGGAGCGCCGCTCCACACCATGAAGACGAGCATGCAACGCAAGCTCGACCAGCTGTCCACACGGCTGGCCGAACTGAACGACCTGTTGAGCCGCGAAAACGTCACGGCCGACCTCGACCAGTACCGCAAGCTCACGCGTGAACATGCGGAACTCGGCCCGGTGGTCGAACAGTACGCGCTGTGGCGCCAGTCGCGCAGCGACGAGACGGCTGCACAGGAACTGCTCGGCGATCTGTCGATGCGCGACTTCGCGGAAGACGAAATCCGCAGCGCACGCGAGCGCATGACCCGCCTCGAGACCGAGCTGCAGAAGATGCTGTTGCCGAAGGATCCGAACGACGACCGCAACATCTTCCTCGAAATCCGTGCGGGCACGGGCGGCGACGAATCGGCGCTGTTCGCCGGCGACCTGCTGCGCATGTACCTGCGCTTCGCGGAACGCCAGCGCTGGCAGGTCGAAATGATGTCGGAGAGCGCGTCGGATCTCGGCGGCTACAAGGAAGTGATCGTGCGGATCGCGGGCCAGGGCGCGTATTCACGCCTGAAGTTCGAATCGGGCGGCCATCGCGTGCAGCGCGTGCCGGCCACCGAAACGCAGGGGCGCATCCACACGTCCGCGTGCACGGTCGCGGTGATGCCGGAAGCCGACGAAATCGGCGAGGTCGAGATCAATCCGGCCGACCTGCGGATCGACACGTTCCGCGCATCCGGCGCGGGCGGCCAGCACATCAACAAGACCGATTCGGCGGTGCGCGTCACGCACATTCCGACCGGGATCGTCGTCGAGTGCCAGGACGACCGTTCGCAGCACAAGAACAAGGATCGCGCACTGAAGGTGCTCGCCGCGCGCATCAAGGACAAGCAGTATCACGAGCAGCACGCGAAGGAAGCCGCGACGCGCAAGAGCCTGATCGGCTCCGGCGACCGCTCGGAGCGGATCCGCACGTACAACTTCCCGCAGGGCCGGATGACCGACCACCGGATCAACCTGACGTTGTACCGGCTCGAAGCACTCATGGACGGCGACCTCGACGAACTGATCAGCGCGCTGGTCAGCGAACACCAGGCCGAACTGCTCGCGTCGCTCGGCGATGCCGACTGAGGCCGCGATGCCCGACACCACCGCCGACGAACTGCTGCGCGCGTCGCCGCTCGACGCGGTCGATGCGCGCGTGTTGCTCGCGCACGCGCTCGGCTGGACCCGCACGCAGTTGATCACGCGCGGCGACGCGCCGCTCGACGCGGCCGCGGTCGAACGCTACCGCGCGCTCGAGGCGCGCCGCCTGGCCGGCGAACCGGTCGCGCAGCTCGTCGGGATGCGCGAATTCTTCGGCCGCCCGTTCGACGTGACGCCCGACGTGCTGATCCCGCGTCCTGAAACCGAACTGCTCGTCGAAGCCGCACTCGATGCGATCGACGGGCTGCCGCATCCGGCCGTGCTCGATCTCGGCACGGGCAGCGGCGCGATCGCCGTATCGATCGCCGCCGAGCGTCCCGATGCACGCGTGTGGGCGCTCGACCGTTCGCCGGCCGCCCTTGAGGTCGCACAACGCAACGCCGGCAAGCTGCTCGACGCGCGCCGCCCCGGCGGCCCGCTGCACTGGCTGCAGAGCGACTGGTACGCCGCGCTCGATCCGGCGCTCGCATTCGACGCGATCGTCAGCAACCCGCCGTACATCGCGCAGCACGATCCGCACCTCGAGCAGGGCGACCTGCGTTTCGAGCCGCGCGGCGCACTGACCGACGATGCCGACGGCCTCAGCGCGATCCGCACGATCGTCGTGGGCGCCGGCTCTTATCTGAAACCGGGCGGCACGCTCTGGATCGAGCATGGCTACGACCAGGCCGAGGCCGTACGCGCGGTGCTCGCCTCGCACGGCTTCGTCGCGGTCGAATCGCTTGCCGATCTGGCCGCCATCGAACGCACGACAGGCGGGCGCCTGCCGGGCTGATGCCCGGCCCGCCCGGTTGAAATCCGCTATCATTTCGATCTAACGCCCCGCTAACGCAAGGTCAGTCATGGACACCCAACAACGCATCAAGCAAATCGTCGACGAAAACCAGGTCGTGCTCTTCATGAAGGGCAACGCACAATTCCCGATGTGCGGCTTTTCGGGCCGCGCCGTCCAGGTGCTGAAAGCCTGCGGCGTCGACCAGTTCAAGACGGTCAACGTCCTCGAAGACGACGAGATCCGCCAGGGCATCAAGGCATTCTCGAACTGGCCGACCATCCCGCAGCTCTACGTGAAGGGCGAATTCATCGGCGGCTCGGACATCATGATGGAGATGTACCAGTCGGGCGAACTGCAGCAACTGTTCGCCGCCGCGTAATACGCCCCTCCTTTCGATGGCATCTCCCAGCGCGCCGCCACGCCGGCTGATCGTCGCGATCACCGGCGCCACCGGCGCGATCTACGGCGTCCGGCTGCTCGACCTGCTGCGCGCCGCCGGCGGCGTCGAAACGCACCTGCTGATTTCGAACGCCGGCTGGCTCAACATCCAGCACGAACTGAAGCTGTCGAAGGCGGATGTCGAAAGCCGTGCGGACGTCGTGCATTCGGTGCGCGACGTCGGCGCGACGATCGCATCGGGGTCGTTCGCGACCGACGGCATGGTGATCGCGCCCTGCTCGATGAAAACGCTCGCGAGCGTCGCGCACGGGCTGTCCGACAACCTGATCACGCGCGCAGCCGACGTCACGTTGAAGGAACGCCGCCGCCTCGTGCTGATGGTGCGCGAAACGCCGTTCAACCTTGCGCATCTGCGCAACATGACGGCCGTCACCGAAATGGGCGGCATCGTCTTCCCGCCGCTGCCCGCGTTCTACGCGATGCCGAAGACGATCGAGGAACTCGTCGACCAGACCGTCACACGCGTACTCGACCTGTTCGCGCTCAGCGCACCGCTGACGACGCCGTGGGCCGGTATCCGGCACGCGCAGTAAGCGAGCACCCTACGATCCGTTCGTCGCACATCCGCGCCGATTTTCACTGAAATTTACTCAATTTCGTGCATACAGCGTCCAGCTGCCGTGAAGCGCACGGCGCCGCCCGGATTATCAACAAACAAGCGTCAATCAAATTCCAGAACGCGGATTTATCAATATCCGGTGCGCGCCTATAGTCACAGGCAAATCCCTCTGCAGGCCACCACCATGAACCGCTTGCCTTCGCTCTACCTGTCCCACGGCGCCCCGACGCTGCCGATCGACCCGACGCTGCCGTCCGGCGCGTTCACGCACCTCGCCGCCGAATTGCCGCGCCCGCGCGCGGTGCTGATGCTGTCCGCGCACTGGGGTACGCAACGCCCCGTCGCCAGCATCGCCGCGCACCCGGAAACGATCCACGATTTCTACGGCTTTCCGCAGGCGCTGTACGACATCCGCTACCCGGCGCCCGGCGCGCCCGAGGTCGCCGAACGCGCGGCTGGGCTCCTGAATGCGGCCGGCATCGAGACCGCGACGACCGAGCACGGCCTCGACCACGGCGCGTGGGTGCCGATGCTGCTGATGTTCCCGGAAGCCGACGTGCCGGTGGCGCAGCTGTCGATCCAGCCGCGCGCGGATGCCGCCCACCACTTCGCGCTCGGCCGCGCGCTGCGACCGCTGCGCGACGAGGGCGTGATGGTGATCGGCTCCGGCCAGATCACGCACAACCTGCGCGCCGCCGATTTCGGTGCGGCACCGGAGGATGCGGACCCGCGCGTCGCGGAATTCACCGACTGGTTCGAGGCGAAGCTGGCCGCGCGCGACGTCGACGCGCTGCTCGACTACCGCCGGCAGGCGCCGCACGCGGCGCTGATGCATCCGACCGACGAGCATCTGCTGCCGGTGTTCACGGCACTCGGCGCGGCGGACGACGACTACCAGCTCGGCATCCAGTCGCTCGGCACGTACCAGCGCGTGCTCGCGATGACGAACTACGTGTTCGCCGGCACGACCGCCTGAGCGGTCGGGCGGCAGCCGCCGACCGCCCAACAAAAAACCCGCCCGAGCATCGCTCGGACGGGTTTTTTTACGCTGCTTGCTGCCGCCGCCGAATCCGGCGGCAGGTCACGCGTCAGGCACCGACCCCCTCGAGGATCTCGTCGTGCGATTCACGCTCGTCGAGATACTTGGTCCGGTAGCCGGTATTCACGCCCCAGAAGTAGAACACCAGCGAGATCGCCGCGACGACCACCATGTCCCAGCCGTACGGCAGCACGCCGTGGCCGCCGAACTCCTTGCTGCCGATCAGCGACAGCACGGCCATCGTCGGCAGGTACGCGACCAGCCACCAGGCAGCCTTCAGGTCGTCGCCCCAGCCGGTCCAGCCCGACTTCGCCTGGAAGTAGAAGTACACCGGCAGCGCGACGATCATCAGCAGGATGATCTCGCCCGTCAGCGGCCACTTCGCCCAGTACAGGATCAACGACGCGCAGACGAATGCGAACGGGGCGATCAGCTTCATCAGCGGAATCGACAGCGGACGCTCGATGTCGGTCGCCGAACGGCGCAGCGCCATCAGGCTGATCGGGCCGGTCAGGTACGAAATCACCGTCGCCACCGAGATCACTGCCGCGAGCGAGCTCCAGCCGCGGAAGAAGAACAGGAAGATGAACGACACGAGCAGGTTGAACCACATCGCCTGGCGCGGCACGCCGTAGATCGGGTGCACGTTGCCGAACATCTTCGGCATCGTGTTGTTGCGCTCCATCGCGTAGATCATGCGGGTGGTCGTCGCCATGTAGGTCGTACCGGTGCCGCTCGGGCTGATGAACGCGTCGACATACAGCAGGATCGCGAGCCAGTTCAGGTTCAGCGCGATCGCGAGTTCCGCGAACGGCGACGAGAAGTTGAAGTGCGCCCAGCCCTTCGCAACGTCGGCCGGATTCACCGAGCCGATATACGCCATCTGCAGCAGCACGTAGATCACGAGCGCGAGCAGGATCGACGTGATCACCGCGAACGGCACGCTGCGCGACGGGTTGCGCGCTTCACCGGCCAGGTTCACCGGGCTCTGGAAGCCGTTGAACGCGAACACGATGCCGCTCGTCGCGACCGCGGTCAGCACCGCCGACCAGCCGTACGGCGCAAAGCTTGCATTCGATGCCGTGCCGAGGTTCTCCGAATGGAAGCTCGTCAGCATCAGGCCGAGGATCGTGAGGCCGGGGATCAGGAACTTGAAGATCGTGATCGCGGTGTTCGCCCGCGCAAAGGCCTTGACGCCCCAGTAGTTCAGCATGAAGTAGATGACGACCAGCACGGCCGACAACAGCAGGCCGAGCGTCTGTAATTCGCCGTTCACGAACAGTGCGTGCGCCCACGGATACGGCCACGTGCTCATGTACTGGATCGACGCTTCGGCCTCGATCGGGATCACGGATACGATCGCGATCCAGTTCGCCCACGCACTGATGAAACCGACCAGCGAACCGTGCGAGTAGCGCGCGTAGCGCACCATGCCGCCCGACTCGGGGAACATCGCGCCCAATTCCGCGTAAGTCAGTGCAATGGCGAGAATCACGACAGCGCCGATGATCCATGCGCAGATCGCCGCCGGACCGGCAATCTTCGCGGCCTTCCAGGCGCCGAACAGCCAGCCCGAGCCGATAATCGAACCCAGCCCCGTCAGCATCAATGCAAACGGGCCGATGTTCCGTTGAATAGAACTCTTCACATCCTCTCCTGTGTCTCAAAAAGCATGGTCGGCCCGCGGTCCGGGATCGGCTCGGACAGCACCGCGCACGCAATTTTGGGGGGGCGTGTCACCCGATCGGGGCAACCCGTCCACGCGGCGCGTAGTTTAACGGTTGCACCTCAAACGTGGCGCCAAAATCGTTCGGCCCCTACAAAAAATTCGCATCGTTTGCAAGCTTTGTAAACCTGATCTCCGCAATAACCCTGAGTCCATGGAAATACGGTTGACCACGCGGTTGATAAGCCGTATAAAGGACTTCGCAGGATTTCAAGTGGCGAGTGAATTGGTTCTTTCGTAGTTCGCCCATCAACGGTACTCCGGTTGGTCCTATTACCCCTTCCTTGATTTTCCGCACCCCATGGGCCTCGGCCCCGTTTTATCTTTTTAGGAACAAGTAACATGGCAACCGGTACCGTCAAGTGGTTCAATGACGCAAAGGGCTTCGGCTTCATCACCCCGGAAGGCGGCGGCGACGATCTGTTCGCGCACTTCTCGGAAATCCGCGTCGAAGGCTTCAAGACGCTGCAAGAAAACCAGAAGGTTGAATTCGAAGTGAAGACGGGCCCGAAGGGTCTGCAAGCTGCGAACATCCGTCCGGTCTAAGCTTGGCGCGATAATTCGTGAAAAAAAGCCCCGCTTCGGCGGGGCTTTTTGTTTTTCGGCGCCGGTCGACCGGCATCGCGGCCTTTCAGCCGCCCGCATTCAACCGAACAATCGCTGCGCGTGAATGCCGAGGCCCGTCGCGACACTCGCGAGACGGTCGCCGAATACCGGTTGCGCATCCGGGAATGCACCTGCGAGCGCGCCCGACAGGAACGCGAGCCCCGTCGAGCCGCCGGTGAAATACAGGGCGCCGACATCGCGCGGCGCCACGCCCGCCAGCCGCACCGTCTCGCGCGCGGCGTCGACGATGCGTGCGGTGTCGTCGCGGCTCGCGTCGACGAGCCGGTCGGCATCGAATGCGATCTGCAGATCCTCTTCCACGTCGTTCAGGTCGATCATCGTCTCCCCGCCCGCCGCGACGCCGATCTTCGCTTCTTCCGCACGCGCCATCAGCGCATGCCCGAGCCGCTGCTCGACCACGCTCGTGAGCCGGTCGTACTGCTGCACGTCCCGGTAAAGGTGCTTCATCAGCTTCAGCTCGCCGAGCCGCTTCGGCGTGTAGACCGTGTTGATCAGGTGCCAGGTGGCGAGATCGAAGTAGATCTTGTTCGGCAGCTCGCGCCCTTCGGGGTCGAGCGAACGGTAGCCGAATGCGGGCAGGATCGCCGCCAGCTCGACACGCCGGTCGTAATCGGTGCCCGCGACGTGCACGCCGTGGTGGGCCAGCACGTCGTCCTTGCGCTCGAGCCGCGCCATCCGTTCGGGCCCGACGCGCACCAGCGAGAAGTCGGACGTGCCGCCGCCGATGTCGGCGACGAGCACGAGGCGCTCCGCCTGCTGGCGCGACTCGTAGTCGAACGCGGCCGCGATCGGTTCGTACTGGAATTGCACGTCCGCAAAGCCGACCGATCGCGCGGCGGCCTCGAGCTGGTCCTGGGCGAGGCGGTCGGCGCGCGGATCGTCGTCGACGAAGAACACCGGCCGGCCGAGCACCGCACGGCCGATCGGCGCGCCCGCGCGGGCTTCGGCCTTGCGCTTCAGGTGCGTCAGGAAGCGCGCGATGATTTCGGTGTACGCGATCGCGCTGCCGTCGCCGAGATCGGTCGTCGTTTCCGCGAGCGGCGAGCCGAGGATGCTCTTCATCGAGCGCATCAGCCGGCCGTCGAAACCGTCGATATAGGAAGCCAGCGCCGCACGGCCGTATTCGACCGTCTCTTCGTCGTTGTTGAAGAAGATCGCGGTGGGCAGCGTCAGGTGGTCGCCCTCGACGGGCGCGAGGCGCATGCCGTCGCCGTCGGGCAGCGCCACGGCGGAATTGGACGTGCCGAAATCGATCGCGCAGTAAGTCATGGGAAGTTGCCGCAGCAGGGCCGGCGCGAAAACGGAAAGGACGGGCTTTTTAACATGAAGCCCGCGGGATCACAACCGGGGCCGGCCACCAGTCCCGCGCAATGGGCCCTGGAGGCGGCGGCGCGCAACCTGGCGCGCCGGAGAGCGATGCGGGCGGGATGCGCGACGCAGCCCGTCCGCCAGGCAGGTCAGGCTACCGCGTCGAAACCCTTCTTCCACGCGCCCGCATAGACGACCTCGCCGATCGCGTGGCGCGTGCGCGGCGCCTTCTCGCGATCGCGCAGCACCGGATCGAGCTTGTCGACGTTGCCGTAGTGACCGAGCGAGATGATCGACGGAATCGCGACGTCGGCCGGAATCGCGAACGCGTCGCGGAACGCCTTCGCGTCGAAGCCGCTCATCTGGTGGGCGGCCAAGCCCAGTGCGTGTGCCTGCAGCACCAGCGACATCGCGGCGGCACCCGCGTCGTACAGCGCGGTGGGAGCCGGCTCACCCTTCGGCGTGAGCGTGTGCGCGGTCACCGCGATCAGCACGGGCGCCGGCGCATTCCAGCCCTGGTTGAACGGCACCAGCGTCGCGAATGCGCGTTTGAACGCGTCTTCGTCCTGCGTGCGGTCGAATACGATGAAGCGCCACGGCTGCGCGTTGTAGGCAGACGGCGCCCAGCGAGCGGCTTCGAGCACCGCGTGCAGATCGCCGGCGCTGACGGCTTCATCCGAATACGCGCGCGGGCTCCAGCGGCCCGCGATCAGGTCGTGAATCGAAACAGTGGTGGGAGCAGGTTTGACGGACATGCGGTTCCTCGCTGACATCGATGAAGGGGCGCGAACGCCCTGGCGAACCGCAAGCATACCCGCTTGAGCCGATGCGCGCCCGATCCTCCCGCGCTATGCAAATCGCCGTGCGTGCATTGCCCGGCCATCCGTCGCACGGCCGGCCGGGCCATCGGATTGCCGCGCTCAGGCCGCCTGCGCGGCTGCCCGCGACGGGCCGCGGTTGATCCTCAGCACGATCAGCGCGCCGACGATGCACAGCCCGCCCGAGATCATCGACGCGATCGTGTAGGTGCCGAGGCTCGCGCGCAGCAGCCCCGCGCCGAGCGCCGCGAACGCCGCGCCGAGTTGGTGGCCGGCGACGATCCAGCCGAACACGACGGGCGCCGCGGCCTTGCCGAACACGTCGGTCGCGAGACGCACGGTCGGCGGCACGGTCGCGATCCAGTCGAGCCCGTAGAACATCGCGAACAGCGGCAGCCCGAAGAAATCGACCCCGAACGCGTGCGGCAGGTAGATCAGCGACAGCCCGCGCAGCCCGTAGTACCAGAACAGCAGCACGCGGTTGTCGTAGCGGTCGGACAGCCAGCCCGACAGCGTCGTGCCGAACAGGTCGAACACGCCCATCGCCGCAAGCAGCGACGCGCCCTGCACTTCCGTCATCCCGTAGTCGCTGCACATCGCGATCAGGTGCGTGCCGACATAACCGTTGGTGCTGGCGCCGCAGATGAAGAAGCTGAAGAACAGCAGCCAGAAATCGCGCGAACGGCTCGCGGTCAGCAGCGTGCGGAACGCGACCGTGAGCGGGTTCTCCTTCGTCGCCTCGGGGGCGGACGGCGCATCGGCCGGTTCGCCGTACGGGCGCAGCTGAACGTCGGCCGGCCGTTCGGGCAGCAGGAATGCAACCAGCGGAATCACGATCGCGGCCGCGACCGCGACGACCAGCACGACCGGCCGCCAGCCATGGCGCTGCGCGATCGCCGCGAGCATCGGCAGGAACACGAGCTGGCCGGTGGCCGTGCTTGCGGTCAGGATCCCCATCACGAGGCCGCGCCGCGCATGGAACCAGCGCGTGACGAAGGTCGCGGACAGCGTCAGCGCGACGACGCCCGTCGAGCAGCCGACCATCAGGCCCCAGATCACGACCATCTGCCAGCTCTGCGTCATCATCGACGACAGCGCGACGCCCGCGCTCATCGTCACGAGCGCGGTGAGAATGGTCGGACGCAGCCCGAAGCGCTGCATCGCGGCAGCCGCGAACGGGCCCGTCAGTCCGTACAGCGCGATATTCACCGAGATCGCCAGCGAAATCGCCGCGCGGCTCCAGCCGAGCTCGCGCTCGAGCGGCACCATCAGCACGCTCGGCGTCGCGCGCGTGCCGGCCGCCGCCAGCAGGATCAGGAATACCACCGCCGCCGCGAGCCATCCGTAGTGGAAGCGCCCGCCGATTCGTGTCACCGCCCAGTTCATCTTCGCGTTCTCCAGTTGGCGGCTCCGGTGCCTCCGCACCCGCGCCGCTCGCCCTGCCAGGCCTCCTCCGCCGCACGCTGCATCGGCTGACCCGGGCCGACGCTTGGCATTTGTCTGTCGATCCGGTCGGCTTTGTTACCGACCGGTCACAAGTGTGTTGCGATCGTAGTGACCAATCGGTAACATGTCAAGCAATCCAATATGCAGTCGAGGGTCATCATGTCGGGCATCGAGATCGCCAAACCGCTGCCGCGCCGCACGCGCCGCCCGATCGACGGCGCCACCGCGCAGGAGCACCTGCTGCGCGCCGCCGAGGAGCTGTTTTACAAGGAAGGCGTTCGGACGGTGGGCGTCGAGGCGGTGGTGGAGCGCGCGGGCGTCAACAAGATGAGCCTGTATCGCCAGTTCTCGTCGAAGGACGAGCTGATCCTCGCGTACCTGGAGCGGATGGATGCGTGCTTCTTCGACCGCTTCAACACGAGCGTCGCGAAGCACCCGGGCCAGCCGAAAGCGCAGCTGATCCAGTATTTCGTCGATCTCGCCGAGCGCGCGACGCAGCAGGATTACCGCGGCTGCCCGTTCGTCAACGTCGCCGCCGAATTCCCGGATGCGTCGCACCCGGCGCGCGAGCGCGTCGCGCAGAACAAGGAACAACTGATGAAGCGGCTCGTCGCGCTGTGCGAAGACGCCGGCGCGCGGCAGCCGCAGGCGCTCGCCGACTCGCTCGCGCTGGTGATCGAAGGCATCTACGCGGCAAGCCAGACCTACCGGCACGGCGAAACGCCGATCGGCGTCGCGCCCGCGCTCGTCACGCAGTTGATCGAAGCCGCCTGCGCGTGACGGCACGCCCGCTACAATGCGGCCCTTGCCGCCCTTCCGCCCGACTGGTTTCACGATGACCGACACCCGCCCCGAATCGCACGACGACATCCTCGCCGCCACGCGGCACTGGCTCGCGCGCGCGGTGATCGGGCTCAATCTGTGCCCGTTCGCGAAAAGCGTCTATGTGAAGGAACAGGTGCGCTACGCGATCAGCGAAGCGACGACGCTGGAAGACGCGCTCGCCGAACTCGAAACGGAACTGCGCGCGCTCGACGCGGCGGACCCGCAGCAGGTCGACACGACGCTCGTGATCTTCCCGCATGCGTTCGCCGATTTCATCGACTACAACGATGCGCTGTTCTTTGCCGACCGGCTGGTGCGGCAACTGCGGCTCGACGGCGTGCTGCAGATCGCGAGCTTCCATCCGGACTACCGGTTCGAGGGCAGCGAGCCCGACGACATCGAGAACTACACGAACCGCGCGCCGTACCCGATCCTGCACCTGCTGCGCGAGGACAGCATCGCGCGCGCGGTCGACGCGTTCCCGGACGCGTCCGCGATCTACGAAAAGAATCAGGAAACGCTGCGGCGCCTCGGCCATGACGGCTGGCGCGAATGGATGCGCCGGCCGGGCGACGACGTCTGACGCGACGTGCAACGGACGGCGTGTAACGTGCGACGGGCGGCGTACAACGTGCGCCGCACGCGACGCGCCCGCCTACGCGCAGATCAGCCGGCGGCCGGTTCGACGACCTCGCCGCCCGCGGCCGCAGCCTCCGGCACGAAGAAGCGTGCGTTCAGCTCGGCCAGCCCGAACATCCCGAGGATCTCGTTCAGCCGCTCGCCGGGCCGCCGGCGCGGCAGGTTCTTGTACTGCGCGATGATCAGCTCGTTCTTCATCGAATGCTCCCAGCCGACCAGCTCGGTCACGCTGACCTGGTAGCCGTGTGCTTCGAGTTGCAGGCAGCGCAGCACGTTGGTGATCTGGCTGCCGAATTCGCGCGTATGCAGCGGATGCCGCCACACTTCCGTCAGCGCGTTCGCGAGCGACTTGCCCTTGTTCTTGCGCAGCACGCCCGCGACTTCCGCCTGGCAGCACGGCACCAGCACGATGTGCTGCGCTCGCTTCGCGAGCGCGAAACGGATCGCGTCGTCGGTCGCCGTGTCGCACGCGTGCAGCGCGGTGACGACGTCGACCGTTTCAGGCAGTTTCGGCGACGTGATCGAATCGGCGACCGACAGGTTCAGGAACGACATGCCGCCGAACCCGAGCCGCGCGGCAAGCTCGGCCGAACGCGTGACGAGCTCCTCGCGGGTCTCGATCCCGTACACGTGCGACGCGAACGCCGGCGTGCCGTGCCCCGGCTGCTGCTTGAAGAACAGGTCGTACAGGATGAAACCGAGATACGACTTGCCGGCGCCGTGATCGACGAGCGTCACGCTGCCACGCTCGGCCTGCACGCCGGCGAGCAGCGGCTCGATGAACTGGAACAGGTGATAGACCTGCTTCAGCTTGCGGCGGCTGTCCTGGTTCAGCTTCCCGTCGCGGGTGAGGATGTGCAGTTCCTTCAGCAGCTCGACGGATTGCTCCGGGCGGATTTCGTGGGTCTTGTTCGACATCGTGATGCGGCGCCGGGCCACGGTCGGTCGACCACGGCCCGGCGGCGGGAATTCGTGAGGAATGGCGACAGTTTACCGAAAATGCGCGGTCAGGCTCGTGCACCGAGCCGCCAGAGCGACGTGACCTCGGCCTGGCGTGCCGCGTGCAGCGGATCGTCGGCGTCCATCGCCTTCGGGTGCGCGGGACGGATGTCGTCGCGGCCAAGCACGACGAGGCCGGCTTCGTCGATCCATTGCAGCAGCGTGTCGCGCGGCCGCAGGCCGAGATGCTCGGCGAAATCGGACAGGATCAGCCAGCCTTCGCCGCCCGGCTCGAGGTGCGCGGCGAGCCCTGCGAGGAAACCGCGCAGCATGCGGCTGTCCGGATCGTAGACCGCGTATTCGATCGGCGCGCTCGGCCGGGCCGGCACCCACGGCGGGTTGCAGACCACGAGCGGCGCACGGCCGGCCGGGAACAGGTCCGCCTCGACGACTTCGACGCGATCCGCGTGGCCCAGCCGTTCGACGTTCTCGCGCGCACAGGCGAGCGCGCGCGGATCCTGGTCGGTCGCGACGACACGCTCGACGCCGCGCGACGCCAGCACGGCCGCCAGCACGCCGGTGCCGGTGCCGATGTCGAACGCGAGCGACGTCGCCGGCAGCGGCGCGCGCGCGACGAGTTCGACGTATTCGCCGCGCACCGGCGAGAACACGCCGTAGTGCGGATGGATCGGCGCGCCGCCGAGCGCCGGGATCGGCACCCCTTTCTTGCGCCATTCGTGCGCACCGACGAGGCCGAGCAGTTCGCGCAGCGACACGACCGACGGCGCGCCGCCGGGCCCGTACGCCTCTTCGCATGCGGCACGCACGTCGGGCGCGCGGCGCAGCGGAATCGTGTAGTCGGCCTCGAGCGGGATCAGCAGCATGCCGAGCGTGCGGGCGCGCTGCGACTGCGCGAGACGATGCAGATTGAACGCGTCGACGCCGGCCGCGGCTTTCGCCTTCTTCGGCTTGCGCTCGACACGGCGCGCCATCGCCTGCACGAGCTGGCGCGCATTCTGGAAATCGCCCTGCCAGACGAGCGCGGTGCCCTCGCAGGCGAGACGGTAGGCCGCGTCGGCGGTGAGGCGGTCGTCGGCAGGCACCGCGCGCTTCGGCGGTTGCACACCGGCTTCGGAGCGCCAGCGCACGGCATGATCGGCGCCGTCGGCGTCGGTCCAGTGGAAAACAGGGAAATCGGTCACGCGAACTCGGTTACGGTTGGCTTCAACGGGCAGCGCGACGGTATGGCGGGCGCCGCGCGGCTCACACCATACCGCGCTTTGCCCGCGCGGCAAAGCGCGGGGGCCGGCCCGCGCCGCGCGCCGCCGTGCTCGCCGGGTTCAGCCGCCCCACCCCGGCATCGCGGGCAGGCGCAAAGTGCCCGCATCGTTGAAGTGCACGGTGCCGAGCACGCCGCCCGCGAGCCGGCCGCGCAGCGCATACGGCAGCGCGCCGTTCGCGGCCGCGCCGGGCAGGTTCCACGCCTGCCGCGCGGCGGCGAAGGCCGACACGGAAACCGGCACGTCGAGCACGGCCTCGCCGAAGCGCGGCACGGTGCCCGAGCGATCGCTGACGCCGCTCGCGAACGGCGTGCCGTTCAGGTCGAGTGCGACCGAGATGCCGTCGTAGTCGATCGGCGCGTCGTTCGGGTTCTGCACGCGCAGCTTCAGGCTGAAACGCATCTCGAGGCCCTGCCCGACGAGCGGGTCGAGCCCGGCGACCGTCACGCGCACCGGGTCGCGCGTCAGCCCCGCGCAGCCGCCGAGCAGGAGCACGGCGGCGAACAGCAGCAGCACGGCGCGCAGCGGCGCGATACGGAACAAGGTGCGTGGCATGGGAGAACCTCCTCGCGGCAATCGGTGAGCGGATCGTCGCTGCATTGTACCGAGCCCACCCCGGTACGCCGGGTTTCGTAGTTTTCGCAGCCACGCGAGATCGTTAATAGATTAAAACTACGAAAACAAATGCCAAACGGAAAGCGCATTAATGCTCCCCAGCATTCAATGAAGCACGACGAATTCAATAGATGCAATTTCTAAATTTTTCGTTTCCTTTACCTAAAACCATCAAGTATATTTACGCATCCTTCGAGCAAGCCGACAAACCTTGAAGCCGCATGACGGTGATTTTACGGAACGGCGACACGCCTTCCTGCCATCCTGCGACGAGGCCCGGCCAGCCCCGTAGGTCGTCTGTTCAAAGGGGAAAGCACGCCCGCCCAGGGCGTGCGGCTCCGTGTCGTGCGCGCGAAATCAATTCAGTACAACACGCGCCCGGCCATTTTGAACCGGCAAGTTAACCGACATCCGGAAATCCAGAGGGGGCAGTAAACCATGATTACCTTCACGTAGTCGGCCGCCGTCTTTTCGAATAATCCGTCATTGGCATTTTCATCGCTGTTGATTAACGGCGAGGGGATTGTTTTTGCCGGCGTTTTCGCAGCACTGAACGATTCTTTCAACAATCGAGGTTTCAGTCATGTCGATCAACATTCGCAAGATGCGTTATCTGCCGATCGTCGCCGCGCTCGCGCTAGCCGGGTGCGGCGGCGACGACGGCGGCGTGGGCTCGGCGTCCGCGCTCAGCTCCGCCGGCGCGCCGCACTCGGGCTCGTCGCCCACCGTCACCGCGCCGCCGAGCGCATCCAACGTCGACAAGAGCGTCTCGCCTGTCGAGTTGCCGGACACCGTGGTACCCGTGAACTACCGGCTGTGGTTCCGCCCGAACGACGCGCTGAACGCGTTCGACGGCCGTGCCGACGTCGAGATCAAGGTGCTGAAGCCGGTCAACAACATCGTGATCGCCGGCCACCGGATCAAGTTCACGAACGGCCGCATCACGCTGCAGCCGGGCAACATCCAGCTGATCGCGACGCCGCAGGACAAGGGCGACTTCTACCAGCTGCGCCCCGTGAGCGGCACGATCTCGCCGGGCAACTATTCGCTGCACATGGAATGGTCGGGCATCATCAACTTCAAGTCGTATGACGATCCGGTCAACCACACCGGCGGCAGCTGCGGCAACGATCCGTACCCGGGCTGCTCGGCCGCGGAAGGCGTCTTCCGCGTCGACCTGAAGGGCACCGACGGCAAGACGAGCGGCGCGATCCTCACGCAAGGCGAAACCAACCTGTCGCGCCAGTGGTTCCCGGGCTGGGACGAGCCGGCGTTCCGCCCGACCTATGAAGTGACGGCCGAAGTGCCGCAAAGCTGGCGGGTCGTGTCGAACGCGGCCGAGAAGCCGTCGACCAACGTCGGCGGCGGCTACAAGCTCGTGCAGTTCGAGAAGACCCCGCCGATGCCGTCGTACCTGCTGTTCTTCGGCGGTGGCCTGTTCGACACCTACGAGGACGACTTCACGAGCCCGCTGCCGGGCGGCAAGGGCGGCCTGCACCTGCGCGTGTTCACGCCGCCGGGCATGAGCGACTGGGCGAAGCCGGCGATGGACCGCACCAAGCAGGCGCTCGACTTCTACTACCGCTACACGGGCATCGCGCTGCCGCTCACGAAGTTCGACACGGTGGCCGCGAACGACGCGTTCAAGGAGCAGAAGGACCTGAACTTCGGCGGGATGGAGAACTGGGGATCGATCCTCGAGTTCGCCGACGACATCCTGCCGCAGCCGGGCCAGCCGATGTCGCACTACGGCAACGAGGTGCTGACGCACGAAGTCGCCCACCAGTGGTTCGGCGATCTGGTCACGGCCGACTGGTGGGACAACGTGTGGCTCAACGAGTCGTTCGCGACGTTCTTCGAGACGAAGACGACGATCCAGTTCTTCCCCGACGAGTTCAGCTGGCTCGACCAGGTGAAGAACAAGTACCGCGTGATCAATCGTGACATCGGCCCGAACGCGTTCCCGGTCGCACCGAACTTCAACGGCTGGGCGTCGAACGACTTCGTGCTGAGCGCCAGCGCGTTCACGTACGACAAGGGCGGCCATGTGCTGAAGACGCTCGAGAACTATCTCGGCGAACAGACGCTGCGCAAGGGTCTGCAGCAGTACCTGGTCGACTACTCGTTCGGCAACGGTACGCCGAAGCGTCTGTGGGATGCGCTGTCGAAGGAAAGCGGCCAGGCGATCGGCGCGATCGGCGACAGCTACGTCCGCCAGACCGGCGTGCCGCTGATCTCGCTCGACACGCAGTGCGACCTGACGAAGAACCAGACGGTCATCACGCTGAAACAGCAGCCGTTCCCGAACAAGAACGCGTATCCGGGCCTGCAATGGACGGTGCCGATCACGCTCGCGTACGGCCAGGGTCTCGCGAAACGCACGACGCTCGCGCTGAAGGACACGCAGACGCAAACGCGCGTCGACGGCTGCTCGGGCGTGGTCGCCGACCCGAGCGGGCTCGACTACTACGTCGTGAACTACAGCGACGCGGCCTGGAGCGGGCTGCTCACGCAGGTCAACGGCTCGACCGATCCGGTCCTGCTCGCGAACCTGAAGAGCGAGGCCGCACTGCTCGTCGCGAACAACCTCGCGCCGGCCTCGCGCTCGACGTCGATCGGCTCGGTCGCTTCGCCGGCCGCGATGAAGCTGCGTCAGACGCCGACCTTCGGCGGCCTCGAGCCGGTGACGAAGGAACGCCCGGCACTGCACTACCAGGGCATCTTCAAGCCGCGCAAGGTAGTGACGCAGTAACGGTGCGCCTCCGGCCGGCGCCGCGCAGCCTGCGGCTGCCGGCCGGCGTACCGGTTTCTCCGACCTTTGACGGGCCTCGCATGCGAGGCCCTTTTTTCTTTCGGCACGGGCACCCGCCCGCCGTCATGCCCACGCGGCATCCCATGCCGGCTGCGCGAACCACGTCGCGAGAAACGCGACGAGCCGCGACGCGCGCGCGGTGCCGCGCGCCTGCTGGCGCAACACGTGGATCGTCGCCGGCTCCGGCGCCGCCGCGAACTGCGGCAGCACCGCGCGCAAGCGCCCGTCGCGCAGCGCGTCGCCCGCGAGCCAGGTCGGCAGGTGCGCGAGACCGAGCCCGTCGATCGCGGCTTCGAGCAACGCTTCCGAATGATTGCTGCGAAACCGCGGCTGCGCCGGCACGTGACGGCGCTCGCCGAAGCGCCATGCGCCCGGCGGCGGCGCACCGTGCCAGGCGAGGCAGTCGTGGCCGGCGAGCGCGTCGGGCGACTCGGGCTCGCCGCGCCGCGCGAGATACGCCGCGCTCGCGCACAGCACGCGCCGCTGCGGCGCCAGCACGGTCGCGACGAAGCGCGTGTCCTCGAGCGGGCCGATGCGCACGGCGAGATCGACGTCGGAGCCGAGCCGCGCGCCTTGCAGGTCGACCATGCTGTCGGTCAGCACCAGGTCGACCTGCAGCGCCGGATGACGCTGCATGAAGGCAGCCAGCGCGGCCATCAGATGCCGGCGGCCGAACGGCGCCGGACAGTCGACGCGCAGCAGCCCGCTCGGCTCGTCGTGCTGGCTGTGCAAGTCTTCCTGCAGGCCGCGCAGCTCGGCCAGCATCCGCGTCGCGCGCCCGTACAGCAACTGCCCGGCCTCGGTCGGCCGCAACGCATGCGTGGTGCGATGCAGGAGACGGATGCCGAGCTGCGTCTCGAGCCGGTCGATGCGCCGCGTGACCGACGACGCGGCGACACCCAGCCGGCGCGCGGCCGCCGAGAAGCTCTGCTGGTCGACCACGTCGACGAACAGCGCCAGATGCGGGGAAAGAAAGTCGTCCATTCGGTGCCTTCGAAATTGGCTATGCGTTTAACGCAAAGCAATCATCCGCCTTTGCGCGTTTCCGCGTCAAACCGGGCCGACTAGACTGCATGCATCCTTTCCACTCGCTGCACGCACCGCCCCCATCGGGCCGCGCGACAGCCATCCGCCACGGAGATCATCATGCGCAGCATCCGCTTCGACGCCCCCGCCGCCGACATCGAGTCGCTCGACGCGCGCGTCAGGGAAATCGACCCGCCCGTCCCGGCCGACGGCCAGATGCTGATCGAGGTGCGCGCGGCCGGCGTGAACCCGAGCGACGTGAAAGCCGCGCTCGGCCGCATGCCGCACGCGGTATGGCCGCGCACGCCCGGGCGCGACTGGGCCGGCATCGTGCGCAGCGGCCCGGACGGCTGGATCGGCGCGCCGGTGTGGGGCTCGGGCGGCGATCTCGGCGTGCATCGCGACGGCTCGCATGCGGAATGGCTCGTGCTCGACGCGGCCCTGGTGCGCCGCAAGCCCGCCGTGCTGACGCTCGACGAAGCGGCCGGCGTCGGCGTGCCGTTCGTCACCGCGTACGAAGGCTTGCGCCGCGCCGGCATGCCGACGGCCGGCGACGTCGTGCTCGTGTTCGGTGCGAACGGCAAGGTCGGCCAGGCGGCGATCCAGCTCGCGAGCGCGCACGGCGCGACCGTGATCGGCGTCGAGCGCAGCGCCGGCGGCTATCGCGGCCATGCATCGGGGGACGTGCACATGATCGACGCGTCGAAAGAACCGGTGGCCGACGCGGTGCGCGCGGCAACCGGCGGCCACGGCGCGGACATCGTCTACAACACGGTGGGCAGCCCGTACTTCGAAGCGGCGAACGCGTCGATGGCGATCGGCGCGCGGCAGATCTTCATCTCGACGATCGACCGCAGCGTGCCGTTCGACATCTTCACGTTCTATCGCGGCCAGCACACGTTCGTGGGCGTGGATTCGCTGCAGCTCGGCGGCGCCACGGTCGCGCAGATCCTCGACACGCTCGCGCCCGGCTTCGGCAACGGCACGCTGCGCCCATTCCCGATCGGCGACGACTACGTGTACCCGCTCGAGCGCGCACACGACGCGTATCGCGCCGTGCTGGCCGGTGCGCGCGAGCGCGTCATCCTCAAGCCCTGACGCCGGACCACACGGGAGACTGCCATGATGGATTACGTGACTTCGCTCGCGGTGGGCCTCGGCGTCGGCGTGGTGTACGCACTGCTGCACGTGCGCTCGCCCGCCCCGCCGCTCGTCGCGCTCGTGGGCCTGCTCGGGATGGTGATCGGCGAACGCGCGATCGCGCTGCTGCGCTGACGTGTCGATGCGTCGATACGGCGCCGATGGTGCTAGCGGTCGTCGCGCCGACGGAACGCCCACCACGCGGCGAGCGCCGTGAAACCCGCGACGAGCAGCACCATCAGCCAGAAGCCGTGCTTGTTCTCCGAGAACGGCACGCCGCCGACGTTCATCCCGAAGAAGCCGGCGACGATGTTGATCGGCAGCGCGATCACGGTCACGAGCGTCAGCGTGAACAGCGTCCGGTTGTTCTGCTCGTCGAGACGCGAACCGATCTCTTCCTGCAACAGCTTGATCCGCTCGTTGAGCCCGGCCAGATCGGCGAGCACCAGCGAGAACTCTTCGGTGGATTCGCGCAGCTCCTGCACGTCTTCGAGATGCAGCCACGCGGGCGGCTTCGCGAGCAGCCGGAAGATCGACCCGGGCTCGGGCGCGAGCATGCGCTGCAGGCGCGTCAGCGTGCGGCGCATCGCGCCGAGCTCGATGCGGCTCGACGTGAGCCGCTGCGACAGGAAGCGATCCTCGATGCGGTCGACGTCGACGCTCGTGCGCCGCATGATCTGGATCAGCAGGTCGGCCTGGTCGCGCAGCAGGTGCACGAGCAGTTCCGCGGGCGACCTGAACTGCTCGCCGTCGCGCACGCACGCGCGCAGCGTGTCGACCGAGCGCAGCGGCTTGAGCCGCGCGGTGACCATGATGCGCCGCTCGACGTGGACGAACAGCGTCGCGATCTCCGACGGCGTCAGTTCGAGGTTGAACATCACGTCGTTGACGATCGCGCGCAACGCGCCGTCCTCCTGCTCGATGCGCGTCGAGCGCGAGCCTTCGTGGAGGAATTCGAAGAAGCTGTCGGGCAGCTCGAGATGCGTGCGCATCCAGCGCTCGCTCGCGCCGTGCGCGAGATTGAAGTGCAGCCAGACGAAATCGTCCGACGCGGCATCGTGCGCGCGGCACGTGCGCAGCCACGCGGCAGCCGCGTCCGCATCGAGCGTCGCGCCGGAGCCGCCGGGAACGAAGCGGAATCCGCACACCATGCCGGACGTATCGGCGCCGTAAGTCTGTACGATCAGGTCCATCGTGTCGAAGGTCGTGCTGCACACGGCGCGCCGCGCAAAACGGGTCGCGCACCCGCGCCGGAAATGGAAAGGAGACGTATGCCCGATGGGCATGACGCGCCGGTGACAGCGTCACGCCGCATCATACCGTCCGGTTCCGCGGCCCCCAAAAGCAACGCGCCGCCCAACGGGCGGCGCAGGTGCGGCGGGTCGACACGCGCAGGACGCGTTACTGCCGCGTCTCCGACTGCGCGGCGCTCGGGCACGCGGGATCCTTGCCCCAGTGACCATCGCAGACGCGCCAGCGGCACAGTTGATCCTCGAAGAAACCGCGCTCCGAACACTCCTTCACGCGCGACGCCAGCGAGCCGGTCGTCGCGGCCGTCTTGGTCGGCACGGCCTGCGCCTTCTGCGCGGCGAGCTTCTTGTCGGCCGGCTTCGTGCGCGCGACGAGCGCCGCGAGCAGGTCCGCATCCGGATCGTCCTTGCCGCCCGCCTTCGCGGTACGGGCCGGCGTCGCGTCGCGATGCTTCTTCGCCTGCGCGAGCTCGGCCTGCTGTTCCTTGTGACGCTTGCGGGCCTCGGCTTTCGTGTCGGCCTTCGTATCGGTCTTGCCGTGCGCGGCGATCTTCGCGCTCTTCGCGGCGTCGCCCTTCGCGGCGTCGGCCTTCGCGGTTTTGGTCGTCGCGGCAGCAGCAGCGGCGGCCGCACCGGCCGTGGCCGCACCCGATGCGTCGTCGGCGCCATTGGCGAGCGCTCGCGACAGGCGGCTGTTGTCCGCGGCGGACGCGGACGATGCGGATGCAACGGTTCGGGAAGCTGCGTCGTCGTTGACGATCGTGGCCGGTTGCACGGCGGATGCGGCGGACGCGGCATTCTGCGCGACCTGCACGGCGGCATCGCTGGCCGCTGCGGCCTTCGCCGGCGCAGCGGCTGCCGGCGCAGCCTCGGCCGTGACGGCGGGGGCCTGCTCGCCCGCATGCTGCATGCGCCATGCGCCCCAGCCGCCGACGGCGACCACCAGGGCCACGACGGCGGCGATCGGCGCCTTCAGCGAACGGCGCGGCGCCTCGGCCGGCGGCGTGACACGTCCTTCCAGATTCGCGAGAATGCGCGACTGCTGAGCTCCGTCGCCTGCCGGTTTGGTATCGGACAGCAGGCTGGGCGGAGATTTCGAATTTGAATTTTCCGGCGCACTCATTCAGCGTCTCATTGAATCCTGGTTTAATTCACCGCGATAATATAGCCCGGCCTCTCGAAGCAGCCTGATTCTAAGAGCAAGCATTGCAAAACACAATCAATTCCAATTTCCGGGGATTTCTTTGATTGCCGTCGCACTCGTCGCCTATTTCGCCCTTGCCGTAGCGGTTGCGGCACTGTTGCTTTTACCGGGTATCCGCGCGACCGTATTCGAATCCGTCGCCCAGTTTCACGGCCGTCTAACGCGCCGCGCGAACGATCGCGCCTCGCGTACGCGAAGTCAGATTGTTAAATCGGCAAGCGCTACGCGCGGTGCTTTAAACGACGTGCAAAATTTACTGGTTCGCCGGCGCTTGATGATTATGGTCTCGGCAGGTATTCTTGCGACGCCGCCATTGGTCGCCATTGCGTTACGCGGCCGGCAATTGTTCCAGTACGACGACACGGCGCGCGTGCCCGACGAGAAGATCGCCGCGCTGCTGCAGGGCGAACAACTCGTGCCGCCCCCGCCGCTGCCGCCGGAAGTCTTCGCCACCAAGGAAGTCGAACAGGTACGCCCGGCGCTGAAGGATGCGAGCCGCGACTGGAACCTGCTGGATCCGGATTTCCGTACGCGTTTGCTGCTGGTCTACAAGATCATGCACGAACAATATGGTTATGAAATGGCGTTGCTGGAAGGTTATCGGAGCCCGGAACGGCAGAACCGGCTGGCGCAGATGGGCACCAACGTGACCAACGCGGCCGCCTTCCAGAGTTATCACCAATTCGGGCTGGCGGCCGACAACGCATTCCTGCGCGACGGCAAGCTGGTCATCTCCGAGAAAGATCCGTGGGCGATGCGCGGCTACCAGTTGTATGGCCAGGTCGCCGAACAGGTTGGCCTGACCTGGGGGGGCCGCTGGAAAATGATGGATCTCGGGCACGTGGAATACCATAAACCCGGTTTTAAACTGGGACGCGGCAGCTAGCCAGGGCTGCCGGACAGGAAATAATGAGGGCGGCATGGGGCTTTTTAATATCCCGGCAGGAAACGATATGGGCGGCGCAAAAAATCATGCATTCCGGTGCGCGAATTTTTCCGGCCGCCGCTTCCGTTTTAAATCTCACAGCGTCCTTTCGTTAATGCGCGCGCCTTCTCCGATGCCGCGGGCGCATTGATGCCAGCCCCCTTCATCCCGTTTGACAGCATGGCGACACATCGCGGCGCCACCCTTGCCGCTCGGCGCGCCTGCGTCGCCTCATCGAATCGCACCGGAACCTGAACGTCCTATGCAACGCATCCTCAACGTGCTGACTCATCCGCGTACGCTCTCGATCGTCGGGATCGTCGCGCTAGCGGCCATCCTCTTCATCGTCGCCGACATGCTGCAGCTGCCGCTCCTGTGGGCGGCGATCGCCTTCGCGGCGATCCTCGCGCTGTGGCTCGTCGTCGCGCTGTGGCGCCGCTGGCGCGTGAAGCGCGCGAACCAGCAGCTCGGCCAGGTGCTGGAAGAGCAGGCGGAAACCGGCAAGATCGCCGCGCCCGCCGCCGCCGCGCTCGCCCCCGACGCGAAGACGGCCGACCTCGACGTGCTGCGCACGCGCCTGTCGGATGCGGTGAAGACGATCAAGACGTCGAAGATCGGCCAGGTGTCGGGCGGCTCCGCGCTGTACGAACTGCCGTGGTACATCGTGATCGGCAACCCGGCCGCGGGCAAGAGCAGCGCCGTGCTCAATTCCGGCCTGCAGTTCCCGTTCGCGGACAAGAACAGCGCCGTGATCCACGGCATCGGCGGTACGCGTAACTGCGACTGGTTCTTCACGACCGAGGGGATCCTGCTCGATACGGCCGGCCGCTATTCGGTGCACGAAGAAGACCGCAGCGAGTGGCTCGGCTTCCTCGGCCTGCTCAAGCGCTACCGCCCGAAGGCGCCGATCAACGGCATCATCGTCACCGCGAGCATCGCCGAACTCACCGGCAACCGCCCCGAATTCGCGATCAACCTCGCGAAAAACCTCCGCCAGCGCGTTCAGGAGCTGACGGAGAAGCTCGAAGTGTTCGCGCCGGTCTACGTGATGTTCACGAAGGCCGACCTGATCACCGGCTTCACCGAATTCTTCAGCAGCAGCGACAAGCACGAGTACGACCGCGTGTGGGGCGCCACCCTGCCCTACGAACCCGACGACAAGCGAGACGTCGTCGCGCAGTTCGACACGCACTTCGAGGAACTCTACGAAGGGCTGAAGGAGATCAGCGTCGCGCAGCTGTCGCTGTCGCGCGGCAACCAGCTGTCGCCGGGCCAGTTGAGCTTCCCGCTCGAATTCTCGACGATCAAGCCGTCGCTGCGCGCGTTCCTCGCGACGCTGTTCGAGAACAACCCGTTCCAGTACAAGCCGATCTTCCGCGGCTTCTACTTCACCAGCGCGCTGCAGGAAGGCGAAACCAACAGCGCGGCCGCGCAGCGCATCGCGCATCGCTTCGGCCTCGACGGCGCCGCGCTGCCGAAGCCGCACAGCGCGTTCTCGAAGAACGGCTTCTTCCTGCGCGACCTGTTCTCGAAGGTGATCTTCGCGGACCGCCAGACGGTGCGGCAGTTCGCGAGCCCGACCAAGACGCGGCTGCGCTACGCGACCTTCTTCGGCTTCGTCGCGGCGCTCGCGCTCGCGCTCGGCGGCTGGACCTGGTCGACGATCGGCAACCAGCAGCTCGTCGCGAACGTGCAGGCCGACCTCGACAACGTCACGCGCCTGCAGCAGGGCCGCAACGACCTGCAGTCGCGCCTGCAGGCGATGGACATCCTCGAGGACCGGATCGAGCAGCTCGAGCAGTTCCGCCGCGACAAGCCGATTTCGGTGTCGCTCGGCCTGTACCAGGGCGACCGTCTCGAGCAGCACCTGCTGACCGAGTACTACAACGGCGTGCGCCAGATCCTGCTGGCCCCGGTGTCGCAGAACCTCGCGTCGTTCATGAAGGACGTGAACGCGCACCCCGAACAGCTCGTGCCGATGACGCGCCCGCCCGAATCGGGCGCCGTGCAGGGCGGCACGATGCCGGTCTCGACGAACGCGGCGGGCGCCGCGCCGCAGGCCGGTGCCGCACTGGCCGCGTCCGGCGCCGCGCCGGCCGCAGCGCAGCAGCCGGCCGCACCGCAGGGCGGCCTCTACAGCGACGCGTCGCCGACCAACGTGCAGGATGCGTACAACGCGCTCAAGACGTACCTGATGCTGTCCGACAAGCGCCACGTCGAGCAGGCGCACCTGACCGACCAGCTCGCCCGCTTCTGGCGCGGCTGGCTCGAGACGAATCGCGGCAACATGCCGCGCGACGAGATGATCAAGAGCGCGGAGCGCATGATCTCGTTCTACCTCGCCCGCGTGAACGACAACGACTGGCCAATGATCGACGCGAACCTCGCGCTCGTCGACCAGACCCGCGAGAACCTGCGCCACGTCGTGCGCGGGATGCCGGCCCGCCAGCGCGTCTATGAGGAAATCAAGGCACGCGCGTCGACCCGCTTCGCGCCGATGACCATCGCGCGCATCGTCGGCGACGGTAACCAGGGGCTCGTGGCCGGCAGCTACGCGATTCCGGGCACGTTCACGCGCGAAGCGTGGTTCGACTACGTGCAGCCGGCGATCCGCGACGCGGCGACCAAGGAACTGCAGGCGAAGGACTGGGTGCTGAACACGTCGACGCAGGACGACCTGACGCTCGAGGGCAGCCCCGAGCAGATCCAGAAGACGCTGGTCGGCATGTACAAGACCGAGTACGCGCAGCACTGGCAGAAGTTCATGCAGGGCATCGCGGTGCAGGGCTTCAGCAGCTTCGGCCAGGCCGTCGACGGGATGAACCGCCTCGGCGACCCGCAGGATTCGCCGATCCGCAAGATCCTCGAGACCGCGTACGACCAGACCTCGTGGGACAACCCGTCGCTCGCGAACGTGACGATCAAGAAGGCGCAGACGGGCGTCGTGAACTGGGTCAAGCAACTGTTCTCGCGCTCGCCGGCCGGCCAGGTGGCGGCCGCCAACATCGACATCAACGGCAATCCGGCCGAGGTGCCGATGGGTCCGATCGGCCAGGAGTTCATCGGGCTCGCGCGGATCGTCGCGTTGCATGACGGCACGTCGATGCTCAAGGGCTACATGGAATCGCTGTCGAAGGTCCGCACGCGCTTCAACGTGATCAAGAACCAGGGCGACCCGGGCCCGGGCGCACGCCAGCTGATGCAGCAGACGCTCGACGGCAACGGGTCGGAACTCGCCGATTCGCTGAAGCTCGTCGACGAGCAGATGCTGACGGGCCTCACCGATTCGCAACGCAAGTCGCTGCGTCCGCTGCTGGTGCGGCCGCTGATGCAGGCGTTCGCGGTCGTGATCCAGCCGGCCAGCGCCGAAGTCAACAAGGTGTGGAACGCGCAGGTCTACCAGCCGTTCCAGAACTCGCTCGCGACGAAGTACCCGTTCGCGGCGAGCGCGAAGGTCGAGGCCGGCGCCGGTGAAATCGCGCAGGTGTTCGGTCCGGACGGCTCGATCGCGAAGTTCGTCGGCACGACGCTCGGGCCGCTCGCGGTACGCCGCGGCGACACCCTCGCCGCCCGCACGTGGGGCGACATGGGCATCGGCCTCACGCCGGACTTCACGAACGGCTTCGCACGCTGGGTCGCGCCGCTCGCCGGCGGTGCGGCAGGCAGCGCCGCCGCGTCGTCCGAGCCGCAGACCGTGTTCCAGATCCTGCCGCAGCCGAGCACGGGCACGACGGAATACACGATCGCGATCGACGGCCAGCAGCTGCGCTACCGCAACACGCCGCCGCAGTGGACCAACTTCGTGTGGCCGAACCCGCAGGGCTCGCCGGGCGCGACGCTGTCCGCGACGACCTTCGACGGCCGCACGGTGCAGCTCGTCAACGAGCCGGGCCGCTACGGTCTCGAGAAGCTGATCAACTCGGCGCAACGCAAGCGCCGCCCGGACGGCACCTTTGACCTGACGTGGGCGCAGGGCAGCGTGAACGTGTCGGTGACGATGCGCATCATCAGCACGTCGCAACCGTCCGGCGGCGGCGGTGACCAGCCGCAGCAGCAGAGCCTGCGCGGCCTGCAGCTGCCGTCGTCGGTCGCCGACGCGAGCGCGGGCGCCGCGCAGAACGCAACCCAGACCGCCGGCACGGGCACGCCGGCCGCAGCGCCGGCCGTCGCGGCCGCCAACGCAACGCATGCCCAGGGGGCGCAATGACGCAAACCGTACAGGCGCAGATCGCCTACTTCGGCAAGATTCCGTCGCGCGGCGACTTCGTGAAGAGCCCGCACAACCCGCAGTTGCTGCAGACGCTCGACCGCTGGATCGCGCAGGCGCTCGAACTGCTCGCGGAAGATCCGCGCTGGAAGCTCGTCTACGAGGATGCGAAGCCGATGCATTTCGCGTTCCTCGGCTCGCGCAGCAAGCTCGCGATCGCGGGCCACATGGTCGCGAGCCACGACGTGTCGATGCGCCGCTTCCCGTTCCTCGGTGCGACCGCGCTCGAGGTCGACCGGCCGCTCGCGTTCCTCGCGCGCAGCCCGCTCGCGTTCGCGCGGCTGTGGTCGCGCGTCGCCACGCAGATCCCGCCGCTGCTCGGCAAGGACGAGCCGCCCGGCGCGCTGCAGGCGCTCGGCGACACGCAGGTGCCGATCGACATCGGCGGCCCCGGCACGTCGCATGACGGCACCTTCAACGATTTCGTCGAGCACCAGACGCTGCACGGCCTCCAGGAAATGCTGCTGGAAAGCGGTCATCCGGTGCGGCTGCGCGGCGCGATGCTCGCGCTCGGCTCGCTGCTGCGGCCGGTGATGCAGAGCGGCTCGTCGCACATCGAGCGCGGCCTCACGCTGCCGCTGCCGGTCGATCCGTTCTACCGCAGCCTCGTCGCCGCGTTCTGGCTCGAACTGATCGCGCCGTTCGTCGCGCAGGCCGACTTCGAGCTCGCGATCTTCATCGGCACGATCGCCGAGCGCGAACGGCTCATCATCGGCTTCAACGGCGCGTCGGCGAAGACGCTGCTGAGCGTCGTCGACCCGCAGACCTACGCCGCCCACAACATCGACATCGACGATCCCGAGTGGATCGACGCCCATGCGCAAAACGATCACCAGATCAGCAAGCTCGTCAGCTACCTCGACCAACCGCAACTCTCGCTGCGTGTCGCCATCGACGCGTTCCGCGAAGCGTTCATCGGAGGCTGACGGGATGCATCGCACGATTCAAGCCCGGCGCGCACGCTTTTCGGCCGCGCGCTCGCCCGCCGTCGCCGCCCTCCTCGCTGCCGGGCTCTTCGCCGGCGGCGCGGCCTTCGCGCAGAACACCGGCGCGACCGTCACGCCGGTCGGCAACGGCACGGTCGCGACCACCGCGCTGTCCGCGAACCCCGGCGCCGCGCCGGGGACGGCTTCCGGCGCCGTCGTGCACGGCACGGCCGGCACCGCGAACACCCTCACGCCGCCGCCCGCGACCGCGACGCCCGGCCAGGTGGTCGTCGGCGGCAAGGTGCCCGACGAGGCGACCAAGGCCGCCGTGCTGCAGAAGCTGCGCGATACCTACGGTGCAACGAACGTCGTCGACCAGATCGAGGTGGGCGACGTCGCGACGCCGCCGAACTGGAGCGCGAACGTGCAGAAGCTGCTCGGCACGCAGCTCAAGCAGATCAGCAAGGGGCAGCTGAAAATCAACGGCACGCAGATCGAGATGAAGGGCGAGGTGCACAACGAGGCACAACGCCAGCAACTCGCGAGCGACATGGCGAACACGCTGAACCCGACGTATACGATCAAGAACGGGCTGCGCGTGTCGGCGTCCGAACAGGGCGTGCTCGACCAGACGCTCGCGAACCGGACGATCGAGTTCGAGACGGGCAGCGCGACGCTCACGCCGCAGGGCAAGCTGATCCTCGACCAGATGGCGGCCGCACTCGCGAAGATGCAGAACCGCACGGTCGACATCATCGGCCACACCGACAACTCGGGGAACCGCACGTCGAACATCGCGCTGAGCCAGGCGCGCGCGGATTCGGTGAAGGGCTACCTGATCACGAAGAGCATTCCGCCGCAGCAGATGACGACGACGGGTGTCGGGCCGGATCAGCCGATCGCGCCGAACGATACGGCGGATGGGCGGGCACGGAATCGGCGGATCGAGTTCCGGGTGGGGCAGTAAGTTTGCGGAGGGCGGCCGGCTCCATCGCGAGCCGGCGGGCGATCATCCGATGCGGGCGGCGACGGGAATTGTCGCCGCCCGTTTTTCATGGGCGGCTACCGCCGTCAATGAACGGGAGGCGTCGCACCGCCCTTGTACCTTTTCGCCCATTCCTGGCTCTGCTTGGCGGCCTGGTCGATACGGGCGGCGGCGAGGTCGTCCTTCTTGCGCTGTTTCGCTTCCTTGTCGAGATCACTCGACCCGAACGTATCCTTGTCGCGTGTCCGGAAGTACAGTGACGGCGCCAGCACATGGTCCTGCCAGCTCGTCAGCAATGTGTCGTGGACGAGCATGTCGAACAGTGCCATCACGTCGGGTGGCAGCGGATGCTTGCCTTCGATGCCCTCCTTCCAGGCTGACACGAGCTCCATTTCAGCTTCGGGCAGCATAGCGGCCTCGACCGTAGCCGCGCTGACCTTGTTATCAGAATCCCACGTTTCCGGCAGATTTCGGATGTGCTCCGCGGATTGCTTCCAGCCGTCCTGGTACGACGCGCTGCGCAGCTTCTTTGCCGCTTCCTTTTCGAGACGCTCCCACACCGTCGAATAGTCATTCGGCGCCTCCGCGATCAACTTCTCATAGCGTTTTTGCGCCGCGTCGCTCGCCGCCTTCATTCCCCGAAGCTTCGCCTGATCATCCGGGCTGCGGCTGGCCAGCATGCTCATGTTGATGCCTTGTCGCTGCAGTTCCCAGTCGAGTTGCGACTTCGCGGTCTTGCGCTGCAGGTCGGCGTCGCTCATGTTGCGCTTCCAGTCGGCGACGGGGTCAGCGATCGTGCGACGGAATTCGGGGTCCATATAGCGGGCCGAGATCCAGCGCATGAAGACTTTCGAATGCTCCATGAAGTCGGCGCCGGGTTTGCGGGGGACGAGAGTCCGGTAGGCGTTTACCAGCGCCCTGATTCGATAGTCCTTACCGCCGTACTTGATCGGATCCGAGAGCTTGAAGCGCTTGAACACCGGCGCGTTGTACAGGTACAAATCCTCCATGGTGTCCATAACGGCGCCCGCCTTGACCGCTTCCAGCAACATGTCCTGCAGCGGAACTCTCATCAGCTCGGCATTGAGCCCCAGCGATCCGCTCGGCGCGCCACCGACGACATCACAACTCGTGCCCGGATAGAGAAACTGTTCGCCGCGGGTTTTCTCGAGACTATCGAGACGCTGATAGAAACGCATCTCATGCGCCGCGGCGAAATGGACACAACGTTGCACGCTGGCCGGTATCGCGAGAGGACGATCCTTGAAGCTGGTCTTGAGCATACCCAGGTAAGGCACCATTCCGATCAGCTCGCCGGCTTCCTCCGACATGACGGACGAAACGGCATCGAGCAATCCGACGAACTTGATCTGGATAGGCACGCCTTCAATCGCGAGATCCGTATCGTCCCTGCGCTTGTATTTCTCCGCCAGATCGTTGATGAACGCGCGTGCAAGCACGCACCCGCGGTCCGCCCCGAACACCGACACCTCGATGGCTCGAACTTTCGGCATCTGCTTCTTCACGGCCTCGTACGCGGCTTTGAACTGGTCCTTCGCGGCGATCAACCGGGTATCGACACCCGTTCCAAACGCCTTGGCCATGACGGCATTGTCACGCACGATCGGCACGTTTTCCATCGCTATGCCGACAAAAAGACTGCGCGCAACCGCCCAGCCCGCCTTCATCGGAGCGCCTTTGACGTTGTTCTTGAAATCGTTCTTCGCGTTGCGCCACAACAGCGTACCTGTCGCCTTGGTTCGTTCCCAATAACGCTCCTGCGATGCGTTCAACACGTTCATCACACGCCGCGCCTGAGCGGGGATGTGCTCGATGTCCTTGCGAAGATCCTGAAATGCCTTGTCGATGGGTCGAAGCGAAAAATCCCCCTCGAGAAACCCGTCGATGAGTTGCTTCTTGACGTCGTCGACACGCTTTTTCGCACTGATCTGTTTGAGTGGCGTATTGACGCGCGTGAATGATTTGGCAACCGACTCCGCTCCGCTCAGGGCCTTCTTGCCCGCCATCTTGGCAGCGGCCACGCCCGCATTGATCCATTCGCTGGCCTTGGCCGATTCGTTCAGCGGCGTGCCCAATCCCGAATAGTAGAAGCGGAGCCAGAACTGATTCGCGGGTCGCCTCGGATCCTCGATGTCGCGATGCGCCTCCCAAAGCCGGGCGATATTGGAATACTGCGAACTCGATTGATCGTCGAGGTCGCGATGCCGTCCGAACGCATCGAAGAAAAAGCCCATCCGAATCGTCGCCCCGCACGGCATGCAATCGCCCTTCGGATACATCGTCTCGTTCTGCCTCGCGATTTGCGCGTAGACAGATGTCGGCGTTGCGTCATCCGGATCGAGTTTGACTTTCTCAGCCATGCTTTTTCTCCTCTACGCGCGGCGGTGGAACCAGCCCGTCGGGAATGGACGGCACCGTGACCGACGCGAACGTGTCGCTCGTCAATTCGGACAGGGTATTTTTGGGCAACGATTGCATCGACTTCGCAAAGGCACCCGGCTTGCCGGCATCCGCCTGCAACAGGCGCTGGATCTCTGGATGCGCGTCGAAGCGATTGTTCACGAGCAGAGCGTAGTAGGCGTATTGCTTCAGATCGTCCAGATCGGTCAGGCGATATTTGAGCCAAGCCATCGCGACGACCCGCGCAATACGACGAAACTGCTGGTCTTCACGCTCGTCGTACCGTTTGCTCAGCCGCACCTGATACCGGCTCGCCATCCAGCGCGCCACATCGATCGTCGGAATGCGCGATTCGTCCATCAGCACGCCAGGAAACTGAAGTTCGACGTGACGATCCGGATAGAAGTGAACCTCGAGAATTCGATCGCCGACCTTCTCCGGAACCTGCGACGGCGGTAGCGTCGCCTTTGCCTCGGCGTGAAGCGTTTCCTCGTTCCCTTTGTGCCACTGGTCGACGTCGACATAATTCCATTTGACCGTGAACTCGGTTCCCTGGAGCTTGTAGCAACACGTCACCCCGCCTCCGCCACCCGGCAGGCTATTGCCGCCGCCGGCCTTGTTTCCGTGGGCATCGGTGATCGTAAATCCGTCCAGGTTGTACGGAAGGTAGTTGTGAGCGATAACCGAAACACCGCTATACGTCGGCTCCGACTTGCTGCACGCCGCCACGGCCGTCACGAGCAGACACCCTGCCAGGACACGGCTCGCCAGACTCGAAAGTCTCGTTGATCTATTCACTGAGGTTTTCCTTCCGAAGATTGTCCTGCATGCGTTACCGACGTATCAGTACATCGGAATCGTTCCGCCTGTCGCGCAAACCGCCCTTCCCTCGTTGCACGACCGCTCTCCGCACAATCAACCATGCTGGGCCTCGTCGACACGCGCTGACGGCAGCAAACCGTCAGCTATCGACGGCGCGGCTACGGCGACGAATTTCCCGCTCGTCACTTCGAAACGCACGTGATCTGGAAGCGACAGCGCCCACTTCGCAAATGCACCTGGCTGGCTCGCCGTGCTCTTCAATATGCGCTGAGCCTCCGGATGGGTATCGAATCGACTGTTCATGAGCAAACTGAAGTAGGTGTACTGCTCCAAATCGTCACGATCCGTCAGACCGTATTTCAACCATGCCGACGCGACAATACGAGCGATACGGCGAAACTGCTGATCTTCGCGCTCGTCGTATCGTCTATCGAGTTGCGTCTGGTACTGCTTCATCCACTTCACGACGGCGACGATCGGCAGACGTGCGTCATCAACTAACTGGCCGGGAAACTGAAATTCGACATGCCGGTCCGGAAAGAAATGCACTTCAAGAATTCGTGACCCCACGTTGTCGGGCACCTGAGACTGGGGCATCGATACCTTCGTCTCACCATGCAACATCTGCTTGTCGCCCTTGTGCCACTGGTCGACATCGTAGTAATTCCACTTGACGACAAATTCCGTGCCCTTGAGCTTGTAGCAACACTTCACGCTGCCGCCGCCGGCACCCGGCGGGTCATCGCCTCCACCACTCGCCGTATTGCCAAATGCGTCGGCGATCGTGAATCCACTCAGGTTGTACGGCAGATAATTCCGGCCCATCACCGAAATCCCGCTATACACCGGCTCCGATTTCCCGCAAGCGCACATCGTCGCCGCAAGCATGCACATCCCCAGCACGGAGACCCTATGCCACGCCACGAAGCGTCTCCCGCGATTCCCGCTCATGCGCATCGCGAATCGCATCCCACGTCGCGTCGTCGATCGTCGCCAGCGCATCGTTGAGCGTCGTCTCGCCTTGCGCCACGGCCTCGAGGCACGCCTGTACCGCCGGATACTCGTCGAACCGCGGCGAGACCAGCACGCCGGTCATCACGTAGCACTGCAATTCCGCTTCATCGGCAATCCCGTGCGCGGCAGCGCGATCGAGTTGCTCGACGACCTCGTCATACAGTTGCGCATCCGACAAGTGATCGACCACCGCCCCCATCGTCTCGCGAAACTTCAGCACGAGCTTGTCCGGATACCCGAGCTCGATCAACCGAGCGTGCTGCTGCTCGCTCAGGCCCGGCGCATCGCCTGCCGGCGCCGCGCCTTCGATCGCCGGCGCATCGTTGCGCCACACGACCTCGTCGAGCCGACGATCGCGATACCGGATCTCGGTGAACGGCGCAACGAACTGCCGCGTCTGCGCATCGCTCCACACCTGCCGCAGACGTTCGAATACGTGGTTGTCGAAGAAGAACAGGTAGTACGAACGACCATTGGTCAGCTTGTACTGCACATACCGGCGCAGATGCGCGTCGAGCGCATCGAACGTCCACGTCGACCACAGCCATGTCACCGCATGCAGATCGACTGCATCGAGCCACAGCTTGCGCAGCAGCCGATGATGCTCGCCATGCTCGTCGTCGAGCGCGTCGCGCTCGAACGCGATCAGGTACGGCGCGATATCCGTATAGGCATCGAGCCCGGTATCGATCCAGAGCGACGCATAGCGCAGGCCGCGCACCGTCGCGAGTTGTACATCCAGCTCCTGATAGCCGCGCGTATCGACGAGCACATAAAGCCGCATCGCCCTGCCGTCGTCGTCCGCATGCGCCAGCGAAGCTTTTAGTGTTTCCAGGAACGCCGGCCACGCCGGCTCGCGCGGATTCGGCACGGTGTCGACGGCTTCGCCTGGCTCGACGGCGTCGTCCCGATCGACTACGTCGCCCGTGTCGTTGACCTCGTCCATCAATCCGCCTCGACCATCGATTCGCGCCCGCTATGCGCGTTCAGCACGCATTGCTTGCACGTGCCGCCCGGCATCGCGGGCAGCGGATACGGCATGCTCGTCGGCCCGCTGAACTGGTGCTGCGCGCCCTTGAAATCGATCTTCCCCGGCGCGTGAATCTCGATGTTGCCGCCCTTGATCCGGATATAGGCGCCGCCCGAAGTCAGCAGGACCTCCTGCTTCGCGGCCACATCGACGGCCTCGGTCGCCGCCACCAGCTTCACGGTCTTCTGCGCGGTAAGCTCGATGTTGTCCGCGTGCGCCTGGACCTCGACGTTGCCCTTCGCGGCGAACAGCTTCATTCCGGCATTCTGCGCGAACAAGCTGATGCGGTCGCGGATGCCGGCGATCAGCGACTTGCCGCTCGTGATGAAGGTGCTTTGACCGCTGACGATATTGGTCTGCCGGTCGCTCGCGACGTGCACCGACTGCTGCGACGCCATCCCGATCCCCGCCGGGCTCGCGAACAGCATCACCGGCTCCTTGAACGCATTCGCGTTCCCCGTCCCGCCGCCGCTGGTCCGGCCGCCCGACGACGCGCCCGCCAAGCTCTCCTGCGTCGCGTCGGTGAACGTCTTCAGCGCGTCTTGACCGTTGCCGAGGCTTTCGGCCTGATGCGCTTCGCTGACCTGCGACAACGATTCGATCAGCCCCTCGGCATCGACGAGCTGCTGTTGCGCCTCGCGCACGTCGAGCGGCTGGCTGCTCGCCTGCTTCGGATGCGTCGTGACGTACAGCCCCTGCCCGGCGCGCACGGCGCCGTATGCATCCGTGCGCAAGTCGAACCCCGAGCCGAGATACGCGCCCCGCGTGTTGCCGTTCTGCTCGATCAGGTAGCCGAGATGCAACAGCGAATTCGCGCTGCTGCTGAACAGGCGTGCACGGTTCTGGCCGGTCGCGTCGTCGAGCACCATCTCGTTGTGCCCCGACCCCGCGTACTCCTTCGACCGGAAGCCCGACAGGATGCCGTCGCTATGCCACTGCGGCCTGGTTGCCCCGTTGTAGACGCGATGCATCACGATCGGCCGGTCGCAGTCTCCGCCGATATAGCCGATCAGCACTTCCTCGCCGACCCGCGGAATATGGACGGCCCCATAGCCGCCGCCGGTATCCGACTGCACGACACGCATCCAGCACGATGCGGTTTCGGTGCCCTCGTTCTGCCGGTCCCAGACGAACATGACCTTGATGCGATTCAGCTCGTCCGTATACACCTCTTCGCCCTTCGGCCCGACGACGACGGCCGTCTCGAGCTGCATCACGGGCTTCTTGTGTTCGAACGGGCTGCGATACGGCACCGCCGCGCGTTGCGCTTCGACCTCGACGAGATAGAACCCGGCCGAGCCGTCTTCGTGCCCGACTTCGAACGCAGCCGCCGCACCGTGCCCGGCTTTGGCCTGCGCGAGGCGGTCCTGCAGGCTGTGCGGGAAGTGCGCCTCGTGATCCGACAGCGGCAAGTTGTTCTCGATGTAGCGTGTCACACCGATCGCCGCGAACTCACGATCGCGCTCCGGATCGCGGTCGTGCTCCGGATGATCGACCAGCGCGAAGCGCCGGCCCGCATCGATCCCGCGCACGCCGCCCACGCCGAAGAAACGCTTCGCGCGCGACTCCCATTCCTCCAGGCGGATCTTCGACAGATGTTCGCCGCGGTCCTGGCCCGGATACGTGTAGGCGCCCGTGTATTCGTAGATTTCCGCCTGATCCGGCAGGTCGCCCTGGCCGGCCTTGGTCGGCAGCGTCGTGCCGTTCGGATTGCCCGCGGACGACGGTGACTTGTAGTCGAACGTGCGCGTCGTGTGCAGCGTGCTCTGCAGAGTCCTCGACGCAGCCCATTGCGTAAAACCGGTCGTTTCCGCGCCGCTTCCCGAGCGATCGAAGCCGACGGCCTTCGGCGCCAGCTCGTCGACCGCATGCAGATCGTCGGTAATGACGAGCGTATGGGTCTTGCCGTCGTCGGCATGCCGCCAGAAGCCGAACAGCCCTTCGTCCTCCATCAGGCGATGCACGAAGTTCCAGTCGGTTTCGCTCTGGCGGCAGTACGAGCGCGACGGCAGCGGCTTCGACAGCGCGAACTGATACCGGCCCTTGGCCTGGGGATGCGCGTCGAACACATCGGCGAGGATCGCGTCGACGCTCTGATCCTGCCAATACCGCATGTCGCTGCGGAACTTGAGGAAGTGCATCCACGACGCGAAGGTGAGCTGGTAGCTCGACAGGCTGCCGTCCGCGCCGAGCCGGCGCGCCGTATGGACATAGCCGTTGATCGGGCGATACGACCGGTCCGCCTGCTGGATCCATAGCGTGATCGGCTGTGCGATCAGCGTCTTGAGTTCGACGTCGCTCGCGGTGGACACCAGATCGAGCGTCACGCTGAAATCGCGCCCCAGTTCGGAACGGGTCATGGCCCGGCGCGGTACGAGCGCATGGTCCGGCAACGACGGGATGTCCGTTTTCAGCAGGCGGTCCTGCTGAATCAGGCCGCCGCGAATCGCCTGCGCCAGTTCTGTCGCGTTCATGCGTCACTCACCTTCTTGTTTGCCGCGGACCCGCCGGGGCCCGCGCTCTCAGGAAAGAGCCCTTCCCTCACCACACGACGGCGTCCGGGCACGCGTCACGCGCGTCGCCGCGGCATCGTCGCTCACGCCTGCTCGTCCGGCCGCACGCCCAGCAACTCGCGAATATGCGACAGCGAGCCGTCGTCCTTCACGACGCTCTCGAGCCACTTGTGCAGCGGCATGTCGGCCCATTCGGCGGCCTTGTCGGCGAGATACGCGACCGGGCTGTGCGGCTCGGTCTGGCGGAAATAGCGGGCGACCGCGCGCAACTGGTCGACGGCCTGCGCACGGTTCTGGATGCCGGCGATCATCTGCGTCACCGGGGCGCGCGGAACGGGCTGCGGCTGCACGTGAGTCTCCTCCGTCTGGATCGGGTTGCCGAACACCGGCTCGATACGCTCGGGCTGCGCCTGCTGCGCCGCCTGCGTGTGCGGCGCGCTGCCCGTATAGCCCTGCTCGCGCGCAAAGCGCTCGGCGAGCCGGTACACGGTCTCGAACGCGTCGCGCGCCTGCCGGAAGCTCGGCGCCGAATCGCCCGCGCGCTCGACGAGGCGCTCCTCGAACGCATCGAGCGCGAACTCGAACGCCTTCAGGTTCGCGAGCAACGCGGTGTAGAACGCGATCGACGTCACGCGCCGCGACGAATCGATCTGCTCGATCGACGGCTTGCCGCGTGCGATGTCGTCCGCGTGTTCGGGGTCGCGCTTGATGGCCTGCGCGACGTGCTGCGCCACTTCCCAGTCGAGCGTGCTGAACGCGTTCGACGCGCCGTCCGTCATCGGCACCGCGCGCAGCAGCTCGGCCGTGCGGCCGGACAGCCACGCGACGTTGCCGAGCCGGTGCTCGGTGTCGTCGTCTTCCGGCAACGGATGCACGGTGTCCCAGAAGTCGCGGCACAGGCCCTCGAGCAGCGCATAGCCTTCGGTGAGACCGGTGATGCCGTCCTCGAGCGCGAGCGCCTCGGTCAGCCACACGGCGAGCCGCAGGTCCTTCGTGCGCGTGCGCAGCAGCTCGCCCGCATGGTCGACCACGAAGCCCCAGTCGGCCTCCTTGATCTCGGTCACCCACTCGCCCTGGTCGAGCGTCGGATCGTCGTAGCGCCGCGCATCCTGGATCGCGTCGAATTCGTTCGAAAACAGCAGGTCGTCGCCGCTGGGCGACGCATCGCTGATCGGCGTCAGCAGCTCGGGGAGATTGATCGGCATGGTTCGGTCAGTTCATCAAATGCTTGCGTTGCTCGGCCGCGCTCATTCGACGGTGTACGTGAATTCGCCGGCCTCGTCCGCGCGCACCGCGATGCGCGCGATGGCCTCGCCGTCGGCGATCCGGCCGAGCACGTGGCCCGCGATCTCCGGCAGCAGCGTGCCGTTCAGGATGTGGTCGACGTTGCGGGCGCCCGAATCGACCTCGGTGCAGCGCGCGAGCACCGCCTCGACGAGCGACTCGTCCCATTCGAACGCGGCCTTGTGGTTCGCCTCGATCCGGCGGCGGATCCGCTCGAGCTTCAGCTCGATGATCTCGGCCAGCACGTCGTCGGAAATCGGGTAGTACGGCACGACCTTCATCCGCCCGAGGAACGCGGGCTTGAAGGTCTTGTACAGCTGCGGGCGCAGCGTCTCGGCGAGCGCGTCCGGATCGGGCAGCTCCTCGGCCGGCTTGTTCAGGCACGCCTGCATCACCGCGGATGAACCGACGTTCGACGTCAGGATGATCAGCGTGTTGCGGAAGTCGATCTCGCGCCCTTCCGCATCGTCCATCGCGCCCTTGTCGAACACCTGGAAGAACATCTCGAGCACGTCCGGGTGCGCCTTCTCGACCTCGTCGAGCAGCACGACGGAATACGGATTGCGGCGCACGGCCTCGGTCAGCACGCCGCCTTCGCCGTAGCCGACGTAGCCCGGCGGCGAGCCCTTCAGGCCCGACACGCTGTGCGCTTCCTGGTACTCGCTCATGTTGATCGTGACCATCTTGCGCTCGCCGCCGTACAGGATGTCGGCCAGCGCGAGCGCCGTCTCGGTCTTGCCGACGCCCGACGGCCCGACGAACATGAACACGCCGCGCGGCTTGTTCGGATCCTCGAGGCTCGCGGTGGCGGTGCGCACGCGCTGCGCGATCGCTTCCAGCGCGTGATCCTGGCCGATCACGCGCGCGGCGAGCAGCGGCTGCAGGTTCATCACGGTGTCGATCTCGTCCTTCACCATCCGGCCGAGCGGAATGCCCGTCCACGCGGCGACGATCTCGGCCACCACGTGGCCGTCGACCTGCAGCGGCACCATCGGCTCGCCGCCCTGCAGCGCGTGCAGCGCCGCGACGCGTTCGGCGAGCTTGTCGCGGGTGGCCTGCACGTCGACCGGCTGGCCGTCTTCCGACGGGCCGCGTGCCTTGTCGAGCGCTTCACGCAGTTCGGTGATCTCGGCGACGATCACGCGCTCGGCTTCATAGCGCGCTTCGTCCTTCGCCAGTTGCTCGAGCGCCGTATCGCGCGTGCCGCGCAGCTCGCCGAGCCGCTCGTCGTGCGATGCGCCTCCCGCTGCCTCGCGCTCCAGCGACGCGATCTCCGCGTCGATGCGCTCGATGCGCTTCTTCGTGTCGTCGATCGCCGCCGGCGTCGCGCTGTGCGCGAGCGCGACCTTCGCGCACGCGGTGTCGAGCACGCTGATCGCCTTGTCCGGCAGCTGGCGGCCGCTGATGTAGCGATGCGACAGGCGCACGGCCTCGGTGATCGCGTCGTCGAGGATCCGCACGTTGAAGTGCTTCTCCATCAGGCCGGACATCCCGCGCAGCATCGCGGCCGCGAGCGGCTCGCTCGGCTCCTCGACCTTCACGACCTGGAAGCGCCGCGCGAGCGCCGCGTCCTTCTCGAAGTACTTCTTGTATTCGCTCCACGTCGTCGCGGCGATCGTGCGCAGCTCGCCGCGCGCGAGCGCCGGCTTCAGCAGGTTCGCCGCGTCGTTCTGGCCGGCCTGGCCGCCCGCGCCGATGATCGTGTGCGCCTCGTCGATGAACAGGATGATCGGATGCGCGCTCTTCTTCACCTCGTCGATCACGCTCTTCAGGCGGTTCTCGAACTCGCCCTTCACGCTCGCGCCGGCCTGCAGCAGCCCCATGTCGAGCACGTGCAGCGCGACGCCACGCAGCGGCGGAGGCACGTCGTCGGCCGCGATGCGCAGCGCGAGCCCCTCGACGACCGCCGTTTTGCCGACGCCGGCCTCGCCGGTCATGATCGGGTTGTTCTGGCGGCGGCGCATCAGGATGTCGATCGCCTGACGGATCTCGGCTTCGCGGCCGATCACCGGGTCGATCTTGCCGTCGCGTGCGCGCTGCGTGAGGTTGGTCGTGTACGTGTCGAGCGCGGGCGTCTTCGACGGGCCGGCCGCGGGCGCCAGGCCGTCGGCGGCCGGCGCGACGTCGCTGCCTTCGTCGTCCGCCTGACGCGGCTCGGCTTCGCTCGAGCCGGCCATGATCTCGTCGAACTTGTGCTTCAGGTCCGTCACGTTCATTTCCGCGAACTGCGACGACATCCGCTGCGCGAATTGCGCGAGATCGGGCGCGGTCAGCAGCGCCAGCAGCAGGTGCCCCGAACGGATGCGGCCGAGCTGCGAGTCGAGCGACGCGATCAGCCAGGCCTGTTCGAACAGCGCGATCAGGTGCACGGAGAACACCGGCGTGCGCGTGTTGCCCGTCTTCAGGCGCGTCAGTTCGCGCTCGAGATCGGCGTGCAGCGCGTGCGGATCGACGCGGCTCGCGCGCAGGGCGAGCGGCAGGTCGCCCGTCGCTTCGTCGAGCAACGCGAGGAACAGGTGCTCGAGATCGACCTCGTAGTGGCCGCGCGCCAGGCACGCGCTCGCCGCACGCTCGGTCGCGTGGCGGCACAGCGGGTTCAGTTTCGTGATCAGGGTCTTCAGAGGCGTGCTCATGGCGTCGATCTCAGTCTCAGGTTCGATTGCGTGTTTGTTGTCGTTCGGAATCAGTGAATCACGTGCAGTTCGTAGCGAGCGTCGGAGCGGTCCTCGACCGCGTCGCGCGTGCAGAGGAACGCGTCCCAGCCGAGCCGCGAGCCCGCGCCGAGCACGCTCGCACCGACCTCGGTGCGCTTGAGCACGAGCTTCACCTCGTATTCGAGCGTGACGCCGGCAAGCAGCGTCAGCATCCGCTCCAGTGCGATGGCGTGCGCGCCGCCGGGCAGGAACGCCTCGTAGTCGCGCTTGGACAGCGGGCCGACGACGATCCGCGCGCGCATGTCGCGCTGCCACACGCGTTCGCCGACGAGCGCCGTCGCGCCGAGCACCGCGTTGACTTCGCCGAGCACGCTCAGCTGGTCGGGCGGCACGTCGTACCACTTGCCGACGAACTGGTCGATCTTCACCGGCACGCGGAAGTAGTCGGACAGCGTGCGCTGCAGGTAGGCGGCCGACATCGGCCGGTGCCGCGCGGCGAGCGCATAGCCGGCCACGGCCTCGTCGAGCACGCCGCCCACGCCGGCCGCGAGACTGTCGCGCACCTCGTCGCTCGGCACGCCCGCGATCGCGAGCAGCAGCGGCAGATAGCGCTCGTCACGGTCGAGTTCGTAGTGGAACGGCAGCCGGTATTTCTTCCACGCGGCATAGAACAGCGCGGTCGCGCGGTTCGAGAACACGTCGAAGAAGGCACGCGCCGCATGATCGCGCTTCAGGTGCTCGCGCGCGACGATCTGCTCGGTGTAATGCAGCGGCAGCGCGCCCTGCCCGCCGAGCAGCCCGAAGAACGCGGGCGTCAGCTCGACGTGGCCGAGCTCACCGGCCGCGAGCGCGGCGCCGCGCGCCTCGCCCGTGTCGAGGTGGGTGCCGTCGTCGTCGAACGAACGCGCGCCTTCGATCTCGCTCGGCGGAAAGCCGAGCGACAGCGTGTTGCGGAATTCGATGCGCTGCGCGACCACGTCGCCCTGCCGCCACGCGCCGGGCGCATCCGACGCCTGCCGCGCGAACAGCCCTTCGAGCACGCGCACCGCCTGGAAGAACTCGAAGCGGTGCGGTTCGTCGAGCAGCGCGTCGACTACGCCAGGATCGATTCGCCGGTCCGGGGCTTGCATCGGATGATCTCCTCGCCGGTGCGCTTCGACACGACGACTAGTTGAACGAAACTGTTGAGGTGCACGTACAGCCCGAAGAAGCTGTCGAGCACACGCACGAACGAGGCCAGGCTCGCGCCGACGAAGTGTTCCTCGTCGATCGTCAGGCGGATCTCGATGCCGCGCACGAAGGTCGCGAACGGCTTGCCGGGCAGCCACTGCACGGCGCCGCGCTGCTCGATGCCGGCCAGGCCGTCGATCTGGCGCATCGACACGGCGGTGCGCCGCAGGTCGTACAGCGTCAGCATTTCCTTCAGCGGCGCGAGGCCGTGCGCGACCAGCGACACATGATTGAGCGCGAGATGCGACACGAGCCGCCAGTGCGCGGCGCGGCCGCGCTCGAAGCGCACGCTCTGCGTCGGGCGGCGCAGCAGTGAAATGCCGCTCGTCTGCGCACCGCCTTCCTGGAACAGGTCGCCGCCTTCGAGCCCGAACGCGAGCATCGCCGGCAGGTCGCGGTTCGTGCAGGTGAGGTCGAGGCTCAGCGTGTCGGTCTGCGGCGACGTCGGCTCGAAATCGATGTCGACGATCGAGATCTCGGTTTCGTAGCCGGGGCTCTTCTGCGCGACCCAGTCGTTGCGGCGCGCGAACCAGTAATGGCCGATCCGCGCCGATTCGCCGTGGTGCAGCGAATAGAACGGCCGGAACTCGATCACCGATTCCTCGTGCGCCTGTTGCCTGACGAGCTTCACCGAATCGATCGAATACACCTCGTACGCGAACGCGCGCCGCGCCTCGGCGATCACCGGGTAGGACACCGCGCGGTGCGTGATGCGGATCGGTTCGCCGTGCTGGCGGAACAGGTTGACGATCGGCGTGCAGAACAGCCGGAAGTGGCTCGCCGTCAACAGTTCGAGCAGCCGCGCGACATGCGAATCGCTGCGCACGTCCTGCAGCACGAGATGCAGCGTCGCGCGCTGGCAGCGGCCGCTCGCGCGCGCGATCGCCGCGATGTCGAAGTCGACGAAATCGAACTTGTCGGGGAACGCGAAGTATTCGGTGAGCAGGCGATACGCGGGATGCGATTTCGCCGGGTAGTCGATCAGCGCGTCGTCCTCGTCGAAGCCGGCATGCGCGATCGGCAGCTTGCGCAGCGCGGTCCAGCGGCCGTTGCGTTCGGGCTCGACATACGCGCCGAGCACGTTGACGAACAGGCAGTCGGTCAGCGCGGCGACGAACGACTGTTCGCCGTGCAGGTGCGCGCGCAGCGTCGGCAGCTTCAGCGCGCCGAGATCGAGCTGCGCGGCGAGCGATTCGAACGTGATCGAGATCACGCCCGTCGCGTTCGACGGCAGCACCGTCGCGCTCGGCGCGAGCGCGACCGGCGTGTAGCGGGCTTCCGAGATGCGGATCGGCGCGAGCGTCACGTCATAGGCGGTACGGAACCGGCACTGCACGCCGCGGATCGGGCGGCTCTTCAGCTCGGTGCCGCGATCGATCACGACCGGTTCGGTCTGCTGGCCGGGCGACGCCGGCGTGAACTGCGCGATCGAGCACGACGGGAACGGCCGCAGGTAGTGCGGATACAGCACTTCCAGCAGCGCTTCGGTGAATTCCGGGTAATCGTCGTCGAGCTTCTTGTTGATGCGCGCGCCGAGCAGCGCGAACGACTCGATCATCCGCTCGACGTGCGGATCCTCGCAATGCTCGCCGGACAGCGCGAGCCGCGCCGCGATCTTCGGATAGCGTTCGGCGAAATCTCGCGAATAGCGCCGCAAAAACGATAATTCGCGCTCGTAATACGGCAGCAATTCTTCCATCGACGACCCCGAACCTCAATATTTCCTGCCGGACCCTGATCCACCACCGGGCGGTCCGGCCCGCTCGGCGGCTTGATTTACTGCATTCTTGCGGCGCGTGCGCGCGTGACCGAATACTGCAGCGTCGAAGGCTGCAGCATCGCGTCGAAACTCACCGGCTCCTCGGCCGGGTGCACGACGAGCAGCGCCTGGATCGCGAAGTAAAGCGCGTTGGTGGCCTGCTCGTTCAGCTCGAACGTCACCTGCACCTGCTGCAGGCGCGGCTCGTGGCGTGCGATGGCCTGCTGGATCGACTTGCAGATGAACGCGCGATCGTAGTGACTCGCCAGGCTCAGCCCCGCGAAATCGTTCAGCCCGTAGGTCAGCACCGACTTCTGGCACTCCGGCAGCGTGGCCAGCTCGTTCTCGGTGTGGGCGATACGGGTGTTGAGGATCGCCTCGACGTCGCGGGCGACCGTGTTCTTGAGCTCGTCCAGCGACAATTGCCGCATCGCTGCCGAGGCCGGCAGGTGCGGTTCGTCGTCGAACAGCTTGTCGAGAAAACTGGGTTCGAATCGTTTCATCGGCCGGTATGTACAGCGAAAACGGCAACGGGGACGCCGAGCGCCCCGTTGCCGCAACCGACCTTAGACCGCGTAGGTCTTGTCGTTCTTCGTCAGACTCCAGGCGCCCTGCGTGTTGCCACCCTGGTTGCCGCCGATCTTCTGCTGGGTTTGCTTCCACTGCACAGCTGCGTACTTCAGCGAGAACGTCTCGAGCGGCAGACCTTCTTCGCGAACGCTCGGGGCGATGCTCGAGATGATCACGTACTTGAGCTTGACTTCCAGATACTGCACGCGCTTGCCTTCACCGTCAGCGCGCGAGAAATGGACCGTCACCTCGTCGAACGTGGTGCCGCCCGAAGCGTGTTGGTACAGCAGCGGGCTCGACGAATCGATTTCCTTCGTGAAGATCATGTCGCCGTGTTCGCAACGCGTCATCGTGTGACCGCCAGCGGTCGATGCGGTTGCCGAACGCGGCTGAACGATCGAGTGATCCCACGATTTCAGCTCGATCCAGCCCTGGTGGTCCTTGTCCGCGGATTCGCCCTTCACCGCGGGACTACCAAACTGCAAGTGCATATGTAACATGGCCCTTCGACTCCCCAAAGAGGTGGTTTTAACGTCCTACCCAGGCGGCCCGCCCGGGCGATTTACTCGCTTATGAATTTGCCGGTTTGGGCAGATCAGCGACAAGTCGCAGAGAAATCGAGAGTTCGTCGAGCTGAAAGTGCGGGCGCAGGAACGCGACCGAACGATACGAGCCCGGCTTGCCCGGAATCTCCGACACTTGTATGGATGCCTCGCGCAGCGGAAATTGCGCTTTCTGTTCCTGCGAGGCGTTGTCGTCGAGCAGGACGTATTGCGAAATCCACCGGTTGAGGAAAGTCTCCACGTTCTGCGCCGATGCGAAGCTGCCGATCTTGTCCCGCATCATCGCCTTCAGGTAGTGCGCGACGCGCGATACCGAGAAGATGTACTGAAGCTGGGCGGACAGGACGGCGTTCGCATTCGCGCTGTCGGTGCTGTATTTCTTGGGTTTCTGCACCGACTGCGCAGCGAAGAACGCGGCGTAATCTGAGTTCTTGCAATGGACGAGCGGGATGAAGCCGAGGTCGCTCAGCTCCTTCTCGCGGCGATCGGTGATCGCGATTTCGGTCGGGCACTTCAGCGCGACTTCACCGTCGTCGGTCTTGAACGTGTGGGTCGGCAGGTCCTCGACGAGGCCGCCGCCTTCGACGCCGCGGATCGCCGCGCACCAGCCGAAGTCGTCGAATGCGGCCGTCAGGCGCGCAGCGAACGCCCACGCGGCGTTGCACCACAGGTACTTGTCGTGGTCGGTGCCGTCGACGTCCTCGACGAAGTTGAAGTTCTCCGCGGTCTGGCCGTCCTTCGGATTGAACGGCAGGCGGCCGAGGAAGCGCGGCAGCGTCAGGCCGACGTAGCGCGAATCTTCGGCGTCGCGGAACGACTTCCACTTCGCATATTCGACCGTATCGAACACCTTGCCCAGGTCGCGCGGCTTGCCGAGGTCGGAGAACGACTCGAGACCGAGCAGCTCGGGCGATGCCGACGCGATGAACGGCGCATGCGCGGCCGCCGCGACGTGCGACATCTGCTCGATGAAGTACATGTCTTCCGGCTGGCGCGAGATCTCGTAATCGCCGATCAGCGCACCGAACGGCGAGCCGCCGAACGTGCCGAATTCTTCTTCGTAGACCTTCTTGAACAGCGCGCTCTGGTCGAACTCGCTCGCGCCCTTGAAATCGCGCACGAGGTCGCGCTTCGGCGCGTGCAGCGCCTTGATCTTGATCGTCTGGCCGGTGTTGCTTTCCTTGACCAGGTAGTCCATCCCGCGCCACGTGCTTTCGAGGCGCTGGAATTCCGGCGCGTGCATCACTGCGGAAAGCTGCGTGGAAATCAGGCGGTCCAGTTCCGCGACGCGCGCGTCGATCGTGGCCGACAGGTTGTCCGACACGATCACCGTGCCGTCGAGCACCTGGTGCACGAGTTCGCCGATCAGGTCCTTCGCACGCGCATGCTCGGAATCGGATTTCGCGACCTTGCTCTTCTCGACGATGTCGTCGAGCAGCGAGGTCCCGGCGGCGTAGTCCGCGCCGCTCGCTTGGGCCGCAGCCGTTTGCTGGTTCATCTCAACACTCCGTCGTCATTCGCCGTCTTTGTCGCTGCCCGTGCCCTTCGCGAGCTCCTGCAGCTGCTGCGTGTTCTTCAGCACCTCGGACAGCAGATCCTCGAGCTTGTCGTTGCCGGCGAGCTTGTTGCGCAGGTCGGCGAGCTTCGAGCGCGCCTCGAGCAGGCGGCGCAGCGGCTCGACCTGTTCGACGACTTCGTCCGGGCTGAAATCCGACAGCGAACGGAACTTCAGGTCGACCGCGAACTTGCCGCCTTCCGGGCTCAGGCGGTTTTCCACCTGGAACGCGGCACGCGGCTCGATCGCCTTCATCACGTCGTCGAAATTGTCGCGATCGATGTTGACGAATTTACGGTCGCGCAGCTTCGGCTGCTCGATTTCGGACTGGCCCGCCAGATCGCCGACGACCCCGACGACGAACGGCAGTTCCTTCACCTCGATCGCATCGCCCTTCTCGACCTCATAGGTCAATTGGACGCGCGGCGGCCGTATTTTCTGCAAGCTTTTCTGAATGCTTTCTTTCTTGGCCATCTCGACGGCTCCCAGGTTAGTTGTGGTTATCGCGTCAGTCTTGCGGTCAGTTGCGCAGTGCGCCGAACGGGTCGGCGCCGCCCTTTTGCGGCGTGGTGGGCGGCGTCGGCGTGCTGGTCGCCGCTGCTTCGGCCGCCGGTGCACTGCCGGTCTTCGCACGATGAACGACACGGCGCGTCTGGCGCGGCTTCACGACCTTCGTTTCCGGCGGGAACAGCGCCGATTCGCCCAGCGTGTCGCGCAGCTGCTTCGCGAGCGCCTGCGCATCCGACTTCGCGTCACCCGCGAGCGACGAATCCTGGCGCAGCTCGCCGAGCGACTGCGTCGCGATCCGCAGGCCGGCCACGGCCAGCACGCTCTTCGCCTGACGGTCGGTCGCGTCGCGCTGCAGCGCTTCCTGCGCGGCAACGATTGCCTGGCCGTAATGGTTCTGGGCGAACTGGATTTGCGCGATGCGCGACCACGGCTCTTCGCGCGTCGGATCCGACTTCGCGAGCTGCTGATACAGGCCGAGGGCCTTGTCCTGGTCCCCCGCCTTCGCAACTGCGTCCGCATCCGCCAGCGACTTGTTGAACACTTCGGCAGTCGGCGGCGCCGGAGGCTGGCTCGCACAACCGGCGATCACGCCGCAAGCCACTACTACCCCAGACAGTTTTGCGAAGAGACGGTCTTTCATCGTTATATCCACCGGCGCGTGAGTTTTAAATCGTTGAGAATCTGGTTCTTTTGCTTTGCAAGAAGCGCGCGGGTATAGTACCGATCAATTTTTCATAATTCAATCGTCGTGTGAAGAGTAATTCCTTTTAAAACCGGGCGCTACCCCCTCCAATGGCCTCTCGCAGCGGGCTCGCAGCGATTTTTCTTTGGGCCGGGACGGGCAAGTTTTACTGGTTTCGCGACGCGCCGCCCGGACGGTGGCAAAAATTTCCGGGCGCCTGCCTCGACGCGGGCGTGCTTAATAGTTGAACAGTGCAATGCCGGGGACACGCAGCGAACGCGGAAATACCCGGCAGATTTGACAGGGATAAAAGGCAGCCCGCCGGAAATACGATGAGATCGTTGATGATTCGCTACGCGCTGCCACTGGTTGCCTGCGCGCTTCTGGCCGGATGCGCGGCCGCTCCGCTGCTCGGCTCGGCCGCGAGCGCCGTGATGTCCGCGGCCGGCATCGGCAAGCCCGAGGTGCCCGACGCGCAGAAGCCGCCGCGCAACCTCGGCATCACGCTGGCCGCCGCGCCGAACCTGAATGCCGCAACCGACCACAAGCCGCTCGCGCTCGTCGTGCGGCTCTATACGCTGAAGGACCCGACGTCGTTCCAGCAGGCGCCGTTCGACGCATTCACGGATCCGACCAAGGAAAAGGCCGCATTGGGTGCGGATCTGCTGAACGTGCGTGAAATCACGCTGATTCCGGGCCAGCGCTATACGGCGACCGAGAAGGTTTCGCGCGAAGCGCAGGCATTCGGCATCGTCGCGCTGTTCCGCGATCCCGCCTTACAACGATGGAAACTGACGTTCGACCCGGTGAAGTCGGAGAAATCCGGCATAATCATCGGCCTGCATAATTGCGCGATGACGGTCACCGACGGCACTGTCATCGCACCGCAACAGGGTGCGCCTTCACAACCGCTGAATTTGCTTTCTTCGGTCTCCTGCGGTTAAACAATGACGCACGAATGTCAATTAACAAGAGTTAACAATTGGCGATTTAATTCGGGCACGAACAAATCGATTACATCGCAACGCGACATTAACCGGATTTGACATGAGTTATTCGGCCAAGGTGCTGTGGGGGGAAGGGCTGTTCCTCCGGCCTCAACACTTTCAGCGACAGGACGCGTACCACGAAGCGCGCCTGTTCGAATCGATCCAGGCGATCCAGCCGTACAACTGGGGCGTGCGCTCGGTGCGCATCGACCGCGATGCGCTCGGCAGCAACGTGCTGCGGGTGGCCGAGCTTGCGCTCGTGTTCCCGGACGGCGCGCTGTATGCCGCGCCGCAGGCCGACGACCTGCCGCCGCCGATCGCGCTGGACACGCTGCCTGACGGCATCAACGAATTCGTGTTCTATCTCGCGCTGCACCCGCTGCGCGAGAACGGCACCAACTACAGCGACGATCCGGCCGCCGGCTTCATGACGCGCTTCGTCAGCGAGCAGACGAGCGTCGGCGACAACTTCACCGACGCCGCCGAAGCCGACATCACGTTCCTGAAGACGCAGGTCAAGCTGATCGCGCACAGCGAACCGCGCGACCAGCTGCTGTCGGTGCCGCTCGTGCGCGTGCGCCGCACCGCGACGTCCGGTTTCGAGATCGACGACAGCTTCGTGCCGCCGTGCCTCGCGATCGACGCGTCGCCGATCCTCCACCAGCGGCTGCGCCAGCTCGTCGACGCGCTGCAGGCGAAGGTGAACGCGCTGTACGGCTTCCACCGCGAGCCGTCGAAGAACATCATCGAATTCCGCTCGGGCGACATCGCGTCGTTCTGGCTGCTGCACACCGCGAACGCCGCGTTCGCGACGCTCGCACACCTGCACCAGCATTCGGCGCTGCATCCGGAGCGGCTGTTCCAGGAACTGCTGCGCCTCGCAGGCCAGCTGATGACGTTCTCGAAGGGCTATACGCTGGCTGATTTGCCGGTGTACCGCCATGACGACCCGGGCCCGAGCTTCGCGCGTCTCGACCTGATGCTGCGCGAGCTGCTCGACACCGTGATCTCGACGCGCTACTTCGCGATCACGCTCGACGAGGTGCGCCCGTCGTTCCACCTCGGCCGCCTCGATTCCGGCAAGATCGACGACAAGACCGAGTTCTACCTGGCGGTGTCCGCGGACATGCCGAGCGTCGAGCTCGTCGATGCGGTGCCGGCCCGCTTCAAGGTCGGCGCGCCCGACGACGTCGACAAGCTCGTGCTGTCGGCCATGCCCGGCGTGCGGCTTTCGTACACGCCGCAGGTGCCGCCCGCGATTCCGGTGCGCCCCGGCGCATGCTACTTCGCGCTCGATTCGCGTAGCCCGCTGTACGAGCGCATGCTGCAGGCCCAGTCCGCCATGATCTACGCGCCGACTGGCATCAATGACCTGAAATTCGAACTGATCGCGGTCACATCATGAGCTACGCGCCTTCCCTGTTCGGCGACAACGCGCCGGCCCCGCTGCATACGCCGGCGTCGACCGACGCCTCGTTCCAGGCCCGTTCGCTGCTCGACCTGCTGTACGACGGGTTCTTCATGCTGTTCCTGCTCAAGAACGGGCGGGAGCCGGAGAGCGCGGGCGAGTTCAGCACGCGCATCCAGGAATTCCTGTCGGACTTCGAGCGCGGCGCGAAGAAGCTGAATATCGCGGCTGAAGACGTGTACGGCGCGAAGTTCGCGTTCTGCGCGGCGATCGACGAGATGGTGCTGTCGTCGCAGTTCAAGATCCGCACGGAGTGGGAGCGCCGACCGCTGCAGCTCGTGCTCTTCGGCGAGCAGCTCGCGGGCGAGAAGTTCTTCCAGTATCTGGAGGAATGTCGCGCGCAGGGTGCGGCGCGGCTGCAGTCGCTCGAGGTGTTTCATATGTGCCTGCTGCTCGGGTTCCAGGGGAAGTATCTGCTCGAGGGGCCGGAGAAGCTGGCTTACCTCACCGCGCGGCTGGGCGATGAGATCGCGCATATGAAGGGTAAGCGGGCCGCGTTTGCGCCGCATTGGCCGCTGCCGGATCAGATCGCGCATCGACTCAAGCGTGAAGTGCCGGTTTGGGCGATTGGGGCGGTTTTTGCGCTGGTCGCGCTGCTCGGGTATCTCGGGCTCAACACGTATCTCAAGGACAAGACGCTGCAGGCGCTGGCGCCTTATTCGCAGGTGATCAAGGTCGGACCGGAGTCGGCGAATTTGACGATCTCGTTGCCTTGAGGCTCCGCTTCGTTCGGACGTTGACGCTGCATGAAAAAGGACCGCTTGGCGGTCCTTTTTTACTGTGACGCGCGGCGTGCGCCGTCAAAGCAGGATGAATTCTTCGTTGTCGACGTAGAACACGAACGCGTCGAACAGCTGCGTGGCGGTCGGTTCGTCGACCTGGTCATGCGCGTTGATCACGATGTCTTCGATCGTCGCGCTGTTCAGCGTGACGTGCCAGCCGGGGCGCGGTGCGATAGCAGGTGGCGTGTCGGTCTCGGGGTCGTCGGCATCTTCGGTGAATGCGCCCTCTGTATCGAGCGTCCACGGCGTCGGCGGCAAGCAGAGCCATCCGGAGAAATCGCCGGGATGTTCGAGAATGTGTTGCAACGACACTTCGGTCGTGATGGTGGTCGACATGGGTATTGCGGTGGTAACGGGACTGGAGTCAATGCGCAGGAGCGGCGATATAGCAGGTGCACGAAAGGACCTGCGTCGCGGCACTCGTGTCAGCAAGCCGTGATTATGCCAATTCTCGGTCCGTGAGACTGGCCGGCGCCTGATGGCCGCCCGTCGCCCCCAAGGCAAGTCAGTCGAAACGCGGCCGACCTGAAGCGGCCGCGAACATGACGGTCGGTCCCAGGAGTGTATGCTTCGAGCCAAATACCGCATGATGGGCTGCTGAGACAAGGGAATGCCGAGCTGCCGACGAATATCTCTCAAACTTGACCGACGAGACTTACGACACGGATCGCAAGGGCAGCGAGCAAGGCCGAGCGGGACGATCCATCCTGTTGGGTTGTCGGCATATTGATAGACGTTGATCCCACCAGCGAGCCCGATCGGGTCGTTCGATACGAACCGTCCGCTACTCGAATCATAGTACCGGTGCCAGTTATAGCCCCGCTTCCACACCATGCTGTTGCCCCTGAAACCGTGCGGGTTACGCGGCGAGGCCTCGCATCCATGAGCCCAACGGAGGGCTCTGATGCTTGAATTGTCAAAACGCTCCCATAGGCAAACTCTGCGATGCTCCCGTTGCCGTACTTTTCCTACGAGCCGATGTACTTGTACTTCAAACTCAGCCCGTCGCTAGGCCCGCTCAGTTCGACGTGCAAAATCGGCTCCTCAGCCTTGCCGTCCACCCAAAGCACGCATTCCACGCCCCACGACTGACCGTCGTCCATCTCAAAGAGATCAATATATGGCCTCGATCCGCTCTTGCCGGAGAACGCAACTTCGATCGGCGCGAGGCTGATACTCGGTTTTGTTCCGAAGTAATCGTCGAGGGACTCGCATATCTCGTCGAGAATCGGTTCGGTCACTCCGAACTTGGACTCTAGTGTCCTTTTGTCCATCGAGTTGAGTGCGTCAAGGAATTCAGAAATCACCTTGTACGCTCGATCATTCAATGATGGGTTCATCTCAGCCTCATTCGTTTCGATGGAGTTGTCGTGCCAGACCCGGCGCTCGCGCCGATGCTGGAGAAATAGCCGCGTGCGCGTAAGACGGCGCATTTGGCCGCCTTGGAGCTGAGCCCGGCAGCCCTCAGCGAATTGAAGGCTACTACGGTTTCGCTTCCTAAGGTACCGGCAAGAGACGCGTTGTCTTGAGTCCGGTTCGCGCGGTAGTGAGGAGTTCCGCGAGTTGTACCGTCAGCATTTCGGCCCTGTAGACTAATTGCCGGCGCATCGTTGTAGTTGTAGTTTGGCAGGCCGTTCACGGCAGCATCTTGATAAATGTGATGGGAATCTTGTTGGCCGCCGATCTTTCTCAGATCGCCGTGCCTTCCGGTCACGACGCCTTCATCGGCGAGAGTCTTCTCGCAGTCGTCGGTGCAGGGGCATTTAGTGAGCCCACGCGGATCAATCCAAAGCGTCGGGTTAGGCGCGTATTGATAGACGTTGAGCCCGCCGGCTAGCCCGATCGGGTCCTTGCTCACGAAGCGCTCTGTGCCCGGATCGTAGTACCGGTGCCGGTTATAGTGGAGCCCGGTCTCCTCGTCCGCCTGCTGCCCCTGAAACCGCAGCGGGTTCTTCGCTAGGATCCCCGCCGCCGTCGACGCCCGCGCGCTCACCTCCCGTGCTTCACCCCAAGCTCGGTACGATGCTTCCCACACCACGTCGCCATCGTCGTCGGTAAGAAGTTGCGGCGTGCCAATCTGATCGCAGTGGTAATAGAACATCGCCGCGTCGCCCCGCCGCTCCGGTACCTTCTGCAGCGGATCGTCTTCCGGCGCGTAGCGGTCTGTGCTCTTCCATTCCGGCGTCTCGATGCCCGATACCGGTTCTGCGACGTATTGCGCCAACGGCACAAATGTTCTCGGCTCGTACAGATAGTGCGTGCCGCGCTCGCCGTCACTCTCGTACGCCAGCGTGTCACCATCCCACCCGAACACCGTCCGCTCGCCGTTCACTTCCTTAGCGATCCGTCGACCGAACGCGTCATAGAAATACCGCGCCTGACTCTGTCGCGACGTCTCCGCAACCCGCGCGGACAGCAAGCGATTGAATTCATCCCACTCGTATTCCTGCTCGCCCGCAGGCGTGCGCTTGCGCACCAGATTCCCGCGCGCGTCGTACTCGAAGTGCATACCCGCATACGCTTTCAGCAGGTTCCCGAGCACCTTCGGCATCTCGACCGGCAACGTGCTTTCCGGCCGTACCGGACTCGGACGTGATGCAGGCGTCTCCGAAGTCCGCACCGGATCGATGATGTTGCTCGCCGGATCGAACGCAAACCGTTCCTTCGCGATGGGACTGATCGCCTCGATCAACCGTCCGACCGGATCGTATCGATAGTCGGTCCCGCCCTTGCGGCTGTCCTCGATTCGCGACAACTGCCCCACCGCGTCATAGCGATAGCGCCGCTCGGCAAGCGGCGCAGGCGACGTCGATCGCTGAATCGTCTGCTGCAACACGCGTCCCGCCGGATCGTAGTGTGTGCGCTGGCCGACCTTGCTCGACAGCACGCGCATCGTCTCTCGATGCAAGTCATCGCGCTCGAACTGCACGCACTCCTCGCCATCGAGCAGCATCCCGTGCACATGCCCGGACCCGTACATCAGCCAGTCGACAACATGCCCGTCCGGTCGAACGGTACGCCGCCGATTGCCGAGTTCGTCGTACTCGTGATGCCACACGTAACTGCGCCGTTCGCCGAACAGGTCGTACGCGTGATGTTCGCGCACGAGATTGCCAACCGGATCGAAGAAGAATTGCATACGGCTGTACCGGTTCACCGCATCGATCAACTTGCCGCTCCGATCGTAGGCAAACCGCTCTTCGCTTTCCCCTGCGACGCGCTTCAGCAGACGGCCATTTGCATCGACGTCGATCGATGCGACGCAGCCCGCTTCATCGATCGAAACAAGACCGCCGCTGTCCGGATCGTATTGATAACGCGTCGACTTGCCGTCGAAGCCGATTTCCTCGATCAGCCGTCCTGCCGGATCGTAGTGAAACTGACACGTCGCAAAGTTGGCATCGGTCAACGCGGTCAGGCGCCCGAGGCGGTCATAGCGATATGCAACCGTCTGCCCGAGCGCATCGGCACGGCTGGCAATGCGGCCGACCGAATCGTAGCCATATCGCGTCGAACGATTGAGCTGATCCGTGTTACGGAGCAAGCGGCCTTCAGCATCGTATTGGACCTGTTCGACGCCAGCCGGCGAGCGAACTTCGGTCGGTTGCCCGTTCGGGCCGTACCGATAGGCAACCACACCACCGGCCGCGTCCTTTGTCTCGATCACGCGCCCGATTTCGTCATAGCGCCACTCCGTCTTCTTTCCGGAGCAGTCCGTATAGCTTGTGACCTGCCCCGCATCGTTGTACTCGAGCGTCTTCGAGCCGCCCTTCGCATCGATGATTTGCGTCGGCAAGCCCTTGTCGTTGTATTCGTACTTCGTCGAGTATTCGAGCGGATCGATTTCCTCGACGAGGTTGCCCGCATCGTCGTACTTGCGTTGCCACACGTAGCCATTCGGATCAACGAGCCGGATCATCTGATCCTTGTCGTCATACGCCATCTCGACAACGCTGCCGTCCGCCCGCTCGTGCTGAATCAGATTGCCGCGCGGGTCGTATTCGCGCCGCTCGATGCTGCCATCCTGTCGGATATGCAGCACCAGATTGTGATGGGCATCGCGCCGGAACCACTCCTGGTTGCCATCCGGATAGACGATCCGATACACGTAACCATGGATGTTGAAGTAGTACCGCGTCATCTGACCGAGTGCATCGGTCACGTAGGTCAGACGGATGTTCGGATTCCATGCGAGCCGGAGATCGAGACTGCCGTCGTCGGCGTATTCGCGAATACATTTTGCGTCTGCGTTGTCTTCGGCATCCGCACCATCCCATTCGAGCGTCATCCCGCGGCCCGTGCGATCGGTATAGCGCGTCACCAGGTGGCGGCGATAATGATACGTCCGTGCGTTGCCATGACGATCGGTCGCACGCACGAGATCCCCATCCGCATCGTATTCGTAGCTCGCCAGCGTGCGACGCGCGCCGTCCTTGAGCACGTGCTCGATCTGCACGATTCGACCATGCCTGTCATGCTCGAACGCGAGCACATTGCCGCTCGCATCGATCAGGCGAGCAAGGCGATCAAGCGCATCGTAGTCGAGCGTGATCGTGTTCCCGGCGCGATCCTTCTGCATCGCGAGTCGGAACGCTTCGCCGCGGCGCTCGTACACATGCAGCGCGTCATGGCCGTATGCGATCGTCACCCACGTGTCATCGAGCCGCGACAGCGTCAGGTTCTCGGACAGGTCATCGTGCACCGCGCCGGCCGCAAGTGCCGGATACTCGATGCTGCGCCCTTCCGCATCGCGATAGATCCACTGACCATTCTTGATGTCGATTCGCGTCGTATAGGGCGTGATCCATCGCGCACCCAACTCGCCATTGTCATAAGCCGACAGCCGGGAACGATAAGTACGCTCCCAAACGAGCGGCATGGCGCCGGGCAGGTCGAAATCCACGTGGGAGAATGTCTCGTCACCGAACGCGAAATCGATGGATGCCGGTGAGGCTCCGAGCCCGCATGCCTTGCACGTGCTCTTCCCCGGCCCCTCCGCCGGCGCCTGACCGTTGGTCTTCTCAAGCCCTTCCTGCCCCCGTGTTTTCTTCGCCTGACTGCGTCCGCCCACCTTGACGTCAGCACTCTGCTCGTGAAGCTTCGCGCGTGCCTTGACGCGCCCGACAGCCTCGATCAGTTGCAAAACCAGCCACATCATCTTGCCTTCTTCGCTGCCGGCGAGCGAACGGATCGACGTCGCGATCTTCGGCGCTTCGGTCCGAAGGAAGGTCACCGTGCCGCGAAACGGCTCGAGCCAGGCATCCGGCGCGAGTTTCGCCATCGTGCCCGCAGTCTTGTTCGCGACCTTCTTGCCGAGCGCCTTCGTGCCCTCGTACGCGAACTGGATGCCGTCACCCACCCGACTGGGGCTGTACCAGGGTCGGTTGTCCGCCATCTTCTTCGCGAGCTGATGCTGGCGTTTCAGATTGGCGTTGGCATCGAAGAGCTGTCCGTGCAGCGCCTTGTCCATGCCGGTCGCCAGCGCAAGCATCAGCTCTTCGCACTTCGATGCGCATCCGTTGAGCAGTTCAACGAGGCCGGTCTTCAGCTTGTTGAGAAAATCCTCGATCTCAGTCGCGCAAGTCGCGTTGATGTGCGTAACCAGCACGGAGATGATCGCCGCGCCGAGATTGTTGCGCGTCATCAGCAATTCGTGGCGAACGAGTGCGAGCAGCGGGCGCGCCGACATCCGGAATGGTGCGAGCGTCGGCGGAATCGGAATGATGCCGAGCAGGTTGATCGCGAGGCTCATGTAATCGAGCACCTGACCGCCGCGCTTCTCGACGATTTCGGCGATATCGCCGAGCGCGTCAACCATTGCCATGATGTTGCCGACAATCGGCACCGCACCGGCAAATGTCTTCACGTCCTCGAATGTGATGTGGTTGCCGCTAATCTTGCGCAACCACGCGTCAAAGCGGTTGCCGACTGCCGCGACGTCCTTGGCCGAAACATCGCTGAGCCAGGTAACGGCCTGTTCCTTCTCGGCGCCAGGTGGAAGCTGTTGTGCCATGTCGTTCTTCGTTCAAGTCACGATCTGGTTGTTCTTGGCGGTCATGCACCGCCCTCTCAGGATTTCAGCGGTCCGCCAAACCCGCTCGTCGGGAGCTTCATGCCGGTGGCGCCGGCAGCGGACGTCACCGTCGTGGCGCCCTTGCCGGCGATCCCGGCAACACCCGGCAGCGCACCCTGCAGTGCTCCGGATGCCGCGTTCGCAGCAGGCGCGGCCAGTGCCGCGAGCCCGCCCTGACGCGCAGCCTGCACCATCCCGGCCACCTGCTTCGCGGCGCTGCCCAGGCTCGAAGCCGTCTGCAAGGCAGACACCACACCTGCCCCGCCCAGCGCACCTGCCGCAGCCGGCAACGCGGAACTCGCCAGTCCGCCCAACGCCGCACCGGCACCACCGCCGCTCACGAGCCCCATCGCAGCGGTCGCCGCGGCAGGCGCCATCCCTTGCAACTGGCTGGCTAGCTGCCCCGTCGCCGCAGCCTGTGCGGCCTCCGGCGACGGCTCGATCGGCTCCGCCGGCCACTTCGCCTGCTTGAAGTAGTTCGCCGGCTGATCCGACTCGCGCGGATCCTTCCCGAACTCGACGCGCACCGCGCCCGGCGGCAGCCCGCTCACGACCGTATACCCGCCGTTGTCGAGCGCGCCCTTCTTGAGCACGGCGCCGTTCACGTCTTTCACCGTGAACAACCCACCCTTGACCGCCTCGCCGTTCACATACTTGTGGAACAACTCCAGTTGCCCCGGCTGATCCGGCCGCGGGCTCGGCAGCGGATACCCCATGCTCGCCGGCCCCGCGAACGTATGCGACGCACCCTTCACATCCACCGCGCCCGGCGTATGAATCTCGATGTTCCCGCCTTGAATGCGGATATACCCGCCACCGCTCGTCAGCAGAATCCCCTGATCGGCCGCGATCTCGATCCGGTCCGTCGCCGACACCACCTTCACCGCCTTCTGCGCGGTCACCTCGATGTTGTCCGACTGCGCCTGGATCTCCACCTTGCCCTTGCCCGCGAACAGCTTCATCCCCGCGTTCTGCACGAACAGGCTCAGCTTCTGCCCGATGCTCCCGATCAGCGACTTGCCGGCCGCGACGTGCACGCTCTGCCCGCTCGCCACGTTCACGTGATCGTTCGCGACCACATGCACCGACTGCTGCGTCGACATCCCGATCCCCGACGGGCTGCCGAACAGCATCACCGGCTCCTTGAATGCGTTCGCGTTACCCGTGCCGCCGCCTGCCGTACGCCCGCCCGACGCGCTACCCGATGCGCTGTCCTGCGTCGCATCCGTGAACGCGCGCATCGTGTCCTGCGCGTCCTTCAGGCTTTCCGCCTGATGCTGCTCGCTCACGCCCGACATCGCCTCGACGAGGCTCTCGCCCGTCACGAGCTGCTGCTGCGCTTCCTTCACGTCGAGCGGCTGGCTGTTCGCTGCCTTCGGGTGCGTCGTCACGTACAGGCCCTGGCTCGCCCGCACCGCGCCATACGCATCCGAGCGCAGGTCGAAGCCGCTGCCGAGATACGATCCGCGCGAATTGCCGCTCTGGTCGATGATGTAGCCCAGGTGCAGCAGGCTGTTCGCGCTGCTGCTCATCAGCTGCACGCGGTTCTGCCCGGTCGCGTCGTCCATCACGAGCTGGTTGTAGCCGCCGCCCGAATACTCCTTCGACCGATACCCGGACAGGATCCCGTCGGTATGCCATTGCGGCTGGTTCGCGCCGTTGTACACGCGCCCGACCGCGAGCGGCCGGTCGCAGTCGCCGCCGACGTAGTCGATCAGCACTTCCTCGCCGATGCGCGGCACATGCACGCCGCCGTAGCCGCCGCCCGTATCCGACTGCACGACGCGCACCCAGCACGACGCGTTCTCGTTGCCCGGATTCAAGCGGTCCCACACGAACTGCACGCGAATCCGGTTCAACTCGTCGGTATAGACTTCCTCGCCCTGCGGCCCGACGACGATCGCCGTCTCGAGATGCATGTCCGGCTTGTGATGTTCGAACGGGCTGCGATACGGCACGCTCACGCGCTGCGCTTCGACTTCGACGAGATAGAAACCGGCCGATCCGTCGTCGTGCTGCACGCGAAACGCGGGATCGGTACCGTAGTTGTCCTGTGCCTGCGTCAACGCTTCGCGCAGGCTGTACGGAAAGTCCGCGCTGTCGCTCGCGACGGGCAGATTGTTCTCGATCCACCACGCCACCTCGATCGCGGCGAATTCGCGTTGATCGGCGGGATCACGATCGTGCTCGGGATGATCGGCCAGCGTGAAACGCCGGCCGGCATCGATCGCGCGCACCCCGCCCGCGGCATGGAAGCGCTTCGCCCGTGACTCCCACTCTTCCATCTTGACCTTCGTCAGATGGTCGCCGCGCGTCTGGTCGAGATACGTGTAAGCGCCCGTGTACTCGTAGACTTCGAGTTGATCCGGCAACTCGCCCTGGCCACCCATCGTCGGCAACGACGTGCCTTTCGGGTTCGACGGCTGCGAAGGATTCTTGTAGTCGAACGTGCGCGTCGTACGCGTGACGCTCTGCAGCGTGCGCGTGCCCGACCATTGCGTGAACGCGTCGGGTTCGCTGGCAGCGTCGCCGCGATAAAAGCGCACGGTTTCCGGCGACAGCGGCGCGAACGCCTGCAGGTTGTCGGTGATCACGAGCGTGTGCGACTTGCCGTCGTCGGCCTGTTGCCATGCGCAGTAGAGCCCCTCGTTCTCCATCAGCCGATGCACGAAATGCCAGTCGGTGTCGTGCTGGCGCGTGTACGACCGGTTCGGCAGCGGCTTCGACAGCGCGAAGCGGAAATGCCCCTGCGCCTGCGGATGCTGGTTCAGCACGTCGCTGATGATCTGGTCGACGGTCGTGTCGTTCCAGAGCCGCTGATCGCGACGAAACTTCAGGAAGTGGGTGAAATCGGCGAACGCGAGCTGATAGGTCGTGAGCCCGCCGTCGGCACCGAGCCGGCGCGCGGTATGCACGTACCCGTTGATCGGCCGGTAACCGAGATCGCCCTGCTGGATCCACAACGTGACCGGCTGTGCGATCAGCTTTTTAAGTTCCACATCGCTGTCGGTCGACAGCACGTCGAGCGTGAACTCGTATGCGCGCCCGATACGTGAGCGACCGACTGCCCGCTGAACGGTCAGGACGTTGGCCCCCAATGGCGTATCGAGCTTCAGCAACCGGTCCTGCTGAAGCAATCCGCCGCGCAACGCGGCGATTGTGTTCTGCATGTTCATGAACGGCCTTTTTCTTTTGACACGCCCTCGGATGGCGCGAGCATTCGATTTTGCTCGCGCGATTTTACAGACAAAACCTCGCACGCCCTCAAATCTGACCTGCTTTAAACGAGCAGAATCCGCTCAGCCCGCATGCACGCTGGCGGACGGTAATCACGCCCGCCGTCCCGCACATCGATGAAATCGATTGCAATCAGGGCCAATTCGACTTCCGGCGCGGCCCGGTTGCGAGTAGTGTCTACGTGCCCGTCTTGCGGCCCGCCGCGCCCACCCGGCGCCGGCGCTCACCCCACACCACGCTGACCACTGGAGATCTGCGATGAAACGTTCGAAGTTCCTGCTGTCGGGCCTGCTGCTCGCGTCGGCCCTCGGCTTCACGGCCGTTGCCGCGCACGCGGACGACCTGCTCGATTCAGTGAAGAAAGCCGGCGTGCTGCGCGTCGGCCTCGAAGGCACGTATCCGCCGTTCAACTCGCGCGGCACGTCGGGGCAACTTGAAGGTTTCGACGTCGACGTCGCGAACGCGGTCGCCGGCAAGCTCGGCGTGAAGACGCAGTTCGTCCCGACCGAATGGAGCGGCATCATCGCGGGCCTGCAGGCCGGCAAGTTCGACGTGATCGTCAACCAGGTCACGATCACGCCGCAGCGCAAGGAAGCGCTCGACTTCAGCCAGCCGTACACGTACTCGGCCGCCCAGCTGATCCAGCGCAAGGACGACTCGCGCAACTTCAAGTCGCTCGACGACTTCAAGGGCAAGAAGCTCGGCGTGACGCTCGGCACCAACTATGACCAGATGGCGCGCACCGTGCCGGGCATCGAGGTGCAGACGTATCCCGGCGCGCCGGAGAAACTGCGCGACCTCGCCGCGGGCCGGATCGAGGCGACGCTCGACGACCGCCTGATGCTGCCGTACATGATCAAGACGTCGAACCTGCCGCTGCGCGCGGGCGCGGTGCTGAACGGCGGCAAGCAGGAAATGGCGATCCCGTTCCGCAAGGGCAATCCGAAGTTCGAGAAAGCGATCAACGACGCGCTCGATTCGCTGCACAAGGACGGCACGCTGAAGAAGATCTCGATGCACTGGTTCGGCAGCGACGTGACCGTGCCGGTCGCGCAGTAAGCGGCCCGGCGCTTCAACGCGTCACGTCCTTCGTCTCGACGAAGGCGTGACGCTTCCCCTCAAGCCGCTTCGTCGAAGCGCGCCAGCAGCATCTGGCCGATCGGGGTCAGCGCCGGGCGCGCGGCCACGGCATTCATGCGTACCTGCGTATCGTCGACCAGCCGCTTCTCGACCAGCACGGCGAAGGCCGGATTCGACGGATCGACACTGTCCGGCGCACGCGCGACGCGCAACAGCATCGAGAATTCATGCGGACTCAGCATGGTCCCTGTCTCCTGATCGTCCGCGGTCCGGTTCGAACCGTCGTCGATCGTATCTTCGAATGAAATGGCGCGATGCATGACCGCTGCGCCGCCGGGAGCGAGATCCCGGTCGGCCCCCACCTGCGACGCGGGCACGTCGTCGCGAGCGGGTTGCGCACGTTCCCGGTCCGGCAGTGCCGCCGCGACGGGAACGTGCAACGTTATGGTCGCCTCATGACGCGACCGTGACAGAGAAACGGGGCGCGCCACACACCGCTTTCGGTTCGATGCCGCCACGATCGACGAAGACGGACCGTATCGCCTGTCAGGCCATCAGTTGTCCGCTCGCCGGGCGTTTCGTACCCTTCATCGCGGATCGACCGAATACGTGTGTTGCATGCCGTGGTCCGAGAAAACTCAGGCCGGAGCAGCGCCAGCATTTCGCTAAAGCACCTCACGGCAACCGATGTAAAATCGCGCGGGCATTCCTCAGACGCTATCCGAGAGCGCTGCAAATATAACGAAAGGCTTACGATGAACGTGCAGAACCTTGCTGCCGCGCTACGTGGCGGCCTGATTCAGCAGGACCGGCTGTTGAAGCTTGATACACCGCTTGGTGCAAACGCGCTGACGGTACTCCGGGCCGTCGGCCGATCGACAATCGGTCGCGACTATGCTTTCACGCTGGACGTGGTATCGCCCGATAACGCCATCGAGCTGAAAAAGCTCATCGCGCAACCCGTCACGCTCTGGCTTTCGCAGGTAAACGGGCAGTATCGCCCCATCCATGGCTATATCTACACGGCACGCCAGCTGGGCGTGGATGGCGGGCTGACGACGTATCAGATCACGCTGCAAGCATGGATGCACGTGCTGAAATTCCGCCGCGATCAGAAGATCTGGATCGATAAGACGGCCGACGACATCGTATCCGACGTGCTGAACCAACACCCGGAAGCGCGCGGCCGGTTTCGGTTCGCACTGTCGCAAACGCTGCCGAACCGGTCGTACACCCGGCAGAGCGAAACTGACTGGCATTTCGTGCACCGCCTGCTTGAGAGCGAAGGCCTGTTCGGTTACTGGGAACAGGCCGACGACGGACAATCGCACACGCTCGTGATCACCGACAGGCTGGCAGCATGTCCGGAGCTGTCGCCAACGACGGTTTCGTTTTACCGAGGCGGAACCCGCATCGAAGCAGACGGGTTGACGCAATGGTCGGGTACGCGCACGCTGCAGAGCGTCACGCACACGACACGCACGTTCGACTACAAGAATCCTTCGCAGCCGTCGAACCCGAAAGGCACGACACTGCCGACGATGGGCGGACAGGGTGAGTTGCCCGATCAGCTCGAGATCTACGAGTACACCGGCGCGTACACCTTCCAGCAACAGCAGCATGGCGACCGGCTTTCCCACATCCGCATGGAAGAATGGGAATCGCGCGCCAAACGGTTCCACGGCGTCGGGGGCGCGCGAGCCATCGATGCCGGGCGGCGTTTCGTGCTGTCGGGCCATCCCGTACACGATCGCGACCCGGCAGACCAACGCGAATTCGCGACGATTTCGGTGACGTGGTGGATCGAAAACAACCTGCCTGCCACTCGCATGCGGGACTTTCCGCACAGTCTGCACCGCGACATCGACAAGGCCCGGACGAACCGGTCGGGCAACACGCCGACCACCCCGTCGCACGATGACGATTCGGCCGGTTTCTATCTCGTCGAAGTCGAGGCGCAGCGCGTGAGCGTGCCGTATCGCAGCCCGTTCGAACATCACAAGCCGGACATGCACCTCGAGACGGCGATCGTCGTCGGGCCGCAGGGCGAGGAGGTCTATACCGACGAGTTGAACCGGATCCGCGTGCAGTTCGTGTGGGACCGCTTGAATCCGGGCAACGAGAACGCGTCGTGCTGGGTACGCGTCGTGCAATCGGATACGGGCGGCGGCTACGGCGGCGTGCACGTGCCGCGCATCGGCGAGGAAGTGCTGATCGACTACGTCGGCGGCGACTGCGACCGGCCGCTCGCGGTCGGGCGCGTGTACAACGGCGCGAACCAGCCGCAATGGCATACCGACGGGATCCTGTCCGGGTATCGGTCGAAGGAGTATTCGGGCGGCGGCTACAACCAGCTCGTGATGGACGACGCGACCGGGCAGAACCGCGTGCAGCTGATGAGCAGCAGCGCGAACAGCCTGCTGCATCTGGGCTACATCATCGACCAGAGCGGCAATTCGCGCGGATCGTATCTCGGCAGCGGGTTCGACCTGCGCTCGGATGCGTATGGCGCGGTGCGGGCGAGCCAGGGCCTGTACGTCACCACCCATCCGAAGGCGGCGAACAGCCAGCCGCTCGACGTGAAGGAGGCGCAGCAGCAGCTCGTGACGGGAGAAAGCCTCGTCGAGGCGATGTCGGGCGTGAGCGAGCAGCATCAGGCGGAAAGCCTGAAGGACGCGCAGGACACGATGCGCGCGTTCACGGATGCGACGCAGGCCAGCGCATCGGGCAGCGCGTCCGGCGGGCGCACGGCAGGCGGCGGCACGGGTAACGCGAACGCGTTCAAGGAGCCGGTGATGCTGTTCGGCAGCCCGTCTGGGATCGGGATGTCGACGCAGCAGTCGGTGCATGTAGTCGCGAACGATCACGTGAACGTGGCGAGCGGGCAGAGCGTGCACGTGGCCGCAGGCAAGTCGCTGATCGGGAGCATCGGGCAGAAGCTGAGCCTGTTCGTGCAGAACGCGGGGATGAAGCTGTTCGCGGGCAAGGGCAAGGTGGAGATCCAGGCGCAGTCGGACAACATCGAGGTGACCGCGCAGAAGGCGGTGAAGGTGGTGTCGGCGACGGACCGGATCGAGATCGCGGCCGATCAGGGGATCCTGCTGACGAGCGGCGGAGCATACATCCGGATCAAGGATGGCAACGTCGAGGTTCATGCGCCCGGGAAAATCGATATCAAGGGTGCGTCGCATACGTTCGCGGGGCCGGCGAGCATGGGGTATCCGTTGCCGAGCCCGCGGCCGGATCAGCCGGGGCAGTTGGAGTTGCTGCATCGTTACGCCAACGGCCAACCAGTGAAAGGCGGCACGTTCTCCGTATTCGACGCAAGCGGCGGCTTGCTCAGGAGCGGCGCGCTCGACAACAGCGGTCACATGGTCGTGAGTGGACTGCCAGCCGGTGCGGCTCAAGTGAAGTTCGGCCATGATCCGCGCGATCAGGGCCAGGATGCCAGCCTCTTCCCCGTTGAACGCTGGCCAGCGCAGCCGCAGCAGAATGGCGCCGCCGACGCGACGATTGCCAAAGATCAGTTGGGCGGCCTGCTGCCTGCGGCAGCAAGTGCAGCCGGTGCCGGCGCGTTGACGAATGCAGCCGGTCTCGCGAACGCCGCCGGCCCATTGGCGGGAATCGCCGGCCAGGCCATGCAGGGCGCCCCCGCCCTGGCCAGCGCTATCGCCGGCCAGGCCTCCGGTATCGCGCAGCAGGCCATCGTCGGGCAACTGCCGGCCGCCGCGCAAGCCGCGTTGTCACAGGCGAGCCAGCTCACCGCAACCGCCAGGCAGCTCAGCAGTCTGGCGCAGACGGCGCGCAACGCAGCCCCCGTGCTCAAACTGACGTAAGCACCGTCTCGTCCAACTCCTTCGGAAAAAAACATCATGGCCGATTCGGGCGCCCTTCTTCCCAAGCCGACCGACGTTTTCGTGTCGCCGCTCAACAGAATCCAACCCATTGACGTCGATGCATCGATCAAGGTGATCGATGCATGGCTGGTCAACATCAGTGGCGGACTGGTCAATGCCGAACGCCTCAAGATGGTGGCATCCGGCATACCGATTCTCGCCAACATCTTTGCCGCGGTCGACGTCGTGCTCGATATCAAGGCGATGATCGAGCATGGCAGCAAACCTGTCGACGTATTCGACTGGACCAATCTCGGGCTGGATCTGATCGGCGTCGTGCCGTTGCCACCCGGCACCGCGGAAATACGGGTTGCCGCCCGGCCACTGCTGAAGATCATTCGCCAGGAAGTCGCGAAAAGCGGCAAGGCCGTGCTGGAATCATCCGCGTACATGTTGCGGGACGCCGTGATCGGCGCGATCGCGACGAGCCTGAACGAACGCTTCGCCGGCGAGATCGAGAACTTCATCAAGCACCTGAAAGCGGGGCTCTCGGATCTGCTCCACAAATGCGCGGAATACATCGGCAAATTGATGACCGCTTTTGCCGATCTCTTCGCTCAGGCCGCCGGCGAAAAAGGCTTCGAGGTGGACGGCAACCTGCGAGCAGCCGAGCGCCACGCAAAGGACATCAAGGCCGGATTCACGTCGTACGACGCGAAGAAGGTGTTCCATGGTGCAGGCCAGTTCATCGTCGACTTCGCGAAGATCGAAGTAAAGGGCGTCGCCAACGTCGCGACCAAAACCGCCAAATTCATCGATCCGGCCGCCAGCAAGGATCTGCTGAAGATCTCGAACGAGCTGCGGGCAAAAATCCCGGCCACGATGAAGTATGTTCGCAGCCTCGACGGCAACGAGATCGGCAAGATCGGCTGGTTGATCGAGGTCGGCGAACAGGGCGTCATGCGCTGGCGTCAGGTCAATCCGAAGAAGCACATGACGGGCATCCCGTCCCGCGGACAGGCCCGTGTCGTGGCACAGCGACCGCAAGCCCGCAACGAAGTCATGAATCACTCGGCACCGGCGGAGCATCCCGGTGCCGGCGACTGCAAGCGCGGGTGCCCCGTGCCGACGACACCGGAGCGCAGCGTGGGCTCGATTGGATTCGCGCTCGGCGATGAACGGATCGAGCATGACGATTTCGTGCTCGATGGCCCGTTATCGATCACCTGGCAACGGACCTACCGGTCTTTCTTCGACGCCTACGACGAGCGGGGCGAACTCGGTGCGCGCTGGATCACGCCCTACACATCGCGCTTCGACATTCACGCCACGAAGCTCGTCTACCACGGCGCCGACGGCCGGAGTCTCGATTACCCGCTGCTGGCCCCGGGTGAGGCGAAGGACGACCTCGCCGAAAGCCTCACCCTGCTTCGCGTCGACGACCAATGGCTGACACTCACGCGCGGCCCCGAACTCGTCGAAGTGTACGAAAGGCACGGCGACAGGTTCCGACTCGCATTCGTCAAGGACCTGACCGGCAATCAGCTCACGCTCGACTACGATGCACCGGGACGCCTGTCCCGAATCATTGCGCCGCATGCCCTCGTCGCATTCCGGCATGACGCACACGGCCGCATCGTGGAGATCGTCCACCACGACGCAGACGGCGTGCGACTGGGCACGCTGGCGACGTACACGTACGACCGGGAAGGCGACCTCGTCGCGGCCGCCGATCGCTACGGCAATACCCGCTCGTATCGCTACGCCAATCATCTGGTTACGTACTATACGGATCGAACCGGACGCGGCATGCATCTCGAATGGGACGGATCGGGACCCAAGGCGAAATGCATCCGCGAGCGGGCGGACGACGGAAGCCACGCGGTCTCGCTTGCCTGGCACCCCGACTTCCGGATGGTGTCCGTCACCGATGCGCTCGGCAACGTGTCGCGCCATTACTACGACATCAAGGGCTACACGTTCCGGGTCATTCACCCCGACGGCAGCGAGGAATGGCTGTATCGCGACGAGCATGACAACCTGACGCAATACATCCATCGCGACGGCAGCGTCGAGCACATGCGTTACGACGCACGCGGCAATCTCGTCGAGCACGTGCGGGCGGACGGCAGCACGATCGCCATGACCTATGACGACGACATGCGTCTCGTCGGCGTAACCGATCCGCACGGCCATGTCTGGAAACAGGAGCACGATGCGGCCGGACAGGTCGCCGCTCGCATCGATCCGCTCGGTCACCGAACCGAATACAGCTACGACGGGCAAGGTAACGTCACGGCAATCAAGGATGCGAAGGGTGGCGTCGTTTCGCTCACCTACGACGCCGCGGGTCGCCTGACGTCCCGGACGGACTGTTCCGGCAAATCCACCGCGTTGACCTACGACGCCGACGGACGGCTGGCCTCCGAGCAGGATGCGTCAGGCGCCGTGACGACATTTGCTTATGGCGAAAACGGCCGACCGATCGAGATCAGGACGCCAGCGGGAATCGAGCGCGTCAGCTACGACGCCGAAGGACGGTTGCTTGCTCATGTCGATCCCCTGAACAACGAGACTCGTTTCGACTATGACGCCGCAGGCCGGATCGTGCGTCGGACCGATCCATTGGGGCACGCGACTACGTACCGCTATGACGGACTGGGTCACGTCACTGCCGTGGTCAACGCGCAATCCGCAACGTACGGTTTCGAGTACGACGCGCTGGGCCGGATCGTTCGGGAAACGGGATTCGACGGACGAACGATCCGTTACACCTACGGAGAAACGGACGGCCTGCTGCAGTCTATCGACGATGCCGGGCAAGTCGTGACGCTCGAACACGATCGCGCCGGCCGGCCGAATGCCCGCGCGGCCGGCGACGATTCCGAGCGCTTCGTCTTCGATGCGAGCGGCAGATGGATCGACGCAACCAACCGCCATAGCCGCGTGCAGCGCTTCTTTGATCCGGTCGGCAATCTGGTTCGCGAGCACCATGCGTACACGTTGTTCGGCGAAGCGCGCAGTTACGTGTGGCATCACGAATATGACGAGCTGGGCAACCGCGTACGGACCATTCGCCCGGACGGTCATTCGATCGACTGGCTCACCTATGGATCGGGACACGTGCACGGGATGCTGCTCGACGGCAAGGAGCACTTGCAGTTCGAGCGCGACGACCTGCATCGCGAAACGGTACGCACGCTGTCGAGCCGCGTCAGTCAATTCACTGCATTTGATCCGGCCGGCCGACTGGCCCGACGATCGGTGCAGCGCAACCAGGCACCGGCCCCGTTCGCCGCCCGCAGCTATCGCTACGACGCCGCGGGTCAGGCGGTCGAGATCGAGGACAGCCTCAAGGGCATCATCGGCTATCGTTACGATCCGGCCGGACGCCTTGTCGAATCATCCGGGCCGGCCGGTTCGGAGCGCTTCGCGTTCGACGCGGCCGGAAATTTCGCCAATCCGGATCGGTCGGCCACGCCCCGCCCGTCGCCAGGTGCCAGCCCCGTACGACCGGACAACACGCTACCGGCGAACGTACCGCGTGCGCTGGGCAATCTGCTGACCGAGTACGCCGGCACACGCTTCGCGTACGACCCACGCGGCAACCTCGTTCATGCCCGCTCACCGAGCGGTGAACGGCACTATGAATGGGACGCGTTCGGCCGCCTGACGGCGGCCCGCATCTCGACTCAGAACCGTCAGAGCCACGCGCGTTACTACTACGACGCACTGGGACGCCGGATCGCGAAGGAAGTCGACGGCGAACGCGTCATATTCGGCTGGGAAGGCGACCAGCTCGCCTACGAGACCGACGGCAATCGCAGCACGCACTACGTGTACGAACCGGGGACGTCAGTGCCAGTCGTCCAGTTCCTCTCGGGCTCGGGCATCGGCATGCCCACGCCGACGCACGACGATACCAATCGATACGCGCCGGAAAGCGACGCGCTGCAGCGTCATCCTCGCCGTCAAGGCGACGCCAGCGTGTTTTACTATCACTGCGACCAGATCGGCACACCGTTGATGCTCACGGACGAAGCCGGCGAAGTGGTGTGGGAGGCTTCCTATCGAGCCTGGGGCCATGCACAGGAAGTCATTGCGCGGGCATCACGGGCTGCCGGTGCGACGCCCCGCAACCCGCTGCGATTCCAGGGCCAGCAGTTCGACGACGAAACCGGGCTGCATTACAACCGCCTCCGGTACTATGATCCGCAACTCGGGCGCTTCATCAGCGAAGACCCGATCGCACTGCACGGCGGTGTGAATACGTACCAGTACGCGCCCAATCCTGTCGCCTACATCGACCCGCTCGGGCTGGCGAGAGGCAAATGCGTGATCTACTGGTACAACCATATCGGTGGTCGGACCGGGCATTACACCGTCAAGACCCTATCCGGCACCGGCAACGTGCATACCGAACAGGATATTAATGGTGACAAGACCTGGATCATACGCGTCAGTAGCCTCGCGCCAGGCGAACCTGTCAACAGCGCTACCTTCGATATACCGGACGTCGGCGCGGCACAGAAATTCCAGCGCGACAAGATACGTGCAGGTAGCGCGAAGACATCAGATGGCGCCTATGACGTGTTGAACAATAGTTGCATGACGCACGTAATGGACGTGCTCAGCGCCGGGGGAGCCGACGTTCCGACGCGGGGCAAGGCTGCGTGGGTATTCCTCAACCGACAGGGCGTCGGTCCGCGTGGGAAATAACCGATGACGAGGTAACGACAGATGAGGTCTCCAACGTTGTGCGCCAGGCACGGCGTCCGGCCATTCACCGTGGCAGCGAAACGCATCGACGACCGGATTCGCGAGCGCGGCCAGTTCGAGCCCGGTGAATTGGTGCGGGTATCGCTGGATCGGCCCAAACGCAGTCATGTTGCGTGGATGACGCGCGCGGATCTGGATGAGCATGCGGTAACCGCCAACCATGTCGACGGGGTCGAGCACGTCACCGAGCTGAGAAAGATTGCGTTGCTCGACCAGGCGTGCGAGCACGTTTGCCCGGATTGCCTGGATGAACTGCTCGTACGGTCAGGCGAGCAACCGCACTCACCGACGCCCGTGTCGCGCGCGTTCGACACGGCGATCGTCGCCGACAATGCGACGGTGAGCGGCCCGCTCGTCAGGTGCGACATCCACGGGATTGGATTCGGCTCGTGCACCTCGCCGGCCATGGCAGCCTTGATCGATCGGGGTGACGCGCTGCCGCACGGTCGGCTGATCAAGGTAGTCGTGGTTTCGCCGAAAGCCGAAAACGAATTCTGGTTCGACGAAGCCTTCCTTCGCCGCTTGCTCGGTGAAGATACCGATCTTTCCAGCGGCATTTATCGAATGGAATTGGGCGAGCGCAGCCTGCACCTGCTCGAAAGCGGGGAATCGGTATGCAGGTACTGCCTGGAAGACTGGCTCCGACGCAACGACATCGCTTAGCGATGCACCGCTCCTGACAGGCAACACCTCGTGCCGACCGGAGATCGTACGGCACGAAGTCGTGAAAGAGATTCCGCATGCTTGCGTCGGAACATGCGATGCGTGGAAGCGGGTATGCCACGCGACCCGCGTCGGGTTTGTCGCCTTATGGGACAGAAACGACAAAGGGCCGGGAGGCAAAACCTCCCGGCCCTTCGTTCAATATGGTGCCGGCTGCAGGACTCGAACCCGCCACCTGATGATTACAAATTTCCTTGTAAATCAATAAGTTATTGATATGCAAGGGAAAGCAACCGTAACGCAGCGCAATACAAAGTACTTTATATTCAGCAACTTAGCGTAACTGAGCGATTTCTAGAAAAACTTGTCCGTGTACCACTATTGCACCGGGCGGATGGCGGGACAGTTGCCCGCTGCCATCGCCCGCGCCTCATTTCCTCACCCCTCCCGATGAGGGACGCCGACGTCTCCCCGTCCCTGTCGTTTTGAACGCAGGCCACCACTTACCAAGCCGCGTCCGGATGGTAGATATCACCGACTGCTCTCCCTGAATCGATTGAAGCATATGCGTCGGAACCTCAGTGAATGCATGATGAGTCATTCTTTCTGGCGAAACACGAATGAAGTGCCGGATCACTACCGGTGAAATCGACTGCGGTTTCTTTGCGTCTAGATCGAAGACACAGATATAGGCGTTCAGCTTAGGCTCATGCGGCGCACCAGGATTAACTCGCAGTCGCTTTATGCCGGGAGACTCGTCCTCTAGCTCTGGCGCTCCCAAAAATGGTTGCCAGCTGTCCCATACGGACTCGGGAATCGCTAGCACTGTACCCGCAGCAGCTGATCCATCACCGGCCAAGCGGAACTTAAGTAGCATCTGATAGAACGTCCGCTTGAACACGTTGGCTATGTTGGGGCCCTCAACATTTTCACCTGACCAGTGCTCCAGATTACTCCTCAGCGCGTCAGCAAAAGATTCCGGATGGAGCCTAAGGCCATCGCGGAGATTGGAAACCGCGTGCTTGTACGACCCATGGTAGTCCATCGTTTGAATTTCGAGAACACCATAGCGCGAGACGTCAAAGCCTCCGTTTTCGGTCGGACAAATTTCGACAATGGTGACGTCAAACGAAAGCTCTGGTGATCGGTTCGTTCCAATCACAGAAACTTCGCCGCCGAGCTTGTCTTGGAAGAAGACATAACCCGCTCCATTTGCGCGAATTTCATCGGTTAGCCTGTCGAGTTCCGCGACGTCGCCGAGAATAGATACAGGAATCGGTTCGACGGCATGCGGAAGATTGAATATCAACTGACAGCCGCGTGAAACTATCGACGAGCTAATGACCCGGTACGGACAGACAAGCCAATCTTGACGAGCTCCGTTGCTTGAACTACTGATTGTACAAACACCTTTGCTGTTTTCGTTTTTAACGCAGTTGGCTGGATGGTGAAGAACGTCGCTGAGAAATGGGCACTTGTTCGCGCCAGCACCAGTTACTCCCCCGATATCCAACCGGACATCGGGATATATACGCTGTCCGAACCATTCACTGACGTAGTTTCCGCGCGGCTTGTTTTTTGCCATTGAGTTTTTTTTGTTGAAGTTTGACGAAGACGCTTTGAGCATCGAAACCAACGGCTTTTCGACCATGCTTCAGCGCTACTTCGAGTGCCCGGCCGGTACCCGAGAATGGATCCAACACGACACCGCCGGGTGGGCAAGATGTCAAGATCCGTGGTTCGATCAGATCATGAGGAAAAGTCGCACTATGCCCCCCCTCGCCCGGCGCAACGTTCACTGTAACTACGTCGCCAGCACGAGGCTCAGCTTGCGCAATATCGTAGTAGTAAGCTGGCCGGCCGGAAGTTGGCTTCTTCACAAAGTGGAAAAAGTGTTCATGCACAGACCGCAGTCGATCACCTTCTGGGCGAGGTACTGCATTTGGCTTATGCCAAATCACGTCGTTGCGAAGAATCCACCCCCTCTCCTGCATTGCAATCGCGAAGCGGGCCGGAATGAGAAGTAGATTCTTCTCCTGACGGAAACCGCCCAACGGAGTCTTGCGTCGATGTCGCTCCTCGGAACCTAAGCCTTGACGACCCTGCTCGCGAATGCTGGCCCACCGCGCGAAATAGGTGTCGCCGATATTTACCCACATCGAGCCGCTACCCTTCAGACCGGATCTAGCCTTGTCCAGAATTTCGGCCAAGTGCTGCACGAACCACTCAGGATACGGTTCCAAGCCCAGCAGACCACCTCGGCTTCTATACCAGTGGTAGCCTGGGCTGACGGCACCAATCTTCCGAACTGTCGGAATATCGTTGAAGTAGTCCCAGTTATGAGACAGGCCATAGTCGCGATGCCCCCAGTACGGCGGGGATGTGATGATCAAATCAACAGAAGCCTTGGGAAGGGTCTCGAACAGATCAAACGCGTCGCCGTGATGCACCTGCACCACGGGATCCTGTTCATGCTGCGTTGACTCGGCAGCGGGTGCGATAGCGGCTATACGTTGTTCCATCCCGCAATCTTATCGTATTTGAACAGGCTGCTGCCGCCTGATCAGACACTGGACACGACGGCTAACCGATCGCTGCAACTTCGCGCGGACAGGACTCTGGCTCGCGTTACGAACAGCAATCCACAGCACCGTCGCTGCCCGATGTGGCCTCCGGCTCGGCCCACTCGCACTCCCCTGTTGGAGGGGGTCGCCTATACGGCGAGGGGACGGATTGTCCCGTCCTCCCGACCGGAAGGGATGCGGCATCCCCCCCGGCACACCACGACGACCGTTTACAACATCTCACCGATCCGGCGAAACCAACCTTGCACCTCGCCAGCAGGATCGCGCGCAACTAGACGTTCCGCTGTCATCAGCGGAAACGCCCTATCGGCAAGGCGCAACTTTGCCGCCCCATCTTTCATCACACCGTCAAATTTCTGCTGTGCGGAGTAGGCTTCGGCGAATAGCCTTGGAACAGCTTTTCCGTCTGCTCCGGGCTCGTCAACGACGATGACGTCGACGCCGAAGGCGTCTCTAATAGCATCTGCATGTAGATAGCATTCGATCTCATACTTCATCGTCTGCGTCGCCCATGAACCGTCCGTCCGCAGGTTCACCTCAGCAACCGATTGCGCATACTGGGGAACATCACGGTCATAAATGTGGACTTCGGGACGATTGAGCGAGCGCAAGTAGTGCTCTGCGACCCAGTGCTTGAGCGTTGACCCGCCGAGCAATACGAAGGCAACGCGCTCGTCACTGGCCAGATCTGGCACAGTCTCATCGGCCGCATGAAGCGCCTGACTAAGAGATTTGAGCGCGACCACATCGGTTGGCCCTTCAACACAGAGAAGAACCTTGACTCGGCTATCGGGCACTACGCCAAGCGTTTCGGCCACCTGCCCAAAGACGTCAGCACCCTCCTGCACCACGGGATTGCGCTTTTCATCACGCGTCACGAATCTAATACTTGCGGTAGGCAAATCTGACGCAAAACCGGGACTGTGCGTCGTGAGCAATACCTGACACCCGAACTCCGAAGACAATGCCTTAAACGACTCGATTAGAACACGCTGATTGTTCGGATGCTGAGCGGTTTCTGGCTCCTCGATTGCGTAAATGATGCTCCGACTTGTGCCGGTTTTTAGGCGCCGTTCCGCTTCCGCCTTGAAAAAACTGACCAGAACAAGGCGGCGGACTCCGCTACCGCGCTTGTTCAGGGGAATACCGTCGTCCGTGTCCAATCCCACCGAAAACAACCCCGTCCACTTGGCTGCAGTCGGTGGCAAAAATTGCGGCGTCAACTCTTTAGCCAAATTGGGGTCGATTGTTTTCAGGGCCTCATGGGTATTTTTCGCGATTAACTCAGCCTTTTCTCTCACCTTTTCTTGAATTCGGCCGATATCATCCTGCACCTCCGCAATGGCAGCAGCCACCGCCGCCTTCATCGGGTTTTGCACCTCTCCGTCGGAATCCCTGCTGCTCCGGTCGCTCTGAAACAACGCAAACATCGGCAGGTAATTCTCAAGCTGGTCCCAAATCCGCTTGCTATCTTCTTTTGGTTTAGTAACAGAAAGTTCGACTTCTTTCAGCTCCAAATCCTTTGCTGCAGCCCAAAGTGCCTGCCGCATGCCCGGATTTCCCTTAAGCGCAACATCGATCTTTTGCTCTTTGATGAGTTTTTGTAGATCCTTTTCCTTCTGCTCGAGAAGGTCCGACACGCCGAGAGCAGTTGGATGGTTCGCCAAGATGAAAACTTCCACAGACGGGGTTTTCTTGCTGCAATCGAAAACTTTCTTTATTTTTAGCGTGCCTTTATCAGAAAGCAGATATTCTGCCGCGAGACTCGTTTCGGCTCCCGCATCAAGACTCAGCGCCGGAGGAAGATCGGAGAATTCACACGCAATCGAAACTTGACCATCACCGCTATAAATATTCGCATCACCCTGCTCAATCTTGACTGTGTCGTTATTGAAGAAGATTTCCAATGCCTCAAGAATTGACGATTTTCCGATATCATTTTTCCCGACAAAGGTTGTCAGGTCACCGATAGGCACCGTAACCTCCTCGCGATAGCAGCGGAAATTTTTGATTGAAACAGATTCTAGTCTCATCGCTTCCCTCTTAATTTTGATTTCCGGTCTTTTATAGGCGCACTTGTTTATAGCGTGGTGAGCCCTCACTACCTGCAACGTTCCCCACGTTGGTCCAACAACGCTCCCGCGATTTCATGTCAGCCGCTCCTTGGCACGTCTGCTGTATCACGCCCCTATGCTTTCGAATAACTTTGTTTCCCCCAAAATCATCATGGCATTACGGTCCACGTACCGATAACACTCTGATACAGGCACATATGGCGTTATCCGATGCGAGCCTTTCCTGCCGCCGCCGCACTTAGACTTACTTCGCCCGATTGAGTCCAGTGCAGCGCTGCTCAAAAAATAGGCACTGTATCACGCGGTGATACAGGCTAGTTCTGTGTCATCGCGTGATACTCCCCTAGTTCTGTATCGCCTCGTGATACAGAACGAAGTTAACGATTGAGAACAATACCGCCCGGGCTGTGGATGCTTCCTCGAACGGAGCCTGCCACGCACAATGCGCCGAAACCGGCGAGCAACCCGCGTCAGCGAAGAGGGGATCAGCGATAAACCCACCCGGCGCTGTGCGTGATCCCAAGAGGGCTCATAGCCAGTCAGCGCAAAGACAAAAATTGGACATTTACTGTCTTTCAACCGACAGCCGTTGTCTTTGGAGGTCCAATTTTTGCCCCGCAAGCGTCCCGAAAACCAGAATTCATCGTATTACGCGCCTTGATGCCCCCAGCACCCAATTGTTTTCCCCGGGCCCGTGGAGCCTTGGTCTAAGCCGCTGACGGGGCAAGCCCCGCCACCGGCTAAGACCGGGATAAATCGCGCTCGGGCCGTCCTACAGCCGTCCCGATCGCTCAACCCGGCCCCTGTGAGGGCCATCGGCCGATCGGCCCGGGGTCCACCTAGGCATATTTGTCTACAAAAATGGGCGACCGGTAGGTTGGATGGCCCTGCGGCTTGAAATCCGGCCCTCAGCGCCGATCCTGCGCATCGCCCAAGCCCACATACCCCCTCCGCCTTCAGCGGCTCACAGCACCGATTTTGGGCGAGAGCGGGCCGTAGCGTTGGATTGAGGTCTTTTTATCTCACTTGGGCAAGCCGCGCAGCGGCGCGTCAGGCCCGTAGGGCTCGATCGCGGGGAGCCGGTGGGCGGGTGCGGTATCTCGGCCGCGAGGGCCGGGACTGTCCACACCCTCGCGGTGTGGGCAGCGCAGCCGTCCACGGGCGGGCGCGGGTGAACCTCGCACCAAAGAGGCATCTGGGATCTAGCATGTGGCCGATGCCAGTCACCGCTACGTCCCGGCTGCCGGGAGTTTAGGCGTCTTGTGCAGCTCGATCCAATATGAGTTGATACGGTCCGGCTCGACATCAAGCCGACGAAGCCAAGCCTCGGTCGCAACCTGCGTGTTCAGTAGGGGAGCGGTGCTAGTCGCCGTCCCGGTTTGTAGCGTGCCGAGCGCATCTACAATGATCGGGCGCAGAGCGTTGTTCAGCAGCACGTACGCGGGCGGAGGCGCAGGAGGATGGCCTGGCTCGCCAGCAATACCCGTCTGCGGCGCAACACCGGCCTGAATGATCAGGCCGCCGTCGTCGTAGGGCTGCTTGCGGAACCAGTCCGGTGGCAGGCCCAGTTTGTCTACTCCCCCCAATTCCCGCACGAGGTCAGCATTGATTGCCGTCAGCCAGTCCACCGTCTTGATGTGATCGGTGAGCCGGCGGAGGTTCCGACGCATCGGGTCGCCGACGTCCAAGCCGGGGCCGAATTTCCGCGCCCAAAAATATTCCGAAGCCTCGTTCGGACCGCGCTGCAACAGCGACAAGTTCGCTGCATATCCTGCGTGCCCGCGCACCGCATCGAGTTCGTCGACGGCTTGCGCAAAGAGCGCTTGGAACACGTCCGGACAGAGCGTCAGGAAGGCTTGCGGGACAGAGAACGTCGCAACGTCGATGCCTCGGTTCATCGACGCCTGCCAGTCCTCGAGACAGAAGGTCGAAAATTCCATCGTGCCGGCCTCTTGTTTGTCCTCCGCGTTAGAGAGGGCCAGTACGAACGGCGCATCAGCCGGAATGCTCGTCGCCAAGGAGGCGAACGAAGGCCCCTTTTCGAACTCGACCGGCTGCTTGCCGTCCTGATACAGCCATCGGAGCGGAGAGCCTTTGGACGGGTCGCGGCCGGCGGCCTTTTCCGCCGCGCGCTGATAAGTCTGCAGCGCATCGTTGTATCGCTGGAAACAGGCGATTAGCGCCTTGCGTTTGGCCGGCGTGTGACCGCCCTTGAAGTAGATAACAGCACGCACGGCAAGAGCGGCGCCTACGATCGCGCGCTGGTGCTTCGGCTCGAACGCTCCGAACGGAAGCGTGCCCGCTCGGTTCGGGTCGTTGGCCCACGCGATCAGTTCATCCTTCGTCATTGGCATGATGCTCAAAAGGGAATCGGAAACGGAGAAGGCGGCAGCGCCGGGGGGATGAGCGGCGGAAACAGACTGCCCGAGCGCGCATTGGAACCACCGCCAAGGATGCTCTCAAGGTCCGTTTGAGTCTGCTTTGCAGTCGATCGCCGAGATTGCTCATCGGCATCACCGCAACCGCAATCATCCGGCGTGATGCCGGCGTATTTCGATTCGTCGCCGGCGATATCCATGTATGCGGCTTCCTGCGTCTTCGAAAACTCGTCGGGCGGGAACTTCATTTCCACCACTTTCCTGATGTTCGACTGTACAGGAGGTTTGGACGGATCGTTCACGATCACGACGTCGGGCCGGCGGAACCAGGTTTTGTCCTCTTGCTTGTACGCATCCATGCCGCCCGGCCAGTATTTCTGAATCCACGCCGGAAGCCACGGATGCGGCGTCGACGGGTCCGATGCTCGCATGATCGGCGTCGGAGGCTCGTTCCGCATGTCGTATGAAACTTCCGGCAGGTACGGCGTCGTTTCGCCGGTCAATACCTTCGAGGCGAGGTTCTTTGCTCGCAGTCGCTGTGCGACGCACGATTGGCGGAGGATCTTCGCATCGCGGCTGTAGACGCCTATCGATTTGCAGCGACATAGAGCGTCGCAGAGCACCGCGCGGTCTTCCGGGGACAAGTTGCCCTTGGTCATCCCGACCTGCGTGGTTTTACCCTGGCCGGCCCCCATGTTGCCCGATGCCGAATTCGTCATTGATCGCTCGCCGGGACATGTTCGAAGGTCAGCGACGACGCCTGGTGGCTGCTCAGCCAGTCGGTATGGCCGCTCGCGTCCGTTGTGCCCCGGATCGTTTGGCCGTCGGCAGACGTAACGGTGTATGGGTGATTCGCGAGGGGTTTGCGCGACTGGTCGTCGACGAGTTGGAAGCGCCCGCGATATGCGCCGTCGTCTTGCGCGATGGTCTGCGAGACAACGCTTTTGCCCGCGCCGACCGACCCGCCTGCGCCCGACGTCGGCTCCGCCGTCGCCATGCCTTGTGACGCGATCAGCGTCGCGCCGCAGGCTGTCTTGTCGCCGTCTGTCGCTACGGCTCGCCCACCGAATGTCATGCTGCGCACTCGGACGCCAACAATAGGATAGACGCCGCCACACTTCGGACACGACACCATGTCGCCCTCGAGCGCGAGCGGCTTACCGAAAACGATATTGGTCGACGTGCAGGCGAGCACTCGACCACCATGGCTGGTCGTGTCGCCTTCGCGAATGAATGCAGAACTCATGCAGAATCCTCACAGGAAATCTGCGGCGAATGTAGCACATCCGCTTTTTCTTGTTCGTACCGTGCTTCTATTGGTGACGTGTCATTTCTAGCGTATTGCCACGCGCGGAATCTCTTATAATTAGCCGGGAATGTACAGAGGCAAAAAAAACCGGAAAGCCTTACCCAGCAAGGCTGGGACTTGCTGCTGAATCAGTTGACGGAGAGGACATGAGCATGGTCGTAATCACGGACCGTGCGGCGCTCATGCAGCGCCTCATGGATGCAGTCATTCAGGGCTATAGCAGCTATACATCCGGCGTCGTCAAAACAGAGCGTGTACACGCGCTCTGTGAAAAATTCTCCGAACGCTATCTGATTGCCCTTAATCGCAATCAGCTCGCATATCGACGCGCAAAAGGCCAAGGTAATGCACGGTTCATTCTCGCTGATCTAGGCGACCAGAACGGCCTACACTGGTGGCTACTGGTCACGGAAGGCGAGCACGCTGCACACAAACTCGAAGTGCTGAAAGAGGCATTTGGGAAGGGCAGCCGATTACGTGTCGAAGGCTATGAACTTCTCAAACTCCCCCGATCGAAGAGCAAAGGCGGTGGATTTCACTATACGTGGTGCATGTCGCAGGAAGCAAAGCGGCAGTGGCGTTATCAGATACGCATCGCCGTTCGAGCCCGCCGACCGGACGACGCGGCAGCTAAAGTTTTGCGCCTGTTGTACAAGGCTCCTGGCTTCGATTCCATCAAGGCTCAGGTGGATAAACTCGCGGACTTTCTGCGGGGGGAATGGTCCAGAACCGGACACGATGTGCAGCACTTGAAGGTTCCCGAGTCACTGACGCCAGTTCCTCGTCTCGCAAGCGATGGGGTGCCGTTAGCCGAATGGATAGCCGCACGGTTGCCGCAAAGCGCTTGCTACTTGGAGGGAAAATGAACGACGGAACGGTCTCAAACTTAATCTCATGCGGCATCTTGATCGTCGGTCTCGCGTTCGCTTTCTGGTTCACGGCGGTGCTGCCGGATCGTGAAAGACGAGCTAAAAGGCAGTCGGGGCCAACCGAGAAATCGATCGGAAAAGGCCGGAGTGACACGTGAAGCTGGCACAGCTTCGCACACCTCGGACAGGATTTTTGTCGTCGTCGCAGGCGTCCTTCCGGTACGTGAACGAACGACAGATCGAATAATATTGGCGGTTGGAAACAGCTTGCGCTACCGCGCGATCAGAGACTAATCGCCGCCCGGAAGCGGCGTTGTGCAGTCAACGCATGAGCGATCGGGCGACGTTTATCGGCCACAGCCAGACGTAGAAGAGGCGCAGTTGGAGCCGGCTATTCCAGTTCAGGCCATTGAATTTGTCATCCGGGATCACCTTGGCCCACCAGCAAAAAACCATTCCAACGGCGACGTAGAGGACGAAGTACACAACAAGATAGCTGGTTGGGAAGCGCGACAGCAGCCACATCACAGTGAGGGCGACCGCAATATTCACCAGCCTTATCGATAAGGCTTCCCCCGGCGACGTGTTCAGATTGGACTGGAACAGCCGCTTCTCCCGTTGCTCGCTTTCGACTCGAATGACGTGGTCGGCGATGGTTTCTCCACGCCATCTGCTCCCGATGAACGGGACCACGAATCTAAAAATTACCGTCGCGGCCACAACAGCCATGCCTGCAATCACAACCGTTCGAAGTGCGTCAGCCGATACCTCGATCATCGTTACGTCCCCCTGCTTTGTGAGCCTTGTGATCCTTGAGCGTAGCTGTATCCGCCTCCACTAGACGAGCTGCCCCCGGTGCTACCGGTCCCGGAATTCGAGCCGCTACCCGCGCCTGCACTGCCTTGCGACCCTCGAGCGTAGCTGTATCCGCTGCTACTCGACGAGTTGCCGCCGGCGCTCCCGGCTCCGGAATTAGAGCCGCTGCCCGCCCCTGCGCTGCCGCCGTTGTTACCACCGGACGGGCTCCCCCCGCCTCCGCCGGGGGCTGCGGAAGACGAGCTTGGCTGCGGCAGGAAACGATCAAAATTCGTCTTGACGCCACTCGTCCATCGCGCTGCGAGATCGGGCAAGACCTTCAACAAACCGAGTGCCATAACGGTGACCAGGCCGGCAGTGATGATCGGGCCAATGATGGCCGCGTCCGGGTTCGGTTTGGCCGCGGCCGAGATGGCGCTGTCGTAGAAGTGCATGAAAACACCGAAGCTCATCGCCGTTATCGCGATGAGGATGACGTAGTTCAAGACCGAACCGAGCCAGTTCCCGAAGAGATTGGCGAGCGGCGGGGCCAGCAACATGAAGATGAAGAACGGGCCGAAGCAAACTGAAAGCGCGAGCAGGAACTTCGCAATCAGAATCGAGACAGCGCCCACGCCGCAGATCAGTAGAGTGGAAAGCACGAGCACGATGCCCAGAATGAAAGCCCCAATCCCGGTGCTCGTCAGTAGGCTCGAATTCGCGAAGACCGTGCGCATGACGGTCAGACTGTGGTCGATCGCGCCATCGATCAGGCTTGCTATGGCACTGTTACTCGCACCCAGGCTCCCGTGTACCAGCAGCTTGGACGCCAGCTCATCGGGCAAGTGGATGGCTGTACTGGCCAGCGTTGTTTCATACAGGCCACCGGCGCCGGCGATCCCCACAATCGCGTAATACTTGAGGAACTTCTCCACGAGGTGCGTGAGCGGTACGCCGCTCGGCCGCAGCATCGTCGCCACGCCATCTATGACGAGCATAATGGTCAGGCCAAGCGCCGCGAGCGGCGTGACCCATGCAATCATCCTGCTAACGTTTTCGGCGACGATCTGGAGCGTCACAGCATCCATGTAGTCGAATATCTGCGTTACCGCATCGAAGGCCATGGTTCGCTCCTTATTGCTCGCGGGCCGCTCTAAGCGCCGCTTCTTTGCCGTAGAAAGTCACCATCGCGTTTGCTTCTTTCGCGTTCAGGCAGTCTGAACCTTGCCGCAGATATTGCGCGGGATCGTTCTCGCATTCCTTGAACCTGTTGGTTCGCTCCGCGTCATGTTCGATATACCAAGCCTTGGTGTGATATTCCTGTCCACAGGCGGCCAGAACGCAGGCAACCAAGACATAGAGGCACTTCTTCATATTCATATCCTCCGCGCAACGTTTTAACGTCGTGACGTTGTAGCGTTCTGACGTCGTAACTTTATAACTTCACGACGCTGTAACGTTAGTAGTTCTACTTAAATCTTCTCTGGGTCGAGATTTTTTCGCTGACCTGCTTCTAGCGCAGGTTAACCATGCAGGTCTTCACGCCGTCTTTCAGTGAATGGGACAGCAGATCAAGCATCGTGAAATACGCCTCTTGATCGCTCGGATCAACGAAACTGCTCAAGTTGATGAGAAGCTGGAATGCTTCCTGTGTTCTGGAGATGTTGTGCAGCAAGCCTTTCAGACGAGCGACGTTATCCGCTTCGTGTTGCTGTGAGTTGCAGGTACACTCAGTTCTAGCCATGATTCACCTCTTGGAAGGTGGGTTGTGGTCAGGCCCGTCTTGGTGTTGGTGCACCTTGGCGGGCCGCTTGCTGCGTTGTCCGGGCCTCGCATTGCATTCGCCCCTATCTCCGCAACGCGTGCGGCTAGCGGCGAAAGCAGCTTGTCAGATGGTGGCCCGACTGCCTGAGGAGTAACGGCAACAGGGATGGCCGCACGTAACTCTCCGGTCTTCGAGTCCCAAGTAAGTCCCCCGCCGGGAACGACTTCGACACGAGCGAATGCGTCCGGATCGTGCTCGCCGGTTTCCAATGCGGCCTTGATCCGTGCGATCCATTTCGACAGGCTCCTGGGTACGTAGTTGATGACGATCGAACAGCACGTGCCCTGTTCCGACGTCACATCCAAGCGCTCACGCGCTAGGTAGCATTGCACCCGTCCTTTCTTTCCTACTTTCTTCAACAAATGAGCCGCTTCGAGCCGCATCAAGGCTTTTTGAACAGTGGCAGATGCCAGCCTCGTTAGATCCATAAGGCGACGAATACTCGGATACCCAACTCCGGTATTGAAATCGGCATGCCATTTGATTGCGAGCCACACGTTTATCGCGTCCGACCCAAGCTCCCGAGCGAGACCTGACGTGTATAGCTCTCGCTGGACGGTGATGAAGGTTGTATCAACGCGCCCGTGCATACCTTATTCCGCGAACAAGTGTGCAACAGCAGCCGTTTTGAACAAGACACGCCGGCCGATCTTGATCCGTGCTGGTAACAACTTGCGAGACACATCGTTATCTCGCGTGAGCGTCACCCGAAGTCCCTCAGGGCTGCGATGCAATAACTCCGCCACCTGAGGAAGAGTCAACAATGCTCCGTAACGCTCGATGATGTTTTCTTCCGTTGAAGTCACCTGAATAACTCCTTGCTTTTATGCGCAACGGAAGATTACGGTCGATCAAAACAAACAACAAGCCCTAACCAACATCAACACCAAACACACCATAACTTTATAAAGTTATAACTTCAAATCAGCACAAAATAAATATTTAACAATCAATGATTTACGAAAATCGCGTGGACGAGATTTATCGCCAATTAATTTGTATCTTTTTGTAAATGCAAAATCGTAAAGTTATAACTTTATAAATCAGAAAAGTTATAACGCTTTAATACTACAGCACCACGACATCGCTCATCGAATAAGAACAAAGGAACGCGTGTATATAATCGGCATTTAAAAAGAGAGCGTGTACACGCTCTCGATAACATCGATCGTGGCTCTCCTCGCGATGGCCGTCCAAACCACGCCGGCAGCTGATTCAGGCGCGTCGAAGAGTGTCGAGCTTCTGCACCAGATCTTCAGCTCGTAGGTGCGTGTAACGCTTGAGCATTTGCATCGACTTATGACCGCTGATCGAGGCCACCTCCTGATCACTCAACCCCGACTCAACAAACCGACTGACTGCCTCATGTCGCAGATCGTGGAAATGCAGATCGACCATCCCGAGGTCGCGAACGATGCCGGTCCAGAGCTTCTGGAACACATACGGCTTACGCTTTCCGTCTCGCCCTGGCTCGCCGAAGAACACGAGAACGGTGTCAATGGGCCGTATCGGATTGTCCAGGGCTGCGCGGAGGACTTCGGCTGCCTCACGCGTCAGCGGGACCACACGACTGGATCCGTTCTTTGTATCCCTGAGAGTCACGACCCGTCGATCCAAATCTACTTGCGGGCGACATAAGCCAGTGATCTCGGACGATCGCATGCCGGTTTCGACGGCAAGCCGCACGATCCAGCCGAGCATCGGGTTGCTATGGGCGTCGGCGGCCGCGAAGAGACGTTGCTGTTCGTCACGGCTTAATCGCCGGTCCCGGCCGGCACCGGGACTCGGCTTGCGAACGTTGGCGACGGGATTGAACGTCAGGCCAATTCCCCACTCCTGAATCGCCATCCGGAAGAGATGTCCGAGCATTGCCAGCTCGAGACGAACCGTGTTGTTTGATTTGCCGGCCGCGAGGCGTTCATCGCGATACTTGGCAACGAGCTCGGCACTGACGGCCGCCATCGAATACTTCCCGAAAAACGCCTCGAGGTGCTTCGCAGAAAAGCTCTCGCTGCGCTGCGTGGTCGCCTTCTTGGTAACCGACACCTCTTCCATATACCGCTTCAGCGCGGCCGACACCGTGAGTTTTTCGGAGGGAGCACGCGACAGATAGACACCCCGAACCATCTCATCTTCGGTCCGGCGGCCCCAATCCTCGGCGTCGCGTTTGGTGCGGAAGGTCTTGGCCGTAGTCGGCCAACCAATCTTGCGGATGACCGCCTTCCACGTGCCGGAAGGCGTCTTGACGATGGTTGCCATGTACCTGTTCTGAGAGCTGACTGTACCGAAAATGTACTTTTCAACGCCCAGAAAGCACAAGGGGTTACGCGAAATTCACGTAACCCCTTGATTTGATTGGTGCCGGCTGCAGGACTCGAACCCGCCACCTGATGATTACAAATCAACTGCTCTACCAGATGAGCTAAGCCGGCGTAGCGCGAGATTCTACCTCATTTCACGATCTTGAGGCGAGGTCTGCTGCCACCTTTTGAACCGTCGCCATCGCCGTCGGTTTTCGGCGGTTCGTCGGCGCCTTCGGAGGGTTCCTCGTTCGCGCCGCTGTCGGCCACCGGCGTCAATGCAGCAGGCGATTCGTCGCGCTGCGCATCATCCGTCTGCGCCGCTTCATCATCGAACGCACCCGAATCCGCGCCTTCACCCGCGACGGCATCGACCTGGAACGCCATGCCCTGCCCGTTCTCGCGCGCGTAGATCGCGAGCACGTTGGCAACCGGAATCTCGATCTTGTGCGCCTTCCCGGAGAACCGGGCCGTGAACTCGATCCACTCGTTGCCCATCTGCAACTGGCTCGTCGCCTCGAAGCTGATGTTGAGCACGATCTCGCCGTCACGCACGAACTGACGCGGTACGCGCGTCGAGTTGTCGACCCTCACCGCGATATGCGGCGTGTAACCGTTATCGGTGCACCACTCGTACAACGCGCGCAGCAGATAAGGCTTCGTTGAAATCTCTTGCATCACAATCCTCGAACCCGGAGCGGGGGCGCGGCATGCCGCGCCGCCCGCTCCGTCATGCACTCATTGCACCATCAACGACGCATGACCTTTTCGGACGGCGTCAGTGCTTCGATGTAGGCCGGACGGCTGAAGATCCGCTCGGCGTACTTCATCAGCGGCGCCGCGTTCTTCGACAGCTCGATGCCGTAGTGATCCAGACGCCACAGCAGCGGCGCGATCGCGACGTCGAGCATCGAGAATTCCTCGCCGAGCATGTACTTGTTCTTCACGAAGATCGGCGCGAGCTGCGTCAGGCGATCGCGGATCGCGAGCCGTGCCTTCTCGTGGTTCTTCTCCGCTGCCTTGCCCTTCTCGTTCTCGAGCGTGCTGACGTGGACGAACAGTTCCTTCTCGAAGTTGAGCAGGAACAGGCGTGCACGTGCGCGCTGCACGGGGTCGGCCGGCATCAGCTGCGGATGCGGGAAGCGCTCGTCGATGTACTCGTTGATGATGTTCGATTCGTACAGGATCAGGTCGCGCTCGACCAGGATCGGCACCTGACCGTACGGGTTCATCACCGAAATGTCTTCCGGCTTGTTGAACAGGTCGACGTCACGGATTTCGAAGTCCATGCCCTTCTCGAACAGCACCAGCCGGCAACGCTGGGAGAACGGGCAAGTTGTGCCGGAATACAGAACCATCATGTTTGCGTTTCCTCAAAAAAGCCGAGGGCCGGCACGCGGCGAACCCCTTCCGGGGTTCCACCTTGCGCCGGCCCCACGCCGGTCAGGCGTGATTACTTGATATCTTTCCAGTACGCGGCATTGAGCCGCCAGGCCAGGAAAGTCAGGACACCGAGAAAGATCAGCACCCATACGCCGAGGCGTTTACGGGTCTGCTGAGCCGGCTCGGACATCCAGGTCATGTACGCCACCAGGTCGGCAACCGCAGAATCATAATCCACCGCGGACAGTGTCCCCGGTGTGACCTGCTGGAAGCCGACGAGCGTATGAACCTTCTCGCCCGTCTCCTCGTCCGTCTTGTCTTCGAATTTGGCGGTGCGCTGCCCCTGCAGCTGCCACAGTACATGAGGCATGCCGACGTTCTCGAACACCGCGTTGTTCCAGCCGCTCGGCCGTGTATCGTCGCGGTAGAAGCTCCGCAGATACGTATACAGCCAGTCGCGGCCGCGCGCGCGCTCCTCGACCGACAGGTCGGGCGGCGAGGTGCCGAGCCAGTTCTTCGCGTCTTCGGGCCGCATCGCGACGGACATCGTGTTGCCGACCTTGTCGGTCGTGAACAGGAGATTCTTTTCGATCTCCTTCTGGGATATGCCCAGATCCGTCAGACGGTTGTAGCGCATCAGGTTCGCGCTGTGGCAGTTCAGGCAATAGTTTACAAACAATTGCGCGCCGTGCTGAAGCGAAACGAGATTTTCCGTGTTATCGGGCGCCCGGTCGAGCGGAAAATTACCTTCCGCCCGAACCGCCGGCGCCGCCAGCAGCGCACACGCGGTCGCCCCGATCAGCGCGAGTGTCGAAAGCAGTTTCTTCATGTCGTTCTCTCCTCGCTCACGTTAATGGGGCTTGAAGCGCACCCGCTCCGGCGGCTGCTTGAACGTGCCAAGCGGCGTCCAGACGGGCATGCCGAGGAAGAACGCGAAGTAGATCAGCGCACAGGCCTGCGCGATCAGCGTCGAGGCCGGCGATGGCGGCCGCGTGCCGAGGAACCCGAGGGTCAGGAACGCCACGACGAAGATCCCGAGGAAGACCTTGTGGAACAGCGGCCGGTAGCGGATCGACTTCACCGGGCTGCGGTCGAGCCACGGCAGGAAGAACAGCGAGACCACCGCGGACCCCATCACGACGACGCCCCAGAACTTCGACTCCGTCAGGTACATGAACACGACGATCGCCGCGGCCAGCACCGGCAGGCCGACCTTCCACTTGCCGCGCGCGCGGATCAGCGCGAGCACGCCGAGCAGCGCGATCACGATCATCAGGACGATCTTGAACGGGTCGGTGGTCGCGCGCAGCATCGCGTAGAACGCGGTGAAGTACCAGACCGGCGCGATCTCGGGCGGCGTCTGCAGCGGGTTCGCCGGGACGAAGTTGTTCGCCTCGAGGAAGTAGCCGCCCATCTCCGGCGAGAAGAACGCGATCAGCGCGAACACCATCAGGAACACGCACACGCCGAGGAAATCATGCACCGAGTAGTACGGATGGAACGGGATGCCGTCGAGCGGCACGCCGTTCTCGTCCTTCTTCGCCTTGATCTCGATGCCGTCCGGGTTGTTCGAGCCCACTTCGTGCAGCGCGACCAGGTGCGCGATCACGAGGCCGACCAGCACGAGCGGAATCGCGATCACGTGGAACGCGAAGAAGCGGTTCAGCGTGACGTCCGACACGACGTAGTCGCCGCGAATCCACAGCGACAGGTCGGGGCCGACGAACGGGATCGCCGAGAACAGGTTCACGATCACCTGCGCGCCCCAGAACGACATCTGGCCCCACGGCAGCAGGTAGCCGAAGAACGCCTCGGCCATCAGGCACAGGAAGATCGCGCAGCCGAAGATCCACACGAGTTCGCGCGGCTTGCGGTACGACCCGTAGAGCAGCCCGCGGAACATGTGCAGGTAGACGACCACGAAGAACATCGACGCGCCCGTGGAGTGCATGTAGCGGATCAGCCAGCCCCACGGCACCTCGCGCATGATGTACTCGACCGACGCGAACGCGAGCGTCGAGTCGGGCTTGTAGTTCATCGTCAGGAAGATGCCGGTGACGATCTGGTTGACGAGCACCAGCAGCGCGAGGGAGCCGAAGAAGTACCAGAAGTTGAAGTTCTTCGGCGCGTAGTACTCGGAAACGTGCTTCTTCCAGGTGGACGTGAGCGGGAAGCGCTGATCGATCCAACCGGTGAGACCTGTCGTGGAGACTTCCTTGTTGTCGGCCATCACGCTTCTCCTTTCTCGTCCTTGCCGATCACGAGGGTCGTTGCCGACGTGAACATGTAGGGCGGGATGTCGAGATTCTGAGGCGCCGGTTTGTTCTTGAACACACGGCCGGCGAGGTCGTAGGTCGAACCATGGCACGGGCAGAGGAAGCCGCCCGGCCAGTCGTCCGGCAGGTTCGGCTGCGGACCCGGCGTGAAGCGTTGACTTGGCGTGCAGCCGAGGTGCGTACACACGGCCATCACGACGAGAATGTTCTTGCGATCGGCCCGCGCGCGATATTCGTTCGCGCAATACGCGGGCAACGGCATCGTATAGGGCTTTTCGGTGGTCGGATCGGCCACTTCCTTGTCGGCCTTGACCACATCGGCGAGCATCGCGTCGGTGCGGTTCAGGATCCACACCGGCTTGCCGCGCCACGGCACGGTCACCATTTCACCGGGCTTCAGCCCGCTGATGTCGACTTCGACCGGTGCACCGGCCGCTTTCGCTTTCGCGGACGGCGCAAGCGACGCCGCGAAAGGTATGACGGTGGCTACGCCTCCCACGCCACCTGCTACGGATGTCGCAATCAGCCAGGTACGGCGGCCGCTGTCGACGCGTTTCTCTTCCTTGTCTCGCATCACACGCCCCACTTCTGAGTTGGATTTTCCGTCACGACTTTTCATTCCGCCGCTAGTTTGCGCGAATGGAGTCGCCATTTACAAGGCCCGGAGATGAAAATCCCTTCGAAGTGATTGATAGTTAAGGGTTTTCCCCCACTATCGGAGCGATTAAATCATTTCGCTTTTAAGCATCCGCTACATTGTGAAATTTCGATGCGCTGCCGCAAATCCGGCATTCAGACCGGGTTATGGATATCGATAAAAAGGTGTTCGATATCGAATTCTTCCGACAAGTGGGCGCCAAGTGCCTGGATTCCGTAGCGCTCGGTCGCATGGTGCCCTGCCGCAACGAACGCGACACCGCTCTCGGCAGCCGTGTGCGTCACGTATTCGGACACCTCGCCGGTCAGGAACACGTCCGCGCCGGCGTCGATCGCCGCGTCGAAATAGCTTTGCGCGGCGCCCGTGCACCACGCGATACGGCGCAGCTGCATGTCCGGATCGCCGAGCACGAGCGGCGTGCGGCCAAGCGTGCGTTCAACCTTCGCGACGAAGTGCTCGAGCGTGACGGGCATCGGCAGCGTCGCCATCCAGCCGAGGTCACCTTCGCCGAACCGCTGCTCGCCGATCAGGCCAAGCCGGTCGCCGAGCTGCGCGTTGTTGCCGAATTCGGGATGCGCGTCGAGCGGCAGGTGGAACGCGAACAGGTTCAGGTCGTTCGCGAGCAGCAGCTTCAGGCGCTGGTACCTGCGGCCCGTGATCTGCGGCGGCTCGTTGCGCCAGAAATAGCCGTGATGGACCAGCACGGCATCTGCCCCCCATTCGAGCGCGGCTTCGAGAAACGCGACCGACGCCGTCACGCCGGTGGCGATCTTCTCGATCTTGCGGCGCCCCTCGACCTGGAGGCCATTCGGGCAATAGTCCTTGAAGCGCGCGGTTTCAAGGGTATTGTTCAAGTACAATTCAAGTTCGATCCGATCCATATAAACCTCTAATCCATTCAGATGCTTAGACGCTTCTGGCTGTTCTTCGCGCAGGCGGTTACCGTGCTGCTCGCGCTGATGTTCATCGTCGTGACGCTCAAGCCGCAATGGCTGCAACGGCAAGGACAGCTCGGCAAGCAGCTCGCCACGCCGATCGTTGCGCTGCGGGAAGTCGCGCCGGGCATCGGCGGCGCACCGGCGACCACGTCGTACGCCGAAGCCGCGCAAAAGGCGATGCCGGCCGTCGTCAACGTGTTCTCCAGCAAGGACGGCTCGCTGCCGCCCGACCCGCGCGCGAAAGATCCGCTGTTCCGCTACTTCTTCGGCGACCGCAACGCCCGCAAGCAGCAGGACGAACCGGCCGCCAACCTTGGCTCGGGCGTTATCGTGAGCCCTGAAGGTTACATTCTAACGAACCAGCACGTCGTGGACGGCGCCGACCAGATCGAAGTCGCGCTCGCCGACGGCCGCACGGCCACCGCGAAGGTGATCGGCAGCGATCCCGAAACCGATCTCGCCGTGCTGAAGATCAACATGACGAACCTGCCGACGATCACGCTCGGCCGCTCCGACCAGTCGCGGGTCGGCGACGTCGTGCTCGCGATCGGCAACCCGTTCGGCGTCGGCCAGACGGTCACGATGGGGATCATCAGCGCGCTGGGCCGCAACCACCTCGGCATCAACACGTTCGAGAACTTCATCCAGACCGACGCGCCGATCAACCCCGGCAACTCGGGGGGCGCGCTGGTCGACGTGAACGGCAACCTGCTCGGCATCAACACCGCGATCTACTCGCGTTCGGGCGGCTCGCTCGGCATCGGCTTCGCGATCCCCGTGTCGACCGCGCGCACGGTGCTGGAAAGCATCATCACGACGGGCTCGGTCACGCGCGGCTGGATCGGCGTCGAGCCGCAAGACGTCACGCCGGAGATCGCCGAGTCGTTCGGGCTGACGCAGAAATCGGGCGCGATCGTCGCCGGCGTGCTGCAGGGCGGCCCGGCCGACAAGGCCGGCATCAAGCCGGGCGACATCCTGATCTCGGTCAACGGCGACGAGATCACCGACACCACGAAGCTGCTGAACACCGTCGCGCAAATCAAGCCCGGCACGGCGACCAAGGTGCACGTCGTGCGCAAGGGCAAGGCATTCGACCTGAACGTGGTGATCGGCAAGCGCCCGCCGCCGCCGAAGCAGGCGCTCGACGAGCAGGACAGCGATACCGAGTGACGCCGGGCGAGCGGCGCACGGCCGCATGCCCGGACACCGTCGGAAATGAAAAAGGGCAGCCGGTTGGCTGCCCATTTGCTTTGTATCGAAAGACCCTTGTTGTCGGGCAGATGGCCCCGCCAGCCGCTTTCCGACCGACTACGCCACCGGGTTTCGCTCAAGCCCGGCGCCCGGAAATCCGGCCGCCGCGCGCCGCCCGGCGCGCTGCCGTCAACTGGCGGCTTCGCCGTTCCCCGCCTCGCCTTCCTCGGCCGGCTTCTTCGGCACGAAGAACCGCGCCGCCAGCAGCCCGATCTCGAACAGCACGACCAGCGGCAAGGCGAGCATCAGTTGCGAGAACACGTCCGGCGGCGTGACGACCGCCGCGACGACGAACGCGCCGACGATCACGTACGGACGCATCTCCTTCAGCTTCTTCAGCGACAGCACACCCATCCGGACGAGCAGCACGACGACGATCGGCACCTCGAACGTGACCCCGAACGCGATGAACATCCCGAGCACGAAGCTCAGGTAGTTGTCGATGTCGGTGGTCATTTCCGCGCCGAGCGGCGCGTTGTAGTGCGCCATCACGCGGAAGATCGTCGGGAACACGAGGAAGTACGCAAACGCCATCCCGCACAGGAACAGCAGGTAGCTGCTGCCGACGAGCGGCGCGACGAGCTTCTTCTCGTGCTGGTACAGCCCCGGCGCGACGAACGCCCAGATCTGGTACAGCACGATCGGCAGCGCGATCACGAGCGCGACGAGCATCGTGACCTTCATCGGCACGAAGAACGAGCCTGTGACGTCGGTGACGATCATCTTGCCGTCCTTCGGCAGGTTCTCCATCAGCGGCCGCGCGAGCAGCCGGAAGATGTCGGGCGCCCAGTAGACGAGCCCGAGGAACACGACGATCACGGCCGCGCCCGCGCGAATGATGCGATCGCGAAGCTCGACGAGATGGGAAATGAAGGTTTCTTCCGGGGCGTCGCCCGGGTTCTGCTGGGGGTCGCTCACACCGGCCCTCGGTAGGATTGACGAGCGAGCATGCGCTCGGCTCAGAAGAAGCGCGTCGGCCGGCGCAGGCTGGCCGGCTGGTGGCGCGCGACACGCGCGGCGCCCGACTGCACGTGGGTACGGCGGGTGGTCGCGCGCTTGTACCAGGCAGGCGCAGCCGCCTGCTTGACGCGCCAGTTGCGGCGCTTCGGCGCGAGCGCGGCCGAACTGCCGCGCCACGACGGCATGGCGGGCGTATCGGAACCCGTCGAACCGGGGTCGCCCGCCGCTTCGTTGAGACCGCCGACCGCGGAATGCCACGTGTCGTTCAGTTCCTTCTCGTGCTCACGCAGGTTGTCGTGAATCGTCGTCTCGACATTGCGCGCGGCCGACTCGAAATCGGTCTTCATCGTCCGCAACGCGTCGAGTTCGATTTCGCGCGAGACCTCGGCCTTCACGTCGTTGATGTACCGCTGCGCACGGCCGAACAGCGCGCCTGCCGTGCGCGCAACGCGCGGCAGGCGCTCGGGGCCGAGCACCACGAGCGCGACGACGCCGATCAGCGCCATCTTCGAAAGACCGAGATCCAGCATCGCGAATGCCTGTCAGCGTACCGGCGTTACGCCTTGTTCGAGTCGGAACGCGTCGTTTCCTTCGCGTTGACGTCGACCGAGCCCGAGCGCGGCAGTTGCTGCGCGTCCGCCGGTGCTTCGCCGTCCTTCATGCCGTCCTTGAAACCCTTCACGGCGCTGCCGAGGTCGTTGCCGATGTTGCGCAGCTTCTTCGTACCGAAAACCAGCGCGACGATCAGCAGCACGATCAGCCAGTGCCAAATGCTCAATCCACCCATGATGAAACCTCTCCTCAACCACGCCGCGATGCGGCGTAAATCGCCGGCAACGCGCCGGCTTCGACCATCGATGCGGGGAAACGCCCCGCGCCGTCAACCCATCCGCTGCCAGGGGCGCGGGCCGGCCAGGATATGCGCGTGCAGGTGGTAGACCTCCTGCCCGCCTCCCGGGCCCGTGTTGATCACCGTACGGAAACCGGTTTCGCCGCCCGTATACGCGACGCCGAGCTGGCCGGCGAGACGCGAGACGAGCAGCATCAGCCGGCCGAGCATCGGTGCGTCGGCGTCGCTCGCCGCCGACAGCGTCGGCAGATGCTGGCGCGGAATCACGAGCACGTGGGTCTCGGCCGCCGGGCGGATGTCGCGGAACGCGACGAATTCGTCATCCTCGTGCACCTTCGTGCTCGGGATCTCGCCTGCCGCGATCTTGCAGAACAGGCAATTCGGATCGTGACTCATGTTGCTCCTGCAGACGCCCGCCCGAGGCCGGTCAGAACCAGGCCTGCGGATCGAGCGGCTTGTTGTCGTTCAGGTACAGCCAACCCTTGATGATACGGTACAGCGTCCAGATCCATGTGACAAACATCACTGCGAATCCGATCACCACGAACATGAGCGCGAACCCGATCACATACGCGATCAGCGCGCGCCAGAACGTGCGGATCTGCCACTCGAAGTGGGCCGCATACGGCGTGCCGGCCACATCGTCGCGCTTCACGTAGTTGATGATGATCGCGATGATGCCCGTGACGCCGCCCGTCAGCCAATGAAACGCATAGAGGCCGTAGAGCACGTGAGTCAGCGTGCGCAGCCCGTTCAGGCGCTCGGCGTCCGCGGCCCCCGGCACCGACGGCGGCGGAAACTGGCTTGGCGTATCGGTCATGATGCTACCCCCGTTAGATGACAATTCTTACAGCTTACCGCACTGTGGCCATCCCGCGACAAGGGCCTGTCAACCGCCGTTTTCCTCGCGCTCGCGACGCTTGCGCAGGGCCTTCTCCTCGATACCCGACAGCCCTTCGCGGCGCTCGAGCTCGCCGATCACGTCGGCCGGGCTCAGGTCGAAATGCGACAGCATCACGAGGCAGTGGAACCACAGGTCGGCCACCTCGCCGACGAGCGCGGTCGGCGCGCCGCCCTGGCGCACGTCCTTCGCGGCCAGCACGACTTCCGTCGCCTCCTCGCCGATCTTCTTCAGCACCGCGTCGTCGCCCTTGTGGAACAGGCGCGATACGTACGATTGATCGGGATCGCCGCCCTTGCGGCTATCGATCACGGCCGCGAGGCGCAGCAGGGTGTCTTCGGTCGATTGCGTCATTTGTAGATGTGTTCGGGATCTTTCAGCACCGGTTCGACCGCGACCCAGTCGCCGCTGTCGACGGTGCCCTCGAATTTCTGGAAGAAGCACGAATGCCGGCCGGTGTGGCACGCGATGCCCGACACCTGCTCGACCTTCAGCAGCACGACGTCCTCGTCGCAATCGAGCCGCACCTCGTGCACGTGCTGCACGTGGCCCGACTCCTCGCCCTTGAACCACAGGCGCTTGCGCGAGCGCGAATAGTAGACCGCGCGCTGCGTCTCGATCGTCTTCGCCAGCGCCTCGCGGTTCATCCACGCGAACATCAGCACGTCGTTCGTCGACGCCTCCTGCGCGATCACCGGCACGAGGCCGTTGTCGTCCCAGCGGACCTTGTCGAGCCACGCGGGCAATGCATTCGTTTCCGTATTCATCACAGCCTCACCGGGATGCCCAGGTCGGCCATGAAGCGCTTCGCCTCGCCGACCGTGTGCTCGCCGTAGTGGAAGATACTCGCGGCCAGCACCGCATCGGCGCGGCCGTCCTTGATGCCGTCGGCCAGGTGCTGCAGCGAGCCGACACCGCCCGACGCGATCACCGGCACCGGCACCGCGTCCGACACGCCGCGCGTGAGCGCGAGGTCGAAGCCCGACTTGGTGCCGTCGCGGTCCATGCTCGTGAGCAGGATCTCGCCCGCGCCGAGCTCGGCCATCTTGCGCGCCCATTCGATCGCGTCGAGGCCCGTGTTCTTGCGGCCGCCGTGCGTGAACACTTCCCAGCGCGGCGCTTCGCCGTCGGCCGACACGCGCTTCGCGTCGATCGCGACGACGATGCACTGCGAGCCGTACTTGTCGGCCGCGTCGCGCACGAGCTGCGGGTTCGCGACCGCCGACGAATTCATGCTGACCTTGTCCGCGCCCGCGTTCAGCAGGCGTCGCACGTCCTCGACGGCGCGCACGCCGCCGCCGACGGTCAGCGGAATGAACACCTGCGACGCGACGGCTTCGATGATCGGCAGGATCAGGTCGCGCTGGTCGGACGTCGCGGTGATGTCGAGGAACGTCAGTTCGTCGGCACCCTGGTCGTCGTAGCGGCGGGCGATCTCGACAGGATCGCCGGCGTCGCGCAGCTCGACGAAGTTGACGCCCTTGACGACACGCCCGGCAGTCACGTCCAGGCAGGGGATGATGCGTTTAGCTAGAGCCATGATGTTGCGCCAAATGCCGCGATGGGACGGCCGGTTGCGGAAAGCCTCGCGCGAGGCTTCCGGTCGGGGCCGCCTGCAGGCAGCCCCGGCGAGCGGGACAACCGCGCTTACGCGTTGTCGAGTTCGCCGTTCAGTTCGTCCGCGCGCCTTTGCGCGGCCGCGAAATCGAGATCGCCGGAGTAGATCGCCCGGCCGCAGATCACGCCTTCGACGCCGTGCTCCTCGACTTCGCACAGGTTCTCGATGTCCGTGAGGTTCGACAGGCCGCCGCTGGCGATCACGGGGATGCCGACTGCCTGCGCGAGCTTCACGGTCGCGTCGATGTTGATGCCCTGCAGCATCCCGTCGCGGCCGATGTCCGTGTAGACGATCGATTCGACGCCGTAGTCCTCGAACTTGCGCGCAAGGTCGATCACTTCGTGGCCGGTCAGCTTGCTCCAGCCGTCGGTCGCGACCTTGCCGTCCTTCGCGTCCAGGCCGACGATGATGTTGCCGGAGAACGCGGTGCACGCGTCCTGCAGGAAGCCGGGGTTCTTCACGGCGGCCGTCCCGATGATCACGTAGGACAGGCCTGCGTCGAGATACTTCTCGATCGTCTCGAGGCTGCGGATGCCGCCGCCGAGCTGGACGGGAATTTCATCGCCGACCTCGTCGAGGATCGCTTCGATCGCCTCGAGATTCTTCGGCTTGCCGGCGAACGCGCCGTTCAGGTCGACGAGATGGAGCCGCCGGGCGCCGAGATCGACCCACTTGCGGGCCATCGCCGCCGGGTCCTCGGAAAAAATCGTGGCCTGGTCCATATCGCCCTGTTTGAGGCGCACACACTGACCGTCTTTGAGGTCGATGGCCGGAATCAGCAACATAGCAATCGGGTGTCGTCGTGGAAAAAGAAAAGAATCCGGCGCGTACCGGCCAATCCGGTACCGCGCCGTCTCGCTAGTTTAGTACAACTCTTTCGGCGCTTAGGCGCGAGCGCGCCGTGCGACAGGCCGTTCGGCCAGATCGACTGTGGCTCGCGCACCACGTTTTACGGCTTCCAGTGTACGAAGTTGCGATACAGACGCAACCCGACCTCCGCGCTTTTCTCCGGGTGGAATTGGGTCGCGAAGAGGTTGTCCCGCGCGACCGCGGACGTAAACGGCGCGCCGTAGGCCGTTTCGCCAACCGTATGCGCCGGGTTGTCCGGCGTCACGTAATAACTGTGCACGAAGTAGAAATACGCGTCGTCGGGCACGCCGTCCCACAGCGGGTGCGGCTGCGCCTGGCGCACGCGGTTCCAGCCCATCTGCGGCACCTTGAAGCGCGAGCCGTCGTCCTGCAGGCGGCCGTCGAGCGCGAAACGCACGACCTTGCCGGGCAACAGGCCGAGACCCTTCGTGTCGCCTTCCGCGCTCCAGTCGAACAGCATCTGCTCGCCGACGCACACGCCGAGCAGCGGCTTCGTGCGCGACGCCTCGATCACGGCCTCCTGCAGCCCCGATTCGCCGAGGCAGCGCATGCAGTCGGGCATCGCGCCCTGGCCGGGCAGCACGACACGGTCGGCCGCGCGGATCGCGGCCGGCGTGTCGACGATCGCCACGTCGGCGGCCGGTTCGGCCTTCTTGAGCGCCTGCGCGACCGAGCGCAGGTTGCCCATCCCATAATCCACAATCGCAATCGAAGTTTTCATCTCAGTGCAGGCAGTAGCGCCCTCAGTCCATTGACGATGAATTCCACCGCCAGCGCCGACAGCATCAAACCCATCAGCCGCGTGGCGATGTTGATGCCCGTGCGGCCGATCCAGTTCGCGATCGGCTCGGCGAGCCGCATCGCGACGAAACACAGAAAAGCCAGGACCGCGCCGATCGCGACCAGTCCGGCCCGCTCATACCAGTGATGCGAGTTCGCCGCATAGATGATCACCGTGCTGATCGAGCCGGGGCCCGTGAGCAGCGGAATCGCCAGCGGCACGACCGCGATGTTGTCCTTCAGCTCCGCCTCGTGGCGCTCCTCCGGCGTCGATCGCGTGTTGCCGATCTGCGCGTTCAGCATGTTGATCGCCATCAGCAGCATGATGATCCCGCCGCCCACTTCGAGCGACCCGACCGAAATGCCGAAGAAGTCGATGATCTGCTGCCCGAGCAGCGTCGTCACCGTGATCACGCAGAACACCGACACCGACGCGATCCGGATCGTGCGCCGCCGCTCGGCATCCGTCTGCTGCGCCGTCAGGCTCAGGAAGAACGGCACCGCGCCGACCGGATTGATCAGCGCCAGCAGCGATATGAACGATTTGAGCAGATCCATCGCAAGCCGGCGCCGCGCGCCGAAGCCGTGAGGTTGTCCTTGACGCGCCGTCCGGTCAGTTCAGGTTCAGAGACTGCCCTTCGTCGACGGGATCTGCCCCGCCGCACGCTCGTCCAGCTCCACCGCCGCGCGCAGCGCACGGCCGAAGGCCTTGAACACCGTTTCGAGCTGATGGTGCGCGTTGATCCCGCGCAGGTTGTCGATGTGCAGCGTGACGCCCGCGTGGTTCACGAAACCGCGGAAGAATTCGATCGACAGGTCGACGTCGAACGTGCCGATCCGCGCCCGCGTGAACGGCACGTGGAATTCGAGGCCCGGCCGGCCGGAGAAGTCGATCACGACGCGCGACAGCGCCTCGTCGAGCGGCACGTACGAATGGCCGTAGCGGCGGATGCCCTTGCGGTCGCCGATCGCCTTCGCGACGGCCTGGCCGAGCGTGATGCCGACATCCTCGACCGTGTGGTGATCGTCGATATGCGTATCGCCATGCGCTTCAACCTCGAGATCGACCAGACCGTGTCGCGCGATCTGGTCGAGCATATGGTCGAGGAACGGCACGCCGGTGGCCAGCTTCTGCTGGCCCGTGCCGTCGAGATTGAGCTTCACACGGATCTGCGTTTCGCTGGTATTGCGAACGACTTCCGCCACACGCATGGCAATTCCTTGACTGAGTCGATGTAAATGGGGATTGATCGTTTCGCGCTGCGGCGCCGAGAGGCTCAACCGGGCAGCGCGAGTTTCAAAGCGGCCAGCAGGCGCGCGTTTTCGTCGGGAGAACCGACGGTCAGCCGCACACAATCAGCCAGCAACGGATGCATTTTACTCACGTTTTTGACCAATACCCGCTCGGTGAGCAGCGCGTCGAACACGGCGGCCGCGTCCGGCACGCGCACCAGCAGGAAATTGCCGGCGCTCGGGAACACCGTCGTGCCCGGCAGCGCGGCCACTTCCCGTGCGAGACGCGTGCGTTCCGCTCGCAGGTCGGCCGCCTGCGCGTCGAGCACGTCGAGATGGTCGAGCAGGAAATCGGCGGTCGCCTGGGTCAGCACGTTGATGTTGTACGGCGGGCGCACCTTGTCGAATTCGGTCAGCCATGCGGGCGACCCGACCAGATAGCCGAGGCGGATGCCCGCGAGGCCGAGCTTCGACACCGTGCGCATCACGACGACGTTGTCGAATTCGGCGGCGCGCGGCAGCCACGAGCGCACTGCGAACGGCTGGTACGCCTCGTCGATCACGACCAGGCTGTGCCGTGCGGCCGCGACGATCCGTTCGATGTCGGCATCGTCGTACAGCGTGCCGGTCGGGTTGTTCGGGTACGCGAGATAGACGAGCGCCGGACGATGCTCGGCAATCGCCGCAAGCATCGCGTCGACGTCGAGCGTCAGGTCGGCCTTCAGCGGCACGCCGACGAATTCGAGCTGCGCGAGCTTCGCGGACAGTTCGTACATCACGAACCCTGGCACCGGCGCGAGCACCTTCGCGCCCGGCTTCGCACAGGCCATCGACATCATGCTGATGATTTCGTCCGAACCGTTGCCGAGCAGCACGTCGCAGCCGGCCGGCACGCCCATCGCATGGCGCAGCTTGTCGAGCAGCGCGGCCGGGCGCGGGGCCGGGTAGCGGTTCAGCGCGACCTGCGCGAGACGCTCCCCGAGCGCCGCGGCGAGCGGTTCGGGCAGCGGGTACGGGTTCTCCATCGCGTCGAGTTTCACGAACCCGCTCGCGTCCGGCACCGGGTAGCTCGTCATCGCGAGCACGTCGCGGCGGATGATGTCTTGTGGCGTCGTCATGGTCTCAAGCCGGCGTACGTCGCGCCGGCGTCAATGGGTAGGCAAAGCGGCGGCTGCCGCCCTGCACTGGTGTCTCCCGCCCCGACCTTCGGGGGCAGGCCGGGCGGCACATCAGCGCCGGCCGCGGCCCCGTGCAGCGTGCGGTCAGTTCTTCATCCGGAATTCGGCGCTCTTCGCGTGCGCCTGCAGCCCTTCGCCGTACGCGAGCTCGGATGCGATCTCGCCGAGCGTCTGCGCACCTTCCGCGCTGACTTCGATCACGCTCGAGCGCTTGATGAAGTCGTACACGCCGAGCGGCGACGAGAAGCGCGCGGTGCGCGACGTCGGCAGCACGTGGTTCGGGCCCGCGCAGTAGTCGCCGAGGCTCTCGCTCGTGTAGCGGCCGAGGAAGATCGCGCCCGCATGGCGGATCTGCTGGCCCCATTGCTGCGGCTCCAGCGCGGAGATTTCCAGGTGCTCGGGCGCGATGTCGTTCGCGATCCGGCAAGCCTCGGCCATGTCGCGCACCTTGATCAGCGCGCCGCGGCCTTCGAGCGACGCGCGGATCACGTCCTGGCGCGGCATCGACGGCAGCAGCTCGTCGATCGCCTTTGCGACGCGCTCGAGGAACGCACCGTCCGGGCACAGCAGGATCGATTGCGCGAGTTCGTCGTGCTCGGCCTGCGAGAACAGGTCCATCGCGACCCAGTTCGGGTCGGTCGTGCCGTCGCACAGCACGAGGATTTCCGACGGCCCGGCGATCATGTCGATGCCGACCGTGCCGAACACGCGGCGCTTCGCCGACGCGACGTACGCATTGCCGGGGCCGCAGATCTTGTCGACGGCCGGCACCGTCGCCGTGCCGTATGCGAGCGCGCCGACCGCCTGCGCACCGCCGATCGTGAACACGCGATCGACGCCGCCGAGCAGCGCCGCGGCGAGCACGAGGTCGTTCTTCACGCCGTCCGGCGTCGGCACGACCATCACGATCTCGCCGACGCCCGCGACGCGCGCGGGAATCGCGTTCATCAGCACCGACGACGGATACGCGGCCTTGCCGCCAGGCACGTACAGGCCGACGCGGTCGAGCGGCGTGATCTTCTGGCCGAGCACCGTGCCGTCGCTTTCCGTGTATTGCCAGCTATGCGTGCCGCACTCGATCTTCTGCTTCTCGTGGTACGCACGCACCCGCGCGGCAGCGGCTTCCAGCGCCGCGCGCGCCTTCGGCGCGAGGCCGTCGAGCGCCGTCTGCAGCGCGTCCTGCGGCAGCTCCAGCGCGGCGACGCTCGTCGCGCTCAGCCGGTCGAAGCGGTTCGTGTACTCGAGCACCGCGGCATCGCCGCGCGACTTCACGTCGGCGAGGATCTGCGCGACCGATTGCTCGATCGCCGCGTCTTCGCTCGCCTCGAATGCGAGCAGCGCGCGCAGCTCGGCGCCGAAGCCTTCGCTCGTCGAATCGAGCTTGCGGATGGTGATGGACATGGGAGTTCCGTTACGGTGATGCGCTCAACCGCCATTCTGCGACGCGCGTTCGAACGCGTCGAGGATCGGCTTGAGCGCCGTGCGCTTCAACTTCAGCGCAGCCTGGTTCACGACGAGGCGCGACGAGATCGCCATGATCTCCTCGACCTCGACCAGATTGTTCGCCTTCAGCGTGCCGCCCGAGCTGACGAGGTCGACGATCGCGTCGGCCAGCCCGACCAGCGGCGCCAGCTCCATCGAGCCGTACAGCTTGATCAGGTCGACGTGCACGCCCTTCGCGGCAAAGTGCTCGCGTGCGGTTTCGACGTACTTCGTCGCGACGCGCAGGCGCGCGCCTTGGCGCACGGCGCTCGCATAGTCGAAACCGGCCGACACGGCCACCGACATCCGGCAGCGCGCAATGTTCAGATCGATCGGCTGGTACAGGCCCGAGCCGCCGTGCTCGACCAGCACGTCCTTGCCGGCCACGCCGAAGTCGGCCGCGCCGTATTCGACATAGGTCGGCACGTCGCTCGCGCGCACGATGATCACGCGCAGGTCGGGGTTCGTCGTCGGCAGGATCAGCTTGCGCGACGTTTCCGGATCCTCGGTCACCTGCACGCCGGCCGCGGCCAGCAGCGGCAGGGTTTCCTCGAAAATCCGGCCCTTCGACAGGGCAAGGGTCAGCGGCGCGGTCATGCTTGGCTCCCGGAAAGGCGGCGCACGTTCGCGCCGACGGCGGTCAGTTTGGCTTCCATGCGGTCGTAGCCGCGGTCCAGGTGATAGATGCGGTCGACCAGCGTTTCGCCGTCGGCACGCAGCCCGGCGATCACGAGGCTCGCCGACGCGCGCAGGTCGGTCGCCATCACGTTCGCGCCCGACAGCTTCTCGACCCCCGTCACGAGCGCGGTGTTGCCGTCGATCGTGATGTTCGCGCCGAGCCGGTTCAGCTCCTGCACGTGCATGAAACGGTTCTCGAAAATGGTTTCGACGACTTGCGCGGTGCCCGTCGCGACCGTATTGAGGGCCATGAACTGCGCCTGCATGTCGGTCGGGAACGCCGGGTATTCCGACGTGCGGATCGTCACCGCCGACGGGCGGCGGTCCATCTTCACGCGCAGCCAGCTGTCGCCTTCCTCGATCGACACGCCGGCTTCGCGCAGCTTGTCGATCACCGCGTCGAGGATGTGCGGGCGCACGCCCGTCAGCATCACGTCGCCGCCGGCCGCCGCGACCGCGCACAGGAACGTGCCGGCCTCGATGCGGTCGGGGATCACCGAATGGCGCGCGCCGTGCAGCCGCTCGACGCCCTGGATCACGAGGCGATCGGTGCCGATGCCGTCGATTTTCGCGCCCATCGCGACCAGCAAGTGTGCGAGATCGCTCACTTCCGGCTCGCGCGCGGCGTTTTCGATCACCGTCTCGCCGTCGGCGAGCGTCGCGGCCATCAGCAGGTTTTCCGTGCCCGTCACCGTGATCATGTCGGTCACGATGCGCGCGCCCTTCAGGCGCTTCGCGCGGGCTTCGATGAAGCCGTGCTCGATGCTGATCTCGGCGCCCATCGCCTGCAGGCCCTTGATGTGCTGGTCGACCGGACGCGCGCCGATCGCGCAGCCGCCCGGCAGCGACACCTTCGCCTCGCCGAAGCGCGCGAGCAGCGGCCCGAGCACGAGGATCGACGCACGCATCGTCTTCACGAGCTCGTACGGCGCGACGAGGTTGTCGACGCGCGACGCGTCGAGCTGCACGCGGCAGCCGTCCGTCTCGCTCTTCACGCCCATCTGGTTCAGCACCTTCAGCGTGGTCCGCACGTCCTTGAGATTCGGCACGTTGTCGAGATCGACCGGGTCACCGGTGAGCAGCCCCGCGCACAGGATCGGCAGCGCGGCATTCTTCGCGCCCGACACGACGATCTCGCCCGACAGGCGGTGGCCGCCTTCGATCACGAGCTTGTCCATCCCATGGCCATGCGCTTCCCCGTTGGCGGCCGGGTGTGCCGTGGCGACGCTCTGGACGGCGTCGCGCTCGTTGACGGTGACTTGCACTCAGTGATTTCCGTTTATGCGTTCTGCCATTCGGCGGGCGTCAGCGTCTTCATGCTGAGCGCGTGAATTTCCTGTTTCATGCGATCGCCGAGCGCCGCATAGACGAGCTGGTGCCGCTGGATGGGCCGCTTGCCTTCGAAGGCCGCCGACACGATCGTCGCGAAGAAATGCTGGCCGTCGCCTTCGACTTCCAGATGCGTGCAGGCGAGACCGCCGGCGATGTATTGCTTGACCTGTTCGGGAGTCGGCAACATGGTGTAAGGCTCCTGTCGGCGCGCGCCGCCCGGATGGCGGCCGCTGCCGTCGATATCAATGACGCAGTTTGTAGCCGGTCGCGAGCAGCCGCATCGCGATCAGCGCGAGCAGCACGAAGAAACCGGTGACGATCGCGAGGCTCGCGAACGGGTTGATGTCGGACGCGCCGAAGAACCCGAAACGGAAGCCGTCGATCATGTAGAAAAACGGGTTGAGACGCGAGATCTCGCGCCACACGGGCGGCAGCGAGTGCGTCGAATAGAACACGCCGGACAGGAACGTCAGCGGCATGATCAGGAAGTTCTGGAACGCGGCGAGCTGGTCGAACTTCTCGGCCCAGATCCCGGCGATCAGGCCGAGCGTGCCGAGGATCGCCGAGCCGAGCAACGCGAACGCAATGATGAACAGCGGCGCCGCGAAATGCATCGGGATAAACCAGATCGTCACGACGAACACGCCCGCGCCGACCGCGAGGCCGCGCACCACGGACGCGAGCACGTACGCGCCGAAGATGTCGCGGTACGACAGCGGCGGCAGCAGCATGAACACGAGGTTGCCGGTGATCTTCGACTGGATCAGCGACGACGAGCTGTTCGCGAACGCGTTCTGCAGCACGCTCATCATCACGAGGCCCGGCACGAGAAAGCTCACGTACTCGACGCCCGGATACACCTCGACGCGGCCCGACAGCGCGTGGCCGAAGATCGTCAGATACAGCAGCGCCGTGACGATCGGTGCGCACACCGTCTGGAACGACACCTTCCAGAAACGCAGCAGTTCCTTGTAGAACAGCGTTTGAAACCCGCTTCCCGACACTCGCCGGGCCGCCCCAAGAGTGGCGGGCGCCCCCTCGGGGGGCAGCGAACGCAGTTCGCGTGGGGGTTGTTGATTCATGCCAATCCCTCGATGACGTCTGCTCCGTTCATCACCTGGACGAACACATCTTCGAGGTCGGCCTTGCGGACCTCGATCTCGTCGAACGTGCAGCCCGCCGCGCGGCATTGCGCGAGGATACGCTCGACATCGTCGTAGCTCGTCAGGCGCAGCAGATGCTCGCCCGGCGCGCGGGCGGCCGGATCGGACTCCAGCCCGCGCAGCTCGGACGGCAATGCGCCGGTCGCGAGGCGCAGGTACAGCTGCAGCCCCGCGAAGCGGCGCAGCAGCGCGTCGGTGCGGTCGAGCGCAACCACTTCGCCACGGCGCAGCATCGCGATGCGGTCGCACAGCGACTCGGCTTCCTCGAGGTAATGGGTGGTCAGCACGATCGTGTGGCCCTCGCGATTCAGCCGCGAGATGAATTTCCACAACGTCTGGCGCAGTTCGACGTCGACGCCGGCGGTCGGTTCGTCGAGCACGATCACCGGCGGCCGGTGCACGAGCGCCTGCGCGACCAGCACGCGGCGCTTCATGCCACCCGACAGCGCGCGCATGTTCGCGTCGGCCTTCTCGGTGAGGTCGAGATTGGCCATCACTTCGTCGATCCAGTCGTCGTTGCGGCGTAGCCCGAAATAGCCGGACTGGATCCGCAGCGTCTCGCGGACGGTGAAGAACGGATCGAACACGAGTTCCTGCGGCACGACGCCGAGTGCGCGGCGCGCGCCACGGAAGTCCTTGACGACGTCGTGACCACGCACCGAGATACTGCCTTCGTCGGCCCGGGCGAGCCCGGCGAGGATACTGATGAGCGTGGTTTTGCCTGCGCCGTTGGGGCCGAGCAGACCGAAAAACTCGCCTTCCTCGACCGACAGGCTGACGCCCTTGAGCGCCTGAAGCGACTTGTAGCGCTTCTTGACGTGACGGATTTCTATGGCTGACATGACTGTGCGCGACGCCAGGGCCGCGACGCCTATTCTGTGCTTGCTGCGTATGAAAATGGGGGCCGGACGCCGATTGGCTGCCCCGCAAAACGCTTGATTATAGGGCAAACCGGCTGGGGGAGCCGGTGCCGGAGGCACGCGGCCTGAAGCTTGCGCGCGCCGGGCGGCGCGGCAGGCTCCGGTCGGACAGGGTCAATGTCGCCCGGTGCCGTCGATGAGCGCGTCGACGCCGTACGCGCGCGCGAGGCTGGCGAGCTTCGGGGGGAGATTGTGGATGTCGAGGGTCGCGCCGCGCGCTTTGGCGGCACGTTGCCATGCGAGCAGCACGGCGAGCGCGGACGAATCGAACTGCGTCAGCGCCGCGCAATCGACGGCGGTCGCGCCCGCGCCGATGCGCGCAAGACCGTCCGCGAGCGCAGACTTCGCGCTCGCGACGGTCAGCGAGGAGCCGGCTTCAAAGCCGCTCACGACGCTTGCTTGCCGGCGGCAAGTTGCTGGTTGCGCTGCGTGAGGAACTGGATCAGGCCTTCCACGCCGCTTTGCTGGATCTTCTCGTTGAACTGCTGCTGGTACGTCTGGATCAGCCACGCGCCGAGCACGTTCAGGTCATACACCTTCCAGCCGTTCGCCGTCTTGTACAGGCGGTAATCGATCTGGACCGGCTGGCCGTTGTTCATCGCGACCGTCTTGACCACGACATCGGTATCGGCCGGATCGGCACGGAACGGCGGGTACTGGATCTGCTGGTCCGGCTTCAGCTGCGCCAGCGCGCCCGAGTACGTACGGATCAGCAGCAGCTTGAACTGCTCCTGAACCTGTTGCTGCTGCTCGGCCGTCGCGGTGCGCCAGTTGCGGCCCATCGCGAGCTGCGTGGTGCGGCGGAAATCGGTGTACGGCAGGATGTCCTTGTTGACGATCGTGATGATGCGGTTGGTGTCGCCCTGCTTGATCGTCTGCTGCTTGACTTCGTCGAGCACCTGCTGCGTCGCCGTCTTGATCAGCGCCTGCGGGTTCGACTGGTCGACTTGCGCGTGGGCTGCGCTACCGAACGAGAACAGCGCCGCGAAAACGGGGATCAGGAACAGTTTTTTCATCATAGTGGCCTGCATGAATGAGTCGATGCGAAGGTTGGAGCAGGTAGCTTACGCGCAAGTTCGCATACGCTACCGACTGAATCGTTTCCGGCTGTAACGAATGTAAATCCGTCAGTGCAGCCGGATGCTCGGGAACCGGAACCCGCCCGGCGACGGCGGCGCCACCTGCATCGCCGGCACGTTCGTCTCGCTGGCCGGGTTCGGCGATTCGGCCGTGCCCGAAGCCGGCGCGGCCACCGCCGCGCCCGATGCGCCCGCCGGCGCCGTTGCACCGCCCACCGCCGCTGCGCCCGCCGCACCGGCCGCGCCGGCTGCCGCCGGTGCCGCGCCGTCTTCCGGCAGGTCGTACTTCGGCAGCGCATCGTTGCTCGACGTCGCGGCCGCCTCGCCGCGCGCGTTGCTGATCAGCATCTGGCGGCGTTGCAGGTACGCGTTACGGACGAACGAATACTTGTCGAGCGCCGCGGCATCCAGCACGTCGCCCGCGCCGAGCAGGTTCGAACGCGTGTTGACGAGATTGACGCCGAACAGGCCCCAGCTCAGGCCATCCGGCTTCACGTACGTGAGCGGGTTGCCGACGTAGTCGACGCCGAGGCCGGCCGTGTCGCGCAGCGTGCTCGGGCCGAGCAGCGGCAGCACGAGATACGGGCCCGACGGCATGCCGTAGCGGCCCATCGTGATCCCGAAGTCGGCCGTGTGCTTCGGCAGCTTCGCGATCGTCGCGACGTCGAACAGGCCGCCGACGCCGAACACCGTGTTGATCACGACGCGCATGATGTCGCCGACGCCGTCGGCAATGCGCAGCTGCACGATGTTGTTCGCCGCGATGTAGACGTCGCCGATGTTCGAGAAGAAGTTTGTCACGCTGTCGCGCACCGGCTGCGGCACCACGTACTGGTAGCCCTTCGCGACCGGCTTCAGCGCATACGTGTCGACCGTGTCGTTGAACTTGTACATCGACCGGTTGAAGCCTTCGAGCGGATCGCCCTTGGTCGGCGTCTGCACGGTCGCGCAGCCGCTCAACGCGGCGACTGCCGCTACCGCCAGCGCGGCCTGCCTGATGCGGATCGTCTGCATGGTCATTCCCTCTTGTTTTCTCTCGTGTGGTTATTGGCCGGCCGAACCGGACACCGCCGACGCCGGCACCGCCACCGGTGCGGGCGCGGCGGCCGAGGCACCGGCTGCCGGCTTCGCCCCGCCCGCATCGGCGGCCTTGCTGTACAGGAACTGGCCGATCAGGTTCTCGAGCACGATCGCCGATTGCGTCATCGTGATCGTATCGCCCGACTTCAGCATTTCGGTGTCACCGCCCGGATCCAGGCCGATATATTGCTCGCCGAGCAGGCCCGACGTCAGGATCTTCGCCGACGAATCCTTCGGGAACTGATACTGGCCGTCGACATCGATCGTGACAAGCGCCTGGTACGTATTCGTGTCGAAGCCGATCGACTTCACGCGGCCGACCACGACGCCCGCGCTCTTCACGGCCGCGCGCGGCTTCAGCCCGCCGATATTGTCGAATTTCATCCTCACCGAATAGGTCGGCTGAAACGACAGCGAGCTCATGTTGCCGACCTTGAGCGCCAGGAACAGCACCGCAAGGAAGCCCACCACCACGAACAGGCCGACCCAGAAGTCGAGAGCAGTCTTTTTCATCGTCATCCCAAAATTTGGCTTGGCTGAGGCTTAGCTGAACATCAGCGCGGTCAGCAGGAAATCGAGGCCGAGTACGGCGAGCGACGCGAACACGACCGTCTTGGTGGTCGCGCGCGACACGCCTTCGGGCGTGGGCTTCGCTTCATACCCTTGATAAAGCGCAATGAAGGTCACGGCGAACCCGAACACGATGCTCTTGATCACGCCGTTGCCGACGTCGGCCCAGACCTGCACGCCGCCCTGCATCTGCGACCAGAACGCGCCCGGATCGACGCCGATCAGCACGACGCCGACGAAGTAACCGCCGAGCACGCCGACCGCGTTGAAGATCGCCGCCAGCAGCGGCATCGCGATGATGCCCGCCCACATGCGCGGCGCGATCACGTTCTTGATCGGGTCCACCGCCATCATCTCGAGCGCGGTGAGCTGTTCGCCGGCTTTCATCAGACCGATCTCGGCCGTGAGCGACGTGCCCGCACGTCCCGCGAACAGCAGCGCGGTGACGACCGGCCCGAGCTCACGCACGAGCGACAGCGCGACCAGCAGACCGAGCGCCTGCTCGGAGCCGTAGCGGTTCAGCGTGTAATAGCCCTGCAGGCCGAGCACGAAGCCGACGAACAGCCCCGACACGGCAATGATCACGAACGAATAGTTGCCGAGGAAGTGGATCTGCTTCGTGACCAGCCGCGGCCGGCGCAGCAGCGGGAAGAATTCCAGCACGAGGCGCACGAACAGCCGCGTGCCGTAGCCCGCGCGTTCGAGACCGCCGATGACGTAACGTCCGATCGCGCTGATCATGCGCGCCCTCCGCCGAGGCCGAAATCCGCTGCGAGCGGCGGGCTCGTGTAATGAAATTTGAACGGGCCGTCCGGCGCGCCGTCGATGAACTGCCGCACGCTCGGATCGGTCGACGCGCGCAGCTCGTCGGGCGTGCCCTGCGCGAGCACGCCGCCGTTGGCCAGGAAATACACGTAGTCGGCGATCGCGAACGATTCCGGCACGTCGTGCGTGACGAGGATCGACGTGGCGCCCAGCGCCTGGTTCAGCGTGCGGATCAGGTTCGCGGTGATGCCGAGCGAGATCGGATCGAGGCCCGCGAACGGCTCGTCGTACATGATGAGCTGCGGATCGAGCGCGATCGCGCGTGCCAGTGCGATGCGGCGCGCCATCCCGCCCGACACCTCGGACGGCATCAGGTCACGCGCGCCGCGCAGCCCGACCGCGTTGAGCTTCATCAGCACGAGGTCGCGGATCAGGTCTTCGGGCAGGTCGGTGTGCTCGCGCAGCGCGAACGCGACGTTCTCGAACACCGACATGTCGGTGAACAGCGCGCCGAACTGGAACAGCATGCCCATCTTGCGGCGCAGCGCGTACAGGCCGTCGCGCGTTTGCGCGCCGACATCGGCGCCGTCGAACAGCACCTGGCCGCGGCGCGCGCGCACAAGGCCGCCGATCAGGCGCAGCACGGTCGTCTTGCCGCAACCCGACCCGCCCATGACCGCAACCACCTGCCCACGCCCGAAGCGCAGGTTCAGGTTGGACAGGACGAGGCGGTCGCCGTAGCCAAAGTCGACGTCGCGAAGTTCCAGCAGTGTCTCGGTAGGAGTGGGGCTCACGGAGCTGACAGTCCTTTTACGCAGAACGCCGAATTATAGGGCCTGCATTGGAATGATGTCGTGAAGCCGTTCCGGGCCCTGCGGTCAACGATTGTCAAATTGTCCGGGAAAGCATTGCTGCAATGCAGCAATGGCGGCCCGATAGTCGGTCGCACCCGTCACCGCACTGACGACCGCGACACTGCCGACGCCCGTTGCCAGCACGCCCGGCAGCGCGTCGAGCCCCACCCCGCCGATCGCGACGAGCGGCGCCTGGGTGCCCGCGAAGCGCGCATAGCGGGTGATCCGCGCGAGGCCCTGTGGCGGCGCAACAACGGCCTTGGTCGCGGTCGCGTACACGGGGCCGAGCGCGAGATAGCTCGGGTGCTCGTGCAATGCCCGCAACATTTCGTAATAACCGTGGCTCGAAAGTCCGAGCCGCAGGCCCGCGCGCGCGATCGCGGCCAGATCGGCCGTCTCGAGGTCCTCCTGGCCCAGATGAACGCCGTACGCCCCCTCTTCTGCAGCGATCTGCCAGTGATCGTTGATGAACACGCGCGCATCGGAATAGCGGCGCCCGGCCGCGACCGCGCGGGCGATTTCCCGCCGCAAGGTGTCCGGCGTCGCGCCTTTCACACGCAGTTGCACGGTTCGCACGCCGCAATCGAGCACACGCTCGACCCATTCGGCGTCCGGCACGACCGGATACAGGCCGAGTTGCGCGGGACACGGCGCGAACGCGGGTTCGGGCGCGGCCGGCAGCCCGGCGATCCGCGGAAACCGCGCGGCGTCGACCGGCCACGCATCGGCGGCGCGGGTTTCATCGCCGTCGCGCCAGGCCAGCGCCAGCACCAGCGCGTCGATCGACGCAAAGCCGCAATCGAGGAACGCCGCGAGCGCGGCGATCCAGTCGTCCCCGAGCGGATGCGCGGCGTCGAGCGCGTAACGCGCGCCCGCCGTGTGAAACACGGCGCCCTGCTCGTCGAATTCGATCGCGACGGCGCCCGGCGCCGCGGGCCGCGACGCGGCCGACACGCGCGCCTGCGCGGCGCGGTCGCCAGCCGAGACGATCAGCACGTCGCCATCGGCCGGCACATCGGGCACCGCGACGCAGAGCCGCCACGGCGCCGCCCCGCGCGGCCAGTCGCCGAGCCGCGCGCGAATCCGTTCGGCCGCTTCGGCCAGTTCGTCGGCCGGCGGCCAGAATGCATCGGCGAAACGCGCGCTCATGCGCCGCCTCCGTCCTGGTGCCAGAACGGCATCCCGACGACCGGCGTGCTCGCATGGGCGGTCTCGCGCGCATCCATCGGCCCGGCAAGATAGGCGGCACGGCCGGCCTCGACGCCCTGCGCAAACGCGCGCGCCATGATCTCGGGATGCGTGGCCTGCGACACGGCCGTGTTCAGCAACACGCCGTCGAAGCCCCACTCCATCACCTGGCACGCATGCGACGGCACGCCGAGCCCCGCGTCGACGATCAGCGGCACGTCCGGCAGCCGCTCGCGCAGCACGCGCAGGCCGTACGGGTTCACGACGCCCTTGCCCGTGCCGATCGGCGCGCCCCACGGCATCAGCGCCTCGCAGCCGACGTCGAGCAGGCGCCGGCCGATCACCAGATCCTCGGTGCAGTACGGCAGCACCTTGAAACCGTCCTTGACCAGTTGCGCGGCCGCTTCGATCAGGCCGACCGGGTCGGGCTGCAGCGTGTAGTCGTCGCCGATCAGTTCGAGCTTGATCCAGTCGGTGTCGAAGACCTCGCGCGCCATGTGCGCGGTCGTCACGGCTTCGGCGACGGTCTGGCAGCCGGCCGTGTTCGGCAGCAGCGGCACCGCGTGGCGCTTGAGCAGGTCGAAGAAGCCGGCTTCGGCCGTGCCGCCGGTCATCTGGCGGCGCAGCGCGACCGTCACCATCCCGGGACGCGACGCGGCGATCGAATCGGACAGCGACTGCAGCGACGGATAGCGCGACGTGCCGAGCAACACGCGGCTTGCGAAGGTTTCGCCGTACAGCGTCAACGCGTCGGCGGAGGTGAGGGACGTCATGTCGTTTTCCTGAAAGAGCGGGGACGAAGCGTGAACAACGCGGCGGCGCTCAGCCGCCCGCGACCGGGTGCACGACGTCGAGCTTGTCGCCCGCCGCGAGTGCGCGCGCCGCGTGCTGCGTGCGCGCGACGAAGTTGCCGTTCAGCGCGACCGCGTACGGCGGACGCGCGCCGTACGCGGCGAGCGCGTCGGCCACCGTTGCGCCGTCGGGCAACGTCAGGTTCTGTTGGTTGATCTGGATGTCCATGGGGCTTCGTCGAATTCGGTCGGCAGCGCGCGTCAGGCCGGCTGGCGCGCGTCGTTGCAGTGATGAAGGAGCGTCGGCCAGCGCTCGGCGCCGCGCCACGCGGCGAACGCATCGGCATCGCCGAACGCGCCGCCGAGCGCGGCTTCGGCAACCGCGACCGCCGCGTGCGCGACTTCCGGCGCGATCATGAAGCCGTGCCGGTACAGGCCGTTGACGGCGAGCGTCGACGCGCCGTCCCAGATCACCGCCGGGCGATGATCGGGCAGCGTCGGCCGGCACTGCGCATTGAGTTCGAGGATGCGCGCCTCGCCAAACGCCGGATGCACGGAGAACGCCGCGCTCAGCAGTTCGAGCGCGGAGCGCACGCTGACGGGCGACATGTCCTCGCCCTCCACCTCGGTCGCGCCGATCACATAGAGATCGTCCTGCTTCGGCGCGATGTACAGCGGGTAGCGCGGATGCAGCAGCCGCACGGGCCGGGTGAGCCCGATGCCGGGCGCACGCACGCGCGCGACTTCGCCACGGATGCCGCGCAACGCGGGCAGCGCGGATTTCGCGCCGAGCCCGCGACAATCGATCGTGAAATGCGCGGCGGGCAGGTTCGCATCGTCGATCGTGACGTGCCAGTGCAGGTCGACGCCGCGCTCGACGAGGCCGGCCGCGAGCGCGCGCAGCGCCTGGCGATTGTCGAGCTGGCCTTCGTTCGGCAACAGCAGGCCGCGCGCGAAGCGGCCCGCGAGCACGGGCTCGGCCGCGTCGACCTGCGCGCCGGCGAGCGTCACGAAACCGCGGTCGAACAGGTCGGCCGGCGCGTTCGCGCGCACGCGCCGCTCGAACAGCGGCGCCTCGGCGCGATCGGCGTGGTGCCAGACGACGAGCGTGCCGTGCTGCTGGAAGAAGACGGGTTCGGGCAGTTCCGCGAGCCACTGCGGCCAGCGCGCGAGCGACGCGGCGCCCAGCTCGGTGATCAGCAGCTCCGCGCTCGCCGCTTCCGCGAGCGGCGCGAGCATCGCGGCCGCGATCCATGCGGCCGACTGCTCGCCGTCCGGGCCGCCGCGCTCGTAAAGCGCGACGCGATGCCCGTCGCCCGCGAGCCGCCAGGCGATCAGGCGGCCGACGAGGCCGCCGCCGAGCACCGCGAAATCGGGTCGGGAATCCCGGGCGTTCATCGCGCGCCCTCCGCGCGAGCACGCACGACGAGCGTCGACGCGCACGCGCCGCCGCATGCGGACGCACGCGGCATCGGGCCGGGAACCATGCAAAAGACTGAAGATTGTGCGGTCATCATTCCTTCCGTAACGCGCAAGGCGCGTACCCAAAAGGACGAAACCGGCAGCAAAGGCCGGCCGGGCGGGACAAGGGCGCTGACCATGTGGGATGGCAGCCAGCGCGACCCGGCGGGATCAGAAACTTCCCTCGCCGGTATTACCCGGATCGGGTGCGAAGGGTCTTTCTCAGCCTCATCGCGCTGCCCGGAACATCTGCCGGCCGCGCCACGAAGCACCCCTGTTTCGTCGTCGGCCATTAGACCATAAAAGCGGAAAGCGCCGCAAACTGTCCCCCTTGCGGCAAATTCGCCGACGTGCCGCGCCGCTCTGGCACAATGCCCGCAGGCCGGCCGCGCGAGCGGCCGGTTGCCGCGTCACCGCCGGCCTTAAGTGCCGTTTAAGACGCGCGGGCGACCATCCGGACGCCCGCCGTCAGTCGGCGCCGCGTCCCGGCATGCCGTATCGCGGCGCGCGCCCGGCTTCGCCCGGCCCGCGCGCCGGCTACTCATCAGGAAGCACATGACCCAATCGATCGATCCCGTCCGCTCCGCCTCCGACGCGCCGCAGGACGAGCGCCCGGTATCCGCATGGAGCCTCATCAAGCCCTACTGGGTATCGTCCGAATGGAAAATCGCGTGGGGCCTGCTGGTCACGATCATCGCGATCAACCTCTGCGTGGTCTGGATCAACGTCCGGCTGAACAAGTGGAACGCGGAGTTCTACAACGCGCTGCAGTCGAAGGACGTCCACGACTTCCCGAACCTGCTGATGCAGTTCTCCGCGCTCGCGTTCGCCTTCATCATCCTCGCCGTGTACGGCCGCTACCTGCGGCAGATGCTCGGCTTCCGCTGGCGCCAGTGGCTCACCGACCGCTTTCTCGGCCAGTGGCTCGGCGATCGCGCGTTCTACCGGATCGAGCGTGACCGCCTCGCCGACAACCCAGACCAGCGGATCACCGACGACCTCCAGTCGTTCGCGACGACCACGCTCGCGCTGTCGCTCGACCTGCTGTCGACGGTCGTCACGCTCGTGTCGTTCATCACGATCCTGTGGTCGCTCGCCGGCGCGCTGACGATTTCGCTCGGCGCGACGCCGATCGCGATTCCCGGCTACATGGTGTGGGCGGCCGCGCTGTACGCGGTGGTCGGCTCGCTGATCATCCAGAAGGTCGGCCATCCGCTCGTGTCGATCAACTACCAGCAGCAGCGCGTCGAGGCCGACTTCCGCTTCGGGCTGATCCGCGTGCGCGAGAACGCCGAGCAGATCGCGTTCTACGACGGCGAGAAGACCGAGACCGGCAACGCGCAAAACCTCTTCATGCGCATCCGCGACAACTGGTGGCGCGTGATGAAGTACACGAAGCGGCTCACGTTCGTGCTGAGCTTCTACGGGCAGATCGCGATCATCTTCCCGCTCGTCGTCGCCGCGCCGCGCTATTTCGCGGGTGCGTTCTCGTTCGGCGTGCTGATGCAGATCTCGTCCGCGTTCGGCACCGTCAGCGATTCGTTCTCGTGGTTCATCAACAGTTATTCGACCCTCGTCGAATGGCGCGCCACCGTCAACCGTCTGCGCGAATTCAAGCGCGTGATGAGCACGTCGCACCTGAAGGAAAGCCTGTCGCCCGCGACCGAGCACGGCGGCATCAACCTGCATTACGTCGACGGCGCGAAACTGTCGACGTCGTCGCTCAAGCTCGCGCTGCCGAACGGCAATGCGCTCGCGAACATCGGCAGCGTCACGATCGAGCCCGGCTCGCGCTGGCTCGTGATCGGCAAGTCGGGTTCCGGCAAGAGCACGTTCATGCGCGCGCTCGCGGGCCTGTGGCCGTTCGGCGACGGCGCGATCGATGCGCCGGTCGGCGCGCGGATGATGTTCGTGCCGCAGACGAGCTATCTGCCGATCGGCACGCTGAAGGCCGCGCTCACCTATCCGGCGACGGCCGACGCGTTCAGCGACGAAGCCTGCCGCGACGCGCTGCGCGCATGCCGCCTCGAGGATTACGTCGACCGCCTCGACGAGACCGCGCACTGGACCCGCGTGCTGTCGCCGGGCGAACAGCAGCGCCTGGCCGGCGCGCGCGTGCTGCTGCACAAGCCCGACTTCCTGTTCCTCGACGAAGCGACCAGCGCGCTCGACGCCGACAACGAAGCGCGCCTGTACCACCTGTTCGCCGAACGGCTGCCGAAGGCCGCGATCGTCAGCATCGCGCACCGCGAATCGCTGGCCGCGTTCCACGTCGGCACGATCAACGTCGAGCGCGTGAACGACAGCGACAAGGTCGCGGCTTGAGCGCACGCGCCGCGCACACCGCACGGATCGCGCTGATCACCGGCGCGGGTTCCGGGATCGGCGCGGCGCTCGCGCGGCGGCTTGCGGCACCCGGTATCGCGCTGGCGCTGCACGCGCGCGGCGCGGACGAAGCGGCGCGCGCCCGGCTCACCGAAGTTGCTCGCTCATGCACGGCGGCCGGCGCGGCGTGCGTCACGCTTACCGGCGATCTCGGTGAGCCGGGCGTCGCCGCGTCGCTCGTCGAGGCGACCGCCACGCACTTCGGCGGGCTCGATCATCTCGTCGCCAATGCCGGCTTCGCCGCGCGGCAATCCTTTTCCGGTCTTTCCGCGGATGCGCTCGCGTCGGCCTTCGCGGCGATGCCCGGCGCGTTCTCCGCGCTCGCGGGCCGCGCGCGGCCGCTGCTCGAAGCGTCGGTTGCGCCGCGGATCGTCGCGGTCAGCTCGTTCGTCGCGCACCGCTACCGCGCCGACGCGCCGTTCGCGGCCACCGCCGCGGCGAAGGCCGCGCTCGAATCGCTCGTGCGCTCCGCCGCCGCCGAATTCGCCGCCCGCGGCATCACCGTCAACGCGGTCGCGCCCGGCTTCACGCGCAAGGACCACGGGCCGAGCGCCGGCAATGCCGCCGCATGGGCGCAGGCCGAACAGGCGACACCGCTCGGCCGGATCGCCGAACCCGACGATGTGGCCGCGCTGATCGCGTTCCTGCTGTCGGACGCCGCGCGGCAGATCACCGGGCAGGTCGTGCATGTCGACGGTGGCCTGACGCTCTGAAGCACGTGCCTGCGCGCCGTGCCGGCGCGTGGACCGTCGCCGTTGCCCGGGCATGCCTGTCGCCCAGGCGCGATCGGATCGGCCATCACGCGTTCCCCGGACGAACACCCTCCGCCCTCGCCGTTCACCGCGCCGCCACGCACCGGCACTCACCTTTTTGGCACCCCGCATCCCGCCCGTAAAATAGCCGCCAGACGGCAGCGCGAGACGAGACAAAAGAGGGGGCGGCAAGCATGCAGGCATTCCAATGGTTCAACGAGCTGTCGACGCGCGAGCGCAGGACGCTGTACGCCGGCTTCGGCGGCTACGCGGTCGATGCGTTCGACTTCATGATCTATTCGTTCCTGATTCCGACGCTGATCGCCACCTGGGGCATGACGAAGAGCGAGGCCGGGATGATCGCGACGAGCTCGCTGATCTCGTCGGCGCTCGGCGGCTGGGTCGCCGGCATCCTTGCCGACCGCTACGGCCGCGTACGCGTGCTGCAGTGGACGATCGCGACGTTCGCGCTGTTCACCTGCCTGTCCGGCTTCACCCATTCGTTCTGGCAGCTGCTCGCGACGCGCACGCTGCAGGGCTTCGGCTTCGGCGGCGAATGGTCGGTCGTGACGATCATGATGGCCGAGACGATCCGCTCGCCCGAGCATCGCGGGAAAGCGGTCGGCACCGTGCAGAGCAGCTGGTCGTTCGGCTGGGGCGCGGCCGCGATCCTCTACTGGGCGTTCTTCGCGCTGCTGCCCGAGCAGGTCGCATGGCGCGCGTGCTTCTGGATCGGCATCCTGCCCGCGCTGTGGATCCTGTACATCCGCCGCAACGTCAGCGATCCGGACATCTACACGGCCACCCGCCGCGCGCGCGACGAAGGCCGCGTGTCGGGCCACTTCCTCGAGATCTTCTCGCCGCCGCACCTGCGCGCGACGCTGTTCGGCAGCGCGCTGTGCACCGGGATGCTCGGCGGCTACTACGCGATCACGACGTGGCTGCCCACCTACCTGAAAACCGTCCGCCACTTGTCGGTGTTCAACACGAGCGGCTATCTCGTCGTGCTGATCGTCGGCTCGTTCGTCGGCTATGTGGTCGGCGCGATCCTGTCCGACCGGCTCGGCCGCCGCGCGTCGTTCATCCTGTTCGCGATCGGCTCGTTCTCGCTCGGCATGGCGTACACGATGCTGCCGATCACCGACACCGCGATGCTGCTGCTCGGCTTCCCGCTCGGCATCGTCGTGCAGGGGATCTTCGCGGGCGTCGGCGCTTATCTATCGGAGCTGTATCCGGGCGCGATCCGCGGCTCGGGCCAGGGCTTCTGCTACAACCTCGGGCGCGGGCTCGGCTCGTTCTTCCCGATTCTCGTCGGCGCGCTGTCGCAGTCGATGTCGCTCGTAAAGGCGATCGGCCTCGTGGCCGGCGGCGGCTACCTGCTCGTGATCGTCGCCGCGCTCGTGCTGCCGGAAACGCGCGGCAAGTCGCTCGTCGACGATCCTGCCGTCGCGTCGTGAGCGACTTCTTCGTTCGGGAAACCGCATGCATGTGATCGTTCTCGGCGCCGGCGTGATCGGCGTCACCACGGCCTGGCACCTGCGCGAAGCAGGCTGCGACGTCACCGTGATCGAACGCGAAGCCGATGTCGCGCAGGCGACGAGCCTCGGCAACGCGGGCGTGATCGCCCCCGGCTACGTGACGCCGTGGGCCGCGCCCGGGATGCCCGGCAAGATCCTCAAGTACCTGTTCAAGCCCGCTTCGCCGCTGATCTTCCGGCCGACGCTCGACGCCGCGCAGTGGCGCTGGATCGCGCGCTGGCTGCGCGAATGCGAATTCGAGCGGTTCCGCGTGAACAAGCAGCGGATGCAACGCATCGCGTATTACAGCCGCGCGTGCCTGCACGCGTTTCGCGACCGCCATCCGTTCGACTACGGCGCGAGCCGCGGCTATCTGCAACTGCTGCGCGGCGCGTTCGACGTCGAGATGGTGCAGCCCGCGTTGAAGGTGCTGCGCGACGCCGGCATCGCGTTCCGCGAACTCGACGCGGCCGGCTGCACGGCGATCGAGCCGGGCCTGCGCTGGGCGCGGCAGGCGCCCGTCGGCGGCATCTACCTGCCCGACGACGAAGCCGGCGACTGCGCACGCTTCACGCGCGAACTGCGGGCACTGTGCGAAGCCAGCGGCGTGACGTTCCGCTTTCGCACGGAAGTGCGGGCGCTCGACGTTGAAGCCGGCCGGGTGCGCGGCGTGCGGATCGTCGGCACCGGCGACGAGGATGGCGGACCGAATCCGCGCGCATCGAACCCCGGCGGCCAGCACCGCGACGTGCGGCTCGCCGCCGATGCGATCGTCGTCGCGCTCGGTGTCGACAGCGCCGGCCTGCTGCGGCCGCATGGCATCGACGTACCGCTGTATCCGGTGAAGGGCTACTCGGCGACGCTCGCCGTCGTCGACGACGAAAAATCGCCACACGCCGCGCTGATGGACGAATCGCTGAAGACGGCGATCACGCGTTTCGGCCCGACGCTGCGCGTCGCGGGTACCGCGGAACTCGGCAACCGGCACGCCGCGCTGCGCCAGCAGGCGCTCGATACGCTGATGAAGGTGCTCGACGACTGGTTCCCGCACGCGGCCGATCGGGCGTCGGCGCGCTTCTGGGTCGGCCGCCGGCCGATGACGCCCGACGGGCCGCCGCTGCTGGGCGCGAGCGGGATCGACGGACTCTGGCTGAACGTCGGCCACGGCTCGACGGGCTGGGCGATGTCGATGGGTTCGGGGAAGGTGGTGGCGGATCTCGTCACGGGGCGAGAACCGGAGATCGATCTGTCGGGGTTGACGCTCGCGCGCTACGTCCGGTAGGCCCGGTAGGCCCGGTAGGCCCGACGATATCGTCGACGCGATGCGCTGACGCGATACACATGGCGGCCGGCAATCACAACGCGGCTCACAAGCCGCTCACTGCGCCGCCTGGCCGCCCGCCTCACCGTCCGCCCGCGCAATCGGCGCCGACACGATCGGCCGATGCGACACGCCTTCGTGCGACAGCCGGCTTTCGAACAGCGTGAGCGCGTCGAACCGCAGCGCGACCGGCCGCTTCACCGCACCGCCGTGCGCCGGCTGCCCGACCGCATCGTGCGGCAGCCGCGCGAGCGTCACGTGCGGGCGGAACTGCCGCCGGTCAGCCGGCACGCCGAGTTCGCGCAGCTTCGCCGACAGCGCGACATTCAACGCCGCGCACGCCGGTTCGGCGGCCAGCTCGGCGACGATCAGCCGCGCGCGCGGCAGGCTCGGCCACCACGCGATCCGTTCGACCGGCATCAACGGCAGTGCATGCGCGGCCGCGAGCGCCGGCAGGCACGCGGCCAGCGCGTCGCAACACGCCCGTTCGATCGCGCCGACGAACGCGAGCGTCACATGCAGTTGCGCGGGCAGCGGACGCCGCGCGCCCCGGGTAACCGGCAACGCGTGCAGCGCGTCGCGCGATGCCGCATCGGGCATCAGCGCGACGAACACGCGCAGCCGGTCGCCGTTCATGACTCGCTCGCCACCGCGCGCGGCGCGCGCGCCGGATCAGCCGCGGCCGGACGTTGCGGCAGCGGGCCATGCTCGCCCCACACGTCGGTCGGCAGCACGTTCGCGAGCTCCGGAATCGTGTTGCGCGTGAACACCGGATCGGCCACGCCTGCCGCGCGCTGGCGGCGATAGTCGCGCCAGGCCGCGTGCGCGTACTTGCCGAGCGCGAGGATCGCGATCAGGTTGATGATCGCCATCAGCCCCATGCTCGTATCGGCCATCGCCCACACGAGCGGCAGTTGCCCGACGCTGCCGAACATCACCATCGCGAGCACCGCGACGCGGAACAGCGGCAGCACGCCGCGCCGCTTCGTGATGAACTCGACGTTGCCTTCCGCATACGCGTAGTTGCCGATCACCGACGAGTACGCGAAGAAGAAGATCGCGAACGCCATGTAGATGCCGCCCCAGTCGCCGACGTGGCTCGCGATCGAGCGCTGCGTGAGCGCCGCACCTTCCATGCCGGTGCCGAGTTCGTACTGGCCCGACAGCAGGATCACGAAGGCGGTCGCGCTGCAGATCACGATCGTGTCGACGAACACGCCGAGCATCTGGATCAGCCCCTGCACGACCGGATGCCGCGTGCTGGCCGTTGCCGCCGCATTCGGCGCGCTGCCCATGCCGGCCTCGTTCGAGAACAGCCCGCGCTTCACGCCCATCGCGACCGCCTGGCTGACCGCATAGCCCGTCAGGCCACCCGCCGCCTGTTCGAGACCGAACGCGCTCTTCACGATCAGCGCGATCACGCCCGGCACCAGCGCAATATGCGTCGCGACCGCATAGACCGCCAGCGCGAGGTAGCCGATCGCCATCAGCGGCACGATCACCTGCGCAACCGCCGCGATCCGGCGAATCCCGCCGAAGATGATCGGCGCGGTCAGCAGCACGAGCCCTAGACCGACCGTCGCGCGGCTCCAGCCGAACGACGTGTCGAACGCATCGGCGATCGCGTTGGCCTGCACCGCATTGAACACGAAGCCGAACGCAAGGATCAGCGACAGCGAGAACAGCACGCCGAAGCCGCGCGAGCGCAGGCCCGTCTGGATGTAGTACGCGGGGCCGCCGCGATAGCTGCCGTCCGGATGCGACACCTTGAAGATCTGCGCGAGCGTCGCCTCGACGAACGCGGACGACATCCCGACCAGCGCCGTCATCCACATCCAGAAGATCGCGCCCGGCCCGCCGACGGTCAGCGCGACCGCGACGCCGGCGATGTTGCCGGTGCCGACGCGGCTCGCGAGCCCGGTCGCGAACGCCTGGAACGACGAGATGCTGCCCGGCTCGCCCTTGCTGCCGACCAGCTTCACGCTGAGCAACAGCGCCTTCAACTGGATCATCCGGAACCGCAGCGTGAACCACAGGCCCACGCCGAGCAGCAGCGCGATCAGCACGTAGTTCCACAACACGCCGTTGACGGCGTCGATCAGCCCTTGCACGAGTGCTTCCATCCAGAGTCCTTGTAAATAGGGTCAGTCACATGCAGCCACCGCGAATGCGGCCCGAGGGGCGACATGATATGACAGTTCGCAAGGAACATTACAAAATGAAAGATATCAGCGGGTTATTCGCGGTCTCCTGTCCGAACGACGCGGGCACGCTTCGTTGCGTCAGCGAGGCCGCCATTCGGCCGGAACATCAAAGACCAGCCCGGACAATCCGCTGGCGAGCAAGACGCGCGCAAAATGCGCCCAGGCAGGTTCGATCGACGCGAATCGCTCGTACTGCAGGATCTGCTTGGCGATCAGTTCGAGCCGCAATCCGGCATCCGGCATCCGGCAACACGTCGGATTTCAGCAGCGGCGGATTCAGCGGGCCCAGGCTGTCGACCTGCACGCCCATCGACATGCTGATCCGCGGCAGGTCCGACAGCGGGCTGCCGCGGCTGCCCCAGTGCAGCACGGCCTGGCTCCACATCATCAGGTCGCCGGCGAGCCCGGGAAGCGCGCGGATGTCCCGCACGTCGAATTCGGCCTGCGACACGCGATCCGTTCCATAGTCGGGATCGCGATGCTTCGGCAGCAGCATCACGCAACCGGTGGACGAATCGACGGGCGTCAGCGGGATCCACAGCGACAGCGCGCCGGCGCGCCCGTCCGGCAGCAGCGATCTCGCCCCCGCATCGCGATGCATGCTCCAGCCGGCCTGCCCCGCGTTCGCGCGGACGTGCCATACCCAGAAATCCGGCATCAACTGGTAGGTGTCGGCACCCAGCGCCGCCTGGACGATCCGGTGCAACCGCCAGTACGTGAGCCAGAATTCGTCGCACACGAACGCGAACACCGGCGGAATGCCGGCCTGCACGAGGCTCGTCACCATGTCGCGCATCGCCGCGAGCGGAAGGGTGCCCCGCACGTCGTCGCTCGGGGTGAACTGGGCGAAGCCCTCGAGCGCCACCCGGGCGTGGATCGCGTCGGCAATGTGTTGCTCGATTTCGATCGGCCGCTGCCGTCCGACGAATGCGTGATCCTCGACGTGAAGACCGCGGCCGAACGAAAGCAGCAGCGCGACGACCTCGTCCAGCCGGACGCGCTGGCCGTCGTCCGTCAAGCACGGTCGGGTGATTTCCGGGGCGGTTTCTCGAGACATGGACTGCGCGATACGTTCGTGGCTGAAACAGGCTTCGACCGTCGCCCGGCCAACGCCCGAACCCTGATTCGCGCATGTTAAGCGGCAACGGCCATCCGGCGCACGCATAAAAAAACGGGCGCCCTTCCGGACGCCCGCCTTTCGTCAAAACCCGCTCGCGAGATTCAGCTTATCGCGGCAGGTTCGAATGCCCCATCAGGTACGCATCGACCGAGCGTGCGCACTGGCGGCCTTCGCGGATCGCCCACACCACGAGCGACTGGCCGCGGCGCATGTCGCCCGCCGCGAACACCTTGTCGACCGACGTGTAGTACGAACGATCACCTTCGGTCGCCGCACGCGCATTGCCTCGCGCATCCTTCGCGACGCCGAATGCCTCGAGCACGGGGGCTGCCGGCTGCGTGAAGCCCATCGCGAGCAGCACGAGGTCGGCCTTCATTTCGAACTCGGAACCCGGCACTTCCTGCATCTTGCCGTCCTTCCACTCGACGCGCACCGCGATCAGCTTCTCGACCTTGCCGTTCTTGCCTTCGAGACGCTTCGTCGCGACCGCCCAGTCGCGCTCGCAACCTTCCTCGTGCGACGACGACGTACGCAGCTTGATCGGCCAGTACGGCCACACGAGCGGCTTGTTTTCCTCTTCCGGCGGCTGCGGCAGCAGCTCGAACTGCGTGACCTGCTTCGCGCCGTGGCGGTTCGACGTGCCGACGCAGTCCGAACCCGTGTCGCCACCACCGATCACGATCACGTGCTTGCCCTTCGCGAGCAGCTGGTCGACGAGCTTGTCGCCCGCGTTCACGCGGTTCTGCTGCGGCAGGAAGTCCATCGCGTAATGCACACCCGCGAGTTCGCGGCCCGGCACCGGCAGGTCGCGCGGCGTTTCCGACCCGCCCGCGATCACGACCGCGTCGAACTCTTCCTTCAGGGTTTCCGGCGAGATGGTTTCCTTCGCGAGGCTGCCGATCGACTCGGGCAGCGGATCCTTGCCGATGAACACGCTGGTGCGGAACGTCACGCCTTCCGCTTCCATCTGGCGCATGCGGCGGTCGATCAGCCACTTCTCGAGCTTGAAGTCGGGAATCCCGTAGCGCAGCAGGCCGCCGACGCGGTCGTTCTTCTCGAACACCGTCACGTCGTGGCCCGCGCGCGCGAGCTGCTGCGCGGCGGCGAGGCCCGCGGGGCCCGAACCGACGACCGCGACCTTCTTGCCCGTCTTGTGCTCGGCCGGCAGCGGCTTCACCCAGCCTTCCGCCCAGGCCTTGTCGATGATCGCGTGCTCGATCGACTTGATGCCGACCGGATCGTCGTTGATCCCGAGCGTGCACGCGGCTTCGCACGGCGCCGGGCAGATGCGGCCCGTGAATTCCGGGAAGTTGTTGGTCGAGTGCAGGACTTCGATCGCCTGCTGCCAGTCCTGGCGGTAAACGAGATCGTTGAAGTCCGGAATGATGTTGTTGACCGGGCAGCCGTTGTTGCAGAACGGGATGCCGCAATCCATGCAGCGCGCGCCCTGGACCTTCGCGTCCGCGTCGGTCAGTGCCGCGACGAATTCCTTGTAGTGCTTCACGCGCGTGAGCGGTGCTTCGTACGCCTCGTGGCGGCGTTCGAACTCCAGAAAACCGGTTGCCTTGCCCATAAGGTGCTCTTCTGTTCGGTGTATCGGGTGGGGGAGCCGCGCGCGGCAGTCATGCGCGCGCGGCATTCGCTATGTCGTTCGTCGTTCAGGCGGCCAGTTCTTCCTTCGCCGCCTTCTTCGCACCGATCTCGCCCAGCGCGCGCTTGTATTCGTGCGGGAACACCTTCACGAACTGGCGGCGCGCCGCGTCCCAGTTTTCCAGCAGCGACTTCGCGCGCGGCGAACCCGTGAACTGGAAATGACGCTCGACGAGCCCCTTGAGCAGCGCTTCGTCCGTCGTGCCTTCGTGCCAGAGCGCGCGGTCGACCGTGCGCTCCTGCTCGGCCTGCTGCAGCACCGGCTCGAGCGCGACCATCGACTTGTTGCACTTCGCCGCGAACGTGCCTTCCGGATCGTAGATGTACGCGAGACCGCCCGACATGCCGGCCGCGAAGTTGCGCCCGGTCTCGCCGAGCACGACGACCGTGCCGCCCGTCATGTATTCGCAACCGTGGTCGCCCGTGCCTTCGACGACTGCCGTCGCACCCGAGTTGCGCACGCAGAAGCGCTCGCCCGCCACGCCGCGGAAGAACGATTCGCCTTCGATCGCGCCGTACATCACCGTGTTGCCGCAGATGATGTTTTCCTCGGACTTGCCGCGGAAGTCGTTGGTCGGGCGGATGATGATCCGGCCGCCCGACAGGCCCTTGCCGACGTAGTCGTTGCCGTCGCCGACGAGGTCGAGCGTCACGCCCTTCGCGAGGAACGCGCCGAAGCTCTGGCCGGCCGTGCCCTTCAGCTGGATGTGCACCGCGTCGTCGGCCAGGCCGTCGTGGCCGTGCTTCTTCGCGATCACACCCGACAGCATCGCGCCGACCGTCCGGTTCACGTTGCGCACCGGCTGGATGAACGACACATGCTCGCCGTTCTCGATCGCGGCCTTCGCCTTCTCGATCAGCACGTGGTCGAGCGCACGCTCGAGGCCGTGATCCTGCACGTCGACGTGACGCGGCGCGACGTCCTCGCATTCTTCCGGCTGGTAGAACACGCGCGAGAAGTCGAGGCCCTTCGCCTTCCAGTGCTCGATGCCCTTGCGGGTGTCGAGCAGGTCGGCGCGGCCGATCAGGTCGTCGAACTTCGCGACGCCGAGCTGCGCCATGATCTCGCGCACTTCCTCGGCGACGAAGAAGAAGTAGTTCACGACGTGCTCGGGCTGGCCCTTGAACTTCGCACGCAGCACCGGATCCTGCGTCGCGACGCCGACCGGGCACGTGTTCAGGTGGCACTTGCGCATCATGATGCAGCCTTCGACGACGAGCGGCGCCGTCGCGAAGCCGAATTCGTCCGCGCCGAGCAGCGCGCCGATCACGACGTCGCGGCCCGTCTTCATCTGGCCGTCGGCCTGCACGCGAATGCGGCCGCGCAGGCGGTTCAGCACCAGCGTCTGCTGCGTTTCGGCCAGGCCGAGTTCCCACGGCGTGCCCGCATGCTTGACCGACGACAGCGGCGACGCACCCGTGCCGCCGTCATGGCCGGCGATCACAACGTGATCGGCCTTCGCCTTCGCGACACCGGCCGCGACCGTGCCGACGCCCACTTCCGACACGAGCTTCACGGAGATGCTCGCGCTCGGGTTCACGTTCTTCAGGTCGTGGATCAGCTGCGCCAGATCCTCGATCGAGTAGATGTCGTGGTGCGGCGGCGGCGAGATCAGGCCGACACCCGGCACCGAGTAACGCAGCTTGCCGATGTATTCGGACACCTTGTGGCCCGGCAGCTGGCCGCCTTCGCCCGGCTTCGCGCCCTGCGCCATCTTGATCTGGATCTGGTCGGCCGACGCGAGGTACTCGGCGGTGACGCCGAAGCGGCCCGACGCGACCTGCTTGATCTTCGAGCGCAGCGAATCGCCATCCTTCAGCGGAATGTCGCTGACGATTTCATCGCCGATCACCGACTTCAGCGTCTCGCCCGACTTGATCGGAATGCCGCGCAGTTCGTTGCGGTAACGCTTCTCGTCCTCGCCGCCTTCGCCGGTGTTCGACTTGCCGCCGATCCGGTTCATCGCGATCGCAAGCGTTGCGTGCGCTTCGGTGCTGATCGAACCGAGCGACATCGCGCCCGTCGCGAAGCGCTTGACGATGTCCTTCGCCGGTTCGACATCGTCGATCGGGATCGCCTTGGTCGGCTCGACCTTGAACTCGAACAGGCCGCGGAACGTCATGTGACGCTTGGTCTGGTCGTTGATCAGGTGCGCGTATTCCTTGTACGTCTGGTACGAGTTGCTGCGCGTCGCGTGCTGCAGCTTCGCGATCGAATCCGGCGTCCACATGTGGTCTTCGCCACGCACGCGGTACGCGTACTCGCCGCCCGCGTCGAGCATGTCGCGCAGGACCGGGCTGTCGCCGAACGCGTCGCGATGCAGGCGGATCGCCTCTTCCGCGACTTCGAACAGGCCGATACCGCCGACCTTCGACGCCGTGCCCTTGAAGTACTTCTCGACGAGGTCGCTCGACAGGCCGAGCGCTTCGAAGATCTGCGCGCCCGTGTACGACATGTACGTCGAGATGCCCATCTTCGACATCACCTTCTGCAGGCCCTTGCCGACTGCCTTCGTGAAGTTGTAGACGGCCTTCTCCGGCGACAGGTCGCCCGGCAGCCCTTCGGCCATCTTCGCGAGCGTTTCCATCGCGAGGTACGGGTGCACGGCTTCCGCGCCGTAGCCCGCGAGCAGCGCGAAGTGGTGCGTCTCACGTGCGGAGCCGGTCTCGACGACGAGGCCCGTGCTCGTGCGCAGCCCCTGCTGGACGAGGTGCGAGTGGATCGCCGACGTGGCGAGCAGCGCCGGAATCGCGACATGCTCGGCGTCCGTCTTGCGGTCCGACACGATCAGCATGTTGTAGCCCGACTTCACCGCGTCGACGGCTTCCGCGCACAGCGACGCGAGGCGCGCCTCGATGCCTTCCTTGCCCCACGCGACCGGGTAGCAGATGTTCAGTTCGTACGCGCTGAACTTGCCGCCGGTGTACTGGTCGATCGCGCGGATCTTCGCGATGTCCTTGAAGTCGAGCACCGGCTGCGACACTTCGAGACGCATCGGCGGGTTGATGTTGTTGGTGTCGAGCAGGTTCGGCTTCGGGCCGATGAACGACACGAGCGACATGACCATGTTCTCGCGGATCGGGTCGATCGGCGGGTTCGTGACCTGCGCGAACAGCTGCTTGAAGTAGTGATAGAGCGTCTTGTTCTTGTTCGACATCACCGCGAGCGGCGAGTCGTTGCCCATCGAACCGACGGCTTCCTCACCCTGCTGCGCCATCGGCGCCATCAGGAACTTCAGGTCCTCCTGCGTATAGCCGAAAGCCTGCTGGCGGTCGAGCAGCGCGGCGCCCTGCGTGCGGCCGGCCGCGACTTCCTCGGCCTTCGGCTCGATCTCGTCGAGCTTGATGCGCACGGCGTCGATCCAGCTCTTGTACGGCTTCGCGTTCGCGAGGTTGTCCTTCAGTTCCTTGTCGTCGATGATGCGGCCGTGTTCCATGTCGATCAGGAACATCTTGCCCGGCTGCAGGCGCCACTTCTTGACGATCTTCGATTCGGGGATCGGCAGCGTGCCGGCTTCCGACGCCATGATGACGAGGTCGTCGTCGGTGACGATGTAGCGCGCCGGACGCAGGCCGTTACGGTCGAGCGTCGCGCCGATCTGGCGGCCGTCGGTGAACGCGATCGCGGCCGGGCCGTCCCACGGCTCCATCATCGCGGCGTGGTATTCGTAGAACGCGCGGCGGTTCTCGTCCATCAGCGTGTGCTGTTCCCACGCTTCCGGGATCATCATCATCACCGCGTGCACGAGCGGGTAGCCGGCCATCACCAGCAGCTCGAGACAGTTGTCGAACGACGCGGTATCCGACTGGCCCGGGTAGATCAGCGGCCACAGCTTCGGCAGATCGTCGGCGAGCACGTGCGATGCGATCGCGCCGGTACGCGCGTTCAGCCAGTTCACGTTGCCCTTCACGGTGTTGATCTCGCCGTTGTGCGCGATCATCCGGTACGGGTGAGCCAGCTCCCACGCCGGGAACGTGTTGGTCGAGAAGCGCTGGTGCACGAGCGCGAGCGCCGACACGACACGCGCGTCCTGCAGGTCGCGGTAATACACGCCGACCTGGCCCGCGAGCAGCAGCCCCTTGTAGACGATCGTGCGCGCCGACATCGACGGCACGAAGTATTCCTTGCCGTGCTTGAGCTTCAGCGCCTGGATGCGGTGGCTCGCCGTCTTGCGGATCACGTACAGCTTCCGCTCGAGCGCGTCCGTCACCATGATGTCCTTGCCGCGGCCGATGAAGATCTGGCGGATCAGCGGCTCGCTCGCCTTGACCGTCGGCGAAATCGGCATCGCATGGTCGACCGGCACGTCGCGCCAGCCGAGCACGACCTGGCCTTCCGCCTTCACCGTCCGCTCGAGCTCCTGCTCGCACGCGAGACGTGATGCGTTTTCCTTCGGCAGGAAGATCATGCCGACCCCATATTCACCCGCCGGCGGCAGGTTCACGCCCTGCTTCGCCATTTCCTCGCGATAGAACGCGTCCGGAATCTGGATCAGGATGCCCGCGCCGTCGCCCATCAGCGGATCAGCGCCGACCGCGCCACGGTGATCGAGGTTCTCGAGAATCTTCAGGCCCTGCTGAATGATCTCGTGGCTCTTCTTGCCCTTGATGTGAGCGACGAAGCCGACGCCACAGGCGTCGTGTTCGTTTTGCGGGTCATACAGACCTTGTGCGGCGGGCACCGCGGCGAGCGGCTGCTGGTGGTCGTTCATGGGGACACCGTCGTAAAGGGGGCCTGGAGGCCGTTGAACCATTTTCTTGTTGCCGTCGATCCCGCTCCCGACGGGAGACGGCGCGGCCGACCGTGGATGGGCATGCTTCGCCCGGGCCACCGGAATTCGGAATATACGCGACGAATCAAAGGAATAGCAACAAAAACCGCTTGATCGAGCCCCAATAAAATGGATGCCTCGATCTGGTGCCGTTTTATTGGGGCTGCATCATTTTGGTGCAAAAAGAAGCGGCGCCCGCAGCGCCGCCTCCTGAACCGCCATTCCTGCGTTACTGCTGGATCGGCGGCGTGTTTTCACGCACCTTTCTGGGGCGTCCGCGTGGCAGCGGCGACACGCGCCGGTTCGCGGTACGCGCCGCCCACTCGCGATAATTCTCGCCGCCGAGCACCCAGCCCTTCAACGTCGCCTGCTGCAGCTGGTCGGCCTGGCGCTCGTCGAGCGGCTGCTCGCACAGCTCCTTGTACGCGCGCTGGCGGTCGAACGGCGTATTGCCGAGCGCCCAGTAGAGCGGATGGTCGGTGATCAGGCTGTCGACGGTGAGCCCGACGTGGTGCCGGTAGCTCGACCAGCGATAGGCCTCGGGCGTCGCGACGAGCTGCGCGCGCACCGGGCTCATCTCGACCACGCGGCTCGCGAGCAGGAAATAGCGCTCGCCTTCGATCACGGTCGCGCGATAGCGGCCTTCCCACAGGGTGCCGCGCCGCGAATAGCGCCGGTTGAAATGCGCGACGTAGCGGCGACCGACGGCCTGCATCGCTTTCGGCAGGCTCGCCTCGTCGCTCGGCGTCACGAGCAGTTGCACCTGGCGGGGCAGCAGCACGTAGGCGTGCACCGACAGGTGATGATCGCGCGCGGCGGCCTTCAGGCAATCGATGAAGAGTTCGTAGTCCTGGTCGTCGACGAACGCGGGTTGCTGATCCAGGCCGCGCAGTATCACGTGCTGCGGCTGGTCGGTAACGTAGAGTCGTGCTAACCGTGCCATGCTGAATGTCCGTTTGAACGCGTTAGGAAATACCCGGGGGTCCGAAAATGCGCACCTGCGTAGAATGCCTGTCCCCGCTGGGCGCGAAAGCGTACGGTCGTACGAAACCTAGGGAGAAAACTCTAACTTACGAGCTTGTTTGGTTTTAAACGCAGTCGTCATAATGAGCACGCCTTTGATCGGAGGAGACACAATGAAACGAAAACTGGCCATTACGGGGGCCGCAGCGCTCGCATTCGCGGGCGGTACGGCACACGCACAATCTGCAGGTGATTTCTACGTCAGCACCGGCTGGCTGCACCTTGCGCCGCAGGACAGCAGCGACCCGCTGTTCGTCTACCGCGTAGGCGGCACGCCCATCAACCAATCCATTCCCAACACCGGCGCGGGCATCAACGACGCCGACACGCTGGGGCTCGCGGCGGGCTACTTCGTCACCGACCATATCTCCACCGAGCTCGTGATGGGGATACCGCCGAAGTTCGACATTACCGGCAAGGGTCAGTTCGATAGATTCGGCGTACTCGGCCGCGCGTACCAGTGGAGCCCCGCCGTCTTGCTGCGCTACCACTTCAACGACGCCAATGCGAAGTTCCGTCCGTATGTCGGTGTCGGCGCGACGTATGTCTGGTTCACCGGCGCGAAGATCACCAACGGCACGTTCGAGAACGGCGTGCTCGGCGGCCCGACCAGCGCGACGACCAGCAACCAGTGGGCGCCCGTCTTCAACGCCGGCTTCACGTACAACTTCACGAAGCACTGGTTCGCGGGGCTGTCGCTCTCGTACATCCCTGTCAGCGTGACCGCGACCTTCACGACGGCCCGCCGGACGCCGGTCGGCACCCTGACCGAAACGTCGAAAGCGAAGATCTCGCTGAACCCGATCGTCACGTACCTGAACCTCGGCTACCGCTTCTAAGCGTAGTCGAATATTTGGGGAATGGTTAATCCTGCTGCAATTTGTAGCGGATTTTTCGTGACGTAACGTCTCCACGATGCGAAACGCCCCGGCGGGAATCCCGTCGGGGCGTCGTTTTTTCGCATCAGGCACGTTCCTGACACCGGTTTCGCCGGCCGTTGTCGCGCCCGTCAGGGGATGGCGATGTCGTCCAGCGCTGCCGGGCCGATCAGGTCGATCAGGTCCGTGCAGACCGCGTCGACGCCCCAGCGTGCGAGTTCGCGTGCCCGCTCGAGGTCATTCACCGTGTAAACCAGGATGCGCAGCCCGGCCGCCTTGATCGCGCGCACGAGCGGTTCGTCGAGCTGTGTGTGGTCTGCATGCAACGAAACGCAGCCGAGCGCACCGACGACCTGCGCATGCCAGTCGTCCGGCACGGACTCGTAGAGCATTCCGCGCGGCAGCGCAGGCGCCGTTGCGCGTGCCTGTTGCAGCGCATCGAACGAGAACGACGACAGGAGCGGCGGAATCGCGGTATCACGCCAGTACACGGCCGCGTCGGCCGCCACGCGCTGCCCGGTCTCAATCTCGCGCCCCGGGCACGGCTTGATCTCGACATTCGCTGCCAGCCCGTGGGCGAGGCAGCGCGCCGCCGCCGCCTCGAGCGTCGGCATCCGCTCGCCCGCGAAGCGCGCGTCGCGCCACGTGCCCGCATCGAGCGCGGCCAGCGCGTCATAACGCATGCGCGCCGCCGCGCCGTGACCGTTCGACGTGCGGTCGACCGTGTCGTCGTGCAGCAGGAACGTCACGTCGTCGGCGGACAGCTTCGCGTCGAACTCGACCATCCGGTGGCCACGGCGCGCGCCCTCGTCGAGCGCGGCGAGCGTGTTCTCCGGCGCGAGCGTGCCGCCGCCGCGATGGGCGACGACGCGCGGATAAGGCCACCAGTCGGTATGGGTCGTCATCGTCGGTCTCTCGGCAAGGTCAGCAGGGTCAGCCGGCACGCTTGCCGGTCTCGGGATCGAAGAAATGCAGCCGGTGCGCCGGCAGCGCGGCCGCCAGCGCCGTGCCGCGCGCGGGACGGTCCGCGTGCGGCAGGCGCACCGCGACGTCGTGACTGCCCCAGCGGCCGTGCGCGAGATTGTCCGCGCCGAGCAGCTCGCACGAGTCGACCGGCAGCGTCGCCTGCGCGACGCCCGGCTGCGGCGTCATGTGTTCGGGACGCACGCCGAGCACCCAGTCGCGCCCGGTGGCGATCGCCGCGCCGATGCCGGGCGCGCCCGCGACCGGCAGCGCGGGGCCGCCGCCCGCGACCGTAAACGTCGCGCCGTCGTCCGACAGCCGGCCGTGCATCAGGTTCATCGCCGGCGAGCCGATGAAGCCCGCGACGAACACCGTCGCCGGCTTCTCGTACACGTCGACCGGCGCGCCGATCTGCTCCGCGTAGCCGCGGTTCATCACGATCACGCGCTGCGCGAGCGTCATCGCCTCGATCTGGTCGTGCGTCACGTAGACGCTCGTCGTCGCGAGCCGCGCATGCAGCCGCTGGATCTCGAGCCGCATCTGCACGCGCAGCTTCGCGTCGAGGTTCGACAACGGCTCGTCGAACAGGAACACCGACGGCTCGCGCACGATCGCGCGCCCCATCGCGACACGCTGCCGCTGGCCGCCCGACAGCTCGCGCGGCCGCCGCGCGAGCAGCGGCTCGAGTTCGAGGATCTTCGCGGCAGCCGCCACCCGCGAATCGATCGTCGCGCGCTCGATCCCGCGGATCTTCAGCCCGTAGCCCATGTTCTGCGCGACCGTCATGTGCGGGTACAGCGCATAGTTCTGGAACACCATCGCGATGTCGCGATCCTTCGGCTCCAGCGCGTTGACGACACGCTCGCCGATCGCGATCTCGCCGTCCGTCACCGTCTCGAGCCCCGCGATCATCCGCAGCAACGTCGACTTGCCGCAGCCCGACGGGCCGACCAGCACGATGAATTCGCCGTCGGCGATCTCCACGTCGATGCCGTGCAGCACGTGCTGCTTGCCGTCGTAGGATTTCCTGACGCCCTTCAAGCTCAGCGCAGCCATTCTTGGTCTTTCTCCCGGTTGCCGTCCGTCATTCATTTCTCGGAATCGACGAGGCCGCGCACGAACCAGCGCTGCATCGCCAGCACGACGACGAGCGGCGGGATCATTCCCAGCAGCGTCGCCGCCATCACGTATTGCCATTCGGTCGCGGCGTCGCCGCTCGCGATCATCGTCTTGATGCCCACCACTGCCGTCGACAGCGAGGCCTCCGTCGTGATCAGGATCGGCCACAGATACTGGTTCCAGCCGTAGATGAACGTGATCACGAACAGCGCCGCGATGCTCGTCTTCGACAGCGGCAGCACGACGTCCCAGAAGAACCGCAGCGGCCCCGCGCCGTCGATGCGTGCGGCATCCATCAACTCGTCGGGCAGCGTCATGAAGAACTGGCGGAACAGGAACGTCGCGGTTGCCGACGCGATCAGCGGCAGCGTGAGCCCCGCGTAGGTGTTCGTCAGGTGCAGCGTCGACACGACCTGCACGGTCGGGAAGATCCGCACTTCCACCGGCAGCATCAGCGTGACGAAGATCAGCCAGAACGCCGTGTTGCGGAACGGGAAGCGGAAATAGACGATCGCGTACGCGGACAGGATCGACACCGCGATCTTGCCCACCGCGATGCCGAGCGCCATCGCGAAGCTGTTCACGAGCAGGCGGCCGAACGGCGCGGTCGTGCCGCCGCTGCCGTGCCCCCAGATGTACGCGACGTTCTCGAACAGGTGCGTGCTCGGCACGAGCGACAGCGGCACCGTGAACACTTCCTGCGCGTTCATCGTCGCCGCGCAGAACGCGACGTAGACGGGAAACACGATCAGCACCACACCCGCGATCAGCACCGCGTGGCAGAACAGGTCGAAGCCCTTGCGATTTTCGATCATGCGTATTGCACCCTGCGTTCGACGAAGCGGAACTGGATCACCGTGAGCCCGACGACGATGATCATCAGCACGACCGACTGCGCGCCCGAGCTGCCGATGTCGAGCCCCTGGAAGCCCTCCGCGAAGATCTTGTAGATCAGCGTCTTCGTGCTCTGCGCCGGGCCGCCGCCGGTGGCCGCGTCGATCACCGGGAACGTGTCGAAGAACGCGTAGACGAGGTTCACGACCAGCAGGAAGAAGCTGGTGGGCGACAGCAGCGGCAGCACGATGTTGAAGAAGCGCCGCACCGGCCCGGCGCCGTCGATCGCCGCCGCCTCGATCAGCGAGCGCGGAATCGCCTGCAGGCCCGCGTAGAAGAACAGGAAGTTGTAGCTCACCTGCTTCCACACCGACGCGAGCACGACGAGGAACATCGCCTGCCCGCCGTTCAGCGCGTGGTTCCACACGATGCCGCTCTTCGCGAGCGCATAGGTGATCAGGCCGATGCTCGGGTTGAACAGGAACGCCCACAGCACGGCGGCGATGGTCGGGGCGACCGCGTACGGCCAGATCAGCAGCGTGCGGTACACGCGCGCGCCGCGGATCACGCGATCGGCGCACGCGGCGAGGACCAGCGACACGACGAGCCCGCTCACCGTGACGAGCGAGCTGAACACGAGCGTCGTGCGGAACGAATCGAGATACAGCGGATCGGCGAACAGGTGCGTGAAGTTCGCGAGGCCGACGAATTCGCTCGACGTGCCGAACGCATCCTGCATCTGCGTCGACTGCCATAGCGCGACGCCGGCCGGCCACAGGAAGAACACGGCGGTGATCGCGAGCTGCGGCGCGATCAGCAGGTACGGCAGCAGGCTCGTACCGAAACGGGAACGGGATTGCATCGCGGAGATCCGGTCAGGCGCAACGGAAAGGGGGCGTGCCGCCGGCCGGCGCGCGCATCCGCACTGGATGCGACGCGGCCGTCGGCACGGTGCGATGCGGGCTCAGCCGCCCGACTTCTCGAAGCGGCGCAGCAGTTCGTCGCCGCGCGACGCGGCCGAATCGAGCGCGTCCTTCGGCGACTTCTTCTGCGCCCAGACCTGTTCGAACTCCTCGTCGACCACCGTGCGGATCTGCGGCATGTTGCCCAGGCGCAGCCCCTTCGTGTACGGCAGCGGCGGCTTGTTCAGCATCTGCTTGATCGCGGTTTCGGCGCTCGGGTTCTTCGCGTAGAAGCCCTGCTGGCGCGTGAGGTCGTACGCGGCGGTCGTCACGGGCAGGTAGCCCGTGTCCTGGTGCCACTTCGCGGCGACCGCCGGCGAGGCCAGGTATGCGAGGAATTTCGCGACGCCCTTGTAGGTCGCCGGATCCTTGCCCGCCAGCACCCACAGGCTCGCGCCGCCGATGATCGCGTTCTGCGGAGCGCCCTTCACGTTCGCGTCGTACGGCATCATGCCCGTGCCGTAGCTGAACTTCGCGAACTTCTGCACGTTCGCGAGCGCGCCCGACGACGTCGTCAGGATCCCGCAGTCGCCGCTGTAGAACTTCGCCGACGCCTCATCCTTGCGCCCCGCGTACGTGAACGTGCCGTCCTTCGCCATCTGCTGCAGGAACGAGATGTGCGCAATCTGCTGCGGCTTGTTGAATTCGAGCGCCGCGTCGGTACCGTCGAAGCCGTTGTTGCGGCTCGCGAACGGCAGCCCGTGCCACGCGCTGTAGTTCTCGAGCTGTATCCAGCCCTGCCAGCCGGTCGTGAAGCCGCACGCCATCCCCGACTTGCGCAGCTTCTCGGCATCGGCCTGCACGTCGGCCCACGTCTTCGGCGGCTGGTTCGGGTCGAGGCCGGCCTTCTTGAACGCGTCCTTGTTGTAGTACAGCACCGGCGTCGAGCTGTTGAACGGCATCGAGACGAGATGGCCCGTCTTCGCGTCGCTGTAGTAGCTCGCGATGGTCGGCACGAACGCCTTTTCGTCGAGCGGCACGCCGGCCTGCTTGAACACGTCGTAGACGGGCACGACGGCCTTCTTTGCCTGCATCATCGTGGCCGTGCCGACTTCATAGACCTGGAGGATCGCCGGCGCGTTGCCGCTGCGATAGGCGGCGATGCCGGCCGCGAGCGCCTGGTCGTAGGTGCCCTTGAAGACCGGCACGATCTTGTAGTCGCTCTGCGACGCATTGAACTGGTCGGCGATCGCATTGACCCGCTCGCCGAGCGCGGCCTCCATCGCATGCCAGAACTGGATTTCCGTCGCGGCGAGCGCCACGTGCTGTACCCCGAACATCAGCGCGCCGCCGAGCGCGATCGAACGAACCAGTGTCCCCGCAGGCTTCTTCTTCATCGACCTCTCTCCTATGAAAACGTTACCAACAGCGTGTGCAACATTCCCGTCGCCATTGAACCGGCGAAGTCTAGTGATCGTTTGTGACAGTCAGTTGTCGCCGATGACGAACAGGCGCTGATACTCCTTCAGCGCGAAGCGGTCGGTCATGCCGGCGATGTAGTGCGCGACGAGGCGCGGCTGCTGCGCGGTATCGTCGGACTGGTATGGCGGCGGCAGCAGGCGCGGATCGTCGATGAACGCATCGAACAGGCCGGTGACGACGCGCTGCGCCTTGCTCGCCATGCGCATCACCTTGTAGTGGCGATAGAGGTTCTTGAAGAGGAAACGCTTGAGGGCGGCCGCCTGGGCGGCGACCGTTTCGCTGTGCGACACGAGCGGCGGCGCGGCGCGCACGTCGTCGAGCGATGCGGGTGCGACACGCGCGAGATTGCGCGTCGTCTCGTCGATCAGGTCGACGATCAGCGTGTTGATGATGCGGCGCACCGTCTCGTGCACGAGACGACGGCCCTCGAGGTGCGGGAATTCGGCGAGCGCCGCCTCGTAGTGGCGCTGCCACAGCTCGACTTCCGCGAGCTGCTCGATCGTGATCAGGCCGGAACGCAGGCCGTCGTCGACGTCGTGGTTGTTGTACGCGATCTCGTCCGCGATGTTGGCGAGCTGCGCTTCGAGCGACGGCTGGCGGCCCTGCAGGAAGCGCTCGCCGAGCGCGCCGAGCTTGCGCGCATTCTCGCGCGAGCAGTGCTTCAGAATGCCTTCGCGCGTCTCGAAGCACAGGTTCAGCCCGTCGAACGCGCCGTAGTGCTCCTCGAGCTCGTCGACGACCGCGAGGCTCTGCAGGTTGTGCTCGAAGCCGCCATGCTCGCGCATGCAGGCATTCAGCGCGTCCTGCCCGGCATGGCCGAACGGCGTATGGCCGAGGTCGTGCGCGAGCGAGATCGCCTCGACGAGATCCTCGTTCAGGCGCAGGTTGCGCGCGACCGAGCGCGCGATCTGCGCGACTTCGAGACTGTGCGTGAGACGGGTGCGGAACAGGTCGCCTTCGTGATTGACGAAGACCTGCGTCTTGTATTCGAGCCGGCGAAATGCGGCCGAATGGACGATGCGGTCGCGGTCGCGCTGAAATTCGGTGCGCGCCGCCGGCGGTGCTTCCGGATGGCGACGGCCGCGCGACTGCGACGCGTGTGCGGCATACGGAGCGAGATGGGCTTCCAGCGCCGCCAGCGTCGGCGGCTCGGCCACCGGCGCAGCAGACGCGTGGCCGGCTTCGGGCAGTGTGCTGCTGGATGTCTCGCTCACGTCTCCTCCATGTCAGGGGCGCCGGGGCATCCGGGCCGCCGTTAGCGGGTGGTCTGCGCCAGTGTGGCGAACACGGCTTCGTCCGGCGCCTGCGTGATCAGCGTATCGCCGAATCGCTTCAGCAGGATGAACTTGATCGCGCCGGCCTCCGCCTTCTTGTCGACGCGCATCAGGTCCATGTAGCGCGCATCGCCGAGCGCGGGCCCGCGGGTCGGCAGGTGCGCGGCCGCGATCACCGCATCGAGGCGCTGCCGCGACGCTTCGTCGAGCAGGCCGAGCCGCACCGACAGGTCGCCCGCCATCACCATCCCGCAACCGACCGCCTCACCGTGCAGCCACTCGCCGTAGCCGAGCCCGGCCTCGATCGCATGGCCGAACGTGTGGCCGAAATTCAGGATCGCGCGCAGGCCGCCTTCGCGTTCGTCGGCCGCCACCACGCTCGCCTTGATCTCGCACGAGCGCTTCACCGCATGCGCGAGCGCAGCCGGGTCGCGACGGTTCAGCGCGTCGACGTTCGCCTCGATCCAGTCGAAGAATTCCGCATCGGCGATCGCGCCGGTCTTGATGATCTCGGCGACGCCGGCCGCCAGTTCGCGGTCGGGCAGGGTCGTCAGCGCGCCGATGTCCGCGATCACGGCCTGCGGCTGGTAGAACGCGCCGATCATGTTCTTGCCGAGCGGGTGGTTGATGCCCGTCTTGCCGCCGACCGACGAATCGACTTGCGACAGCAGCGTCGTCGGCACCTGGATGAACGGCACGCCGCGCATGTAGCATGCGGCCGCGAAGCCCGTCATGTCGCCGATCACGCCGCCGCCGAGCGCGACGAGCGTCGTCTTGCGGTCCGCGCGGTCGGTCAGCAGGCCGTCGAAGATCAGGTTCAGCGTTTCCCAGTTCTTGTACGCCTCGCCGTCCGGCAGCACGACCGTCGACACGCGCTTGCCGAGCGGCGCCAGCGCCGCACGCAGTGCGTCGCCATAGAGCGGATCGACCGTCGTGTTCGTGACGATCGTGACGGACGAGCCCTTGATATGAGGCGCGAACAGCTCGGCGCGGCCGATCAGGCCGGCGCCAATGTGAATCGGATAGGCGCGCTCGCCCAGGTCGACGTTGACAGTAATCATGCTTGTAGCGGCTTGGCGATGACGCCGGCCAGTTCGAGTTGCATCAGCACCATGTTGACGAGACCGTTGACCGACGGACGGCCGGTCTCAATGACGAAATCCGCGCATTCGCGGTACAGCGGGTCGCGTACCTCGTACAGCGCTTCGAGACGCCCCTTCGGATCTTCGGTCTGCAGCAGCGGGCGGTTCTTGTCCTTGCGCGTGCGCAGCCACAGATCGTGCGGATTGGCGCGCAGGTAGACGACGATGCCGTGGTTTTTCAGGCAGTCGCGGTTTTCCGGGCGCAGCACCGCGCCGCCGCCCGTCGCGAGCACGATGTTCTCGCGCTGCGTGAGATCGGCGATCACCTGCGTTTCGCGATCGCGAAACCCGGCCTCGCCCTCCATCTCGAAGATCACCGGAATGCGCGCGCCCGTGCGGGCCTCGATTTCGTGGTCGGAGTCGAAGAACGTCCTGTCGAGACGACGCGCGACCGCACGGCCCACGGTGGTCTTACCCGCTCCCATAAGGCCGACGAAAAATACGTTTGCATGTGGGTCCCGCGCTTGCAACGGCTTCCTCTGCTTCAATCTTGCTGGTGTGTGGCGCAGCTTACTGGCAAAGCGGCTGCCTTGTCGAGCCTGCGCCGGCGGCTTCCGGCCCCGTTTTCTCGGCATCCGCGCTGACCGCGCCGCGCGCATTGCAGCGCGCATCGACGACGGTCGGCGTGATGAAGACGACCAGTTCGTTACGCTGATCGCGTTGCGCGCGGTGCCGGAAAAGCGCGCCCAGTAACGGTATTTTGCCCAAGAGCGGCACGCGCGTCACATCGTTCCGGTTCAGTTGTTCATAGATCCCGCCGATCGCGACCGTCCCGCCGTTCTCGACCTCGACGCGCGTCTGGACGTGCTTCGTGTGAATCGCCGGGCCGGCCGCCGTCGGCTCGCCGATGCTGTCCTTCGTCACGTCCAGGTCGAGCACCACGCGCCCGTCCGGCGTGATTTGCGGCTCGACCTCGAGCTTGAGCGTGGCCCGGCGGAACTGCACGCCGCTCACGCCGTTGCCGACCTTCGCCTGGTACGGCAACTCCGACCCCTGTTCGACGATGGCCTTGACGCGATCGGCGGTCACCACGCGCGGGCTCGAAACGATCTGGCCCCGCCCCTGTGCCTCGAGCGCGCTCAGTTCGACGTCGAGCACACGGCTGAGCGGCGCGGCGAACAGCGTGAAGCCGGCGGTTGCCGCTTCGAAGCCGCCGAGCGGCCGTGCAGCCAGGTCGAGCGCATTGCGGGCACCGGTCGCAAACGTGGCGCTCTCGCCCGACGGCGGCCGCTCCTGCGCCCGCAGCGCGACGCGTGCGCCGAGATTGCGCGAAAAACCCTGCTCGCCCTCGACGATGCGGGCCTCGATCCGGACCTGCCGCGACGGCCGGTCGATCGCCTCGATCAGGCTCGCGACCTGGTCGAGACGCGGCGCGAGATCGGTGACGAACAGCAGGTTCGTGCGCGGATCGGCCGCCGCTGCGCCACGCTTCGACAGCAGGCGCTGGCCGGTCGCGCCGGCCAGCAGTCGCTGCACGTCCTGCGCGCGCGGGTAGTGCAGCGCGAACGTCCGGCTCGCAAGCGGCTCCAGATCGGCGGCCCGCGCGTGCATTTCGAAGCGCTCGCGTTCGCGGGCGGCCAGTTCGACCGCCGGCGTGACCCATATCACGTTGCCCCGCCGGGTCATCGCGAGCGCGTGTGTGTCGAGTAGCGTGTCGAAGGCATCGCGCCAAGGGACATTATTCAGACGTAACGTGACGGTGCCGCGCACCTGCTCGCTGACGACGATATTGAGCCCCGTGAACCGCGCGAACGCGTCGAACGCGGCCGCAAGCCCTGCGCCCTGCAGATTCAGCGAGATCCGCCGTGTGTCGTCCGCATCGCCTGGTTGCCGGGCCGCCGCGTCACCCATCCGGGCCGGCGGCGCCAACGGGATCGGCGGCCCTTCCAGCCCGGGTGCCGGGGTGGCGGCCTCAGCCTGAAGCGCCGCGCGCGCCGCCTGATCGAACGGCGGCGGGCCGACCTCCGTCGATACGGTGTGATCCGCACCGTCCACCCCGCCTTGTGGCAACGGCAGGCCCGGCACCTGCGTATCCAACGATGCGGCAGGCCAGACGGCCGGCAGCGGCGGCAATGACGCGCTTGCACTGGCCGCGGTCAATCCGGCCCAAACGGCGAGCACCCGGCATCCGTGCTTGATCATGGCCGCCTCCCGTCGTCCAGCGTGACCCGGTACGCGCCGTCCGCCGTTGCGAGTGTCACGGCGACGGGATCGATTCGCACCACCCGCGCGGCCCCGAGGGTGTCGCCGGGAACCACGGCCGTGAACGCGCCGTCACCATCGTCGAACAGCGCGAGACCTGCATGACCGTCGCGAATCGTGCCGGCCAGGCGGACAGCCGCCCCCTGCGCTTCGGACGAACCGGCCTCGCCGAACGGATTGGCGCCGGGTGCGCCGGCCAGAACCGACGTCTCCCCGCCCGTGGACGTTGGCGCCGGCAACGCCGGAAACACGTCGACGGACATTTCCACGCGCGCGGCCTCCTTTCCCCGTTCGACACGCAGCGCGGACGGCACTGCCAGCACCGGGAAGCGGGCCAGCCCGCCGACCATCTGCAGCAACGCGTGAAAATGGCCCTCCGCGACGATGCGCACCGTGCGCCTGCCGTCCGGCACTGCGCCATCGGCGCGCAACGGTTCGATCGATACGTCGCGCAGCCCGCTCGACGCGGCGCGATCCGCCAGTTCCAGCATCAACGCAGCCCATTCCGGCGTACCCGGCGAGCGATCGCCGTGTGCCGCCGCCGGCTGCACGCCGCGTTGCCGTGCAGCGGCAGCCAGGACACGCCGCGCATCGGCCTCCCGCGTCTGCGCCGCGGCGAGCAACGCGCGGCCATGTGCGAGCCCGCTCCAGTCGGCGGCATTCGCCAGATGAATGCCGCCCGCCAGCACGGCCGCGAATGCGAGCCCGCAGCCTGCGATGTGCGCAGCCGCCGGCGACACACGCCGCATGCCGTCTCGCCATCCGTCGCTGCGCAGTGCGGACCGATGCGCGAGCACCGCCGTCATGCGCCACCTCCCGACGCATTCCGGGATGCCATCTTGTCGTGCCAGCGCAGCTGGACCGAGAACCGGAACGGCATCCCGCCTGTCACGACCGGAACACCGGAAGCAGGCTTCAACACATCGATATCGATCCGCCAGCCACGTTGCTCGCGTGCCATCCCCGCGAGCCATCGCGCGGCCGCCCGGTAGCTCGCGGCGCGCGCATCGATCACGGCACCGGCCGACGTCGTGCGCAGCGCGTCGAGCCGGACGGTGCCGTCGCGCACCTGTGCCAGTGTGGCCAGCAGCCCTGCGACGTGCCGATAAGGCGCGGCGAGCGCGGCCGCCTGCGCGTCGCGTTGCGCGGCAACGGCCGCAGCCTTGGCAGCGCGTGTCGCGGCCCCCACCTGCGGCTGCAACTGCCGCAGCCGCGCCTCCACACTCGCGCGCTCGGCATCCACGCGCCACCGCGCCCCGGTGGCGGCGCCCGTCCACAGGCCGGCGCCGAGCACACCGAGCAGAATCGCCGCACCGCACTGCGCCGCCCGGCGACGTCGCAACGCCTGCGCCAGCCGCTCGCGGTACGGCAGCAGGTTGAAGCCGCCCGGCTCCGCACGACGGGCCGTCATTCCCACACCCCGCGCAAGGCCAGCCCGAATGCGACAGCCCATTCCGGGCCGCCCGGCATGCCGGCGGCCGGACACGGTTGCCCACTCCAGCCGGTGCAGTCGAACGACACCGCAACCGCGCCGAGCACGTCGCCAATCTCGGCGACGGATGTGTCGAAGCGGGCGATACACCGCTCGTCCCCAGCCACGAGTACGCAACACACGGCCCCGAGCGCGCGCTGGCGCAATGCATCGGAAAACGCCCCCGGCACGGCGCCGGACAGCGTCAGCACCGGTACGGCCAACGGGCCGTCGATTCGCCAGCCGTGCACGCCCGAGTCATGAAACCAGAGCGCCGCGTAGGGGCCCGCCTGCGCGTCGGGTTCGAATTGCGCGGCATAGCGCAACGCACGCAGCGCCGCGGCCGACTCGCCGTCGACCACCGTCAGGTCGACACCGGCCTGGGCGGCCACGTCGATCCGGCGTTCGAGCAGCGCCAGCGGGGCCACGGCAATCTCGATCTCGCCGGCTCCCGCGCCGCCCTCCTGCCGCCAGTCGAACGCGAGACTGTCCGGCGCCAGCCCCGAGATGCGCTCAGCCGCCTGCCGCGCGGCGTCCTCGACGTCGGCCCGCCCGGCCAGATCGAGCGTTGCGGTACGCATCTCGTCATCGTGCAACGCCATCACGCCGCGCGCGTCGCACCGCACCCCGGCCGCCGACAGCCTCGACACGGCGGCGGCCAGCGCACGCGCAACCGCCGCCCAGCGCGCATCCTCCGGCCCGCCCGCCAACCCGACCGGCTCCCGCTCCAGCCCCTCGACGCACACCTCCGCGCCCCGGCCGCGCCGGCTCAGCACGGCCACCCTCACCTCGTCCGCACCGACGTCGATTCCCGTCGACCGTTGCCCACCCTGCGCAAACCGCGCTCGCCATCGTCCCGCCATCCCAGCCTCCCGAAATCGTCGCGGCCCATGCCGCGTTTCCGAGACCTGATTCTGCAAATCGGCGCGTGCGGCCGACAGTCGGCCTAACGGCCAGCATCCGCTCGCGACGGCCATGCACGGGCTATGCTGGAAGCACGCCGGACCGCGTCTTCGCGGCGGGCGCCCCCCGCGTCAGGACCGGTCTTACCGGGCAGCTATAATCGCGGGACTGTTTTCCGGTATGCCTATGCAATCCACGACTCCTACGTCCCCGCCTCCCGCCCCGGAGCCGAAGAAGCGGCCCTGGTGGCAAAAAGTCCTGCTCGGATTCGCCACGATGTGCGTCGCGCTCGTCGTGGCCGGCGGCCTCGTGCTCGGCTACGCGCTCGTCGTTGCGTGGCCGAACATGCCGTCGCTCGACGCGCTGACCGACTATCGGCCGAAGGTGCCGCTGCGCATCTATACGTCCGATCACGTGCTGATCGGCGAATTCGGCGAAGAGCGCCGCGACGTCGTCCATTTCAAGGACGTGCCCGACTCGCTGAAGAAGGCGATCCTCGCGATCGAAGACGCGCGCTTCTACGATCACGGCGGCGTCGATCTCACCGGCATCGTCCGCGCCGGCATCGTCGCGCTGACGAACGGCCATGCGTCGCAGGGTGCGAGCACGATCACGATGCAGGTCGCGCGCAACTTCTTCCTGTCGAGCGAGAAGACCTACACGCGCAAGATCTACGAGATGCTGCTCGCGTACCGGATCGAGCGTGCGCTGACGAAGGATCAGATTCTCGAGGTCTACATGAATCAGATCTATCTCGGCCAGCGCGCGTACGGCTTCGCGAGCGCCGCGCGGGTCTACTTCGGCAAGGACCTGAAGGACATCTCGCTCGCCGAAGCCGCGATGCTTGCCGGGCTGCCGAAGGCGCCGTCCGCGTACAACCCGGTCGTGAACCCGAAGCGCGCGAAGGTGCGCCAGGAATACATCCTGCAACGGATGCTCGAGCTGAACTTCATCTCGCGCGAGCAGTACGACGAGGCCGTCGCACAGCCGCTCGTCGTCAAGGGCCCGGGCCGCGATTTCAGCGTGCACGCCGAGTACGTCGCGGAAATGGTCCGACAAATGATGTACGCGCAGTACCGTGAGGAAACCTACACGCGCGGCTTCAACGTCGTCACGACGATCGACTCCGCGGATCAGCAGGTCGCGTACACCGCGCTGCGCAAGGGCATCATGGATTACGAACGCCGGCACGGCTATCGCGGGCCGGAAGGCTTCATCGAGCTGCCGGCCGGGGCCGACGACCGCGAACAGGCGATCGACGATGCACTGCTCGAACACCCCGACAACGGCGAACTGATCGCCGCGGTCGTCACGGCCGCCAGCCCGCGCCAGATCACGGTCGCATTCATCGACGGCAGCAATGCGACGATCGAAGGCGACAACCTGCGCTTCGCGTCGGGCGCGCTGTCGGCCAATGCGCAGCCGAATCGCCGCATCCGCCCGGGCGCGATCGTCCGCGTCGTGAAGAACGACGCCGGCAAATGGTCGATCACGCAGTTGCCGCAGGTCGAGGGGGCATTCCTGTCGATCGTCCCGCAGGACGGCGCGATCCGCTCGCTCGTCGGCGGCTTCGACTACAACAAGAACAAGTTCAACCACGTCACGCAGGCGTGGCGGCAGCCGGGTTCGTCGTTCAAGCCGTTCATCTATTCGGCGTCGCTCGACAAGGGCCTCGGGCCGGCCACCGTGATCAACGACGGCCCGCTGTATTTCAGCGCCGCCGAAACGGGCGGCCAGCCGTGGGAGCCGAAGAACTACGGCGGCGGCTTCGAAGGCCCGATGTCGATGCGCACCGCGCTGCAGCGCTCGCGCAACCTCGTGTCGATCCGGATCCTGAACCACATCGGCACGAAGTACGCGCAGCAGTACATCACCCGCTTCGGCTTCGACGCCGAACGCCATCCGGCCTACCTGCCGATGGCACTCGGCGCGGGCCAGGTCACGCCGCTGCAGATGGCGGGCGCGTACTCGGTCTTCGCGAACGGCGGCTACCGCGTCAATCCGTACCTGATCGCCGAAGTCACCGATCCGAACGGCGCGATCGTCGTGCGTGCGCAGCCGCTCGTCGCCGAGCAGAATGCGCCGCGCGCGATCGACCCGCGCAACGCGTACGTGATGAACAGCCTGCTGCAGAGCGTCGCGCAGCGCGGCACGGGCGCACGGACCAACGTACTGAAGCGCACCGACCTCGCGGGCAAGACCGGCACGACGAACGACTCGCACGACGCGTGGTTCGCCGGCTACCAGCACACGCTCGCCGCGATCGCGTGGATCGGCTACGACAATCCGCGCAGCCTCGGCGATCGCGAAACGGGGGGCGGCCTGTCGCTGCCGGTCTGGATCGACTACATGGGCGCCGCGCTGAAGGGCGTGCCCGAGTTCAAGCCGACGGTGCCGGACGGCGTCGAATCGCTCGGCGGCGAGCTGTACTTCACCGAGTTCGCGCCGGGCCACGGCTTCGTGTCGACGGTCGGCGTACCGCAGGCACCGGCCGCGCAGAACGTCGACGCCACCGTGCCGCACGTCGACGAGCAGGAAAAGCAGGACATCATGAACCTGTTCGCGCACTGACCACCGGCCCGGACATGAAAAAAGCGCCCCGCGGGGCGCTTTTTCTTTGGCACGACGCGTCGACGCGCAGCCCCCGGCTGCGGCCTGGGCGGTTACGGCGCGCTGAACGTGATCGGCAGGCCGGCCTGCTGCGTCGCGTATTCGGTGAGCGCCGAGAAAAACTCGGTGCCCGTGCGCGTATCGCGCCATTCGCCGTCGATGAAACGGTAGTGGAAACCGCCCGCCCTCGCGGCGATCCACACTTCCTTCATCGGCGGCTGCAGGTTGACGATGATCTTCGAGCCGTTCTCGAACGTCAGCGTCAGGACGCTGCCGTTGCGCTCCAGATCGATGTCGTGATCGCCGTCGTTGGCGTCGTCGACGGTACGCTCGACGGCCGCCAGCACGGCCTCGGCACGGGTCAGGTATTCGGTATCGGACATGCTAAACTCTATCGGTTCAATTGTTCAGGGACGATCATGCGAGTCGTTTTCCGGATGAGCGCGATTGTAGCGGCTTTGGCGATTCTTGCCGGCTGCGGTCAAAGCGGCGCGCTCTATCTGCCCACCGTGCCTCCGATGCCCAAGCCGCTCCAGCAGCAGGACACCCCGCCGTCGGACGTGAAGCCGACCGATGAAAACGCGTCGTCCGACAGTGTGCCCGATTCGTCCGGCACGCCGCTCACGCTGTCACCCGAATTGTCGAGCAGCGCATCGTCCATGCCTGCACCGGCGTCGAGCCCGGCTGTCGCGAAGTAACGACGCGCCACCTGCACGGCTCACGAAACAAGGCGATGACTTCCCGGTCATCGCCTTTTGTTTTTCAGGCTGCGCCGTCACGCGCGCACGCGCCGCCATCCCCATGCAATGAGCCGCCAGCCGAGCAGCACGGCGACGATTCCCGCATACAGCTTCGGCTGCGCCAGATTGTGCTTGCCGGCTCGCATCCACCAGAAGTGCAGCACGGCGAACAGCGCGATCGCGTAGATCGCGCTGTGCAGCGTCGCCCAGTGGCGGCCCAGGCGGCGCACCATCGCGCGCGGCGACGTTGCCGCGAGCGGAATCAGCAGCACGAACGCGGCAAAACCGACCGTGATGAACGGGCGCTTGCCGACGTCCTTCAGGATCGCGACGACGTCGAACCACTTGTCGAACCACAGGTAGGTCGTGAAGTGCAGCGTCGCGTAGAAGAACGCGAACAGCCCAATCATCCGGCGAAAGCGCAGCAGCGCCGCGAACCCCGTCATGCGTCGAAGCGGCGTGACGGCGAGCGTGATGCACAGGATCACGAGCGTCCAGAGACCCGTCGAGCGCGTGATGAACTCGATCGGATTCGCGCCGAGCCGGTCGGTCAGCCCGAACAGCACGAGACGGGCGAGCGGATAAAGACCGGCCGCGAAAACCAGCACCTTGGCCGGCGCGAGCCAGCGCGGTGCGGCGGGACGGACCGCGCCGCGCCGTGCGGCACGTGCAGCCTGGCCGGCGCCGGCTGTGGGCGCGGCCGTCAGCGTCGAAGGGGGCATGTCGTTTCTCACCGTCGCCCTCAGAAATTCTTCTTCAGGTCCATGCCCTGATACATCGACGCGACCAGGTCGCCGTAGCCGTTGAACATCAGCGTCTTGCGCTTCGGCGTGAAAAAGCCATCCTCGCCGATGCGCCGCTCGGTCGCCTGGCTCCAGCGCGGATGATCGACGTTCGGGTTCACGTTCGAGTAAAAGCCGTACTCGTTCGACGCGTACGTGTTCCAGCTCGTCTTCGGCTGCTTGTCGACGAAGCGGATCTTCACGAGCGACTTCGCGCTCTTGAAGCCGTACTTCCACGGCACGACGATCCGCACCGGCGCGCCGTTCTGGTTCGGCAGCACCTGCCCGTAGACGCCCATCGTCAGCAGCGTCAGCGGATTCATCGCCTCGTCCATCCGCAGTCCTTCCGAGTACGGCCAGTCGAGCACGGGCGTCGAGAGGCCGGGCATCTGCGACGGATCGGCCAGCGTGATGAACTGCACGTATTTCGCGTTGCCGGTCGGCTGCACGCGCTTGATCAGCTCGGACAGCGGCACGCCGATCCACGGGATCACCATCGACCAGCCCTCGACGCAGCGCAGCCGGTACACGCGCTCCTCGAGCGGCGCGAGCTTCAGCAGTTCGTCGAGATCGAACACCTTCGGATGCAGCACCTCGCCCTCGACGCTCACCCGCCACGGGCGCGGCCGCAGCGTGCCGGCGTTCTGCGCGGGGTCGCTCTTGTCGGTGCCGAATTCGTAGAAGTTGTTGTAGGTGGTGATGTCCTTGAACGGCGTCACCTTGTCGGCCGCGACGAACTTCGGATTCGTCTTCGCCGCAAGCTTCGCGGCCCGCGCATCGGGCGACGCATAGGCGGCCAAGGCTGCGCCGCTGCCACCGAGCAACCCGCCCGCCGCCGCGAGGCCGGCCGCCTGCAATACGCGCCGCCGGTTCTCGAACACCGCACGCGGCGTGATGTCGCCGGGAGCAATATCGCCGCCGGTCAGTACGTTCCGCAAAGGGCGTTTGATCCACATCGTGCTGCTCCTCCTGCCTGCGCCGCGCGCAGTTTCATAAGCGTTCGACCCGGCCCCGTCTTGCGCCGTTCGACGCCCGGACCGCCCGCCCGTTACAAAAGAAAACCGCCGGGCACGCAGTGCACCGGCGGTCTCATAGTCGGACGAACAGCGGAAATCTTACAGCTTGCCGTAGCTGTGCAGCCCGGACAGGAACATGTTGACGCCGAGGAACGCGAAGGTCGTCACGAGCAGGCCCGTGAGCGCCCACCATGCGGCTACCGTGCCGCGCAGGCCCTTCATCAGGCGCATGTGCAGCCACGCCGCGTAGTTGAGCCACACGATCAGCGCCCAGGTTTCCTTCGGGTCCCAACTCCAGTAGCCGCCCCATGCTTCGGCGGCCCACAGCGCGCCGAGGATCGTCGCGATCGTGAAGAACGCGAAACCGACCGCGATCGACTTGTACATCACGTCGTCGAGCACGTCGAGCGTCGGCAGGCGATCGGCGAGCACGCCGCGCTCCTTCATCAGGTACGCGACCGACACCATCGCCGACAGCGCGAAGCTGCCGTAGCCGATGAAGTTCGCCGGCACGTGGATCTTCATCCACCAGCTCTGCAGCGCCGGCACGAGCGGCTGGATCTGCTGCGCATCGCGCGCGACCGAGTACCACATCAGGAAGCCGACGGCCGCGCTGATCACCAGCAGCACGAACGCGCCGAGCGCGCGCGTGCCGTAGTGGCCTTCGTAATACAGATAGAGCAGCGCAGTGATCAGGCTGAACAGCACGAACACTTCATACAGGTTCGATACCGGAATGTGCCCGACGTCCGCCCCGATCAGGTAGGACTCGTACCAGCGCACCATCAGGCCGGTGAAGCCCATCAGCACGGCGACCCACGTGAGCTTCTGGCCGATCGCGGAGCCCGACGCCGAGCGCGCGAGCAAGCCGATCCAGTAGAAGATCGTCGCGAGCACGAACAGCGCGCTCATCCACAGGATCGCGGACTGGCTCGACAGGAAGTACTTGAGGAAGAACGCCGAATCGGCGCGCGCGAGATCGCCCTGGTAGATCTGGATCGACAGCAGCGCCAGCACGGCGATCGACGCCATCATCAGCCGCGCGGGCTTCCAGCGCCAGCCGAGCGCGATGAGCGCCGGCACGGTGCCGATCATCACCGCCTTGTCGTAGTAATCCATGTGCGCGTTGTAGTGCACGAGCGCATAGCCCGCGCCCACCACGAGCGCCAGTGCGAACAGCCAGTCGAGCAGCGACAGGCGCGCGAGGAACGGACGGTCGTCGAACAGCGGCGCCGTCACCGGAGCCTGGGCCGACGCCCGATGGGAAGAGGAGACTTGCGTGAGATCCATGATGTTACCGGGTGGAATTCTCGGAATCGGAACCGCCGCCGGCAGGCGGACGGGCCGTCGATGCCGCACCGGCCGGCGCGGCGTCGCGAGGTGCGGCGTGCAAGGCGGCACCGGCCGCGTCGCGCGTCTGCACGAACTCTTTCTCGAAATCGAAGGTCTTGCGGGCCGTGGACATTGCCATCACCACATCGACGCCCGAACCGGCGTCCTTCAACCAGAACCAGAGGCGCCGCTCGCGCACGTAGAACATCGAGAAGATGCCGGCGACCAGCAGCAGGCTGCCAAGATACACCAGATTCTTGCCGGGTGCGCGCGTCAACTGAAATACCGAAGCTTGCACCTGCTTGAATGAGTCAAGCTGCAAATAGACCGGGGATCCATACAAAAAGCTGTCGGATAGCGCATTGATCGCGTTCTGCACGAAGCGGATCGTGTCGGTGCCCTGCTGCGCCGCCGGCTCGCCCGCACGCTCGCGCGCGATCTGCCAGACCTCCCACATCGAGCCTTCGAGCATGCGCAGCAGCAGGCTTGCAGCCTTCTCCTGCTCGGCCTTCGGCACCGAGCGGTCGATGAACGTCGCCACGGCCTGGAAGCCGCCGATCGGCTGGCCGTCGGCGCCACGGCCGACGCTGTCGTCGCTCGCTGCAAAAAGGGTCAGCACCTTCAACGCGCTGTCCTGCAAACGGCTGCGCAGCGATGCATCCGTGCCCGGCAGCGAACGCTGCGCGAAGCGCGCAGCGGCCTCGGCGCGCGCGGACGGATCCTCGAGCGCGGCACGCAGGTGCATCCATTCGCCGATCGAATCCTGGCTGTCGGCCGGAATCCGCATGTAGCGGAACGGGTCGTTCGGGCTCGCACGCACGCCGGCGAGGAACACGCGCTCGCCGTTCATGTCGACGGGCAGCATGTAGTTGTTGAATTCGCGCGCCTGGCCGTCCTTGCCGCGGATCTTGTACTGCACGGACGGGCCGATGTTGTGGAGCTGCGTCGGCTTCGACGTCTTCGCGCCGGAGCCGAGGCGTTCGTCGAACGCTTCTTTCAGCGAGCTCGTCGTCGCGACACCGCGCACGTCCGGCTTGCCGTTCGCGTCGGCCATGTTCTCGACGTTGATCGCACGGAAATCGGAGAACTCGATCGTGTCGCCGTCGTTGCCCGGCATCTGCAGCGGCGCCGAACTGCCGATCGTCCCCTTCACGGGGAAGGTCTTCGCGTTGCCGCCCGTCATCGGATAGGCCGTCATCTGCATCTGCGAGCCGCCGTCCTGGAAGCTCGACTGGTAGATCGACACGCCCTTGTACGTGAACGGCTTGTTGACCTCGACGCGCGCCGGGATCTTCTGGCCGGTCTCGCGATCGATCACGACGATGTCGCTCGCGAACAGCTTCGGCATGCCCGTCGTGTAGTAGTCGACGATGAACTTGTTGAGCTGGATCGAGAACGGCAAGTCCTGGATCAGCGAGCCGCTCGGCTGGTTCAGGATCGCGGTCGACACGAACTGCCCCTCGGGCACCCATGCATAGCCGCGGAACGTCGGGTTCGACGCGGACAGGCGATGGTCGGGCGAGATCTCGCTGATCGTCGCGCTCGTGTTGACCGGGCTCTTGCCGAACATCCACATCTGGAATTTGATCGGCAGGTTGCTGTCGAGCAGGCCGCCGATACAGATCACGACGATCGCGAGGTGCGCGGAGATGTAGCCCCACTTGGTCATTGCACCGCGTTTCGCGGAGATCAGCGTCGCGCCGTCGTTCTCACGCACGATGTGCTTGTAGCCGGCCTTGGTGACGAACGTGGCGAGCGTCGCCGTGACCGTCGCGCGCGTGCCGGACGTCGTGTATTCGGCCTTGTGGTGGAAGGCCCGCAGGCTGCCTTCGCGAACCTTGTCCTTCCAGCTCTTCGCATCGGCGAGCATCTTCGGCGCGTTGCGGATCACGCACAGCGAGATCGACACGACGAGGAAGATCAGGATCAGCATGAACCACCACGCGCTGTACACGTTGTACAGGCCGAGCGAGCGGAAGATGTCCGCCCAGAACGGCCCGAACTGGTTCACATAGTTCGGATACGGATCGTCCTGGGTCAGGACCGTGCCGATGATGCTCGCAATCGACAGCACCACCAGCAGCGCAATCGCGAAGCGCATCGAGCTCAGCAGCTCGACCGCGCGCTTGGACGCACCCTGACCCGACTTCGACTGCAACCCCGACGTGGTAACGCTCATTCAAACTCCGACTCAGGGGAAACAGCCCCCAACGCTCACTTTGATTATTGCCCCCGAAGGGGCGGCCAGCACGCGCGTGACGGCCGGCGCGCGCTGACAAAAAAGAAGGGCGAGGCAACCGCAACGACGCGGCGCCCCACCCTTTTCTTGTTCTGACTCCGGCCGCCCTTCGGGCGCCCGGTCATTCCATTCGCGGCTGACCGCTCAACGCAGGCCCGCGATGTAATCCGCGACGGCCTTGATCTCGTTGTCCGACAGCCGCGTGGCGATCTGATGCATCGCCTCGTTGTTGTTGCGCGCGCCGGCACCCTGCTGGAACGCGGTCAACTGCGCGGCCGTGTAATCGGCCCATTGCCCCGACAGACGCGGGTACTGGACCGGGAGCCCTTGCCCTGTCGGCCCGTGGCAGCTCGCGCAGGCGGGTACGCCCTTCTCCGCGATGCCGCCGCGGTAGATCTTCTGGCCGATCGGCACGGTTGCCGCATCGCGTGCGGTGCCGAGCTTCGTCGTCTGCGACCCGTAGTACGCGGCGACGTTGCGCATGTCGTCCGCGCTCAGCGCGCTCGCGAATCCGACCATCACCGCGTTGGTGCGCACCGGCCCCTTCGCGCCCGGCTGCGTCTTGAAGTCGTTCAACTGCTTGACCAGATATTCGGGATGCTGGCCGGCGAGCTTCGGGAAACTGCCCGACGCGCTATTGCCGTCGGCGCCGTGACACGACGCGCAGACTTGCCCGGCAATCGCCTTGCCACGGTCGAGATCCGGCTTTGCCGCATCCGCCGCGTTTGCCTCCGCTACGAAACCTACGAACCCTGCTGCAACCTGAAGCACCATCAGAGACTTGCACAGTCGATTCATTCGCACACCCTGTTTCGTCTTGTGGGAATTTGAGGTTCTGCAAAAAACGACGGCGTTCAGTCTACCGCAGAAGCTACATAAAAGCGCGAGGCAGGCGCCCGGTAGCCTTCGGTAAAACCGCCGTATTGTACAATATCGTGTTGAAAGCTCCGGCGCCTATCGGGGCTACCCCGCCTCCACCAAGCGGCTCGCGCCGCCCGTCCTTCCGGTTCCCATGGCCTTTCTGCTCCATCAAGCCCGCTTCTACACGACCGTCAACCATCTGCGCGACCTGCCGCCGACGGTCCAGCCGGAAATCGCGTTCGCGGGCCGCTCAAATGCCGGCAAGTCGACGGCGATCAACGTGCTGTGCAACCAGAAGCGGCTCGCCTTCGCGTCGAAGACGCCCGGCCGCACGCAGCATATCAACTACTTCTCCGTCGGCCCGGCCGCCGAGCCCGTCGCGAACCTCGTCGACCTGCCCGGCTACGGCTACGCGGAAGTGCCCGGCGCCGCCAAGGCGCATTGGGAAATGCTCCTGTCGTCCTACCTCGCGACCCGCTCGCAGCTCTGCGGCCTGATCCTGATGATGGATTCGCGCCGTCCGCTGACCGATCTCGACCGCCGCATGATCGAGTGGTTCGTGCCGACCGGCAAGCCGATCCACACGCTGCTGACGAAGTGCGACAAATTGACGCGGCAGGAAAGCATCAACGCGCTGCGAACCACGCAAAAGGGGCTCGATGCGTATCGTGACCAGGGCGTTCAGGGCAAGCTGACGGTCCAGCTGTTCTCGGCGATGAAGCGCGTTGGGCTCGACGAAGCGCACGAATTGATCGAAAGCTGGGTGCGGCCGTCCGTCGCCGACGAAAAAAGCGAGCCTGTAGCACAATGATCGGGCAACGCGCGGCCGGGATCGGCGGCGCGCACCTGACGGCGCCTGCGGTTTCGGCCGGCTCATAAAAAAACCCGCCGTTGAACGGCGGGTCAAACAGCCTAATCGAAAAACGACAGGCACCCGCTCAGGGAGGAGAAGCGGGGAGCTGCACGCGACGCGTGCCGCTCGATCGCTATCATATACCAACGCTCCCGAAAATGACCTAAGGGTTCCGTAAGGTCTTACTGCCCTGATTTCTACCCAATCGCCATGAGCTTCCATCCGCTTCATCGTCCGCGCCGGATGCGCCGCGACGACTTCTCCCGGCGCCTGATGCGCGAAAACCGCCTGACCACCGACGACCTGATCTATCCGGTGTTCGTCGTCGAAGGCACCAACGAACGGCAGCCGGTGCCGTCGATGCCCGGCGTCGAACGCGTGTCCGTCGATCTGCTGATGCAGGTCGCCGAGCAGTGCGTCGAACTCGGCGTGCCCGTGCTGTCGCTGTTCCCGGCCATCGAGCCGTCGGTGAAAACGCCTGACGGTCGCGAGGCAGCCAATCCGGAAGGCCTGATCCCGCGCGCGGTGCGCGAGCTGAAGAAGCGCTTCCCCGAACTCGGCGTGCTGACCGACGTCGCACTCGATCCGTACACGAGCCACGGCCAGGACGGCGTGCTCGACGAAAACGGCTACGTGATCAACGACGACACGATCGAGATCCTGATCGATCAGGCGCGCGCGCAGGCGGAAGCCGGCGTCGACATCGTCGCGCCGTCGGACATGATGGACGGCCGCATCGGCGCGATCCGCGAAATGCTGGAAAGCGACGGCCATATCCACACGCGGATCATGGCCTATTCGGCCAAGTTCGCGTCGGCGTTCTACGGCCCGTTCCGCGACGCGGTCGGCTCGGCGTCCAACCTGGGCAAGGGCAACAAGATGACCTACCAGATGGATCCGGCGAACAGCGACGAAGCGCTGCGCGAAGTGCGCCTGGACATCGACGAAGGCGCCGACATGGTGATGGTCAAGCCCGGCATGCCGTACCTCGACATCGTGCGCCGCGTGAAGGACGAGTTCCGCTTCCCGACCTACGTGTACCAGGTGAGCGGTGAATACGCGATGCTGAAGGCCGCCGCGATGAACGGCTGGCTCGATCACGACAAGGTCGTGCTGGAATCGCTGCTCGCGTTCAAGCGCGCGGGCGCCGACGGCGTGCTCACGTACTTCGCGCTCGACGCCGCGCGTCTGCTGAAAGCGCAACGCTAAGCGCCTGCCGGCAGGCGGAAAGAAAAACGGCGGGACACTTCGGTGTCCCGCCGTTTTTTGTTTGCTGTCGATCGCGGCCGTATGCGTTGTCGATCGTCAATTCATGCCACGCAAGCGCGCCGGTTGGCCACCAGCGCGCCCGCGACGCGCATGGTCATACCGTCGGGACCGCAGCCCGGTCGAGGCTGCGCAGGAACGTCTCGGCCGCCTGATAGCCGACCACGCGCCCGATCTCGTTGCCGCTTCGATCGAAGAAGATGATGCCCGGCGGGCCGAACAGGTTGAAGCGCTTCAGCAGCGCCTGGTCGTCCGGGTTGTTCGCGGTAACGTCCGCACGCACGAGGTGAAGTTGCGCGAGTCGCGCCTGCACGCGCGCGTCGGTAAACGTCAGATGCTCCATCTCCTTGCAGCTCACGCACCAGTCGGCGTAGAAGTCGAGCATCACGGGCTGGGCCGCCGTCTTCAGCAGCGTGTCGAGTTCGCCGCTCGAGCGCACCGATGCGAACGCGGGCCCGTCCTGAGCAGCGGCCGCGCCTGCTGCCGCCGTACCGCCCGACGCAACCGTGCGTGCCGCCAGCACCGCCAGCGGCTTGACCGGATCAGTCGAGCCCGCGGCCAGGCCGACGAGCAGCGTAGCCGCCCAGATCGCGAGCGCGGCACCCACGCCACGGCCAAGGCGACGCCAGATCGACGTGGCGCCGGCATTCGGCGTGAACAGCCCGAGCGCCGCGGCCGCGATCAGCAGCCACAACGCAGCGAGCACCATCTTCAGGCCACCGGCCAGCACCGGCCACACGATCCACAGCGCGGCTGCGAGCAGCACGATGCCGAAGAACACCTTCACGCCGTCCATCCATGCGCCGGCGCGCGGCAGTACCGTCCCGGCCCCGACGCCGACGACCAGCAGCGGCACGCCCAGCCCCAGCCCCATCGCGAACAGTGCAGCGCCGCCGAGCAGCGCATTGCCCGTGTGCGCGATGAAGGCGAGCACCGCGAACAGCGGCGCCGTCATGCATGCGCCGACGACCAGTGCGGACAGCGCGCCCATCGCCGCGACCGCGACGAAATGGCCGCCCTGGCGCGCGCTCGATGCCTCGGCCGCGCCGTTCTGCCAGCGCGCGGGCAGTGCGAGGTCCTTGCCCGAGATCAGCGAGACGGCAAACGCGGTCAACAGCACGCCGAACGCGCCGAGCACCCACGGGTTCTGCAGCCACGCGCCGAGGCTCTGGCCCACCAGCGCCGCGGCGATGCCGAGTACCGTGTAGACCAGCGCCATGCCGACCACATAGGTCAGCGACAGCGCGAAGCCGCGCGCATGCGTCGCGCGCGTGCCTTGGCCGATGATGATCGCCGACACGATCGGAATCATCGGATACGAACACGGCAGGAGGCTCAGCACGACGCCCGCGACGAAATACAGTGCGACGATCGTGAAGAAGCCATGCCCTTCGAGCAGCGACTGCGCGAAATCGGCGCTCGTGACCTTGTCGAACCAGCTGCCCGCGGCAACCGCATCGGCGGACGACTGCGACGACGAGGCGGCGCCCAGCGCGGCGCCATCGACCTTCACGACGTGCTCGGCCGGCGGATAGCAGATGCCCTCGTCCGCGCACCCCTGCGACGTCACCGCGAGCTCGAACGGACCTGACGCCTGCTTGACGGGCACATGCACGACGACTTCGTCACGGTAGGTCTCGACGTCCTTCTGGAACGTCTGGTCGAACTTCACGTGGCCGGCCGGGAATTGCGGATCGCCGAGCGTCGCCTGCCCGCTCTTCACCGCGAACGCGAACCGCTCACGGTACAGGTAATAGCCGTTGGCGACCTTGAAGTGGACGTCCACCTGTCCCGGCGATTCGCTCGCACTGAACTTGAACGCAACCGACGGATCGAGGAAATCGTCGGCCGCGCGCGCGACCGACAGGCCGCCGAGCACGAGCATGAACGACAACAGGACTGCGAGGAATCGCAGCGCGCGCACGCGCACGGGAAGCGCCATACCGTTAAACATGAAATAGACGTTGAGTTTCGCTGGTCACCCACTGGCCGTACGCGGCCGATGCCGTCGTCTGCCACGAGACGATTTCGGGCGTCTCGTAAGGATGATGCGCGAGAATAAATCGCTCCAGTTCGAGCGCCCGCACCGGGCTCGTCTTGAACAGCAACTGGATCTCGTCGGCCGTTTCGACCTTGCCCTGCCAGTGATAGCGCGACTTGATCGCGCCGAGCTCCGACACGCACGCGGCAAGCCGCGCATCGAGCGCACCGTCGGAAAGCGTGTTGGCGGTCTCGGCATCGGGCACCGTCGTCAGCATCAGCACCACTATCATCCGCGCCCTCCTGGCTGGTCTATCGGCTCCCGCCGACGCGAATTGCCCACCTGGGGCGCGCGCCGGCTGCCCCGTATCGTAGCGCAGCCCGCGCAATGCTGCCGGCACCGCCCTGCGACAATCGATCGCAGCCTGCGCCGGAAAAACAAAAAGGGCCAAGCAATTGCTCGGCCCCTTTCAGATACTGCTGCGTACCGGAAGCTTACTCAGCTTCTTGCACGTTTTCCGTTTCGTCGACTTCCGGACGATCGAGCAGCTCGACCAGTGCCATCGGTGCGTTGTCGCCCACGCGGAAGCCGAACTTCAGCACGCGCAGGTAGCCGCCCGGACGGTTCGCGAAACGCGGACCGAGCACGTCGAACAGCTTCGCCACCGAGTCACGATCGCGCAGGCGGTTGAACGCCAGGCGACGGTTTGCCAGCGACGGCTTCTTGCCGAGCGTGATCAGCGGCTCGACGACTTTACGGAGTTCCTTCGCCTTCGGCAGCGTCGTCTTGATGACTTCGTGCTCGATCAGCGAGTTGGACATGTTACGGAGCATAGCCAGACGGTGGCTGCTCGTGCGGTTCAGTTTCCGCAGACCATGACGATGGCGCATTTCAGTTTCCTTGATTCAAAGTTTTGATCCAGCTCTTCTATCGCACCTCGATGGGTGCACGGGCCGGTAACGAAAAAAGCAAGATGCGGATTTTAAAGGAAAATCCGCATCTTTGCCAACTACAGTAACAACCAGGCTTACTTGTCGAGACCAGCCGGCGGCCAGTTTTCGAGCTTCATGCCCAGCGTGAGACCGCGCGAAGCGAGCACTTCCTTGATCTCGTTGAGCGACTTGCGACCGAGGTTCGGCGTCTTCAGCAGCTCGTTTTCCGTGCGCTGGATCAGGTCGCCGATGTAGTAGATGTTCTCGGCCTTCAGGCAGTTCGCCGAACGAACCGTCAGCTCGAGATCGTCCACCGGACGCAGCAGGATCGGGTCGATCTGCGGTGCACGCGACGGCGCTTCGGCTGCCGTTTCCGTGCCTTCCAGCGCCGCGAACACGGACAGCTGGTCGACCAGGATGCGGGCCGATTGACGGATCGCTTCTTCCGGCGTGATCACACCGCTCGTCTCGATGTTCATCACGAGCTTGTCGAGGTCGGTACGCTGCTCGACACGTGCGCTTTCGACAGCGTAGCTCACGCGGCGAACCGGCGAGAACGATGCGTCGAGGACGATGCGGCCGATGATCTTGGCCGTGTCTTCGCCATAGCGACGGACGTTGCCGGGCACATAGCCGCGACCCTTTTCGATCTTGATCTGAACGTCGAGCTTGCCACCCTTCGACAGGTGCGCAATCACGTGATTCGGGTTGATGACTTCGCAGTCGTGAGCCAGCTCGATATCGCCGGCCGTGACAACGCCTTCACCTTCCTTGCGCAGCGTAACCGTCACTTCGTCACGGTTATGCAGCTTGAACACCACGCCCTTCAGGTTCAGCAGCAGGTTGACGACGTCTTCCTGCACGCCATCCAGCGTCGAGTACTCGTGCACCACGCCCGCGATCGTCACTTCGGTCGGCGCGTAGCCAACCATCGACGACAGCAGCACGCGGCGAAGCGCATTGCCCAAGGTGTGGCCGTAACCGCGTTCGAACGGTTCCATGACCACCCTCGCGTGGTTCTCGCCCAGCGATTCCACGGCGATGATCTTGGGTTTCAGCAAACTGGTTTGCATGGGCTTTCCTTTTCAATACCCTCGGCTCGTTACACCGATAAGGCTGACCGGTAACAACCAGAAAATAAACAGCCGAGGCCCCTCCTTGCGCAACGCAATCGGGGTACCTCGGCCGTCAATCGGATTAACGCGAATACAATTCGACGATCAGGCTTTCGTTGATGTCGCCTGCGATTTCAGCGCGTTCCGGCATTTGCTTGAACGTGCCTTCGAACTTCTTCGCATCGACTGCAACCCAGCTCGGCATGCCGCCTTGCTCGGCCAGCGACAGCGCTTCGACGATACGCGCCTGCTTCTTCGCCTTTTCGCGGATCGCGACGATGTCACCTGCCTTCACTTGCTGCGACGGGACGTTCGCGACGACGCCGTTCACGGTGATCGACTTGTGGCTCACCAGCTGACGCGCTTCAGCGCGGGTCGAGCCGAAGCCCATGCGATACACGACGTTGTCGAGACGCGACTCGAGCAGTTGCAGCAGGTTTTCACCCGTGTTGCCCTTGCGGCGGTCGGCTTCAGCGAAGTAGCGGCGGAACTGACGCTCCAGCACGCCGTAGATACGCTTGACCTTCTGCTTTTCGCGCAGCTGCGTACCGTAGTCGGACGTACGTGCGCCCGAGGTACGGCCGTGCTGACCCGGCTTGCTGTCGAGCTTGCACTTGTCGGCGAGCGAGCGGCGTGCGCTCTTCAGGAACAGGTCGGTGCCTTCACGGCGGGACAGCTTGGCCTTCGGGCCGATATAACGTGCCACTTTGCATTCCTCTATCAATCAGTCACGCAGATCTGAATCCGCGCTAGTTCGCGCCCTTTGGGGCGAACGGTGGGCTTAGTCAATCAAAAAAGCAACGCCCGTCGACGCTGAGCGGCGACAGGCAATGTGCTAGCACGAACGTGCCAGCACACCTTTAGATACGACGACGCTTCGGCGGACGGCAGCCGTTGTGCGGAATCGGGGTGACATCCGAAATCGCGGTGATCTTGATGCCGAGGCCGTGCAGTGCGCGCACTGCCGACTCACGACCCGGGCCCGGGCCCTTGATCCGCACTTCCAGATTCTTCACGCCGTATTCCATCGCGACGCGGCCAGCCGACTCGGCTGCGACCTGGGCAGCGAACGGCGTCGATTTGCGCGAGCCCTTGAAGCCCTGACCGCCCGACGTCGCCCATGCCAGTGCGTTGCCTTGGCGATCGGTGATCGTGATGATCGTGTTGTTGAACGACGCGTGAACGTGAACCACGCCTTCAGCGACGTTCTTCTTAACCTTCTTGCGAACGCGTTGCGCCGCGGTGTTCGAAGCCTTAGCCATTACGTTTTCCTGTAACTGTCAGTTCCGCTTACTTCTTCAGCGCTTGCGCTGCACGACGCGGACCCTTGCGAGTACGTGCGTTCGTACGCGTACGCTGACCGCGCATCGGCAGGCCCTTGCGATGACGAACACCACGGTAGCAACCGAGGTCCATCAGGCGCTTGATGTTCATCGTCACTTCACGGCGCAGATCGCCTTCGACGACAAACTTGCCCACTTCTTCACGCAGCTTTTCCAAGTCTGCGTCGGTCAAGTCCTTGACCTTCTTCGAAAAATCGACGCCAGCTGCCACGCAGATGCTGCGCGAACGGGTGCGGCCGACACCAAAGATTGCCGTCAGGCCGATCTCGGTGTGCTGGTGATTCGGGATGTTAACCCCTGCGATACGAGCCATTGTTTTTCCTCAAACAAAAAGCGCAAACAAACGCGCGGTCAGCCTTGGCGCTGCTTGTGGCGCGGATCCGAGCTGCAGATCACGCGAACGACGCCTTTGCGCTTGATGATCTTGCAATTGCGGCAAATGCGCTTAACCGATGCCATCACTTTCATGATAATACCCTTTTTTCAAATCACTTCGCCCGGAACACGATCCGCGCACGAGACAGATCGTAAGGCGTCAATTCAACCGTCACCTTGTCGCCAGGCAGGATGCGGATGTAGTGCATCCGCATCTTCCCGGAAATATGCCCCAACACGACATGGCCGTTTTCCAGCTTCACGCGGAAGGTCGCATTCGGGAGGTTTTCAATCACCTCACCCTGCATCTGGATTACATCGTCTTTGGCCATAGTCCTTTCAACGCATCGGGATGTTGCCGCCCTTGAAGTTCGCCTTCTTGAGCAGTGACTCATACTGTTGCGACATAACGTACGACTGCACCTGCGCCATAAAGTCCATCGTGACGACGACAATGATCAGCAGCGACGTTCCACCAAAATAAAACGGCACGTTCCAGCGGAGCACCAGAAACTCCGGCAGCAGACACACGAAGACGATGTAGATCGCACCGGCCAGCGTCAGACGCGTGAGGATGCGGTCGATATATCGTGCGGTCTGATCGCCCGGGCGGATACCCGGAACAAACGCGCCGCTCTTCTTCAGGTTGTCTGCGGTTTCCCTGCTGTTGAACACCAGTGCGGTGTAGAAGAAGCAGAAAAACACGATCGCCAGCGTGTACAGCAGCACATAGACCGGCTGGCCCGGCTTCAGCGCTTCCGCAACGTTATGCAACGTATTGGAAATCCAGCTTCCCGTCGGCTGACCGGTACTGAACCAGCCGAGAATCGTTGCCGGGAACAGAATGATCGACGATGCAAAGATCGGCGGAATCACACCCGACATGTTCAGCTTCAGCGGCAGATGCGACGACTGCCCACCGTAGATCTTGTTGCCGACCTGGCGCTTCGCGTAGTTCACGAGGATCTTGCGCTGACCGCGTTCGATGAACACGACCAGGTAAGTCACCGCGGCAATCAGGACGACGATGATGATCGCCGAAATGATGCTCATCGAACCCGTACGCACCAGCTCGAACAACCCACCGACGGCATTCGGGAACCCTGCTGCGATCCCGCCGAAGATGATGATCGAGATACCGTTGCCCAGACCACGCTCGGTAATCTGCTCGCCGAGCCACATCAGGAACATCGTACCGGTAACCAGCGTCACGACCGTCGTCAGACGGAACAGCATGCCGGGGTCAGTAACGAGGCCCGGCTGGTTTTCCAGCGCAGCCGCGATACCGAACGCCTGGAAGGTCGCGAGCACCACGGTGAAATACCGCGTGTACTGCGTGATCTTCCGTTGCCCTGCCTGCCCTTCCTTCTTCAGCGCCTCGAGCTGCGGCGAGACAATCGCCAGCAACTGCATGATGATCGACGCCGAGATGTACGGCATGATCCCCAGCGCAAAGATCGTGAAGCGGGAAAGCGCGCCACCCGAGAACATGTTGAACATGCCCAGGATGCCGCCCGCCTGGCTCTGGAACAGCTTCGCCAGTTGATCCGGATCGATGCCCGGCACGGGAATGTGCGCGCCGATGCGATAGACGATCAGCGCCAGGAGCAAGAACATTGCTCGCCGGCGCAGATCGCCGAATTTCGCCGTGCTTCGACCGGGTTTTGCAAGACTCGGGCTGTTAGCCAAGTACCTTCTCCGATGAATGCAAGTGACGACGCGCTACGCGTGTCACTCGGCGAACGAACCGCCAGCCGCTTCGATCGCAGCGCGCGCACCCTTGGTGGCACCGAGACCCTTCACGACGATCTTGCGCTTCAGTTCGCCCGTCGCGATGATCTTTGCGCTCTTCGTCAGCTCGCCGACCAGGCCGGCTTGCTTCAGTGCGAGCAGATCGATCTCATCGACCGGCAGCTTCTCGAGGTCGCTCAGGCGCACTTCACCGACGAATTCCTTCGTCAGCGACGTGAAGCCGCGCTTCGGCAGACGACGTTGCAGCGGCATCTGACCGCCTTCGAAACCGACTTTGTGGAAGCCGCCCGAACGCGATTTCTGACCCTTGTGACCACGGCCAGCCGTCTTGCCGAGGCCCGAACCGATGCCACGGCCGACGCGACGCTTGGCGTGCTTGGCGCCAGCTGCCGGCTTCAGGTTATTCAATTCCATATCAACTCCTTGATCCGTAGGGCCGCTTACGCGATGACCTTAACGAGGTACGAGACCTTGTTGATCATGCCGCGGACCGCCGGCGTGTCCTGAAGCTCGCTGACCGAGTTGAGTCGGCGCAGGCCCAGGCCACGCACGGTCGCGCGGTGCGATTCGCGGGTCCCGATCAGGCTCTTAACGAGCTGAACCTTGACAGTTTTTTCAGACATGGTGACCACCCGGGCTTAGCCCAAAATTTCTTCGACGGACTTGCCGCGCTTCGCCGCGATGTCTGCCGGGGTGGACTGCTTGCGCAGACCGTCCAGCGTGGCGCGAACGAGGTTGTACGGGTTCGTCGAACCGTGGCTCTTTGCCACGACGTTCTGAACGCCCATCACGTCGAACACTGCGCGCATCGGGCCGCCGGCGATCACGCCCGTACCTGCCTTCGCCGGAGCGAGGAGGACAGCGGATGCGCCATGCTTGCCGTGCACTTCGTGTTGCAGCGTGCCGTTCTTGAGCGGCACCTTGAACATGTTGCGGCGAGCTTGTTCCATTGCCTTCTGGACAGCGACCGGCACTTCCTTCGCCTTGCCCTTGCCCATACCGATGCGGCCATCACCGTCGCCAACCACGGTCAGTGCGGCGAAGCCGAGAATACGGCCACCCTTCACGACCTTGGTCACGCGATTGACCGAAATCATCTTTTCGCGAAGGCCGTCGTCGCGCTCGTCAGCCTGAACTTTCGCTTGCATCTTTGCCATGACGAATTCCTTCCTTAGAACTTGAGCCCAGCTTCGCGAGCTGCCTCAGCCAGCGCCTTGACGCGGCCGTGGTAGCGGAAGCCCGAGCGGTCGAAGGCGACGGATTCGATGCCGGCAGCCTTTGCCTTTTCGGCAATACGCTTGCCGATCAGCGTCGCGGCATTGACGTTGCCGCCCTTGCCCGACTTGTCGGCCAGTTCTGCGCGCACTTCTGCTTCGAGCGTCGACGCGCTGGCGAGCACCTTGGTGCCGCACGGCGAGAACACTTGAGCGTAGATGTGCGTGTTCGTGCGATGCACGGCGAGACGCGCGACCTGCAGCTCAGCGATCTTGATACGCGTCTGGCGAGCGCGGCGCAGGCGAGATTGAGTCTTATCCATGATTGCGCACCCTTACTTCTTCTTCGTTTCTTTGAGGATCACAACCTCGTCGGAATAGCGCACGCCCTTGCCCTTGTAGGGCTCCGGCGGACGGTAACCGCGGACTTCCGCAGCTACTTGACCGACTTGTTGCTTGTTGATCCCCTTGATCACGATTTCGGTTTGCGTCGGGGTTTCTGCCTTGACGCCTTCCGGCATCTGGTGCACCACCGGGTGCGAGAAACCCAGCGACAGGTTCAGCTTGTCGCCTTGCGCTTGCGCACGATAACCGACGCCAACCAGCGTCAGCTTGCGCTCGAAACCCTTGGTCACGCCGTGCACGGCATTCGCGATAATCGCGCGCATCGTGCCCGACAGTGCATTTGCTTCGCGGCTTTCGTCCACCGGCGACAGGTTCAGCGTGCCGTCGTTGTTCGCCACGTTCACGAGCGGATTGATCGCTTGCGTGATGGTGCCCAGCGGGCCCTTGACGGTGATCGCACCGTCGGCCAGCTTGACTTCCGCGCCTTGCAGCGCGATCGGGCTCTTACCTACTCGAGACATGTTTCTCTCTCCTCGGCTTTAAGCGACGTAGCAGATGACTTCGCCGCCGACGCCGGTAGCGCGCGCCTTGCGGTCGGTCATCACGCCCTTCGGCGTCGACACGATTGCGACACCGAGGCCATTCATGACCTGCGGGATGTCGTTACGGCCGCGGTACACGCGCAGGCCAGGCTTCGACACGCGTTCGATGCGTTCGATGACCGGACGGCCAGCGTAGTACTTCAGCGCGATATTCAGTTCGGACTTCGCACCTTCCGCCTTCACGGCGAAATCGTCGATATAGCCTTCGTCTTTCAGGACTTGCGCGATTGCAACCTTGACTTTCGACGAGGGCATCGACACCGATACCTTCTCGACCATCTGCCCGTTGCGGATGCGAGTCAGCATATCGGCGATAGGATCACTCATGCTCATTTACGTTTCTCCTATTACCAGCTCGCCTTGGTCAGGCCAGGAATCTCGCCACGGAATGCGATTTCACGAATCTTGTTACGCGCGAGGCCGAATTTACGGAACGTGCCACGCGGACGGCCCGTGATCGCGCAGCGGTTACGCTGGCGGGTCGGGTTTGCGTTGCGGGGCAGTTGCTGCAGCTCAAGGCGTGCTTCGTAGCGCTCTTCTTCCGACTTGCTTTGGTCTTCGACGATCGCCTTCAGCGCATCGCGCTTTGCTGCGAACTTCGCGACCAGGCGGGCGCGCTTCTTTTCACGTTCGATCAGTGCCAGTTTAGCCACGGTAACCTCAGTTTCTGAACGGGAACTTGAAGCTGGCGAGCAGAGCCTTTGCTTCGTCGTCGGTCTTCGCAGTCGTCGTGATGCTGATGTTCAGCCCACGCAGTGCGTCGATCTTGTCGTAGTCGATTTCGGGGAAAATGATCTGCTCTTTCACACCGATGTTGTAGTTGCCACGGCCATCGAAAGCACGACCCGACACGCCGCGGAAGTCACGCACGCGGGGCAGGGCAACCGTCACGAAACGGTCGAGGAATTCGTACATCGCTTGGCCACGCAGCGTCACCATCGCGCCGATCGGGTAGCCCTGGCGGATCTTGAAGCCTGCGATTGCCTTGCGTGCCTTGGTCACGACCGGCTTCTGACCAGCGATCTTCGTGAGGTCGCCAACGGCGTTCTCGATGATCTTCTTGTCAGCGATCGCTTCGCCAAGACCCATGTTCAGCGTGATCTTGGTGATGCGCGGCACTTCCATGACCGACTTGTAACCGAACTTCTCGATCAGGCCGGGCACAACCTTTTCTTTGTAAAACTCTTGAAAACGAGCCATTTTTTACTCCGCTGCGTCAGGCGCTCAGTACAGCACCGGTCGTCTTCAGGAAGCGAACCTTCTTGCCTTCCTCGACCTTGATGCCAACACGCGACGCCTTGCCATTCGCGTCGACCAGTGCGACGTTCGAAATATGCAGGGGCATCGTCTTCGCTTCCACGCCGCCCGTCGTACCCTTCATCGGGTTCGGCTTCACATGCTTCTTGACGAGGTTGATACCTTCAACCGTCACATGCTCTGCACCGACAGCCAGCACGACGCCGCGCTTGCCCTTGTCCTTGCCAGTGACGACGATGACTTCGTCACCTTTGCGAATCTTGTTCATCGCGACTCCTTACAGCACTTCCGGCGCCAGCGAAACGATCTTCATGAATCGTTCGCTACGCAGCTCACGCGTGACCGGCCCGAAAATACGGGTGCCGATCGGCTCGAGCTTGTTATTCAAAAGCACAGCGGCGTTGCCGTCGAACTTGATCAGCGAGCCGTCTTGACGGCGCACGCCCTTGGCGGTGCGGACCACCACGGCGTTGTAAATTTCGCCTTTCTTCACGCGCCCGCGCGGCGTTGCCTCTTTGACGCTCACCTTGATGATGTCGCCAATGCCGGCATAACGACGCTTCGAGCCGCCGAGCACCTTGATGCACAGGACTTCACGTGCACCCGTGTTGTCGGCTACTTCGAGCCGAGATTCGGTCTGGATCATGGTTTGTCTTTCCCAACTTAATCCGGATGCACCACCATGATGCATTCGGTCAGTCTTGGTCCCGTCAGCCAATCGGCTGCTTGGGTTGGAACAGCAGCGACGGCAAACGAAACCCGCCATCGCAATTCGGTGAATCTTTCGGACAGGCAGGCGCCAGTCCGCTTCCCCCACCAACTTCGCCCGCGACGGGGCTCCCATAAAGAGGGAAGACCAGGATTATAACAAATAATCCTGGTCACGCAAGCAAATACTTTGCGATTTCAAGCACTTCGCGGAGAAGTGCCTGTTACTGCCTACTGCGCTGCCCGCTTAGATGACGCGAGCGGCTTCGACGAGGCGCGACACCGTCCAGGCCTTCGTCTTCGAAACAGGACGAGTTTCCTGGATTTCGACGAGATCGCCTTCGTTGTAGGTGTTCGCTTCATCGTGCGCGTGGTACTTCTTCGAACGCACGACATACTTGCCGTAGATCGGGTGCTTGACGCGGTGCTCGATCAGCACGGTGACGGTCTTGTCCATCTTGTTGCTGACGACCCGACCGACCAGCGTCCGCTTCAGCGAGGTTTTCACGCTATCGTTCATTTCTGGTTCGCCTTCTGAGTCATGACGGTCCGCACACGTGCGATGTCGCGACGAACCTTCTTCAGCTGGCTCGTGTTCGTGAGCTGCTGGGTCGCGAGTTGCATGCGCAGGCCGAATTGCGCCTTCAGCAGGTCCGCCAGCTCCTTGTTGAGCGCGGCCTGGTCTTTCTGGAGAAGTTCGGAAGCCTTCATATTTTCTCCTTAGGCGCCGAGCTGGCGCACGATGAACGCCGTCTTCAGCGGCAGCTTGGCTGCAGCCAGACGGAACGCTTCGCGTGCCAGTTCTTCGGTTACGCCGTCCATTTCATAGAGCATCTTGCCCGGCTGAATCTCGGCGACGTAGTACTCCGGGTTACCCTTACCGTTACCCATACGCACTTCGGCCGGCTTCTGCGAAATCGGCTTGTCCGGGAAGATCCGGATCCAGATGCGGCCGCCACGCTTGATGTGACGCGTCATTGCACGACGCGCCGCTTCAATCTGGCGTGCGGTCAGACGACCGCGACCGATAGCCTTCAGGCCGAATTCACCGAACGACACTGCGTTGCCGCGCGTCGCCTTGCCGGTGTTACGACCCTTCTGCTCTTTACGATACTTTCTGCGTTTCGGTTGCAGCATCGTTATTCTCCAGTCTTGCCGTCTTCGGGCTTGCCGGCGCCGCGGCGCGGTGCGCCACGACGAGCACCCGGAGCGCCGCCTTCGCCGTCACGGCGCGGACGACGGTCGCCCGGACGCGCATTGCGACGCGGACGCTTGTCTTCGGCTACTTCTTCCACCACCGGTGCGTCGTTGCGGCCGAGCGTATCGCCCTTGTAAACCCACACCTTGACGCCGATGATCCCGTAGGTCGTCTTCGCTTCCGAGGTCGCGTAGTCGATATCAGCACGCAGCGTGTGAAGGGGCACGCGACCTTCGCGATACCACTCCGTACGAGCGATTTCGATACCGTTCAGACGGCCCGCGCTCATGATCTTGATGCCTTGGGCACCCAGACGCATCGCGTTCTGCATCGCACGCTTCATCGCGCGACGGAACATGATCCGGCGCTCGAGCTGTTGCGTGATCGAGTCAGCGATCAGCTGAGCATCGGTTTCCGGCTTGCGGATTTCTTCGATGTTGACGTGAACCGGAACGCCCATGCGGCGTTGCAGTTCCGTCTTCAGCTGCTCGATATCCTCGCCCTTCTTGCCGATGACCACACCCGGACGCGAGCTGTAAATCGTGATGCGCGCGTTCTTCGCCGGACGCTCGATGACGACCCGACCGACCGAAGCGTTCTTCAGCTTCTTCTTCAGGTATTCACGAACACCGATGTCTTCCTGCAGCATCGCCGCGAAATTGTTGTTGTTCGCGTACCAACGCGAAGCCCAATTGCGGCTGACAGCCAGGCGGAAGCCAGTCGGATGAATTTTCTGTCCCATCGTATGGCTCCTTAATTCCCGACCGTCACAGTGATGTGACAGGATTGCTTCTCGATGCGGTTACCGCGGCCCTTGGCGCGCGCGGTGAAACGCTTGAGCGATGCAGCCTTGTCGACGTAGATGCTCTTGATCTTGAGCTCGTCGATATCAGCGCCTTCGTTGTGCTCCGCATTCGCGATTGCCGACAGCACAACCTTCTTCACGATGCCAGCCGCCTTCTTCGGCGAGAACGTCAGAACGTTCAGCGCCTTGTCGACCGGCAAACCGCGGATCTGGTCAGCCACAAGGCGCGTTTTCTGCGCCGAGATGCGGGCACCGCGATGAATTGCTTTCACTTCCATCTTGATTGCCCCTTATTTCTTGGCCTTCTTGTCGGCTGCGTGACCCTTGAACGTACGGGTCAGTGCGAACTCGCCAAGCTTGTGGCCGACCATGTTTTCCGAGATGTACACCGGAACGTGTTGACGGCCGTTGTGAACAGCGATCGTCAGGCCGATGAAATCCGGCAGAATCGTCGAACGACGCGACCAGGTCTTGATCGGCTTTTTGTCGCGCGAAGCTGCAGCCGCCTCAACTTTCTTCAGCAAATGGGCGTCGCAGAACGGACCTTTTTTAACAGAACGTGCCATTGCCTACTCCTTAACGCTTGTGACGGCGCTGGACGATCATCGTCGTCGTGCGCTTGTTGCTACGGGTGCGATAACCCTTAGCCGGCGTACCCCACGGGCTAACCGGATCGCGACCTGCAGCCGTCTTGCCCTCACCACCACCGTGCGGGTGATCAACCGGGTTCATCGCAACGCCACGCACCGTCGGGCGGATACCGCGCCAGCGGTTCGCGCCAGCCTTGCCGATCTGGCGCAGGCTATGCTCTTCGTTGCCGACTTCACCGATCGTTGCACGGCACTCGATGTGCACGCGGCGGATTTCGCCCGAACGCAGACGAACCTGCGCGTAGACGCCTTCACGGGCGAGCAGCATGGCCGACGTACCAGCCGAACGCGCCATTTGCGCGCCCTTGCCCGGCAGCATCTCGATGCAGTGGATCGTCGTACCGACCGGAATGTTGCGGATCGGCAGCGTGTTGCCTGCACGGATCGGCGCTTCCGAACCCGACATCAGCTGTTGGCCGACGGTCAGGCCCTTCGGGGCGATGATGTAGCGACGTTCGCCGTCTGCGTAGAGCACCAGCGCGATGTTCGCGCTACGGTTCGGGTCGTACTCGAGACGCTCGACCTTTGCCGGAATGCCATCCTTCGTGCGACGGAAATCGACGATACGGTAGTGCTGCTTGTGACCACCACCCTTGTGACGCGTGGTGATACGACCGTTGTTGTTACGGCCGGCGGTCGAGCTCTGCGAGTCGAGCAGTGCCGCGAACGGCTTGCCCTGGTGCAGGTTCTTGTTGACCACCTTGACCATCGCGCGGCGACCCGGCGATGTCGGCTTAACTTTAACGATTGCCATGATTACTTGGCCTCCGCTTCAAAGTTGATTTCCTGGCCGGGCTTCAGGCAAACGTACGCCTTCTTCACGTCCTTGCGACGGCCCATCGAACGGCCGAAGCGCTTTTGCTTGCCCTTCTGAACCAGCACGTTGACCGAATCAACTTCAACCTTGAACAGCAGCTCGACAGCCGCCTTCACTTCCTGCTTCGTGGCATCCGGTGCGACTTCGAACACGACTTGCTCGTTCTTGTCGGCAACCAGCGTCGCCTTTTCCGAGATCACCGGCGCGAGCAGGACCTGCATCAAACGATGATCGTTCTTGCGAATCTCGCTCATGACAGCAACTCCTCGATCTGGGCGACCGCAGCCTTCGTGACCAGCACTTTCTTGAAGTAGATCAGCGACAGCGGGTCAGCGTAGCGCGGCTCGACAATCGCCACGTGCGGCAGGTTGCGCGAAGCCAGGTACAGGTTCTCGTCGACCGTATCCGTAATGATCAGCACGGAGTCGAGACCCATGGTCTTGAATTTTTCGGCCAGCAGCTTGGTCTTCGGCGCTTCGAGGATGATGTCCTCGACGACCGACAGACGGCCTTCACGGGCCAGCTGCGAGAAGATCGAGCAGAGACCTGCGCGATGCATCTTCTTGTTGACCTTGTGCGAGAAGTTTTCTTCCGGCGAATTCGGGAAGATACGACCACCGCCACGCCACAACGGGCTCGACGACATACCGGCACGAGCGCGGCCCGTACCCTTCTGGCGCCACGGCTTCTTCGTCGTGTGCTTGACTTGCTCACGGTCCTTCTGTGCGCGGTTACCCTGGCGAGCATTCGCCTGGTAAGCGACGACGACCTGGTGGATCAGCGCTTCGTTGTAGTCACGACCGAACACGACGTCCGATGCGTTGACCACTGCACCTTCCTGACCATTTTCGTTCAGGAGCTTGAGTTCCATTATTTCGCCCCCTTGGTCTTGACGGCCGGCGTCACGAAGACCTTGCCGCCCTTCGCGCCCGGAATCGCACCCTTCACGAGCAGCAGCTTGCGCTCTGCGTCGATACGGGCGATTTCGAGGTTCTGCACCGTCACCGTCACGTCACCCATGTGACCCGTCATGCGTTTACCCGGGAAAACACGACCCGGATCCTGCGCCATACCGATCGAGCCCGGCACGTTGTGCGAGCGCGAGTTACCGTGCGTGGCACGGCCGGAGGAGAAGTTGTAACGCTTGATCGTACCGGCGTAGCCCTTACCGATCGACACGCCTTGCACGTCGACCTTCTGGCCCACTTCGAAAAGATCGGCACCGACCACGGCACCATTCGACAGCTCAGCTGCCTTGGCCGCGTCAATGCGGAATTCCTTGAGGATTTCACCGGCTTCGACACCGGCTTTGGCGAGATGACCTGCCAGCGGCTTCGTCACGCGCGAGGCACGACGGGAGCCGAATGCAACCTGCACGGCCGTGTAGCCGTCGGTTTCAACAGTCTTGATCTGCGTCACGCGGTTGTCCGACACGTCCAGCACGGTGACGGGAATCGAATCCCCTTCCGCCGTGAAGATACGGGTCATGCCAACCTTGCGACCTACGAGTCCAAGGCTCATCATTTTCTCCATTCCCGACTGCGATTGGTCGGGGCTGATTTACAAAATGCCGGGCACGCAAGGCCCAACTTTTTTACGCGAATACGCGAAAAGCCAAGCATTATAGCCCGCCTTCGCGTTTTCCGCAAGCAATCAAAGACTTAGCGCCGCCCGGCAAGCCGATCGGCGCTGGAAGCCTTACTGCAGCTTGATTTCCACGTCGACGCCAGCCGGCAGGTCGAGCTTCATCAGCGCGTCAACCGTCTTGTCGGTCGGATCGACGATGTCCATCAGGCGCTGGTGGGTACGGATTTCGAGCTGATCGCGCGACGTCTTGTTGACGTGCGGCGAACGCAGGATGTCAAAACGCTGAATGCGCGTCGGCAGCGGCACCGGGCCACGGACGATTGCGCCAGTCCGCTTCGCGGTATCGACGATCTCGGCAGCCGATTGATCGATCAGACGATAGTCGAATGCCTTCAGGCGAATGCGGATTTTCTGTTGCTGCATGACGATTCCTTGGAAAGAGCGAGGCGATGTTGCATCGCCGGACACTAAAAGAACGTGAAACTCGACGCCTGCGGGGAGCGAGACATCAGGTTCCGGACGGTACTTCCACTGCTAAGCCCGCGATTCTACACGAAATTCTGGAGCGATGGTGCGAGTTTCTCGCCCCGCGCTTTCGCGTGACGGAAAAACAAAACCGGGTGCCAGCGCAAGCTGGACACCCGGTTTCGGCGGTACGGACTGCATACCGCGGAATCGCGGACCCCGTCGGGATCCGCGGATCGTCGATATTACTCGATGATCTTGGCGACGACGCCGGCGCCGACCGTACGGCCACCTTCGCGGATTGCGAAGCGCAGACCTTCTTCCATCGCGATCGGAGCAATCAGCTTCACCGTGATCGACACGTTGTCGCCCGGCATCACCATTTCCTTGTCCTTCGGCAGCTCGATCGAGCCCGTCACGTCCGTCGTACGGAAGTAGAACTGCGGACGGTAGTTGTTGAAGAACGGCGTGTGACGGCCGCCTTCGTCCTTGCTCAGCACGTACACTTCAGCCGTGAAGTGCGTGTGCGGCGTGATCGAACCCGGCTTCGCCAGAACCTGGCCACGCTCCACGTCTTCACGCTTCGTGCCGCGCAGCAGGATACCAACGTTGTCGCCTGCTTGACCTTGGTCCAGCAGCTTGCGGAACATTTCAACGCCCGTGCAGGTCGTCTTCACCGTCGGCTTGATACCGACGATTTCGATTTCTTCGCCGACCTTCACGATGCCGCGCTCAACGCGACCCGTCACAACCGTACCACGGCCCGAGATCGAGAACACGTCTTCCACCGGCATCAGGAACGCGCCGTCAACTGCACGCTCCGGCGTCGGGATGTACGTGTCCAGCGCGTCGGCCAGGCTCATGATCGCCACTTCGCCCAGCTCGCCCGTGTCGCCTTCCAGCGCCAGCTTGGCCGAACCCTTCACGATCGGCGTGTCGTCGCCCGGGAAGTCGTACTTCGACAGGAGTTCGCGAACTTCCATCTCGACCAGTTCGAGCAGTTCAGCGTCGTCCACCATGTCGCACTTGTTCAGGAACACGATGATGTACGGAACGCCAACCTGACGTGCCAGCAGGATGTGCTCACGCGTCTGCGGCATCGGGCCGTCAGCTGCCGAGCAAACCAGGATCGCGCCGTCCATCTGCGCTGCGCCCGTGATCATGTTCTTCACATAGTCAGCGTGGCCCGGGCAGTCGACGTGTGCGTAGTGGCGGTTAGCCGTTTCGTACTCGACGTGTGCCGTGTTGATCGTGATGCCGCGCGCCTTTTCTTCCGGTGCCGCGTCGATCTGGTCGTATGCCTTCGCTTCGCCGCCGAACTTCTTCGTCAGAACCGTCGTGATCGCTGCCGTCAGCGTCGTCTTGCCGTGGTCAACGTGACCAATCGTACCAACGTTCACGTGCGGCTTGGTCCGCTCGAATTTACCTTTTGCCATGATTCTCTTCTTTCAAAAATAATCGATTGTGATAGCGAATTACTTCGACTTCGCGCTGATGATCGCTTCAGCAACGTTGCGCGGAGCTTCGGCGTAGTGCTTGAACTCCATCGTGTACGTTGCGCGACCTTGCGTCAGCGAGCGCAGCGACGTCGAGTAGCCGAACATTTCCGACAGCGGCACTTCGGCGCGTACGATCTTGCCGCCGCCAACCATGTCTTCCATGCCCTGGACGATACCGCGACGGCCCGACAGGTCGCCCATCACGTTGCCCATGTAGTCTTCCGGCGTCTCGACTTCGACAGCCATCATCGGCTCGAGGACGACCGGGTTCGCCTTGCGCATCGCTTCCTTGAACGCCATCGAACCGGCCATGCGGAACGCGTTTTCGTTCGAGTCAACGTCGTGGTACGAACCGAACGTCAGGTGAACCTTCACGTCGACGACCGGGAAGCCAGCCAGCACGCCCGACTTCAGCGTGTCCTGGATACCCTTATCGACCGCCGGGATGTATTCACGCGGAATCACACCACCCTTGATCTCGTCGAAGAACTCGTAGCCCTTGCCTTGTTCGTTCGGCTCGAGCGTGATGACTGCGTGACCGTACTGGCCGCGACCACCCGACTGCTTGACGAACTTGCCGTCGACGTCCTTCGCCGTCGAACGGATCGTTTCGCGGTAGGCAACCTGCGGCTTGCCGACGGTTGCTTCCACGCCGAATTCACGCTTCATCCGGTCGACCAGAATTTCGAGGTGGAGCTCGCCCATGCCCGAAATGATGGTCTGGCCCGACTCTTCGTCGGTCTGCACGCGGAACGACGGATCTTCTTGCGCCAGACGGTTCAGCGCCAGGCCCATCTTTTCCTGGTCAGCCTTGGTCTTCGGCTCGACAGCCTGCGAAATCACCGGCTCCGGGAACACCATGCGCTCGAGCACGATCGGGTTTGCCGGATCGCACAGCGTATCGCCGGTGGTCGCTTCCTTCAGGCCGACCGCAGCAGCGATGTCGCCTGCACGGACTTCCTTGATTTCTTCACGCTGGTTCGCGTGCATCTGCAGAATACGGCCGAGGCGTTCCTTCTTGCCCTTGGTCGAGTTCAGCAGCGTGTCGCCCGAGTTGACGACGCCCGAGTACACACGGAAGAAGATCAGCTGGCCGACGAACGGGTCGGTCATGATCTTGAACGCGAGCGACGAGAACTTCTCGTCGTCCGACGCCTTGCGCTCTGCTTCTTCACCGTTTTCGAGCTCGCCCTTGACCGGCGGGATGTCGACCGGCGACGGCAGGAAGTCGATCACGGCGTCGAGCATACGCTGCACGCCCTTGTTCTTGAACGCGGTACCGCACAGCATCGGCTGGATTTCGCACGCGATCGTACGGTCGCGCAGCGCCTTGACGATGTCGGCTTCCGGCAGATCGCCTTCTTCCAGGTACTTGTTCATCAGGTCTTCGCTGGCTTCGGCAGCCACTTCGACCATCTTTTCGCGCCATTCCTTGCAGGTCTCTGCGAGCTCGGCCGGGATGTCGACGTAGTCGAACTTCGTGCCTTGCGACGCTTCGTCCCAAATGATCGCCTTCATCTTGATCAGGTCGACGACGCCCTTGAAGTTTTCTTCCGCGCCGATCGGCACCACGACCGGAACCGGGTTCGCCTTCAGGCGCAGACGGAGCTGGTCGTAGACCTTGAAGAAGTTCGCGCCGGTACGGTCCATCTTGTTGACGAACGCGAGACGCGGCACCTTGTACTTGTTAGCCTGGCGCCACACCGTTTCCGACTGCGGCTGCACGCCGCCCACTGCGCAGTACACCATGCACGCGCCGTCGAGCACGCGCATCGAGCGCTCGACTTCAATCGTGAAGTCGACGTGGCCCGGGGTGTCGATGATGTTGATGCGGTGTTCCGGATAGTTGCCGCCCATGCCCTTCCAGAAGGCCGTGGTAGCAGCGGACGTGATCGTGATGCCACGCTCCTGTTCCTGCTCCATCCAGTCCATCGTGGCTGCGCCGTCGTGGACTTCACCGATCTTGTGGTTCACACCGGTGTAAAACAGAATGCGCTCGGTCGTCGTCGTCTTGCCGGCGTCGATGTGAGCGCTAATACCGATATTGCGGTAGCGCTCGATAGGAGTCTTGCGAGCCACTTTGAATCCTTTACTGGGATGGCGCGACGCAGCGTGCTGCATCGCGCTTCAACACAAACGGGCGAGGCGCCTGAAAAGCGCACCCGCCCGGAATTATTTCCGCTAACAGCCCAGCCAGGCGCTTAGAAACGGAAATGCGAGAACGCGCGGTTGGCTTCTGCCATGCGGTGAACTTCGTCGCGCTTCTTCATCGCGCCGCCACGGCCTTCGGCCGCTTCGGAGAGTTCACCTGCCAGGCGCAGGGCCATCGACTTCTCGCTACGCTTCTTCGCAGCCTCACGCAGCCAGCGCATCGCCAATGCCATACGACGCGACGGGCGCACTTCGACCGGAACTTGATAGTTGGCACCACCAACGCGACGGCTCTTCACTTCGACCACCGGCTTGACGTTGTTGAGCGCAACCGTGAACACTTCCAGCGGGTCCTTGCCACCCTTGGTCTGGATCTGTTCGAATGCGCCATAAACGATGCGCTCTGCGACCGACTTCTTGCCGGACAGCATCAGCATGTTCATGAACTTGGCTACATCAACGTTACCGAACTTCGGATCCGGCAACACTTCCCGCTTGGGGACTTCGCGACGACGCGGCATGATTCTTCCTTTACTTGTTCAGTTGGAGCTGCATCCAGCTCCGCGGCCACCAACAAACCCGATCACATCTTCACGACTAACCAGCTTGGCCGGGTGACCACTTACTCGACAGCACCGGCAATCCGGCACTCCCGCCTTGACCGCCCTACGGCGATCCCTGATCAAAAACTGCTTACTTGGCAGCCTTTGCACGCTTCGCGCCGTACTTCGAGCGCGCTTGCTTACGGTCCTTGACGCCCTGGGTATCCAGCGAGCCGCGAACCATGTGGTAACGCACACCCGGCAAGTCCTTCACACGGCCGCCGCGGATCAGCACAACCGAGTGTTCCTGCAGGTTGTGGCCTTCACCGCCGATGTACGAAATCACTTCGAAGCCGTTCGTCAGACGAACCTTGGCGACCTTACGGAGTGCCGAGTTCGGCTTCTTCGGCGTCGTCGTGTACACACGGGTGCACACGCCGCGACGCTGGGGGCAGTCCTGCAGGGCCGGGCTCTTGCTCTTCGTCGTTTCCGACTGACGGCCTTTGCGAACCAGTTGGTTGATGGTTGGCATTGTTTATTCCTGAAATTGAACAAAATCTGCGCATCGATTTCGGGCAAAGCGAGAATCGGCGCACAGTTGACTTCCGAACCGGCGAAACGGGTGCGAACCTTGGAACGCGACTCGGCCCACCGAATACCGGAACCCAGCATGATATTCCGGAAATGCCAACTAAGTCAACGGCTTGCGTGATTCACCCGCCGGACGCGTGGTTTACCGGAGGGGTCGGAACAGCTGTGTCAGGCCGACTCGACGACGTCGATGATCTCGTCGCCGAAGCGTTCGAGCTTGCGCACGCCCATGCCGGGGATATGGCGCAGGTCGTCGATCGTCTCCGGCGCGTTGCGCGCGATCTCGGCGAGCGTTGCGTCGTGGAAGATCACGTAGGCCGGCACGCCGTCCGTTTTCGCCGTTTCCGCACGCCACGCGCGCAGCGCATCCCACCGTGCGCGCTCACGCGTGCCCATGCCGGCCGTCGGATCGACGCGCGTACCGCTGCGGCTCGACGACTGGCGCGTGCGCTGCGGCTTCACGTAGCGGCGCAGCGTGACCTTCTCCTCGTTCTTCAGCACGGGCTTCGCGGCCTCGGTCAGCACGAGCGCGCCGAAGCCGCCATGATCGACGGCCAGGTAGCCGTACGCGACGAGCTGCCGGAAAATCGCCCGCCATTCGGGCTCCGACAGCGATGCGCCGATTCCGAACGTCGTGAGCTGGTCGTGGCCGCGCTGCAACACCTTTTCGGTGCGCCCGCCGCGCAGGATCTCGATCAGGTGGCTCGAGCCGAAATTGAAGCCGCTCGCGCGCTGCGCGCGGAACACGCACGACAGCGCCATCTGCGCCTCACGCGTGGCGTCCCACGAAGCCGGCGGCTCGAGGCACGTGTCGCAGTTGCCGCACGGCTTGCTCTCCTCGCCGAAGTAGTTCAGCAGCCGCACGCGACGGCACGAGATCGTCTCGCACAGCCCGAGCAGCGCGTCGAGCTTCGACGTCTGGACGCGCTTGTGCGCGTCGTCCGCATCGGACTCGTCGATCATCTTGCGCTGCTGGACGACGTCGCCGAGGCCGTACGCCATCCACGCATTCGCGGGCATCCCGTCGCGGCCGGCGCGGCCCGTCTCCTGGTAGTAGCCTTCGACGCTCTTCGGCAGATCCAGGTGCGCGACGAAGCGCACGTCCGGCTTGTCGATGCCCATGCCGAACGCGATCGTCGCGCACATCACGATACCTTCCTCGCGCTGGAACATTTCCTGATGCTTCTGCCGCACCTCGAACTCCATCCCCGCGTGATACGGCAGCGCACGCACGCCCTGCGCCTTCAGCCATTCGGCCGTTTCCTCGACCTTGCGGCGCGACAGGCAATAGACAACGCCTGCATCGGTCGTACCATCGGCATTCGTGTGCTCGGCACGAATGAAATCGAGCAGTTGCGAACGCGCGTTGTCCTTTTCGACGATCCGGTAGCGGATGTTCGGGCGGTCGAAGCTCGACACGAACACGCGCGCATCGTCGAGCGCGAGACGGTGGATGATCTCATCGCGCGTGATCGCATCGGCCGTGGCGGTCAGCGCGATGCGCGGCACCGACGGGAAGCGCTCATGCAGCACCGACAGCTGGATGTATTCCGGGCGGAAATCGTGCCCCCATTGCGACACGCAGTGTGCTTCGTCGATCGCGAACAGGCCGATCTTCGCGCGCTCGAGCAGGTCGAGGAAGCGCCCCGTCATCAGCCGTTCCGGCGCGACGTACAGCAGGTCGATTTCGCCCTCGCGCAGCGCGCGCTCGGTCGCCGCAGCCTCGGCGCCCGACAGCGTCGAATTCAGGTACGCGGCGCGCACCCCCACTTCGCTCAGCGCGGCGACCTGGTCCTGCATCAGCGCGATCAACGGCGACACGACGATGCCGGCGCCCTGCCCGGCCTCGCGGCGCAGCAATGCGGGAATCTGATAGCACAGCGACTTGCCGCCGCCGGTTGGCATCAGCACGAGGCAATCGCCGCCGCCGGCGACGTGCTCGACGATCTCGCCCTGCTGGCCGCGAAATGCGGGGTAACCAAATACTTCGTCGAGGATTTCGAGGGCGCGGGACATGAATGAGGACAGGGACGGCTAAACGATGACCGCAATTTTAACAACCCGCTCGCGCGACGCGTGGCGAATCGTGCGGTTTGGCCGATCGGCCAGGGTTCGTTCGTGCGCATGACGGGCCTGCGGCGGCCGCGCGGCAGGCCCGTCATGCGCATGAACGACAGACGAAAAAAAACCGCCCGGCATAACCGGGCGGTCTCGGTGACAGCAAGGTAAGGCAAGGCGGCTCGCGCCGCCCCCGCTTACTCGGCTGCCGGGTGTTGCTGCGGCTCTTCTGCCGGCGCGCTCGGCGTGCCGAAGTCGAATGCCTCTTCCGCTGCGATCTGGTCGAAACGCTCGCGATCCGACGATTCCTTCGCCTTGCGTGCCTTGTGGAACGCGAGACCCGTACCGGCCGGAATCAGACGGCCGACGATCACGTTTTCCTTCAGGCCACGCAGATCGTCGCGCTTGCCCATGATCGCCGCTTCGGTCAGCACGCGGGTCGTTTCCTGGAACGATGCCGCGGAGATGAACGAGTCGGTCGACAGCGATGCCTTCGTGATACCGAGCAGCACGTTGTCGTACGAAGCCGGACGCTTGTCCTCGGCGATCATGCGATCGTTCTCGTCCAGCATGTCGGAACGCTCGACCTGTTCGCCCGGGATGAAGCGCGTATCACCGTTGTCGGTGATCTGCACACGACGCAGCATCTGGCGAACGATCACCTCGATGTGCTTGTCGTTGATCTTCACGCCCTGCAGACGATACACGTCCTGCACTTCGTCGACGATGTAGCGCGACAGCGCCTCGATACCCTGCAGACGCAGGATGTCGTGCGGATCCGCCGGACCGTCCACGATCATTTCGCCCTTGTTGACGACCTGGGCATCGTGAACCAGAACCTGCTTTTCCTTCGCGATCAGGAACTCGTGCTGATTGCCCTCGAGGTCCGTGATGACGAGACGCTGCTTGCCCTTCGTGTCCTTACCGAACGACGTCGTACCGGTGACTTCCGCGAGAATGCCGGCATCCTTCGGCGAACGCGCTTCGAACAGTTCCGCCACCCGCGGCAGACCGCCGGTAATGTCACGCGTCTTCTGCGCTTCCGTCGGGATACGTGCGAGCACTTCACCGACCTGCACCTGCTGGCCATCCTTCACGGTGATCAGTGCGCCGACCTGGAAGCCGATCTGCACTGCGTGCTCCGTGCCCGGAATCTTCACTTCGTCGCCGTTCGCGTCGAGCAGCTTGACCTGCGGACGCACGCTCTTCGAAGCTTGCGAGCCACGACGCTTCACGTCGATCACGACCAGCGTCGACAGGCCGGTCACGTCGTCGATCTGCTTCGCGACGGTCACGCCTTCCTCGACGTTCTCGAACTTCACCGTACCACCGTACTCGGTGATGATCGGACGCGTCAGCGGATCCCACGTGGCGAGCTGCGTGCCTGCCTTGATCGTCGCACCGTCGAGCTGCAGCAGCGTCGCGCCGTACGGCACTTTGTGACGCTCGCGCTCGCGACCGAAATCGTCGGTGATCATCGCTTCGCCCGAACGGGAAATGACGATCTGCTCGCCCTTCGCGTTCGTGACGTAGCGCATCGTCGCCGTGAAGCGCACGATACCGTTGCTCTTCGCTTCGACCGACGAAGCCACTGCCGCACGCGATGCCGCACCACCGATGTGGAACGTACGCATCGTCAGCTGCGTGCCCGGTTCACCGATCGACTGTGCCGCGATCACGCCGACTGCTTCGCCGACGTTCACGAGCGAGCCGCGGCCGAGGTCACGGCCGTAGCAGGCTGCGCACAGGCCGTAACGCGTTTCGCAGGTCAGCGGCGTGCGCACGCGCACTTCGTCGATGCCGAGGCGTTCGATTTCCTCGACCGCCGTTTCGTCGAGCAGCGTGCCCGACTCGTACACCGTTTCCTGCGTTTCCGGGTTCACGACGTCCGCCACCGCAACGCGGCCGAGGATACGGTCACGCAGCGCCTCGACGACTTCACCGCCTTCGACGAGTGCCTTCATCGCCACGCCGTTCGACGTGCCGCAATCGTCTTCCACCACGACCAGATCCTGCGTGACGTCGACGAGACGACGCGTCAGGTAACCCGAGTTCGCGGTCTTCAGTGCCGTATCAGCCAGACCCTTACGTGCACCGTGGGTCGAGATGAAGTACTGCAACACGTTCAGACCTTCGCGGAAGTTCGCGGTAATCGGCGTCTCGATAATCGAGCCGTCCGGCTTCGCCATCAGGCCTCGCATACCGGCCAGCTGACGAATCTGAACCGCCGAACCCCGGGCGCCCGAGTCGGCCATCATGTAGATCGAGTTGAACGATTCCTGGCGCGTTTCCTTGCCGTCGCGGTCCGTCACCGGCTCCGTCGACAACTGCTCCATCATCGCCTTGCCGACCGCTTCCGACGTTGCCGACCAGATGTCGACCACGTTGTTGTAGCGTTCCTGCGCGGTGACGAGACCCGACATGTACTGGCGGTCGTACTCCTTCACCTTCTTCGCGGCGTCGCCGACGATCGTTTCCTTCTGCGGCGGCACGAGCATGTCGTCCACGCAGATCGAAATACCGGCACGCGTCGCAAGACGGAAGCCCGACTGCATCAGCTGATCGGCAAACACCACCGTCGCGCGCAGACCGCACTTGCGGAACGCCGTGTTGATCAGGCGCGAGATTTCCTTCTTCTTCAGCGGCTTGTTCAGCACCGAGAACGGCAGGCCGTGCGGCAGGATCTCCGACAGGATCGCGCGGCCGACGGTCGTCGCGTACAGCGAGATCTTCGGCACGAACGGCGGTGCGCCTTCCGACGTGTCTTCGTTGTGGACCATTTCGGTGATCCGCACGTTGACGCGCGATGCCAGCTCGACTTCCTTGTTCTCGTACGCGCGGATCACTTCCGACACGCCCGTGAACGACAGGCCTTCGCCCTTGGCGTTAACCGCTTCGCGGGTCGCGTAGTACAGACCCAGCACGATATCCTGCGACGGCACGATCGACGGATCGCCGTTGGCCGGGAACAGCACGTTGTTCGACGCCAGCATCAGCGTACGCGCTTCCATCTGCGCTTCGAGCGACAGCGGCACGTGAACGGCCATCTGGTCACCGTCGAAGTCGGCGTTGAACGCCGCGCAGACGAGCGGGTGCAGCTGAATTGCCTTGCCTTCGATCAGCACCGGCTCGAACGCCTGGATACCGAGACGGTGCAGCGTCGGCGCACGGTTCAGCATCACCGGGTGCTCGCGGATCACCTCTTCGAGGATGTCCCACACCACCGGCGTCTGGTTCTCGACTTCCTTCTTCGCCGCCTTGATGGTCGTCGCGACGCCCATCACTTCCAGCTTGTTGAAGATGAACGGCTTGAACAGCTCGAGCGCCATCAGCTTCGGCAGGCCGCACTGGTGCAGCTTCAGCGTCGGGCCGACCACGATGACCGAACGGCCCGAGTAGTCGACGCGCTTGCCCAGCAGGTTCTGACGGAAACGACCGCCCTTACCCTTGATCATGTCGGCGAGCGACTTCAGCGGACGCTTGTTCGCGCCCGTCATCGCCTTGCCGCGACGACCGTTGTCGAGCAGCGAGTCGACGGCTTCCTGCAGCATCCGCTTTTCGTTGCGGACGATGATTTCAGGTGCCTTCAGCTCGAGCAGACGCTTCAACCGGTTGTTACGGTTGATCACGCGGCGATACAGGTCGTTCAGGTCCGACGTCGCGAAACGGCCGCCGTCCAGCGGCACGAGCGGACGCAGTTCCGGCGGCAGCACCGGCAGCACTTCGAGGATCATCCACTCGGGCTTGATGCCCGAGCGCTGGAATGCCTCGAGGACCTTCAGGCGCTTCGCGTACTTCTTGATCTTCGCTTCCGAGCCGGTGTTCTTCAGCTCGGTGCGCAGCGTCTCGACCTGCTCGTCGATGTTGATCGCGCGCAGCAGTTCACGCACGCCTTCCGCGCCCATTTCGGCACGGAATTCGTCGCCGTATTCCTCGACCTTGTTGTAGTAATCCTCTTCGGTCATGATCTGCCGCGCCTTCAGCGGCGTCATGCCCGGTTCGATCACCACATAGGCTTCGAAGTACAGCACGCGTTCGATGTCGCGCAGCGTCATGTCGAGCACCATGCCCAGACGCGACGGCAGCGACTTCAGGAACCAGATGTGAGCGACCGGCGAGGCCAGCTCGATGTGGCCCATCCGTTCGCGACGCACCTTCGCCAGCGTCACTTCGACGCCGCACTTCTCGCAGATCACGCCGCGGTGCTTCAGACGCTTGTACTTGCCGCACAGGCACTCGTAGTCCTTGATCGGCCCGAAGATCTTCGCGCAGAAGAGACCATCGCGTTCCGGCTTGAACGTACGGTAGTTGATGGTCTCCGGCTTCTTCACTTCGCCGAACGACCACGAACGGATCTTGTCCGGCGAGGCCAGACCGATCTTGATCGCGTCGAAAACTTCTTCCTGTTGGACTTGCTTGAATAGATCGAGCAGAGCTTTCATTGCTTTCTCTCCGTAGTCCGATTAATTGCGGTCGAGATCGATATCGATACCGAGCGAGCGGATTTCCTTCACGAGCACGTTGAAGGATTCCGGCATGCCTGCATCGATCACGTGGTCGCCCTTGACGAGGTTTTCGTACACCTTCGTCCGGCCGGTCACGTCGTCCGACTTCACCGTCAGCATTTCCTGCAGCACGTAGGACGCGCCGTACGCTTCGAGTGCCCACACTTCCATTTCACCGAAACGCTGGCCACCGAACTGCGCCTTACCACCCAGCGGCTGCTGCGTGACGAGCGAGTACGGGCCGGTCGAGCGCGCGTGCATCTTGTCGTCGACCAAGTGGTGCAGCTTCAGGTAGTGCATGTAGCCGAGCGTCACGCGACGTTCGAACATTTCACCCGTGCGGCCGTCGTACAGACGGACCTGGTTCTTCGACGGGTTCATGCCGAGCTGTTCAGCGATGTCGTCCGGGAACGCGAGGTCGAGCATCTTGCCCATTTCTTCCTCGGTCGCACCGTCGAACACCGGCGTTGCGAACGGCACGCCTTCGCGCAGGTTCTTCGCGAGTTCGAGGATCTCTTCGTCGGTGAAGCTTTCCAGGTCTTCCTGGCGGCCCGAGTCGTTGTAGATCTTCGTCAGGAACACGCGCAGTTCCTCGATCTTCGCCTGACGCTGCAGCATTTCGCCGATACGCCAGCCGAGGCCCTTCGCGGCCCAGCCGAGGTGCACTTCCAGAACCTGACCCACGTTCATCCGCGACGGAACGCCCAGCGGGTTCAGCACGACGTCTGCCGGACGGCCATCGGCCATGTACGGCATGTCTTCGATCGGGACGATCTTCGACACGACACCCTTGTTACCGTGACGACCTGCCATCTTGTCGCCAGGCTGCAGGCGACGCTTGACCGCGAGGTACACCTTGACCATCTTCAGCACGCCCGGCGGCAGTTCGTCGCCTTGCGTGAGCTTCTTGCGCTTCTCTTCGAACGCGAGGTCGAACTGGTGACGCTTTTCTTCGATCGAGTTCTTGATCGCTTCGAGCTGCGCCGCTGCTTCGTCGTCCGCGAGGCGGATGTCGAACCAGTGGTAGTGGTCGAGGTCTTCCAGGTAAGCCTGGTCGATCTTCGTGCCCTTCGCGAGCTTCTTCGGACCGCCGTTCGCGACCTTGCCCACCAGCATGCGTGCGAGACGCTGGAACGCGTCGCCTTCCACGATGCGCAGCTGGTCGTTCAGGTCGAGACGGTAACGCTTCAGTTCGTCGTCGATGATCTGTTGCGCACGCTTGTCGCGCTGGATGCCTTCACGCGTGAACACCTGGACGTCGATCACGGTGCCGCTCATGCCCGACGGCACGCGCAGCGACGTGTCCTTCACGTCCGAGGCCTTCTCGCCGAAGATCGCGCGCAGCAGCTTCTCTTCCGGCGTCAGCTGGGTCTCGCCCTTCGGCGTGACCTTGCCGACCAGCACGTCGCCTGCTTCGACTTCAGCACCGATGTACACGATGCCCGATTCGTCGAGACGGCCGAGCTGGACTTCCGCCAGGTTCGAGATGTCGCGCGTGATTTCTTCCGGCCCGAGCTTCGTGTCACGTGCAACGACGTTCAGCTCTTCGATGTGGATCGACGTGTAGCGATCGTCGGCCACGACCTTCTCCGAGATCAGGATCGAATCCTCGAAGTTGTAGCCGTTCCACGGCATGAACGCGATCAGCATGTTCTGGCCGAGCGCGAGCTCACCCAGGTCCGTCGAGGCGCCGTCGGCCAGCACGTCGCCGCGCGAGACCTTGTCGCCCATCTTCACGATCGGACGCTGGTTGATGTTCGTGTTCTGGTTCGAACGCGTGTACTTGATCAGGTTGTAGATGTCGACACCGACTTCACCTGCGACTGCTTCGTCGTCGTTCACGCGAATCACGATACGGCCTGCGTCGACATAGTCGACGACGCCGCCGCGGAACGCCTGAACCGTCGTACCCGAGTCGACCGCACAGGTGCGCTCGATGCCCGTACCGACGACCGGCTTTTCCGGACGCAGACACGGCACGGCCTGACGCTGCATGTTCGAACCCATCAGCGCACGGTTCGCGTCATCGTGCTCGAGGAACGGAATCAGCGAGGCTGCGACCGACACGATCTGCGACGGCGCGACGTCCATGTACTGGATACGGTCCGGCGTGACCATCATCGTTTCGCCGGCTTCACGCGACGACACGAGTTCGTCGATCAGTTGGCCGTTCTCGTCGATCGCGGCGTTTGCCTGCGCGATCATGTAGCGGCCTTCTTCGATCGCCGACAGGTAGTCGATCTGGTCGGTCACCTTGCTGTCCACGACCTTGCGGTACGGCGTCTCGAGGAAGCCATACTCGTTCAGGTGCGCATACAGTGCGAGCGAGTTGATCAGGCCGATGTTCGGACCTTCCGGCGTTTCGATCGGGCACACGCGGCCATAGTGGGTCGGGTGCACGTCGCGGACTTCAAAGCCTGCGCGTTCGCGCGTCAGACCGCCCGGGCCCAGTGCGGAAACACGACGCTTGTGCGTGATTTCCGACAGCGGGTTGGTCTGGTCCATGAACTGCGACAGCTGCGACGAACCGAAGAACTCGCGGATCGCCGACGAAATCGGCTTCGAGTTGATCAGGTCGTGCGGCATCAGGTTTTCGCTTTCGGCCTGGCCGAGGCGTTCCTTGACCGCGCGCTCGACACGCACGAGACCTGCGCGGAACTGGTTTTCCGCCAGTTCGCCGACGCAACGCACACGACGGTTGCCGAGGTGGTCGATGTCGTCCACTTCGCCCTTGCCGTTGCGCAGCTCGACGAGGATCTTGATCGTCGCGAGGATGTCGTCGTCCTGCAGCGTCATCGGGCCGGTGATCTCGTCACGGCTGACGCGGCGGTTGAACTTCATACGGCCGACCTTCGACAGGTCGTACGCTTCTTCGCTGTAGAACAGACGGTTGAACAGTGCCTCGACCGCTTCTTCGGTCGGCGGCTCGCCCGGACGCATCATGCGGTAGATCGCGATGCGCGCGGCCGTCTTGTCGGTCGTTTCGTCGACACGCAGCGTCGACGAGATGTACGGGCCCTGGTCCAGGTCGTTCGTGTAGAGCGTCTGGATGTCCTTGATGCCCGCTTCGCGCAGCTTCTCGAGCACGCTTTCCGTGACTTCGTCGTTCGCGCTCGCGATCACTTCGCCGGTGTCGCCGTCGACGACGTTCTTCGCCAGCACGCGGCCGAGCAGATAGTCTTCCGGCACCGAGATGAACTTGGTCTTCGCGGCTTCGAGGTCGCGAATGTGCTTCGCGTTGATCCGCTTGTCTTTCTGGACGATGACCTTGCCATCACGATCCGTGATGTCGAAGCGCGCGACTTCACCACGCAGGCGCTCGGGCACGAACTCGAGTTGCGCGCCTTCGTCCATCAGCGTGAAGTTGTCGAATACGAAGAAGTTCGCGAGGATCTGTTCCGGCGTGAGGCCGATGGCCTTCAGCAGGATCGTGACCGGCATCTTGCGGCGACGGTCGACGCGGAAGTACAGGATGTCCTTCGGATCGAATTCGAAGTCGAGCCACGAGCCGCGGTACGGAATGATCCGTGCCGAGAACAGCAGCTTGCCCGAGCTGTGCGTCTTGCCCTTGTCGTGTTCGAAGAACACGCCCGGCGAACGGTGCAGCTGCGAGACGATGACACGCTCGGTGCCGTTGATGACGAACGAGCCCGTCGGCGTCATGAGCGGAATTTCGCCCATGTACACTTCCTGCTCTTTCACTTCCTTGACGACCGGCTTGTTCGGCGATTCCTTGTCGAGGATGACAAGGCGGACCTTCGCGCGCAGCGCGGAGCAGTACGTCAGGCCGCGCTGCTGGCATTCCTTGATGTTGAATGCCGGCGCGGACAACGCATAGCTCACGAACTCGAGACGTGCGAAACCGTTGTGCGAAACAATGGGAAATACCGATGTGAACGCGGCCTGCAAACCTTCAGGCTTGCGTTGCGTGGCCGGCACATCGGCTTGCAGAAACGTGCTGAATGATTCAAGCTGGGTAGCCAGCAAGAAAGGAACTTGGTGAACGATGGGGCGCTTCGCGAAACTCTTGCGAATGCGCTTCTTCTCGGTGAAGGAATATTGCATACGATCTCCGAATCACGGCGGGTGCTATCGAGGCGGAATACCTGGACGTTTCAAACCCGAGTGTTCACCGACTGAGACCCGATGGCCGTCCGACGGCTTGAACGAGCCGAGAAGCTTGGTGGTTGGCCGCTACCAACCGCTGGCTGACGGCAGCGGATGCCTGTGTTGCCCGCTACCCGACCAAACTTGCCTTCTGCAGTCGCTTCAGAAGACAAAGAGAACCGCCATTCGTGACCAATGACAACGATCAGGCGGTTTTCTTTGGCTTCTGGGGCCGATTATTCGGGCTCCCGAATGAGTGCCAGAATAACGTCCCCACAAAGCACAAAAAGGCCGGCGGTGAAAATACCGCCAGCCTTCGCACAGCGCGCCGAAACTTACTTGACTTCGACCTTCGCGCCTGCTTCTTCCAGCTTCTTCTTGGCTTCTTCAGCAGCAGCCTTGTCGACGCCTTCCTTGACAGCCTTCGGTGCGCCGTCAACGACGTCCTTCGCTTCCTTCAGGCCCAGGCCCGTCAGTTCGCGAACTGCCTTGATGACTGCAACCTTGTTGCTGCCTGCTTCAGCCAGAACGACCGTGAATTCGGTCTTCTCTTCTGCTGCAGCAGCTGCGCCGCCGCCTGCCGGGCCAGCGACTGCCACTGCAGCTGCCGACACGCCAAACTTCTCTTCGAATGCCTTGACCAGTTCGTTCAGTTCCAGAACGGTCATCCCTTCGACTGCTGCCAGGATGTCTTCTTTTGCGATTGCCATTTGAAATACTCCTAAATTGAATTCGGATACAGCCAGCGATCAATGACGCTGATGCACGCTCGATTACGCAGCTTCCGCTTGCTTCTTCTCGGCCAGCGCGGCCAGAGCGCGCGCGAAGCCCGAAACAGGCGATTGCATAACGAACAGCAGCTTCGAGAGCAGTTCTTCGCGGCTCGGGATGCTTGCCAGCGCTTGCACGCCAGCCTTGTCCATCACCTTGCCATCGAACGAACCAGCCTTGATGACCAACTTGTCATTGCTCTTGCTGAAGTCGTTGACGACCTTAGCAGCAGCAATTGCATCTTCCGAGATGCCGTAGATCAACGGGCCAGTCATCTGCTCTGCCAGCGGAGCAAACGGCGTACCTTCAACAGCGCGACGCGCCAGCGTGTTCTTCAACACGCGCAGGTAAACCTGTTGCTCACGCGCTTTCGCGCGCAGCTTGGTCAGATCGCCAACCGCAATTCCACGATACTCAGCCAGCACAACGGTCTGGGCCTTCGCGACTTGCGCGGAAACCTCAGCGACGACGGCTTGCTTGTCTTCTCTATTAAGCGGCACGGTTAGCCTCCAGAAACGATACGTTCGGCGCGGCCGGCATGGCCGAAACCTCACGTACCTCGTTCAACAACGGCGTCCGACCTCGTTAGGAGTATTTCCACCTCACGCCGGGAATCACTTCGCGGCCTGCGGCTTCACCACTGCAAAACTTTTTCGGGTTCGCCATCTGCGTTGGCTTGAATTAAGGGATCACCTGACTGCTGCGCCCCACCAACGGTCTTTGATAACCGGTTGCCCGCCCTACCGCACGAACAACCGCCCAAAGCCCATGTAGGCCGCTTCGCGAACGAAGCGGCCCGAATACTTGCTTACTGTGCTGCCAGCGTAGCCTGGTCGACACGCACGCCGACGCCCATCGTGCTCGACAGTGCGATCTTGCGCAGGTAGACGCCCTTGCTCGTTGCCGGCTTTGCCTTCTGCAGCGCTTCGATCAGTGCCGACAGGTTCGAACGCAGTGCGGTCGGCTCGAACGATGCACGGCCGATGGTCGCGTGGATGATACCGGCCTTGTCGACACGGAATTGCACCTGACCAGCCTTCGCGTTCTTGACGGCGGTTGCGACGTCCGGCGTGACCGTACCGACCTTCGGGTTCGGCATCAGGCCGCGCGGGCCCAGGATCTGGCCGAGCGTACCGACGATACGCATCGTGTCCGGCGAAGCGATCACGATGTCGAAGTCCATCTGGCCAGCCTTGATCTGCTCTGCCAGGTCTTCCATACCGACGATTTCCGCGCCTGCTGCACGTGCTTGTTCAGCCTTCTCGCCTTGCGCGAACACAGCAACGCGAACCGACTTGCCCGTACCTGCCGGCAGAACGACCGAACCACGAACGACTTGATCCGACTTCTTCGCATCGATGCCGAGCTGGACTGCGACGTCGATCGACTCGTCGAACTTCGCGCTCGCGCATTCCTTCACGAGGCTCAGTGCGTCTTCGATCGCGTACAGCTTCTGACGATCAACCTTGGCGGCAAATGCCTGACGGCGCTTGGAGATCTTAGCCATTTACACGCCCTCCACAGTGATGCCCATCGAGCGTGCGCTACCAGCGATGGTGCGAACGGCTGCGTCCAGATCAGCTGCCGTAAGATCCGGCATCTTGGTCTTCGCGATTTCTTCGGCTTGAGCGCGCGTGATCGAACCGACCTTGTCGGTGTGCGGCTTGCTCGAGCCCTTGTCCACCTTCGCCGCCTTCTTGATCAGGACGGTCGCCGGCGGCGTCTTCATCACGAACGTGAAGCTCTTGTCAGCGAATGCCGTGATGACCACCGGCACCGGCAGACCCGGCTCCATGCCTTGAGTCTGCGCGTTGAACGCCTTGCAGAACTCCATGATGTTCAGGCCGCGCTGGCCCAGTGCCGGACCGACCGGCGGCGACGGGTTGGCTTTACCTGCAGGGATCTGCAGCTTGATAAAGCCGATAATCTTCTTTGCCATTTGTGAACCTCATTGGAACGCCAGAGAAGGCGTTCGGTGAGTAATAACGCGCTTTCGCCACGGGCTACTGACGCTCCTCAACGGCCATGACGCGGACCGTAAGCGCGAAGGTGGGCAGCCGAGGCTGCCCACCGAATCGGGATCAAACTTTTTCGACCTGACCGAACTCGAGTTCGACCGGAGTGGATCGGCCAAAGATGGTGACCGACACACGCACGCGCGATTTTTCGTAGTTGACTTCTTCGACGGTGCCATTGAAGTCCGTGAACGGGCCTTCCTTGACACGCACCATCTCGCCGACTTCGAACAGGGTCTTCGGGCGCGGCTTCTCAACGCCTTCCTGCATCTGCGACATGATCTTCTCGACTTCCTTCGGGGAAATCGGGGTCGGGCGGTTGCGCGCACCGCCGACGAAACCGGTGACCTTCGCGGTGTTCTTCACGAGGTGCCACGTTTCGTCCGTCATTTCCATCTCAACCAGCACGTAGCCGGGGAAGAAACGACGCTCAGTCACTGCCTTGTGGCCGCCTTTGACTTCGACCACTTCTTCGGTCGGGACCAGGATCTGACCGAATTTGTCCTGCATGCCAGCACGTTCGATGCGCTCCTGAAGCGCACGCTGCACGCTCTTCTCCATACCGGAGTAGGCGTGCACGACGTACCAACGCTTTCCGCTCGGGGATGCCGGAGTATCGCTCATATCATTTCCAACCCAGAATCGCCGAGAAAATCACCCACTCGATCGATTTGTCACTCAACCAGAGGAAAATCGCCATCACGAGCACGAAACCGAACACGACGAGTGTGGTTTGCGTTGCTTCCTTGCGGGTGGGCCAAACGACCTTCCGGACTTCCTTGTACGAATCCTTGGCAAAGGCGATGAGACTCTTGCCAGGTGCGGACATCAGACCGACGGCCACGCCGGCGATGATACCTACCGCCAACGCAGCACCGCGGACATACCACTGCTGATTGGCCAGCCAGAAGAAGCCTACGAATCCGGCCAAGACCAACAATACGCCCAGGGCCAGCATCAGCTTATCGCCGGAGGTATTTACAGTTTCGACGGATGGATTCGCCATAACACCTTAAAACAAATGCCACGTAGGACACGTGGCTATTTTTTGGCAGGGGCAGAGGGAATCGAACCCCCAACCTTCGGTTTTGGAGACCGACGCTCTGCCAGTTGAGCTATACCCCTAAACCATGCTGGGGCTGGCTGTTGCCAGCCCCAAAACTGTCGATCAACGAATAACTGGCTTACTCGATGATCTTGGCGACGACGCCGGCGCCGACCGTACGGCCGCCTTCGCGGATTGCGAAGCGCAGACCTTCTTCCATCGCGATCGGAGCGATCAGCTTCACCGTGATCGACACGTTGTCGCCCGGCATCACCATTTCCTTGTCCTTCGGCAGCTCGATCGAGCCCGTCACGTCCGTCGTACGGAAGTAGAACTGCGGACGGTAGTTGTTGAAGAACGGCGTGTGACGGCCGCCTTCGTCCTTGCTCAGCACGTACACTTCAGCCGTGAAGTGCGTGTGCGGCGTGATCGAACCCGGCTTCGCCAGAACCTGGCCACGCTCCACGTCTTCACGCTTCGTGCCGCGCAGCAGGATACCAACGTTGTCGCCTGCTTGACCTTGGTCCAGCAGCTTGCGGAACATTTCAACGCCCGTGCAGGTCGTCTTCACCGTCGGCTTGATACCGACGATTTCGATTTCTTCGCCGACCTTCACGATGCCGCGCTCAACGCGACCCGTCACAACCGTACCACGGCCCGAGATCGAGAACACGTCTTCCACCGGCATCAGGAACGCGCCGTCAACTGCACGCTCCGGCGTCGGGATGTACGTGTCCAGCGCGTCGGCCAGGCTCATGATCGCCACTTCGCCCAGCTCGCCCGTGTCGCCTTCCAGCGCCAGCTTGGCCGAACCCTTCACGATCGGCGTGTCGTCGCCCGGGAAGTCGTACTTCGACAGGAGTTCGCGAACTTCCATCTCGACCAGTTCGAGCAGTTCAGCGTCGTCCACCATGTCGCACTTGTTCAGGAACACGATGATGTACGGAACGCCAACCTGACGTGCCAGCAGGATGTGCTCACGCGTCTGCGGCATCGGGCCGTCAGCTGCCGAGCAAACCAGGATCGCGCCGTCCATCTGCGCTGCGCCCGTGATCATGTTCTTCACATAGTCAGCGTGGCCCGGGCAGTCGACGTGTGCGTAGTGGCGGTTAGCCGTTTCGTACTCGACGTGTGCCGTGTTGATCGTGATGCCGCGCGCCTTTTCTTCCGGTGCCGCGTCGATCTGGTCGTATGCCTTCGCTTCGCCGCCGAACTTCTTCGTCAGAACCGTCGTGATCGCTGCCGTCAGCGTCGTCTTGCCGTGGTCAACGTGACCAATCGTACCAACGTTCACGTGCGGCTTGGTCCGCTCAAATTTACCCTTGGCCATTTTCGACTCCCAGAAGGAATTTCACAGGTTGCGCCGCGCGCAAACAAGACACTGACTTTTTACTGCTGGTGCCCATGGGCAGGATCGAACTGCCGACCTCTCCCTTACCAAGGGAGTGCTCTACCACTGAGCCACATGGGCGCTTTACGCTTCAACTTCGCGGTCTGGAGCGGGTGAAGGGAATCGAACCCTCGTCGTAAGCTTGGAAGGCTTCTGCTCTACCATTGAGCTACACCCGCACGGGCCACAAACGATTCCTTACCGCTCACTGCGCTGATAATCTTGGTGGAGGAGGTTGGATTCGAACCAACGTAGGCGTAAGCCAACAGATTTACAGTCTGCCCCCTTTAGCCACTCGGGCACCCCTCCGTAGAGAACTGACGATTATGGGGGTGCATCGCACTTCTGTCAAGCGGATCCGGAAGATTATTTTCACTTCCTTCCCGACACCTGCTTGACCACCGATCTCCCGCCCTTGCCCGGCTAAGGCAAGCATGGGTGCTGCTGATCAGTGCCACATCTTCGTCAGACTCCGCCCTCAACGTCGATCTGCATCTACGCTGAAAACGAAAGACCGCCATCATACGACCTCTTCCGCACTCTGCCAAGCGGGTAAACGAAAAATTTCCGCAAATTTCGTGCCGAGTGGGCCCACCGATCCGCCCCCGATACTTTGGGGGATATTGCTTCCAATCTCACCGGCTGCCTGATCGGACCTGCGGGCGATATACGTGACGAGGCTTTCGGGCGTTTTCCAGCAACTGCATAGGATCCTGTGGCCACGGCTACCGACAGGAAGCGGTGCGCGCGACACCGACCCCAGCCGACTTCAGCCACAGCCGCGATACCATCGCAGACCAACTGCCCGCCTCCGGTTCTGATCCTCATGCGCCTGCTTGCCCGTGCGATGACCTGCATGGCTTTGACCGCGCATGCCGCCGGTCCGTCAGATGCCTGGTGTCGCTCGAGCACGATCACCAGGATCCGCCAGCAGGCACTGCCGACAGCCACGCCCCAGGACGCAGCGCGGCAGCTTCATTGCTCTCCGCATATGACCGACTGAAACCCGCGCTCGATGCCGGGCGCCTCGGTTCGGAACACGTCGGTTTCGTTGCCCCCCCCGCTTAGCGAAGATGCAATCGCCTATGCGTGGCTGCTCAACGATGCGTCCACGTACCTCGTCGGCGCTGGCGATAGTGTGCTAGAAGGTGAGTCCGGCGGCCCAGCCCGCATCGACGCATTGCAGCCACTACTCGGCGATGATATGCGGCGCCGCCTGGGCCTGCCCCGCAGGCTTGTCGACGCGATCTCGGCGAACATTCTGCAATATGCCGCCCACTGCCTTTCACCATCACGCAAGCCGGCCAACGTCAACATCTGGACGGCCTACCGCAGCGAATCCACGGCATACGCAAGACATCCCGCATGCCCGTACGATGCCCGCCTCGTGCAGCTGAACGCTAGTACCTGCACAGGATTCGACGCCGGCGCGTTCTCCGCTCCGCATCCATCCGACGACGACGGAAAGCTGGCGTGCGACATCCAGTCTTCGACATCGACTGCTCGCTGCCCGGCGTTGGTCGTGCTAACCCGAAATCAACGCAGGAACACGGCCCACCGGTTTCCGCCGGGCGATGGCTCCGCACTCCGGGATCCGAGTACCGCATGCGTCGTGCGATCGACCGGCATCGACGCCGGCGGCAAGCACTTCGCGTTAATGGGTGAAGGGCGAAACTGCTTTGGCGGCACGGCGTATTCACTCATCGAAGAAATCGATGCGTTGCGAGATGGACAGCCCGTGCTTGTCAAAAGGACAGCGCGGATTTCTGATGCTATCGGGTCGACGAACTCGCGGACGCAGGTTCGCGCTAGCAGCGCCCCTGTCCATCCGGTGGGTTACACGCACCCGTTCCTTTGCTCAAGCCGACTTGAGCGAAGATGCAACGAATTGAGTCACAAACCACCCTGGATGGCTACACAATGCGATTCACGGCACGATTCGACTTCGTACGCTCGATGGGCATCAGCCACTCAGCGCGCGCAGCGAGAACGCGCCAAACGTCCATAGCGGCGACCCGTTGCCCGGTATGCTTGACGGCTCGTGTGGTGACGGAGGCCGTGAAACATGCTCGGTAGGCACGAAATTGCATTAGTGATTTTTGGCCGAGGATGAGCTCGATACGCCGATGAGCGACGCCCGAGAATCGGCAATCGAGGAGTTGGCAATGCCCCACCGGGCCGCAGCCCGGCGACGCTCAAATCTGCCCCGAGCGGTAGTCAGATACGCGAAATGGAGTCGCTACTCGACCTGGCCGCCGTCCTCGTGAACAGAGGGAAGATGGATGTTTGAATTTGGGTTTCAGCCAACGCCAGCTACCAGTGCGGAACCAGCTCGATCCGTTTGATCAGTAGCGCAACGCTGCGAGTTCTCGAGAACGGCAGGTGGCTGAATCGATGTATTCGGCGCCTGGATATGGCCAGGCCGTCCACTCCGCGTGCCCATGCATTTCCGCCGCTCAAATGCAAAAACCCCCGCCTTTCGGGCGGGGGTTTCTGGCTTAGGGAGCCTGACGATTACCTACTTTCACACGGGAATCCGCACTATCATCGGCGTAGAGTCGTTTCACGGTCCTGTTCGGGATGGGAAGGGGTGGGACCGACTCGCTATGGTCATCAGGCAAAGAGGGTTGTTGTGCTGGCTTCGCAGCACAACCAATCTGGGAAGAAGCAGTAATCTTGAGTTGTGTGTATCACACACGAGAATCCAACCAGTCCGACGCGCTGTTATCAGCGCGAGACAGACTTGTTATAGGATCAAGCCTTACGGGCAATTAGTATCAGTTAGCTGAACGCATTACTGCGCTTACACACCTGACCTATCAACGTCCTGGTCTCGAACGACCCTTCAAGGGGATCTAGTCCCCA